>NZ_JBWVBA010000001.1:0-1282937 GCF_057221005.1 Ruegeria sp. HKCCD7628
CCTGTAGCTAAATCAAACGTCAGCCCTGAAGCAAAAAACAGGGCTGACTTTAGGATCGACGAAGTCGCGGGAGTTTGGACGGTTGCCAATACGCGCCGGTATCTTCGCGCGCTTTTTGGTAGCGCTCGACTCTTTTGCGCGCATCTTCGCCACAGGTTTCAAATAGATGTCCCAAAAGGCAATCCAGAACCGCCGTAGCACCCGCGAAGTTGGAAAAATGATGCTGAGATCGGGTGCTGACCTGAAAAACAACGTCAGGTTCGATGCCTGGGGCGATCACGTCGCTTTCGGAAATCAAAATGACTTTCAACCCCCTTTGTGTTGCAAAGCGCATCGCGGCGATTGTTTCGGCGGAATAGGGATGAAACGTGATGGCGATCAGGCAGTCCCGATCATTCGAGTCCAACAGGTCATCGATGACGGACCCCGAATGTCGCGGAGCAAGCTGTATGCCAGGATGCGCCATGCGACCCGCGTATGAAAAATAGTAGGCTAAGGCATGGCTTGCCCGAGTTGCTGTCACAAAACATCTGTTTGATTCGGTGATGTAGTGAATGGTTTTTGAAACCTTCGCAGGCTGCATAAGTCTCAGAGAGCGGGTCACGACATTCAATGAATTGTGCGCGAACTTCGCTTGTGCCCGATCCAGTTCACTTCCGGACTCTGTGGTGTCCAGCCACTCTTGGCCCAGCTGGGATTCTTGGTCCGTGACCAGAGTTTTGCGGAAGGGTGTGCGGAACGCTTCAAAGCCATCATACCCCATGCGCTGAGCCAACCGAACCAAGACGTTCGGGCTGACACCGATATTACTGGCCGTAACCCTAATAGAGTCCAACGCGAAGTCGCCGGGGTGATCGATAATATACTTAGCCGCCGCCTGAAGGCCCGGTGGCATTGATGAGATGTCGTCTCGCAGCTTGTGCGTAATTTGGGTCGGTGTATCTGGCATAGTGTAAAAAAACATTAGTTATGAAAATTGTAAATTAAAAACGTGTTCGCACACAACTAGAGTGAGCCCAAGCAATCAAGGCCGCATCGATGAAGCGCACACCCCGTCCTTACGTTTTGGTCGCGCCAAATGGCGCGCGTCGCACGTCGCAAGACCACGCAGAACTTCCTGTTTGGATCGACGATATAGTGTCGACGGCAAAGGCATGTTTTTCTGCCGGAGCACACGGTCTCCATCTGCATGTGCGTGACGAACAAGGAGTGCATTCGTTGGATCCGGGGCGATATCTCGAAGCGATAAGCGAGTTGCGGCGCGCCGTTCCCGGCATGGATATCCAGATCACGACCGAGGCCGCCGGTATTTACGATGTTGCCGAGCAATTGGACTGTCTTACCAAGGTTCAACCTGAATGGGTCTCAATCTCGGTGCGCGAAATCGCTCGATCACCAGAATTGGCTGCAAAAGTGTACGCAGTGTGTGCGGATATGGAAGCGCACGTGCAGCATATCCTTTATGATGCTGAAGATGCGGCTCTGCTGTCCTATTGGCGGGCCAATGGAACAGTGAAATCGGCTCAGACAGACCGACTTCTGGTACTGGGACGGTATATGCAGGGGCAAGAATCCGCGCTCGAAGATTTGGATCGGTTTCCCTTGGGAGTGTCGCCCTGGATGGTCTGCGCATTCGGTAAACAGGAACACGCTTGTTTGCGTCTGGCGGCCTCGCGCGGGGGAGACGTACGGGTCGGGTTTGAAAACAGTTTGTACAGGCCAGACGGAACGGTTTGGGCGGACAATGCGGCGTCCGTGTCGACTTTGGTTACATCACTTAAGAAAGGTTCGTTATGAGCAACATATTTCCGAGACACACGAAGTCGAAACTGCCGGTCGCTGTCGCGGGTGACGGGGCGTATTTGATCGATAGTCAGGGACGTCGATACCTGGATTGCGGAGATGCAGCCGTGTCGTGCCTGGGGCATTCAAACCAGTCGGTCATCAAGGCCGTTCAGGATCAGGTTGAGAAAATTGCTTTTGCTCATACGGGGTTCATGACCTCGGAGCCGGCGGAAGCATTGGCCGAGATGTTGATACAAAATGCGCCGGGAAGTCTGGACCGCGTCTACTTTGTATCCGGAGGATCCGAAGCGACGGAAGCTGCGATCAAGTTGGCCCGACAGTATTTCCTTGAGGTTGGTCAGCCGGATCGACGGCATGTAATTGCGCGGCGTCAAAGTTACCACGGGAATACGTTGGGCGCGCTGTCTGCTGGCGGCAACGCCTGGCGTAGGGCGCAGTTTGCGCCCATGCTGATAGAGATGACGCATATCGCACCATGTTACGAATATGCTGAAAAAACTGACGGAGAGAGCAGCTTTGACTACGGCCAACGCGTCGCCAACGAGTTGGAAGATGAAATTTTGCGCCTGGGTCCGGACAGCGTTATGGCCTTTATGGCTGAACCCGTTGTCGGGGCAACTCTGGGTGCTGTCCCAGCTGTTGACGGCTATTTCAGGCGAATCCGTGAAATCTGCGACAAATACGGTGTGCTTTTGATCTTGGACGAAGTGATGTGCGGAATGGGGCGCACGGGTCACTTGTTCGCTTGCGATCACGACGGAGTTGTGCCTGACATATTGTGTATCGCGAAAGGCCTAGGGGCTGGCTATCAACCGATAGGCGCGATGCTTTGTACAGATGGGATTTACAGCGCGATCCGTGACGGGACGGGGTTCTTTCAGCACGGCCATACCTATGTTGGCCACCCCGTCGCAACGGCGGCAGCTTTGGCCGTTCTCCAGGAGCTAACCTCACGCAATTTGCCCGCCCGAGCCGGGGCGATGGGTCAAAAGCTCCAGCGTTCACTAGAAGACGCTTTTGGTCAGCATCCCAATGTCGGGGATATTCGAGGTCGAGGCTTGTTCCGGGGGATCGAGCTGGTCGCTGATCAGGGCAGCAAGCGTCCATTTGACCCGGCGAATGGACTGGCTGGAAAGATCAAACAGGCCGCATTTGCCGAAGGTCTGATCTGCTATCCTATGGCTGGTACTCGCGATGGACGTGTGGGGGACCACATTCTTCTGGCGCCGCCATTTGTCATTGAAGACACACAAATCGAAGAATTAACCTGGAAGCTGGGCAAAGCGATTTCGACCGTGCTATAACACCCTTGTGAACTGACTTTTCTTTTTAACTCAATAAAGTATTAGTCAAATTTTTTATTGGGGCGAGTGTAATGGTTAACGATATTTGGGTGAGTTTTCGAAGTCTTCCAACATGGGTTCAGATTTGGGTTCTCGTAGTTTTAATCCCGGTTAACCTTGCACCTTTGGCTTTTATGGATCAACCACACGGTGAGTTAATCGCCGTTTTGGCAGTAACCGGTATGGCCCTGAATATTCCGATCATGCTAGCCGCCCGAGGGATGAGCAAGGCGATGGCTTTGCCGCACCTGTTGTGCTGGGGGCCTTTGGTGATTGTCATCGCGATGGTGTTGTCCGCAGATTCGGCGCTTTCGCCTGAATACGCCGGTTTCCTGACGTTGCTTCTTATCATTGATACGATATCGCTTGGCTTTGACCTGCACGATTCATTCCACTGGGTAAAAGCCAGATCGCAAAACAAAAGCCCCCTTTAAAAAAGGAGGCTTCTTCAGGGTTTACGCGGTCCTGATTACTTCTGAGGAAGCGGCCCGATCATCATGATCATCTGACGACCTTCCATCTTGGGCATGTTTTCGACCTTGCCCAGTTCCTTGATGTCCTCGGCGACACGTTCCAACAATTCGCGCCCAAGGTTCTGGTGCGCCATCTCACGGCCACGGAACCGCAGAGTGACTTTGACTTTGTCGCCTTTTTCCAAAAACTTGAAAACGTTCTTCATTTTGACGTCATAGTCATGCGTATCGGTGTTGGGGCGGAATTTGACCTCTTTCACCTCGATGACTTTTTGTTTTTTGCGCGCCTCGGCTTCGCGTTTTTGCGTCTCGTACTTAAACTTGCCAAAATCCATGATCTTGCAGACCGGCGGGTTCGCATTGGGCGAAATCTCGACCAGGTCAAGGCCCGCATCTGCGGCAAGTTGCATGGCTTTGGCGGGATGAACCACCCCGACGTTATCGCCGTCAGCGCCAATCAGGCGGATTTCGGGGGCACGGATTTTTTCATTGACGCGCGGGCCGGTATCTCTCTGAGGCGGCGCGTTGTGAGGTCTGCGAGCTATGGGTTCATTCCTTTGATGATTGCAGAAATTCGAGCCCGAAATTTAGACCGCCCGGCGCGCTGATTCAAGCGTGATCCGCGCCGAAAAGGCCGAATTTCTTAGGTATCACAGCAGCTTTATGCGCCGACCACAGTCATTCCTGTGCCCGGCGCAGTCAGTTTAGCCTACAAAGGCTTTTTCGATCACGAATTCCTTGGGCTCGGAATTGGCGCCTTCGCGCAGGCCGAACTCCTCCAGAATCTCCTTGATATCCAGATTGAAAGCTAGCGACCCGCAGACCATGCCGCGATCGGTTTCCGGCTTAATGCCGCCTTCGATACCCAGATCAGCAAAGACAGTGCCGTCTTTCAGCAGGTCGGTGATGCGGCCCATCTTGGGGCTCTCTTCCCGAGTGGTGGTCGGGTAATACCGGATCTTGTCGGCGAAACCTTCGCCCATCAACTCGGCCAGCATCTCGTCCTGACGGATGTTTTCGATCAGTTGGCGACCATATTCCAGCTCGGCCACTTCGCGGCAGGTATGGGTGATGATGACCTCATCGTAATCCTCATAGGTCTGCGGCTCGCGCAACAGCGAGGCGAAGGGGGCAAAGCCGGTGCCGGTGGCAAAGAACCACAGACGTTTGCCCGGAAGCAGAGCGTCATGGACCAGCGTACCAACGGGCTTGGGTCGCAGGATGATCTGGTCGCCGGGCTTGATGTGCTGCAGCTT
Organism: Ruegeria sp. HKCCD7628; assembly: GCF_057221005.1. Lineage (NCBI taxonomy): Bacteria > Pseudomonadati > Pseudomonadota > Alphaproteobacteria > Rhodobacterales > Roseobacteraceae > Ruegeria > Ruegeria sp. HKCCD7628. The sequence continues at coordinate 4,879 of NZ_JBWVBA010000001.1, forward strand.
CGAAGTCAAAGGGCCGTCTTGCACCTTGATCGAATAGAACTCCAGCTCTTCGTCCCAGGACGGCGATGCAATGGAATATGCGCGCAGCAAAGGTTTCCCATTGTCGCCCAGCAAGCCGATCATCACAAACTCGCCCGAGCGGAAACGCAGCGAGGCAGGGCGCGACACCTTGAAGGAAAATAGGCTGTCGGTCCAATGTTTGACGTCGGTTACGGTCTGCGCGTCCGGCAGAACGGGGGCCTTTACGGCGGTTGCTTCGGTCACGGGCTTCATCTCTGTCATCGTTTCACTGCCGGTTGGGTAAACCGACATCTCCGTTTAATCTTTGATCCACGTCAGGAAAAGGGGCAGTTGCCCCAACGTCGCACTGACTGACGTAAAGTTCAGTTATCCGCGCAGGCGGGATTGATAATTGTTGTCCTGCCAGTTGGCGCGGGCCAACCACTGATCTTCGGGCTGACGTTGCGCAAGGGCCTGGTCGATCTCGACTTCGTCAAAGCCGCTGCGACGGGCCATCGCAAACTGATCGGCCAAGACATGGCCGCGCGCGCGCAAACGCCCGGTATAGCCTTTCAAGCGCAGAATGCGCGCGATGGTAAACCCGCGCCCATCGGCCGAGGACGGAAAGTCCACGCGAACCATTTTGGCGCTGCCGAGGCGGTCATACAGTTCATCCGGGTCGGTGTCCGAAGCCACATCCAGCGCAACCACGTCGTTGGCGGCGTCTTCCAGCGTGACAAACCCATCGGTCCAGTCGTCGGGGGCAAAGCCCTCATCAGTTACGATTACGTTCATGTTGTCTCTCCGGCGCGCACCATTTTGCCATCGACAAAATGGATGCCGCATTCTTCCTTGTTCTGGTCGCGCCAGCGTCCGGCGCGGGGGTCTTCGCCTTCTTTGACCGGTGAGGTGCAGGGCGCACAGCCGATCGAAGGGTATCCTTTGGCCACCAGCGGATGCCGGGGCAGGTTGTTTTCTTCCATATAGGCGCGCACGTCCTCGGGCGCCCAATGGGCCAGCGGGTTAACCTTGATCCGACCGGTGCCGTCCTCGACCTCAAAGAAGTCAAGCGCGGCGCGTGTGCCGGACTGGAACCGCTTGCGCCCTGTGATCCAGCCGCAATAGCCCGTCAGGGCTTTTTGCAGCGGGAAGGTTTTGCGCAAGTTGCAGCATGCATCCGTATCCCGCAGACGCAGCGCGCCGTAAGGGTCATCGCGCTGCACATCCTCATCTTCGGCGCGGATGATGTGGACGTTTTTCAGCCCCAGACGTTCGCTGACCTCCTGTTGGTATTCCAGCGTTTCGGTGAACAGCATCTGCGTGTCCACAAACAGCACCGGGGTCATCTTGTCGACCACAGCCGCCATATGCAGCAACACAACTGACTCGGCCCCGAAGCTGGACACTAGGGCAAGGTCTTCAATCTGTTCAATGGCACCATGCATCACGTCATGCGCGCTGTGGTGCCGGAACCGGGCGTTCAGCGCCTCGACCTGTTCGGTCAGTTCGCTGCGGTCTTTACCCAGCTCCGTCTGGATCAGATCAAGCGGCATTCGCCTGAGCCTCGGGGTACAGAGCCGCCTTGAACGGAGCCATGCCGACACGACGATAGGTCTGCAGGAACTCTTCTTCGGGGCTGTCACGCTGTTCCAGATAGGTGTTCACGATCCGCTCGACCGCGGGAACGATCTCATCATAGGCAAAGCCGGGGCCGGTCCGATCGCCGATGGCCGCTGTTTCGGTGCCGTCGCCGCCCAGAGTGATCTGGTAGTTCTCGACGCCTGCGCGATCCAGACCCAGAATGCCGATGTGGCCCACGTGGTGATGCCCACAAGCGTTGATGCAGCCCGAGATCTTGATCTTCAGGTGGCCGATATCATGCTCGAGCTTCAGATCGTCAAAGCGGGTCGCAATTTCCTGCGCAACGGGGATTGAGCGTGCGGTGGCCAATGCGCAGTAGTCCATGCCCGGGCAGGCGATGATGTCGCTGATCAGGCCGATATTGGCGGTCGCCAGCTCGTATTCCTTCAGCTTGGCGTGGATCGCGGGCAGGTCCGATTTGTGGACATGCGGCAGGATCACGTTCTGCTCGTGGCTGATGCGCAGCTCATCATAGGCGAAGGCTTCGGCCAGATCAGCCATCACGCGCATTTGCTCAGCGGTCGCATCACCCGGCGTCGCGCCGTGTTTCTTGATCGAGATCGTAACGATCGCATGATCCGCGTTCTTGTGCGGCGCGATGTTGGTGTCGACCCACGAACGGAAGACCGGATCGTTGGTATAGGCGCTTTCAAACGACGCGACCGAGCCCTGACGGAAATCAGGCGCTGCAAAGTGGCCTTTGATCTCTTCCAACAATGCCATATCGGCACCCTTGAACTGCGGGCGAACCTGCAGGAAGCGCTCGTTGACCTTGGCGCGGATGGTGTTGATGCCGTTTTCGTGGACGGTGATCTTGATGCGCGCTTTGTATTTGTTGTCGCGGCGGCCGATCTGGTTCCAGACGGACACAGTCGCTTCAAGATAGGCCAGCAGATCGTCAAAGGCGACGAAATCCGACAATTCCTTGCCGATCATCGGAGTGCGGCCCAGACCACCACCTACGATCACGCGGGCACCCAGAACGCCGTCACGCTCGACCAGTTGCAGGCCGATATCGTGTGCCTTGATCACGGCGCGGTCGTTTTCGCTGCCGGTGATGGCGATCTTAAACTTACGCGGCATGAACTGGAATTCCGGGTGATCAGTGGACCACTGGCGCAGCAGCTCGGCATAGGGGCGGGGATCGGCGATCTCATCCGCGGCGGCACCGGCGAAATGGTCCGCAGTCACGTTGCGGATGGTGTTGCCCGAGGTCTGGATGGCGTGCATGCCGACCTCGGCCAGCGCGTCCAGCATATCGGGAACGTCGTTCAGCTTGGGCCAGTTATACTGGATGTTCTGGCGGGTGGTGAAATGGCCATAGCCCTTGTCCCACTTCTCGGCCAGTAGGGCCAGTTGGCGCATCTGTGCGCTGGACAGCGTGCCATAGGGAATCGCGACGCGCAGCATGTACGCGTGCAACTGCAGATACAGGCCGTTCATCAGGCGCAGGGGTTTGAATTCATCCTCGGTCAGCGAGCCGTCGATGCGACGCTCAACCTGCGCGCGGAACTGCTTGTTACGTTCTGCCAAAAATGCTGTGTCGAACTCGGAGTAGCGATACATGATTAGCTGTCCTTAGTTGCAGCCCCGAACCTGGGGCCTTGAAAGGGGAGAGAGAGGGCCTGAGCTCAGGCCCGGGGCTGCGTTGCTGTTTCCTGCTTGCCATGGGCATAGTTGGACGGGCCAGTACGGCGGAAGTCCTCGCGGAAATGGGTGGGTTCGGGCCCGTTTTCACCAGCCACGGCATCGGCCAGATAGGCTCCAACAATCTTGTTGGCCTGACGTGCGGCGTCCAGCAGACGGACCTGTGCGTGGGCTTCGTCGGTGATCAGTTCGGCTTCGGCCAGATCACGCGACCAGCGGTCATCTTCAGTCAGGTAGATCACGTCGCCTTCCAGCAAGTCATTTGCGGTGACGATTTTGGGGGTAAAAGCGCGGGCCATCAGGCGTGCTCCTTATTGAATTCGGTCAGGGCCTGGGCCGCTTGGCGCGGTTCAAGGCCAATGAATGTGAGGGTAGGGCCGTCCATTTCGGCGGCGGTCAGATCAGCGGGTAGGCGATCCAAATTGGTGGCCATAACGCGTTGGTCGGAACGCGATGCGTTTTCGATCAACGTAACGGGGGTTTCTCGATCCGCACTGTGCATGATCAGTCGGCCTTGGATGAAACGGGCTGACTTCTTACCCATATAAATTGCTGCGACGGAACCTGGGCGCGCCAAAGCAGCCCAGTCGTGATCGGCAAAACCCTTCATGTCGTGCCCCGTCAAGAACCGGACCGAGGAATTTCGGCCACGTCGGGTCAGGCTTTGACCGATCCCAGCAATAGCTGCGGACGCCGCAGTAATACCGGGGATGATGGCCCACGAGATGCCCGAGGCTTCAACGGCCTCGATCTCTTCGTCCAGACGCCCAAACACGGTAGGATCACCGGATTTCAACCGGACGACGCGCTGTCCGTTCAGCGCATGTTCCACCAATAGTGCGTCGATATCCTGCTGCTTCCACGAGGGACCGAACCCGGCTTTGCCGACATCAACCAGAACAGCAGTCTTGCCGGCCAATTCCAAAACTTCGGCACTTATCAAACGATCATGCAAAACCACATCCGCGCATTCAAACGCGCGCAACGCCTTGAGCGTCAGCAATTCAGGATCGCCCGGACCCGCGCCGACAAAGTCGACATGTCCTGCTCCGTTATGTGAATGCGCGTTCTGCATGTTTGGTTCCGGTTCGTTTGACTTGACCTGCAATATAGGAAATATTCCCGGTATTGCGCCATATGGGTGCATAAATAAGAACAAATGTTCTTTCGACGGCGCGTTGGAGAACGTGGGTTTCGAAACAAAGGAAAAATTGGGATGTCGGTGCGAATTGACGACACAGATCGGAAAATTCTGGTTGAGCTGCAGCGCGATGCCAGCCAATCACTGGACGAAATTGCCGCGCGTGTTGGCAGTTCGAAGACCCCGGTCTGGAACCGAATCCGCAAGCTGAAGGGGGCCGGTGTGATCGGTCAACAGACCGTCTTGCTGGATGCCGAGGCACTGGGTTTTGAAGCGACGTTCTTCGTTCTTATACGCACGTCCGAACACGAAGCAGACTGGCAGCGCAAATTCCTTAAGGCCCTTCGCGACCGTCCCGAGGTGCAAGAGGCGCATCGTTTGGCGGGTGACATTGACTACATCCTCAAGGTTCGGGTCAAAAATGCGCGGGCTTACGACGAATTCTACCAAACGCTGATCTCGGAAGTGCGGGTTCACAATGTGACCGCACTGCTGTCCATGGAAGAGATCAAATCGACCACAATGCTGCCGCTGAACGCTCTGGTCGCAGAATAATCCTTCAGGTCGTGACCATGAGGCGGGTCAACCCGTGAAAGTGGTACGTGTTGGAATAGTCCGGATCGCCCTCTAGGCGCAGGGACGGGCAATGATCAAATAGGGTTTTGAGGGCGATGCGAATCTCGAGGCGCGCCAGTGGCGCGCCGACGCAGAAATGCAGCCCTGCGCCAAAGCTGGTATTTGTTACGACGTCTCGGCTGGGTAAGAACTGATTTGGATCGGCCCAAACGGAAGGGTCGCGGTTTGCAGCGCCAAGCAACAAGGCGACCTCATCGCCGCGTTTGAAGCTGTGGCCGAAAAGATCAACCTGCTCATAGGCGTAGCGTGTGAACATGTGTAAGGGCGGGTCATATCTGAGGATCTCCTCAACGGTGCCGTCAATCCGGTTCTCATCCAATACGTCTGGCCTTGTTTCGGTCTGAAGCAGTGTCTTCACGCCATTTCCCAACGCATGGACCGTCGCCTCATGTCCGGCATTCAACAAAAGCACACAAGTCGCAATCAATTCGTCCCGCGATAGCTTTTCGCCGTCTTCCTCGGCTGCGATCAGCTTTGTGATCAGATCTGGACCCGGCTCGACGCGGCGCAGGTCGATATAATTGCTTAGGAACTCAGTGAACTGCGCTGATGCCTGCGCTGCCCGGTCTTCGGTCTGGCGGGTTCGGTTTGCCTGGTACATCGCGACCATATCGTGGGACCATTGCAGAAGGTCAGGGGCCATATGCTCGGGTACGCCCAGCAACCGGCAAATGGTGATCACCGGCACCTGCGTGCAATATGTCTGCAGCAGATCGAACGGTTCGTCGGGAAATTCGTGGATAAGGTCGCGGCACAGTTGTTCGATGTCTGGGGTCATCGCGGCAATAGAGCGGGACGTAAAGGCCCTTATGACCAGACTACGCAATCGCGTGTGGCGCGGAGGTTCCAGTTCGAGAAGAGAATGATCCTCGATCGCCTGCCAAGCTGCCAGATGATCGGGGCCGGGGGTTTGCAATTCGGTTGGCTTCTCGCGCCCAAATCGTCGATCTTTCAGTAATGTCTGAACGGCTCTGTGCGATACTGCGGCAACCTTGTTGTAGTCTTCCCAGAAAAACAGGTCTCCGAACCTGCGCGCATGGTCATAAAAAGGATAGGGGTCCTGAACGAATACGGGATCAACCGGCGACTGCGAGATTTTCTTCATGCCGCGCAGACTTGCCATAGGCCGCGCTGAATGCAAGACCCTAGGATATGCACAGAGCATTCGTCGTCATAGGTTTTCTGTTCTCGGTCGCGCTGCTGTCGGCGGGCGTCTGGTCCTACGGGTTCAGGCAGGCGTTGTCGCAGCTTAGCGAGAAGGCCGAGGCCGATTTGGAACTGGCCGCGGACCGGTTAAGCACTCAGATGCAGGTCTATCAGGAATTGGCCGTTCTGATGGCGGGCCATCCTGCGCTGGCTACGCTGGACACACCCTCACAACGTCAGGCGGCACAAGCCATGTTGCTGGACGTGGCCGATAAGACAGCTGCCGTCAACATGTTATATCTGGACCGCAATGGTCGGGTTCTGACCGCTGCACAGCCGATCGCGCAGGGCAGTCTGGCGGGTCACCCAGCGTTCGAACGCGCATTGCAGGGCGCTTTGGGGAGTGCGCACGGGGTCCTTCCCGAAAGCGGTGCGCGCATTTATTCTTACGCAGCACCGACATTTGATGCATTGGGTCGGGTGCAAGGGGCCTTGATGGTCGTCGCCGATGTTCAGGATGTCGAACAAACATGGCGCGGCAGTACCGAGGCCGTTTTCTTTGTGGATTCCGAAGGGGTGGTCTTTATCTCGAACCGGTCCGACCTTCTGTTCTGGTATCGGTCCGAGGGTCAGCAGGGCCTGTCTCCGCCAGAAGGGAATGCGACCGATTTCGCCTCGACCATGATCGGTGGGCACGAGCTTTGGCGATTGGGGTGGGGCAGGTATCTGCCTGAACGTGCGCTGCACCTGACGCTTGATTTGCCCGTGATCGACATGACGGCCGAGGTTTTGGTCGATGTAGCTCCGGCGCGGCGTTTGGCGGGGCTGCAGGCTGCCGCGGTAGCTGCGATCTGTTTTGCTTTTGGTGCCTTGTTGTTCCTGGCGACGGAGCGGCGCAGGACGCTGGCGCAGGCCAATGTCGTTCTGGAAAGTCGTGTTGCGCAGCGAACCCGTGCTCTGACGGCTGCCAACACCGCTCTCAGGCGCGAAGTTCATGAGCGGCAAGAGGCTGAAACCGCATTAAAGAAAGCCCAGGCCGAGCTGATACAGGCCGGAAAACTAAGCGCATTGGGGCAGATGTCCGCCGGGATCAGCCACGAACTAAACCAGCCGCTCATGGCGATCCAGCAATTTGCCGATAATGGCACAGCATTTTTGTCGCGTGGGCGCGAGGGGCGTGCGGCTGAAAATCTGACACGCATATCCGACATGGCGGCGCGGATGGCGCGCATCATCAAAAACCTTCGGGCCTTTGCCCGAAACGAAAGTGAACCTATGGGTAAGGTCGACTTGGTTCAGGTGATCGAAACGGCTGTCGAACTGACCGATGCGCGCCTGCGGTCCGAAGGGGTCGAACTGGAATGGCAGCTGCCTTCTGGTCCTGTTTTTGCTTGGGGCGGCGAGGTGCGGCTTGTTCAGGTGTTTGTGAACCTGATCAACAACGCCGCCGATGCCATGAGCCAGCAGGATGACAAGTTGATCAATATTGCGATCGAGACGGGTGACAAACTGGCGGTCACGGTGCGCGATATCGGCCCAGGTATCGAAAACACTGAAAAACTGTTCGAGCCGTTCTATACCACCAAGGCTGTGGGATCGTCCGAGGGGATGGGGTTGGGCCTCTCGATCTCTTACGGGTTGGTCCAGAGTTTTGGTGGTAACATCCGTGGAACCAACGCGCAGACAGGGGCGATGTTCACGGTCGAGCTTGAGTATTACCGGGAAGATGAGGTCGCATGACACGAAAGGTCCTTTTGGTCGATGACGATGCGGCGGTGCGCGAGGCTTTGGCCCAAACGCTGGAGCTGGCGGATTACGCGCCCGTGACTGCTGGGTCTTTCGTAGCCGCCAAGGATCACATTCGGGCTGATTTTGCAGGTGTTATCGTGTCGGACATCAGGATGCCCGGACGTGACGGGTTTCACCTGTTGAACTACGCGCGTGAGGTTGATGCCGATCTGCCGGTGATCTTGTTGACTGGCGAAGGTGATGTCCCCATGGCCGTTCGTGCGATGGGGACAGGTGCATTTGATTTTCTCGAAAAACCATGCGCTGCCTCGGACTTGCTCGAGGTTCTGGAACGCGCACAGGCGGCGCGGCGACACGTTCTGGAACAGCGTGCCTTGAAAACTGAGTTGGAAAAAGGAGATCCAGCCGCGCGGCTTCTGTTCGGCCTGTCTGCGCAAGCCGAGCGGCTTAGGGAACGGGTTCGTACGGTTGCCCGGACAGGGGTAGAGGTTCTCGTGACCGGCCCCGCAGGCAGCGGCATTTCAAAGGTGGCTGAAGTGGTGCATTTGATGTCTCCGCAATCGCAAGGCCCGTTTGTCAAGCGCCCTGCCTCGGGGTTGACGGTGCAGGAGTTACGACATGTTTGCGAGGACGCCGCGGGGGGCTCATTGTTTTTGGATGAGATTTCGGCGATGCCGACTGAAACCCAGTACGCTGCCCTTGAAATCGTCGAGCAAGGGGTCGGCGCGCGTATCATCGCCGGAACCACTGCTGATCTCGCGCGCTTGTCTGATGCGGGACAGTTTCATGCCGACCTTTTCTATCGTTTGGACGTGATGCGGGTTCGGATACCGTCGCTTGCTGAACGCCCCGAGGATATTCCGGTGATCTTTCGCCACTATGTTGCACAAGCGGCCGAGCAGGCCGGGATTGCTGCACCGGATATCACGTCGGAACATTTGGCGTCATTGATGACGCAGGACTGGCCGGGCAATGCGCGATCCCTGATGTCAGCGGCCATGCGGTTTGTTCTTGGGATGCCGGACGAGGTCGCTTCGGCCGCTGAGCTGGGGCTGAGTGAGCAGATGGCCCAAGTCGAACGTTCGCTTTTGATTGCATCTTTGGGGCGCCACAATGGCAAGGCCTCGGACGCGGCCAAAGCGCTAAAACTGCCGCGTAAGACCTTCTACGACAAACTAGCGCGTTATGGCATTCGCCCCGAGGATTACCGAAGGTAGGTTCTCCCGCCGCCTGTCACTCCATTTTCATGCAATTCAAGGCTTTGGGCGTGGCAGTCCGCTGGTGCGGACTGCGGTGGCGCAGGTGTTGTCGGGTGATTCTAATCGTACGGTTCGAAATATGTGCGAAAATCCGCACAAAGGCAGATTTCCTTGTGTGGAATTTCGCACGTAGTCCAGGTTGGTTCACGGCAGACTTAGTTGAAACGCTGATACGTGTAATAAAAACAATGGTTTAAAACGAAGCGCGCGCATCCCCAACAAAAAGTTGAGCGGTGGCAGGCGATTCGGTTCACTGCCCGGCATAAGGCGCCTTGGCGGCGCTCTTGAGAAGTTTCTGAGAAGTCTGGGAGGAAAAGACAGATGAAATTCCTGACAACAGCCGCGACAGCAGTTGCTCTGACTGTGACGGCAACTGCCGGTATGGCAGCGTGTGACGATGGTGAGATCGTGGTGAAGTTCGCTCACGTGACGAACACCGACAAGCACCCCAAGGGTATAGCAGCGTCGCTGCTTGAGCAGCGTGTGAACGATGAAATGAATGGCGTCATGTGTATGGAGGTTTTCCCTAACTCGACCCTCTATAATGACGACAAGGTCCTTGAGGCTATGTTGCAGGGCGATGTTCAGCTAGCTGCGCCGTCGCTGTCCAAGTTTGAAAAATTCACCAAGCAATTCCGGCTATTTGACCTGCCGTTCATGTTCAAGAACATCGATGCAGTGGATGCGTTCCAAGCCTCGGCCGACGGTCAGGCCATGAAGGACAGCATGCAGCGCCGCGGCCTGCAGGGATTGGCGTTCTGGCACAATGGCATGAAGCAGATGTCCGCCAACAAGCCACTGGAAACACCGGCAGATGCTAATGGTCTGAAGTTCCGCGTGCAGTCGTCGGACGTGCTGGTCGCGCAAATGGAAGCGATCGGTGGTAGCCCGCAGAAGATGGCGTTCTCGGAAGTGTATGGCGCTCTGCAGCAGGGTGTTGTGGATGGCCAGGAAAACACCTGGTCGAACATCTATGGCAAGAAGTTCTTCGAGGTGCAGGACGGTATCACCGAAACCAACCACGGTATCATCGACTATCTGGTCGTGACCTCGGTTGACTGGCTGGACAGCCTGGACCCCGAAGTGCGCGATCAATTCCTGACGATCCTGGGTGAAGTCACCGAGACGCGCAACAAAGAAGCCTTTGCAGTCAACGAAGCGGCCAAGCAGTCGGTTATCGACGCTGGTGGCACCATCCGTGAATTGAACGCTGAACAGCGTCAGGCTTGGGTCGATGCCATGAAGCCTGTTTGGGACAAATTCGCTGGTGATGTAGGCCAAGACAAAATCGACGCCGCTCAGGCGATCAACGCCGGGTTCTGATCCGGATCGCCGCGCGTCGGGGGACTGGGGAGTTATCGACGCGCAGGCCGGGCGGGCCGCATCAGGCCCGCCCCAATCAATCATCCTAAAAATGTGGGGACAGAGAGATGTCTGGTGCGAATCCCGGCCAAGGCGGGCTGATCGACCATATCGAGGAAACCCTGATCGCGGTGTTGCTTGGCCTGATGACGGCTGTGACGTTTGCCAACGTGATCGCGCGGTTTGCCTTTAATTCCAATATCCTGTGGGCACTTGAAATGACTGTGTTCATGTTCGGGTGGCTGGTGCTGCTTGGCGCGTCTTATGCGGTCAAGAAACATGCGCATCTGGGCGTTGATGCGATCCTTAACATGCTGCCACCTGCACCGCGCCGTGTGCTGGCTCTGATCGCAGTGGCTTGCTGTCTGGTCTTTTCGTTGCTGTTGCTGAAGGGGTCGTATGACTATTGGGCTGTGTTTGCGGATCTGCCACCCACGTCGGGGCGCTGGTTCCCAACCGGGTTTGATACCGGGGCGCGCAGTCAGAGTTTTTATGAGGTTGACGATATTCCGATGGTCGCGCCGCTGCGCTTTCTGGAAGACCTGATCAACTATGGTGAAGGGTACGAGAAAATCCCAAAGGTCATTCCGTATCTGGTGCTGCCCGTATCCATGCTGTTGCTGGTGATCCGGTTTACGCAAGCCGCCATTCAAATCTGGCGCGGAGAGGCCGACCGCCTTGTCGCCAGCCACGAAGTCGAGGACGAGATCGAAGAAGTCCGCGCACAACAAGGGGTGCATGACTAATGGACGTCGTTCTTCTTTTCTCAATGGTCATTGGCTTGCTGCTGATCGGTGTTCCGATTGCGGTGGCGCTTGGCCTCAGTTCGACCCTGTTCCTGCTGATCTATTCTGACAGTTCGCTGGCCTCGGTCGCAGGCACACTGTTCGAGGCATTCGAGGGCCATTTCACCTTGTTGGCGATCCCGTTCTTTATCCTCGCGTCGTCCTTCATGACGACGGGTGGTGTGGCGCGGAGGATTATCCGGTTCTCGATTGCCTGTGTGGGGCATCTTCCGGGTGGTTTGGCGATTGCGGGTGTGTTTGCCTGTATGTTGTTTGCGGCGCTGTCAGGCTCGTCCCCGGCGACCGTGGTGGCCATCGGCTCCATCGTGATCGCGGGCATGCGTCAGGTGGGGTATTCCAAGGAATTCGCCGCTGGTGTGATCTGTAACGCTGGTACTCTGGGCATCCTGATCCCGCCGTCGATCGTGATGGTCGTCTATGCGGCCGCCGTTGAGGTGTCGGTCGGGCGCATGTTCCTTGCAGGCGTTATTCCAGGCTTGATGGCGGGTCTGATGCTGATGATCACCATCTATGTCATGGCCAAGGTCAAGAACCTGCCCAAAGGCGATTGGAAAGGGTGGGGTGAGATCTTTGCCTCGGCGCGCGAGGCCGGATGGGGCCTGTTCCTTATCGTCATCATTCTGGGTGGTATCTATGGCGGTATCTTCACCCCGACCGAGGCGGCAGCCGTCGCTGCGGTGTACTCTTTCCTGATTGCCAGCTTTGTCTACAAAGATATGGGGCCGCTCAGCACCGAAGAGGGCCAGCAGAACCTGCCTTTGATCAAAAAGCCTTATGCGCTGGTAACCGCGTTCTTTCACCCGGACACCAAGCATACGCTGTTCGAGGCCGGCAAGCTGACTGTCACGCTGCTGTTCGTGATCGCCAACGCGCTGATCCTGAAACACGTTCTGACGGACGAGCAAGTGCCACAGCACATCGCTAGCGCAATGTTGTCTGCAGGTCTGGGTCCTGTGACTTTCCTGATCGTGGTGAACGTGATCCTTCTGATCGGTGGTCAGTTCATGGAGCCCTCGGGCCTGCTGGTCATCGTCGCACCGCTGGTGTTCCCGATTGCCATCGAGCTGGGAATCGACCCAATCCATCTGGGCATCATCATGGTGGTCAACATGGAGATCGGGATGATTACACCTCCGGTCGGGTTGAACCTGTTCGTGACTTCGGGCGTGGCCGGGATGCCGATGATGAGCGTTGTGAAAGCGGCGTTGCCGTTCTTGGCCGTGCTGTTCGTCTTCTTGATCATGGTGACGTACATACCGTGGATATCGACCTTCCTGCCCAACACCTTCATGGGGCCAGAGATCATAACGAACTAAAGAAAAAGGCCGGACCCTCTTGGGCCCGGCCTTTCTTCTTACGTGCTGTATTTCTGTAGATATGTCTCAACCCAGCCAATGCTGCCAAAGCCACGGCGGCGCTTCGTTCCCCATTCCCCGACATTCTGCCCCGCCAGCTCAAGCGCTTTCGGGTTTCCTTTGAAGATAACGATTTTAGGGCGTTTTGGCAGGTTGCGGTACTTTCGGAAAATCAGATTGAACGGCCAATAGGGGACCAGGTGTATTATCCCGATACACCAATCCTTCGGGTAGCACCGACGCCGCCACGCCCGCCCTGAGATATAGTCCTGATCATTCTTGTAAGCCTTCAGGTCGCGGGCCGCGTCAAAGTCATCATACAAGTGGAACTGCTTCCTGGGTATAAATCCGACCACAGAAGAAGTCCCACGTGTGACCAGGTTCATAAGCCCCGGAACACGATCCCAGAACGCTGCGGGTATCGCACGCCACACAAAGGCGCGAAACTTAGGCATAAGGTAAAGCCCGCCGCGTTCACGTACGCTGAGCAACAGGGGCGTGAGTTCACCGGTTACTAAGAGATCGAGGTCAAGGAACAGCGCTGTTTCGTAGCCTTGCACAATCCGTCTGTCGAACATAAGCAATTTGGGCCATTTACCGTGAACCCATTCCGACTGATCCAATTGGGGAAAGGACAGGGCGCGCGTCTTGATGGCGGGATCAAGCCCGGTGGTGTCATCTGTGATGCAAATGACGTCATGGTCTACGGGCAAATGATCGCGGACAGCCGCGAACAGCATGTTGACATCATGCGCACTGAACGGCGTACCCCATTTCATGCACGGAACACAGGCTTTGCCAGAGGTTTCCGTCAGCAGGTTTCCATCCGTTTTGTTACGGCCACCGCGCGACTTCAAGTTCGCGGTGTAAAAATGCGATTTCTGCATCTTTAGAGGCGGGATGTGACGGTCAGGCTACAGTTTTGTGAAAGAAATGCTCTTGAATGAGGGATTTTTAGTGCCCAGATTGAGGGCCGAGGACGACCTCATCTAAACCTGTGTATCGTTCGGGACGACTCGAAGATATGAGAGGTGTCCCAATGCCTTGGATTTTTCTTCTGTTCGCCGGTGTTCTCGAGATTGGCTGGGCTGTTGCCATGAAGCAATCTGCCGGTTTCACCCGTCTTTGGCCAACCGCCATTATGGGTGTTTCCATGGTCGCATCGTTCGGACTTTTGGCTTTGGCAATGCGTGATCTGCCACTTGGCACAGCCTACACGATTTGGACCGGAATTGGGGCCATCGGTGCTTTTGCCGTTGGCGTTGTCTTTCTGGGCGAGGCCGTGACAGCCCCGCGCCTTATCGCAGCCGCCCTGATTGTGGCCGGTTTGGTTACCATGAAACTGGCGTAGTCTCAGGCGTTCTGCAATGCGTCGATAATGCCGGAAAAGTCGTTAGCCTTAAGGCTGGCGCCACCAACCAAGGCACCATCCACGTTGGATACGGCAAAGATATCCGCCGCATTGCCGGGCTTGACTGACCCGCCGTAAAGCAACCGGACGGACCGCCCCACGCCTTCGCCAAACCGCCGTTCCAGACGCGCACGGATAAAGTCGTGGACTTCTCCGATTTCGTCCAATGTGGGAACTTTTCCCGTGCCGATGGCCCAAATGGGTTCATAGGCTACGATCAGGTTCTCGCCGGTGGATTGGTCCGGGATCGAGCCCGACATCTGGCCGCCAATGATGTCCAGCGTGTTGGCCGCTTCGCGCTGTTCAAGGCTTTCACCGACGCAGATGATGGCCTTTAGGCCAGCATCCATAACGGCACGCGCTTTGGCGCGAACATCTTCGTTCTGTTCGGCGTGATCTTCGCGCCGTTCAGAGTGGCCAAGGATCACCATTGATGCCCCGGCATCCATCAGCATCTGGGCGCTTATGTCGCCAGTATGGGCGCCGGATGACGCGGTATGACAGTCCTGACCGCCGATCATGATCCCGGCTTCACCGACCGTTTGCGCGGCACGGTGTATCAGCGTTGCGGGTGGACAAATCAGCACATCAACTGATGGGGAAGGGTAGGTCCTTGACAGCGCCTCCAACTCGGCTAAATCCGCAGCCGTTCCGTTCATCTTCCAATTCCCTGCCGCAAGCTTGCGCCGCATCATAGGATCCCCCATTTAAGCTATTGTTTGCACATCGGATAGCACCGTGCGGACACACTGACAATTCTGGTTGCGGATTAGCTGCCAAAACGGCACAACTCCCGCGCAATTTCCGAGGCCCTCATGATCAACAACCTGGACCTAGAAAAACTGGACCGACGCGAGCCCGATGAGTTGGCCCGCCTGCTGCACGCAATCGGTGAGGTGGGTTTCCTGACTGTGTCCAATACAGGCTTGGATGCATCACGGTGCACGTCGGTCATTGAAGCCTATCGAAAGTTCTTTCACTTACCCGAGGCCCAGAAAGCGCGCGTTGATATGGCTAAGACTGGGGCAAACCGAGGGTGGGGCGCTTCACAATCCGAACAGGTCGACCCGAATGCCAACCCCGACTTCAAAGAGGTTTTTGACTGCGGATACGAACTACCAGCAGGAAACCTCTATGCAGCCAAGGACCTGAGCGTTTATGCGCCGAACCAATGGCCCGAGGCGCCGGCCGGCTTCCAAGATACCATCCAGCCCTACTACACCGACGCCAGTGCAGTCGCGATGCGCGTTCTAAGGGCAATCGCTGTGGCCCTGGGTCGAGATGCAGCCAGCTTCGACAGCGCATTTGAAACGCCCATGGCCTTGCTGCGCGGCAATTACTACCCTCAGCGCCCCGCTTGGGCAGGGCATCAGGATTTTGGAATCGGCGCACACACTGACTATGGGTGTCTGACACTGTTGGCGACAGATGGTACCGCTGGGCTAGAGGTTCAAATGCCTGATGGAAAATGGGAACCGGCCGAAGCCCGACCCGGAACCTTCATTATCAACTTTGGTGAAATGCTGGAATTCTGGACCGACGGTCGGGTCAAAGCCACGTTGCACCGGGTGGTAGGAGGGTCTGAAGAACGGATCTCGGTGCCGCTGTTCTTCAATCCGTCCTACGACACAAATGTTGCTCCGCCGAATTCAGACAAGGTTATTCGTGCCGGAGAACACCTGACGACGCGGTTCAACGAAACCTATGTTCACCTGAAAGAAGCGTCTTAACGCTGGGCCGAGAGCGTTTCGTCAAACTTGATCGACTCGCCGCAACCGCAGGCATCGACAACGTTAGGGTTGCGGAACTTGAAGCCGGATTCCAGCAGCGAAACCTCATAGTCGATCTCGGTTCCGAACAGAAACATCTGTGCCATAGGGGCGATCATCACCCGTGCGCCATCCTGTTCTACGACCTCGTCATTGGCATCGGCTTCGTCCACGTAGTCCATGGTGTATTCCATGCCTGCGCAGCCACCTTTCTTGACACCGATGCGCAGCCCGGCATGTCCACCTGATTTCATCAGGCTCACAATCTGGGTCGCAGCTTTCGGTGTGATCGTCACCGCTTGTTTCCCGGGAATGCCGAACATGTTGGTCTCCGTTATCGCGCGTTATCTTCAATTTAGTGCTTAGGCGAAACAGTCTCAAGACATAGCAGCCGTGCTTACCTAACTTTTCCAGTAAGGTTGCCGTCAGACGGAACCCAAGCTTGCGTTCAGACAATGGGTCGGCCTAGCCTGCGAACAGGGTATGGCAGTGGATAATGAAAGGTGCATGGACATGCATAAACTCTCCAAGGTGTTGAAGGCGGGCCTGTTTATCTCGATTGCAATAGTGGTCGCAGGCGTTGCATCCGCAGCTGTGGACGGCAAGCGGCACCCGGTAAACTGTGCGACGGCCGAAGGCGACTTACGCGCCATCGCAGCAGAAAAGAAACATGCACAGGACCAGCAAGTTGAAAGTGTCGTGTCGATATTGCCCGCAGGTGCGTTGTTGGGGCTGGTGACCGGGACGGAGAAGAAGCGGCTATCAATGCTTTCAGGCGACTACGTCAAAGCGCTGGACGAAAGGGCCGCCGAGATCAGAACAACCTGCGACGTCAAATAAAAAACCGCCCGGTCAGACGGGCGGTTTTTCGGCAAGATATCAGATCGTGCTTACATGAAGCCCAGCTCTAAACGGGCTTCGTCTGACATCATCTCCATTCCCCAGGGGGGTTCCCAAGTTAGTTCGACATCGACTTCCTTGACGCCCGCAACCGGCTCGACGGCTTCGACGATCCAGCCGGGCATTTCGCCTGCTACCGGGCAACCCGGTGCAGTCAGGGTCATGATCACTTTCACCGCGTTCTCGCCGGAAATGTCGATGGTATAGATCAAACCCAGATCATAGATGTTAACTGGAATTTCAGGGTCATAGACTGACCGGCAGGCCTCGACCACTGCGTCATACAGGGGGTGCTCAATTGTCGAAGGCGCAATCAATGGCGTGCCTTCAAACTGTTCGCTGGGGTGAGTCATTCGTGCCTCGGGTCTGTTTCCTGAGCTTTTATATAGGGAAAGCTATGGGCAGCGTCCAGAGGTGGCGTGGTGCCCAAAGCGGGCACCAGTGGGTTCATTCGTTGATGTCGTGCCGAAAGGTCTTCACTTGACCGTGGGGCAGGGCGAACATCCGTCGCAGAACCAGCCATGCTATCAGCGACAATGCAGCAAAGATCAGCAGCAGAACCGGCAGGGACGGCGCCACACCTGGGATGATCAGCAACAACCCAGTGATTGCCGCGCCGATTGCGAAGCCCAGAAAGATGAATCCCGGCAGCACAATCTCGAGGATGCCGAGGGCCAATGCCCCCGCCAACCAAATCCACCATGTCAGCCAGAACGGGTCTGCCATTACTTGCCTCCCTTCAGCATCTTAAAGGCATCGCCAAATGCTTCCAATGCATTTGCAGGCACAACGATTGTCTGCGAACCATTGCCAGCGCCCAGCGCGTTCAGCGCTTCGACCTGTTTCAACGCCACCTGGTATTGCGCAGCCTCGATACCATTGTCCTGAATGGCCTTGGCCACAACACCGGTTGCATACGCTTCGGCTTCAGCTTCAATACGACGAGCTTTGGCGGTTTGCTCGGCCGCATACAGCTCGGCGTCGGCGTTCAATTCGACAGCGCGTTTTTGCCCCTCGGCCTCGGTGACCTGTGCCCGACGGGCGCGTTCGGCGTTCAACTGCTGCAACATCGCATCGCGCGTCGCCTGATCCAGATTCACATCCAGAATCTCGGCACGGGTCACCTCGATGCCCCAGTCATCTACGGCAGTTTCCACACTTTCCTGAATGCGGTTGATCAACTGTGCACGGTTCGACTGAACCTCATCCAGGTCCATTTTGCCGATCTCGGCCCGGACGATCCCAGCCACAGTGGTGGCAATCGCACCATCTACATCGCGGATGCGGTAGACGGTCTTTTCAGGCTCAAGAATGCGGTAAAAGACCGAGGTGTCGATTTGCACCAACACGTTGTCCTTAGTAATCGCGTCTTGCGTCGCATTGGGCAATTGGCGTTCCAGAATGGATATCTTGTGACGTGCAACATCAAGAAACGGAACAATAAAGTTGATACCCGGTCCAAGGACCGAATGCAGGCGGCCAAAGCGTTCAATCACGTATTTTTCCGACTGAGGCACGATTTTAATGCCTTTGAAGATAACAACGACAATCAGAACGGCGCCAAGAACGAAAATGATGTTCGACGAAAGCAATCCTATAATCTGGTCTTCGGTCATATCTGTCCTCTCATTATTGTGTACTATAGTATACATTAGGGGATTGACTTGCCCAATTTCAAGTCAGGTATGGCGGGTATAGGATTAGATTCAAATCTATGAACGTTCGGATGTAAGGGGGAAATTTCCGAATGTGGCCGCTTTGCATCCCTTGGTGATTGCGCTATCGGACGTGCATGAAACTTATTATCGACACCGATCCCGGCATCGACGACGCCATGGCCATATCTTATGCGGCGGCGGCCTCGGAAATTGATCTATTGGGGCTGACCACCGTTTTCGGCAACACGCATGTTCACCAATCCAGCCGAAATGCGCGTTACCTTTTGCATCGACTGGCTGTAGAAGCACCGGTCGCCGAAGGTGCGCCTTTCGCGCTGGGTAGGACCGATCACGCGCCATCCGAGCGTGTTCATGGTCCCGAAGGCTTTGGTGACTTAACGGATATTCCAGAGGTAGGGACAAACCATTCGCTGGACGCCGCCGCATTCCTTGTGGAAATGGCGAAAGCGCATCGTGGTGAATTGGTGGTCTGTGCCGTGGGACCGCTGACCAACATCGCTGCGGCAATGCGCTTGGACCCCGAGTTTTCAGGCAACATCAAGCGGTTGGTCATTATGGGTGGGGCCGTGTTTTGCCCAGGTAACATTACCGAACACGCCGAGGCTAACATTTACCACGACGCTGCAGCAGCGGATGAGGTGTTCTCTTCGCCTCCGGATACTGTTCTGGTCGGCTTAGATGTCACGCTTAAAACCCTTTACGAAACCGCCGATTTCGAAGCGTTGGCGAGACAATCTACGGATATTGGCGGGTTCTTGCGGGATATCTCTCGGTTCTATCTCAATTTCTACAAGGAAATTGGGGGTCTTGAGGGGTGTGGGCTCCACGACTCCACGGCTGTGATCGCCTGTACGCATGATGGGATGTTCGACATGGTTGACACCGGGGTGAAAGTTACCACAACTGGCTCTGAAATCGGTGCCACGCGCCCCGACCCCTCTCGCCCGCCAATCCGAGTTTGCCGCGATGTGGATGGGGCAGGGGTTGTGCAGCTGTTCACCGAGCGCGTCGCCTCTCTTCCTTGACGGGTTGCATTGGGCGCGCGGATCGGGCAAACGCTGCCCGGTTCAGCGACCCCGAGGCACCGAATGACCGAACGTTTCTCTTTTGACCTGAAGGCCACCGATGGCAAAGCCAGAACCGGAGTAATCCACACTCCGCGTGGTGAAGTGCGTACTCCGGCCTTCATGCCGGTCGGAACGGCGGCGACGGTCAAGGCGATGATGCCGGAAAGCGTACGTGCGACGGGTGCGGACATTCTGCTGGGCAACACCTATCACCTGATGTTGCGTCCCACCGCCGAGCGGATCGACCGCTTGGGCGGATTGCATAAATTCATGAATTGGGATCGTCCGATTTTGACGGATTCGGGCGGCTTTCAGGTCATGTCGCTTGCCGGGTTGCGCAAGTTGACCGAAAAGGGTGTGACGTTCAAATCGCATATTGACGGCTCCAAGCACGAGTTGACGCCGGAACGGTCGATGGAGATTCAGCGGCTTTTGGGCTCGGATATTGTTATGTGCTTTGACGAATGCCCTGCGTTGCCTGCTGACCGAGACCGGATTGCCTCGTCCATGCGGCTGTCGATGCGATGGGCGCAGAGATCCCGTGATGCCTTTGGCGACCGTCCGGGCCATGCGCTGTTCGGCATTCAGCAAGGCGGGCTAGAGCAGGATTTTCGCGAAGAATCTGCCGAAGCGTTGAAGGAAATCGGCTTTGAAGGTTACGCCGTCGGTGGACTGGCTGTAGGTGAAGGGCAAGAGGCCATGTTCGATGTGCTGGACTTTGCGCCGGATATGCTGCCAGTCGACAAGCCGCGCTACCTCATGGGCGTCGGCAAACCCGATGATATCGTAGGCGCGGTTGCACGCGGTATTGACATGATGGACTGTGTTCTACCCTCGCGTTCCGGCCGAACAGGGCAGGTGTTTACGCGGTATGGTGTGGTGAACATCAAAAACGCCCGTCACGCCGACGATCCGCGACCGCTGGACGAGCAATGCAAATGCCCGGCTTGCTCGAATTATTCCCGCGCGTATCTTCACCACGTGTTCCGTTCGAACGAGATGATCTCGGGGATGCTGCTAACGTGGCACAATCTGCATTATTTCCAGGATATCATGCAGGGAATGCGCGACGCCATTGCAACTGGAACATTCGAGGCATGGCAGGCCGAGTTCCACGCGCAGCGCGCTCAGGGCGATATTGAACCGATTTGATGCCGCACATTGAGTCAGTTGTGTTAAAATCGGTGGATATTCCGGCGC
This sequence comes from Ruegeria sp. HKCCD7628, assembly GCF_057221005.1. NCBI lineage: Bacteria > Pseudomonadati > Pseudomonadota > Alphaproteobacteria > Rhodobacterales > Roseobacteraceae > Ruegeria > Ruegeria sp. HKCCD7628. The sequence continues at coordinate 25,647 of NZ_JBWVBA010000001.1, forward strand.
GGTGCCTTGCAGTCCGAAAAACCTCGGGTCATTCTGGATCACGACATACGGCGATGAGGTTGAAATGGGGTATTTGAACCCCACCTTAATCGTCCAAACAGGAGACGGTCGGGCGTTGCCTTAATAGGGACCAGTACCGTCTTGCCAATGATAAGGATTGAGCATGCAAGAGCCTCTGAATTCCTCATACCCGGTGCTTCCGCTGCGCGATATTGTGGTTTTTCCACATATGATCGTGCCGCTGTTCGTGGGTCGGGAAAAATCTGTTCGCGCACTGGAAGAAGTGATGCAGGACGACAAGCAGATTTTGCTGTCCAGCCAGATTGACCCAGGTGACGATGATCCCTCGATTGATGGGATTTACCGGTCGGGTGTGCTGGCCAATGTTTTGCAACTACTTAAACTGCCCGACGGCACCGTGAAAGTGCTGGTCGAAGGTCAGGCGCGGGTGCAGATCACCGAATTTTTGGAAAACGAAGATTTCTTCGAAGCTCGTGCCGAATATCTGACCGAGATTCCCGGTGACGTGACGACGACCGAGGCGCTGCTGCGCACCGTCGCGGATGAGTTCGAGCGTTACGCCAAAGTCCGCAAGAACATCCCCGAAGAAGCGCTGACCTCCGTTGGTGAAACCACCGAGCCTGCCAAGCTGGCCGACCTAGTTTCGGGCCATCTGGGCATTGAGGTCGAGCAAAAGCAGGAACTGCTTGAGACGCTCTCGGTTAGTGAGCGGCTGGAAAAGGTCTATGGCCTCATGCAGGGCGAGATGTCGGTTCTTCAGGTCGAGAAAAAGATCAAGACCCGCGTCAAATCTCAGATGGAGAAAACGCAGCGCGAATACTACCTGAATGAGCAGATGAAAGCCATTCAGAAGGAACTTGGCGATGGCGAGGACGGCAGCAATGAAGTTGCCGAACTGGAAGAGAAAATCGCCGAGACCAAGCTGTCGAAAGAAGCGCGCGAAAAGGCCGAAGGTGAGCTGAAGAAGCTCAAGAACATGTCGCCCATGTCGGCCGAAGCCACCGTTGTGCGCAACTATCTGGACTGGATTCTGGCACTGCCGTGGGGCACCAAATCCCGCGTCAAAAAAGATCTGGGTCGCGCGCAGGACATTCTGGATGCCGATCACTACGGCCTTGAAAAGGTCAAGGAACGGATCGTCGAGTACCTTGCGGTTCAGCAGCGTTCGAAAAAGCTGAAGGGCCCGATCTTGTGCCTTGTTGGCCCTCCGGGTGTGGGTAAAACGTCTTTGGGTAAGTCGGTCGCCAAAGCCACGGGGCGCGAGTTCATTCGCATCTCGTTGGGCGGTGTGCGCGACGAATCCGAAATCCGCGGCCACCGTCGGACCTATATCGGGTCGATGCCCGGTAAGATCATTCAGGCTTTGAAAAAGGCGAAAACCACTAACCCGCTGATCTTGCTCGATGAGATCGACAAGATGGGGCAGGATTTCCGTGGCGACCCGGCTTCGGCCATGCTTGAAGTGTTGGACCCGGAACAGAACAGCACGTTCATGGACCACTATCTTGAGGTCGAATATGACCTGTCCAACGTGATGTTCCTGACCACGTCGAACAGTTACAACATGCCTGGGCCTCTGCTGGATCGGATGGAGATCATTCCACTGGCTGGCTATACCGAGGAAGAGAAATCCGAGATCGCCAAGCAGCACCTGATCAGCAAGCAGGTCAAGAACCACGGCCTGAAGGCTAAGGAATTTGAGCTGACCGATGACGCGCTGCAATCCATTATCCGCACCTATACCCGCGAGGCAGGCGTGCGGAATCTGGAACGCGAGATCGCCAAGGTTGCCCGGAAGTCGCTGACCAAGATCATCAAGAAAGAGGCTGAATCCGTTACGGTGACGCCAGACAATCTGGATGACTTCCTAGGTGTACCCAAGTTCCGATACGGCTTGGCCGAACAGGATGATCAGGTCGGTGTTGTCACTGGTCTGGCATGGACCTCTGTTGGCGGCGATTTGTTGCACATCGAGGCGCTGAAACTGCCGGGTAAAGGTCGGATGAAGACCACTGGTAAGTTGGGCGATGTGATGAAGGAATCCATCGATGCAGCCTCGTCCTATGTGCGGTCAATCTCACCGCAGATCGGTGTTAAGCCGCCGAAGTTTGACACACTGGATATCCATGTCCACGTGCCGGATGGGGCGACGCCAAAGGATGGGCCTTCGGCAGGTCTGGCGATGGTCACATCGATCGTTTCCGTGCTGACGGGTATTCCGGTGCGCAAGGACATCGCCATGACCGGCGAAGTTTCGTTGCGCGGTAATGCGATGCCGATTGGTGGTTTGAAGGAGAAACTGCTGGCAGCTCTGCGTGGTGGCATCAAAACGGTTCTGATCCCCGAGGAAAACGAAAAGGATCTGGCCGATATTCCGGATAACGTGAAGGAAGGGCTAGAGATCATCCCGGTCTCGCATGTCTCGGAAGTGCTGAAACAGGCTTTGGTCAGCGAACCAGAGCCGATTGAGTGGGACGAAGCGGCCGAGGAAGCCGCTGCCGCTGCGGCTAAGGCTTCTGATAATTCGGCGGCTTCTGCAACGACACACTAAATTGAGAGTGCTGTGGAAAGGGCGGAGTGAAAACTCCGCCCTTTTTCTATTCGGATTACCAAAGCCCTGGGGCCTTTTGATGAATCGCTAAAAGGAAAAAATGGTGGGTGATAAGAGATTTGAACTCCTGACATCTTCGATATGTAATCGCCTATCAAGACCTAGTAGTTAGGGAAGCCCATACCCAATAACATCAAAGGGTTATGTCTGTCACAACTTGACCCTCCATACATCCAATACTAGATGTTGTGGTACATAAACCCACACAGGACAATTTGCCTTCCTTGAGATGAGTCAAAAGGAAAAAGGTCAGCGAAACCAAAACTCAACACCTCTTTTTTTGTGGAAAGCCGACACTGACTAGCGGACGTTTGGTTGCGAAGATGGTTGATGAAGATCAGCCTGAAACTGGTGTCCGCACACTTCTATCGTGATCTTCAACAAAGTTAGTTGGTAAGCCTTCAACATTTAGGACAGTCTCGCCCTCTCAACGACATGCACGCTAGTCGGGTGTACACAGCAATTGTGGTCTGATTGGCGTTGCTCGAGTAACGGCTATGGCATTCAGTTTTCCAGACGTTTGGTGCCTGAAAAAGTGTGTGTTCGGATATTGAGCCTATAAAGGAGGAAGTTTCCCTAAATCTTTCCTCTCTTTTTGAAACCGCCCAATACGGAAAATGTATGCGCAAAACAAACAACGACGTAACACGTCTACTTCGACACACATTCAACAAAGCCCGGTTTGCTTCGTTAGATCGGTCTACGGTAACCGAAGCATCGAAGAACTTTGTATCCGAGTTGATAAACCGAACTATTGCTTACGAAGCACAATACCACCCCCGAAAACGTGCCAGACGACAGAACGACTTGGACAACTTCAAATTGGCAGTTGGAGCGTTGGCTGCCGATCTAATCAAGCACAGCGCGAATGAGGCCGCCAAAGGCTACATGTATCGACCATCCGACAAAGACGAACTTGCACAGACCTTGGTGAGTAGTGATGCCTTTATCAAGCTTCGAACCTACTGGATGGGAATGGGGCTGATGGAAGAAACTGGCTTTGTGCATTTCCGAGCTTCGATTGACGACAGTGACCAAAACACAACGTACAAAAAAGCGCGGAGGTTCAGAGCCACACCAGCTCTGTTGGAACTGGCCCAGAGCTACCAACTCACAGCGGCCAACGTCACCGAGCACTTTGAACGCTGTCACAGTCACGCCAGTGTCTTGCAGGTACGCAGTACCAAAGACGGCGACTACAATTTCCCAAAAGGTGGCAAGCTCATCAAGCAGAGTGGCCCCAGATTTCAGGAGCGCAGAACCGAAGTAGAGACCCTGAACAGGTATCTCGCCCGTCACAAGTTTAACCTATCAGATCAACCAATGTTGCGACGTATCTTCAATTGCGGTGACCGGAAAGGGTTCGACTTCAATCTCGGGGGCCGTTTCTATTGTGCCTCTGACGACGATTGGATGCAGATGCCGAAGGAAAAACGGAAAGCCATTATGATTGATGGTGAACCAACGTGTGAAATTGATGTTTCTTCCAGTCAGCTATCCATTCTGTACGCAATCCAAGGTGAGACCCTCGCCTATGATCCCGATCCTTATCAGATCGACGGGATATCGAGAGAGGTCACAAAACGGATCATTGTCGCCTCTATCGGGCGGGGGAAACCCCCATCCCGCTGGCCGAGGTCTTTCAACGACGACTTCATTTCCGAACATGGCTACCACCCTAGGGATCGGTACAAGCTGAAGGACGTGGTTTCGTCGATCTTGGCCCGACACCCGGTTTTGTCCAGTCTCGAACCCGAAAAACTGGATTGGGCTATTTTGCAGTTTGAAGAAGCAGAGTGTTTTCTAAAAGCAATGCAGTGCCTCTATGAGTTGCAAGACATACCGTCCCTTCCGGTTCATGACAGTCTGATCGTGAAGCAACGGGATCATGAATTGGCGTCAACTGTGCTGAAGGATGAGTATAAAGAACGGTTGGGCTTCATCCCTCAAGTGAAGATGACCTTGGACAGTGGTTTTGCCATGGCCGCCTAAGGGCTATTTGAGGCTACCTTATGTAGTCCACTAGGTAAGGTACTTTATTGGGAGGGGGTACTATCCCCCTTATTGCAAGTCATCCGACACGTTGTCCTATAAGAAGTATCTTAGGCATTACTCTGAAGCGTAAGGACAGAAATGCTGTCACTGAGAACTTCGGGTTGCCTGAGCGTGTCTGGGACCTGAGCCCATCGGAATGACTAAAAAGCGGACGAAACTGACATCGCTTCAGCCGAACAAGCGTTCTCCGCCTAAGTGCTCTAGACTAATCGTTCGATATATGGCGCAATTCTGATGCTCAAGAACTTCGGTCTTTGGTGACACTGACTGACATACATCTTTGAAACTGCTAAGCGGTGTGACAACGTTTTGCTATACTGCAAAACTGTGTGCTACTTTGCAGGCTTCAACCATGAATTTTATTAGGAGAAGACATGCTAACTAAACTTCTTGTTTCTGCATTTTTCTTGATTATGCCTGCGTTCAGTTTTGCTCAAACAGCTGAGCGCAGCGTGACCATCGAAGCCGATGCGACAGTTAAGTCGGTTGACCCGGACACTCGGCTTATAGTGCTGCAAAACTCAGAGACAGGCGAAGAAGAGACCATTGTTGCAGGAGCGGAAGTCGTAAACTTCGACCAAATTGAAGAAGGCGACAAGGTCAAAGCGGTTTACACACTGGGGGTAGCTGCAAACATGGCATTCCCTGGCGAGGTCGACAGTATGGTTGAATTGGAAGGCCGGGCGGCAGAGGGATCAACACCGGGCGTAGCCGCTGGAACGATGGTCACGTTAATTCTGACTTTTGTTTCCTTCGACGCCGCGAATTCAATAGCCACTGTGACGGACAGCAGCGGCACAGAACAAATGATCGAGGTTGAAACAGAAGTTGGTCGTGAGTTTGTTGAGCAACTTAGCCAGGGAGACAGAGTAGCTCTGAGCTTCACGGAAGGTCTTGCTGTGGGAATTGTCGAAGAATAGGTGTCCGCAGCGCAGCCTCATCAGGCGTACGTCTTGAGATTGTTATATCGCCACCGTTGGAACAACTTGTCCAACCGCTTCAAGCGCCCCAACGAAGCCCACAGTTTTATCGTTGTGGCCGTTGTGGGGGCACGTTTGGTACAGTCGTTCCATGCGGAAATATGCAAAACAAGAATTCGTGTGGACAACAAATAACTTCGCCGCATTGCCGAAATTGACCTATTAACCAATTATGCCGCCTCTGCGGCGATTTCGACTGGTAACTGTGTCTTCGCGACCCGTTTTGTCAGTGTGTACATGTGGCGCAACTGCTCAATAAAAGTCATCAGTAGTCGAACACGCTCCAAGTACCGGGGTTCGTCGATGTTTAGTCGCTTGGCGTGCCTTTCGAATAGCTGGTCGGAAAGGGTTCTAATATCGTCTTTGAGCAAGAGCACTTCTTGGGCAGAGCGTTCGTCACTATTCCCCACAGCCTGGACTGCGAGTTCAAGACTTTCTCTCACACAAGTCCAAAGACCCTGCACCATATCTCGCGTTGTTTCACTACTTTCGGAAAAATCGCCATCGATGAAGATTTTGAGCAACCCAACCATATCCGCCTCAACGATGTCAGCTGCGCTCTCGATATTCATAATCGCGGCGACAAGTTGCTGATGGGTATCGCTCTCGCTTTCCGTGAGTGAATTTTGTCGTATTCGACCAAGATACTTCATGATTTCTGAACTTAGAATGTCCACTTCGTCGTCACGCTTTGCGACCGCATCCAACGCTCCTCTTTCGTAGCGTTGAGCCCCTTCACCCAACGCGTCCATCATTTCCAAGGCGATATGTCCGGCCCGCTCAATCTCTCTTCTGGCGTTTTCAAGTGCGATCGTGGGCGCTTCCAGCGCCGCGTCATCGAGGAATTCGGACTTAATGATTTTATCCATTGGCTCAGGTCGATCTGGGACCAGTCTTTCCGCGAGGCGCGCGAAGGCCGTTGTGAAACCAATAAATATCATAGTGTTGAGGACATTGAACATGGTGTTGGCATTTGCGATCTGCCGAGGAACCTCCGCCGCAAGTTTGTCTTTTCCAACCAGACCTTCCGCAGCGGCGGGCGAAACACTTACGGCTATGTCCGCAAGAATGCTCAGAAACGGAAGCCAAATTATGACGCCTGCAATATTGAACAAGACATGGACAACAGATGCGCGAACCGCTTCGACTGGCTTGCCAAGTGCCGCAAGCAAAGCGGTGACACAGGTCCCGATATTGGCTCCTAAGGCCAAAACTATCCCGGCCTGAAGAGACAGCAAACCTTCGCTTGCCATCGCAATTGCAATACCAACAGTGGCAGCGGAGGATTGAACCAACCCAGTGAATAGTGCTCCCGCCAGAATGCCAAAAAGCGGACGTTCCATGCTAGCAAGGATTTCCAGAAAGGGTTCATAGCTGCGCAAAGGCTTCATACCCTCACTCATCAGACCCATTCCGTAGAACACCAAACCGAGGCCCATTATCATCATACCCATGTATTTGGGGCGCTCATTTTTGCTGCCAAAAGTCATAAAAAAACCTAGTGCAACTGCAATAAGGGAATACGTAGAGAGGTTGAAAGCCAGCAGCTGCGCCGTGACAGTGCTGCCGATATTTGCTCCCATGATTACGCCGACGGATTGCGCCAATGTCATGACACCGGCGGTAACAAACCCCACGACCAACACTGTCGTAACAGAAGAAGAATTCAGTACACCGGTAACAAATGCACCGGTGGCGGCGCCCGTGAATCGATTCACTGTCAACTTCTGAAGAACATCGCGCAGGGTGTTTCCTGCGGCCTTTTTTAAGCCCTCAGACAAAAGATCCAATCCAGCTAAAAAGAGCGCCAAGCCGCCAAAAAGTCCCATCCCCAATTGGAGCCAATCTACTTGCTGCTCTGTTGTTTCTGTGGGCTGTGCATAGGCTGCATTGAAACTCAAGAAAGCGAAACTGATAAAAAGATATGGCAGCAAACGAACTATCGTTTTCGGCATGGGTCACCCTCCCGTTTTCATCCGAACTGCATAGACAGGATTTAAAGTTAGCAAACTGAAGCTGGATACCTTTCTCGCCTGCTTTCCGAATCCATAAACAACAGATTGGTCCTTGGTAGATAAAGTTGCAGGAATTCGGTCAGATTCCGAATAAACGTCGGCAGTCTGACGCAATATGCGTTTTGGACCTACTTTGTTCCAGACACGTCGACGGATTAAGTAATTTCCGCGCATTGCGAACAGCTTAGCAGACCTTCAAGCGAAGCAGAATCGCGCGGCATCAAGGGAACGAAGAGTTTGTGAAGAAAGTTCAACAGAACACATTTGCTTATTCAGCGGGGATGTATGGATCCTTAGTGCCAGGCTTAATTGGAGGCTCTTTTTGAAGTGAGATTGCGTGCTGAGTAAGTTGTTTCAGAGCTGCCTGCGGTACCCAAGTCTCAGGAAACAAGACATTCTGTGTCTCACCGGGGTCTTTATAGAGATTGTAGATCCGCGGCACGCCGTAACTTACGGTACCTGTCAGAATGTTCTGCTGCTCTTTGAGGTGTACTTTCCAGTTCCGCCATTTCACGCCCCAAACGTCGTTACCCATATAAACAATTACGCCTTCCCGATTTGATTTCTCCTTATTTCCAAGGAAAAACTCGGTCTGGTCGATACCATCTATTATCCGGTCGTCTGGAACTGAGCCGCTCGCTATATTGGCGAATGTGGGGAATAAATCCATTTCATGAATAATTTCGTCACTGGTTACACCAGCCGGAATTTTGCCTGGCCAACGCACTGCGAACGGCACTCTCAAGCTGCCCTCGAACCCGGTGAATAGCGAGCCGCGCCAAGGACCTGCATTGCCCGGTATGAAATATTCAACGGAGGGAGTATTTGATCCTTCAGGCAAGATTTCAGGACCATTGTCGGCCGTGAAAATAAAGATCGTGTTGTCTCGTATTCCGAGATCGTCAATCGCGTCTAATAGCATACCATTGTAAGCATCGATCTGTGCCAGCACATCTGCAAATCTACCGTTGCCGGTAGAGCCCGCAAAATCCGGATGGGGAATGAGGGGGTAGTGTGTCATTGTGTAAGGCAGGTAGAGGAAAAAAGGCGTTTCAGATGCGGCGTGACGAGCCATAAAGTCGATCGCGCGCCTAGTTAACTCACCGTCGATCAATGCCCGCTGCTCAAGATCATAGTCCAAAACCTGCTGCGGTGTTGAACCTCGAATGCCTTCATAAATGTGGGTTCCGGCAACACCGCTTTCGGAAAACCCATCAAGGATGGACCAAGGTGTTTCGTCGCTTGAGTTTGGGATTCCGTACCACTCCTCAAAACCCTGATCAGTAGGAAATCGACCTTCTGTATGACCAAGGTGCCACTTGCCGAACATGCCAGTTGCATACCCCGCATCAGACAGCATTTCGGCCATGGTAACTTCCCACTGCACCAAGCCATATACGCCCCCTCCTAAAGGGATTGTACCATTGCCGGTCCGAACAGCGTAGCGACCGGTCATTATCGCTGCGCGTGATGGTGTGCATTGAGACTCGACGTTGAAGTTTGTGAGTCTCAAACCTTCAGCAGCCAATTGGTCTAGACGTGGAGTCGCTGCACCACGCGTTATTCCGCCGCCATTAAATCCAGGCTCGCCCCAACCGAAGTTGTCCATGAACACCAAAACAATGTTGGGTTTCTCGGACGCGTAAGCCGCCGTGCCGAACAGAGTCGTGACTGCAACTGCAAATGCTATGAATGTTCGACCCATCATCTTGCTCTCCAAAACGAAATTTGAGTAATGCAGGGGCTCAGGATCAGAATATATATTTGACCCCGCCCTCGAAGTTCCAATCCAGTGGTTCGTCTGGTCCCAAGCCGACACCAGGGCGGCCGTAAAGAGTGACGCCGGATTTCCACGTGTATCCAACCTCCGCATCGAAAACACCGCCCTGGGTATCGTTTTCCCAATCCACAATGTATTGAGGATTCAAGAGCATATAGAGCTGCTGCTCAGGCCATTGCTTTAGGAAAAAGACATCAAATCGGGTCTCATTGACATCGTCGCCGACGTTTGATCCCACATTAAAAGCATGCTGTATGCCGGGGAAGAGCCCGGAACTCTTAATGCCGAACGGATTGAAGAACGCGTAAAATAACTGCGGACCCAATACAACGTCATCGTCGCCGAGGATGTCCTCTGACGCGGTGGGCAACCATACCTCTAATCCGTATGCGAAAGCTTGCCGAGTCTCGGGATTCAGATAGGGAACGGTCAAGACGCGAAAGTTGATATCCCCAAGGCCCGCCTCATCAAAAAAAAAGCCGGGGCCAGTAACATCAACTGATCGATGAGGAATTTTTATCCGAAACTGCCATTTACCTTTGGCGAACGGCGTTCGGTATTCAAACGTAGTAACGTTTCCCGTGTTTCCGCCTCCTAAATCTTGATATTCATGATAAAGGCGGACGTCTTTCTGAAAATTAATCGGGTTTGTTCCGGTTTTGTCATCTTTAGAACGGAATTTTTCGTCGGAAGCTTGTTCTGCTTCTGAAGCTTCTTGTGCCAGAGCAGGATTGATTGTCTGCAATGCGGTTAGGCAAACAGAAAACGCTAGGGACAAAAAATAATATTTCATGACGCACTCCGAATTCCATTGGGTTCGCCACTTTCTGAAGTGGCGATCAGGAAGACTTGTAGCGGTTACGCTACTATCCTTGGTCTTAGGAAGTCGTTGCCATTTCACGACAAAATTTGCGGCACTACCAATGCAGCTTTCGCGGTTTCACATGCTAAAGTGAAGAAAACTGGCCACGCAAATTGAATATTGAGTCAAACTCTGTGGAAAGGACTACAGGCATACTCAGAAGTGAAAATGAGAAAGCTAGCGAAACAGCTTATTGAACCGCGGCAATTGGGGATCATCTTCGCGGTTCTTGGATAAGCAGAGACGGAAGGCTCACAGCCTCGCTGCCTGCGACCTCTCCGAGAGAATTAGTCTCCTTCAAGCCTCGGCCAATAAGTTGAACAACCTTAGGCGACTCAGCAAATTTTCCGTGGCTCTTCGTTCCAACGTCGTCGACTTCGCTGAGATCAATTACTGAAACACCAAGGTCTTCCAATTGCTCAATGTTTGCTTGCCCAAGTCGTGTTTGTCGTCCAGCAATTAAGCTTGAAAGCTTCAACGCGTAGTCGGCCTTCGAAGTAAGGATGTATACGTCATCTACGACTTCGGGGATCAATTGCAATTGAGCACGAAACAGGTCGAGATCGATGTCCGGTGAAGCCAGAATAATGTTCTTCAGTCGGTTCTTACGATCAAAATGGCCAGTTGTCGTTGCGTAGACAATGCCTTCCATTATGGCAAAGCTGCCCATGGACCATGCTAAGATATCAACCCTGTTCGCATTGCTGCGCGTCAGCAAATCTGCGGCAGTCACCATTTGAACTCTAGATTGAAGTGCACTGTTAAGGTCGTAAACATATCGTGTGGCGCTAGCGTAAGATGCCCAGGAAAAAAGTACCGGAACGCCTTCGAAACCTGAGTCTTGCACGAATTGGGTTAACCTAAGTGTCGCGTCGCTCAGGGTCATATTATACCCGTGTACGAAACCTAAGATCGTTCGATCTTCTGGAGATCTTCTTTCCAATTCTCTATTCATACTTGATAGGAACTTACCGTCGGTTTCATACACCACAGGTTCAATTACAGTGAAGTTCTTGCGCGGGTCTGGTGGATTTGTTTTCGATCTCTCTATCTTTGAGGTCGTGTGGTTAGGGGGCACGGTTACAACGACTGACGAAAGGCCGAGTTGCCCTGATCGTTGACGAGAATATAGTTCAGCTTCAACGCCACTTCGAGCTCTGGATGTCATGATGAAAACTTTATGGCTTGTTATACCCGGCACCTGGGATGGCGACACATCCGGATTTTCAATGCCAATAAGATCCGGCGGACGCGTACAACTTAGTAGTGCAAGGCACAAAACTAGGGAGAACAATGCTTGCCGAAGTATGCCCATCAAAAAGCGCGCTCCCTGTTAGTAAATGAGACCTCCACATTCGGTCAGGAAAGTTCCGCAAGATTTTGCAAGCTGGGTCTACATCAATCGTGCTGACGCGGTTATTTCAGATCTGTATTTGCTTGGTGAAACTTCGAATACTCGTGTAAACGCGCGTGTGAAATGTGAAGTGGCGGAGTAACCAAGCTCGTTGCCAATGATCGCCACTGTCGCCTCACTTCCTCGTAAAAGCTCACATGCCCTTTGCATTCGAACTCGCTCCAATAAATCTCGGAATCCGATACCGTGTGCCTCAAGCCTACGTTGCAAGGTGCGAGGGCCCATTGCCAAAGCGCGGGCGGTTTCCTCAAGACCGCTCTTTCCATCCGGCAAGTGTATCTTGATCAGGTGAGCGACCGACCCAATAAAATCTAGCGGCAAATCTTCACCCAAATGCTTTAGGTCGGCGAGGGAAACCAGTGCATCGCCATTGGAGGCTTGAATGGCCCGTGCTTCTTCGAATTGATCCCGGTCCAAAACGAACGCAAAGCTGTCCGAACAAAAATGCACAGGCGCTTCGAATGTATCTTCATAGTCTTGCTCCCAAGGTCCACTTGAACACGCTAATTTTATGCTCTTCGGGCACCATTCAGGACCAAGATAGGCTCGAATAACGGCCTCAAGAATACGCAGGGTCATATCACCTGCTTGGCGAAAACCAACAATAGACTGGAAAAGGTTCTGATAACCTATAGTGCACTCATTTTCTGAGTACTGTACTGAGATTTCACTCCCACTTTCGTAATACGGTAGCCCGGTTTTAAACTTAGCGATCGCACCTTTCAGCGTTTTTGCGGAAAGGACAAAATCTGCCATTGCACCGTATTCGCTCAGTTCTATTCCTTCAGTAGCCTTAAGGCCAAAAGATCGAATGCCTGTTACTTCAGCGGCGTTTCGGTACAGCCCGATAATGTCTTTCATGGGGATGACAGCGTCACGGTCGTCCAAAATTTCGTAAGGAAGAATCTGCCGATCTAACGTGCGGCGCAGCGCTTCTTCTCCACCCCAAGCTAGAATTAACTCAGGTAGCCCATTTAAATCGCTAACGCGCCCAAACGTCATTTCACTCATAACTAAATATCATGGCTGCGGGAGCCTTATGTCAACTTGGCGTAGATTCAGCGCTTTCCTCTAGCTTCGAGACGGAACGCCGCCGCGCTGTGAGAAAACACGCGGCTTGATGACCATTGCAAAGCAAAGTTTTGCAATCGATCAAGCCATTGCCGGGATTTTGTCGTGAAATGGTAACGCCGTTCCTCAGAAAGATAGAGCAAGCGAAACTTGATCATCATAACATCGGCATGAGGCTACGATCTACCATTCCAGAAGCGGTGGACGGCGACAAAGCGTATTTGCTCAATGGTTGGATTACTCAGTCCAGCCCGAGCGATTGCAATAGGTTTCCTCCGGTTTGAGAGAAACTGGTCGAATGAGACACTTGTGGCTGGCTTGGAAAGCAATCCCAGCAAGTGAGCCTCCTCGCAAGCCAATGCAAAAGCAAGCGACGTTGGAGTAGTTATGTATTTAGGGAAAGAAAAGTGAACGCCCAAATTCTGTCACTACGCGCACTATTTGTTTCTGTTGGTGCGATACAGTTAGCAACAGCAGCCCTGGGAACGCTAGTCGCTCTTCAAATCGCGTCGATTGGAGGAACTCAAGAAGCCGCTTCGATTGTCGCTGCAGCTTATTCGCTTGGGTTTATGGTTGGCTGTTTTTACATCGCTAAGCCGCTAGCTCGGATTGGGCACATCCGGGCCTTCACGGCGGCCGCTGCGATTTGCACGCTTTTCACTCTAATTCTGTCGAGTACCCAAGAACCAGTCATAATGGTGTTTGTTCGGTTCATCACCGGGCTCGCGACGGCAGGTCTATACGCTATCGGCGATGCTTGGATCAATGACACTGCCGGACCTGAAAACCGAGGACGCATACTCGCAGTTTACGCAATCGTTCTCGGCATCGTGTCGGTTCTGAGCCAAGGGATTGTCATTAACCAATCAGCCGAGCTTTCAGAAGCCTTTGTTCTTGTCTCGATGTTCTATTGCTTCGCAATTGTCGTGCTTGCAACAACGCGGACCAATCCTGCGAGTCCCGGAGGAACAGCGAATATTAGGATTAGCGAAGTCTTCAGAGAGTCGCCCACAGCGTTCGTCGGCGCTTTTATAAACGGTCTTCTAGTCACTGTTATGTTAACAGTTGTTCCGTTTCGTGCCAGCGTGCTGGGGCTCGATCCCAGGACAATTGCTATTGGAATTGGATTGGCCTACGCGGGCCGCATTTTTTTCCAGTTCCCGCTCGGAAAAGCCTCTGACGAAATGGACCGTCGGATTTTGATTGCTGGCGTCTCTGTATTTACCGCTATGATACTGTTACTGTTCGTTGTTTTGGGCAAGGGCGACGCCGCGGCTGCCAAGGGCGACTATGGTATAGGGTGGCAGCTTTTTGGGTTTGCTTTGGTTTTCCTCTTGGGTGGCTTGCTTCTCCCAACCTATTCGTTGCTAGTCGCGCATGGAATGGATCGAACTGTGCCGGTCTACGTTCCTTCTGCAGCAGTAACGCTACTCTTCGTTTGGACGCTCGGCGGTGTGACGGGGCCTGTTCTTGCAGCAATTGTGAGTAAGTTATTTGGCGATGGAAACATATTCTTGATGTGCTTGGTCATCGCGCTCACGTTCTCACTGTTTGTCGTTTGGCGTAGGAATCGCCGCGATAGTGTACCGCAAGCTGCTCGAGCTACTCATGTGCCCGGTACCGCGACAAGCGTTGAGATGACGCCTGAGCAAAAGCGAGTACCGGTTTCTGCCACGATTTTGGGGGCAGAAGAGGAACTATGATACTTATTAGCTTCGCGAGCTTCAGCTTTGTTTCGGATAGGCGAGTGTGTCGGGTGCCGCTTGGTATCACATTGCGAAGTAGCCAAGATGAGGCCTTACACCCGCAGATACAAGCATCATCACGCGGTCACAATCCGATAAGAAAATTTTTGAAATGCAATTCACGTTAAGTGTTGGGAACTCATTGAGTGAGGAAAAAATGCGCAATAAAACAAAAGCTTCTGTATTTTATCTGTGCGTAGGTTTATTTGTAGGTTGGATGGTGTATCAACCTACGGCTCAGTCTTTCGCCCAAACCGCAAGCAGGAAATGTCCAGAAAACCCCGACAAATCAGGAACCTTCACATTGGAAGGCCAAAAGAGAGGAATATTCGTCGCTTTTAGACAGGGAGAAGGCGTCCTTACTCTCAACAACGGTCAGCAGGTTGAGTTTACAGTAAGAGGGTTGAAGTTCGGCGAAACGGGATCGAGCACCGTACGAATAAAGGGAGATGTATACGGGCTGCAGTCCTTGGAAGACTTCGTTGGACACTATGAAGGAGTCGCTGGTGGCTTCTTGCCGATGATAGAACGAAAAGACGTACAAGTGGTGAATTCTAACTGTGTGACTCTAGTTGCTAAAGTCGTTGAATCGGGATTGCGCTACTCTCTTGTAGCCGGACAGAGTTTTTTAATTGAATTCCCTGAAGAATGAGAAATGGATTTGAGTACAAATATTTACAATCGTCCTTCGTGAGATGGTCGACTTCCAAACAACAACAATAACAACACTTAAAACCCCCGATTTTTGAAGTCGCTTTCTGAAAACCCCCGCCCCCTCATTATTCGGATATGAATTCTGTCTGGCCAACTGCCCAGCGCTATACGGCTTGCTGGCCTCTGCCGATAAACCATGCCCATGTGTCAGCTTCAGAGCGTGGCGCAAATGTCTGTCCATGGAGTCGGTCTCGACTTTTGGCAGACACCCTGCCGCAACTTCTAAAACATCATTGGCAAACAAGGAGACCATCACATGATGATCGGATATGCTCGCACGTCGACACTGGAACAGAAAGCATCCCTAGAGGCTCAGAGAGAGTCACTGAGGGGCGTTGGGTGCGAGAAGGTGTACGAGGAACAGATAAGCTCTGTGGCCCTCAGAGAGTCCCTCAACGCCGCTATGGAGTTCTGCCGGGAAGGTGACGTTCTGGTAGTGACCAAACTGGACAGACTGGCCCGGTCTGTGAAGCATCTCGGGGAAATTGTGGACGACCTAGAAGCAAGGAATATTGGCCTTTGGGTGCTGAACCTAGGCTTGGATACGTCAAATGCCACCGGGAAACTGATGCTGAATGTTCTGGGTTCCGTGGCTCAGTTTGAACGGGAGATGATGCTGGAACGTCAACGGGAAGGCATCGCCAAGGCAAAGGCCGAAGGCAAGTACAAGGGAAGAAAGCCCACTGCCAGAGCTAAGGCAACGGACATTGAGCAGTTGCTTTCTGAGGGGCTTAGCAAACGGGCGATAGCCAGACACCTGAACATCTCCGAAAGGTCAGTCTATCGAGTCGTGACGTCGCTGTCCTGACACCTCACCACCTCAATCAGATCACTTAAAAAAACAATCGTCGTACGAGCCGCTTTGGATAATTCTGAGCGGCTTTTTTGTACGCCCAGCGCAAGAAAGACCAACTCATGAAACTGTACAAACGCAATGGTTCTTCATTCTGGTGGTATTCGTTCACCGTTGATGGAAAGCAATACCGGGGTTCAACAAAGCGGTTATCCAACGACAAAAAGGGGGCAAAGGCAGTCATGCAGAAAGCCTACCAAGATGCGCTTGACCGAGTTCAGTTTGCAGAGCTGCCTGAAATCAGCCTTGAGGACTGCTTTGAACATGCATTGGTTGATCTGGACAAGGAACAGTCCAGACGCATCTACAGGGCGTCCTATCGTGTCCTGTATGAATACGTTTCGTCAAAGGACATGAACGCTTCTGACTTCACGCAAGACATGCTGGAAGACTTTCTGGACTTTCGTCGTCAACAGGGCCGTAAGGAAAACACTCTGAAAGGTGATATTCGAGCGATCCGTCGTGCGTTCAACAAGCTTGAGCATCGGTACAACTGCCCGAAGCTGAAGTACCCGAGCATCAAAGGCTTTACCAAGACACGGTATCTGTCTGACCGTGAGGAAAAGATCATCTTCGATGTTCTGGCGCAGAACGAAACTATCACGGCACGTAAGGCGGAACAGCTTTGCGTGGTGCTGATTGACACGGGTTTACGCCTGATGGAAGCGGTAACTCTGGAATGGGAATTCATCGACCTGAACAGACGGGAAATCGAAGTCTACCGGACCAAGACCGGAACGGTATCGTTGGTGCCTATCTCGCAAAGGGTTCATGACCTGTTTCGACGGTTGCATAATCAGGACCAGCCTTTCGAGGGCGTAGAGGAAGCAATCAAACTTCTGCGTAAGGTGATCCGTGACAACTGCAACAAGTCGGAGCGGGTTGTCCTGACACGGGGTAGCGCCACGGTGCATAGCCTTCGGGATACTTATGCCAGTCGGATGGTCCAACGTGGCCTTTCGATACAGCAAGTCTCGGTCCTTCTGGGGCATTCAAATATCTCCCAGACCATGAAATACGCTCAACTTGAAAAGGTAGACGTGGTTGCTCAGGCACGTTTGGCGCTCGACGCCTGACGCGCAATCTTAGTACAAAAACCCACACAGTATGTGCGGACAATACTTCTGGGGTAGGAAAATCAGGCTGTAAAGGGCTGAAAAGTAAATGAAAAATGGAGTGGTGGGTGATAACGGATTTGAACCGCTGACATCTTCGATGTGAACGAAGCGCTCTACCACTGAGCTAATCACCCGTAAGGCGGCGTATTACAGCGACTTTGAAACTGCTGCAAGTGCCATTTTGGAGGCAAAAGCCCCGAGGTAAACTCGGGGCTTTTGGCTTTAAAGTCCCGGCAAACCCGGAAGTTGGGTCAACACTCCGCGACGACCGAATGTGGTGCCACGGTCGTTGCCAAAGTTTACGCGAACGCCGACAGTCACATAGGCTTCGTTTGAGCTGCCCGAAACAAGCGGGGACGAGATATGAGCTACGCCTAGGTTGCCATAAACTTCGGCATTGTCAGCCGCCGCGTAAGACGCGCCAATCGCGAACAGGTTGAAGTCCAGCGCGCCTCCAAAGTTGTCGACGATGTCGAAGCTGGTGCTCAGTTCCCAAGCGTCGGTCAGCTCGGTCTTGGCCGAGATTCCGAACAAGGTGCCATCTAGGTCCGAAGCATTGGTCAGATCCTGGCGTCCCAGGTACCCTTCGATTTCGGCAGGGCCAGCATCAAATCCAGCTTCGATCCCGTAGAACTCGAAATCCGCATCATCTAGGTCTTCCTGGCCGTAGAACAGGCCGAAGGACGCGTTGTTGGCGGTGTGCAAGTTGCCGTGCAAAGTCCAGTTGGTCGCGGTTTCGCTCAGGTCTTGGAATCGCTGTACGCCAAGGTCGAGTTGTGCGCTGAAGGCGCGGCTAAACGCCAATTCCGCAGCGCCGTTTAGGTTGTAGGCATCACCAAAGTCGGTGTCTGTAAATGTCGAGTAATCCAAATTCAGGTAACCACCGGAAATTTCCGCGGCCTGTGCGGCTCCGATTGTTGTTGATGCTGCCAAAATGCTGCAAATAATACGTTTTGTCACGTTTCTGCTCCGTTTGCTTGTTTTGTTTGCTAAGGGTCACACTATGACCTGATGAGCAGTCGTCGCTTTATCTAGGTGGTGCCTGAATGTGTATCTAAACAGACCGAATTTCAGCCTGTGTGGCGAGGGTGACACAGGTTCAGGTTGTGGAGATCATGAGTCTCCCGTTGGTTTGTCGCCAGTGATCAAAAAGCGGCAGTTTTCTTTGAAACACGCAGAGTAAGGTCGACAGGGTTTCGCAGTAAAATTTCGCAATTCAGAAAAAACTTCAAAACGCCGCTTGACGCTGCCCGAGCGTAGCCATAATACACCCAAACGTTCAGCAACGAACGGGCAGCGGGCGGTTGTAGCTCAGTTGGTTAGAGTACCGGCCTGTCACGCCGGGGGTCGCGGGTTCGAGCCCCGTCAACCGCGCCATCGCTGCCATCCTTGGTCCAGGTTAAAGGCCACTAAAATAGATGCGCGGTTGTAGCTCAGTTGGTTAGAGTACCGGCCTGTCACGCCGGGGGTCGCGGGTTCGAGCCCCGTCAACCGCGCCATTTATTTCATCAAAATCTTCCCTGATCAGTCAGATAACAACCATCCACTACAAACCGTGCGTGCGTTCTGTCAGGAGAGTTCGGCAATAATTCGTTCGTTCTCACTTTGTTCTAATTTTTGTGTTGGAGACTCAGCGCCGCTCGCCTATCTCTAGGAGACTTACGTTTTGGGGGCCAAAATGGCTGAGCTGAAGAATATCGAGGTGCGCGGCGCGCGCGAACATAACCTCAAAAGCATTGATGTGGATATTCCGCGGGATCAGCTTGTGGTGATCACGGGGCTGTCTGGCTCGGGCAAGTCGTCGCTGGCTTTTGATACGATTTATGCCGAGGGTCAGCGTCGCTACGTCGAAAGCCTGTCGGCCTATGCGCGGCAGTTTCTGGACATGATGGAAAAGCCGGATGTGGATCACATCAGCGGGCTGTCCCCGGCGATTTCGATCGAACAGAAGACGACCTCGAAGAACCCGCGTTCGACCGTCGGTACCGTGACTGAGATCTACGACTATCTGCGCCTTTTGTTCGCCCGCGCAGGCACGCCGTATAGCCCCGCCACAGGCCAGCCGATCGAAGCGCAGCAGGTACAGGATATGGTTGACCGCATCATGACGATGGAGGAGGGCACACGCGGCTACCTGCTGGCTCCCATCGTGCGCGACCGGAAAGGTGAATATAAGAAAGAGTTTTTGGAACTGCGCAAACAGGGCTTTCAGCGTGTGAAGGTGGATGGAGAGTTCTATGAGCTCGACTCGCCGCCGACGCTGGACAAAAAATTCCGCCATGACATCGACGTGGTGGTGGACCGCCTTGTCGTGCGCGAAGGGATGGAGACACGGCTGGCCGACAGCCTGCGCACCGCATTGGATTTGGCGGATGGCATCGCGATTCTGGAAACTGCGCCGAAGGAAGGCGACGCCGAGCGCATCACCTTCAGTGAGAATTTTGCGTGTCCGGTCAGCGGTTTCACCATCCCCGAGATAGAACCGCGCCTGTTTTCCTTCAACGCGCCATTTGGGGCGTGCCCCGATTGCGACGGGTTAGGGGTCGAGCTGTTCTTTGATGAACGCCTCGTGGTGCCGGACCAGACGCTCAAGCTGTATGACGGTGCCTTGGCCCCGTGGCGCAAGGGTAAGTCGCCCTATTTCTTGCAAACCATCGAAGCCATTGCGCGGCATTTTGAGTTCGACAAGAACACCCCGTGGAAAGACCTTCCCGCCAAGGTGCAACAGGTGTTCCTGCGCGGCTCTGGTGATGAGGAAATCCAGTTCCGTTATGACGAGGGCGGCCGTGTCTATCAGGTGACGCGCAGCTTTGAGGGCGTGATTCCAAACATGGAACGCCGCTATCGCGAAACCGACAGCGCGTGGATCCGTGAAGAGTTCGAACGCTATCAGAACAACCGTCCTTGCGGGGCCTGCGAAGGCTACCGCTTGCGGCCCGAAGCGCTCGCCGTCAAGATCGCGGGTCTGCATGTGGGGCAGGTCGTGCAGATGTCGATCCGTGAGGCCTTAGCTTGGGTCGAGGACGCGCCGAACCATCTGAGCGTACAGAAGAATGAGATCGCGCGGGCGATTCTGAAAGAGATCCGTGAACGCCTTGGATTCCTGAATAATGTGGGTTTGGAATATCTTACGCTTTCGCGCTCAAGTGGTACGCTGTCGGGCGGCGAAAGCCAGCGTATTCGTCTGGCCAGCCAGATCGGCTCGGGCCTGACCGGGGTGCTTTACGTATTGGACGAACCTTCGATTGGTCTGCACCAACGCGACAATGACAGGCTGCTGGGGACGCTCAAGAACCTGCGCGATCAGGGTAATACGGTGATCGTCGTTGAGCATGACGAAGAGGCCATCCGCGAGGCCGATTATGTGTTCGATATCGGCCCCGGCGCGGGTGTGCATGGCGGGCAGGTGGTCAGCCACGGTACGCCTGAACATATCGCGGCGGATGCGGCCTCGATGACCGGGCAGTACCTGTCGGGCACGCGCGAGATTGCTGTGCCGGGTGACCGACGCAAGGGTAACAAGAAAAAGCTCAAGGTCGTCAAAGCCACTGGAAACAACCTAAAGAATGTCACGGCCGAGTTCCCTCTGGGCAAGTTCGTCTGCGTGACTGGCGTGTCCGGCGGCGGTAAATCGACCCTGACGATTGAGACGCTGTTCAAGACGGCTTCGATGCGGTTGAACGGCGCGCGCCAGACGCCTGCGCCCTGCGAGACGATCAAAGGGCTGGAGCATCTGGACAAAGTCATCGACATTGACCAGCGGCCTATCGGGCGAACTCCGCGTTCGAATCCAGCGACTTACACCGGGGCCTTCACCCCGATCCGCGATTGGTTCGCCGGCCTGCCCGAGGCCAAGACCCGGGGGTACAAGCCCGGTCGGTTCAGCTTTAACGTCAAAGGTGGCCGGTGCGAGGCGTGTCAGGGCGACGGCGTTATCAAGATTGAGATGCACTTTCTCCCCGACGTCTACGTGACCTGCGAGACCTGCAAAGGCGCGCGGTACAATCGTGAGACGCTTGAAATCAAGTTCAAGGGCAAGTCCATTGCCGACGTCCTTGATATGACAGTGGAAGACGCGCAGGAGTTCTTTAAGGCCGTGCCTTCAATCCGCGACAAGATGGATGCGCTGGCGCGTGTTGGGCTGGGCTATATCAAGGTGGGCCAGCAGGCCACGACCCTGTCAGGGGGCGAGGCGCAGCGGGTGAAGCTGTCAAAAGAATTGTCCAAACGCTCGACCGGGCGGACGCTTTATATTCTGGACGAGCCGACCACGGGTCTTCATTTCGAAGACGTGCGCAAGCTGTTGGAAGTGCTGCATGAACTGGTCGATCAGGGCAATACAGTTGTAGTGATCGAACATAATCTGGACGTGGTGAAAACCGCCGATCATATCATCGACATTGGCCCTGAAGGCGGTGATGGTGGCGGTGAGATCGTGGCCACCGGCACACCCGAAGATGTGGCCGCTGTTGACCGCAGTCATACCGGTCGGTACCTAAAACAGATGTTGAACCCGGAACAGGTTGCGGCTGAATAAGCTAGTATTGTGCGTGTCTGAGCATGTGCCAATGACGCAGCAAGGGTGGAAAGAACAGGAACACAAAGCCGAAGTTTACGTAGGCGAATACTATCATAGGTAACCAAAGTGCGACCCCGATCAGTCCGACAAGCCCGGCAATTCGTGTCGCAGTCACAGGTTTGACCATGCGGTTAAGGACAGCGTGAAACAGACGGCCACCGTCCAACGGCATCAGGGGCAACATGTTGAATACCGCCAAAAACAGGTTCAATTGGGCGGTCACGACTAGAACCCAGCCCAGTTCGGGCGAGGTGACGAAGGGTTCCAGCAGTGAACACAATGCCCACAGCGTCAGGTTGACGATCGGCCCCATAGCGACGATCAATTCGTCTTCGTAGGATGAGGTCGAGCGGCGATGTTCGCAAAACCCGCCACCTCCATACAGGACGACGCGATTGACGGGGATACCCTGTATCAAGCACCCCCAGGCGTGTCCGAGCTCATGCAGCAGGATTGAGGTCAATAAAATGGCCACAAAACCAAGCGCATAGGGCAGGGATTCGGGATCAAAACTGAACCCCACTATGAGCAAAACTAGAAAAATCAGACTTTGGTTTAACTGAATGGGTACGTTCCACGGTCCGCGGAACTCAAAAATCGAATTGTCACTATGCATATTCAATCCTCGCAATAATGAGAATTGAAATGACGCTGAATTGCGTCAAAAGTAGGGAGCTAACGCAGAGGTTGTGTGACTTAGTTAAGGATATCCGCAACGGCGCCGATCAAGTTCAGCACTTTGCGGGTCTCGGGATCGACCCGGTAGACATAGTCCCCGGCGCGGACATATGACCCTCGGTTCAAGCCATAGCGGTACGGATCATTGATCCAGCGGTAATCGTTGTTGATGAAGTCACCGTTGCGATACAGCTTTTTTGCCTGTCCAGGTGGAACGCAGGGGACATTTTTCTTGGCCAATCCCGGAGGGCAATGCCCAGCCTTGCCTTTGGTTTGAATCACAGGTTGCGAGGGCACGCGAAAGACCTTGTCGGCGTTTTGACCGTTGCCTTTACCATTGCCTGCCATCACCGCTGCGGGCGCTGCGACAAACATGGAAGCAACCATTATTACTTTCAAAACACGGGACATAGAAACCTCCGGCACACGAATTGATCTACGCCGATAGATGGCGGTCCGATCAGAGCGGGTCAACCCCGTGGGCAGTTTGTCGCCCACGGACGAAGGTTAACTTCTTCCTCGTTTTTCAAAACGGGGCAGCATGGCAGAGAAATCTTTGCCCAAACCGTCTTCGGATTCCACGAATTGCTCATAAAGAGCCGTAGCCGCCTGACCAAGTGGCGTATCCGCATCTGAACTTTCCGCGGCCTGTTGGCTTAGGCGCAAGTCTTTGAGCATCAGTTCGGCGGCAAAGCCGGGCTGGTAGTCATTGTCCGAAGGGCTGGAGGGGCCGACCCCCGGTGCGGGGCAATAAGCGTTCATTGTCCAGCTATATCCCGAGGATGTGCTGACTACGTCAAACATTTTCTGTCGGTCCAGACCCAGCTTGTCTGCTAATGCAAACGCTTCACAGGTGGCAATCATGGTCACGCCCAGAATCATGTTATTGCATATTTTGGCGGCTTGACCTGCGCCTGATCCGCCGCAATGCACGGCCTTTTGTCCCATGATTTCGAACAGGGGGGCAGCCTTGCCAAAGGCGACATCACTGCCACCTGCCATAAAGGTCAAGGTACCGGCCGCAGCCCCTCCGATCCCGCCGGATACGGGTGCGTCCACTGCCAAGACACCGACTTGTGCAGCCTGCTCGGCCACGGCGCGGGCGCTGTCGACATCCACGGTCGAGCAATCAATCCAAACCGAACCGGAATTCATCGCTGGTAAAATATCATCCGCCACGGCCCGCAGGATCTGGCCGTTCGGAAGCATGGTGATAACAATGTCGGCACCGCCTGCAGCCTCAGCGCCCGATGAGGCAAGGGTCACGCCTGCAACATCCACATCCGCCATGTCAAACCCGACCACGTCATGACCGGCTTTCGCCAGATTGGCAGCCATCGGATTCCCCATGTTCCCAAGCCCGATAAATCCGATCTTCATTCCTCAATCCTCCTAGAATGTCAGTGCTTTAGCGCCCATTGGTTGAAGCATCCTCGATACCTCGACAATGGGTACGTTCTGGTCGGGGTGCCTCCAGCGCGGAGTGCGGTCTTTGTCGATAATCTGTGCGCGAATACCTTCCAGAAAGTCACCGCGTTCCATCGCACGACTTGTAAAGCGGAACTCGTGTTCCAGCGCCTTCTGGATGGTGAGGCTGGGGGTGCGCAAGCGATGCAGAATCTCGATACAGCAGGCCATAGCCAGCGGCGAACCCCGGTTGATCAATTTAAGCGCGGCGGTCGCGAAGTCCGTTTCGCTGCCTTTGAGGCTATTGAGGATGTCTTGCAGCCTTTCGCCGTCAAAATGCGCGTCGATCTTGGTTTGCAATCCGGTCAACACGCCCTCCGGGGGTGTTTGGGCGTGGGTGGTCAGAAGGCTGGCGTCTCCGGATGCTTCCAACAGTTCGATCAAGTCCGACCAATGAGCCATGGGGATGAAGTGATCCGCGAAACCTGCGAAAATGGAATCATCCGGGCCCATCCGATGACCGGTCATGCCAAGGTATTCGCCGACCCGTCCCGGTGCGAGCGCCAGCATCAGCGAGCTACCGACATCCGGAACCAATCCGATCCCGCATTCGGGCAGGGCGATCTGGCTACTTTCGCCTACAATCCTGTGGCTGCCGTGACAGCCAATGCCAACGCCACCGCCCATGGTGAACCCTTGCAGAAAGCTGACGACGGGCTTTGGGAATTCAAATATCAGCGCGTTCAGGCGGTACTCATCGCGCCAAAACGTCTGGCCGTAAGCATAGTCACCGTTCTTGCCGGTCTCGTACAGTTCCGCAATGTCGCCGCCAGCGCAGAATGCCTTGTCGCCCTCGGCGTCCATAACAATAAGTTCAACCGAGTCATCTTCACGCCAGTTGCGCAAAGCAGTGTCTATGGCCATGCACATGTCATAGCTGAGCGCGTTCAGGGCTTTGGTCCGGGTCAGTGTGATCCGTCCGGCGCGACCAGTGGTGCGAATGTCGATATCAGCCATGGCCCCCTCAGCGATTGGCAAGCATCTGGCGCGACACGATCACGCGCATGATTTCATTCGTGCCTTCCAAGATCTGATGCACGCGCAAGTCGCGGACCAGTTTCTCGATCCCGTAATCTGCCAGATAGCCATAGCCGCCATGCAGTTGCAGGCATTGATCCACAACTTTTGATCCGGTCTCGGTCACGAATTTCTTGGCCATGGCGCAGAACTTGGTGGCATCCGGCGCGCCCTGATCCAGTTTCCAGGCCGCCTGCCGTAAGAACGTTCGGGCTGCCTGCAACTCGATCTCCATATCGGCCAGACGGAATTGCAGCGCCTGAAACTGGTCGATGGACTGACCGAACGCCTGCCGCTCGGACATATATTGCAACGTCATATTCAGCCCCGCTTGCGCGGCCCCTAACGAGCATGAGGCGATGTTCAGCCGTCCGCCATCCAGCCCCATCATGGCGTATTTGAATCCATCGCCTTCGACGCCGACAAGGTTCTCGGCCGGGATTTTGCAATCATCGAACTGCACTTGTGCTGTGGGTTGGCTTTTCCACCCCATCTTCTGCTCCAAGGCGCCGAAGGACAGGCCGGGCGCACCGTCTTCGACATAGACCGTTGAGATTCCCTTGGGGCCGTCCTGTCCGGTGCGCACCATGCAGACATAAGCATCGGAATACCCGCCGCCCGAGATAAATGCCTTGGTCCCGTTCAGGGTGTATCCTTCATTGCTGCGGTCCGCGCGGGTTTTCAACGCAGCAGCATCCGAGCCCGAGCCCGGTTCGGTCAGACAATAGCTGAGAACGGTATTCAGGCTGAGAACATCGGGCATAATGCGCGCTTTCAGCGCATCCCCGGCGAAACTGTCCAGCATCTTGGCGCACATGTTGTGAATCGACAAAAACGCTGCAACGGACGGGCAGGCCATCGACAACGCCTCGAAAACCATGGTGGCATCCAGACGCGACAGACCAGAACCACCGCTGTCTTCAGAGACGTAGAGGCCGCCGAACCCAAGCTCTCCGACACGGGGCCACAGGTCTTTGGGGATGGTGCCTTCGGCCTCCCACTGTCGAGCATAGGGGGCGATGTTCTCCTGCCCGAACTCATAGGCCATGTCGAAGATCGCAGTCTGCTCTTCGGTCAAAGCGAAATCCATGGCTTCCCTCCCACGCCGACGGATGAATTGAACGAGTGTTTATTTCCTAATCCTTACAGAAATTTTTCACGGCCAGCAATTCCCAGCATCTGTCTCTTGGGGATTAAAGGTCGTGGTGAAATTCCTCGATCAGGTGTTGGACAACCGCTTTTCCCGGATCTTCGCCACGGGCGGATGCCTCGGCATAAACGCGTCGCTGACGTGTGGCCGATGTTCCGTTCTGCGCGATTTGTTGCAACCGCGCCAGTTCGGTCATTGTACCAAGTGCCTCGGTGTCTTCGGCCAGTAGTCCCATCAGTTCGCCCATCAATTCGGGCATGGGTTTGATCGAGCGGTCGCCAAAGTCGATCATGCCCTCACCAACCCCATAGCGCTGCGCGCGCCAACGGTTTTCTCCGATCAGGAACTGGTCATAGTTGCGCCAGCGTAAGTTTCTGGCTTTCAACCGGCATAGCATCCGGGTCAGCGCCTGGACCATCGCAGCCAAAGACAAGGCGTGTTCCAGTCGGGGCTGCACGTCCATTATGCGCGTCTCAAGCGTTGGGAAGCGGTGTGATGGGCGCAGGTCCCACCAGATTTTCGACGTATCCTCGATCACACCTAGTTCGACCAAAATGCCCGTGGTGCGCTCATAGTCGGCCCAACTGGCCAAGGTCGGGGGCAAGCCAGTTCGGGGTAGGTTGTCGAAGACTGTCAGGCGGTAGGACGACAGCCCCGTATCCTCGCCGTTCCAATAGGGGGATGAGGTCGAAAGGGCCAAAAGGTGGGGCAGAAAATACGAAATCTGCGGCATAAGGTCGGCGCGCAGGGCAGGGTCATCAATTCCGATATGGACATGCATTCCACAGATCAGCATTCGTCGCGCTACGCCGCCAAGTGCATGGTGCAGGGCGTCATAGCGATCTTTTCGCGTATGGCTTTGCTTTTTCCAATCGGCAAACGGATGACACGATACCGCGATTGGGGCGAGGTTGTAGTCCGCTGCGCGTTTGGCCACGCAAGACCGTAAGCGTTTCAGATCCTCGCGCGCGCCGGCAATGGTCGCATGGGGGCGGGTGCCGACCTCGATCTGACATTGCAGGAATTCGGGGCTGACCTGACCTTGGAAATCGGCCTGACAGGCCTCCATCAAAGCTTCGGGCGCTTCGGCAAGCTCGAACGTGTCCCGATTGACCAGAAGATACTCTTCTTCAATGCCCAGCGTGTATTCCTGCTGCATGGTCGCCCTCGTCGGTTATTCCAAACAGTGAATACGGAAATGACCGCCTTGCCAAGTGTTTGGCTTGCGAAGCCCCCGGCGCCGGCGATAAGAACCCTTCAGTAAACTGTCCAAACCCCGGAGCGTTCGCGTGAAACCCAGGAAATTCCCAAAGATCAACGACACGCTTTCGGAGCTTGGAGTTAAATTGGTCGACAAAGGACCAGAAGACGACGAGCGCGCCCGGCTTGAGGCATTTGAACGGGCAGGTGGCTTGACCCGTCCCGCTTATGCGTTGTCACCGGGAATGGAGGGGTTTGATATCGCGCCTCTCGTCGCAGAATACACCGAACATGCGGATGCGCTTGCGGCCCTCAAGGACCCCGAGCGCAATCAGACGGGGTATCGGGTCGGTAACGGTTACTACGATAGTCCCGATGCCGACGCGCTGTATTTGATGATCCGCCGATTCAAACCCCGGCGTGTGATTGAGGTTGGCTGCGGAAACTCCACGCGCGTTACTCGGCAGGCGATCATCGACGGCGGGCTTGAGACGCAGATCACCGCGATTGATCCCTATCCGCGTGCTGATATCGCTCATGTGGTAGATCATTTCGAGCAGAGACGGCTGGAAGAAGTGGATCCCGCGCTGTTCGATCAGTTGGAGGCGGGCGACGTTCTGTTCATCGATTCCAGCCATGTAGTCCGGATGAGCAATGACGTCGCGCATTTGTTTTGCCGCATCATCCCTGCACTGAAACCCGGTGTGGTGATTCACGTGCATGATGTTTTTCTACCTTATGAATATCCCAAGCGATTCTTCTATGACTGCCCAGGGTGGGGCGAGCAGTACATGCTGCACGCATTGCTGCAATCTGGTTCGTTTTCAATGCTTTGGCCGGGGTATTACCTGCAACAGGATCGCCCCGATGCGGTCGAGGCTTTGCCGTTCCTGGGCGATGGTCGTGCGCAAAGTATCTGGGTGCAGATCAAAGAAAATTGAACTCAAAGTGATCCGCTGTGGCTGAGGCCCCGTACCCCTTTCCATAACACGCTGGAGAGGAGATACAGCCATGTTCCGCCAAACACTGATGGGCGCTGCCGCCGCACTTGCACTGACTTTGCCCGTCAAAGCACAAGCCGCTGACATTGTGGATACCGCCGTTTCGGCCGGTTCGTTCGAAACTCTCGTTGCCGCCGTTCAGGCCGCAGGTCTTGTTGAAACGTTGAAAGGTGACGGCCCGTTTACTGTCTTCGCTCCGACTGACGAAGCTTTCGCAGCTTTGCCTGAGGGTACGGTCGAAACACTGCTTCTGCCCGAGAACAAGGACCAACTTGTTGAAATCCTGACATACCACGTTGTTCCTGCTAAGGTCATGTCTGGTGACATTGCCGGAAAACGCGCCAAGGTTCTAACCGTACAGGGTGACCGTCTGAGCGTGAATGCCAAGCGTGGCGTCAAGGTGAATGATGCCGAAGTCATCCAGGCAGACATCGAAACCAGCAACGGTGTGATCCACGTCGTCGACGCTGTGATCCTGCCTGAATAATAAAGCCAAGCATTAACAAAAAGCCCCGGTCCTTGACGGTCCGGGGCTCTTTGTCAGACCAGACGGACTTGGGTTCCGACCTGGACCAGAGGGTACAATTCTTCGACATGTTGATTGTATAGGCCAATACAACCAGACGAACTTTGTCGACCAATCTTTCGCGTATCATGGGTGCCATGTACCAGATAGGCGGGCCAACCCAAATACATCGCGCGCGTTCCAAGTGGGTTCCCCGGTTCTCCGCCTTCCATTCGAACAGGCAGATCAGGATCACGCTCGCGCATCGAAGCGGTAGGCGTCCAGCTTGGATTTTCGCGCTTGCGTACGACTTCGGTATAGCCGCGCTTGGTCAATTCTTCGCTCATGGGAACCGAACTGGGGTACAGTTTGTAAGTCCCATCAGGCCCCCAGTAGTGCACCGCGCGGCTTGTGATATCCGCCAACAATGCACCTACTCCGAGCTCATCGAAGTGATCCTGCCAGTTTTGTTGTGAAAAAGATGAGGCGTTTCTACGAACCGGAAGCTGAGTGCTGATTGCATCTTCGTTTTGCGGGAACGCATCCAAACTTTGCGCGCGCACCAAAGCAGGTGTGGCCACTAGGGTCGCTACGCCCAGCACCGCAGAGCGACGGGTCATTCTGGATTTCGACAATTTTGCCTCCGGATCAGGAACTGCTCAAACAATAGTTTGTGTTGAAAGTATTCCTGTTGATCGGGTTTTTCCAGATATAGAGGTCTGAATTTATCGTGAAGCGTTAAAAAACCGGCCCGCTTGGGGCCGGTTTCGTAGGCAGGTGACTTAGTCCATCGCTTTGAAGTTAAACTCGCCACCTTCTTTGATGCCCGACGGCCAGCGGGCCGTGACGGTTTTGGTGCGGGTGTAGAATTTGAAGCTGTCAGGGCCGTGCTGGTTCAGATCACCGAACATGGATTTCTTCCAGCCGCCAAAGGTGTGGTAGGCCAACGGCACCGGGATCGGAACGTTGACGCCGACCATGCCGATGTTGATCCGGCTGGCAAAGTCACGTGCAGTGTCACCATCACGCGTGAAGATTGCAGTACCGTTGCCGTATTCGTGGTCCATTGCCAGACCAATCGCCTCTTCGTACGAACCTGCACGCACGGTGGACAAAACCGGGCCGAAGATCTCTTGCTTGTAGATATCCATTTCCGGCGTCACGTGATCGAACAGGTGCGGGCCAACAAAGAACCCATCTTCATAGCCTTGCAGGCTGAAATCACGGTTGTCGACGACCAACTTGGCACCTTGTTCCACGCCAGAGTTGATCAGACCCAGAATGCGTTCTTTTGCGGCGGCCGTCACGACGGGGCCCATATCCACGTCGTCACCTGCCGTATAGGGACCGACCTTCAGTTTCTCGATGCGCGGGATCAGCTTTTCGACAAGCGCGTCTGCAGTGTCGTCACCGACCGGAACAGCAACCGAAACGGCCATGCAGCGTTCGCCAGCGGCACCGAAACCGGCGCCAACAAGCGCGTCGGCAGCCTTATCCATATCGGCATCGGGCATGACGATCATGTGGTTCTTGGCCCCACCGAAACACTGCGCACGCTTACCATTCGCAGAGGCGCGGCTGTAGATATACTGCGCAATCGGAGTCGAACCCACAAACGAAACACCTTGGATGATCTCGCTGTCCAGAAGGGTGTCGACTGCTTCCTTGTCGCCATTCACAACCTGGAACACACCTTTCGGAAGACCCGCTTCGATGAACAGCTCGGCCAGCATCAACGGGACCGACGGATCACGTTCTGAAGGTTTCAGAACAATGGCGTTGCCGCACGCCAGCGCGGGGCCAACGTGCCACAAAGGCATCATGGCCGGGAAATTGAACGGCATGATCGAAGCCACGACGCCAAGGGGCTGACGCATCGAATAGATGTCAATGCCGGGGCCGGCGCTGTCTGTGTACTCACCCTTCAGCATATGTGGGGCACCGACACAGTATTCGATCACTTCCAAACCGCGTTGCAGGTCGCCCTTGGCGTCCGGAATAGTCTTGCCGTGCTCGCGGCTTAGGACTTCGGCCAGCTTGTCCATGTCACGGTTGATCAGCCCAACCATGGCCATCATCACGCGCGCGCGTTTTTGTGGGTTGGTTGCGCCCCAAGCGGGTTGCGCTGCAGCTGCGCTTTCGATGGCGGCTGTGGTTTCGGCAGCGCTGGCCATCGGGCATTTGTATTGAACTTCACCAGTGGCCGGGTTGAACACATCGTCAAAGCGACCGGATGTGCCGGCGACATTCTCACCGTTGATGAAATGGGACAGTTCGGTCATTGCGAATTCCTCCGGGTTGTTTCGGCGCAGAATAGGCTTGCATAAATCGCGTGAACAGAGGCAATAATTCAAAAATATTTTGCAAAAATGCAAAAGGAGGAGCGGTGGTTCCAAACTGGGATGACATGCGGGTGTTTTTGGCCGTCGCGCGTGAGGAAAGTCTATCAGCCGCAGGTCGGCGTCTTAAGATCGACCCGGCGACGGTAGGGCGCAGGGTCGCACGGCTTGAGGCATCGCTGGATGCGCCTTTGTTTACCAAGTCGCAGCAAGGTTATGTTCTGACGCCAATCGGGGAACGCTTGCTTGATCACGGCTTGAAGGCCGAAGAAGCCATGCGGGCCGCATCCGGTTCTGTCTCTGGATCATCCAAGACACTAAGTGGCCAAATCAGGATCGGTGCTCCGGATGGCTGCGCTACGTATCTTTTGCCACAAGTCTGCGCGAAAATCTGCGACGCGAATCCCGAATTGGATATTCAGATTCTGTCTTTGCCCCGTGTGATTAACCTGTCCCGCCGTGAGGCGGATATGGCCATAACGGTCAGCGCGCCCACGGCTGGTCGGTTTCTGGTGCAAAAGATCACGGACTACCGGCTACATCTGGTTGCCAGTCAGGAATACCTGAATGCGCAAGCCAAAATTGAGAACCTGGAAGCTCTTAGAAGGCATCGATTTATTGGCTATATCCCGGATATGATTTTTGACCGGGAACTCGACTATCTGGTCGATATCGGGGTTGAACGAGTTGCCCTTGCATCGAATTCGATATCGGTTCAGCTAGGGCAAGCATCGCTCGGGTCAGGGGTTTGTGTGGGGCACGATTTTGCGCTGCCATTCCATCCAAACCTGCGGAAAATCCTAACGGATCAGCTTAGTCTGACCCGCAGGTATTTTCTAATCCGACATCAGGGCGATCAACGAAATGAACGCTTGAACAGGTTCGCACAGGCTTTGACTGCCGGAATCCGCGAGGAAGTCGTGCGTCTGGAAGCTGAAGCTTCACCTTGACACATATGGGCATTCCGGCAACGCTTTGTAAAACAGCGAGTTATTTCGGAGGTTTCGCACATGCTGGTTCAGGCCATTCTGAAATCAAAGGCTACGGAAGGGGTCGAAACGGTTACGCCCGATCTCACTGTGTCCGATGCGGCAAAAATCCTTGCAGAAAAGCGGATCGGGACGGTTGTGGTCTCTGAAGACGGGGGGGAAACGGCATCTGGAATTTTGTCGGAACGTGACATCGTGCGAGAGTTGGCTGCAAGTGGAAGTGGTTGTCTGGCGAAACCGGTCAGCGCTTACATGACCAGCGACCTTGTAACTGCGACGCGTCAGGACTCGGTTCAGGATGTCCTCAGCCGCATGACCGAAGGGCGTTTCCGCCATATGCCTGTCGTCGAAGATGGGAAGCTGATCGGTATCGTAACACTTGGGGATGTGGTCAAAGCACAGCTTTCGGAATTGGCGATGGAGAAAGAGGCGCTCCAGACAATGATCATGGGCCACTAATTTCAGACAGGGCCAAAGCGCCCTATTGCACCCGCGGCAGAGTTGTGTTTGCTTGCGCCGAAATTTTATTGCGCAGGAGGGCGCGATGCGGGTCGCATTATATCCCGGAACTTTTGATCCGATCACACTGGGCCATATCGACATTATTCGCCGCGCTGCTGCGATGGTCGACAAGCTTGTGATTGGTGTGGCTATCAACCGAGACAAGGGCCCGTTGTTTTCTTTGGAAGAGCGCGTATCGATGATCGAAGCCGAGTGCGCCCAACTATCCGAGCAGACCGGTACAGTGATTGTCGCGCATCCCTTCGAAAACCTGCTGATCGATTGCGCACGCGACGTTGGAGCGCAAACCATTGTGCGCGGATTGCGGGCCGTGGCTGATTTTGAGTACGAATTTCAAATGGTTGGAATGAATCGCGCGCTGGATGATTCGATCGAAACGGTCTTTCTGATGGCCGAGGCGCGCCATCAGGCGATCGCGTCCAAGCTGGTCAAGGAAATTTCACGGCTGGGCGGGGACGTATCCAAATTCGTTACGCCCCGTGTTGCTACAGCCTTACAGAACCGCTTAAGCTGACGCACCCATTGCCTTTGCAGTATCCAGCATGCGGTTCGAGAAACCCCATTCGTTGTCATACCAAGCCAGAACCCGGACCAATGTCCCGTCGGTTACCTTTGTTTCTGCAAGTGACACGGTCGAGCTGTGGGAATCGTGATTGAAGTCGACCGATATCAAGGGGCGTTTCTCAGCCGCCAGAACACCCGGAATCTTCTCGGCAGCAGCGACAAACAAGGCATTTACCTCATCCTCCGTCGTTGGGCGTGAAACCTCGGCAACAAGATCAACAACCGAAACATTCGGGGTTGGAACCCTAATGGCTTGTCCCGTCAGTTTCCCCTGAAGTTGTGGAAGCACCAAGCCCACTGCGGCGGCTGCGCCGGTTGTCGTAGGAATCATCGATAATGCCGCAGCGCGGGAAAGGTAGGGGTCTTTGCCGGCGGTATCATGGACGGGTTGGCTGGCGGTATAAGCATGGACGGTTGTCATGTTGCCATGCACAATTCCCAGGCCATCGTCCAACGCGGCTGCAACTGGCGAAAGGCAGTTCGTCGTGCATGATGCATTTGACACGATAATATCATCGGCTGTCAGTTCGTGATCATTCACTCCGTAAACTACGGTTTTGACGCCGCCATCCCCGCGTGCGGGGGCTGAAATCAGCACCTTGCTTGCCCCGTTTTCAAGATGACGAGCTGCGGCTTCGCGCGTGCGAAACACTCCAGTGCACTCCAACACGACATCAATATCTGACCAGTCCAGTTTTTCAGGCTCACGCTCGCTTGTCAGGCGAATAGGGCCAGCGCCCACATCCAAGCCAGCTTCGGTGAGCTTTACAGGTTTGAAATACCGGCCATGGACGCTGTCGAATTCAAACATGTGGGCGTTCATCTCGGGTTTGGCGAGATCATTGATCGCGACGATTTCAACGTCTGTCCGGCCACTTTCCATCACGGCGCGCAAGACGCCACGTCCGATCCGTCCAAATCCATTGATTGCAAGCTTTAGTGTCATGATCCGCTCCGTCGCGTGTCGTCCAATAAAAGGTTAGCGCTAACAAAGCTAAATTGGTCAAAAAGTCAAGCAAAACCTAACTCATCGCCAGAATGCGATCCAATCCAAAAAGTCGTAGAGTTTTTTGCCCAGGAAAAGCAGATGCTCGGTTCCATAGACAGCGACATCGGCAATCATGATGCCCAGAATCAAAAAACCCAGCCAGATAGCGATTTGATTGGTCATCAAGGCCCCGAACAGAAATGCCCGCCCAGATAACCTGAGCGGGCAAAAAGGTTCAAGAATTCAAACGGGTCTTAGTTAAGGCGACCCATTGCCACAGCAACATCGGCCATGCGAACTGAGAAGGCCCATTCGTTGTCGTACCATGCCAGAACGCGCACCATGCGGTCATTGACAACACGGGTCTGGTCCGGAGCGAAGATCGAGCTTTCCTCGGTGTGGTTGAAATCTGTCGAGACCAGTGGAGCAGGTTCGTAACCCAGAACGCGCTGCATGTGACCTTGCGAGGCTTCACGGACAATCGCGTTCACCTCATCCACAGTCACATCGCGACCGGCGCGGAATGTTAGGTCAACAGCGGATACATTCGGGGTCGGAACCCGGATTGCCGAGCCATCCAGACGACCTTTGAGGTTCGGCAGAACCTCACCCAGCGCCTTGGCAGCACCGGTAGAAGTCGGGATCATCGACATAGCGGCAGCGCGAGCGCGGTACAGGTCGCTGTGGCGACGGTCCAGCGTAGGCTGGTCGCCAGTATAGGCGTGGATCGTGGTCATGATGCCATGTTCGATCCCGACGCCTTCGTCCAGAACCTTGGCAAGCGGAGCAAGGCAGTTCGTGGTGCAAGACCCGTTCGAGACCATTTTATCGTCAGCAGCCAGACTGTTGTGATTCACGCCATAGACGATGGTTTTATCTACATTCTTGCCCGGTGCGGACAGCAGAACCTTTTGCGCGCCACGCTCAAGATGCGTCTTGGCTTTCAGGCCGTCATTGAATTTGCCGGTGCACTCCAGAACGACGTCGCAGCCTTCCCAGTCCAGGTCGTTCATGTCGTAGGTCGAGAACATCTCCATGGGGCCGCGGCCCAGATCCATGGTGTTGCCCTCGATCGAGACGTCGCGGGGGAAGCGCCCGTGGACGCTGTCATATTTCAGCAGATGCGCCGTGGTTTCCAGCGGGCCGGTTGCGTTGACCTTGATCACTTCGATGTCGTTGCGCGCTGATGCCGCGATGTGTGACAGGGTGCAGCGGCCGATACGGCCAAAACCATTGATGCCGACCTTGATGGTCATATGACGTCTCCAAAATGCGCTTGCGTTGCAGGCGATATAGCGGCCCTAGCGCGTTCTCAAAAGAGTAAAAGTGACATATTTTTAACGTGTTAGCGCAAACCTTGGCCGGTATCGCTAACGCTTGCGCTAGCTGAAAGATCAGGTAGGGTCCACCTGCGGCTGGTTACAGGAAGGAACTAGGCATGAGCGGTCTTTTGGCATTGCTGGACGATGTTGCCGGAATTGCAAAAGTTGCGGCATCGTCGGTTGATGATGTTGTTGCAGCGGCTGGCAAGGCGGGGGCCAAAACGGCGGGTGTAATCATTGACGATGCAGCCGTGACGCCGAAATACGTGCAAGGTTTCGCCCCGGCGCGCGAGTTGCCTATCATCTGGCGCATCGCGCGCGGGTCGGTTTTCAACAAGATCGTGCTGCTGCTGCCCGTTGCGCTGTGGCTGGCTAATTTCGCACCTTGGCTGATCACGCCTTTGCTGATGCTGGGCGGATCATATTTATGTTTCGAGGGGGCTGAGAAAATTTTCCATGTCCTCTTCCCCCATGGCAGCCACGTCATCGACGAGGATATGAAAATCCGTGATCCGGGCCATCTGGAAGAGCAAAAAGTCAAAGGTGCAATAAAGACCGATTTCATCCTGTCAGCCGAAATCATGACCATCGCGCTTGCCGCCATCGAGGCGCCGAACATCTGGATGCAGGCGGCAACGTTGGCTGTCGTCGGGATAGGTGTGACGGTGGCGGTCTATGGCTCGGTGGCGTTGATCGTGAAGATGGACGATGTGGGCCTGTTTCTGGCGCAGAACGCACCAACCCCGATCGGGCGCGGAACCGGGCGAGGCTTGGTCAGAGCCATGCCGATTGTAATGAAAGTACTCTCTATCGTCGGGACCGCCGCGATGCTGTGGGTCGGCGGGTCGATCATCATCCACGGGCTCGAGGTTTTGGGCTTTGGCTGGCTGGGCCACCACATTCACGACTGGGCTTATGCGGTCGGCCATATGGTTTCGGCGCAATATGAAGGCGCAGTCGAGTGGATCGTCAAGGCCGCCATGGACGGAGTATTCGGACTGGCTTGGGGGATGGTACTAATCCCACCGGCGACGAAACTGTTAAAATCCCACTGAACAATAAAATCCGCGCCGCAGTTTCGGCGGCGCGGATTGGAGTTAGAACCCGTTAGTGTTGCCTTTTACCACGACGCCAGACCCGTCAATCTTACCATCTTTGACCAGGGTAACGGCGGCTCCGTCAATTTTCAGATCCCAGCAGTTTTTGGGATCATCGCCATACTGAAAGCACATCCCATTATCTGTTGCTTCCCACTTGCCCGAATAGCCTTCGCCTTTGATGGTACCGTCGGCTGCATAATACTCTGTAAACGCGCCTGACAGCATACCGCCTGCATAGGTGTGGTCGGCCATCGTTTTTTGAATTTCTTCCTTGCTGGCGAAATCCCCCGCGAATGCTGGGGCAGCCAGGATCACTGCTATGGCGCTCAGTACGGCGTGTTTCTTCATTTCTAAACTTCCCTGTAACTGCATTGCCTCCAGCACTTAAGACGTTACGGCCTACGAAATAGGGCAGGTGGGATCACGACGACTCACCAGTCTGTGAGGGTGGGGCGCAAAAAAGGCGGCCCATGCGGACCGCCTGTTTCCTATGGACTGATGTCGGGATTTAACCCAGCAGTTCCTTGACTTTGGCAACGGCGGCCTCGGCAGTGATGCCGAAATGCTTATACAGCTCACCCGCAGGGGCCGACGCACCAAAGCCCGACATGCCGATGAACCCGGCTTTGGCTTCACGGCCACGCTCGCCCAGCAGCCAGCGATCCCAGCCACCGGCGCGCACAGCGGCCTCGATGCCGACGCGGACGGCACCAGCGGGCAGCACGCGCTTGCGATAGGCTTCGTCCTGCTCGGCGAACAGCTCCATACAGGGCATGGAGACGACACGGGTGCCGATGCCTTCGGCCTCAAGCATCGCCTTGGCTTCCATCGCCAGCGACACTTCAGAGCCGGTGGCAATCAGGATGGCCTGACGTTTGCCCTCGGCCTCGGCCAGAACATAGGCGCCTTGCGCGGACAGGTTCTTGGTTTTGTGATCCTTTCGCACGGTCGGTACGCCCTGACGAGTCAGCGACAAGACCGAGGGGCTTTCCTTGAAGGTCAGCGCCAGTTCCCAGGCTTCTGCTGTTTCAACCGTGTCGGCGGGGCGGAACACATAGGTGTTGGGCGTCGCGCGGCTGATGGCCAGATGTTCGACCGGCTGGTGGGTCGGGCCGTCTTCGCCCAGACCGATCGAATCGTGAGTCATCACGAAGACCGAAGGGATTTTCATCAACGCTGCCAGACGCATCGACGGACGCGCATAGTCGGTGAAGGCCATGAACGTGCCGCCATACGGGCGGATGCCACCATGTAGCGCCATGCCGTTCATCGCAGCGGCCATGCCGTGTTCACGTATACCGTAGTGGATGTAACGGCCCTTGCGATTTTCCGGCAGGAACACGCCCATGTCAGCAGATTTGGTGTTGTTCGAGCCCGTCAGGTCGGCCGAACCGCCCACGGTCTCGGTCAGGATCGGGTTGACGACGTTCAGAACTTTCTCCGATGAGGCGCGGGTGGCCAGTTTCGGTTGGTCTTCTGAGGCTTGTTTCTTGAACGCGCGGATCGCGCCGGCCAGTTTCTTGGGCGCTTCAAATGCGTAGGCGCGGTTGAAATCTGCCTGCTTGCGTTCCGAGATTTGTGCGAAACGGTCTTCCCATGCCGCGCGCTCTGCGGCACCGCGTGCACCGATGGCTTCCCATGCGGATTTCACATCGGCGGGGATTTCAAACGCGCCATGCGGCCAGCCATAGCCTTCTTTGGCGGCTTTCAACTGATCCTGATCGGTCAGCGCACCGTGGCCTTTCGAAGTGTCCTGCGCTGCGTGACCCAATGCGATGTGGCTTTCGCAGGCAATCATGGTCGGCTTGTTCGACTTTTTCGCCTGCACAATGGCCGCGTCGATGGCCTGCGGATCGTGTCCGTCAATCTCGATCACATGCCAGCCTGAGGCCGCGAAACGGCGCACCTGATCGGTGCGGTCTGCGATGTCCACGGTGCCGTCGATGGTGATGTTGTTGTTGTCCCAGAAAACAATCAGCTTGCTCAGCTCATGACGTCCGGCAAGGGTGATGGCTTCTTGGCTGACCCCTTCCATCAGGCAGCCGTCGCCCGCGATCACATAGGTATAGTGGTCAACGACCTTCTTACCGTATTGCGCGCGCTGGATTTCCTCGGCCATTGCAAAGCCTACAGCGTTCGAGATGCCCTGACCCAATGGGCCGGTGGTGGTCTCGATGCCATTGACCAAGAAGTTCTCGGGGTGGCCCGCGGTTTTTGCGCCCAGCTGGCGGAAGTTTTTGATCTCGTCCAGAGTGACGTCAGCGTGGCCTGTGAGATAGAGCAAGGAATAGATCAGCATCGAGCCGTGACCTGCAGACAGGATAAACCGGTCGCGATCGGGCCAGTTCGGCGCCGAGGCGTCAAATTTCAGGTGCTTTTCGAACAGCACGGTCGCGACGTCGGCCATGCCCATCGGCATGCCGGAATGGCCGGAATTGGCGGCGGCGACGGCATCAAGGGTCAATGTGCGGATGGCCGCAGCCTTGTCCCAATGTTCGGGGTTTGCATTGCGCAGCGCAGTCAGGTCCACGGGCGTTATTCCTTTGGATTACAGGCAGATTGCGCGCTGAATACCACTCAGTCCTCAAAGTGCAAGCAGAACCGGGGGTTACAAGGGCGAACTGCTTCAAGAACGCGGCTCAAGTATTTGAAAGCAAACAGTGGGTATTTTCCGCGCCATTCGGTTAGACTAGACCAATTCGTGAATTAAGTTGATTCGGATGAACCGCAGCACACGGAACCTTGATGAAGAGGTGGCAGGGGCATGAGCCAGATCGAAGAATTACAGCGCCGTATTGTTGTCGCGATGGAACGTATCGGTGCAAGCGTGGACGCCATTGGTGCAATGTCAGAACCTTCGCGCGCGCAAGATGAAACGTTGCGTGCCGCGCTGGATGACGAACGTGTAGCAAATGCGCAATTGGAAGAGCGTCTTAGAGCCCTCAAGCAACGTCATGAACAGGAAGTCGACGCAATGCGCGCCGATATGGAGAGCTTGCGTTCGGTTCCTGCTGAACACCCAGAAAATGGAGCTTTGCGCGAGCAATTGGCTGAAGCAACCGCGAAACTGGCCGCGGTGGAAGCCGCCCGTGCAGAGCTTGCGGACGCCAAAGCGGCCCTGGAAGATCAGGACGAGCTTGCCGTTTTGAAGGCGGAGAACGATCGGTTGAAGGCCGAGAATGCGCGTTTGAAATCGGAACTGGCTGATAGCGAGCGGGTCGCTGAGTTAAGTGCCGAGCTTGAGATGTTGCGCGCTGAACGCAGTAGTCATGGCGCGGCTATGTCCCGTTTGGATGACGATCTGCAGCGTATGCGCAAGGCTAATGAACAGTTGCGCAATTCGGTCGATGAACTGCGCGTTGCGTCCGAGGGCGGTTTGCCGGATGCCGAACTTCTAAACCGCGCAACAGTAGCCGAACTGGAAGCGACCCGAGCCGCTCAGGCCACGGACGCGGCCGAAGCGCATGCTGTGCTGGCGCGACTGGAGCCGCTTTTGTCGCAAGCCAAGCTGGCTGAAGGAGAGGTGGAGTAATGCCCGAGGTAACCATTCAAATCGGTGGGCGGGGTTTTGACGTCTCATGTCAGGACGGGGAAGAAGTGTTCCTGCAAGCCGCCGCTAAGATGTTGGACGACGAAGCACAGGTTCTTTCTGATCAAATAGGACGAATGCCCGAGTCCAGAATGCTGCTGATGGCCGGCCTCATGCTTGCTGACAAAACGGCCGCGTCGGAAGATCAGATTAGTTCCCTGCAAGCAAAATTGGCCGAGGCCGAGGCCGAAATTCAGGCTTTGCGCAACAAACCGCAGCCTGAACCCGAAAGGGTCGAGGTAGCGGTTGTGCCGCCTTCCGTGACAGACACGCTAGCTGAATTGGCGGCTCGGGCCGAAGCGCTTGCCTCGGTTGTGGAAGAAAAGACTGCGGGATGATGTTGCGTCGGATATCTGCTGTTTTCGTGGCGACGGTGTTGGGAAACACCGCTTGGGCGGAACTCGACGTTCTCCCTGTTACCTTCACCTGCGACAATGCCGTTCCGCTTGAGGTGGTGTTCTTTAATGCCTCGGACGGCTCGAGCGCCGCGGCCATGCTGGTCGACAATCAACTGATCGCGTTAGAGCAGAGTATAAGTGGATCGGGAATCCAGTACAGATCCGAAGGCAACGGCGGCACCTATATTCTGCGGTCTAAAGGTTGGGATGCAACGGTCAGCTTTCTGGCGACAGGGGATGCCGCCAGCGAGCAGGTTATATTAGAGAATTGCTCCAGCCGGTGATCAGGCGTTTGCTTCGCGGATCTTGTCGGCGGCTTCTTTGTTGTAACCAACGCCGTTGTCATCAAACAGCGTGTCCAGCTCACCCGACAGGGTCATCTCGGTGATGATGTCGCAACCGCCGACGAATTCGCCTTTGACGTAAAGCTGCGGCACGGTCGGCCAGTCGGAATAATCCTTGATGCCCTGACGGACCTCTTCATCCGCTAGAACGTTCACGTCGGCATAGTCGACGCCCATATAGTTCAGCACACCAGCCACGCGGGACGAAAACCCACACTGAGGCATTTCCTTGGTGCCCTTCATATAAAGCACCACATCGTTGGCTTTGACGGTTTCGTCGATCTGGGTTTTCACGTCAGTCATTTCGCGTTTCCTTTGCTCTTCGGCATCATCGCTTTGGCGAAGTCTTGGGGGTCTTTTGGAATATGGGTCTGCGTTGAACGAATTGCACCGTCATGCGACTTGTAAGACGAGTGCAGAATGTGTTTGTCCTGCGCAGGCAGAGATCCTCGTCCTGTTTTGCGGCCGGTCTTTGAGTGGTTCCACGCTAACAGTCCGATTAGCAGGACAAAGACAGAAATCGCAATTGTGAGTGCGATCAAATGCTCCATGTTACTCCGGCACTTTTGTAGTCAGCGCCAGCGCGTGCAACTCTCCATCTGGGCCGTCCATCTTACCTTTCAAGGCCGCATAGACCGCCCGCTGTTGTTGAACCCGGTTTTTGCCGCGAAAGCTTTCGTCCACGACCATGGCTGACATATGCACGCCGTCGCTGCCGCCGACCTGAATTTCCGCATCGGGAAAGGCTTCGCGCAGCAGGTGTTCGATTTCGTGGGCGCTCATCGGCATGTAGGTCACTCCTGAAGGTCTTTCCCAAGATGTAGAGCGCCAAAGCGGGGCGCGCAAGTGGTCCTGAGACGACAAAACCCGCGCCGGTCCAAGCGCGGGTTTCATCTTGGTTTGCGAAGGCGATATCAGGCCACAGCGTCGGCAAAGCTGCTGCGGAAGGTGGCGGTCAATTCGTTCAGAGCGGCCTCGGATCCTCCGATCTTGACTGTCTCGCCGGTGAAACGACCAACCGAGACCAGCGGAACACCTGCTTGACCGGCGGCGATCATCAGTGCCTCGGCCTGATCAAAGTTACAGGCGACCAGATAGCGCGCCTGATCCTCGCCGAACAGGAACTCGGTCGAAGCATCATCGAGGCAGACCCCCACGCCAGCCGCCTCGGCCAGTTCGAACGCGGCCAGCGCAAGGCCGCCGTCGCCCAGATCGGTGCAGGCTTTGATCATCTCGCGGTTGGCGCGGATAAAGTCGCCGTTGCGTTTTTCGGCGTCCAGATCGACATGGGGCGCGTCACCGTCTTCGCGGTTGAACACCTCAGCAAGCAGGGCGGATTGACCCAGATGGCCTTTGGTTTCGCCGATGACCAGCGCAACATGGCCTTCGCGAACCTCATTGCCGATAATCTCATCAGTGTGGTTTAGCAGACCAACCGCGCCGATGGTGGGGGTCGGCAGGATCGCCTGGCCGTCGGTCTCGTTATAGAGCGAGACGTTGCCCGATACGATCGGCATATCCAGCGCGGCGACAGCCTCGCCAATGCCTTTGATCGCGCCGACGAACTGGCCCATGATCTCGGGCTTTTCGGGGTTGCCGAAATTCAGGTTGTCGGTGGTCGCCAGCGGAGTGGCCCCAACGGAGGTCAGATTGCGATAGGCTTCGGCCACTGCCTGCTTGCCGCCCTCAATCGGGTTGGCGCGCACGTAACGCGGCGTCACGTCGCTGGTGAAGGCTAGCGCCTTGTCAGTTCCATGCACGCGAACCATGCCCGCGCCGAGGCCGGGGGTGCGGGCGGTGTCGGCCATCACCATTGTGTCGTACTGTTCGTACACCCATTGCTTGCCTGCATAGTTGGGCGAGGCGAGCAGGGCGCGCAGACCGTCAATCGGGTCGATCTGAGGGACCTCGGCCAATTCCTCGGCCGCAGGTGTTTCGACCCACGGGCGGTCATATTCCGGCGCGGTCGAGGACAGTTTCGACAACACCAGATCGGCTTTGACCTCACCATTGTGGACGATGAGGAAACGGTCCTCGGCAATCGTTTCGCCGACGATGGCAAAGTCCAGATCCCATTTCTCGAACACGGCGCGGGCCTCGGCTTCCAGCTCGGGCTTTAGGACCATCAGCATCCGTTCCTGAGATTCCGACAGCATCATCTCATAGGCGGTCATGTTTTCTTCGCGCTGGGGTACGTTTTCCAGATCCAGACGCACGCCAAGGCCGCCCTTGTCGCCCATTTCTACGGCGGAACAGGTCAGGCCAGCTGCACCCATATCCTGAATCGAGATCACAGCACCAGTCTGCATCAGTTCCAGCGTCGCCTCCATCAGGCGCTTTTCGGTGAAGGGGTCGCCGACCTGAACGGTGGGGCGTTTTTCTTCGATTTTATCGTCGAATTCGGCTGAGGCCATGGTCGCACCACCAACACCATCACGGCCGGTTTTGGCACCCAGATAAACGACGGGCATACCGACGCCAGACGCGGCTGAGTAGAAAATCTTGTCGCTGTCGGCCAGACCGGCAGCAAAGGCGTTCACAAGGCAGTTGCCGTTATAGGCGGGGTGGAACCGCACTTCGCCACCCACGCAGGGCACACCGAAGCAGTTGCCATAACCGCCGATACCTTCAACCACGCCATTCACAAGCTGGCGGGTCTTGTGGTGTGCAGGTTCGCCAAAGGACAGGGCGTTCATCGACGCGATGGGCCGCGCGCCCATGGTGAAGACGTCACGCAGGATGCCGCCCACGCCGGTCGCCGCGCCCTGATAGGGTTCGATATACGAGGGGTGGTTGTGGCTTTCCATCTTGAACACCACGGCCTGACCGTCGCCGATATC
The DNA here is from genome assembly GCF_057221005.1 of Ruegeria sp. HKCCD7628. Classification (NCBI taxonomy): domain Bacteria; kingdom Pseudomonadati; phylum Pseudomonadota; class Alphaproteobacteria; order Rhodobacterales; family Roseobacteraceae; genus Ruegeria; species Ruegeria sp. HKCCD7628. The sequence continues at coordinate 69,478 of NZ_JBWVBA010000001.1, forward strand.
GACCACACCCGCATTTTCACCCGGACCGCAGATCACCTGCGGACCAGAGGTGGGCAGGGTGCGCAACCATTTCTTGGAGGACTTGTACGAGCAATGCTCGTTCCACATGGCCGAGAAGATGCCCAGTTCGGTGAAGGTCGGCTCGCGCCCGATGATCTCGAGGATCATGTCATATTCATCGGGCTTCAGCCCGTGTGCGGCGATCAGATCGGGTGTGATTGCGGGCTCTTGCATCTTCTGTCCTGTGTCCAAATGGGCCGAGATTGCGCGCCTTGTAGGGCAAGGATGCGCCCGTGGGAAGGGTCAAGTCAGCGCAGGCGTTACGCGCCAAAGTAAAACGGAACCGACCAGAGGCCGGTTCCGCCTATTTTGCAGTCAGGTTTTGGCTTAGGCCGGGTTCTGCTGTTGGTTCGCTGCGTCGGCAGCCGCGGCGCCAACGGCGGCCTTCTGCTCTTCAGTCAGGTGGTCGGCGTCTTCCAGGCCCGGAATGGCAACACGCACCTCACGGCGGGCAAAGTCGATGCCGTTTTCCTTGAACGAGGCCTTCACCCGGTTGAAGATTTCTTTGCGCAGCGTGAACTGCTTGCCTGGTTTGGCCATAAACTTGCCCCTGATGATCATGCCCACATCGTCGAAATCGAATACGCCTTGTGATTTGAAGGGCTGCAGGAACCCGTCTTTATGGGTTTCGTCGGCCATCATCTCGGCTCCGATCTTCTTGAAGATCTTCTTGACCTTGTTGGGATCAGTATCGAAAGGCACGGTGAATTTCAGCTTCATGATGACCCAGTCACGGCTGTAGTTGGTCAGCTTCTGGATCTCACCATAGGGGATGGTGTGGACTGGGCCTCGGTGGTGACGCAGCTGCATGGACCGGATCGAGATCTTTTCGACCGTGCCGGTGGTGCCGCCCACATCGACGTATTCGCCCACACGGAAAGCGTCATCGACCAGGAAGAAAATCCCACCAACGATATCTGCTACCAGCTTCTGTGCCCCAAAGCCGATGGCCAGACCCAGAACACCAGCACCGGCCAGCAGTGGTGTGATGTTGATGCCCAACGCGCCCAACGCCAACAACACAAAGATCACTGCAATCGCGACCTGCGCGGTGACTCGTAGCAGCGGCAGCACCGTCGCCAGACGCGAGCCACCGGCACCGCCACCTTCGCCAGCCTCTTCATCAGGACTTTGGCCATTGGCGGTGTGTTCTTTGGCCAGACGGCGGTTGATCCACAGCGATATGATCTCATTAAGTATATAGCCGATGGCGATAATAATGAAAAACTGCACCAGTTTGCTGCCGGACTCATCTCCGCCACCAGCGATTTCCTGAAGGTTCAGATCCCACGCGCGTGAAATCATCAAGATGACCAGAATACCGGCCAAAACGCGCCCGATACGGATGTAGCTGCGCTTGGTCGATTTATACGCGCGTTCGGCCACCGGACCTTCACCTAGCATCGGAGGTTGCAAGTGACGCACCAGACCGCGGATCAGCGTATCCAGTGCGGGCGCTATCAGCAGCCAGAACATAGTGGTGAAATGCGCACCTTGCAGCAACAGCGATCGAAGAACTGGATCTCGCTGTGCGGCTAGGAATTCAACCAGCAGCCAGATCACCGCTGAAACGCCAATGGCGAAATAGGGGTAATAGTAGGCAACTTCCTCGTCAAACTTGGTGTGATCCGGGTCAGTGCCCAGCATCATCTGCGTCAGGCCTTCGCGAGCTTTCCAGGCGATGACACCAATATAGATGTGAATGCCTGCGTTCAGCCAGAAACCGATACGGGTTTCGCCGGGGGTGATGCCGTTAAGCGCGTTGAAGTGCACTGTAAACAGCGTCAAACCGATCAGGATCAGCAACCCAATCAGGTTGCGGTGCAGGAACTTTGCCCAATGATCGTCAATGTTGACCAGTCGGTAATGCGGCTGGTTGGGCGCCAGTACGAAACGCGACGCAGCAGCACCTAGACGGGGAACCCAGATCAGATAGAAGACGAAAGGTGCGGCATAAGTGATCTGTTCTGGCGTCATCAATCCACGCCCAACTGCTCGGATGACTACGTAAAACACTACCAGTCCGGCGATTTCTCGGCAAAAGCGGCGGAATAGAAAACGAACAGCTCCCCGCAGGTCGTTGTCTTGGTGCATGCCCGACTTTTCGTGCCATTTTCGCGTCAAAAGGTAGAACAGCTTTTCAGCAATGAAACCAACGACCAATACGCTAAGAACAATACCCATCAGGGTCAGGGCGCCTGTTGAACCAAATGTGCCGATAAAGTTCTCGGTAGCATGAACCTGAGCGCTGATCAGGTTCGGAATGGTCGTCAACACATGCGTCCACGAGGCAACCATTGCCTCCCAGATGGCATTTAATTCCTTGATGGGGTCTTCGCGGTCAGCGGCCTCGGCGGCGCGTTCCTCTGCTACGGCGTCCAGCCGGTCCAGCAAAATGGCGCGAACCTGGTCGTCAGACATCCGCGCGACCAGATCATCCACCTGTTCAGGTGTGAGGTCTTCGGGAATAGCGATAGGCGTAGTCGGACTGGTTGTACTGCTTTCTTGTGACAGCACTGGCCCCGACAGGCAAATGACGGAAATGATCGCCAAAATGAGGCGAATGGGGTGAAACATCGAATCTGTCCTCGAACTCACGTCTTGATGATTTTTTCGTGATAATAGGGATAAGTGTCAGATTTTCCCAGATGTTTCCCCTGTGGCGTGCGAAAATCTAAAGTTCGAACAAAAAAAGGCCGAGCACTAAGCTCGGCCGTAGTCCAACAGGGAGGTATGAAGATGATGAGCGTTTCAGCATCACCGTCTTCGAGTGCTCATTTAGGGATCAGTTTATGAACGATCAAGATGTTTCATGCTGTTGAGTGATCATGCCCGCTATGCTTAAGGCGCATAGCTACAGCTTTCCCAACTGCTTCAACTGTTTACGTTGCGCAATAATTTCGTCCTGAACGAAATCGCGGAACGCGGCCACGCGCTTGGAGTGCCGCAGTTCTTCTGGGTAGGCGAGATAAACGGGGACATCCGCAGTTTCGATATCTGCCAGAAGCGGAACGAGGTGGGGGAAATCTTGTGTCACGTAGTCTGGCAACACGCCGATGCCCAAATTGTGCAGTACGCCTTGTAGAACACCGAAATAGTTGTTCACCGTTAGCAAGGACCCCGGATTATAAGTCATAAGATGCCGCACCATGGCAGCGCTTGCCCCAGCTTGTGGGGCAGCGGGGGTCTGGCAGATCAGTCGATGGTTGGAAATGTCTTCCAACGTTTGAGGGGTGCCGTTTTCCTCAATGTACTCCTGTGTCGCGTATAGCTGCATCTGAACTGTCATCAGTCTTTTGCGCACCAGATCTGCCTGGCTGGGTTCTTTCATCCGAATGGCCACGTCGGCTTCGCGCATAGGAAGATCCAGAACCCGCTCTTCCAACATCAGGTCAATGTTGAGGTCGGGATACTGTTCGTACAGCTTTGGCAGACGCGGGGCCAACCATAGGGTTCCAAAACCGAAAGTTGTGGTGACGCGAAGAACACCAAAGACTTCTTCTTCGCTGTCGCGAATGCGCGCTGCCGCTGCGTCCAGGCGTTTAGACATGGCCGAGGTGGCGTCAAACAACAACTCACCCTGTTCGGTCAGGATCAGACCACGCGCGTGGCGATGAAAAAGAGTCGAATCAAGAGACTCTTCCAGCGCTCGGATTTGTCGACTGACGGCGGATTGCGACAGGTTCAGCCTATCGCCCGCATGGGTCAGGCTGCCCGCATCTGCAACCGCGTGAAATATCCTAAGCTTATCCCAATCCATCGCCGCAACTTTCGTTATCCTTCGGAACGCCTATATGAAATAGGTAACAACTTCTACATTCAAACGGTGAAATCCTTATGTTTTATGGGAAAATCCCTATACAGGTCATAGTTTATGACCTAATATGCAATTAAAGAAAGCACACTGATCTGACGTGGGGAGGCGTTTGATGAGTAAGCCACAAGTAACTTTGAATGACCGGTTCGATTTGGAAAAGAACCAGGTTTTGTTGAATGGCACCCAAGCGCTGGTGCGTCTGATGCTTATGCAAAAGGCACGGGATCGTCAGGCCGGGCTGAATACTGCCGGGCTTGTAACCGGCTACCGTGGTTCTCCGCTTGGGGCGGTTGATCAACAGATGATGCGCGCTCAAAAGCAATTGGCCGAAAGCGATGTCACCTTTCAATACGGTCTAAACGAAGATTTGGCTGCAACTGCTTTGTGGGGCAGTCAGCAGGCGGGTCTTCGAGGGGATGGCAAGTTTGATGGGGTTTTCGGTCTTTGGTACGGAAAAGGGCCCGGAGTAGACCGTTCCGGCGACGTGATGCGCCACGCCAACATGGCGGGCACTGCGACCCATGGCGGCGTATTGATGGCTATGGGGGATGACCATACCGGTGAAAGCTCGACCGTGCTGCATCAGTCAGAATGGTCGCTGGTTGACATGTATATGCCGATCGTCAGCCCCGCAGGCGTACAGGAAATTCTGGATTATGGTGTTTATGGATTTGCCCTTAGCCGGTTTGCCGGGGTTTGGGTCGGTCTAAAGACCATGAAGGACACGATCGAGGTCACCTCGGTCGTGGATGGCAGCGCAGATCGGATGTCCGTTGTCGTCCCTGACTTTGATACGCCTCAGGACGGGTTGAACATCAGGCTGGTGGACACGCCGCACCTGCAAGAGGCACGACTGATAGACTTCAAACGCTTCGCGGCCGAGACGTTCTCGCACGCCAACAAGATGGACAAACGTGTCTGGGGCAAACCCGGCGCAAAAATCGGGTTTGTTGCCGCAGGCAAGAACTGGTTGGATTTGGCCCATGCGCTGTCTCTTCTGAACATCGATGAAGCCGAGGCCGAGCGTTTGGGCATCACGACGTACAAGGTCGGGCAGACATTCCCATTGGACATGGCCGGGTTCCACGATTGGGCAGAAGGTCTGGATCTGATCGTAATCGTCGAGGAAAAGCGCAAGCTGATCGAGGTTCAGGTTAAAGAGGCAATCTTTGACGACCGTCGGGGGCGTCGTGTGTATGGCTGGTATAAGGGCGGTGCGGGTACTCTGCATCGCGAAGAACTGTTCCCGACCCGAGGGGCATTGGACCCCAACATGATCGCTGAAAAGCTTGGCGAAATTCTGATTGAGGAAGGCCGTGACACCGATGGAGTTCGCGCCGGATTAACCAAGCTGTCCGAGGCCCGGCGTGCCGACAACGCGGAGGAGATCGCAACGCGTCTGCCGTATTTCTGTTCGGGATGCCCGCATAACAGTTCGACCAAGGTGCCGGATGGAAGCCGGGCCTATGCCGGGATCGGTTGCCACTACATGGTCCAGTGGATGGACCGCAGCACCTCGGGCTTTACGCAGATGGGTGGAGAAGGGGCCAACTGGATCGGGGAAGAGCCGTTCTCGACCACGGATCACGTTTTCCAGAACCTTGGTGACGGAACTTATAACCACTCGGGCGTTCAAGCGATCCGCGCGGCCCTGTCGGCTGGCACCAACATCACGTTCAAAATTCTGTTCAACGATGCCGTCGCGATGACTGGTGGTCAGGGAAATGAAGGCGATCTGACCGCGGAACGGATCGTGACAGAGGTTAAGGCTATGGGCGTCAAAGACGTCGCGCTGGTCTATGATGAAAAGGAAGATGTGAACTTCAAAGCCTTGCCTGCAGGTGTCGAAACACACGAACGCGCCGAGCTGATGCAGGTCCAGGAAAAATTGCGCGGTGTCGAAGGTGTCTCGGTCCTGGTTTATGTACAGACCTGTGCCGCCGAAAAGCGCCGCCGTCGTAAGCGCGGTACCTTTCCTGACCCCGACAAGCGGGTATTCATAAACACCGATATCTGCGAAGGTTGCGGCGATTGCGGCGTTCAGTCGAACTGTGTGTCGATTGTGCCCAAAGAGACTGAACTCGGCCGGAAGCGCGCGATCGACCAGTCCAGTTGCAACAAAGACTTTTCCTGCCTCAAGGGGTTCTGCCCGTCCTTCGTGACGCTGGAAGGTGCGAAAATCCGCAAGGAGGCAACCACCGAGATCGACCTGCCAGACCTTCCGATGCCGACACTGCCTAAGATCAAAGGCACGCATAACGTGGTCATCACGGGTATCGGCGGTACGGGTGTTGTCACGCTTGGTGCTGTTTTGGCTCAGGCCGCTCAGATCGACGGCAAAGGAGCCGGGATGATGGAGATGGCCGGGCTGGCGCAAAAAGGGGGTGCCGTACACATCCATTGCCGTCTGGCCAACCGGCCTGAAGATATCAGCGCGATCCGCGTCGCCACAGGAGAAGCCGATGCGTTGATAGGTGGTGATCTGGTGGTCTCTGCCGGGGCCAAGACACTGGGATTGACCCGGTCGGGGCAAACTGGTGCCGTCGTCAACAGCCACGAAACGGTCACTGGTGATTTCACACGCGACACCGAGTTCCGGATTCCGGGTGATCGTCTCGAGCTGGCTTTACAGGCGCGGTTGAAAGAGGATGTCTGGCTGTTCGACGCAACTGATCTGGCGCGGGCAGTGATGGGCGACTCGATCTATTCCAACATGATGGTGTTCGGGGCCGCTTGGCAGCGTGGTTTGCTTCCGATCAAACATTCGGCTGTCCTTCAGGCGATCGAACTGAACGGAACGGCTGTAGAGCGAAACAAGCGGGCTTTTGATATCGGTCGCTGGGCGGTTCTGTATCCGGAAAAAGTCGCGGAGATTCTGCGGCCCAGTGTGGCTGAACTACCCAAGACGCTGGATCAAATGATCAGTTTTCGCGCCGATCACCTGACCGCTTATCAAAGTGCGCGGCTCGCGAAACGGTACCGCAGACTGGTCGAAACATTCGAAGATAAGGGTATCCGTGAAGCCGTTGCAAAAGGGTATCATAAGCTGCTGTCTTATAAGGATGAATACGAGGTCGCGCGTCTTTTGTTGTCCAGCCGCGAAAAAGCGGAGACCGAATTTGATGGTGACTTCAAGATGACGTTCCACCTCGCGCCGCCGATCCTTGGTGGTACAGGCCCGGATGGTCGGCCGCGCAAAAGAACTTATGGCGAGTGGATGCTGGGGCCATTGAAGCTGATGACCCGGTTGAAAGCCTTGCGTGGGACGCCCCTGGATATATTCGGGTACAGCGCAGAACGCCGAATGGAACGAGCTCTGATCAAGCAATACGAGCGTGATCTCAAAGAGATCACTCCGCTGATCAGTTCTGAGACCCGCGATGCCGTCATCGCTTTGGCCGAACTGCCACTGGATATTCGCGGCTTCGGCCCGGTGCTTCAGGAAAACGAAGCCAAGGCAGCGAAACGCCGAGAGGAACTTTTGTCAACGATCCGTAGCGGAGGGCCCAATTTGCGCGCAGCGGCCGAGTAAATCGTCACAACACTGTCACGGTCACTAGGCAAGATTGTTAGCCGCACATAGATTGCAGGCAGCAAGTTTCGGAGACAACCATGCCCTCGCGCCGCCACGTCGCTCGTGACATTTCTTATGCCCATTCCGCCGAAACGAAAGGCGGACGGATGGTGATCAAACTGATGGAGAATACCACAGGCCGCATGCGCCTGATCAAGCGTGCGGATGGGTACGAGCACGAGGTCGCGCAGGGGCGCGATTTCTGGTCGGTTATGGTGGACCGGTATGGTTTGTCGCTGGATGTAGTCGGTGGCGCGTTATCCAACATCCCTCAGACCGGTCCGCTGATCCTGATCGCCAACCATCCTTACGGCATTCTGGATGGGATGATGATGGGCCACATCCTGTCTCAGGCTCGGGGCGATTTCCGCATACTGGCCCATCGCGTATTCCGCAAAGCCGAAGATTTGAACCGCATCATCCTGCCGATCTCGTTCGATGAGACGAAAGAGGCGATGAAGCTGAATCTGGATACCCGCAAAACCGCGCTGAATTATTTGGATGAGGGTGGAGCGATCGGGATTTTCCCCGGTGGCACGGTTAGCACCGGGGTCAAACCGTTCTCATACCCCATGGATCCGGGTTGGCGCGGGTTTACGGCGCGCATGGTCGCCAAGTCGAACGCAACGGTGGTGCCGGTATTCTTTGAGGGCCACACCTCGCGCCTGTTTCAGGTCGCCAGCCATCTGCACAACACTTTGCGCATGGGCTTGCTGATCAAAGAGTTCAAAAAGCGCGTCGACACTCCGGTCAAAGTGGTGGTCGGAGAGCCCATTGGCCGCGACGTTTTGGACCCTCTTTCCAAGGACACGCGCAAGATGATGGATTTCCTGCGCAAAGCCACGTATGAGCTGTCTCCAACGCCGTTGGAGTCCTATGACTACGGCTATGAGTTTGAGGAACGGCATCGCGCCTGAAGGGGCTAATGGCAGTAGGTATTTTTGATTCTGGTTTGGGCGGTCTGACCGTTCTGGACGCCGCGCAGAAACGTCTGCCGGACTTGGATTTCCTGTACTACGCGGACAGTGCGCACGCTCCGTACGGCGTGCGGGATGCACAGAACATCTATGAGCTTACACGCGGCGCGGTTAATGAGCTTTGGAACCGGGGCTGTGATCTGGTGATTCTGGCCTGCAACACGGCCAGCGCCGCGGCTCTGCGCCGGATGCAGGAAGAGGGCGTGCCCGAGGGCAAGCGAGTGCTCGGCGTCTTTGTGCCTTTGATCGAGGCGCTGACCGAACGGCAATGGGGAGACAACAGCCCTCCGCGCGAGGTTGCGGTCAAGCATGTGGCCCTGTTTGCAACGCCTGCGACGGTCTCTAGCCGAGCGTTCCAACGCGAACTGGCTTTCCGCGCCATCGGTGTGGATGTCGAGGCGCAAGCCTGTGGCGGTGTGGTCGATGCCATCGAAGACGGCGATATGATCCTGGCCGAGGCGCTGGTGCGCAGCCATGTGGACGCGCTCAAACGTAAAATGCCCGAACCGCAGGCGGCCATTCTGGGCTGCACCCATTATCCGCTGATGGCTGACGAGTTTCAGGCCGCGCTGGGTGAGGATGTGCAGGTATTCAGCCAGGGCGCATTGGTCGCCGAAAGCCTTGCGGATTATCTGGAACGTCATCCAAACATGCGGGGCGGGGGGCAGGGCGGATTCCTGACAACCGGCAAGCCCGACACGGTCAGCGACCGCGCAACACAGTTCCTGCGACGACAAATCACGTTCGAGGCTGTCTGACTTAGGTCAAGGACGCCCAGCCTTGTGCTGATTTATTCCCGGACCGTCGCATCGGCGGTCGTGACATGTGACACCACGCAAACAAGAGGTCTGACATGACCCATAAAATCGCAATTCTAGGGGCTTCGGGCTATACAGGCGCTGAACTGGTACGGCTGATTGCCGAACACCCCAACATGGAGATCGCCGCACTGGCCGCCGAGCGGAAGGCCGGGATGACCATAGCGCAGGTCTTTCCGCATCTGCGCCACATGGACCTGCCGACCCTGTGCAAGATTTCCGAAATCGACTTTTCGCAGATCGACCTGTGTTTCTGTGCCTTGCCTCACAAGACCAGTCAGGAAGTGATCCGCGATCTGCCCAAGACCCTCAAGATCATCGACTTGTCCGCCGATTTCCGTCTGCGTGATCCGGCGGAATATGAAAAATGGTACGGCAACCCACATGCCGCTCTGGCGCAGCAGGACGAGGCAGTCTACGGCTTGACCGAGTTTTACCGCGACGACATCCGCAGCGCCCGTCTGGTGGCGGGCACTGGCTGTAACGCGGCGACGGGGCAATATGTGCTGCGCCCGCTGATCTCAGCCAACGTGATCGATCTGGATGACATCATTCTGGATCTTAAGTGCGCAGTGTCCGGCGCGGGGCGGTCGCTCAAGGAAAACCTCCTGCACGCCGAACTTAGCGAGGGGTACAACGCCTATGCCGTCGGCGGCACCCACCGCCATCTGGGTGAGTTCGATCAAGAATTCTCGGCGTTGGCAGGCCGTCCGGTCAAGGTCCAGTTCACGCCGCATCTGGTGCCCGCGAACCGCGGGATTCTGGCCACCACCTATGTCAAAGGCGATCCGGCCAGCGTGTACGAGGCGTTGACCAAGACCTATGAAAACGAACCCTTTATCCAGATGCTACCCTTTGGCGAGACGCCATCGACCCACCACGTGCGGGGCTCGAATTTTTGCCATATCGGTGTAGTTGGCGACCGGATCGAACGTCGCGCGATCGTGATCGGTGCTCTGGATAACCTGACAAAAGGTAGCAGTGGCCAAGCCTTGCAGAACGCCAACCTGATGTTAGGTGAAGCTGAAACAACGGGCCTGATGATGGCCCCTCTGTTCCCATGAGGATATCATGAAGTCGCTCAAGAAACGCCGCCGCGTACAGATCATACTGCTGGCAGTCGTGGCCCTTGTGTCATCTACAGCATTGATCGGCTGGGCTTTGCAGGACGGTATCAACTTTTTCCGCTCGCCTAGCGAGGTAATCGCAGAGCCGCCAAAGTCCACCGAAGTGTTCCGGATTGGTGGTTTGGTCGAAGAGGGCTCGATCGTTCGCGGGCAGGGTGAAACGGTGACGTTTGTCGTAACCGATGGCGGGGAAAGTGTACCAGTCGCTTTCACAGGCGTATTACCGGACTTGTTCGAAGAAAACCAGGGCATGATCGGGACTGGTTCTTATGTGAATGGCGTATTCGAGGCGACCGAGATTCTTGCCAAACACGATGAAACCTACATGCCCAAAGAGGTTGTGGACGCGCTGAAGGAGCAAGGCGTGTATGTGGAGCCGAGCGAAGGCTGACCCCTCGAATAGATAGGAATGTTATTGGGCGTTGCGGTAGCAGCGCCCTTTTTCGTAGATCGCTCTTAACCCAGAGACTGCAGCCTTTGTGCGAATTCAAGCGGAGGATTCAATGCAGACGGTTCAAGAGATCGCGACTGATATCGTATCGCGCGAAGGTGGCTTTGTAGACGACCCGGATGATCCGGGCGGAGTGACAAAATACGGTGTCACGATCCACACAATGCGGCGCTTGGGGCTGGACTTGACCGGCGATGGATTCATTACACGCCAAGACGTTAAGCGTCTCTCAAAAACGCAGGCTGTAGATATTTTCGTGTCTCACTATTTCAAGGGCCCAAGACTGGGCATGTTGCCAGAGGTACTGCAACCTTCTGTCTTTGACATGTATGTCAACGCAGGCGCGCAAGCGGTTAAAATACTTCAATATCTTCTGAGGAAAATGGATTTTAAGATCACAGTTGACGGTGTTGTCGGCCCACAAACTGCGAAGGCCAGCAAGACTGCCGCGCTGCCCGACCCGATTGCCCTGCGAGACGCGTATGGTGTGGCGCGTCGGAACTATTATTTCCGGATTGCCGATGGGCGCGTTGCTTCGCGGAAATACGCGCGCACGCAAACTGGACACAAGGGTGGATGGATTCGCAGAGCAGAAGAATTTGTCTCTCCGGGGTACCACCTGAGCGATGCGGAATTTCAGCAGAGGGTTGCGGGATGGGATTGATCTCGGGTTTTTTGTCGTTCCTTTTTGGGGACGGAAGGAATGTTGTTCGCGAAACTGCCGAAGTGTTTCGTGAAAATGCGGAAAAAGGTGCCGAACGCGACCTGTCGCTTCAACAGCAGGCAATGGTTCAGTTCGGTGCTGAATATACTGTGCCGCGCAAGGGTGGTTTCGACCGTTTTATGGACGGCCTGAACCGATTGCCGCGTCCTGCTCTGGCGCTTGGTACGCTTGCGCTATTTGTGGCGGCAATGGTGGACCCCTTTGGTTTGCGGCGCGGATGCAGGGCATCGCCCTTGTTCCTGAACCGCTGTGGTGGCTTTTGGGGGTTATTGTTTCGTTCTATTTCGGCGCGCGGCACCAAGCCAAAATGCAGGACTGGCAACGCGAGATTTCGGCGACCGTGCGGCGCGCGCCTGTGGTTGCGCAGAATATCGCGAAACTCAGACATATGCGGGCGAATTCCGTCGGCGCGGCTGATCCGGGGACCGATGTAACCCTTGCCGAGCACGCGCTGAACCCTGACGAAAACCGGGCACTGGACGATTGGAGGCGCGCCCGCACGGCATGAGCCGCGACACTATGTGCGCCTTCAGGACGCGAAAGTTATTGGTGCTTTCTGTGCAACAGGATTATATGCAGGGCCATGATTACAGAGCTTGGTCACTACGCCCTCATCCTCGCCTTTCTCGTGGCGATCGTGCAGTCCGTCATTCCGCTGGTTGGCGCGTCCAAAAGGTGGACGGGTTGGATGACTTTTGGGGAAACCGCCGCGGTAGCCCAATTGGTGCTCATGACGTTTTCTTTCAGTGCGCTGGTTTGGGCCTTTGCCACTTCGGATTTTTCGCTGCGCATCGTGGTCGAGAACAGTCATTCGGCTAAACCAATGCTTTACAAGATCAGCGGGACATGGGGAAACCATGAAGGGTCCATGTTGTTGTGGGTTTATATCGTGGCCATATTCGGTGGGATGGCTGCGGTTTTCGGGGCGGGTTTGCCACCTACACTGAAGGCGCGCGTGCTGGCTGTTCAAGCCGCGATTGGCGTGGCGTTCTATGCCTTTATCCTGTTCACATCGAACCCCTTTGACCGGCTTGTTGTTGCACCCTTTGATGGGCGGGACCTGAACCCATTGCTGCAAGATCCCGGTTTGGCGTTCCACCCTCCGTTCTTGTACTTGGGTTACGTGGGTCTCAGCATGGCGTTCAGCTTTGCCGTTGCTGCCTTGATCGAAGGCCGTGTCGACGCGGCGTGGGGTCGGTGGGTGCGCCCGTGGACACTGGCCGCGTGGGTTTTTCTGACTATTGGGATCGCGCTTGGGTCTTGGTGGGCCTACTATGAACTGGGTTGGGGTGGTTTCTGGTTCTGGGATCCCGTCGAGAATGCGTCGTTCATGCCTTGGCTTCTGGCTGCTGCGTTGCTGCATTCCGCCATCGTTGTCGAAAAACGCGAGGCGCTGAAAAGCTGGACGATCCTGTTGGCGATCATCGCGTTCGGGTTCTCGTTGATTGGCACGTTCATCGTGCGCTCGGGTTTGCTGACCTCGGTTCATGCCTTCGCCAACGACCCGGAACGCGGCGTTTTTATCCTGTTCATTTTGGTCATCTTCATCGGTGGTGCGCTGACGCTGTTTGCCGCACGCGCGCAAGCGATGGAGGCCAAGGGCGTCTTTGGCATGGTCAGCCGTGAAAGCGCACTGGTACTGAATAATATTTTGTTGGCTGTCAGTTGCTTTGTGGTGTTCTTCGGGACCATGTGGCCGATGGTGGCCGAGATGGCTTTTGACCGGAAACTCTCGGTCGGGGCACCGTTTTTCAATGCGGCCTTTACACCCTTCATGATCGTTTTGGGGATCGTTCTACCTGTGGGCGCAATGATGCCGTGGAAACGCGGCAAGATTGGCAAGGCGGCGTATTCGCTTCGCTACGCCTTTGTATTGGCCGTGGCTTTGGCGATACTGGTCTGGGTCATGCAAACGGGGCGTAGCGCGCTTGGCCCTATTGGTCTGTTCCTTGGGGCGTGGGTCACTTTTGGCGCTGCGGTTGATTTGTGGAGCCGTACAGGCCGCAACGGAAGCCTAAGTCGCCTGTTCCGGCTGCCCGGAGCCGATTGGGGCAAAGCCGTTGCGCATACCGGGCTTGGCGTGACCATGTTTGCCATTGCCGGTCTGACCGCGTGGGAGGTTGAGGATATCCGAGTGGCGCAGCCTGGTCAGCCTTTTGAGGTTGGTCAATTCACCCTGACACTGGACGATGTCCGCCGCGTGCAAGGGCCCAACTACTTCTCGACCACCGCCGATGTTCGGGTGGAAAAGAACGGCCGCCCCATGGGTATGTTGCACCCGGAAAAACGGGACTATCCTGTTGCCAGAATGCCAACGACCGAAGCGGCGATCGACTACCGGTTCTTAGGGGACCTGTACGTTGTGATCGGCGATCAGCAGGCTGACGGAGGCTGGGTGATGCGAACCTACATCAAGCCTCTGGCAAACTGGATCTGGGGTGGTTGTATCCTGATGGCTTTGGGTGGGTTCCTTAGCCTGTCCGACAGAAGGTTCCGCGTGGCTGCAGGCGCACGCAAGGCCCCAACAGGCGGAGTGCCAGCAGAATGAAACGCCTGATCCTGATCCTGGCGATTATCGCGTCGCCTTTATACGCCGTGCAGCCAGACGAGGTACTGGACGATCCGGTCTTGGAGCAACGTGCACGTGACCTGAGTACCGGTTTGCGCTGTTTGGTATGTCGCAATGAAAGTATTGACGAAAGCAATGCCGGGCTGGCGCGGGATTTGCGCCTGTTGTTGCGGGAACGGCTTGTTGCGGGCGATAGCGACGAAGAAGCAATCAGCTTCATTGTAGACCGTTATGGGGAATACGTGCTGTTGAAGCCTACCATAACTGGTTCAAACCTGCTGCTGTGGCTTGCGGGACCGATCATGTTGTTGATTGCTGCAGCGGTGGGTTGGAGTTTCCTTCGAAAGCGCGCAGATGCGCACGCGACCGCGGACACTGACGGGCTTAGCGACGCTGAAAAGAAGCGGTTAGAGCAAATTCTGAAGGACTGACCCTTGGTCGGTCTTTCCCTTGATTGTGAATTAAGTCAGGCTTGTCCTCAAGAATAGTGCTTGGGGGGGAACCTGATGGATTATGAAACCGTGCTGCTGAACATCTCGGACGATTTGGCGGTAGTGACCCTGAATCGACCGGACAAGATGAATGCGATGACCGCCCAGATGCGGGCCGAAGTTGCATATGCCATGAAAGAGGCGGCAGCCAATGCACGCGCCGTAGTGCTTACTGGGGCAGGGGCCGCGTTCTGTTCCGGACAGGACTTGGGCGATTCCTCGACCACAGGAAAAATCGACCTCGAACGCACGTTGCGGGATGAATACGAGCCGATGCTCGAAACGATCTACAACTGTCCGGTTCCCACCATTGCCGCTGTGAACGGCCCGGCTGCGGGGGCTGGTTGCAATATGGCCTTGTGCGCGGATGTAGTGATTGCAACGGAAAGCGCCTATTTCCTGCAGGCTTTTGCCCGGATCGGCTTGTTGCCGGATGCTGGCGGGACATGGTTTACCCCGCGCCAAATGGGCTTTGCCAAAGCGATGGGGGCCGCTCTGTTTGCGGACAAGATCAGCGCGCGGCAAGCCGATGAGTGGGGCATGATCTGGGAGGCCGTCCCGGATGCCGATTTCGACGCCCATTGGCGACGCCGAGCCGCCTATCTGGCCAGCGGTCCGACCGCTGGGTTTGGCGCGATCAAAAAGGCGATCCGCGGGACTTACGAAAAGACGCTGGGTGAACAGCTTGAGATCGAAGCCCACCTTCAGGGTGAATGCGGACGGTCTCGGGATTTTGCCGAGGGCGTCGTAGCCTTCATGCAAAAACGCCCCCCGAAATTCGAAGGGCGTTGAGCTTCACGCGCGGCGGCGGCGGCGGGTCCGGCGCTCTGGCACCGCGTCGTCACCGGTGCCATCAGAGGCGGACGAAAACGGCCCCAGCGCATTAGTGATCTGATCCAGTGTTGGGCGCGCTCCACGGGGCGTGCTATCCAACGCCTCGCGCATTTTGCGCAGGTGGTCGGGCATCGTACCGCAACAACCGCCAACAATCGTCGCACCCGCATCACGCGCCATTGCGGCGTATTGCGCCATCAGTTCGGGTGTACCGTCGTAATGGATATGCCCATTCACATATTTAGGAATGCCCGCATTCCCTTTCGAGATCACGGGACGTTCGGTGCCTTGCGCGGCAAAACCCAGAACCGTGCGCAGGATGTCCGATGCGCCGGTTCCGCAATTTGCACCAAAGGCGACGGGCGGGTTTGGCAGGGTCTCAACCAGCTGCGCCAGGTCGGCCGACGTGACGCCCATCATGGTGCGACCGGCGGTGTCAAAGCTCATGGTGCCACACCAAGGCATATCAGCAAGAGCAAACGCCTCGGCCGCCGCGCGGAATTCCTCGGGGGCGCTGATCGTTTCCAGCCACAGGACGTCCGCGCCGCCCGCTTTCAACGCTTCAGCTTGTTCGTGGAGCATTTCGACCGCCCCGGCATGGGACAGAGCTCCGACAGGTTCCATTATCTCACCGGTCGGACCGACCGAACCAGCCACAACGACCGTCCGGCCCGCCTTGTCAGCAACTTCGCGACCAAGCTCGGCGCCAATACGGTTCAATTCACCCACACGGTTCTGGGCGTCGTGCAATTTAAGCCGTGCTGACGTACCACCGAACGTGTTGGTCAGAAACAGGTCGCTGCCCGCATCAACTGATCCCTGATACAAAGCCCGTATCTTGTCTGGCGCGTCCACATTCCACAATTCTGGTGCGTCCCCGGACTGCAATCCCATATTGAACAAGTTTGTGCCGGTTGCACCGTCGGCAAGGATGGCATCATTTGCGGCAAGAAGATCAGTCAGCGCGTTTGTCATTGGGCGTTCCCGAAAAGTCGGCGGAGCCGAAAAAAATAAGAAGCCCCGTGTCTCATGACCGGGGCTTCAAATCAAATTCATAAAACTCATGAAGATCATGAGTTCAAGGGCAGAGCGTTAATTCGCCTCGCTCAGGATTTGCGATTTGGCTTCGGGTAGAAGTTCAGTCATTTTGGCGCGGATTTCGTCGTCAGACGACAGTGATCCCAAGTCACCCGACACTTTGCGGACGACGTCTTCGTGGCCTGCCTCTTCCATATCGGCGATCACGACAGTTTTAGCATAAGCTTCAGCCTCTTCGCCGGTTTTTCCCAACTTTTCTGCGGCCCAAAGACCCAGCAGTTTGTTGCAGCGTGCTTGTGCTTTGAACTGCATTTCTTCGTCATGGGCAAACTTCGCTTCAAAGGCGTTTTCGCGTTCGTCAAATGTGGTCATTGGTTGGGGACCCCTTGGATTACATCTTGTCTTTTGCAGATATGACCATAGCAAGGCTTCGACGCAAGGGATTTGCGCTGCGTCAAAGGCCCTCGGCTTACTGAACTTGCGGGAAAGGGGGGCTTGGACTATGAGGGCGCAACAAAGTGGGAAATCTCTCGCTTCACAGTCTGGAAGGGTCGCTTATGGCGCGTCGCAAGAAAATCTACGAAGGCAAGGCCAAAATTCTGTATGAAGGTCCCGAACCGGGTACGATCGTTCAGTACTTCAAGGACGACGCGACCGCATTCAATGCGGAAAAGAAGGACGTGATCGACGGTAAAGGCGTGCTGAACAACCGCCTGAGCGAGTATTTCATGAACGGCCTGAACCAGATCGGCGTGCCCACACATTTTATTCGCCGCCTGAATATGCGTGAGCAATTGGTGCGCAGCTGTGAAATCGTGCCGCTAGAAGTCATCGTGCGTAACTATGCTGCAGGGTCGATGTCCAAACGTTTGGGTATTGCCGAAGGTACTCAATTGCCGCGCCCCATCGTCGAGTACTGCTATAAGGATGACTCGCTGGGTGATCCGCTGGTGACCGAAGAGCACATCGCTGCTTTTGGCTGGGCCAGCCAGCAGGATATGGACGATATTCTAAGCCTTGCGCTGCGCGTAAATGATTTCATGAGCGGCATTATGTTGGCCGTTGGCATTCGTCTGGTCGACTTCAAGATCGAGATCGGGCGTGTTTTCGAAGGCGATTATCAACGTTTGATCGTTGCAGATGAAATCAGCCCTGACAGCTGTCGCCTTTGGGATATCGAAAGTGGCCAAAAGTTGGATAAAGATGTGTTTCGGAGAGATTTGGGCAATCTTACAGATGCCTATTCCGAAGTTGCCCGTCGTTTGGGTGTTTTGCCAAAAAGCAATGTAACCAAGCCGACGCTGATCAACTGAATCTCTGCCCTCAGGACAAGTCGAAACGCCGCTTAGTCAAGCGGCGTTTTTTCTTTTGTTGGTGGCGTTTGACAGTGCCATGGATTGTCTCGCATTGTCTGCCGAGGTAATTGTAAGCTAGGCGTGAAATGGCTGAACTATTTGACCAGGCAGTTTTTCTGAAATTTCTTGCGGCTTTGCTCGCGATTTTCAACCCGTTGTACGGTATCCCGATTTTCCTGGGTATGACCGATGGCTACACGGCACCCGAGCGCAAACGGGTCGCGCTGATCGTGACTGCCACGGTTGTCGCTGTCGCATTGATTGCCGTTTTGATTGGCGAAGAAATTCTGGCCGTTTTCGGGATCGACATCCCGTCATTTCGTATTGCGGGCGGGTTGATCATCCTCGGGGTCGGCATGTCTATGCTGAATGCATCGGACCGGCCAAAGGGGGATCAGCAGGCCGTGCAAGATGGGGCGAAGAAAAGCAACATAGCCGTTGTGCCTTTGGCGATCCCCCTGACTATTGGCCCCGGTACAATCGCAACCACCATCGTGTTTGCGCATAGCCTACCAGACGGGGCCGAGATTGTAACATTGGGTTCAGCGGTCCTTATAGCCTGCGCAATTGTGGGGCTTGGTTTGTTGTTCGCCGATCCGATTTCGCGCGTTCTTGGGCCGACGATGATAAATGTGGTCACTCGGGTCATGGCTATTATTCTTGTCGCGGTTGCCGTTGAAATGGTGCTGACAGGGACATTCAACGCGATTGATGCCCATTACCCCGGGCTTTCAGGCAAGAGCTGACGCGGCCTGCGGCAAACTGCGTGCGGACAAGGGTTGTCGAATGGCAAAAGGCGCGCTATCCCCCGCGCAACGGAACGGGCCGTATCCGCTGGCCCTTAGCTGGAGTTGCAGGAATGAAAGCACGTGTGCATGTGATGCTCAAGAATGGGGTTCTCGACCCACAGGGCGAGGCCGTGCGCCACGCATTGGGTGCCATGGGCTTTGACCAGGTCGAAGGCGTACGTCAGGGCAAGGTGATTGACCTTGAATTGGCCGAAGGTGCAACCGAGGCAGACGTAACCGAGATGTGCGAAAAGCTGTTGGCCAATACGGTCATCGAACGCTACGAGATCGAACTGGTCTGACCCTTACCTCCGGAGGCCCCGCCATGCGCGCTGCAGTCATCGTATTCCCCGGTTCCAACTGTGACCGGGATTTGGCCGTCGCTTTTGAACAAGCCGGTTTTCAGGTCGACATGGTCTGGCACAAAGACGCGTCTCTGCCTGAGGGCGTCGATATCATCGGAGTCCCCGGCGGTTTCTCGTACGGTGACTACCTGCGATGTGGCGCTATCGCGGCGCAATCGCCGATCTGCAAGGCTGTTGTGGAACACACTGAACGCGGTGGCTATGCGGTTGGTGTTTGTAACGGCTTCCAAATCCTGACCGAGACCGGCATCCTTCCGGGCGCTTTGCTGCGCAATGCCGGGCTCAAATATATCTGTCGGACTGTAGGCTTGAAGGTAGAGACCAGCGACAGTGCTTTCACCAACGCTTATAATGCCGGCGATGTCATAGGTATTCCGATTGCGCACCATGATGGAAACTATTTCGCCGATGACGCAACACTGTCCACACTTCGTGATCAAGACAGGATCGCGTTCACCTATACCGAGAATCCCAATGGGTCGGTTGGCGATATCGCGGGCATCTTGTCGGAAAACCGTCGCGTTCTTGGCATGATGCCACACCCCGAGCGCGCTGCAGACGAAGGTCACGGCGGCACAGACGGCACGGCATTGTTCCGCGCATTGTCGGGTGTTTTAGCACCGGCGTGACTTGAGGTTGCACTCAAGCCCGCGTAGTTTCCGGGCATGAGCTCCGACACCCAATCTGGCTGGTCTTCTATCAAAAATCCGTTCCGGGGCGCTCCTTTGGGGTGGCGCCTGCGTGTCGCGGTTTCGATCCTTTTGATTGCAACCGTTGGAACGATTTGGGTGACCAACCGTTTGCTGACGGATCGTTTTACTGAATCGACCCGAAACAGAGCCGAAGTACGCCTTGCGCTGTATTCGGGAAACTTGCTGAGCGAACTGCGGCGGAACGCGATTGTTCCGCAACTACTGGCTCGTGATCCGACACTGATATCGGCGCTTCAGTCCAGCGACTATACCCTATCCACTCAGCGCCTTATCTCGTTTGTCGAGGAGATCGGCGCCGCATCATTGATGTTGTTGGACAGCGACGGGCGGACCGTGGCTGCAACCGACAGGAACCGCTTAGGCGAAGCGCATCGAAACTCGCCTTACTATGTGGATGCTGTTCGTTCCAATGCCACGATTTTTTCGGTCATTGAGAATGAGGCGGGGGGATACAGTTTTGTCTATTCGCGCCGCATGGACTCTGGAGCAGATATTCTGGGCGTCATCGTCGTTGAAGTCGATTTGCAGAAATTCGAACGCGCCTGGGCGGGTATTTCTGATGCTGTGATGGTTGCAGATAGTACGGGTACGGTCATTCTGTCGACCGAACCGCGGTGGCGCGGATTGGAGGAAAGCACTGCCATTCAGCGGCAACCGCCCGAAAACGCCATTGAGCGGGCGATCCGCGCAACCGCTGATTGGACCGCGCTGCCGCCGGATGCTTATCTGCAGGGCGAAGCTGTTATGCGTATGGACTCACGCATACCGTTCCGTGGTTGGACGATCACGTCTTTCACAACTTACTCGTCCATCCGGGAAAAGGTGAACAGTGTAATTGCGCTGGAAATCATGGGGTTTGCGATTCTTCTTGCTTTGGCTTTCTACGCTCTCAGCCGCCGGGCGACGTTCCGCATGGCGCTGTTTCAGCGCGAGTCGGCAGAGCTTCGCGCATTGAATGCGCGCCTGCAGCGGGAAATCGCTGAGAGAGAACGGGTTGAAAAGACGCTGGAAGTTGCTGAACAGACGCTGGCGCAAAGCTCGAAACTGGCCGCGTTGGGCGAGATGTCGGCCGCTGTCAGTCACGAGCTTAATCAACCTCTGGCTGCAATGAAAACTTACCTGGCAGGCGCGCGCCTGCTGCTGCGCAGGAACCGTCCCGAAGAAGCACTGGCCAGCTTTGGTCGTATCGATGGACTGATCGAGCGGATGGGTGCGATAACCCGTCAGCTCAAATCCTATGCTCGGAAGGGCGCGGATGCGTTTTCCCCTGTAAATCTTGGCGAAGCGCTGGCTTCTGCCCTGTCGATGATGGAGCCGCAATTGCGTCAGCGACACGTCAAGATCACTCAGATTCTGCCCGAAGAACCGGTGTTTGCACTGGGGGACCGAATGCGGATTGAGCAGGTAATGGTCAACCTCTTGCGTAATGCACTGGACGCCACCAAATCAGTATCTGAACCGGATGTAGAAATCATTCTGGCCGCAGGGGATATGGCGGTGCTGACGGTGCGGGACAATGGCCATGGAATCGAGGATATCGAAAACCTGTTCGAGCCTTTCTATACCACCAAGCAGCCGGGCGATGGCGTCGGGCTGGGGCTTGCCATCTCCTCCGGGATCGTGAACGACCATGGGGGACGGCTGACTGCCCGCAACAGCCCCAACGGGGGCGCGGTGTTCGAGATGCAGCTGCCTATACTTGGAAGCGATGGCCTAGAGGCCGCGGAATAACGGGGAAAGACTATGGCACAGGCCATGAAGATCGCCATTGTGGACGACGAACAGGATATGCGGCAGTCAATCAGTCAATGGCTGGCACTGTCAGGATATGACACGGAAACGTTTGCCAGCGCCGAAGATGCGCTCAAAGTTCTGGGGCCGGATTATCCAGGGATCGTTATTTCGGATATCAAGATGCCGGGAATGGACGGTATCCAGTTGCTGAAAAAACTCATGGGAGCGGACAGTACGCTGCCGGTGATCATGATTACCGGGCACGGGGATGTGCCGATGGCTGTGGAAGCCATGCGCGTGGGCGCGTTCGATTTTCTGGAAAAGCCCTTCAATCCCGACCGGATGTCGGAATTGGCTAAACGTGCCAGTAACGCTCGGCGCCTAACCTTGGACAACCGGGCACTGCGGCGAGAGCTGTCGGATGGCACGCAAATCATGAGCAAGCTGATCGGGGCCAGCCCGGTCATGGAACGCCTGCGTGAGGATATTCTGGATCTGGGGCAGGCCGATGGTCATGTGCTGATCGACGGTGAAACCGGTACCGGCAAGACCTTGGTGGCGCACGCCCTGCATGCGGTGGGCAGTCGGGCCGGTAAGAAATTCGTTCTGATTTCTTGTGCGGCCCTGGAAGAAGAGGCGCTTTCCAAACGGTTGTTCGGCCCCATGATGCCCGAGGACGCGCAACTGCCTGCCGTTGAAGAAGCGCGCGGCGGTACCTTGGTTCTGGAAGACGTTGAAGCGCTAAGCGATACGCTGCAAGCGCGCTTGCTGAGCGTGATGAATGATCAGGGTACGCCTGCCGAGACGCGGATTATCGCGATCTCGAACCTTCAGGAAGCCGGTAAGACCTCTGAAGATGTTCTGCGGCCGGACTTGTTCTATCGGCTGGCGGCGTTGCGTATCACCATGCCGCCGCTGCGCCAGCGCGGCGAAGATATCCTGACATTGTTCACCCGCCTGAGCGAACAATTCGCCGAAGAATATGGCTGTGATGCGCCGCAAGTCAGTGCACAAGAGGCCGCGCAGTTGTTGCAGGCGCCTTGGCCGGGGAATGTGCGACAACTGATCAACATCGCCGAGCGCGCAGTTTTGCAATCGCGTCGCGGCTCTGGAACGATTGCCTCTTTGCTCATGTCGGATCATGAAGAAATGCAACCCGTCATGACAACGGAAGGCAAGCCCCTGAAGGAATATGTTGAGGCGTTCGAACGGATGCTGATCGACAATACTATGCGCCGTCATAAAGGCTCGATCGCGTCTGTGATGGACGAGCTGTGTTTGCCGCGGCGAACGTTGAACGAAAAGATGGCCAAATACGGGCTGCAACGTTCGGACTACTTGTGACGGAAGAGAGGGGGGCCAGCCCCCTCTTGAGCCTTCAGCTCAATTCACCCCCGAGATATTTTTGGCCAGATGAAGCGATCCCTGTTGTCAGAAGTGCAGGGATTGCAGTTTGCCCATTGTCTTTTCCACAGGACTGCTTTTATTGTACCTGAACGGGCCGGGCCGTTTTTGGTGCCCAAAAGTCCCGAATCTTTGAGTTTCGCTGCAACGCCGCAGGTGGTGACCTAATCCCACACAGGCCGCGCAGACCGATTGTGCCCCGAACCGGGGCAGTTGAACGCCTGAGCCCGTGGATGCGGGCGAAAGGAATATAATGGGCAGACAGCGTCAAGGCGCGTCTGTCGGAGAAGAACCGCGATGACGCGCGCGCAACGATTGACTATACGGGCAGGGGGCCACAGTGCCAGACCCTGCCGCGCGCCGTCCGAAATCGCCCGTACAAGACACCTCCCCAAAAGTGCCTGTCCGCCTGGACGGGTCAGGACAACGCGTTTGGCGCGGTGCACCAAGGACACATGGCTAAGAAAATGCTTATCGATGCCACCCACACCGAGGAGACTCGGGTTGTGGTGGTCGATGGAAACAAGGTCGAAGAGTTCGATTTTGAGTCCGAAAACAAACGCCAGCTTGCTGGCAACATCTATCTAGCAAAAGTAACGCGGGTTGAGCCGTCTTTGCAGGCGGCTTTTGTGGATTACGGCGGAAACCGGCACGGTTTTCTGGCGTTTTCCGAAATTCATCCCGACTACTACCAAATCCCAGTTGCCGATCGTGAAGCGCTGATGGAGGAAGAACGCGCTTATGCCGAGGCCATGAGGGCTCGGGATGAGGCGGAAGAATCCAAGCCCAAGAAACGCCGTTCGCGGTCGCGGACCAAGGCTGCCGACGTCAAAACGGATGATGCAGTCGAGACGCTTGAGGTGTCTTCGGAACCCTCGGGTATGGAAACGATTGATCTGGATGAGGGCGACGAACAACCCGAGATGGCTGTGCCCGAAGGGACTTCCCCAGCGGATCACGTGGCGGACACTCCTGTCGAGGAACCGCTCGACGACGTGGAAGCACTGGATGCGGAAACTGTAGCAGCAGCAGACGAACCGGAAAGTGCCGACCCCACTGTAGAGGAAGAAGTGGCCTCGGATTCGGCGGGTGAAGAGACCCAAACAGAGGACTTGGAAACATCCTCCGCCGACGAGGCGGGTCAGGTTGATGCTCAACCCGACGCCGACGCTGTTGCGTCGGAAGACGCGCCGGCGGATGCCGACACTGAGCAAGCTGAAAACAAGGCTGACTCCGATGAGCCGGACGATACCGAAGCCCGCGCGGATGCTACCGCAAAAGACGACACGATCGAATCTGTTGCGGATGAGGATGATAGCGAAGACATTCGCCCTCCGCGCAAGCCGCGCCCGCGCCGGTACAAAATCCAAGAGGTGATCAAGGTCCGGCAGGTTTTGCTGGTTCAGGTCGTCAAAGAAGAGCGTGGCAACAAGGGCGCAGCGCTGACCACGTATCTCTCGTTGGCCGGTCGCTATTGCGTCTTGATGCCAAACACAGCGCGGGGGGGCGGTATCAGCCGCAAGATCACTAACGCGCCGGACCGCAAGAAACTGAAAGAGATCGCTGCCGATATTGACGTGCCGACAGGTGCCGGCCTGATCATTCGGACCGCTGGGGCCAAACGGACCAAATCCGAGATCAAACGTGACTACGAATACCTGCAGCGTATGTGGGAGCAGATCCGCGAGTTGACGCTCAAGTCCATAGCGCCGGCCAAGATCTATGAAGAGGGCGACCTGATCAAACGCTCGATCCGCGATTTGTACAATCGCGATATCGACGAGGTGCTGGTCGAAGGCGAGGGCGGGTACCGCATCGCCAAGGACTTCATGAAGATGATCATGCCGTCCCATGCCAAGAACGTGAAACGGTACGAGGATGCTCTGCCGCTGTTTGCGCGTTATCAGGTGGAAAGCTATCTGGCCGGGATGTTCAACCCGACTGTGCAGTTGAAATCGGGTGGCTACATCGTAATCGGTGTGACTGAGGCATTGGTAGCGATCGACGTCAACTCGGGACGGGCGACCAAGGAAGGCTCGATCGAGGAAACCGCGCTCAAGACAAATCTCGAAGCGGCCGAAGAAGTGGCGCGCCAGTTGCGCCTGCGCGACTTGGCCGGTCTGATTGTCATCGACTTTATCGACATGGACGAGCGCAAGAATAACTCGGCCGTCGAAAAGCGCCTTAAGGATAAGTTGAAAACGGATCGGGCACGCATTCAGGTTGGTCGTATTTCCGGCTTCGGCCTGCTTGAGATGAGTCGCCAGCGGTTGCGCCCGGGTATGCTGGAAGCAACGACGCAGCCTTGCCCATCCTGTCATGGAACTGGGCTGATCCGTTCGGACGACAACATGGCGTTGACCATTTTGCGTCAGATCGAAGAAGAAGGTACGCGGCGCCGCTCGCGCGAGGTTTTGGTGCGCTGCCCCGTCAGCATCGCGAATTTCCTGATGAACCAGAAACGTGAGCATATCGCCCAAATCGAGTCGCGCTATGGTCTTTCAGTTCGTGTGGAAGGGGATATCCATCTGGTCAGTCCGGATTTCTCGATGGAGAAGTTCAAGACTGCAAGCCGGATTGTACCCGAAGCGACAGCGCCGGTCGTTTCCGTAGATGCATCGCTGATGGATCTTGTCGACGCGGATGAAGAGGAAAAGGTCGAAGACGAAACGCCTCAGACAGACGAAGAAGCCAAGCCCAAGCGCAAGCGCCGCCGCCGCCGCCGCAAGAAGGGAAATGGAAATGGCGAAACGGCTGAGGTGAGCGCAGATGACGTTGAGGCCGCAGAGGCGCCCACTGGAGAAGAAGCACCGGTCGAAGTAGACGAAACCGACGCTGCAGAGTCCGTTCCGGCGGAAAGCGGCGAGGAAGAGGCTAAGCCTAAACGCCGCCGAGCGCCACGTCGTAAAAAGAAGGAAACCACACCGGTTGATGCCGAAGGCGAGTCAGTTGAGACTGCTGAGGTGCAAACTGAAGTGGTCGAAGAAACCGTAAAGGAATCGGCTGCACCAGCGGAATCGAATGAAGTCGAACTCGCTGACGATATTGTTGCTGAAAGCACTGAGTCACCCGAGGCGGAGGCGGAAGAGCCTGTAGCAGCAGTCGCAGAGGAAAGTCAGGAACCGGAGGTAGCGCCGGAACCGGAACCAGTAACAGAAGAGCCGGTACTTGAGGTCGTTGCCGAGGAACCTGCAGAACCTACGAAGCCCAAGCGGCGCGGATGGTGGTCACTGGGGCAATAAACAAAAAGGCGGGCGAAAGACCCGCCTTTTTTGTAACATTCGCGACTTAAACTTAGCCTTTTTTCTGGATCAGGTAGACTTGATGGCCTTCGGTTTCTTCTTGCGCCAGCAAGTGGTGACCGCTTTCGCTGCAGAAATGCGGGACGTCAATAATCGCAGCAGGATCGTCGGCCAGAACACGCAGAACTGCCCCGGAGGGCATTGATTTCAAACGTTTTCTAGCTTTCAGAACGGGCAGGGGACAAAGCAGGCCCAATGCGTCGAGAGTTTCAGTTGGGTTTGACATAGAGATGAAATATTTCCACTTTGACCGGGTGTCCAGCGTGCAACCACGAGGATGTGACTGAATGGCCTCGTGACGTTCGCCACATCATACCATATGTGCTGAATTATGTTTGGAATAGATATCATCGACGCGGGCCTGCTGCCTGCCATGTTCATCGCGATGCTGGGCGGACTGATTAGTTTCCTTTCGCCGTGTGTCTTGCCGATCGTGCCACCGTATCTTGCCTATATGAGCGGTGTGTCGATCAACGAAATGCAGGACCAGACTGCGGCGCGGCGCAAAGCGACGCTGACCGCATTGTTCTTTGTGCTGGGCTTGTCGACTGTCTTCCTGTTACTGGGCTTCACGGCCTCGGCCTTTGGCGCGTTTGTCCTGCAAAACCAAGTGCTTTTCGCGAAGCTTTCAGGTGCTGTGGTGATTGTGTTCGGTCTTCACTTTCTGAATGTCTTCCGCATCCCGTTCCTGGACCGTGAAGCGCGGATCGAAACCGGAGATTCGGGCGGTTCTGTTTTTGGAGCTTACATCCTCGGACTGGCTTTCGCTTTTGGATGGACGCCGTGTATCGGTCCTCAGCTTGGCGCGATCCTGTCCTTGGCGGCGTCTGAAGCCTCGGTGGCCCGTGGAACGTTGCTCTTGGGTGTTTACGCTGCGGGACTCGGCATACCGTTCTTGCTGGCTGCAATGTTCCTTAACCGCTCGATGACCGTTATGAACAAGATCAAGCCTCATATGGCGACAATCGAAAAAGTGATGGGTGGGTTGTTGTTGTTCGTTGGCATCATGTTGATCACCGGGTTGTTCACCGAGTTTAGCTGGTGGTTGCTGGAAGCTTTCCCGGCGCTGGCAAATTTTGGCTAAAGTACTGATCTGACTTACCTTGATAATAACGCTGCGCTAATCTGCTCAGCAGAAGGTAAGACTATGAACAGTCACGAAAACCAAGAGCAGGTCAAACGGCGCCGGGTGTTTTACATTCCCGGTTATGATCCTATACATCCTCGCAGATACCGCGAACTGTACCGCTCGGAAGGGGCGGCGCAGTCCGCGTTGTCAGGATATCAGATATCGGTTTCAGCCAAAATGGGGGACGGTCCCTTTGGATGGCATGTCCATTCGGAACAAGACGGAACCGAGGTTGAGACACAGATTCAGGTGTTGGTCTGGTCGGATATTGTCAGGGACAGCATGTCCAACTCGGTTGTTGCGACTTATGTGCAACTGGTTAGAACCGCGTGGATTTACCTTGCGAATGGGACATTTGGACGACTGATGCGTTTACGCAAGGGGCCTGTAATCGCTGCACTTTATCCGTTTGCGATGCTTGTATTCCAGCTGGCCGCAGCACTGGCCATCGCTTGGGGCATCTGGAAAGGCGGCAGCCAATTTTTTGACCTCTTTGCCATTGCTCCAGCCATTCTGACGTTCTGCCTGCTTTTGCGTTGGTTTCAAAAGATCGACAACAAGCTATTCGCTTATTATCTGATGCACGACTACGCCTATTCGGCGAGCTTAAAGGGTGAAACGCCCGCTGCTTTGCGAAAACGCATGACCGAATTCACCGAACTTATTAAGCAGGCGTTGGTTACGGACGTGGATGAAGTCTTGGTTGTTGGCCACAGTTCCGGCGCACATATCGGGGTCTCAGTTCTGGCTGATGTAATCAGGAATGCACCGGATACAGGTTTCCGACCAGCTCTATCTTTCCTATCCTTGGGTCAGGTCGTGCCAATGGTGTCGTTTCTCCCAAATGCCAAAGAGTTGCGGACAGATCTTCAATTTCTTTCCGTTCAGTACAATCTCACCTGGGTGGACGTATCGGCTCCGGGTGACGGATGTTCTTTTGCTCTTTGCGACCCTGTCGGCGTTTCCGGCGTCGCAACCGAAAGTAAAAAATGGCCCTTGGTCTTGTCGGCAGCATTCACGCAAACACTTTCGCCAGAGCGTTGGCAGGCTTTGCGGTGGCGTTTCTTTCGTCTTCATTTTCAGTATTTGTGCGCCTTTGATCGTGTCGGGGCGTACGACTATTTCCGCATCACGGCCGGACCTCAGTCTTTGGCCCAGAGATTCCGCGAACGTAGTTCGTCTAAGTCTCGTATCGATATCGCAGTCTCAAAGCACCGGACGGTGATGCTGTGATACCGCCAAAGCCGCCCTCACGCCCAAACCATGTTTCGCTGTGGCGGTACCTCAAGCTGTTTCGTCAAGATATCCTTTCGGCACAACCGCAACGCCTGTATCGCGCATGGATGGCCGAGTTTCGGACTCCGTTCTTCCGTTCATACATGATGAACCAGCCTGAACTTGTTGAAACTGTTTTGAAAAAACGAGCGGAAGGTTTTCCTAAATCTGAACGCATCAGCGAAGGCTTACGACCACTTTTAGGAGAGTCTGTTTTTTTAACCAATGGTGAAACGTGGAAACGACAACGCAGGATCATCGACCCGGCGTTTGAGGGGGGACGGCTTAAAGATACGTTCCCTGCGATGCTTCAGGCCGCGGAAGCAGCAGTGCGACGAATACGCCCTCTGGTCGGCACCGATATCGAATGTGAAGAGTTAACAAGCCATGCTGCCGCCGATGTTATCTTTCGAACCTTATTCTCAGTGCCGATCGAACATGAAGTCGCAGCGCAAGTCTTTCAGAAGTTCAGGGATTACCAACGCCAGCAACCCTTGTTGAACCTGGCCGCATTTGTTCCGCTACCACGGTGGATGCCTCGGTTCCATTCTTCAAGAACTCGAAAAAACGCAAATGAAATAAGGGCTTTGATTGGGAAGCTGACGCAACAACGTGCTGAATTAATTGCGCGAGGATGTGCGCCCAACGATCTGGCAACTAAAATCATGACGACTCCGGACCCTGAGACCGGGACATGTTTCGACACAAATGAGATGGTCGACCAAGTTGCGATTTTCTTTCTGGCAGGCCATGAAACAAGCGCCTCGGCTCTGGCTTGGGCGTTGTACCTGATGGCCTTATACCCAGAGTGGCAAGATAAGCTTGCTGCCGAAGCTCAGGCTGTAAATCTCTCCGATATCTCGGAGATGTCGAAACTAAAGCTGAGCAGAGATGTCTTTCGCGAGACGCTCCGACTTTATCCGCCTGTCCCTATGATGGTGCGGGAAACTACGTGCACCGAACGCTTTCGCGACCGCGACGTTCCAAAAGGGGCTCAAATCGTTATTAGCCCGTGGCATGTTCACCGGCACGAACGCCTTTGGGATCATCCGGATGAGTTTGATCCGAACAGATGGGCCACGGAAAACGGCAAGCGTTGCCAGCGAGAAGCCTTCATTCCGTTCTCAGCTGGTCCTCGTGTGTGCTCGGGCGCTGGATTTGCCATGATCGAGGGCCCATTGATCCTGTCCAAATTGCTGCAGCACTTCCGGTTCGAGTTAATCGAGGGCAAAACGCCGATTCCGGTGGCGCATCTGACTGTCCGGTCGAAAGACGGAATTTGGTTGCGCATCGTTGAGCGCTAACAAACTACCATCGCGATGCGCCATGCTGTATGCGGTTGAAAACAGCGGAATCATTTCGAACGGGAATATCATATGTCCAAATCAGAACAGCGCGAGCAAATGTCCAATGGAGCTGGCTTTATTGCAGCACTGGATCAAAGCGGCGGCTCGACTCCCAAAGCGCTGGCACTCTATGGGGTTGAGGCTTCAGACTATTCCTCGGACGAGGAGATGTTTGGGGAAATTCAGAAGATGCGCGCCCGGATTATCCTGGCAGATGATTTCACCAATGAAAAAGTTATCGGAGCCATCCTGTTCGAACGGACTCTGGGTGAAGAAATTAATGGCCGAAAAGTCGCTGATTTCCTTTGGTCGGAAAAGCGCATCGTTCCTTTTCTCAAGATCGACAAAGGGTTAGAGGACGAGGCGAATGGTGTTCAGATGATGAAGCCGATCCCTGGTCTGGCCGACACCCTAGCGAAGGCGTCGGGCGTGTTTGGAACCAAAGAACGCTCGGTTATTCATGAAGCCAATGCCGAGGGCATCGCAGCTGTAGTTGCGCAACAATTCGACATTGCGCGGGAAGTGATAGCGGCTGATATGGTTCCGATCATCGAGCCTGAGGTGAACATCAATTCGGCATCCAAAGCCGAGGCCGAAGACATTCTGAAGGCCGAGATCCTGAAAAACCTTGATCAATTGGACGAGGGACAGGATGTGATGCTGAAATTGACGATCCCCACCAATGCGAACCTGTATGACGCCGTTGCCGATCATCCACGCGTGGTGCGTGTGGTTGCTTTGTCGGGCGGATATTCAACAGAACAAGCCTGCGATTTGTTGGGACAGAACGGTAAAATGATCGCATCTTTCTCGCGTGCTTTGACTGAGGGACTGTCGAAAAAGCAATCGAATGATGAGTTCAACGCAGCTCTGGGTGGGAATATCGAGAAAATCTACCGCGCGTCGATTTAAACAGATCTACGTTGGCGCAATGAAATTGCGGCGCATCTGCGCCGCTTTTTCGCGCATGACGCATCCATTTGCGTGATCATTTACAAGCCCCATCGCTTGCATGAACGCAAAAACAGTGGTTGGCCCAACGAATTTCCAACCTCTCTTTTTAAGATCCTTGGACATGGCCACAGACTCAGCCGAGGTTGACGCTGTCTGAGGTTCGGGTGGCATATCTGCCTCATACTGCCAGACATAAGCAGCAAGTGATCCGTACTCAGTGATCAGACATTGTGCGCATTGGGCGTTATTTATGACGGCTTGAATTTTGCCGCGATGTCGGACAATTCCTTCATCGTGCAAAAGACGTTCAATGTCTGCATCATCAAACGCCGCTACAGCGTTGATTTCGAATTGTTTAAACGCTCTCCGAAAATTCTCGCGCTTGGATAGGATTGTCCGCCAGCTCAACCCGGATTGAAAACTTTCGAGACATAGCTTTTCGAACAAGCGTTGGTCATCCGCAACGGGATATCCCCATTCGTTGTCATGATAATCGAAAAACTCAGGCGCGGCCTGGCACCATTTGCAGCGAGGCTGACCGTCCGGTCCTTGTGTAGTCTGGCTCATGTATGTACCACTTTTGTTCCGGTCGAGCATACACAGCCCGGTAGTTTTAAATCAAGCACCCAATGTCAGGCGCGATACCAGTTCAAAATGTACACACGAATTGCCGATGCCAAGCCGATTTCAGGATCACGAGACACGTCAATTTCAGCCGCTAGCGCATTGATTGGAATATCCTTTATTTTGGCAATGTCACGGAATGCCTGCCAGAACTCATCCTCGAGCGATACCGAAGTACGGTGTCCCTTCAGGGTCAGGGACCGTTTGACGGGGCGGCCGCTCATTCCTCCAACTCATGGTTGTCCAAGTCGCGGCGTTGTTTGTTCAGTACTTTCTCGGCTGCATCTCTTTCAGGCTTTTTACGCCCAAAGGTAATAGCATTCTGGTCGGCGCGGGCCTTCTTTTCAGCCCGCGCTTTTTCCTTTCGGTACCGGTTCAGATTGACCGGCTTACTCATCAGTCCTTTGGACCGATCATTTGCTCGGGGCGGACCACGGCGTCAAATGTCGCTTCATCCACAAAACCCAGGGCGATGGCCTCTTCCTTGAGGGTCGTGCCGTTCTTATGCGCAGTCTTTGCAACCGTCGTGGCGTTGTCATAGCCGATGGTGGGCGCCAGAGCCGTCACCAGCATCAGCGACTCCTTCATCAGCTTTTCAATGCGCGGCTCGTTTGCCTGAATGCCCAGTAGCATCCGTTCGGTAAAGCTATCGGCGGCATCGCCCAAAAGCTGGATTGACTGCAACAGGTTGTAGGACATCATCGGGTTGTAAACATTCAACTCGAAGTGGCCCTGACTTCCGGCAAACTTTACTGCGGCGTCATTGCCCATGACATGCGCCGCGACCTGTGTCAGTGCCTCGGCCTGTGTGGGGTTCACTTTGCCGGGCATAATTGACGAACCCGGTTCGTTTTCCGGCAAGATCAATTCGCCCAGACCTGAACGAGGACCCGATCCCAACAGACGGATATCGTTGGCAATTTTATAACAGCTACCCGCGATTGTCGCCAAAGCGCCCGACAAAAAGACCATGGCGTCATGCGCGGCCAGCGCCTCAAACTTGTTAGGCGCGGTCACGAAGGGCAGGCCGGTTATCTCGGCCATATTTGCTGCAACGGCTTCGCCCCAGCCGTTTTGAGTGTTCAAACCGGTGCCCACGGCAGTGCCACCCTGAGCTAGCTCATAGATACCAGGCATAGCGGCCTTTACGCGCTCGATCCCCTGACGGATCTGATGGGCGTAGCCACCGAATTCCTGACCCAGAGTCAGCGGCGTTGCGTCTTGTGTATGAGTCCGCCCGATCTTGATAATATCTTTGAATTCCTCGGATTTCCGCTCCAACCCCAAGGCTAGCTTTTCGAGCCCAGGCAACAGAACGTCACGCACGCTCATGGCTGTTGCGATGTGCATGGCGGTGGGGAAGGTGTCGTTCGAAGATTGTCCCATGTTGCAATGGTCATTGGGGTGCACGGGATCCTTGGATCCAATAACGCCGCCCAGAATCTCGATCGCACGGTTCGCGATGACCTCGTTTGAGTTCATGTTGGACTGAGTTCCCGACCCGGTTTGCCACACGACCAGTGGGAAGTTGTCGTCGAACTTGCCTTCGAAGACTTCTCCGGCTGCCTGAATGATGGCGTCAGCGATCCGAGCGTCCAGTTTACCAGTCGCCTTGTTCTCCATTGCGCAGGCTTTTTTGATAACGCCCAAGGCCCGCACGATGGCCACAGGCTGTTTCTCCCATCCAATGGGGAAATTCATGATGGAGCGCTGGGTCTGCGCACCCCAATATTTATCCGAAGGAACCTCCAGCGGGCCAAAGCTGTCGGATTCTGTGCGGGTCTGGGACATCTGTCACTCCGTCTTGTATACAGTCGTATGCCATTTACCTGCCACTACGCCACCGTGCAATCGGGCAATTTCGCGCACCTTAAACTTATGGTTCACAAAGGTATAGATCGACAAATGCTTCATTTTATTTAGGGGATTACAATTCGACCCATTGTGCGTGCTAACAGGTGGGCTAGAATAAGTTAGTCAATGTTGCGGAGAGTCTCGTGTTACTTTCAGAACGGCTACTTGCCCTAAAAATGCTCACGTTCTCTGTTGTTGCGCTCGTGTGCATTACGCTTTCGTCTCAACCTGTTCTTGCTGACGAAATCGCCCCCTTTGTTGGTGACTATGTTGGCTCTGCAAACATGGTGGACGCGGATGGAGGTGAAGTCCCCAGGGACATGAGCGTCTCGATCCACGAACTTAAAGATGGGTTTAATGTCAGTTGGAAAACAACGACCTACAAAGCAGACGGTCGGATAAAAGAGCAATCGTTTTCCATTGATTTCAAAGAGTCCGAGCGTACAGACGTATTTTCTGCCGCAATGAGACGTAATGTCTTTGGACACGAAGTGCCTTTGGATCCGATGCAGGGCGAACCGTTCGTATGGGGCCGGATCGATGGGCAAACAATGACAGTTTTTTCCTTGTTCATCGACGAAAACGGTGGCTACGAGCTGCAGCAATACGATCGAACGCTGACTGAAGGCGGTCTGAATCTGTCGTTTTCGCGGTTCAGAAACGGAGTGAAGTCCCGATCAGTCGAGACTTTTCTAAAGCGTCAATAATCCAGCGGTTATTTGCGAAAGCTGTCGAGCGAAACGACGTCGGCGTCGTGTTGCTCTTCTTCTTCCTCAACTTCGATAGCGTCTTCGATGAATTGAGCAACCTCTTCCTCTTCCGGGCTTTCGAAGCGCAAACCAAACTCGACCGAGGGGTCAACAAACGTTTTGATGGACGAATAAGGGATATAAAGCGGCTCAGGCGCGTCGCCAAAATTCAGTGTGATCGCGAACCCCTTGTCGCCGACCTCTAGGTTTTCAAACCAGTGCTGCACGACGATTGTCATTTCATCGGGATATCTGTCGCGCAGCCAGTCAGCTAATTCCACCCCATCTTGTTGGGTGTCGAAGGTAATAAAGAAATGATGCGCCCCTGGCAGGCCGTTTTTCGAAACGCTTGTCAGAACCTTCTTGATTAGCCCACGCATCGCCGTGTGCATAAGGTTCCCGTAATCAATGTCCTGCGACATGTGTCTTCCTCAAAATTGATGTTCTAAGCATAAGCGATTTCGCCGGAAACGAAAGACCACGATTGGGCGGATTGTTCATAGGAGGTGAGAGGCCATTCCGGCCGCCGCCATCATGGCCAATGTTCGCCCCATGCCAAATTTGAATTTAAATATCAACACCCAAGCCAGCACTACAAGACACAAAGCGATCAGGTTCGCGGATGCATAGTCAGGCCAAGGAAACGAAAAGAAACCCCATGTTTTCTGCGGGACATTGTGGAACAGCACATTTAAGCCAAACCACACCGACAAGTTGAGAATCACACCTACGACCGCTGCTGTGATTCCGTTCAGAGCCGCTGACAATCTTGGGCGGCTTGCGAGGTGATCCAGATAAGGTGCGGCAATGAAAATCCATAAAAAGCATGGGACGAATGTTGCCCAAAGCGCAACTGCACCGGCCGCGAGGGCAAGTGGAAACCCTCCATCCGCCTGACCGGTAAGCATAGCCACGAATTGGGTCACTAAAATCAAAGGACCTGGAGTCGTTTCGGCCAATCCAAGTGCATCAATCATCTGCGGTGTGCTAATCCATTGGTACTTGTCCACGACCGTTTGGGTCATATACGCCAACACAGCGTAAGCGCCGCCAAAGGTCACAACTGCAAGACGTGCGAAGAACCAGCCGAGGTCCGCCAGTAATTTCTGACCCGTCAGACTAAGCAAAATCAAAGGCGCCAACCAAAGTGTCACCCAGGTCAGTCCGGTGCGGATATATCCTGTGGGAGTGTCGACCTTATTGATTGTCCGAGTTGGGCTGTCGCTCTGGAACCTAATAAAACCCCAAACCGCGGCGGCCACGATTATCAGTGGAAAGGGCAGGTTAAGAAGAAAGATCGACAGAAAACTCAGAGCGGCAACGCCAATATGCTCGGTATCTTTCAGCGCTTTTCGGGACAGGTTTCTAAGGGCATGCAAAACAATGATGATCACCGCAGCTTTGATCCCCACGAACCCGGATTGCACAAGCGGAAGCGCGCCGTAACTCGCGTAAAGTGATACCAGCACTGCAATAACCAGAGCTCCGGGCAGAACGAACAGAAAGCCGGCAATCAACCCGCCCAAAACGCCACGTAGCCGCCAGCCTGCGTAGGTTGCCAACTGCATTGCCTCTGGGCCGGGAAGCAACATACACAACGAGAGCGCGCGCAAGAATGTTTGCTCGTCCAACCATGAACGTTCCTCGACCAACTCCTGATGCATTAGGGAAATCTGCGCTGCAGGGCCGCCAAAAGATAAAAGACCGATGCGCCCGAACACTTTGATCATTTCCGCTGTGTTTGGCGCCATGGTTTTTGATCCGCTGACCTGTTATGCGGGTCTTCTATCCGGATACCGTCATGCTTTACAGGCTTTTAGCAGGGATCAGACAAGAATTGTCAGGGCGGGTTCAGAGTTGTTGGGGAAACAGCGCAGCTTAAAGATTGGAACTGCGGTTTACGCCCAATCCAACCTCTGACCCGTCATACATATGGGTAAGGTATCCTGAGGAAACTGGCCAAGCTGCTCAAACAGTGAGATGAAGTCGAACTGATTATAGACCTCAACCACGCGATTATCTCTAATCCGGCCCATCATACTACCGGTCGCCTGCAACGGAGCGCCGTTGTCGGCGCGTGTGGTACGCAGATGAATGATAGCTGACACCCAATCCCCATCTTCAACGATTTTGGGCATGTCGACTTCGATTTCGCCCAGGATATGCCGAAAAGCTATCACGAGGTCTCGGAATTCGTCAGCACCTACCTGCATTTCAGGAATCAGCCCTTCGGCCATTGTTTCCGGCGCAAAATAGGTATCAATGGCATCGGTATTCCCCTTTTCCCAGACTTCGGAATACCATTCTCTGAGCACCTTTGCGTGAGACATCTCAGCTCTCCTTTATTGTGGGTCAAGCATGCGCAAAAGGAGTGAAAAAAGTCTGAACGCCCGAAAGACAGTAGAAAAACATATTGGGGAAAATGCAGGTTTCTGTTGCCAGGTACCTGCGAACCCCGCCTTACGCGGCTAGGCGCAAGGGCTTAAGTTTCGGTCTTGCTACTGCTTACGCAGCAACTGCAACCGGAGCACGATTGTCGTTTGCAATTGTACTAGTTTCGCCGATAACGGTGGCAGACAGCCGAGACAAAGCTAACCCCTTTAGACGTTCGTCGATCCTATTTCGGCCCCAAACACCCCAAACGAAGGTTTATGGTGGAGCCGCCGGGTACCGCCCCCGGGTCCGATCCGCTTATTACGAGCGCGTTTATGTCCATAGTCCCGAAGGACCTGTTCTATATAGGTGAGGTGCTATCGGGATGCAATTCCCGAGTTTTTCGGGTGAAGCGCGCCAGAACAGATACTTACGTTGTTTTGTTTAGGTTGGCCAAAATCAACCAAATAGCCAGAACAGCCTCGATTCCACCGAATGTCACTGCTTTGATCAAAGGCGGGTTGTCCAAAAGGACTGACACAAACCGCCCGAGTGCCGCGCCCGCGTAAACAACACCCAGCATCGTATAAGCCATGGGCGCGTTAAGCCACAGAACTGCTATCCCGGTTACGACGAAAAGCCCTCCCACCGACGCGCGCATCTCACTTAGGCCCATGGTGCTGCTTGTTGGTGCTAAATCCAACGAAGCTGCTGTCCACGCCGGTGCAAGAAAGCCGAACAGACCAAAGGCAATAGTTAGTAAGGCTGCGACAATATTAAGGACCGGTACCATCTGTTCCTCATCAAGCTGGTTTACGCTTTTTTTCGGCGACATCGCGCGCCAGTTTTCTTGTGTATTTCTCGAGCCTTAAAAGGCTATCGTCAACTTCTTCCACATCACTGCGCTCCAAGGCATCCGCGATCTGCGTATGCAGCGAAATGATCTCTTCTCGGGATCTGGCCGTAAAGGTGATCATGTTCATAAGCGGTTGCATCGCCTCGACTGCTCCGGCCAGCTGATAGGACAGGACGGGGTTTCCGGCGCCGTCGACCAAAGCGCGGTGGAAGGCCACGTCTGAGGCGCAGAAGGCTTCGTCCGTCAGGCCCGGCTGTGCTTGTCTGAAGATTTCGGCGCGCATCGTGGCCAGCTGATCGGCCGTCCGACGTTCCGACGAAAGGCGAGCGCAGGCGCGTTCCAGTGCATAGCGCGCTTCGCAAGCAGTATCGAAACTGACAGTGTTCATCGACAACAGTAAGGTTGAGGTTGTAATCTGTTGGGAATAGGCGTCTTCGAAACTCAGGCGATTGACAAAAGCGCCACCGGTAGCACCACGTTGCGTACGAATAAGAGACTGAGCAGCAAGTCTTTTCAGCGCTTCACGAACCGTGGGGCGCGAGACCTCAAACTGATCGGCAAGTTCGGCTTCGGACGGCAGACGCTCATCAACGATCAATTCGCCTGATACGATGGCGTCGCGTATCGCTTGCGCGATTTGTGCAGATAAATCTGCAGGTTTCCGAGGGTCGATTTTCATAATCCTGTGACCGCCTGTGTTTTTTTATTTGTCTGACATTTAAAAGTCTGACATTTGAAAAGCAAGAACTGAGTCGGGAGGAGCATATGAGTCGCGCTGTACTTCGCAGTGGCTTGTGGCTGGGATTCTACATTCTGATCCTGTGGGCGTGGTGGATGATGTTCACCATGAGCCGCAATATGGATTTGGATTTTATCGGCCGCCCCGGTCCGATGGGGCAGGCGATGGCCGCCATGGACCCGCGAATGGACATGTATATGCCCATGGCCGAATTCGGCCCCTTGTTCTGGATGTGGGCAATCATGATGGCGGCGATGATGCTGCCAACTTTGGTCCCGACCTTGCGCAGCTATGACGATCTGATCCGCAGCGCAAACGGCTCGCGCACGGGGTGGTTCGGTGTCCTGACCGGATATTTCGTGGTCTGGGTCGGATTTGCCGCCCTGATCACCGGGGTGCAATTGGCTTTGTTGTTCGGCGGCGTCGTGGACATGCTGGGCATTGCCAAATCCGGGCTTGTGGCAGGCGGCTTGATGATTGCGGTCGGAGCTTTTCAGTTCACCCGCGCGAAAGAGGTCTGTCACGGCGTCTGTCACGCCCCCATGACCTATTTCCTTGGGCATTGGAAAACCGGCTTTACTGGCGGCTTGCGCATGGGTCTGGGTCTTGGCGCATTCTGTGTCGGCTGTTGCTGGGGCTTTATGGCGCTTGGTTTTGTGGGCGGCGTCATGAGCCTGTTGTGGATGGGTCTTGCGACCTTCTTCATGGTACTCGAAAAACTTCCCCAAATCGGGCACGCGATCACGCGTCCGCTGGGGTTTGCACTGATCACGGGCGGTATAATCCTGTTGATCTATCCCTATATTTTCGGAGGATAAGCTAATGGCAAAAAACAGAAAACCCGAAGCTGATAGGTTGCCGATCAGTCAACGTATTGACAGTCGTATGCCAAATCCCAAACGGCGTGAGATGTCGCCAACGAACTGGGCGATCAAGGGTGAGCTAATCCTGAATTGTTCCTGCGATGTGTTTTGTCCGTGTGTTGTGTCGCTTGGCGCGCACCCTCCGACCGAAGGGCATTGTCATGCTTGGATGGGTATCATTATCGACGAAGGGCACTATGAGGGCGAAGATCTGTCGGGGCTGAATGTTGGGCTTTTGGTCGATATTCCCGGACGGATGGGTGAAGGTCAGTGGAAAGTTGCTGCGTATGTTGACGAAAGAGCAAGCGGCAAGGCCTATAACGGGCTACTACAGATCTTCAGCGGTCAAGCTGGCGGAACCACGGGTTTGTTCACCATGCTGGTGAGCGAGATTATTGGCGCCGAAAAAGCGCCGGTCCAGATCGAGCGCGACGGAAATAAACGCCGCATTTCGATTGGTCGAAAGATTCAGGGCGAGGTCGAGATGCTGGCCGGGAAAGACGCTGGCCACCCTGTTATGGTATCAAATTCGAAGTACTGGATGGGACCTGACATCATCGTTGCGCGGGGTACGAAATCCAAGGTGCGCGACTACGGACGCGTATGGGATTTCGGAGGTAAGTCGGCTGAAATTTGCCCGATTGATTGGACTGGCCCAAAGTGATGATCCTGATGGCGCAGCGGGGCGGTCAAGGCTGATCCCCCCAAGCGCCAATGGGTC
The DNA here is from genome assembly GCF_057221005.1 of Ruegeria sp. HKCCD7628. Taxonomy (NCBI): domain Bacteria; kingdom Pseudomonadati; phylum Pseudomonadota; class Alphaproteobacteria; order Rhodobacterales; family Roseobacteraceae; genus Ruegeria; species Ruegeria sp. HKCCD7628. The sequence continues at coordinate 109,102 of NZ_JBWVBA010000001.1, forward strand.
CTGAATGTTTCACTACATTGCTGTGGTGGCAATGGAATTCTTACACTCTTAACCCCAAGACCCACCATCGCGGGCAGGTCCAGAAGATGTTGACCGAAAATGGATCAACGCGGCCTGTCAACGATCCGGTCCCCATCTTGCAGGAGGCCTGAATGCCGCAAGTTTCGCTCTCGCGCCGGTTGCGTCGCACCCCGTTTTCGGAAGGTGTCGAGGCAGCTGGTGTCAAAGCATACACCATCTACAACCGTATGCGCTTGCCCACGGTTTTCGAAAGTGTCCAGGCAGATTACCGCCACCTGAAGGAACATGTTCAGGTTTGGGACGTGTCCTGCGAACGTCAGGTTGAACTGCGCGGGCCAGATGCGGCGCGGCTTATGCAAATGCTGACCCCGCGTGATCTGCGGGGGATGCTGCCAGGGCAGTGCTATTACGTGCCAATCGTCGATGAGACAGGTGGTATGCTGAATGACCCTGTGGCGGTGAAACTGTCTGATGACCGCTGGTGGATTTCCATTGCGGACAGCGATCTGCTGCTCTGGGTCAAGGGGATTGCCAACGGGTATCGGCTGGATGTGCTGGTGGATGAACCCGATGTGTCGCCACTCGCAGTGCAGGGGCCCAAAGCGGATGAACTGATGTCGCGTGTCTTCGGTGATCGCGTGCGCGATATCCGTTTCTTCAAGTTTGACATGTTCGAATTCGAAGGCCGCGATCTGGCGGTCGCGCGGTCGGGCTATTCCAAGCAGGGCGGCTTCGAAATCTATGTCGAGGGCTCGGATATCGGGATGCCCCTCTGGAACGCACTGTTTGCAGCCGGAGAAGACCTGAACGTGCGCGCAGGATGCCCGAACCTGATCGAGAGGATCGAAGGTGGGCTGCTGTCTTATGGTAACGATATGACAGACGACAACACGCCACATGAGTGCGGTTTGGGCAAGTTCTGCAACACGCACACGGCGATCGGTTGTATCGGGCGGGATGCGCTCCTACGCGTCGCGAAAGAAGGCCCCGTTCAGCAAATTCGCCCCATTGCGATTGATGGCGATGAGGTTCCTGCTTGCGATCAACCGTGGTCGGTGATGGCCGGTGGTAAGCGCGTGGGTCAGGTGACCTCGGCGGCGTGGTCCCCCGACTTTCAGACAAACGTCGCCATTGGCATGTTGCGGCTGAGCCACTGGGACGCGGGTTCGGTTGTTGAAGTGGAAACGCCGGACGGAATGCGCCGCGCCAAGGTGCAGGAAAAGTTCTGGATCTAAAGGGGTCGGGGCTCTGCCCCCGCCGCTACGCGGCTCCCCCGAGATATTTTTCGCCAGGTGAAGAATTGGGCCTGGCTTTTCTGAAACGAGAGGAAATCAGATGTTTAATGCATTGGTGATGGAAAAAGACGACGAGAGCGGACTGGCCAGCCCCGTGGTCAAACAACTTTCAACCGATGATCTGCCTTCGGGTGAGGTCACGGTGGCTGTCGAATATTCGACGGTCAACTACAAGGACGGACTGTGCATGTCGCCCAAGGGTGGCGGTCTGGTGCGCAATTACCCGCATGTGCCCGGCATTGACTATGCCGGTACGGTCGAGGCGTCCTCGGACGATCGCTATAAGCCCGGCGACAAGGTTGTGCTGACCGGCTGGCGTGTGGGTGAGGCCCATTGGGGTGGGTATACCCAAAAGGCTAACGCAAAAGCGGACTGGCTGGTGCCGCTGCCGGACGGGCTGGATACGCGTCAGGCAATGGCAGTCGGAACCGCCGGTTTCACCGCGATGCTTGCCGTTATGGCGCTTGAAGATCACGGCCTTAAGCCTGGCAACGGGCCGGTTCTGGTAACCGGTGCTGCGGGCGGCGTTGGCTCGGTCGCGACGGCGATCCTGGCGAATCTGGGTTACGAGGTCGCGGCAGTTACAGGCCGGGCTGAAGCGGGCGACTATCTCAAATCTCTGGGGGCCACGACCATTGTCCCCCGTGATGACTTGAACGAGACAACCAAGCGCCCGTTGGAAAGCGAGACTTGGGCAGGCTGTGTTGACGCCGTTGGAGGTGATATGCTGGCACGCGTTCTGGGGCAGATGAAATACGGTGCGTCGGTTTCGGCCGTTGGTCTGGCGGGGGGCGCCGGGCTTCCAGCAACCGTCATTCCGTTCCTGCTGCGCGGTGTGAACCTGCTGGGCATCGACAGCGTCATGCAGCCCTACGAAAACCGTGTTCGTGCATGGCAACGCGTCTCAACCGATCTGCCGATGGATAAGCTTGAGGTAATGGTGCACCCCGCGACGCTGAGCGATCTGCCACAATTGGGCGCTGACATCCTCAAGGGTCAGGTCAAAGGCCGCGTTGTGATTGACGTAAACGCCTGATCCGGAACTTTATCCTGCGACCCGGCCGGACACGCCACTGGCCGGGCCACCTGCCATTTAATGACCGAGAAAAAGCCGGAAACACCTCTGGTCATTGGCACAATTCCCGAGCATCATTGCTATACATCCCGATTGTGATGGCTTATGAGCCTTTCAAACAGCACCTGAAGACGGGGAGTGAGCAGAATGTCTGACGATTTCGAACTGGACACCGATGATCTGAAACGCCGCATGGACGGCGCGATGGCGAACCTCAGGACCGAATTTGCGTCTTTGCGTACCGGGCGCGCATCAGCATCAATGTTGGAACCTGTTATGGTCGATGCTTATGGCTCGATGACACCGATCAATCAGGTCGGGACCGTGAACGTTCCTGAACCGCGGATGGTTACGGTAAACGTTTGGGACAAGGGCCTTGTCGGTAAAGTTGAAAAAGCCATTCGCGAAAGCGGGTTGGGGATCAATCCGCAACTGAACGGCACGATCATCATGCTGCCTATTCCGGAACTGAACGAGGAACGCCGCCGCGAGTTGGGTAAAGTCGCCGGCCAATACGCCGAGCACGCACGGGTCTCTATTCGGAATGTGCGCCGTGACGGGATGGACCAGATCAAGAAAGCCAAATCGGATGGGATGTCGGAAGATGACCAGAAGCTTTGGGAAAGTGAAGTTCAGGACCTGACGGATGAGATGATCAAGGCCGTCGACGCTGCGCTTGAAACCAAGCAAGCCGAGATCATGCAGGTCTGACGGAATTATGCCTGATACCCCTCATACAGCGCCGATTGACGGCCCTCATCACGTTGCGATCATTATGGATGGCAACGGACGCTGGGCACAGGCACGGGGTAGGCCGCGACTTTTCGGGCATCAGGCAGGTGCACGACGTGTGAGGGATGTGGTCGAAGCTTGCCCGGGTCTCGGGATCAAATATTTGACTGTCTTTGCCTTTTCGACCGAAAACTGGAAACGGACGCAGGCCGAAGTTGCTGGCCTGATGAGCTTGTTCAAGCGGTATATCATCAAAGAAACCAAAACGTTGGCCCAAAACGGGATTCGGGTTCGCTTTATCGGTGACCGTTTGCGGTTGGATTCGAAGTTGGTCGACTTGATGGACACGCTCGAAGAGGCAACGAAGGACAACGACCTGGTACACCTGACCATCGCTTTGAATTACGGTGGGCGGGATGAAGTTGCGCGCGCAACGAAACGCCTGGCATTGGATGTGGCCGAAGGGCGCCTGAAGCCTGAAGACGTGGATGAAGAGACGCTACCCAAGTATTTGGATACGCACGTTCTTCCTGATCCGGATCTTGTCATCCGCACCAGCGGAGAAGCTCGGATTTCTAACTTTCTTCTCTGGCAGTCTGCCTATTCCGAATACGAGTTCATTGACACTCTGTGGCCGGATTTTACGGCAGAAGAACTGGAACGGCTGTGCCGCAGTTATGGCGCACGCGATCGCCGGTTCGGAGCGATCCCAGCATGAGCGAAGGCCGATGGTCTGATTTAACCGCGCGTGTGCTGTCGGCGGCTGTTTTGGTCGCCATAGGCGCTGTCGAAGTTTGGCTGGGCGGGCTTTGGTTCGAAGCCTTCATCGCGGTAGCCTGTGGTCTCATGACGTGGGAACTGGTCCGTATGGTTGACCCCGGCAAACCCGGTGTTGCGGTACAGCTTGGCGTCCTGACAGGCGCAGCGGTCGTTCTCAGCTATCACTTACCACCCTTATACACATTGCCGTTTTTGGCCGCGCCGGCCTTGGTTGGGGCAGGGCAGGTTAGTCGATCCAAGGGAACCTATGCGCTGTTCGCTTTCTGGATTGCAGCAGCAGGTCTTGGGTTCATCTCGATCCGCGAGAATATGGGCTTTGGTTGGATGATCTGGCTGATCGCCGTTGTCGTTGCCACGGATGTGGCTGGGTACTTCGTTGGCAAAGCTGTAGGTGGCCCCAAGTTCTGGCCCAAAGTTAGCCCAAAGAAGACGTGGTCCGGCACGGCTGGAGGCTGGGTTGCAGCAGCTATTGTCGGCGTTATCTTTGCCAGCTATGCCGGGTTTGGCTTGTTGTTTGTGGTTGTCTCGGTCTTGGCTTCGATGGCCAGTCAGGCCGGAGACATCATCGAAAGCGCCACAAAGCGGAAATTTGGCGTCAAGGACAGCTCGAACCTTATTCCGGGTCACGGAGGGTTTCTGGACCGTTTTGACGGTATGATGGGCGCCGCGCTGTTCGTTTTGATTGCTGGGATGCTCTACGCGCCAGGAGCCATGTAATGCGCAAGATTTCCATTTTCGGGGCGACCGGTTCTATCGGTCAGAACACAATTGATCTGATCAACCGCAACCCCGAAGCCTACGATATCGTGGCGATGACCGGAGGCGCGAATATCGAGCGTCTCGCGCAGGATGCGCGCCGACTGAATGCCGATATTGCGGTGACCGCCCATGAAGACAAACTGGACGACTTGCGGGCCGCGCTGGACGGAAGCGGTGTAGAAGTCGCCGCAGGCGCGACCGCTCTGATCGAAGCCGCTGCGCGAAAATCGGATTGGGTGATGTCGGCGATTGTCGGGGCGGCAGGCTTGCCGCCGGGTTTAGAGGCGCTGAAACAAGGCGCTACGTTGGCTTTGGCGAACAAAGAAACTCTGGTGTGTGCCGGGTCTTTGGTGATGCAGACGGCCCAGAACCACAACGCGCGTTTGTTGCCGGTCGACAGCGAGCACTCAGCCGTTTTTCAAGCTCTTGTCGGCGAGGACATGGCGACGGTCGAGCGTATTGTCATTACAGCAAGCGGTGGTGCATTTCGGGATTGGCCGATCGCAGATCTTGAAGGTGCCACGGTCGAACAGGCATCAAGCCATCCCAACTGGAACATGGGTCAACGGATCACGATCGACAGCGCCTCGATGTTCAACAAGGCGTTGGAGGTGATAGAAACCAAAGAATTTTTTGGCGTCTCGCCTGATCAGATAGAAGTAGTTGTGCACCCGGAATCTATCGTCCACGCGTTGGTGGGTTTCGATGACGGGGCCGTTATGGCGCATATGGGCGCGCCCGACATGCGCCATGCCATCGGATATGCGTTACATTGGCCGGACCGACGTCACCTTCCGGTGGATCGCCTGAACCTCGCTAAACTTGGTCAGCTTAGATTTATTGAACCGGACGAAACGCGGTATCCCGCGCTGTCATTGGCGCGACAGGTGATGGAGCGCGGTGGCCTCGCGGGTGCTGTGTTCAACGCCGCGAAGGAGCGGGCGCTTGATCACTTTATCGCGCGTCATATCGGTTTTCTGGCCATGGCAGACATGGTCGCTGCAGTGCTGGACCGGTTTGACGCCGAAAATGGCCTTATTGATGCCCCTATGACACTTGATAACATACAGCAAACGGACCATTTGGCACGTATGTGGGTAGATGAAGCCGTGACCCAAAGAGCAGGATAGAATTTTGGACGTATTTTCGCTGATCCCTCAGTTTGGTAATTTGCTGTACACCATCGGTGCGTTTGTGATCGCTCTGTCGGCGATTGTCGCTGTTCATGAATATGGCCACTATATCGTTGGTCGCTGGTCGGGAATACACGCCGAGGTCTTCTCGATCGGTTTTGGTCCGGTTCTTTGGAGCAGGGTAGACAAGCGCGGCACTCGGTGGCAATTCGCGGCTTTGCCCTTTGGTGGTTATGTCAAATTCCTTGGGGACGCCAACGCGGCGTCCGGCAAGGACGAGACTGCTATGTCTGAAATCCGGGAACAAAGCCCAGAAGAGCTTCGACGCACAATGCATGGCGCCCCGCTTTGGGCACGATCGGCAACCGTTGCGGCCGGACCGGTGTTCAATTTCGTTATGTCGATATTGGTGTTCGGGCTAATATTCCTGTCACAAGGTGTTACCAAAAGCCCATTGACCATCGGAAAGCTCTACCCGCTTCCTGGCACTGTTCAGGAACTGCGTGAAGGCGATGAGATTTTGGCCATCGAAGGTCAGCCACTGCCTGCGTTTGATGAGGGTGAATCGTGGACGGACTTTACGGATACATTGCCGGTCAAACCTGTTCTGGATTACACAGTCCTTCGGGATGATCAGACGCTGGATGTTGTCGGTCCTTGGTTGTATCCGCCCCTTATCCAGCAAGTTGCACCGCGCAGTGCTGCCATGGATATCGACCTGCAAGCCGGAGACGTCATCTACGCAGTCGACGGCGACCCCATCTATGCCTTTGAGCAACTTAAAGAACACGTGGAGCGGTCCGACGGCAAGGTTCTCTTGCTGGATGTGTGGCGCGACGGGGCCGAATTGGAATTTGCTTTGGCGCCGCGCAGAACGGACGAACCGCAGGAAGAAGGCGGGTTCGTGACTCATTGGCGTATCGGAATTGTCGGCGGCATGATGTTGGAACCCGAACGCGAGCCGGCTGGACTCATCACCTCCCTTAGCGGCGGAGTACAGCAAACACTGCGTATCATTGACGGGTCGTTGTCGGGACTGTGGCACATGATTACGGGCGCAATCAGCACCTGTAATATGTCAGGTCCTATCGGAATTGCCGAAACATCTGGCGCGATGGCCAGTCAGGGCGCGCAAAGTTTCATATTCTTCATTGCGGTTTTGTCCACGGCCGTTGGATTGCTGAATCTGTTCCCAATCCCTGCTTTGGACGGCGGACATCTGGTTTTCTATGCATACGAAGCCGTGGCGGGCAAGCCGCCCAGTGACGGTGCTTTGCGTGTACTGATGGGTGTGGGCGTTTCCTTGATCCTTGGCTTGATGGTCTTTTCCGTCACCAATGATCTGTTCTGCTAAATAAGGCGCAACCGACCTGCGAAAGCCCCATTCCTGCCTCATTTTTCGACTAACTTTCTGACGAGTTTGAATGCCGCAGAGGTAGCCATGACACGTGTATTGAAAGATTCGTACAGAAGCTTCAGCTGTCTGTTCACGCTGAACTGGGATTCGATTTTGTTCTTTGGAGCGACTGCATTGGCGTTGCTGGCATGCTGGTATCTCCTTCTCGCAGCCAATCTTTGCGCGGTCTGCGACACGCTGTTGTGATTCTTAACCAGCATCAGAATTAATATCATAGCGGCCCATCGGGCCGCTTTGCTTTTTGGCCTTTTGACAAGGAATATTAATCCCGCTACTCAGCATTAAAGTCCTAAATTTTTGGGTAGAGAAAAATATGACTGATAGGCGAGGCGCAGGCACATCCTGCGGGGGGCAGACGCAAGCAGACAACATTTTGTGGCGAGCGCTATCCGTAATTTCTTTTTGTGTTTTGTTGGGTTTGATGGCTGCACCGCAGTCCGCGCACGCTCAAAGCTTTACCATCAATTCGTTCGAGGTCGAGGGCAACAGGCGCATCGAAACCTCGACGATTATCACCAGGACAGGAATCGAACCCGGACAGACTGTCACTGCTGGAGAACTGAACGATGCCTTTCAGCGTTTGCTTGACAGTGGTGTTTTTGAAACAGTCGAGCTGACTCCGCGCGGCAATACTCTGGTGATTGAGGTCGAGGAATATCCGACCATTAATCAGATCAGCATCGAGGGGAACCGTCGCGTCAAAGATGACGTTTTGATCGAAGCCATATCGTCTGAGCCGCGTCGGGTGTTTACGCCGCAGGTCGCCGAAGCAGATGCGGACCTGATTGCTCAGATCTATTCAGCCCAAGGGCGTGTATCTGCCACGGTGATCCCGCGCATTATCCGCCGCAGTGATAACCGGGTCGATCTGGTGTTCGAGGTGGCTGAAGGTACAACCATTGAGATCGAGCGCGTCAGTTTTGTAGGCAACCGGGCATATACCGACCGCAGGTTGCGCCGTGTGTTGGAAACAAAACAGGCAAACTTCCTGCGTACCTTCCTGCGCGGAGACACCTTCATCGCGGACCGCATCGAGTTTGATCAGCAGGTCATTCGGGATTTCTATCTGTCGCGGGGCTATGTCGATTTTCGCGTCAACAGCACAAATGTCGAATTCACTCAGGAACGGGACGCGTTTTTTCTGGTGATGAATATCACCGAAGGACAAAAATTCTCGTTTGGACAGATTTCGACAGTCAGTGAAATTCCCGGCGTTGACGCCGCAGACTATCAGGCTGCTTTGAAGATCAAGCCGGGTGTCACCTATTCGCCCTCACTGATCGAAAACTCGATTGCCCGGCAAGAGCGTCTAGGGATCAAGCAGGGTGTTGATTTCTTGCGGGTCGAACCGCGCGTCACACGCAATCCAAGCGATCTGACCCTGGATGTGCAATTTGTACTCACCCGCGGGCCGCGCATTTTTGTTGAACGGATCGATATCGAAGGGAATACAACCACGCTGGATCGGGTTATCCGCCGCCAGTTTGACACAGTTGAAGGTGATCCGTTCAATCCCCGTGAAATCCGGCAGGCCGCTGAACGTATCCGTGCCCTTGGGTTCTTTGCTGTGGCTGATGTTGAACCCCGCGAAGGGTCTACTCCAAGTCAGGTCATTGTCGACGTTGATGTGGAGGAACAGCCTACCGGGTCGCTTAGCCTCGGTGGTAGCTTCTCGGTCTCGGATGGTTTTGGTATCGCCGTTGGCTTGAACGAGTCTAACTTTCTGGGACGGGGTCAAAACCTTGGCCTTACCCTTTCAACGGCTCAGGACTCGGAACAATACGTTGTCAACTTTACCGAACCCTACTTGCTGGGGCGTAGGCTGCGTTTTGACTTGGGGCTTGGTCTGGCAACAACCAATTCCAGCTTTGCCAGCTTTGACACCGAGCGTCTCTTCTTTGCCCCTCAGCTAAGCTATGCAATCGGTGAACTGTCGTCGCTGCGCCTTCGCTATAATTGGGAAAACAGCGAAATGACGCAGCAGGACGATGAAATAAACGGAGCTGTCATTGCGTCGGAGATTGCTCAGGGTGAGCGTTCGACCAGTTCTTTGGGCGTGTCTTATGTGTATGACAGCCGACTTGGTGGCTTGAACCCCAACGCGGGCGTGCTGTTTGAAGTTGGTGTCGATGCCGCGGGATTGGGCGGAGACAATGAGTTCTTCAAATCCACCGCACGTGCAATCGCGCAGACCAGAGTTTTGAGTGAAGAAGTGGTGCTGCGGGCGTCGCTTGAACTGGGCGCGCTTCATTGGACCGGAGATGACTTCAGCCGAACACTTGACCGCTTTGTCTTGGGCCCAAGCACGTTCCGTGGCTTCGAGCCGTCGGGTATTGGCCCGCGTGACCTGTCCAATGGTCAAGACGACGCGATCGGTGGGAACTATTACTGGGTCGCGCGGTTTGAATCCGATTTTCCCCTTGGCCTACCTGAAGAGCTAGGTCTGCGGGGTGGTGTATTCTACGACGTGGGCAACCTGTACAATCTTGACGACGTGAACACAGCCGGTGCTGACATTGTGGGTGAGGACGGGTCGATCCGTCATGTCATCGGTGTGTCCCTTCTTTGGGACACCCCGTTTGGTCCGCTGCGCTTCAACTTCTCGAAGGCACTGGTGAAAGAGGACTTTGACCAAGAGCAGAACTTTGACCTGACCATTCAGGCGCGGTTCTGATCAGGCGATGTCATACTTGATACAGTCTAAGTTACAGGGCCCTTTATGGGCCCTGTGCGTTTTGCTGAGTGCATTTTTCGTTTCTGCGACACAGGCGCAGCAACTCTCGGTTCCATCGTCGACGGTTTTGACTATTTCAAGCGAGCGATTGTTTGCGGACTCGGAATTCGGTCAGCGCGTTTTGCGTGAGATCGAGGCCGAAGGAACTTTGCTGGCGGAGGAGAATGAGCGGATCGTCGTCGAACTTAGTAAAGAGGAAAAGGATCTGACGGAACTGCGCACGCAAGTGACTCCAGAAGAGTTCCGTCCTTTGGCCGAGGCGTTCGACAACAAGGTTCAGACACACCGCGATGGACAACGCGCCAAGCTGGACGCTTTGTCTCGCAGAAGTGAAGAAGCGCAGCAATTGTTCTTTGAGACGATCCAACCAGTCCTGATCGACCTGTTGCGCGAGACCGGGGCCACGGTCATCATCGAACGGTCGAGCGTTTTTCTCAGCTCGGACCGTACGGATGTGACCGAGACAGCCATCGCGCGGATAAACGCCGCGATCGGAGACGGTCAAGCGCTAGAAAGCCAAACTGACGAATAGGTTTGCTTGCCCTCAAGGCGCGGTGTTGCTAACCACGCGTCAAACAGCAATCCAGTACGGGACGACGATACGATGACGACGGAAACCAAGAGCGCAGACATACAGCTGATCCAACGGATCTTGCCGCATCGCTATCCGTTTTTGCTGGTTGACAAAGTCGTTGATATTTCCGGCTATCAGTCTGCTGTTGGGATCAAGAATGTCACAATGAACGAACCCCATTTTCAGGGTCACTTTCCCGGTACTCCGATCATGCCCGGCGTTACCATTGTTGAAGCGATGGCACAGACTGCAGGTGTAATGCTGGGGGTGGGTATGGATGTGATCGACAGCGAGCTGTTGATCTACTTCATGAACATCGACAAATGCAAATTCCGCCGCAAAGTGGTTCCAGGCGATGTGCTGGAAATGCATGTTGAAACCGTGCGGGGCAAAAAGGGCGGGAAGATCTTTAAGTTTGCAGGTCGCGCGACTGTAGATGGCGAAGTGGCCGCCGAAGCTGAATTCTCGGCCTATGTAGACTGGGACATGGAAAAGACGACATGAACGGCATCCATCCAAGCGCAATTATCGAAGACGGCGCGCAGATTGGTGAAGGCTGTATCATCGGTCCGTTCTGCTATGTCGGTGCGCAAGCCAAGCTGGGCGAGCGCGTTGAATTGAAATCGCATGTTGTTGTCACAGGCGACACAGCTATCGGTGATGAGACCGTTGTGTTCAATTTCTCGGTCATTGGAGAGATCCCGCAGGACCTGAAGTTCGGCGGCGAGAACACGCGGCTGGAAATTGGGAAACGTAACCGGATCCGTGAACATGTGACCGTGAACACGGGAACCGAGGGCGGTGGCGGCGTAACCCGGATCGGCGATGACTGCCTGTTGATGGCCGGTGTGCATGTTGCGCATGACGTGCAGATTGGCAATCGGGTCATCATGGTGAACCACGCAGGAGCCGCCGGACATTGCATCATCGAGGATGACGTGATCGTGGGCGGTATCTCGGGCTTGCATCAATGGGTGCGGGTCGGGCGAGGGGCCATTATTGGTGCTCTGACCATGGTGCCAAATGACGTCATTCCCTACGGTTTGGTTCAGGCACCGCGGGGCGAACTGGACGGGCTCAATTTGGTCGGCCTGAAACGCAAAGGCGTCTCGCGCGAGGATATCTCGGCTCTGCGTGCCGCGTTCAAAGAGCTGTCGACCGGAGACGGGACGTTCATGGAGCGCGCGCATCGCGTCGGTGCCGAAAATGAGAGTGAATATGTCCAGCGGATCGTGGATTTCGTAACCGGGCAATCAGATCGATCCTTCCTAACCCCGAGGAAATGAACCGATGCTGGCATTGATCGCGGGAACAGGGGCTTTGCCCGCCGAGGTGGTTGCCCAACTGGTTGAACGTCCTGTCATCTGTGCGATGGAGGGGTTTCCCCCTGATGTTCTGGATGCCGACGTCACCTTTCCACTCGAGCAGTTGGGGACTTTCATTGCAGATTTGAAAGCGCGTGGCGTAACGCAAATCTGTATGGCTGGCGCGGTCCAACGACCAGCGATTGATCCCAGCCGTATCGATGCTGCAACCATGCCTTTGGTACCCATTTTGCAGCAGGCCATCATGTCTGGCGATGATGGAGCGTTGCGCGCCGTGATAGGGATCTTCGAGGAGGCGGGCCTCAAGGTCCGCGCCGCACATGAAATAGCCCCCAATCTGCTGCCTGAACTTGGGTCACTGACCAAGGCCCGGCCATCAGAGGCGGACCTAACCGATGCCGATCGCGCAGCAGGCATTGTGCGTGGCATGGGCGCTGCGGATATTGGGCAAGCCTGCGTTGTCTCGAAGGGACAGGCGCTCGCAGTTGAGGGGATTTTCGGCACAGCCTGGATGCTGCAATCTCTGACGCAACGACCGGATGCAGGCGGGGGTGTTCTGTTCAAGGCCCCAAAACCCGATCAAGACCGTCGTGTGGATTTGCCCGCGATTGGGCCGGATACTGTTTCGGACGCGGTCGCCGCCGGTTTAGCGGGGATTGTCATCGAAAAGGGTGGGGTGATGGTGCTGCGACGCCAACAGGTCATTGCCGAATGTGACCGGTTGGGTCTGTTCCTTTGCGTGCGCGAGCGGACCATCTGATGCGTGTTTTCGTGGTCGCCGGTGAACCCTCGGGCGATCGCTTGGGCGGCGCTTTGATGGAGGGGCTGCGCACCCTTGAACCTAAGGTACAGTTTGACGGGGTTGGCGGCCCTTTGATGCAAGCGCAGGGTTTGGACAGCCGTTTTCCAATGTCGGAACTGTCGGTGATGGGGCTGGTCGAAGTGCTGCCCAAATTCTTCCATCTGAAACGCCGTATTGCCGAGACTGCGCAGGCGGTTCTGGATACAAAACCCGATGTTCTGATCACCATCGACAGCCCAGACTTTTCGCTACGGGTCGCCAAGTTGGTAAAAGCGCAAAGCAACATCCGCACGGTCCACTATGTGGCCCCCAGTGTTTGGGCGTGGCGTCCGGGGCGCGCGGACAAGATGGCCAAGGTGATCGACCACGTGTTGGCGCTGTTACCGTTCGAGCCGCCCTATATGAAGCGCGCGGGTATGGAGTGCGATTTCGTCGGGCACCCTGTCGCCAGCGAACCTGTTGCAACCAACGACGAGATCGCGGCGTTTCGCAACGCCTATGATTTAGCAAATTCGCCGCTGGTGCTTGCTTTACCCGGCTCCAGGCGCGGTGAGGTTGACCGGCTGGCTCCGGTCTTTGGTCAGGCTTTGGCCCTGTACTTGCAGGACCGCCCAGATACGCGCGTCGTGGTGCCGGCTGTGGCGCATATGGTTGATACTGTCCAAACCCATATCCAGAACTGGCCCGGCAACCCGGTCGTTGTCGACCCGCGTGACATACCTTCGTACAAGGCGGTCTCTCAGAAACGGGCTGCTTTCGCCGCTGCCGATCTGGCATTGGCCGCGTCGGGCACCGTATCGTTGGAACTGGCAGCACAGGCGACGCCTATGGTTATCGCCTACCGGCTCAGTTGGTTGACGCAGAAAATGGCCGAACGGATGGTGAAACTTGACACGGTTACGCTGGTCAACTTGGTGTCTGAAACCCGCACGGTGCCTGAGTGCCTGCTGGACGAGTGTCAGCCAGAGAAAATTGCGTCGGCATTGTCAGGCGTGGCCAATGCGCCGGAGGCGCAAAAACATGCGATGGATTTGACCATGGACCGGCTTGGGCGAGGCGGCGAGGCACCCGGCCTGCGCGCTGCCCGTGCCGTCTTAGAAAGAATGCGCTGAACCGATGCTAGAGCATCTGCTATTCGCAATTTCCGCGGCTTTGGTCACAGTGTCGACCAATCTGGACAATCTGGCGGTATTACTTGGTCTGATCGTGGTGGTCAGCGCCCGTCGCGCTGCGATGGGCTTTATCATCGCCCAACTCGGTATTCTGATCGTGTCGCTCGCCATTGCCAGCGGGCTGAGCCAAACTGGCATACTGTCGTGGATCGGCTATCTGGGCGTCATTCCCTTGGTTTTGGGCCTGCGCGGTCTCTGGCGGCAATTCACCCTACACGGCTCGACTGAGACGCAGGATTACAGCCACGTCTCGTCGATTATTGCCCTGTTCCTCAGCCTGTCCATCGACACATTGGCTGCAATGACCCCGTTACTTGCCGATTCAACCACGACGTTTCGACTTGCTGCCTTGATCGGAGCGGTTGTCGCCATTTTGGGGGTTTCCGCAATCGCCGTGATAGGGGCGCCGCATGCTCAAAGCCTTGCGCCACGTTTCGCACGGCTAGAGAGGATCACACCCTATGTCATGATCTTGGTCGGTCTCTATATTTTGCTTAACACGCCAACCGACGTGCTTTAGCAATCAGTACCCACGCCAGATCCAACCGCCGCCGAAAATACGGCTTCCTTCAGACGCATAAAACACACAGGCTTGCCCCGGCGAGACACCTTCTTCGGGGGTCAGCAACTCGACCTCGGCCGTCGTGTCCGAAAGCGGGCGGAGGATCGCTTCGCGCGGGGGACGGGTTGAGCGGACTTTGACCTTTAGGTGCCATTCGTCGCGCGAGGTAAAGGGCTCATCCCCCAGCCAGTTGATCTCGCGCACGGGGATGGTGCGGGTGGCCAGCATTTCTTTTGGACCAACGACGACCTGCTTTTTATCCACGTCCAGCTTGACCACATAAAGCGGCTCAGTCAGACCACCAATACCCAGACCGCGGCGCTGCCCGATCGTATAATGGATCACACCGTCATGCTGCGCCAACACGCGGCCATCGGCATGAACAATCTCGCCGGGTTCAGCCGCACCCGGGCGCAGCTTTTCGATGACGCTTGCGTAATTGCCGTTGGGCACAAAGCAGATGTCCTGACTGTCGGGCTTATCCGCTACTGCCAGCCCATATTGCGCAGCCATTTCACGTGTGGCGTCCTTGGACGGCAAGTGTCCCAAGGGAAAGCGAAGAAACGACAACTGTTCGGGTGTGGTCGAGAACAGGAAATAGGACTGATCGCGGTTCGCATCCTCGGCGCTGTGCAACTCGGGACCGTTGGGGCCCATCTTGCGCTGAATATAGTGACCGGTGGCCATGCAGTCGGCTTCAAGGTCCTTGGCGGTTTCCAGCAGGTCCTTAAACTTCACCCGCTCATTGCAACGGATGCAGGGCACCGGGGTGGCACCGGCCAAATAACTGTCGGCGAATTCGTCAATCACCGCGTCCTTGAAGATGTTCTCATAGTCCAGGACGTAGTGGGGAAAGCCACGTTCTTCCGCCACACGCCGCGCATCGTGGATGTCGATACCCGCACAGCAGGCGCCTTTCTTGGCCAAGGCCGCGCCATGGTCATAGAGCTGCAAGGTGACGCCGACCACGTCATAGCCCTGATCGGCCAGATGCGCTGCCACAACGGAACTGTCCACGCCACCTGACATAGCGACAACCACCCGCGTTTCCGAGGGCGGTTTGGCAAAGCCAAGCGAGTTTAGCGGTGTCTCGGTATCGAGGGCCATGACGATTCCAGTGCGGGTTAAGAAAGACCGGCAGAATATAGGAAAATTCTACACACTCTCAAGGGGCGGTTTCACCGCACATTAAGTAGGGTGGTGTCAGCTTTGTCGCAGCAGAAAAGGTTGGAAAGATGTATTTGCACAAAGTTGAAGGGCCACGCTCCGTAACCCTGCCGGATGGAACGGTTTTATCCAGATCGGACCTACCTCCGGAAACCACCACACGTTGGGTGGCGTCGCGAAAGGTGATTGTTGTACGTGGCGTCCTTTATGGGTTGATCACCTTGGCCGATGCCAAAAAACGCTATGGGCTTAGTGATGAAGAATTCAATTCGTGGGTTTCCGCGGTCGCAGAACACGGAACAGAAGCTTTGAAGGCGACCGCATTAAAAAAATGTCGACAACCTAAAGATGAAAGTAAATAAATGATTCAACGGTAACGTCAGATTAACCATTTTTGAGCAGGTTTGATTTGAATTGGTAAATTGAACCGAATTGGAGCAGTAAATGCGTATACTTCTTGTCGAGGATGATCCCACAACATCGAAGAGCATCGAGTTGATGCTGACCCACGCGAACCTGAATGTCTATGCGACGGATCTGGGCGAAGAGGGGATCGATCTGGCCAAGCTTTACGATTATGATCTGATTTTGCTGGACCTGAACCTACCGGACATGAATGGCCATGAAGTCTTGCGGCAGTTGCGCATTGCGCGGGTGGAAACGCCTATTCTAATCCTCTCGGGTGCCGACGATACCGAAAGCAAAATCAAAGGCTTCGGATTTGGTGCTGACGACTATATGACCAAGCCATTCCATCGGGAAGAACTGGTGGCCCGTATCCACGCGATCATCCGGCGCTCAAAAGGGCATTCGCAATCCGTTATCCATACAGGACGTGTCGCCGTTAACCTGGATGCGAAAACGGTAGAGGTCGAGGGGCAAACCGTTCACCTGACAGGCAAAGAGTACCAAATGCTGGAGCTTCTGAGCCTTCGTAAAGGCACGACGTTAACCAAGGAGATGTTCCTGAACCATCTGTACGGCGGAATGGACGAGCCGGAACTTAAGATTATTGACGTCTTCATCTGCAAACTCCGCAAAAAGCTGAGCAATGCAACCGGCGGAGAAAATTACATCGAAACCGTCTGGGGCAGGGGTTATGTGCTTCGCGATCCGCAAAGCAACAGTATGGATGACCGCCGACTTGCCGTCGGGGCCTGACTTTTTCCAAAACAACAGCCGCTTTGGTCCGTGGCGGCCTGCTCACTCACTGAACAGCACATCTGGACCTGACCATGGCCTCGCCCTATCACTGAGGTCCAAGAAGACGTGACGGGGCGAGGCCATGAGCAATTCAATTCCGGTTTCAGAGCTGACAGAAGGTCAGGCGCAGGCAGAGCTTGCGCGGTTGGCAGAGCTGATTGCACAGGCAAACCAAAAATATCATGCAGAAGATGCACCGGATATTTCCGATGCGGAATACGACGCGCTCAAAGCAAAAAACTCTGCCATTGAGCAGAGGTTCCCACATCTAAAACGTTCCGACAGCCCATCAGAGCAAGTCGGTGCGCGCCCGGCTGATGGATTCTCAAAGGTGACACATGCGGTTCGCATGATGTCCCTTGGAAATGCCTTCGAAGACGGGGATGTCGCTGATTTTACACGCTCGATTCGGAAATATCTAGGACTCGACGATGCTGTACCCGTGGCATTTACTGCCGAACCGAAGATCGACGGGTTATCGTTATCATTGCGCTACGAGAATGGGGAATTGGTTCAGGCGGCGACGCGTGGCGACGGCGAGGTTGGTGAAAATGTTACGGCCAATGCGCGTACTATTGCAGACATTCCGCATGTTCTAAAAAATGCACCAGAGATTCTGGAGGTACGCGGCGAAGTTTACATGTCGCACGCTGATTTTGACGCTCTGAATGCACGGCAGTCCGAGGCAGGGGACAAGACTTTTGCCAATCCTCGGAACGCGGCCGCCGGGTCTCTCAGGCAGTTGGATGCATCGATCACGCGCGCACGACCGTTGCGGTTTTTTGCTTATGCGTGGGGCGATCTATCTCAACCTTTGGCGACGACGCAGATGGCGGCGATTGAGCAACTGGCCGCTTACGGTTTTTCAACAAACCGATTGACCGCGTTATGCGACACAACCCGGCAGATGCTGGACCACTATCGCGATATCGAGGCTCAGAGATCGACTTTAGGCTACGACATTGACGGAGTTGTCTACAAGGTAAACGACCTCTCGCTGCAAGCGCGTCTTGGGTTCAGATCCACCACACCAAGATGGGCAATTGCGCATAAGTTTCCGGCGGAACTTGCTTGGACCCGGTTAGAGGCTATCGATATTCAGGTTGGACGCACAGGAGCGCTTAGCCCCGTTGCCCGGCTGCATCCGGTCACCGTGGGCGGCGTGGTCGTGTCCAATGCGACCTTGCACAATGAAGACTATATCGCTGGGCGTGATGCCAAAGGCGGGACAATTCGCGACGGCAAGGATATTCGCGTCGGAGATTGGGTTCAGGTCTATCGCGCTGGGGACGTCATTCCAAAAGTGGCCGACGTTGATATAGCTAAACGACCAGCCAGCGCGGAAAAATTCATCTTCCCGACACGATGCCCCGAGTGCGACAGTGATGCAGTGCGTGAGGAAGGGGATGCCGTCCGGCGCTGCACAGGTGGAATCGTTTGTCCCGCGCAGGCCGTGGAAAAATTGAAACATTTTGTATCTCGCAAGGCGTTCGATATCGAGGGGTTGGGCGCCAAGCAAATAGAAATGTTCTATGATGACCCGGATCTGCCGATCAAAACTCCGGTCGATATCTTTACATTGCAACTGCGGGATTCTGCGAACCTTAACAAGCTGGCAAACAGAAAGGGTTGGGGCGCACAAAGCGTCGGTAACCTGTGGGACGCCATTGATGAAAAGCGGCGCATTCCGTTTGGTCGCCTGCTATTTGCACTCGGCATCCGACATATGGGAGAGGCCGCCTCGAACCTTGTGGCGAACCATTATGGCGCTTGGGATGAGTTCGAAGTTGCAATCACGGCAGCCAGCAGCTTTGACGGGCCTGAGTGGGAAGACCTGTTGGCCATTGATGGCGTGGGTGAGGTCATGGCCAGGGCTCTGGTCTCGGCTTTCGCGCAAGTGGCAGAACGTGAAACGATTGATTCACTCGTTGCTCAGCTGGACGTTGAGGATGCAAAACGCCCCGATACAAGTGGCAGCCCCGTCGACGGGAAAACTGTCGTTTTCACAGGGACATTGGAAAAAATGACCCGAGCCGAGGCCAAGGCCCGGGCAGAGGCATTGGGTGCCAAAGTATCTGGGTCTGTCAGTAAAAAGACCGATATTCTTGTGGCGGGACCAGGAGCCGGATCGAAGGCACAGAAAGCTGCCGAACTTGGCATTCAGACCCTTGATGAAGATGGCTGGTTGCAACTGATTGGTTCGGCATGAGTGGTCGTCCTGAACTTCTGTTTCCCCTATTTGCCCGGTTGGAAACTTTAGACGGCGTCGGCCCCAAAATTGCGCAAAATCTCACGCAATCTGGTGTCGAAACTCCGCGCGATGTTCTATTCGGGCTGCCTTATGCGGTTGTCGACCGGCGTAGAAGGAACACGATTCAGGGTGTCGATCTGCCATCTACACTGACGGTTGAGGTAACCATTGGTGTGCACCGCCCATCGCGCAACAAGGGCGGTGCTTACCGCATCCATGTCGAGGATGCGCAAACGGAATTCCAGTTGGTCTTTTTCCATGCACGTGGCGATTACCTCAAAAAGATGCTTCCTGAGGGGGCGCGCAGGATCATTTCGGGTAAGTTGGAGTTGTTTGATGGAATGGCTCAGATGGTTCATCCCGACCATATCCTGCCCATCGAAAGCGCTGGTGACATCCCCGAATTCGAACCGGTGTATCATTTGACGCAAGGCGTGACGCAAAAAGTCGCGTTCAAGGCGACCCGTAGTGCTTTGTCCCGCGCTCCCGCTTTGGACGAGTGGATCGACCCGGCTCAGGTGGGACAGCAGGAGTGGCCAAGTTGGATCGATGCAATAACAGCCGCGCATGGACCGAACGGGGCCGACGATGTGTCCGCGCATGCTCCCGCGCGGCAAAGGCTGGCTTATGATGAGCTGTTTGCGCATCAGGTAACACTGGCACTGGCACGGCAACGCGAACGCAAGGCCCGCGGTATAGTGAGCATCGGCACAGGGCGATTACAATCCAAGGTCCTGCAAAACCTGCCATACACTCCGACTGGTGCGCAGATGCGGGCGATCAACGAAATCACGGCCGATATGGCCTCTGATGCGCGTATGAACAGATTGCTGCAAGGCGATGTCGGGGCCGGGAAGACACTGGTGGCGTTCATGGCGTTGTTGGTTGCCGTCGAAGCCGGTGGTCAGGGTGTCATGATGGCACCGACTGAAATCTTGGCGCGACAGCATCTGGAAGGCTTGCGCCCGCTGGCCGAACAGGCTGGTATCGTGCTTGAAATCCTGACCGGACGCGACAAAGGGACTGAGCGGCGCGCCAAGTTGGCGGCGCTGCAACAGGGGAACATTCATATCCTTGTTGGTACACATGCGGTGTTTCAAAGTGATGTAGAGTTCAACGCGCTGCGGTTGGCGATTGTGGATGAACAGCACAGGTTTGGGGTGCGTCAGCGAATGGAACTCTCTGAGAAAGGGAAGGGCGCGGATGTATTGGTCATGACGGCCACCCCTATCCCCCGCAGCCTTGCTTTGGCGCAATATGGCGACATGGACGTTTCGGTTCTTGACGAAAAACCACCGGGTCGAAAGCCCATCAAAACCGCCATCGTCAGCACCGATCGGATGGAGGAAGTTGTCAGCCATCTGCGCCGTGCCATCGACGAAGGTCGTCAATGCTATTGGGTTTGTCCATTGGTAGACGAATCCGAGGTCTCAGATCTGACTGCGGCTGAAGAAAGGTTCAGGCGGCTGCGCGCCATATTGGGTGAAGATGTGGTCGGTTTGGTACATGGCCAGATGCCCGCTGCCGAAAAAGACGCCGCGATGAAAACCTTTCAAGAGGGTCACACCAAAGTTCTTGTGGCGACGACAGTTATCGAAGTCGGGGTGAATGTCCCGAACGCCTCCATCATGGTGATCGAGCGCGCGGAAATTTTTGGACTCGCCCAGCTACATCAGTTGCGGGGTCGAGTCGGGCGAGGAGAGGCGGATTCGACTTGCTTGTTGATGTACCAAGCGCCGCTGAGCGACGGGGGACGCAAGCGGCTAGAGGTACTGCGCGAGACAGAAGATGGGTTTCGAATCTCCGAGACCGATCTGCAAATGCGCGGCGCCGGTGATCTGATCGGCACGGCGCAGTCTGGTCTGCCTAAGTTCAGAATTGCCGATCTTGAGCGGCAAGCCGGGTTGATGGCGATCGCCCAAAGCGATGCCCGGAATTTACTGGGTAAGGATCCAAAACTTACGACAAAACGGGGCAAAGCCGTTCGCGTTCTATTGTGGTTAATGAAGCAGGATGAAGCGATCCGTTTAATTTCAGTGGGTTAACAACAAAGTTCGCAAATGTTCTCAAAAAGTTCTTTACCGACTCGGGGAAATATGAGAACAAAAGGTCAACAAAGGATTAAAACCCTGACCGGAGGTGACCCATGCTGACCCAGATCAAGACCGCGATAAGCCGCTCGCACACAACTTTACTGCAAGATGCGGTGGGTGCGGTGTCTTTGGTGGTCATGTTGATGGTCGCTCTTCACCTTCCTGCAGTGTTCTGACCCTTTCTGCCTGCGATCTCGTGCCGAATATCCCGCGCTGTCATCCCCATCTGAATCAAGGGTGACCTGCCTGTCCTAATTCCCTTGAAGGGCCATGCCTCGGCCCTGCGCGGACCTCCGGACCCCACATGAGACACGCACAGCCTGCCGCCGCCCTTTCCGCCCGGAAGGTGCGGCGGCTTTTTTATAGCTGACCGGTTTTCATGATTTCCAACATCGCCGACAGGACGGAATTCACCGCGACCGAAGCAAGTATCATGCCCATTACGCGGCTGATTATCGCTGCTCCGGAATGTCCGATCAGGCGAATAATAGGCTCGGCCAACAGCATCAGCACAAACGCGACCGCGACAACTGAAAGCATGACCAGCGCAGTGATGCCCTGATCCGCGGCACTGTAGCGGTTATTGTCGGTTAGAATGACAATAGCCAACATCGCGCCAGGCGAGGCCAAAGATGGAACTGCCAGAGGAAATATCGCGGGATTGTGCTGATGTAACTTGTCCTGCTCGTCGTCCTCGGCCGCTTTCTGTTCAACGTCTTGCTTACTTTCGCCGAATATCATTGTGAGTGCGAATAGAAACAGGATGATCCCTCCGGCCACTTGGAAGGAATTAAGGCCGATATCCAGCGCCTCAATCAACAACTGGCCAAAGACAAGAAAGAACAGCAGAACACCGGCACTGATAACTGACGCCAGCAGCGCCATTTTGCGCCGAGCCGCGGCCTCGAGCCCGGCGGTGACTGCGATGAAGACGGGAATAGTACCGATGGGATCAATAACGACCCAAAGCGTCACAAAGTGTTCGAGCAGATTATTCAAATCGGTCGCTCCGCTGATTTCACAGGAAGTTAGACCGGATCACAAGAAAACGCTACGCTTAGGCGCAATTGGCTTGTTCGGCCTGTTCCATTGCCTCGGCGGTGGCATCCAGCGCCAGTAAGATCGAGGCATGTCGGTTCTTATAGTCTCGCGCGGGCATCAGAACCTCAAGGGCATCAAATGGCGAGTCTGGGGCAGGGCCGTTTTGCTTCAACATTGCCGACAACTGATCGCGCGCAGTTTCGACCTGTGCCCGTGTGGCTCCGATAACGCCAGCTCCGACGACAGCAGCCGAGGCTTGGCCCAAAGCACACGCTTTAACATCCTGCCCGAATTCGGAGACGCGCCCATTCTCTAGCTTGACGTCAACCGTTACCGTTGACCCGCACAAAGGCGACCGTTTTTTCACTGTGGCATCCGGGTTTTCCAACCGATCCAGATGCGGAATATCGGAAGCCAAAGCAAGAATGCGGCCGGAGTAGAGCTTGATCAGGTCATTTTCGCCGGACATGGCTTTCCCTCATTGACTGTTCCCCATACATAGTCAGCATCCATCGGGATGCAAAAGGTTTTTACCATGACAGGAACAGTCGCCTTCGACCCTTCCACCTTAAAATACAACGAGGCCGGTTTAATCCCCGCCATTGCCCAGGACGAAAACTCGGGCGAGGTGTTGATGATGGCCTGGATGAACATGCAGGCGGTTGAAAAAACGCTGTCCTCCGGGCGCGTAACTTATTGGTCTCGATCCCGGCAATCCTTCTGGATCAAGGGCGAAAGCTCGGGCCATGTGCAGGAGTTGGTTGATTTTCGCGTCGACTGTGATCGGGATTGCCTGCTGGTCGTCGTGCGACAATCAGGACCGGCCTGCCACACGAACAGGCGCAGCTGTTTTTACACTGCAGTTCGTGACGGTGACGAGGTCGAGCTGATGTCACCGATGGTGTAGGCCCACCATCTCACGAATGTCTTCCGGGCTGGCTCCATCAGCCCGGTATTTGGAAATAGCGCGGGCATCATCCCGCTTGGCCAGTCTTTTACCGATATCGTCGCGGATCAGGCTGTGGTGGTGATAAGAGGGGCGCGGCAGCCCCAGAAGAATTTGTAGAAGAATATGGATTCGAGTTGCCTCGAACAGATCGCGCCCACGCACGACCCGCGTTACTCCCTGTTCGGCATCATCCAGAACCACCGATAGGTGATAAGACGTACCCATATCTCGGCGCGAGAGAACGACATCTCCAATCGTATTAACCAAATCTGCCCGGCTGAATGAAATTTGCCCGGTTTCACGGTTCGGTCCAAAGCCGGTTTCCAGGAAACTCATCTCGATTTCGGGGGGGACGACCCGACCGGCTTGTTCCATATCCAATCGCAGAGGAACCTTTCGCGGCATAGCACCCGTCCGAATGGCTGCGTTACGACAGGTTCCGGGATAGACAAGCCCGTCCGGCCCTAAGAGAGGAGCACCCTCCTGCGGTGCGCTGGCAGCTGCGGCGATATCCCTGCGGTTACATGTGCAAGGATACAGCAGGCCTTGCGACCAGAGGTCCTCAAGTGCTGCTTCATATACGTGCAGGCGTTCGCTCTGACGCAGAACCGGGCTTGGCCAGCTTAATCCAAGCCACTCAAGATCATCATAAATCTGATCTTCCCAATGCGTTCTAGAGCGGGATCGGTCGATATCTTCGATCCGCAACAGGAATACGCCTTGCTGATCCGTAGCCATATCGCTGGCCAGCAGTGCCGAATAGGCATGCCCAAGATGTAATGGGCCGGTCGGAGAAGGTGCAAACCTGGTTGTGAATGTCACGCTTTTTCAACAATGTAGACGTCGGATTGAAGGTCCATTCCAGGAAGGTGCGGACCATATTCGCGCAATAGCAGCCGCGCGGCCCCCATATCAAGCCAATCGTTCAGGCGGCATGTATAGGTGTGATCCTCAAGCGTATGATCATTAAAGGAGAATGCGAGTAGACCGCCTGTGGGCAAAGCATTCATCAGCATATCAAACGTCTCGGGCGGCGCGGCGCCTACACTTATTACACCGATTGCCGCGATGGCTTTGTAGCCTCCGACTTTCAACGGGTTTGGATCCGCGATATCAAAAGTGCTTAGGGTTCGGTAAACGCCTTTGGCCTTTGCGCCTTCTAGCATTTTCGGCGTTGGGTCGATGCCGTCAATCACCTGAAATCCGACAGCGTTCAGGGCCTCGCCAGACAGGCCAGTTCCACATCCATAATCCAGAATTGGCGTCTGAGGTTCGGGAAGCTTGGACCAGAGCGCCTCGGCCACGCGGCCGGGGGTTGCATACCCGTGCGCCTCGACTTCTGAATCATAGGATGAGGCCCATTTCTGATAGTGATCGCGCGTGGCCTCGGGCGTGTCGAGGCCATAGACGTCCTTTAGATAATCATCGCTCATATCACCATGTTAGGCTTCTTCAGCGTCACACGTCCAGTCAGCATTGGGTGAGCCAGTCAGTCCAAGCCGCCTTGGCGCGATCCGTATAAGCCTTGTAGCGATCTTTGCGCCCCCGACGTCCGCCCTTAAAACCGTCGACAGGACGGAACAGGCCGAAGTTCACGTTCATAGGCTGAAACGTCTTGGCGTCGGCCCCACCTGTGATGTGGTGGATCAGGGCCCCCATGGCGCTGTCCTGCGGAACGTCCGGAAGGGTGCGACCCAGCATCTCTGCTGCGGCGAGCCGTCCGGCCAACAACCCCATGGCTGCACTTTCGACATAACCTTCGACACCGGTGATCTGTCCCGCAAACCGGATATTAGGGCGTGATTTCAGACGCATCTGCTCATCCAAAAGGGTTGGAGAGTTGATGAACGTGTTGCGATGAATGCCGCCCAGACGGGCAAAACTGGCATTCTCAAGCCCGGGGATCATCCGAAAGACGTCCGTTTGCGCGCCGTATTTCATCTTGGTCTGGAAGCCGACGATGTTAAACAACGTCCCCAGCGCATTGTCCCGACGCAATTGTACAACCGCATGCGGCTTGACCTCGGGCTGATGCGGGTTGGTCAGACCGACCGGCTTCATCGGGCCATGGCGCAGCGTTTCCCGGCCACGCTCGGACATGACTTCGATCGGCAGACATCCATCGAAATAGCCCGCCGTTTCGCCCTCGTGGAATTCGGTCTTATCGGCAGCCAGCAGAGCGTCGATGAATGCCTCGTACTGGTCTCGGTCCATGGGGCAATTGAGATATGCGGTCCGCTCTTCCTCGGTCTCGCCCTTGTCATATCGCGACTGCATCCAGGCTTTGCTCATGTCGATACTGTCCGCGTAGACGATAGGAGCAATGGCATCGAAAAACGCCAGTGACTCGGCCCCTGTCTCAGAACGGATCGACTCGCTAAGCGCGGCCGAGGTCAGTGGACCGGTTGCAATGATCCAATGGCCGTCATCGGGCAGGGCAGTAACTTCTTCTCCGGTCACTTCGACACGTGGATGGGCGTGCAGCTTGTCTGTGACAGACTCGGCAAAAGGGTCGCGGTCCACGGCCAACGCTCCGCCCGCAGGCAAGCGATGAGTGTCTGCGGTTGTCATGATCAATCCGTTGGCTGCCCGCATTTCCCAATGCAACAGACCCACAGCGTTCTGCTCATCATCGTCGGACCGGAACGAGTTCGAACACACCATTTCGGCCAGATTTCCAGTCTGATGCGCAAAGGTGCCTACTTTGGGTCGCATTTCATGGATCACCACGTCAACGCCCATTTCCGCAGCCTGCCAGGCTGCCTCGGACCCGGCCATGCCGCCGCCCACGATATGCAATTTCTGTGTCATGCGCTGCCACATAGGGCACAGCACAAAGCAACGCAAACCCTCATGGGGCGGAACTCTTACATTTTCTGGGAAATTTTGGGGTCGCCGCTGCGGGAATGTCAACGCTGGTGAGAGAGACCAGCTCGGAGGGACCTTCCGCCTACGGCGACCCAAAATACGTAATTCGGCCTTAGCCTTGTCTCAGCATTGCCACAGTGTTGCCCTTTTGAAAAGTCCAAAAATGCGAACAGTGTATAAAATACTTAAGAACAATTGCGTTATTGCTGCCAATTTGGCGGTCTTTTTTCGATAAATGCTGATATTCCTTCCTCGGTATCCCGATGCAGCATATTCTGCGCCATTACCTCACCGGCATAGTCATAGGCTTTTTCGATTGGCATATCGAGTTGTTGGTAAAAAGCTTGTTTGCCGATCTTGACCGCCGACCCAAGCTTGTCTGCCAACTTTTCCGCCAGTGCCTGACTTTCGTGTTCAAGCAGCATTTCAGGGACGACGCGGTTGACCAGCCCAAGCTCTGTTGCGCGCTCAGCGGATATGAAATCGCCTGTGGTCAGCATTTCAAACGCCTTCTTTCGCGGAATGTTGCGACTGAGCGCCACCATCGGCGTCGAGCAGAACAGCCCGATATTTACCCCATTTACGCCAAACCTTGTGCCTTCGGCGGCGACGGCAAGATCGCAGGTGGCCACTAATTGGCACCCGGCCGCGGTCGCAATACCATGAACCTGCGCAATGACGGGTTGGGGTAGGGACTGGATCGACAACATCATTCGCGCGCATCTGGCAAAAAGATCCTGGAAATACGCTTTGCCTCCGTCTTCGCTCTGACGACCGGCAGTCATTTGTTTTAGGTCATGCCCTGCGCAGAACGCTTTGCCTTCGCCCGACAGGACAACAGCGCGGATCGTCTGGTCTTCGCGCAACGTGTCGAACTCATCCTGCAAGGCGGTCAGCATTTCGTCGCTCAGGGCATTAAGCCGCTCTGGTGCGTTCATTTTCAACCTTGCAACCGCACCCGTGTCGCGACGTTCCAGAATTCCCATCTTGCCCTCCGATCTGATGTGGGGCCAACTCTAGGTCGGCAAATCGAGGAGGGGAAGTATGTCATTGGTTCTGAACCGGGCAGAGTTAAGCGACTACATGCATCAGATCTTTCCGCAAGTTCATCGCGATTTCGTAGTCGAAGATCTGACCGAAGACAAAATCACCATGCGGCTGGTCGTTGAAGACCGTCATTTGCGGCCGGGGGGAACTGTGTCGGGTCCGTCGATGTTCGGTCTGGCGGATGTCTGCGTTTACGCGATTATTCTTGCACGCAAAGGCCGACAGTCTCTGGCTGTTACCACAGGTTGCTCGATGGATTTTATGCGCAAACCAGATGGAGCGCGGGACATGATCGCACATTGCACCTTGCTGAAACTTGGAAAAACTTTGGCCGTTGGTGATGTGCTGATGTTTTCGGAGGGCTCAGATAAACCTGTGGCCCGTGCGACAATGACTTATTCTCTGCCCCCAGAAGGCTCGGCTGCAGCAGCATTCGGATAAAAAATGGCCGGGTCAAGCCCGGCCAAGGAAGAGGTCCCAAATGGGACTGGGGATTTGCTACCCGTGCCAGAACGGGCGATTGATTTCGCGGTCGGCCTGATGGCGGGTCAACCCGACGTCACGCAGCAACCGATCATCCAGCTTTGACAAATTTACCCTGCTGCGGCGCTGTCGCTCCCACTTGGTGACAGTCGCCGCAAACCGCACGGCCAGCGATGCGATCAGCGGCAACCGAGGGCTGTCGTTCAGCAACAAAAGGGCAGGGGTGTGCATTGCGCGTGTCATCTTGGGTATCCTTTCAAATTGTATTGACACAAACGTAATATGTTCGGTATGTTTGATTGATACATTCCACATTGTATTAAAATCAAAGGAAGAATTGTAATGGATACAATTTGGCCGGAATCACTGCCGAAATCCAAAGGCCCCAAGTATACTCTGGTGGCCGATACAATTCGAAAAGCTATTGATAACAATTTACTGGAAGTCGGAGCCAAGTTGCCTCCGGTCCGGGAGCTGGCGTATCGGTTACAAATCACACCGGGCACTGTGGCGCGCGCCTATACTATTCTGACCGATGAGGGGTTGCTGCATGCCGAGGTGGGGCGTGGTACATTTGTCGCCCCTCCAAAATCGCCGATACTGGACGACGTTTGGGCACGGCAACTGCATTTGCGCGAGGACAAGTATAGCGCAAATGTCAGCCTGTTCAGCCCACGCTTAGCCGATGTGGGGCAAGTGGCCCTGATCCGCGAGTGCTTGCAAAAAGTTTCGCATGCGGATCCGGGATTGTTTCTGAACTACCCCACCCGAGATGCTTACAAACCCATGCGTCAGGCGGTGGTCGAGTGGTTGTCGGATCTGCCCTTGGGCGCATTGTCCCATGATGACATTGTACTTACGCACGGGGGGCAGAACGGCCTTTGCCTTGTCTTCCAAACCATCCTGCGAGGACCCAAGCCCATCGTTTTGGTGGAAGACTTGTCTTACGCGGGATTCCGCAGAGCCGGGGAACTCATGCGCTCTGAAGTGGTCGGCGTAAAGATGGACAAGTGGGGAATCGACCCCAGCGCAATGGAGCACGTTCTGCACCAGAACCCTGCCCAGGCTGTTTGCGTGTCACCTGAAGTGCAAAATCCCACCGGCGCGCATACGCCACTTGAGCGAAGGAAAGAGGTTGTCGAAATCGCGCGACGCTTTGATCTACAAATCATCGAGGATGATTGCTACCGAATGGGCGAAGCGCGTGAACCCAGCTATCGCGCTCTTGCACCAGAGCGGGGGTGGCACGTGTCCTCCATCTCCAAGACGCTGACGCCCGCGCTGCGTGTTGGTTTCGCTATTGCGCCGCGCGAACGAAGTGTAGATCTGCGTCGGTCGGCTGAATACGGTTATTTCGGTCTTGCGCAGCCGCTTGCCGAGTTAACTCGGTTAATGTTGTCCGACCCCCGCACGCGGCGCATTGCACGCGATGTTCGACTGAAAATGGGTGAATATGTTCGCGTGACTGTGAATGCTTTGGGAGGGTTTGACCTGAATTGGGCACCGGACGTGCCTTTTGTCTGGCTAAACCTGCCCTCCGGTTGGCGCGCCGCAGCGTTCAGTCGTGCGGCGGAGCGGGAAGGCATCCAACTGCGTTCGGCTGATGAATTTGCTTTACGGGATGGTCGTGCGCCGAACGCAGTGCGTATTGCAATGAACGGCCATGTCTCTTTGGAAAGGTTCGAGGACGCAATGCAACGCCTGCGCAACCTACTAGACAATCCGCCCGAGCAAATCAGCGTTTAGATTGGGGTAAAATAATACCTATTTTATAAGTTTCTGTTATTGCTTGATTTAAAAGACATTGCTGTTGTTGACCTGCGCCACACTCCCCTCTACATACGCTCCATCGAATTCGGACCGCTCTGACTTGGGGCGGTCTTTCACATCAAACAGGACTATCCTGCCATGAAAACCTTTTCTGCAACACCTGCAGACATCGACAAGAAATGGATCCTGATCGACGCTGAGGGCGTTGTTCTGGGCCGTCTTGCCTCGATCGTCGCCATGCGCCTGCGTGGCAAGCACAAAGCGTCGTTCACCCCGAACATGGACATGGGCGACAATGTCATCGTGATCAACGCTGACAAAATCCAGATGACCGGCAAGAAGCGCGAAGAGAACTTCTACTGGCACACTGGCCACCCGGGCGGCATCAAGTCGCGCACCAAACAGCAGATCCTGGAAGGTGCACACCCCGAGCGCGTCGTAACCCAAGCGGTCAAGCGCATGCTGCCGGGCAACCGTCTGGCGCGCAAGCAGATGACCAATCTGCGCGTTTACGCTGGTGCCGAGCATCCCCACGAGGCGCAAGCGCCCGAAGTTCTGGACGTGAAGTCCATGAACAAGAAAAACACCCGGAGCTAATGACCGATGGCTGATCAGATCAATACTCTCGAAGAGCTGAGCGCCGTCGCAGGCGTTGAAACCGTGGCTGAAGAAGTCATCGCGCGCGAGCCCGTCCGTGACGAGCTGGGCCGTTCCTACGCCACCGGCAAGCGTAAAGACGCTGTTGCCCGCGTTTGGATCAAGCCGGGTTCCGGTAAGGTTACCGTGAACGGCAAAGATCAGGACAAGTACTTTGCTCGCCCCGTTCTGCAGCTGATCCTGCGCCAACCGTTCCAGGTTGCCGGTGTGGAAGGTGAGTTCGACGTTGTTGCAACCGTCAAAGGCGGTGGCCTGACCGGTCAGGCCGGTGCGGTCAAGCACGGCATCTCGAAAGCGCTGCAACTGTACGATCCCTCGCTGCGTGGCGCTCTGAAAGCCGCTGGCTTCCTGACCCGCGACAGCCGCGTTGTGGAACGTAAGAAATACGGTAAGCGCAAAGCTCGTCGTTCGTTCCAGTTCTCGAAGCGTTAATCGTTTCGAACTCCGATTTCCGAACGGTCGCAAGAAATTGCGGCCGTTTTTTTGTCGAAACCTTTTGCGAGGTGTGGCCGGTTTTCGATGTGCAGATGACAGCACCCCCGCGCTGAATCATCGGCAAGTAACTTGTTTGTAGCGTCGAAAAAGGCGCAACGGGGCCGATTTTACGTCAACCAGAACAATTCAGGCCAAACACTTGGTCGGTATCTCGGTTGGATGACCCGGCAAAGACAAAGGCGCGAAAGAATCGCGCCTGCCAGCTAGAGAAGACATGGTCTTTAGCAGGTATCAACCGCCCCAGGACCTGACCTCGCCGCAATCCATATGAACAAAGTTCGAACGATAGTATTTACCGACACCGCCCGCACGGCATGAAATCGCAGCCTTCGCCATCTGCGAAACCGACCGAGAAGCAAGACGCAAATCTGCAGCCTGGCCTTTCATGTGAAGGGAGTTCTTTGCCACGCGACGCGAGCGAGACCGCAGCATAGCATTTGTCTGTGGCGACCGGTATCCCGACAGCAGCATATAAGGTTCGTTTGCGTCCAGCAGATTATGCGAAGCGGCCATGATGTCGATAGTGCGCAGGTCCATGTCTTTGACTTGGTCCGTCCGCCAGTCACGCATGAAGTGGTTCACTTCTTTGACAGCGTCCTTGATGTACTTGCCATCAACCCAATATATCATATCGATCCGCTCGCCTGTGCGACCGGAATACATACGGATACGACGAATATCGCCGCCACCGCGGAGGAAACCTGCTGCGTTTGAATATGTCGGTGCTGCAACCACTGCTGTTGCCGCAAATGCGCCCAATAGGGCCCGCCGGGTCATGCCCGAGGAACTGCTCGTAGTCATTTTATGTTTCGTCCCGTACTGTTCCTGCCTGCACACGATGTTACGCGCGCGTTCTTAATTTTTTCCCATCCCAGGTGGCGAATTTATGGCACAGTCGCGGAAGAGCGCCAAGAAGTCTTTCATATTCATCTTTTCAAGGGGGAATTTTCGGCAGTTTTTTGCGCAGATGACGCTTTTCTGTTTAAACTTAGGGCAGGTTACTTCGGTTTTTGGGTGTCCGATGCAAACGCGCATCACGCGGATAAAGAAGCGTCAAATTGAGGTATTTGTGAATGGACATAAGGTTATGAGGAAAACCATATTGTCTGAACGCGTCCAGTGCGACGCATAAGTCATTGTTTAGTCAAGGTCATCCCATGCGAACGTTTTTTCGTGCTTATACCGGTTTTGTAGTCGCGGCTTGTGTGACCGCATCTGTCAGCTTTGCGCATGCGGAACGTGCGCCTGCGACCAGCTTTCAAATGGCCGTTGCCGAGTTTGCACCTGCGGGATCTGGTATTGCGGACTTCTATCGAGAAACCGGGTTCGCGCCAATCTGGACAGGGACGTCGAAAGAACACCAAACGCGCCGCGCGCATTTAATGCGGGCATTGACTTCGGTACATTTACACGGGTTGCCGGAAGACAAATATGGCGCGCAGGGCCTTATGGCCAAAATGGAAAATGCTCGTTCTCTGCGCGAAATCGGCGCAATCGAGATCTCGTTGACCCGTGCTTTTGTTCGCTATGCAAATGACATGTACTCGGGGGCGTTGCGCCCTTCCGAAATTGACGACGGTCTGGTGCGTAAAGTCCAGAGAAGATCAACCAAAGATCATTTGCGCGGCGTCATTGCTGGCGGTGCGTCCTATATAGACGGTTTGCCGCCCCAGACTGCGCAATACCGCGCATTGATGAAGCAAAAGCTAGCCCTGCAGACATTGGTGGATCAGGGCGGATGGGGCGCTGGTGTGCCCATCGACAAGTTGGAATTCGGTGACACCGAGCCAAACGTCATCAAGCTGCGCAATCGGCTGATCACGATGGGATATATGAAACCGTCGGCAAGCCCCAAGTTTGACAAAGAACTACTTGCAGCAGTGAAGGCTTTCCAAACCGCGCATGGTCTCGCATCGGATGGGGTGGCCGGGCAGGGCACGATCACCGAGTTGAACCGAAGCGCGTCAGACCGTCTGAAATCCGTATATGTAGCGCTCGAACGCGAACGCTGGTTGCCCCGCGAGCGGGGAGAGCGTCATATCCTGGTAAATCAGGCGGATTTTTCCGCCAAAATTGTGGATGATGGGCTGGTAACCTTTGAAACCCGCGCTGTTATTGGCAAAAATGTTCACGATCGTCGGAGCCCGGAATTCTCGGATAAGATGGAGCATATGGTGATCAACCCCAGCTGGTATGTGCCGCGCTCGATCATCACCAAGGAATATTTACCGCAACTGCAATCCAACCCGAATGCAGTTAATCATATCCACATTACAGATCGCAGTGGTCGTCAGATCGATCGTGGAGCAGTTGATTTTTCGCAATACACGGCACGGAACTTCCCATTCGCGATGCGTCAACCCCCCAGCAAAAGCAATGCGTTGGGGTTGGTGAAGTTCATGTTCCCCAACCAGTACAACATCTACCTTCATGATACGCCGCAGAAAAGCCTGTTTGCCCGGGAAACGCGCGCGTTCTCGCATGGGTGCATCCGACTGGCCCAACCGTTCGAGTTTGCCTATGCGTTGCTGGCCAAGCAGGAAGAAGATCCCAAAGCATTCTTTCAACGTGTTTTGTCCACCGGTAAGGAAATAACTGTTCCGCTCAAACAGCATGTGCCGGTTCACTTGATTTACCGGACAGCCTATATCGGCCCGAAAGGGGATGTGCAGTATCGCCGTGACGTTTACGGCCGCGATCAGAAAATCTGGGAGGCTCTGCAGAAAGCAGGGGTAGCCCTGCCGGACGTTCAGGGGTAATCACCGGGTTATCCTTAATCCGGGGAACCCGACATGAACTATACCATCCAGCAGATTTCCGACGCTTTGGGCGCGACCTGCGAGGGCGACACATCGCTGACGATCCAACGCGCCGCGGAACCCGCAGATGCGGGCTCGAATGATCTGGCAATGGCAATGTCACCCAAATATGCCGAGGCACTTGGTGGCGGAGCGGCCCGTTCGGCGGTGTTGTGGGAAGGGGCCGATTGGCAGGCTTTGGGATTGTCCGCCGCGATCTTTGTTCCACGCCCTCGTATGGCCATGGCTGGTATTACTGCGATGTTGGATCGCGGGCAGGGGATTGACCCGGGCATTCACCCCTCAGCCGTTGTCGACCCGTCGGCAGAGCTAGGGGAAGATGTATCGGTTGGCCCTCTCGCAGTGATCGGAGCGCGAGCGAAGATCGGCGATGGTTCAGTGATTGGCAGCCATTGCGTCGTTGGTATGGACGCTGTTCTTGGCAAAAACGCCTTGCTGCGCGAGATGGTCAGCATAGGGGCCCGTGCTGTCATTGGGGACCGTTTTATCGCGCAACCAGGCGCACGGATTGGCGGGGACGGGTTCAGCTTTGTGACCCCCGAGGTCTCGGACGTCGAAAACGTACGCAAGACTATGGGCGACAAGGGCGATGCGCGCGCGCAAAGCTGGCTGCGCATCCACTCGCTTGGTGCCGTCGAGATTGGGGATGATGTCGAGGTCGGAGCGAATTGCACCGTGGACAATGGCACAATCCGGAACACCCGGATCGGCGATGGCTCCAAACTGGATAACCTTGTGCATGTCGGCCACAATACGCGGGTTGGTCGCGATTGCCTTCTGTGCGGTCAGACCGGCGTATCTGGATCGGTTGATATTGGAAATAATGTTGTTCTGGGCGGTCAGACCGGCGTTGCCGACAACATATTTATCGGTGACGGGGTGATTTCGGGCGGCGGTACAAAAATCTTGTCCAACGTACCAGCAGGCCGTGTGATCATGGGGTATCCGGGTATCAAGATGGAAACTCATACGGACGTATACAAAGCTCAACGGCGTTTGCCGCGCATGGCGCGTGACGTCGAGGCGCTGAAAAAGGCTGTTTTCAAACAGTCGCCGAGCGATTAAATCATCCTCAATGTGATAATCAGAGGATCGACATGAGCATCACCGACCGCGTCATCGCCATCATCGCCGAGCAGGCCGTGCTGGAACCTTCGGATGTGACGCCCGATAGTACGCTCGAGGATCTGGGAATCGATAGCCTTGGACTGGTCGAGAGCATTTTCGCCATCGAGGAAGAGTTTGACATCTCGGTCCCGTTCAATGCGAACGAACCGTCGGCCAGCGATTTTGACATCTCGAACGTGGCGGCAATCATCGCGGGCATTGAAAAACTCGTGTCGGAAAAGGTCTGACACAGGATCATGAAACGCGTTGTTATTACCGGGGCCGGAACGATCAACTCGTTGGGCCATTCCGTTCCCGCGACGCTTGAGGCGATGCGCGAAGGGCGTTGCGGCATTTCGGACCTCGAGTTTCGTGACGTCGAACGGCTGGCCATCAAAATTGGCGGTCAAGTCCGCGGATTCGAAGCCGAGGGCCGTTTTAACCGTCAACAAATGAGCCTGTATGACAGGTTCACGCAATTCACTCTGACCGCTGCGAAAGAGGCGATCGAACAGTCTGGCATCGAGTTCCACGGCGACTTGGCCGCGCGTTCAGGCGTTGTTCTGGGAACCGCAGGGGGCGGTGTATCGACTTGGGACGACAATTACCGCTCGGTCTATGAGGATGGTAAGAACCGGGTTCATCCATTCGTCGTGCCAAAGTTGATGAACAACGCGGCAGCCAGCCATGTTTCGATGGAGCATAACCTCAAGGGGCCCAGCTTTACCGTATCGACAGCCTGTGCATCGTCCAACCATGCCATGGCGTTGGCGTTTCAGATGGTCCGCAGCGGAGCGGCCCCGGCAATGTTGACCGGTGGCGCGGAATCCATGCTGTGCTTTGGCGGGGTCAAGGCATGGGAAGGGCTGCGGGTGATGTCCAAAGATGCCTGCCGTCCTTTTAGTGCCAATCGCAACGGAATGGTCCAAGGCGAAGGCGCGGGCGTCTTTGTCTTTGAAGAATACGAACACGCACGTGCGCGCGGCGCTGACATCCTGTGCGAAGTGGTCGGTTTTGCCATGACCTCGGATGCGGCCGATATCGTCATGCCCAGCAAACAAGGGGCTGCACGTGCGATTTCGGGTGCTTTGTCTGATGCGGGTATCAATGCGGATCAGGTGGGATATATCAACGCCCACGGCACCGGAACGGCGGCCAATGACAAAACAGAATGCGCGGCGGTTGCGGATGTGTTCGGTCCACATGCGGATGATCTGATGATCTCATCCACCAAGTCCATGCATGGCCATTTGATCGGCGGAACCGGTGCGGTTGAGTTGTTGGCCTGTATAATGGCGCTGCGCGACGGCGTCATTGCTCCGACTATTGGCTACGAAGAACCCGATCCTGAATGCGCACTGGACGTAGTCCCAAACGAGGCGCGAGAATCTAAGGTTGATGTCGCGCTCAGCAATGCGTTTGCATTCGGCGGTCTTAACGCTGTGCTGGCATTAAAGCAGGTCTAAGGCCCTAAACATTCGAGGCGGCTGATCTGAAAAGCCGCCTCTTTTTTGCATCGGGTATCAATTCTGCTGCGCTTGCAGTCCGTCAAATCCGGCAGTGAACCCGGCCAGAGAAACTTCTAGTTCCAACAACTGCGTCGGCGCTACCACAGATACCAGCGAGAGCACGGCCTTGCTTCCGGCTTTCATCGCGTCGACATCGCCTTGCGTGAACCCTAGCTGCGCCAGACAACCCACAGGGTTGCAGTGGTGGTAATTATAGCGGCGGCCTGGGGCACCATCTATTGATAGCGCAATCTGCGCCTGCAGAAGAACTTCCAGAGGGACAAGAACGGTTGCGCCGGCAATCGCGGCGGAACCTTCGGGCAGTTTGGTGACCGTGATATCCGCAATGGGCTGCCCTTCTTGACCGTTCAGAACCTGACGCATCAAGCAGGGATCATCTCCGTTTTCTGTCTTCAGGCAAGTGATATCCCAGTCGCCGGATTGTTCCTTGACATATTGCTCGCCCACGCGCGGGCCGGCTTCGCCCAGGTCCAGATCGCTTCCGACCTGTGTTTGTGGCGTTTCGCTGTCTTGCGCGGCTTCCTGTGCAAAAGTAGCACCGCACCAGAGCGCGGTCGCAAGCAAGCTATAAGATAGAGTGTTCTTGATCATGAATGCCTCGGTCAGGTGATTGATCTTTTTTTCTCGTCTAGCATCCCTGATCGGCAGTGTCAGTCGCTAAGGTGGACCAAGCCGATAATCTGGTCGGATTTTTGCCGGTTTATACGATATCGTGAAACCAGCACCAGATGTAGAAAGGGAGCCGGTGGAGCGGCTCCCTTTCATAGAATTTTCTCCCCGTCGGACTGGCCGACTTAGTTATGCGCAGACGTTACGAAAGGGGAGCGCAACGGTCAACTGCTAACCTGAAATTTTAATCTCAAAAGCGTGATTTGTCCAAAAAAGCCGCGCCATAAGGCGCGGCCAGTCGACAGGGAGGAAGATTGCCACCCACGCGCTTAAACGCGAAGGCAGCGATTAGACTATCGCAGGCAAATGTTAAATTTGTATGGTGAGGACAGATCGGTTCAAATCAAGGCTGAAAATCTATGGAAAACAGTATCTTCTTGGGCGGTGGTGGTGAGGATTATGGGCAGCCGCAGGCCCTTGCATTGAAATACGCCAACCGGCACGGCCTGATCGCCGGAGCGACAGGAACTGGCAAAACAGTGACATTGCAGATTTTGGCCGAGGGATTTTCGCAAGCCGGCGTTCCCGTTTTCCTATCCGACGTCAAAGGGGATTTGTCCGGGTTGGCCAAGGCGGGAAGCGAAACTCATAAGCTTCAACGGGCTTTTCAGGAACGCGCCGAGCGTATTGGGTTTACGGATTACGTATACGGCGCTTGCCCGGTTACCTTTTGGGATTTGTTCGGCGAGCAGGGCCACCCGGTCCGTACAACAGTGACTGAAATGGGCCCGCTGCTTTTGTCCCGCCTGATGGATCTTAGTGAGGCGCAGGAAGGCATCCTGAATATAGCTTTCCGAGTGGCAGACGATGAAGGAATGCCCCTTTTGGACCTGAAGGACCTGCAGTCGTTGCTGGTTTGGATCGGCGAGAACCGGTCGCAACTGTCACTTCGGTTCGGAAATGTCTCGACGGCATCGATCGGAGCTA
Organism: Ruegeria sp. HKCCD7628; assembly: GCF_057221005.1. Lineage (NCBI taxonomy): Bacteria > Pseudomonadati > Pseudomonadota > Alphaproteobacteria > Rhodobacterales > Roseobacteraceae > Ruegeria > Ruegeria sp. HKCCD7628. Next base: position 146,558 of record NZ_JBWVBA010000001.1, read on the forward strand.
TTCAGCGGCGCCTCTTGGTGCTTGAAAATCAGGGCGGGACCAACCTGTTCGGAGAACCAGCGCTCGAGTTGGCGGATTTAATGCGCACCGACGCACAGGGGCAGGGGATGGTCAACATTCTGGCGTCGGACAAGCTGATGGGGTCGCCCCGCCTTTATGCGACATTCCTTCTGTGGCTGCTCAGCGAGTTGTTCGAGGAACTGCCCGAGGTCGGCGACCCCGAAAAGCCTAAGCTGGTGTTCTTTTTCGACGAAGCGCATCTGCTGTTTGAAGACGCGCCAAAGATCCTTGTCGACAAGGTCGAGCAAGTCGCACGCCTGATCAGATCCAAAGGTGTGGGAGTGTATTTCATCTCGCAGAACCCTGCTGACATCCCCGAGGATATTCTTGGGCAGCTTGGAAACCGCGTTCAACATGCGCTGCGTGCGTTCACTGCACGGGATCGGAAAAATCTGCGTCTGGCCGCAGAGACATATCGAGAAAACCCCGCCTTCGACACCGAGGCAGCAATTCGTGAAGTCGGCGTCGGCGAAGCTGTCACCTCGATGCTGCAAAAAAAGGGCGTGCCCGGAATTGTCGAGCGCACGCTGATCCGCCCGCCAGGGACTCACCTTGGGCCGATTACCTCAGCCGAGCGGCAAACGCTCATTGATGCTTCGCCCATGCAACAGAAATACCGCGACTTGAAAGACCGAAAGTCGGCGTTCGAGATTTTGCAGTCACGGGCGGATGCCGCTGCTGAGGCGGCTCAACAGGCCGAGGAAGAGATCGAAACCAAGTCCGTAGCCGAGCGAGAGTTCGCAACAGCCCGCAGATATTCAGGCAGTCGTGTTGGACGCTCATCTTCCCGAGTATCGCGCAAGAAAGACACGTTCGCGACCGCCATGAGTGAAGCTGTCATCAAAGAGCTGAAAGGAACCACTGGCCGGCGTATTGTCCGCGGAATTCTTGGGGGTTTATTCAAAAGCAGGTAAAACCGGGAAAACAGGCTGCTTTCCCGGCCGAAGGGTCACCCTTTCAGTCGGCGCTGGCCTTCCTGCTTGCAATAGGCATCGGCCTGAGGAACCGTCAGCTTGGTCGCGGGGAAATCAATGGCCCGGTCCCAGTTCACGCGATCCTGGCGATAAAGCTGACAGGTGATTTCACCTTCGGGCGTCTGGATTTTCACCGGGGTGGTTTCAAAATCTTCTGGGCTTGGAACACACCCTGTCAGCCCAGCGATCAGCGTCAGAAAAAGGATTGGTTTGGCTAGTGTCATAATCATGTGAACTCTTTATTGTGAGTGTTTGGTCGCAGTCTCAAGCGGTTTGTCTAAATTCCGGTAAACACCGGAAATTTTCCTGGGGCCGCATGGTGTGTAACGTGCTCTAGACGGGAGAGGCGGGTAAATCAAGAAATCACGCCCGAAATCAGGCGTGATTGTAGTGCCTCTCAAGATGAAGTGATCATTTTTCCGGAATGAGGCCACGGGGGCTGAACCTGAGAACGATCAGCAATATCAGCCCCATAGTGAACAGGCGCATATGCGCGGCACTTTCGATCAAGTGGTCTTTCAGCGCACTTCCTTCGGGCATTCCGGACGTGATCAGGTTCATCAGCCAAAGACCAATGGGTTCCACCTGAACCCACAGGAACCAGATCAAGAACGCACCCAAAACCGCTCCGAAATTGTTACCCGAACCGCCGACGATCACCATGACCCACACAAGGAAGGTAAAACGCAGCGGGTTGTAGGTGCCCGGTGTCAGCTGCCCGTCCAGGGTGGTCATCATTGCGCCAGCGATGCCACAGATTGCAGAGCCAAGAACAAAGATTTGCAGGTGCCGGCGCGTGACGTCCTTGCCCATCGCTTCGGCCGCGACTTCATTGTCGCGAATGGCGCGCATCATGCGGCCCCATGGGCTTTTCAGCGCCATCTGCGCCATCCATAGCAGCACTAGCAGCACTATGGTGAACAGCAGCGAATAGCCCAGCTTGACCGAAAGCGTCGAGGCAGTAACGGGATCAAGACCCAGCCATTCGGCGCGAGCGATGAAACCGGGATCTGCTTGCAATTCGACCTCATATCCCACCACAGGTGCCGGGCGCGGAATGCCGTAGACATTCTTGACGCCGCGGGCCAGCCAATCCTCGTTTTTCATGACGGCGATGACGATTTCGGCAATCCCCAAGGTCGCGATGGCAAGATAATCGGATCGCAACCCCAGTGCAGTTTTTCCGATCAACCAGGCTGCCCCGGCTGCCAGAAGACCGCCAGCAGGCCACGCGATCAGGACCGGCAGGTTCAAGCCGCCGATGTTACCCGCTACGGCCGGGTCGATCGCCTCGATCGCTGCGACATTGGGGTCAAATACCGCGCGGTAGATAAAAAACCCCACAATGAGTATGGCCACAATCGTCAGTGTCTGAACCCGACCTTTTGGTAATTTCCGGGCGGTCACGACGGCCGCAACCACGGTCGCGGCACCCAGCACCAGCGACAGTATGACCCCATACCCACCTGCGACCCACGCACCGGGTGTCGGTGGTGTCGAGACCAGAACAACCGCCAACCCGCCCAAGGCCACAAACCCCATGACGCCGACGTTGAAAAGACCGGCAAATCCCCATTGCAGGTTTACCCCGATCGCCATGATGGCCGAGATCAGCCCCATGTTCAGGATCAATATGGCCGAGTTCCAGCTTTGCGTGAAACCGGACAGCAGGATCAGGCTGGCAACGACCACAAAAAGCAGTGTGTTTTTGACGGGCTCGGTCATACCGCTTTCCCCTTGAACAGGCCCGTGGGCTTAAACAGAAGCACGATCAGCAGGATGGCAAAGCTGACGGCGAATTTGTAATCGGTGGACAGGAACTGGACCAATCCAGAAGGCTCCAGACTTTCAGGGGCCAGATAGGTCAGTACCTTTTTCCACGCATAGGTGATGGTCACTTCGGAAAACGCGATGATGAAGCCACCCGCGATGGCGCCTAGTGGGTTGCCCAAGCCACCCACGATGGCCGAGGCAAAGATCGGCAGCAGAAGCTGGAAATAGACGAAGGGCTTGAAGCTTTTGTCGAGGCCATAGAGCACACCTGCAGTGGTCGCCAGCGCGGCAACGATGATCCATGTGATCATCACCACGCGTTCCGGGTTGATGCCAGACAGCAACGCCAAGTCCTCGTTGTCCGAATATGCCCGCATCGACTTGCCGGTGCGCGTTTTGTTCAGAAACCAGAACAGCAGCACCACGGCGACAACGGCCACGACCACGGTAATACCCTGAGAGGTCTTGATCGCCAGCCCTTCACGCAGGCCGGTCATCGCTTTGAAGTCACGCGCCGAGACGATGAACCGCGCGCCGTCCGAAAAGCGTTGATCATCCGGGCCGATGATGAAGCGCACAACGCCGTTCATGATGAACATCACCCCCATCGACACGATCACCAGAATGACCGGTTTGGCCTTTTGTTCGCGGTAAAAGCGGTAAACCAACCGGTCGGTGACCAGCACCAGCACGATGCATCCCAGAATGGCAAAGGGCAGGGCCAGCAGAGCGGTCGGCAGCGGTCCGAAACTGACCCCAGCGGCCTGCAGGCCCCACGTGACCAGAACCGCAATCATCGCGCCAAAGGCCATCGTGTCGCCATGGGCAAAGTTCGAGAACCGCAGAATTCCATAGATCAGCGTCACCCCAAGAGCGCCCAACGCCAACTGGCTGCCATAGGCGATTGCGGGAACTAGAACGAAGTTGGAGAGCGCCACAAGGGCGTTGAGGAAGTCCATTAAAACTCCTGCTCGCATTTGCCTGAGAATGCGCGTCGTCCGTTGTTAGCTTTCGTATAGTCGGCATAGCGCAGCGGTTGGGTTAGAAACGTCACTGATAGTTCGGTGGTCGAAGTCTTTGTCACATACATATACTCGTGTTTATCACCTTCGACCCGGAACGCTGTCAGCAAATCGTTTTGTGAAGTGGCGGTCCACTCTTGCCCATCGGACAAGCGAATTTTCGAGGTGATCTCGCCTGCTCTGGCGATCCTATCGACTGAAAAATCTCCGAAGCTACTTTTTATTCGCTCGGGAGGTGTGCCCAATAGTTCAAGCGTGAACTCATCGCCCTCACAGTTCTCCACGTTTGTGCAGATTTCTTGCAGTATGCAGGGGGCTGCCCATGCTGAACTGCAAAAAGAGGTAAATACGACAATCAATACGGTTCTCACCTCACCCCCCCAAGAAACTCTTACGTACTTCAGGATCGGCCAGCAGTTCTTTGCCCGTGCCGGTATAGGCGTTCCGCCCCTGAACCAGCACATATCCCTTATCCGCGATCTCCAGCGCTTGACGGGCGTTCTGTTCGACCATCAGGATCGGCAGCCCGGTGCGCGAGACCTCGATGATCCGGTCGAACAGCTCATCCATAACGATGGGCGAGACACCAGCGGTCGGTTCGTCCAGCATCAGCACCTTAGGTTGTGTCATCAGCGCGCGGCCCACGGCGACCTGTTGGCGTTGACCGCCCGACAGCTCTCCCGCCGCTTGGTTGCGCTTGTCGCGCAGGATGGGGAAGAGGTCATAGACCTGCTCCATCGTTCCCGAAATATCGTCGCGGCGGATGAAAGCGCCCATCTCAAGGTTTTCTTCCACCGTCATCGACGTGAAGATGTTCGAGGTCTGCGGCACAAAGCCCATCCCGCGCATCACCCGGTCTTGCGGGCTGAGGTTGGTGATGTCCTCACCGTCCAGCCGCACCGCGCCCGAGCGCACGTCCAGCATGCCGAACACGGCTTTCATCGCGGTGGATTTGCCCGCGCCATTGGGGCCGACGATTACCGCAATCTCACCCTTTTCCACGGCGATGGTGCAGTCGTGCAGGATGTCTGGACCCTTGCCATACCCGCCAGTCATGGTGTCGCCGATCAGGAAGGGGCCGCCTTCGACCTTGTGCGTCTCACCGCTTGTGCGATGGGCGGGGGTCATGGTGCCGACACCATGCGTATTGGTGATCGAGGCGTCCTTGTTGCCCTTGTCGTCCTGGTAGGGGTTGTCGCTCATGCGCCCGCCTCCAGCTTGTCTTTGTTCTTGAGGCCGGTGCCCAGATAAGCTTCGATCACCTGCTCATTGGCCTTGATCTGATCCAGAGTGCCTTCGGCCAGCACCTTGCCCTCGGCCATACAGATGACCGGGTCGCAGATCTTGCCGATGAAATCCATGTCATGCTCGATGACCACGAAGGTATAGCCGCGTTCCTTGTTCAGGCGCAGGATCGTGTCGGCGATGGTCATCAGCAGGGTGCGGTTAACGCCCGCGCCAACTTCGTCCAGAAACACGATCTTGGCGTCGACCATCATGGTGCGGCCCAGTTCCAGCAGTTTCTTCTGCCCGCCCGAGACCTGACCGGCCTTGTGATCGGCCAGATGTTCGATGGTCAGGAATTCCAGCACCTCATCGGCCTTGGCCTTCAAAGCGCGTTCTTCATCGGCGATACGCTTTCGGCCGAACCACGTGTTCCAAAGCGATTCACCCGATTGCGCCCCCGGAACCATCATCAGATTCTCGCGGCAGGACATCGAAGAGAATTCATGCGCAATCTGGAAGGTGCGCAGCAGGCCCTTGTGAAACAGCTCATGCGGGGGCAGGCCGGTGATATCCTCACCATCCATATGGACCTTCCCGCTGGTCGGCGGCAGAACGCCCGCGATGACATTGAACAGAGTGGTTTTTCCGGCCCCGTTCGGCCCGATCAGGCCGGTGATCGAGCCCTTTTGGATTTCCAGCGATGCCCCGTCCACCGCATGAAACCCGCCGAAATGCTTGTGCACGTCTTCGACGACGATCATCTTTTCCCCTAGCCGCCGTTTTCCGGCGTTGTTGCCACATCCCTGTACGAATGGTGCGGGCTTTTGTCATTGAAACAGCCCGGACACAAGGCCCGGGCTGCTTGTTTTTATGACTGTTAACCTTGGATCAACGGAAGTTGACGGTCTTGTTCTCGCCGTCGGTCACTTCGATCTCGCGATACGAACCCGCGCTTTCACCGGGGCCGATCAGCTCAACGCCTGATGCGCCGACATAGTCGATGTCCTGACCGGCAGCCAGCAGCTCCAGACCTTTGGCCAGCTCACCGGGATAGATTTTCTCGCCCGGAGCATTGGCAACGTCCATGATCTTGCCGCCGTAATCGGCAGGGTTGGTGGATCCAGCCGCCTGCATCGCCAGCATGAACAGCGCAGCCGCGTCATAGCTTTCCGGCGAGTAGGGCGACGATCCGTCGAAACCTGCGGCTTCGGCCATGGCGAAATACTTCTCGGCACCTTCACCACCCGAGCCTGCGATCTGACCGAACGAGCCGTTCAGGTCGGGGCCAACATTGTTGGGCAGCGAGTCACCGATCATGCCGCCGGGCAGACCGAACGTGTCAAACGCACCGCTGTCCAGCGCAGATTGGATGATGCCCAAACCGCCCTGATCCAGATAGCCTGCAACAACCAGAATGTCGCCACCGGCCGAGGCCAGTGCGCCCACTTCGGCCGAGTAGTCGGCCTTGCCGTCTTCGTGCGCGGCAACGATGGTCACTTCGCCACCTGACGCCTCAAACGAGGACTGGATCGCGTCTGCCAAACCCTTGCCGTAGTCGTTGTTGGTGTAGGTCAAAGCAATCGAGCTGATGCCACGGTCATTCAGGATGTCCGCCATCACCTGACCTTCACGCGCGTCCGACGGGGCGGTGCGGAAGAACAGGCCGTTATCTTCCATGGTCGACAGGCCGGGCGAGGTCGCCGACGGCGAAATCATCACCATGCCGTTCGGGATCGCGACGTTCTGTAGGATCGCGCCGGTCACGCCCGAGCAATCGCCGCCAATGATGCCAGCAACACCATCCGCGATCATGCGTTCCCCGTTCGAGGTGGCCAAACCATTGTCGATACAGCCAGTGTCTGCACGCGACGCGGTCACTTTGGTGCCATCCAGCAGCTTGCCGGATTCGGTGACCTCGGCCATCGCCATCTCGGCACCCGAACCCATGGCCGGGGCCAGCGATTCAATCGGTCCGGTGAAGCCAAACAGAACACCCAGCGAAATGTCTTCGGCCAGTGCCGGACCAGCCAGCAGAGCGGATGCTGCAGTTGCAGTAAGCAGCTTTTTCATATGGTTACTCCCTATTGTGAACGTATTCGTTCTGGTCACGACCCTAGGCAAGCTGTTCGGAAAAGAAAAGTCCTAACGAAAACGTGTTTTTGTCGAGAGGAAACCTATTTGTTTTCTTAGTGCTAACACAGCGGTTCCAAGGTGAAAAACATGACGGTTCGGGTATTTGCGATTCTTGTTTTTATGTTCGGCACGGGTTCCGCTTTGGCGGATACGCTGAAAACCTCCGCCGGGAATGTTCAGGTGGACACGATGGTCGAGGACCTGGATACGCCATGGGCCATCGGTATTCTGCCCAACGGCGCATTTCTCGTGACCGAACGGGATGGTGAGTTGTTGTATGTCGCAGAAGGAACAGCCAACCCTGTGAGCGGTGTTCCGAAAGTGGTTGCGAACGGGCAAGGTGGGTTGCTGGATGTCACGGTACCAAAGGATTTTGACCAGAGCCGTGAAATTTTCCTGACATTTTCAAAATCACAGCGGGGTGGTGCTGGCACTGCACTTGCCGTGGCGCGTTTGTCGCAAAGTGGAGATCGTTTGACGAACCTACGGGTGATTTTTGAGGCGCTGCCCGGAGGCTCGGGCGGTCGCCATTTCGGCTCGCGGGTGGTCGAAGCGACGGACGGGACACTGTTCGTCACAATCGGAGATCGCGGTGATCGTCCTCAGGCGCAAGACAGGACGAACCATATTGGTACGGTGGTCCGCATCAATCGCGACGGCTCTGTCCCCGCGGATAACCCGTTCGTGGGCCAAGCCGATATTCGGCCCGAGATTTGGTCCTATGGGCACCGAAATCCACAAGGTGCGGGGCTGGACGCCCAAGGCCAGCTTTGGACATCGGAACATGGTGCGCGCGGAGGCGACGAAGTGAACTTGATCCGCCCCGGCTTAAACTATGGATGGCCCGTGATTTCATACGGAAAGCACTATTCCGGACAAAGTATTGGCGAAGGTACCGCCAAGGACGGAATGGAGCAGCCGCGTCACTATTGGGATCCGTCCATCGCTCCGTCCGGCTTGTTGGTCTATTCGGGAAAACTGTGGCCGCAATGGGCAGGGGATATTTTCGTTGGATCGCTCAAATTCAACTACATCGCCCGACTAACGGGTGCCCCCCTGAAAGAAGTCGAACAGATCAAAGGCCCCGAAACGGAACGCGTTCGGGATATCGTCGAAGCACCGGACGGAACGATCTGGTTCATTTCCGTGGGACAAGGAGCGGTTTTCCGGCTTTCACCTGACACATAAGGTGCTGGCCTCTATCCTTGACTGTTGACCCTGAACCAGGCTTGTTTTGGGGCATCAGGGTCATATCAGGGTGCTGTCCATTGCGCGACTTCTCGATAGAAATGTGTGACGACCTGCCAGATCACGAGGAGCTGAACGGAATCCTGTCTCAGTACTATGCGTTGATCGTTCAACGCATGACGGCCATGGGGTTTGAAATAGACCCGGCTGCTCCGAAAAGCGCATTGGCAGAGTTTTGGGCGCGGTCGGATGACTATCTACCGCCGAACGGGTGCCTGGTTCTGGCGAGAGACCGCACGGGTCAGATCATAGGATGCGGCATGATGAAACGTCTGGATCAGGAAACTGGTGAATTGAAACGGGTGTTCGTGACCGAAACTGCACGCGGCACAGGTGCAGGGCGAGCCTTGATTGAAGCGCGAGAGGACGCGGCGCGTTCCTTGGGACTAAAGCGCCTGGTGGCCGACACGCTTACACCGAATATCGAGATGCGGAACCTCTATCCGAAATTGGGATTTTTAGAGCTTTCCGAACCCATCGAGACGACCACCTATCTGGATCAGCCCATGCTGAGGCCGCATCTACACTACTTTGCTAAGACCCTGTAAGCCCGGTCAGACGGAAAGCCGCCCGGCTTGGGCTCCGCGTTCGCGGTAAGGCGTAGTGTTGTAATGCGCACGATAGCATTTCGAGAAATGGCTGGGTGAGGCAAAGCCACAGGCCAGGGCCACGTTGATCACACTCATATCCGTTTGCATCAGCAAGTTGCGCGCCTTGTGCAGGCGCAGCTCCATGTAATACCGTTTGGGCGACCTGCTTAGATAGCGGCGGAACAGGCGTTCCAACTGACGGGTCGACATACCCACGTCTTTGGCCAGAATCGAGGGCGAGATCGGCTCTTCGATGTTCTTTTCCATCATCAGGATAACTTGGCTAAGCTTTGGATGCCGAACGCCGATCCGGGTAGGTGTGGACAGACGCTGAGTGTCCTGATCGGTACGGATCGAGGAATAGATCATTTGATCGGCGACGGCATTGGCAAGATCTTCACCGTAGTCATCGGCAATAATCTTCAGCATCAGATCAATCGACGACGTCCCGCCCGCCGTTGTCATCCGGTTGCCGTCAATTTGGAAAACAGACTTGGTCAGCTCGACCTCATCGAATTCTTCAACAAAGCTGTCTGCGTTTTCCCAGTGAATGGTTGCGCGTTTACCGTCCAGCAAACCAGCTTTGGCCAGCGTGTAGGCAGCTGTGCACAACCCCCCGATCTTGAGGCCACGCCGTGCTTCACGCCGCACCCAGTTCAGAACCTTTTTGGTTGTCGCGGCCTGCACGTCGACGCCACCGCAAATCATCACAACGTCATCGCGCTGCAACTCATTCAGGTCGGTGTCCAACTTAAACTCGGTCCCGGCCGAGCATTTGACAGTCTCGCCTCCTTCGCCCGCGAAGGTCCAGGAATACAGATCTTTGTCAGCCATCCGGTTCGCGATACGCAAACTGTCCAACGCCGAAGCGAATGACAAAAGCGAAAACTTGTCCAGCAGGACAAACACGAAATTCCGGGGGTTGGCCGCAGTGTCTTGCACCGTGACAACTTGGCGTTGCTCTTGCATGGCGAGGTGTCCTTGATTCGGCGCCTGATGACGTTGCGTCTGGCGACAGATGTGACAGCCACCATGATCAAAGGTTGTTTAGGTCGTCAAGGGGCGCAAATCGGATATGGTCACTCTGCAATGCATTTTGTATAGAGACGACCTGAATACTTCAGCGGAGATCAAAGCTATGACCGAGTGGCAAAAATCGAACTGGCGCAACAAGCCCCGGGTTCAGATGCCAGACTATACCGACGCGGCCGCGCTGGCCAAGGTCGAGGCCCAGCTTGCACAGTATCCCCCGCTGGTTTTTGCGGGCGAGGCGCGACGCCTAAAACAGCAACTGGGTGCCGCTGGCCGCGGCGAGGCATTCCTGCTGCAGGGCGGGGATTGTGCTGAAAGCTTTGAACAATTCAGCGCGGATGCGATCCGTGACACCTTCAAAGTAATGCTGCAGATGGCCATGGTTCTGACCTATGGCGCCAAGGTGCCAGTGGTCAAAGTGGGCCGCATGGCGGGTCAATTCGCCAAACCGCGCAGCGCGCCGACCGAGGTGATTGATGGCGTGGAGCTGCCCAGCTACCGTGGTGACATCATCAACGAGTTGGCCTTTACGCCCGAAGCCCGTATTCCGAATCCATCCAAAATGCTGCAAGCCTACACTCAGGCGGCGGCCACGTTGAACCTGTTACGGGCATTTTCGACCGGTGGTTTCGCCGATATGAGCCGCGTCCATTCCTGGACGCTGGGCTTTACCGACGATCAGGACGTTCAGAAATACTCGGAAATCGCAGACCGCATTCAGGATTCCATCGACTTCATGGATGCTGCCGGGATCAATGCCGATACCACGCATGAATTCTCGACTGTCGAGTTCTACACCAGCCACGAAGGGCTGCTGCTGGAATACGAAGAGGCGCTGACCCGTCTGGATTCAACATCAGGCAACTGGCTGGCCGGCTCGGGTCACATGATCTGGATTGGCGACCGTACCCGTCAGCCCGACGGTGCGCATGTGGAATTCTGCAGGGGCGTACAGAACCCGATCGGTCTGAAATGCGGTCCGACCACGACCGCCGAAGACCTCAAGGTTTTGATGGCCAAACTGAACCCCGAAAATGAAGAGGGCCGCCTGACCCTGATCGCACGCTTCGGTGCCGGTAAAGCGGGTGAGCATCTGCCGCGTCTGGTCAAAGCGGTCAAGGAAGAGGGCGCCCAGGTCACTTGGGTCTGCGACCCGATGCATGGCAACACGATCAAGTCGGCCACGGGATACAAGACCCGTCCGTTCGATTCGGTCCTTCGCGAGGTGCGCGACTTCTTTGGCGTCCATCAGGCGGAAGGCACGATCCCCGGTGGCGTGCATTTCGAGATGACTGGTCTGGACGTCACCGAATGTACCGGAGGTATTCGCGCCGTTACGGAAGAGGATCTCTCGGATCGTTACCATACTGCTTGCGATCCACGCCTGAATGCGTCGCAGTCGCTTGAACTGGCATTCCTTGTCGCGGAAGAGCTTACGTCATTGCGGCGCAATCGGACCAAACGCGAAGCCGGTTAACGGGGCGCGGATATTCCAAACGAATGAAAGCAAGGCGTCAAATGACTTTTGTTGTTTGACGCATTATTTGCAGAACCTTGAACCAATATCCGATCCTCGCACGCTGTTGCGTATGGACAGAGCGCCCCAACGCAAGGTCGGGCGCTACTGGAAAACCGGTCAGATCCTCCAACTTCCTTTTTCCGAAGGCGCCAACTCGGACCAGACGCCAACTCCGTTAGTCGTCACGCGAAACGACCAATCGTAAATGCGAACCGGGACGGCTGAATTCTGCGGTGTCTTCCGCAAAACCTGCCGGTTCCGGCGCTGGACGCTTGCTGGGGGCCTGAACTTCGGACACAGGGCGGAGCTTGCGATCGCGCACGCCAAACCGACGTGGTGTGGGGCCTGTTGGGCCGTCGCTGACCATAACGCCTAACACCCGGCTGATGTCGCCGAGATCGCTTTTCAGCGGCAAGAGTATCATCCGCGCCTCCAGCCGAAGACGACCCAGCGCTCCGGTCGACATCAGACCCAGCTCGGCAATCGCAGGGCCGCCAAACACCTGTTCCAGTGTATCGGTGACCTGTTCACGCGCTTCTGCTTCGAAGAACGCGGTCAGAGGCATTCCACGCACCTCCATACCCGCAAGTTTGTTCAGATGACTGCCCGCCAGTCGGAAACGTGCCAAGCCGGGCGCGATGCGTTCAAGGATAAAGGTATATTCCAGTATGCTCTCAAGCCCACGCGGGTCGATTTGCGCGCGCATAGGAACACTGTCGCCGGTCAGCAGCGCTGTCCAATATGCCTCGGCCTGCCGGATGGGCGACAGGCTGCGCCCACTGTCGAATCGATCCATAGCGACGATCCTTCCAAAACTTGACCCGGATCCGTTCCCGAAAAAGGTTTGCATTTCATCACCCTAGCATCAATCGACCACGATTTTCATAAAATGCCAGATACCGGGGGCATCACTGACTGACCAGTCCTGACGGTGATCAAATTGACACGGGTTGAGTCAATTTTGGACTAATTCTTTAATGAATGGTTAACTTGTCGGCTTTGCCGTCAAACTCAGCAAACTCTTGCTCTGAAGCGGCCAATGCCATTAGGTGCGCCAGGCAGGCAAACGCAGGCGTAAACAGAAGGAACCGGCATGATCAGATCCATGACCGCATTTGCATCGGGTAAAGGCGCGTTGGGCCCGCATAGCTGGACGTGGGAACTGCGCAGCGTCAACGGCAAGGGTCTTGATCTGCGATTGCGGATGCCGGACTGGCTAAGCGGACTTGAAGCCGCCTTACGGGCAGAGCTGTCAAAATCGTTGAGCCGGGGAAACGTAACCCTTTCTCTGCGACTGTCTAAAGACGAAACCGCACCTGATCTAATGCTGAACGAAACCGCAATGTCTGCGGTGCTGGATGCTTTAATGCGAACTCAGCAATTGGCGTCGGCACGTGGTGTGACACTTGCCCCATCTTCAGCGGCCGAGTTGTTATCGCTCAAAGGTATGTTGGATGCAGGCAGTGATATTGACGACCCCGCGCCTCTTGTCGCGCACCTGGTGGTCGAGTTTAAGGACGTCCTGAGCGATTTCATCCAAATGCGGGAAAGCGAAGGTCAGGCATTGTTTCGGGTCTTGGGTGGACAGCTGGACCAAGTTGCCAGTTTGACCGACCAGGCCGCAGATCTTGCCGAACAGCGCAAAGACAAAATGGCAGAGGCCCTGCGCGAAAACCTTTCGCGGGTTCTGGACAACGCGCAGGGGGTCGAACCTGACCGGGTTGCGCAAGAACTGGCGTTACTCGCTGTCAAAGCCGACATCACCGAAGAGATCGACCGCCTGAAGGCCCATGTAAGTGCAGCTCGGGACCTATTGGCGCAGGATGTCGCGGTCGGGCGCAAGCTGGATTTCCTGATGCAAGAGTTCAACCGTGAGGCCAATACATTGTGTTCTAAAGCGCAAAGCGCTGATCTGACGTCGGTGGGGCTTGAGTTGAAGGCCGTAATAGATCAGATGCGCGAGCAAGTGCAGAACGTGGAATAACGACAGGAGCCCCAAATGGCGGATCGACGCGGCCTTCTCATCATTCTGTCCTCGCCTTCAGGGGCAGGGAAATCGACGCTGGCCAAAAGGTTGATGCAATGGGATTCGGACCTGAAATTCTCGGTATCGGCCACCACTCGCGCACCACGACCCGGCGAGGAACACGGCCGCGAGTATTATTTCCTTTCGGAGGATGCGTTCAAACAGCAGGTTGCCGACGGACAAATGCTGGAACACGCGCATGTCTTTGGCAATTTCTATGGATCACCCGCCGGTCCGGTGCGTGAGTCGATCGAATCCGGCAAGGATGTTCTGTTCGACGTAGACTGGCAGGGCGAAGTACAGATCCGAAACTCGGATTTGGGCAAGCACGCGCTTTCAATATTCATTCTTCCGCCCTCGATCCCGGAACTGCGCCGCCGACTTGAGACGCGCGGGCAGGACAGCGACGACGTGATTTCAAAACGGATGTTGAAAAGCTGGGACGAGATCAGCCACTGGGGCTATTACGACTACGTATTGGTAAATGATGATTTAGACTCAACTGAGGAAAAGCTGAAAACCATCGTCAGCGCCGAGCGGATGCGCCGCATCCAGCAACCCAGCCTTCAGAACCACGTTCGCAACCTGCAAAATGAATTTGAGGAACAATCATGACCATCTACGCCTTGGGGGATCACGCACCGCAGCTTCATCAGGATACGTGGGTCGCACCTGACGCAAATCTGATCGGGAAAGTGGTGTTGGAAGAGGGGGCCTCGGTTTGGTTTTGCAGCACACTGCGTGCCGATCACGAGGAAATCCGTGTAGGCGAGGGCAGTAACGTTCAGGAAAACTGCGTCATGCATGTCGACCCGGGTTTTCCGCTGACCATTGGCAAGAACTGTACGATTGGTCACAAGGTCATGCTGCACGGCTGTTCGATTGGCGAAAACTCCTTGATCGGAATGGGAGCCATTGTTTTGAACGGGGCCAAAATCGGCAAGAACTGCCTGATCGGAGCCGGAGCCCTGATCACTGAAGGTAAGGAAATCCCCGACAACTCGTTAGTCATGGGATCGCCGGGTAAGGTCATTAGTCAGTTGGATGACGCGGCCGCGCAGAAACTGACGCTCAGTGCGTTGCACTACCAAAGCAATATGCGCAAATTCCGGGACACCATGAAACCGGTCTGAGTGCCTGCAAGAGTTGACGTCCATGTCCGAAAACCTTCTTGCCGAATTCGTGTCGGCCATTCCCATGCCTGCTTTGCTGGTTGATCAGACCGAGCGGATCATTGCTGCGAACACGGACGCCACTACGATGTTGGGCAAAAACATCGAGACGCGCCACTTCGCGACGATCTTGAGGCAACCGCAGGTCATCGACGCGATGGAACAGAGCTTGCGTTCGAAAGGCACCACCAGAACCCGACATCTGGCAAATGACGGGGCGCAGGATACAACCTTCGAAGTTGAATGCCGGTATATGAACGGGGTGGGGGCCGTCTCGGGCGGGGCGGTTCTGGCGACGTTTCAGGACGTGACACATCTGGAACAGGCCAGCCAGATGCGACGAGACTTTGTCGCCAATGTCAGCCACGAGCTGCGCACGCCGCTAACGGCTTTGATGGGGTTCATCGAAACGCTACGCGGACCCGCACGCGATGATGTCGCCGCCCGGGACAGGTTTCTGCAGATCATGACCGACGAGGCCAGCCGTATGAACCGTCTGGTCGACGACTTACTTTCACTAAACCGCGTGGAAAGTGAAGAACGGGTGCGCCCGAAAGAGCAGTTGGAACTGATCGGGCTGTTGCAATCCATTATCAATTCCTTGCGCCCCCTAGCAGAGGACGCGGGCGTCGAGCTGGTTCTCAGCGAAACGCACGGGCCTGTGTCGATAGTTGGTGACAGCGATCAATTACGGCAGGTTTTTACCAACCTGATTGAAAACGGAATAAAGTATGGCGGCAGTGGTGGGCGTGTAGACGTTCATGCAACGGCCTCGGACCGGGATACGGCGATGCGGGGACCCGCGGTGCGGGTTCAGGTGATAGACAAAGGGCCGGGCATTGATCCCGTTCACCTGCCGCGCCTGACAGAACGATTCTATCGCGCGGACAGTCACAGGTCGCGGCAACTTGGTGGAACAGGGCTGGGGCTGGCGATTGTGAAACACATCGTGAATCGCCACCGCGGGCGGCTTAGGGTCGAAAGCGACTTGGGTAAAGGCTCTGTTTTTACAGTCATTCTGCCCCGATGACATCAAGGTCATGATACCCCTGAAAGTCTGACCAGGTTGTCTGCTTTCTTTACATTTACGCTGGGTCACGTTGAAACAAATTCAGTTGTCATAAAACCGTTACAAACTTGTCACAAAAGGCTTACGCGCGGCTTCTAGGGGTTCGCCCAAGATCATCATGGGGGTGATCATTTGTTATCTTTCTCAAGGAGACTGAGATGTCCTTTGTAAAACTGTCGGCTTCTGCTCTGGCGATTGCTGCCGTTTCGGCCACTACTGCTGCTGCACGTGATCAAGTTCAGGTTGCCGGTTCCTCGACCGTTCTGCCTTACGCCTCGATCGTTGCCGAAGCCTTCGGTGAAAACTTTGATTTCCCGACACCGGTTGTTGAATCGGGCGGTTCCTCGGCTGGCCTCAAGCGCTTCTGCGAAGGTGTTGGCGAAAACACCATCGACGTGGCCAACGCATCACGCGCCATCCGCGAAAAAGAGATCAAAGCCTGCGCCGAAAACGGCGTAACCGACATCATCGAAGTTCAGATCGGTTATGACGGCATCGTTTTCGCATCCGACATCAACGGCAACTCTTTCGAGTTCACGCCGGAAGACTGGTACAAAGCGCTGGCAGCCAAAATCGTCGTAGATGGTGAAGTTGTCGACAACCCCAACAAGACCTGGGCCGACGTGAACCCGGACTTCCCGGCGCAGCCGATCGCAACCTTCATCCCGGGCACCAAGCACGGCACCCGTGAAGTGTTCGAAGACAAGGTCATCCTGGCAGGTTGTGAGCACCTGGGCGATTTCGAAGTGTTCAAGGCAGCAGCCGGCGACGACAAGAAAGCAGCCGAAAAACAGTGCATCGCGATCCGCACCGACGGCGTGTCGGTCGACATTGACGGCGACTACACTGAAACTCTGGCACGTATCGACAGCAACAAAGACGGCATCGGCGTCTTTGGTCTGGCGTTCTACGAGAACAATACCGACAAGCTTCAGGTTGCGACCATGTCCGGCATCGTGCCTTCGACCGAGTCGATCGCAACCGGCGAATACCCTGTGTCGCGTCCGCTGTTCTTCTACGTCAAGAAAGCCCATATCGGCGTGATCCCTGGCCTGAAAGAGTATGCTGAGTTCTTCGTCGCAGACGAGATCGCTGGCCCCGACGGCCCGCTGGCCGAATACGGTCTGGTTTCGGATCCCGAGCTGGTAAAAGTTCAGGAAGCTGTTGCGAACGAAACAGTTCTGGGCGGCGGCTCCTAAGCCTTTAACACTGTAGAACCGGGGCGTTTCGCGCGCCCCGGTTCTTTTTGACTCCACCACTGCCATCCCCACGGAGTTCCCATGGCATTATCCTGGCTGTTGATCATCCTGCTTGCACTGGCAGTGATCGGATTTTTCACGGGCCGGTCCCGTGCTTTGGCAAGTGCCGGAGGGGATGCGCGTGATCTGCACTCACTGCCGTCCTACTATGGCTATAATGTCGCGCTGACGGCGCTGGTCCCTGCCATCGGGGTACTGATTGTCTGGTTGCTGGCGCAACCTGTTTTCGTGAACAGCACAGTGACGGGCATGATCCCCGACAGCGCGATCCCCGAAGGGTCCGACCGGGGCCTGATCATGAGCGAAGTCCGCAGGGTGGCGGATGGTCTTGAGGGCGCGGTGGCCGCCGGTGCCTTGACGCAGGCGCAGGCTCAAGACGCAAATGCAGACATCGCGCAGCTGACCCAGACGCTGAAAGACGCAGGGCAGGTGCTGACGCAGGATATCACGCAACCCATTCTGGTTGCTGCACAAACCTATCGCAGCATGACCGGAACCGGTTCGGTGGCAATGCAGGTGATCGTGCTCGCGGTCGCACTGTTGGGCGCGGCCTTTGCCTATATCCGTACCCACAAGGAATTCCGCGCGCGTAACGTGGTAGAACAGGGTGTTCTGGCGCTGCTGCTGTTGGCTGCATCCATCGCGATCCTGACGACCGTGGGCATCGTTCTGTCGATGCTGTTCGAGACGATGAACTTCTTCCGGCTGCATTCGTGGAAGGATTTCTTCTTCGGCAGTACCTGGGCCCCGAACTTCCGAGGGGGCTCGGAACTATCAATCCTACCGCTGTTGTGGGGCACGCTTTATATCTCATTGATTGCGCTTCTGGTGGCTGTGCCAATCGGCCTGTTCGCAGCGATCTACCTGTCCGAATATGCATCGGGAGCAACCCGCTCGATTGCCAAACCGCTACTGGAGATCCTCGCCGGTATTCCAACCATCGTTTACGGTCTGTTTGCCCTGCTGACGGTTGGCCCCGCGTTAGTGTCAATGTTCGGCGAAGGCGGTGCATTCGGAGTGGGCTGGATGGCCAGTTCCAACGCGGTTCTGACGGCGGGTCTGGTGATGGGCATCATGCTGATCCCGTTCGTGTCATCGCTGTCCGATGACATTATCAACGCTGTACCCCAGTCGATGCGCGACGGTTCGTTAGGCCTTGGCGCGACGCATTCTGAAACCGTCCGTCAGGTGGTTCTGCCGGCCGCACTGCCGGGGATCGTGGGTGCGATCCTGCTGGCCGCCAGCCGCGCTATCGGTGAGACGATGATCGTTGTGATGGCCGCCGGTGCAATCGCCAAATTCTCGGGCAACCCGTTCGAGGCGATGACCACGATCACAACCCGGATCGTCAGCCAGCTGACCGGCGATACCGACTTTGCCAGCCCCGAAACGTTGGTGGCGTTCGCGCTGGGTCTGACCTTGTTCATCATCACGCTGGGGCTGAACATCTTCGCCCTCTACATCGTGCGCAAATACCGGGAGCAGTACGAATGACCGATATTTCCCAAACCCCCGGCTCAGCACCTGCGGCACCTTCCAAACATGGATCGCTGTTCGAAAAGGATGCCCGTACCAAAAAACGCAATGCGGCTGAATCCCGGTTTAAGATGTATGGGATTGCTGCCATCGGTATCGGCCTGCTGATGCTGATCGTGCTGGTTACAAACATTGTGACCGCGGGCACCGGAGCGTTCCAGCAGTCTTTCCTTGAGCTGAATGTCGAGCTGAAAGAAGACAAGCTGGACAAGAAGGGCAACCGCAATATCGAGGATATCAAGAAGGTCTCGACCTTTGGTTACGCGCCGCTGATCGCGGCTGCTGTGGAAGCTGAGGTGCAAAACCTGGGCATCCAGACCGACCTGACCCCCAAAGAAATGGGCGGCATCTTGTCCAAAGCAGCGCAGGCCGAGCTGCGGAACTATGTGATCGCAAACCCTGATGAGATCGGCAAAACCGTCAGCTTCCGCTTTCTGGTCAACAGCCGCGTCGATGGCTACATGAAGGGCCGTGTGACCCGCGAGTCCATCGCCAATGACAAGAGTATCACGGTGGCCCAGCTGGATTTCGTCGATCAACTGCGGGACGCGGGTGTTTTGTACAAAGCGTTCAATCCAGATTTCATCTTCGGCTCTGATGCCTCTGACCAACGGCCCGAGGCCGCGGGGATCGGTGTGTCGATGCTGGGATCGCTGTTCATGATGTTCGTTGTGTTGGCGCTGGCTTTGCCGATTGGGGTGGCCGCCTCGATCTATCTTGAGGAGTTTGCGCCGCAGAACCGGCTGACAGATATCATCGAGGTCAACATCTCGAACCTGGCCGCTGTGCCTTCGATCGTGTTCGGTATTCTGGGTCTGGCTGTCTTCATCAACTACATGCACCTGCCGACCTCGGCGCCGCTGGTTGGCGGTTTGGTGCTGACGCTGATGACGTTGCCAACGATCATTATCTCGACCCGTGCGTCGCTCAAGGCGGTTCCGCCGTCTATCCGGGATGCAGCGCTTGGGGTAGGGGCCTCGAAAATGCAGGCGGTGTTCCACCATGTTCTGCCACTGGCCGCGCCCGGTATCCTGACCGGGACCATTATCGGTCTGGCGCAGGCGCTTGGCGAAACCGCGCCGCTGCTTCTGATCGGGATGGTGGGCTTTATCGCCTCGAACCCGCCCGACGGGCTGGTGGCGGGCTTCCTGTCTCCGAACTCGGCCATGCCGGCGCAGATCTACGAATGGTCCAAACGCGCCGACCCGGCCTTTTACGAACGCGCATGGGGGGGCATCATCATCCTGTTGATCTTCCTTGTGACAATGAACACCATCGCGGTCATTCTGCGCCGCCGCTTTGAACGCCGCTGGTAAGGGGCTTATTATGAACGACATGACACGAGTGGAGAGAGCCGTGGACTCCAAAGCCATTAAAATCGCCGCGAACAAGGTTCAGGTCTATTACGGCGACACCCACGCCATCAAGGACGTGGATGTTCAGATCGAAGACAAGACCGTGACCGCCTTTATCGGTCCGTCGGGTTGCGGCAAGTCCACCTTCCTGCGCTGTCTGAACCGGATGAACGACACGATCGACATCTGCCGGGTCGAAGGCGATATCCTGCTGGATGGCGAGGATATCTATGACAAGCGCGTCGACCCGGTGCAGCTGCGCGCCAAGGTGGGCATGGTGTTCCAGAAGCCGAACCCGTTCCCCAAGTCGATCTATGACAACGTGGCCTATGGCCCCCGCATCCACGGCCTTGCCAAGAACAAGGCGGAACTGGATGAGATCGTTGAGAAATCCCTGCGTCGTGGTGCGATCTGGGATGAGGTCAAGGATCGTCTAGACGCCCCCGGAACCGGCCTGTCAGGCGGTCAGCAGCAGCGCCTATGTATTGCCCGCGCCGTCGCGACCGAGCCTGAGGTTCTGCTGATGGACGAGCCGTGCTCGGCCCTGGACCCGATTGCAACCGCGCAAGTCGAAGAACTGATCGACGAACTGCGTTCGCGCTATTCGGTGGTGATCGTGACCCACTCGATGCAGCAGGCCGCGCGGGTCAGCCAGAAAACCGCATTCTTCCACCTCGGCAACCTCGTCGAGTTCGGCGAGACGGGGCAAATCTTCACCAACCCCGAAGATCCCCGCACCGAAAGCTATATCACCGGCCGGATCGGCTGAGGACAGGTATCAGACCATGAGCGAACAACATATTGCATCCGCATTCGACCGCGACCTCGAGGCGATTCAGGCTCATATCATGAAGATGGGCGGGCTGGTCGAGGCCGCCATCATGAGCGCCGCGAGATCACTGGAGACCAGAGACGAAGAATTGGCCCAAGAAGTCCGGCAGGGCGACAAGGCTATCGACGCGTTGGAAGAGTTGATTGACGAGGAAACCGCGCGTCTGATCGCGCTGCGAGCGCCGACTGCGAGCGACTTGCGTTTGGTCCTTTCTGTCTTGAAAGTGTCCGGTAACCTTGAGCGCATCGGTGATTATTCCAAGAATATCGCCAAACGGACGACGGTTCTGGTCAATGCGGGCGAGATCAACGGCAGCGCCGCCGCCCTGCGCCGCATGGCGCGCGAAGTCGAGCGGATGCTTCGCGACGCTTTGGACGCTTATATCCAGCGCGACGCGGAACTGGCGACCGACGTCATTAACCGCGACGAAGAAGTGGACCAGATGTATAACGGGTTATTCCGGGAATTTCTGACATTCATGGCGGAAGACCCGCGCAACATCTCGTCCTGTATGCACCTGCATTTCATCGCAAAGAACATCGAACGCATGGGTGACCATGTCACCGCGATCGCGGAGCAGGTTGTCTATCTGGTGACCGGCGAACGCCCGACCGAGGCCCGCCCAAAGGCGGACACGACGTCCCAAATCCCGCAGGAGATCTGATCCATGTCTGCAGATCAGCCTACAGTTCTGGTCGTTGAGGATGAGCCGGCACAGCGTGAAGTGCTGGCCTATAACCTCGAGGCAGAAGGGTTCCGCGTCTCCAAGGCCGCCAGCGGTGACGAAGCCATGCTGCTGGTGGATGAAGACAGCCCGGATATCATCGTGTTGGACTGGATGATGCCCAACCTGAGCGGGATCGAAGTCTGCCGCCGCCTCAAATCGCGCCCTGACACACGTTCAATTCCGATCATCATGTTGTCGGCCCGCACGGAAGAGGTCGACAAGGTTCGTGGTCTGGAAACCGGTGCGGATGACTATGTGGTCAAGCCGTACTCGGTGGTCGAACTGATGGCCCGTGTGCGCACGCAATTGCGCCGTGTGCGCCCGGCGACTGTTGGCATTCGGCTAGAGTTTGACGATATCATCCTGGACTCGGAAACGCATAAAGTCAGTCGCAACAGCAAGCCGCTGAAACTTGGCCCAACCGAGTTCCGGCTACTGAGCACGTTCATGGAAAAACCCGGCCGTGTCTGGAGCCGCGAACAACTGCTCGACCGGGTGTGGGGACGCGACATCTATGTCGATACACGCACCGTGGACGTGCATATCGGTCGCCTGCGAAAGGCTTTGACTCAGCATGGCGGTGCAGACCCGGTCAGAACTGTTCGCGGCGCAGGTTACGCGTTGGGGTAGGGCGCATGTTACCTTATGAGTTTTTCTCATAAGGTATTGCCAAACTCTTTCTGTCTTTTACCTGTCGGTAAAGCTAGGTTGCGTCAAACCTGACAGAGCGGAGATGGACCATGAATGCCCCCGATACCAAACCGACCCTGCGCGCCAAGGATGCTCCGGACATGGGCCGGTTTGCTTGGGACGATCCGTTCCGGCTGACAGATCAGCTTACAGAAGATGAACGCATGATCGAGGCCAGCGCGCGGGCCTACGCGCAGGAAAAGCTGCAACCACGCGTCACCGAGGCGTTTCAGAATGAAGAAACAGACCCTGAAATCTTCCGCGAAATGGGCCAGATGGGCCTGCTGGGAACGACGATCCCCGAGGAATACGGCGGGCTAGGGGGCGGGTACGTCTCATACGGCCTTGTTGCGCGCGAGGTCGAGCGTGTCGACTCGGGTTATCGTTCCATGATGTCTGTCCAAAGCTCGCTGGTTATGTACCCGATCTATGCCTATGGCAGCGAAGAGCAGCGCCGCAAATACCTTCCGAAACTGGCCAGCGGCGAATGGATCGGCTGTTTTGGCCTGACCGAACCTGATGCGGGTTCGGATCCGGCCGGTATGAAGACCCGCGCCGAGAAAATTGATGGTGGCTACCGTTTGACCGGCAGCAAAATGTGGATATCGAACGCGCCCATTGCGGATGTTTTCGTAGTCTGGGCCAAGTCCGACGCCCATGATGGGAAAATCCGTGGATTTGTCCTGGACAAGGGGCTGAAGGGTCTGAGCGCGCCGAAGATACAGAACAAACTAAGTCTACGCGCCTCGATCACCGGAGAAATCGTTCTGGACGGCGTTGAGGTGGATGAGACAGCACTGTTGCCGCATGTTCAGGGCCTAAAAGGTCCGTTTGGTTGCCTGAATCGCGCACGCTATGGCATCAGCTGGGGTGTGATGGGGGCTGCTGAATGCTGCTGGCACGCTGCGCGTCAATATGGGTTGGATCGCAAGCAATTCGACAAACCTTTGGCCCAGACACAATTGTTCCAGCGCAAACTGGCCGACATGCAAACTGAAATTGCGCTTGGGCTTCAAGGCAGTCTGCGGGTCGGGCGTCTTATGGACCAAGCCGAAGCTGCGCCTGAAATGATCTCGCTCGTCAAGCGCAACAACTGCGGTAAAGCTTTGGACATCGCACGGTTGGCGCGGGACATGCATGGCGGCAACGGAATATCGCTCGAATTCCAAGTGATCCGGCATATGGTGAACCTCGAAACCGTAAACACTTATGAAGGCACCCATGACGTCCACGCGTTGATCCTTGGGCGCGCACAAACGGGCCTACAAGCCTTCTACTAATTGTCGCGTAATTGGTATTATGGTAATTTCGAGCATGGAATGAAATGCAACTTTCCATTCTTTACCAATACCATAGGATCACGAATTGAACCCGTGGCTCTGGAGTGATTTATGAAATTGAATGACAAAACCGTCGTTATAACAGGTGCAGCCGGAGGTA
Organism: Ruegeria sp. HKCCD7628; assembly: GCF_057221005.1. NCBI lineage: Bacteria > Pseudomonadati > Pseudomonadota > Alphaproteobacteria > Rhodobacterales > Roseobacteraceae > Ruegeria > Ruegeria sp. HKCCD7628. The sequence goes on from NZ_JBWVBA010000001.1 coordinate 170,242, forward strand.
TCGGCGAAGGTCTCGCCCGTCGATTTGCTGCCGAAGGTGCGACAGTTGTTTGCTCGGATCTCGATCACGCCGGTGCTGCGGACATTGCAAATGAGATTGGTGGCCACGCATTTCACTGCGACGTATCCAGCGAAGCCAGCGTCAGAGGCTTAATCAATACCGTCGAAGAAGACATTGGACCCATTGATCTTTTCTGCGCGAATGCCGGTATTTTGACGTTAGGAGGTCTGGATGTCCCCGACGAGGACTGGGACAGGATCTGGAAGATCAATGTCATGTCTCATGTTTGGACCGCGCGCCATCTGGTGCCGCGCATGGTGTTGCGTGGCGGCGGCTACATCCTTACGACTGCGTCTGCAGCCGGATTGTTGAATCAGCCCGGCGCAGCACCATACGGCGTCACCAAACACGCCGCCGTTGGTTTCGCCGAATGGCTGTCTTTGACATATGGTCACAAAGGAATCCGCGTGTCTGTCTTATGTCCTCAGGCCGTCCGATCCGATATGACCAAAGGTCATGAGACCTCGGTAGCCTCAATCGATGGCATGCTTGAGCCGGAGGACGTTGCTGATGCGTGCGTCAAAGGCATAGAGGCCGAGCAATTTCTGATCCTTCCGCATCCTCAGGTGTTGGACTACATCCGACACAAAGCCGGGGACTATGAGCGCTGGCTTGGCGGAATGCGGAAGTTAAACCAAGTATTTATCGAGAATAACTAAACTGTCCTCTTGGCTTTGCGCATCAAACCTTCTTGCGCAACCGAAGCGACCAGTGTGCCATCTAGAGAATAGATTGATCCGCGGTTGAAGTTGCGCCCTCGCCCGGTCCAAGGCGAATCCATCGCATAGAGATGCCAGTTCTCAAAATGAACAGGTGCATGGAACCAAAGCGCGTGGTCCAGACTGGCACCATTCACTTCGCCGGTGAACCAGCTTAACCCATGGGGGCGCATCCCCGAGCTCATCAGATACATATCCGACGCATAAGTCAGAAGGAGTTGTTGAGTGATTTGATCTGCTTGTGCTGCGGCATTCATCCGAAACCATACCTGATTTCGATCGTCGGACTTTTCCGGCGCAAAAGGATTTAAATGGCTTGCCTCACGAACTTCGATCGGACGCTCTCGCAATAACTCACCCTGCAGTTTTTCAGGAACAAGATCGACATACTTGTTCCTCAGATCAGTGCGCGCTGGATAACTTTCAGGCGCCTCCATCGTGGGCATTGGGTGGTGATGATCCCAACCTTCATCAACAATATGGAACGAAGCAGACATGTTCAGAATCTGTTTGCCATGCTGTATGGCAACCACGCGGCGGGTTGTGAACGAACCTCCATCTCGGGCGCGATCCACTTGATAAATCACGGGAATGCTTGGATCGCCCGGTCTTATGAAATAGGCATGAAGCGAATGGCATAGCCGATCATCGACGGTCCTGTACGCTGCGGCAAGGGCCTGCGATACGACCTGCCCGCCAAAGATCCGTTTAGGCGTTTCACCGCCGGAACCGGTGCCGCGATACAAGTCAACCTCCAGCCTTTCGACATTCAACAGGTCCAGCAGAACGCGTTCGGCTTCGGTCATGACAGCTCTCCGTTAGGGTCGTGTGAGACAGGTATCAGCGCTGTTCCGATCAATCAAACATTGCCCCTAGGACAAGCGCCTTGAGCTCAGCGCGTGACGGATAAGAGCTGGATGGCGAAAGCTGAGTAAAGAACACGGCAGTGAGGTCATTGCGCCGATCCAACCAGAAGAATGTCGAGGCCATACCACCCCAACTGAAATCTCCGACCGAGCCCGGAGTGCGTGTGCGGCCAGGGTTCATAACTACTGCTCCGCCCAGACCGAACCCGGTTCCCTCCATCGGCTGTTCGGCGAAACTCTGTGGACCCATCGATGCAATGTCACCCGGTAAGTGATTGACCATCATGAAGTCTACAGTTTTTGGCCCCAGCAGACGCTGCCCGTTCAGGCTGCCTCGGTTTCTGAGCATGTCCGCAAATTTTGCGTAATCGTCAATCGTTCCGACCAGACCTCCTCCGCCCGAGAAGGTGGTGGTTCGTTCAAACGGCGATGCGCCCGGTTCGTCCACCAGTCGCAGAGTATCCGTGCTTTCTTTGGCGGCGTTCAGCGCCATGGCGTCGCCGGAAAGAGGTGTGTAGAGCGACGCAAACCTGTCCCCTGCCCCTTTGGGAACCTTGAATCCCGTCTCGGTCATTCCCAACGGGTCGAATATTTGAGCCTGGAAGAACTTGTCCAGCGGTTGGCCAGATACGATTTCGACGACGCGGCCCAAAACGTCTATCCCGACTGAATATTCCCAACGGGAGCCCGGGTGAAACGCGAGCGGCAGCGTCGCCAATTCACGTACCCGGTCCTTAATGAGGCCTTGGTCGGCTGAAAAGATGAGATCCATCTCGTTCATCGCTGCGGGAAGGACACCAGGGTTGAACGGATAGCTTAGACCGCTGGTATGGGTCAAAAGATGGTGCAGTGTCGGGGGTTGCGTATCCTCGGTTTGATCCAGACGTTCGGCACCGGGGATCAGCGCCTGAACATTCCGAAATTCGGTAATAAAGTCTGATACTTGCGCATCTAAGTGGATCAACCCTTGTTCAACCAACATCATAACAGCGACCGATGTAACGGGTTTTGTCATCGAATAAATGCGAGCGATCGTATCTCTTTCGAATGGCAGGTTATGTTCTTTGCTGCGGTGTCCGGCAGCACGGAACAGAACCTCGTCTTGCCCTTGGCGCAAGAGAAACGAGCTACCGGCATATTTCCGGTCATCAACGTAGCGCTGCATCCAGATCCGGATACGATCCAATCGATCAGCGTCAAAGCTAGGCGCACAAATCATAGGGGGCTAGGTCTCCTGAAATACACGTGCCTTACACTGCGCAAGGACGCCCAAAATGAACAGAGAAATTCAAGCAAACCCATTTAGACTGGGCTGAATACTGCGGCGAGATGGTAAGCTCGTCACACAACAGATTCGTTTTTGTGGTGAGTGCTTTTTCAACGATTACCGGTCGGGAGTGAGAAAAGTGACACAAACCATAGAATTCGTTTACGACTTTTGCAGTCCAAATGCCTATCTGGCACACAAGGTTCTTCCTGAACTGGCGAACCGCCACGATGTTTCAGTGACCAACGTCCCGGTTTTGCTAAGCACAATATTCAAGGCCACCAACAATCAGGGCCCGTTTCAAGCTTATTCCGAAAACAGACAAAAAACAGCATATCTGACGCATGACCTGCATCGTTTTGCCAGGCGCCGCGGCCTGAGCTTTCACATGAGTCCACATTTTCCAATCAATACAAAATTCGCCATGCGCGGCGCGATCTATGCCTCTGGAAAATCGTGGGAAGACAGATACATAAAATCTGTTTTTGATGCAATTTGGGTGCATGGGCAAAAAGTTGATGAGATCAATGTACTAACCGAAATCCTGCAAGAGAACGACTTGCCTGTCCGCAAACTACGCGAAGCCATCAGCAGTCCGGATGTGAAACAGCAGCTGAAGGATCAAACCAAAGCTGCTGTCAGGCGCGGAGTGTTCGGGGTGCCGACCCTCTTCAGCGGGCCCGAGATGTTTTTCGGCAAGAACAGTTTGGGGAACCTCGAACTGGAACTTGCATAGGGCCAGCATTTGAAAATCGTTAGGATGCCTTCATCGCCATCAATCCATATTGCGCGAACATCGGAACATAAGATCCTAATTTCATAGCACGTTTTGGATCAGAGGCATTACCGTCTAGAGCACGTTTGTAAACGCCCTGCAAAATACCGGCCATGCGGAAGAAGTTGAAAGCAAGATAAAACCCAAAATTGTCGATGGCCGGAAGCCCTCGGCGCTCACAGTACTCTGCGATAAACTGATGGTCCGAAGGGATACCAAGGCTTTCTCGATCTAATCCTGCCAATCCGCGGCCTTCTTTTCCGGGCGGCATTTGCCACTGCATGATGACAGCGGCCAGGTCTGCGTAAGGATGTCCGATTGTCGATAGCTCCCAATCAAGAACACCTATACAACGCGTTCCGTCACGCTCGAACAACATGTTGTCGATCCTGTAGTCGCCATGAACCAATGTCCGTTGCCCGTCATCCGCAGGCAACGACGTTTCAAGAGAGGCAATCAGCCTGTCCATCTCATCGATCCGGTCGGTTTCCGAGGCTCGGTACTGCTTGGTCCACCGCGCTATCTGCCGTTCAAAGTAGTTTCCAGGAGGCCCGTAGTCAGACAGGCCGACCGCGTCGATATCGACCATGTGCAGTTCGGCCAGCACACGGTTCATTTCGGCGAAAACCCCTGTTCGGGTTTCATTGCTTTCGCCGTCCATGGTGGGCTCGAGAAAACCCCGCCCCTGAAGACGTTCCATCACGTAGAATTCTGAACCAATAACGCCGTCGTCTTCGCACAGCAGGTACATCTCGGGAACCGGGACGTTGGTGTTTGCCAACGCGCGTTGAACACGAAACTCGCGATCGACAGCATGCGCGGATTTCAGCAACGTACCGGGCGGTTTATGACGCAGCACATAAGTCTTCGCAGGCGTGCGCAATTCGAAGGTGGGATTGGATTGCCCGACATCGAACTTGGTGGCTTGCAGAGGGCCTTGATACCCTTCCAAATGTGCGCTGAGATACCGGTCAACGGCATCAAGGTCCAATGTCGAACTATTCGCCATTTCAGCTCCCTCCAATGCGATCTTAAAGCGCTTCGGCGAAAATGTTTCCGGCGGTCACAACATTGATCCCACCAGAGACAGGAATGACCGCGCCCGTTACATAACTCCCGCCCCGGCCGCACAGGAACAGCATGCATCCTGCGATATCGTCTTCGCTGCCGACGCGGCCCAGTGGAACCGATTTACCCACCCTGTCCCGTGTATCTGTGTCGGCCGTTGCAAAGGCGGTCATCCGCGACACAAAAGGACCAGGAGCCAGCGCGTTGACGGTCACGTGATACGGAGACAGTTCCTTTGCCATGATCTTGGTCAGATGCAATACAGCCGCTTTCGAAGCCGAATAGCTGTATGCGCCATCGCCCATTGGCACCTCACCCATCACCGAGCCCACATTGACCACGCGGGCCGGGTCCTCGGGGGTTCCGGACTTCATCAAAATTGGCAACAGTTTTTGGGTCAGATCAAAGATACCCGCAACGTTGACCGACATGACTTTGTCCCATGCCTCATAGGGAAATTGTCCCATCGGCGCACCCCAAGATACACCGGCATTATTCATAAGGATATCAAGTCGGTCCGTCCGCTTTTGAACCTCGGACGCCAACGCTTCGATGCCCTCCTTTGTCCCAACGTCTCCACCGAACCCTTCGGCGGTTCCCGGCGCGTCCAGAGCGTTTAGTTCCGCGGCGACGGCTTCACAAGCGTCAGCCTTGCGCGACGCAATCAGAACCCGCGCACCGGCCCGAACCAATGCCTCTGCAGCCATGCGTCCAATTCCGGTGGCGCCCCCGGTCACAAATGCTGTCTTTCCATGCAAGGAAAATAGGGCTTCGGGCGTCATAGTGTGCTCCTCGATCATTTATTTGGCGCAATCGCATGCTGTTGATCGACCGAGGGTTGCACCTCGTCGGTTTCTTGACAACACCCGCTGCTGCGCCAAACTTCCTCCTGAATCAATAACAAGGACAATAGGGCCAACATGCAAGCTTTACTCAGCGTCGCCCCGGGTGGACCGGAAACTTTGGAACTCACCACCCTGCCCGATCCGGAACCGGGAAAAGGCGAGTTGCTGATTGGTGTTAAGGCCGCTGGGGTCAATTACCCCGACACTCTGATGATCCGAGACCTGTACCAGATCAAGCCCCCCAGACCCTTTGCACCCGGTGGTGAGATTGCGGGCGAAGTTCTGGCCATTGGTGAGGATGTCGCGGGTTACGAGGTCGGGGACCGTGTTCTTGCTTTGACCGGCCATGGGGGATTCGCAACTCATATGACGATCAAGGCGTCGACAGCGGTTAAGTTTCCGCGATCGATGCCGTTCGAGGATGCGGCTTGTTTCATATTTACCTACGGCACCTCTTACCATGCATTGAAAGACCGGGCGCACCTGCGGGCAGACGAAACTGTTTTGGTCTTGGGCGCAGCGGGCGGCGTTGGGACAGCTGCGATTGAATTGTCAAAGGCACAGGGTGCGCGGGTGATTGCGGCTGTATCTTCGCAAGAAAAAGCCGAATTCTGCCGTAAGATTGGTGCAGATGAGGTGATCGTCTACGACCATCAGATGGACCGCGATGCGCAGAAAGCCTTTTCGGGTGAAATCAAGGCAATGGCCGGACCTTTGGGTGTGGACGTGGTCTATGACGCGGTCGGAGGCGACTATGCCGAACCTGCACTGCGCAGTATGGCGTGGAATGGTCGATACCTTGTAGTCGGGTTTCCCGCCGGAATTCCCAAGATACCCCTCAACCTACCGCTTCTCAAAGGGTGCCAAATTGTCGGTGTTTTCTGGGGAGCATCCGTGTTCCGGGATCCAGCGGGTCACACGCAAAACATCAACGATTTGTTCAGGTTGTATGGCGAAGGCAAGATCAAACCGCAAATCAGCGCCACTTTCCCACTAGAACAAGCGCAAGACGCGCTGGTGAAGCTGGCAGATCGGTCCGTGCTGGGTAAAGTCGTCGTGTCGATGCCCTGAAACTTCCACATCAGAGGCGGTCTACGTTGTTTAGAAACACACCTGCTCGCGCGATAAGTGCGCGGGCAGTAGACTCGGGCACCCCTTCGTGTTTAAGAAACTCATAAATGGGAACAGTGAGACGATGCACAAAGCTCTGATTTTGAACGGCCCAAACTTGAATTTGCTGGGGACGCGCCAGCCCGAGGTTTATGGTAGCGCCACTTTAAAAATGGTTGAGGAATTGTGCTTTAACCATGGAAAAAAAATAGGAATTGACGTTTCAACCTTGCAGTCAAATCATGAGGGCGAATTGATCGACGCGATCCATGCAGCGAAAGGTGTCCAGAACGGAATTATTCTGAACGCTGGAGCTTATACGCATACTTCTATTGCTCTGATGGACGCGATTTCTTCTGTCGACCTGCCGGTGGTTGAGGTTCATCTGTCAAACATTCATGCGCGAGAGCAATTCCGACACAAATCCTATATCTCGAAGGTTGCGTTGGGTCAGATTTGCGGCTTTGGAACGCGAAGCTACGTATTGGCACTGGACGCACTGGTGGGCTATCTGGACGGCGAGGTTGGCGCATGAAGCTGGACGCCTATTTGCACTTTCTCAGCTATGTCAAATCGCTTGAGGAGCTTTGGGATGCCCATTGCCGTCAGATGGCCGGATATGGGTTTGATCGCCTGCTATACGGCTTTACGCGCTACAAAACGGAAACTTCCCTGGGTGACCCCGAGGACTTCACGATCCTGACGAACCATGGCAAGGACTACTTGGATGGGTTCCTGCGAGATGGGCTTTATTTCAATGCCCCTATGTTGAAATGGGCGCTTGAGAACGAAGGCGCTGCAAGCTGGCAAATGACGCAGGACATGCTTTTGGATGGCACCCTATCGCCGCAAGAACGGAAAGTGGTCGAGTTCAATCGGTCGTTGGGGGTCGTTGCCGGCTATACGGTCAGCTTCAACTCGGTTTCTTTTAGATCGAAAGGTGCGATCTCGCTTTCTGCCTCTGGCGGCCGGTCACAACAAGAAGTCGATGCGATCTGGGCTGAACATGGCGATGACATTCTTCTCATGAATAACGTGGCGCATCTGAAAATTCTTACGCTGCCCTACAATGCTCCGAATCGAGCGTTGACCAATCGCCAACGTGAAGCGCTGGAATGGGTTGGGGATGGTAAGACCACGCAAGATATCGCCCTGTTGATGGGCCTAACCGCAGCGACAGTCGAAAAGCATTTGAGGCTAGCCCGAGAATCGCTGTCGGTTGAAACCACCGCTCAGGCTGTACTGAAGGCGTCATTGCAGAATCAGATGTTCAAAATAGAGGCATAACACCAGGAATTTGACGCTAATTTGCATCAACTTACCTTAGGTAAGGAAAACATGACTTTCCGAATCCGGGTCTACAGTTGCAAAATGAGATCGTTCCGTGAGTGGTGGCTTTAGCCTGGGAACATTTGGTTGGATCTTTGTAATTTCAGGGCTCTCCAACCGCTCTGGCACAGGGGCGTCTATTCGTCCACGTACCTTTGCCGGAAACACTGGGGGGCCTCGACCATCCCCATCATGCGGGGCCCCCCAACCCTATCCTTAAATTCCAGGCGCTGCGGCGTCTTTTTTATTGCCAAACGAAAAAACCGGCCACGCTATGCGTGACCGGTTCCGATAAGGTGCCGAACCCCCGTAAGGGTTCCGACAAAACATCTTAGCCTTGCGCGGCTTTAGCAACTTCGGCTGCGAAGTCTTCTTTCTCGACTACGATGCCTTCGCCAACTTCCAGACGGATAAAGCCGGTGATGGTTGCGCCTGCTTCTTTGGCGGCTGCTTCAACGGTCAGGTCAGGGTTCACAACGAACGACTGGTTCAGAAGGGTCGATTCCGCGACGAATTTCTTCATACGGCCTTCGATCATCTTCTCGATCACCTGCTCCGGTTTGCCGGATTCGCGGGCGATGTCCATCTGAACCTGTTTTTCTTTCTCGACAACAGCTGGATCCATGTCCGCCTCGGACAGAGCTGCCGGGTTCACAGCTGCGATGTGCATCGCAACCTGCTTGCCGATCGCTTCGTCGCCACCGGTCAGAGCGACCAGAACGCCGATTTTGCCCATGCCGTTGGTGGCTGCGTTGTGGACGTAAGACACAACAGTGTCACCCGACAGTTTCGCCATGCGGCGCACCGACATGTTCTCACCAATGGTGGCGATCTTGTCGGTCAGAGTGTCGGCAACGGATTTGCCACCCAGGTCAGCCGCCAGCAGAGCGTCAACATCTGCAACGCCTTCGGCTGCAAATGCGATCTTGCCGACCATTTCCTGGAACTCAGCGTTTTTCGCAACGAAGTCGGTTTCCGAGTTCACCTCGACAGCAACACCGTTGCCACCGTTGACGTGAACAGCAACCAGACCTTCGGCGGCAGTACGACCGGATTTCTTGGCCGCCTTGGCCAGACCTTTGGTACGCAGCCAGTCAACGGCCTCGTCCATGTTGCCGCCGGTTTCGGTCAGCGCTTTTTTCGCGTCCATCATGCCTGCGCCTGTGCTGTCGCGCAGTTCTTTAACCATTGCTGCTGTGATTGCCATCTTTCGGCTCTCCTCAAATCAAACGGAATTGGGGCAGGTCTACCCTGCCCCATATGTCATTTACGTGACGGGCAGCTTACGCTTCGGCAGGTGTTTCTGCTTCCGCGGGGGCTTCTTCGGCGACTACTTCTTCAACCGGTGCTTCTTCGAATGCACCCAGGTCCACGCCAGCAGCACCCATCTGAGCGGTCATGCCGTCCAGAGCCGCGCGTGCGGCCAGGTCGCAGTACAGACCGATGGCGCGGGCTGCGTCGTCGTTGCCGGGGATGATGTAGTCAACACCGTCGGGCGAGCAGTTGGTGTCGACAACAGCCACAACCGGGATACCCAGCTTGTTGGCTTCGGCGATGGCCAGTGCTTCTTTTTTGACGTCGATGACGAACAGCAGGTCAGGAACGCCGCCCATCTCGCGGATACCGCCCAGCGAAGCCTGCAGCTTCTGCTGGTCACGCTCCATGCCCAGACGCTCTTTCTTGGTCAGGCCTTCTGCGCCGGCTTCCATTGCTTCGTCGATCTGGTTCAGACGGTTGATCGACTGAGAAACGGTTTTCCAGTTGGTCAGCGTACCGCCCAGCCAGCGGTGGTTCATGTAGTACTGAGCTGACTTTTCAGCTGCTTCGGCGATCGGGCCAGCGGCCTGACGCTTGGTACCAACGAACAGAACGCGGCCACCTTTTGCAACGGTGTCACGAACGGCCTGCAGCGCCTGATCCAGCATCGGAACGGTCTGGGTCAGGTCCATGATGTGGATGCCATTGCGCGAGCCGTAGATGAACGGGCCCATGCGGGGATTCCAACGCTGTGTCTGGTGACCAAAGTGAACGCCAGCTTCCAGCAGCTGACGCATGGTGAACTCGGGAAGAGCCATGCTATTTTCCTTTTCCGGTTTACGCCTTGGCGGGGGTGAAAGAAGCGGATGCTCCAACCGGCGGGCCTGATGAGGATGTCTCCCTCCAAAAGGCCCAAACCCCGCCTGCGGGTTTGAATGGCGCGCGTATACGGCAGGTTTTGGTGCAACGCAAGAGGCTTTCGCCCCTATTTTTCAAGCCGCGCCAAGCTATGGGCATGACGGACGGCTTCCTCGCAATGAGCAGCCAACGCTTTGCGGTTTTCAAAATCGCTGACCTTGGCGGGTATGTGGTAGATCAACTCGACCCAACCTTGTCGACGGGCGCCCAGCGTTTTCAGCAGATGCGGGCCAAAATCCATATCTCCCCACCAGCCATAGAACCTGTTGGGTTGCCCAACGGGCGCATGATAGATCACGGAAACGGGCTGCACATACATGAATTCGCGCAGTTCATCGATAAAGAACGCTGCAAAGAGTGTTGTTTTAAAGGGCAAAACCCTGATTCCATCGGTCGAGGTGCCTTCCGGGAAGAACACCAACTTATGACCTGCGGACAAGCGTTCCTGAAACAATAAGGTTTGCTCGCGCGCCTTTTTACGGTTGCGTTCGATGAAGACGGTACCCGTGGCGCGGGCAAGCCAGCCGATACCAGGCCATTTCGCCACTTCGGCTTTTGAGACGAAATAGACCCTTTTGCGGGCGTTTAGCGCGAAAATATCCAACCACGAGGAGTGATTGGCCACCACTGCCCCACGTTGAGTCATCAACTCTCCGGAACTGCGGAACCCCATTCCTAGAATGCGAAAAGCGTTGCGACAGACAAACTGTGTGATGAAGGGCGTGATGGGGCGGCGGACACCGTAAATCGGTCGTTCGATCAGGCGCAGGGTCAGTAGAACAATCAGACCGCCGAAGACTAACACCGCCAGAGGCAGACCACGCAAGATGACCAGAATCCAGCCGATAAGGCCCAACTCAATGGGATCAGGCGCGTCTTCGCTGTGCCAGGATGCGTCGCTCAAGTGTTATGCTCCGGTATAGATGCGCCGTTGGCGCTCGTTCATACGCGCTGTGTCCAGGATCAGGCACACGTCCGTTGTGTTGAAAGCATGGTCGATAAAAGCGCCCTCGCCCACGAACCCGCCCAGCCGAAGATAGGCTTTGATCAGCGCTGGAACCTGCACCATGGCTGCACGGCGATCCAGCGCATCCACGTCCACCAAGTCCATCGGCTGAAACACATCGGGTTGCGCCCGCACCCTCAGGTCTGGCGGCGCGAGGTGGTTGTGATGCAACATCGACAGAGGCTGCTCCAGCGCCTGAACATCAGTGCCATGAAAGCTGGCGACGCCGAACAGAACTTCAATCTGGCGCGCGTTCACATAGGCGGCCAGACCGTTCCACAGATAATACATTGCCGTGCCGCCGCGATAGTCAGGGTGGAGGCAGGATCGCCCCAATTCCAACAGCTTGCGACCGCTGTCTTTAAGGACGCTGACATCATATTCGTCTTCGGAATAAAACTGACCCAGATCTGCTGCACGTTCACCCGGTAACAGTCTGTAAACACCAACAGTTTCGCCCGTCTGGTCGTCGATGGCGAGCATATGGTCGAAATACGGATCAAACCGGTCCTGTTCCAGCCCTGCGTCGTGATCAACCATCTCTCCGCCACCACCCAGTTCGCGAACGAAGACGTCATAGCGCAGCCGCTGCGCGGCACGTAGTTCGGCCTCGGTCTCGGCGAGTTTGACGGTGAAGGATGGGCCTGTACCCGACATCAGAACGTCCCTGTGGTTTCAGGGCTGATACCGCAGGTATCGGGGGAATGGCAACATGGGCCGCAACCGACCGCGCGTTAACCTTTCCTAAACCAGTTTCACGGATCAAAGACGGGCATCAGGGCGATGCGCGATCCGTCAATCACCACTTTCCCCTGCTCGCGGAAGTTCACGGTGATTTTGCCACCGATATTGGACTGCACTTGTCCAATGCCCCAATCGGGGAAATCGGGGTGGCGGACAAACATGCCCGGTGCAAGAATGGCATTGAGGTCTGACATGACTGGGCTCCAGGTCCGGCGGCAGATACAGCAGGAGGTACGCATGAGCGCTACAGACGTCAACCTGGCCGAGCTGATCGGCTCGCGCATCTGTCACGACCTGACCAGCCCTATTGGCGCGATCACCAACGGGCTTGAACTGCTGGAAATGGTTGGCGGCACCCGAGGCCCCGAGATGGAGCTGATCTCGGGCAGTGTCGGCAGCGCTGGCGCGCGGATCAGATTCTTTCGCGTGGCATTTGGGTCCGCTGGGGATCAACCCTTGGGGCGGACTGAAGTCAGCGATTTGCTGAAAGATGTAGAACGAGCCGGACGTGTGCGGGTGAACTGGAACCTCACCGAAGCTGTGCCGCGCAATCAGGTCAAATTGGCGTTTCTGGCATTGATGTGCTGCGAAAGCGCAATGCCGTTCGGCGGCGAAGTCTTCATTCGCAATGATGTAGACCGCTGGTCCGTCACGGGTATCGCGGACAAATTGAACATCGACAACGACTTATGGAATAACCTGCCCCGCGGGCGGTTTGCCAACAAGGTCACGCCTGCCCACGTTCAGTTCGCCCTGCTCCCCGATACCGCGACTTATATGGGACGGCGGGTTGCGGTGGATACAACCTCAACCCGCGTTGAGATACGGTTCTAGGTCCGAATAGTCCCGTTTCCGCGGACCAGATACTGAAAACTGGTCAACTGAGCAGCGCCCACAGGTCCGCGGGCATGCATCTTGCCGGTGGCGATACCTATCTCGGCGCCCATGCCAAACTCTCCACCATCGGCAAATTGCGTCGAGGCGTTGTGCATCAGAATTGCACTGTCGAGACGTTCGAAGAACCGCGCAGCGGCCTCTGCATCTTCGGTCATGATACAATCTGTATGGTCAGAGCCGTACTGCCGGATATGCGCAATAGCCGCGTCAATATCGGCAACAGGTTTGGCGGCGATGATACCGTCGAGAAACTCTTTTCCCCAATCGTCGGCCGACGCTGCAATCGTTCCGTTCATCTCCAAACCACTCTCGGCATGGACTTCGACACCTGAACTCAACAAAGCTTGGATGACATCCCGGCCCAAAGTTTCAGCAACGTCCTGATGGATCAGCAGGCATTCGGCTGCTCCACAGATCCCCGTCCTGCGGGTTTTGGCGTTCAGAACGACCTCGATTGTTTTGGCGGGGTCGGCAGCTTTGTCGATATAAATATGCACGATGCCTTCCAGATGCGCGAACACGGGCACTCGCGCCTCACGCTGGACAAGGCCCACCAACCCTTTACCACCGCGCGGGACGATCACGTCGACATAGTCGGTCATCGTCAGCAGTTCCTGAACGGCTGCTCGGTCGCGTGTGGGCACCAACTGGATCGCGTCTTCGGGCAGGTTGGCAGCCTTCAGACCCTCGACCAGACAGGCATGGATCGCGCTTGAGGAATGGAAGCTTTCCGAACCGCCACGCAGGATCACCGCATTGCCCGATTTCAAGCAAAGCGCACCCGCATCCGCTGTCACATTCGGGCGGCTTTCATAAATGACGCCGATCACGCCCAGAGGCGTCCGTACGCGCTGGATATGCAGACCTGACGGCATGTCCCATTCGGTCAGAACCTCGCCCACCGGATCAGCCTGATCGGCAACGGTGCGCAGACCGTCGACCATGCCCTGAATTCGGGCTTCGTCCAGCATCAGGCGATCCATCATCGCCGGGCTCAGACCCTTGTTGCGCCCAAACTCCAGGTCTTTCGCGTTGGCCTCAATGATCTCGGCGCGTCGCGTCCAGACCGCATCGGCAGCGGCAATCAGGGCCGCGTGTTTACGCTCGGCACTGGCAAAGCCCAGTTCGGCCGAGGCCGCTTTGGCGCGCACACCCAAATCAGTCATCAGGGCGGGAATGCTGTCGAAATCCTTCATCTTACATGCCTTTCTTTAACTACAGCGCCAGATCGTCCCGGTGGATCAACACGGCGCGGCCCGGATAGCCTAGCGTCGCCTCGATCTCGGATGATTTGCGCCCTTTGATCGCGTCTGCCTCCTGCGCGGTATAGCGGCTGAGACCTTGGGCCAAACGCCTCGCCTGCGGATCTATGATCGCCACCGGATCGCCGCGCCCGAAATCGCCGGTCACTTCGACAATACCCGCAGGTAGAAGGCTTTTGCCATTGCCAAGTGCTTTGGCCGCGCCGGCATCCACCACGATCTCACCACGGGGTTTCATGGCTGATATCCAACGTTTGCGCGCCGCGTGCGGATCGACGGTGGCCGTGAACCACGTGCAGTTTGCGCCATTTTCGAGCATTTTCAGCGGGTTTAAGGTCGACCCTTCAGTAATCGCCATGTCGCAACCTGCAGCTGTCGCCATCTTGGCCGCCAGCAATTTGGTCTTCATCCCGCCCTTCGAAAGACCCGAACCGGCGTCACCGGCCATTTCCTCAATCTCGGGCGTTATCTGTTCGATCACATCATAACGGGTCGCCGAGCTGTCCTCGGTCGGGTTCCCGGTATAGAACCCATCCACATCAGACAACAGGATCAACTGGTCTGCGCCTACGGTGACAGCGATCTGAGCAGCCAGACGATCATTGTCGCCATATCGGATCTCATCCGTGGCAACTGTATCGTTTTCGTTGACAATCGGGACGACGCCCAGGCCAAGCAGCGTCTCAAGCGTCGCGCGTGAGTTCAGGTAACGACGGCGATCGGCACTGTCTTCAAGCGTGACCAGAACCTGCGCGGTGGTGATGTTATGCGGGGCCAGAACCTCTTCATAGGCGCGGGCGAGACGGATTTGCCCAACGGCCGCAGCCGCCTGAGACTGTTCCAGCGGCAATGTCGCCATAGGTAGGCTAAGAACCCCACGCCCCAGAGCAATCGAGCCGGAGGACACCAAAATGACGTCCGTCCCCTGCCCTTTAAGCCACGCCACATCCTGCGCCAGCGACTTCAGCCAGTCAGACCGCAACAACCCTGTATCCCGATCCACCAGCAAGGCAGACCCGATCTTCACAACCAGACGTTTGGCTGAAGTCAGGGTTGCCAAGGCGCGGCCTCCTCGGCGGGTTTGTGACGAAGGCGATTGTCGTCGATTTCTGAACGCAGGGCGCGTAGAACCTCGGTCACGCCCAAATGCGCGACGCCGGACATGGTCATGACGGGGCCGCCCACGGCGTCTTCCAACTCAGACTTGGCCAGTTCGCGTTCCTCATCATCCAGAGCATCGACCTTGTTCAGCACGGTGATCCGGGGTTTCTCGGCCAACTCACCACCGTAAGCCTCAAGCTCGTGAATGATGGTGCGGTAATCCTCGGCCACGGTTTCCGAGGTGCCATCGACCAGATGCAGCAGTACGGCGCAGCGTTCGACATGGCCCAGAAAACGGTCGCCAATGCCGCGGCCCTCATGCGCGCCCTCGATCAGGCCAGGAATGTCGGCAACAACGAACTCAACGTTATCTACTCCCACAACGCCCAGATTGGGGTGCAGGGTCGTAAACGGATAGTCCGCAATTTTGGGCCGTGCATTCGAAGTGGCCGCCAGAAAGGTCGATTTGCCCGCATTGGGCATGCCCAGCAGACCCACATCGGCGATCAGCTTCAGCCGCAGCCAAATGGTGCGGTCGATCCCCGCCTGCCCCGGATTGGCCCGGCGCGGAGCCTGGTTGGTAGCTGACTTGAAATGAAGGTTGCCAAAACCGCCATTGCCACCCTTCGCTAGCAGCACGCGCTGCCCGACCTCTGTCAGATCGCAGATGACGGTCTCTTCGTCCTCGTCCAGAATTTCGGTCCCAACAGGCACGCGGAGGACAATGTCATCGCCATCCTTGCCGGTACGCTGCTGCCCACGACCGGGCTGACCGTTTTTGGCAAAGAAATGCTGCTGATAGCGGAAGTCGATCAGGGTGTTTAGGCTGTCCACAACCTCAACCCAGACCGAGCCGCCTTTGCCGCCGTCCCCGCCGTCAGGGCCGCCATATTCGATGTATTTTTCGCGCCGGAAGCTGACGCAGCCGCCCCCACCGGCCCCGGACCGGATGTAGACCTTTGCAAGATCGAGAAATTTCATAGCTGTCCCCTACTGCAAAGGCCCCATCGGCCACAAGTCACAGTTTCTTTGTATATGTCCAGGTGGGCACATTCGCATCGCGCGCCACCGAATAGTTTTCGGCATCACCAAGATATTCAAACCCGCAATGGGTCAATACCCGGGCCGAGGCCGGATTGTCCTGGAACACGCTGGCGAACATATTGGCGTTCTCCAACGGGTTTGCATTGACCAACGCCTCAACCGCCAGCGATGCCACACCGGTGTTCCAGTAGATCGGCGCGACCCAATACCCAACCTCGGACTGATTGCGATCCAGCCGAGTCAACGAAATCAGGCCAATCAGCTCTGGTCCGTCATCTTTGGTGGCATCCAAGGCCCAAACGTCTTCGTCCCGCTCCTCGGACATGGCGCGGGTAACGAACGCTTCGGTCGAGCCAGGCGGCAATGGATGTGGAATAGCCGTGGTCATCCGCGCCACACGTTCATCGCCTGCATAGTGTTCAATGAGACCCATATCCGAACGACGCAAGGGGCGTAGATCGAACCGCTCGGTTTCGATCACCGGCTGGTTTATTATTGTCTCAAACTTCATGAGTGCGGTCCTCCTCCGAACAACACGTAAATTACGGACGCAAAAGTGAAACCAATTAACGTCCACATCAGATATTTGCGGCCCAGACGATCTTCAACCGCATGGGCAATGCGTCCCTGAAACAGGGGCGGTATTGTGCTTGCTGCGTGTGTCATCGGGCTCATAGGTCAAAACTGTGTTAAAAACGAGAAAGGGGACCGGCATTTTCTGCCGGTCCCCCATTTATTTCTAAACCTTTAGGGTTTCGGCTTACTCTGCGGCCTCCGCCACTGGCAGGACCGAAATAAAGGTGCGGTTCTTGAGTCCCTTGTGGAACTTCACGGCGCCATCAACAGTCGCAAAGATAGTGTGATCTTTGCCCATGCCCACGCCTTCGCCCGGCCAGAACTTGGTGCCGCGCTGACGTACGATGATGTTGCCTGCGATGGCCGCCTGGCCACCATAGAGTTTCACGCCAAGGCGGCGACCAGCTGAGTCGCGACCGTTACGGGAGGAACCGCCAGCTTTTTTATGTGCCATTCTCTCTCTCCTTAGCCTTGAGCCAGCTCTTTGGCTTGCTCAACCCATTCGGGCTTCACTTTGATGGTGTCGATAGCAGCAATCTGCTCGTCCGACAAGGCGGCCAGAGCGGCAAAGCTCTCGATACCTGCGTCGTTCAGCTTTTTGGCAGCGGCGGGGCCGACACCGTTCAGCTTGGTCAGATCGTCAGCAGCAGCTGCAGCGGCGGCGGGTGCTTCTGCCTTGGCGGCAGCTTTCTTGGCAGGCTTTGCAACAGGTGCCGCTTCGCCAGCAGGTGCAGAACCGGTTGCCGCTTTGATGCCCGACTTGTCAGCGCCCGACGCCAGGATGTCGGTGATTTTGACCAGAGTCAGCTTCTGACGGTGGCCAACGGTACGCTTCGAGCTGTGCTTACGACGGCGCTTGACGAATTTGATGACCTTGTCACCTTTGATCTGTTCGATCACTTCGGCCTGTACGCCTGCGCCTTCAACGAAAGGTGCACCAACAACCGGAGCGTCGCCGCCCAGCATCAGAACATCGTTGAATTGAACTTTTTCACCTGCGTCGGCAGCCAGCTTTTCAACGCGGAGCACATCGCCCGCCTGAACCTTGTACTGCTTGCCGCCAGTCTTGAGGACCGCAAACATGCGTCTTTCCTTTTCAAACCCGCGTTCTGTGGTCCCCTTACGGGTGTTGCCGGCTTTCGCCACCTCGAACAGCGCGCCCTTTTCGGGCTATGTGACGACCCTTGGGACAGGCCCGATGGGTCAATAATAACGAGACCCGGCGCGGAGGAACCGGCCGGGATGCGCGCTTATTCCCGGAATGCTGGTGAAAGTCAACAGCAAAAGCCCGCTTACAGCTCCGAAGCCGTCAACGCATGTGAAACCGCCTGACCAAGTCGGTAATAGATGTCGTCATACATTTGGTCAAAGCTGTCAAAAAAGGCTTTGTTCACGGCGCGCCCCGTCTCGGTACGCGAAAAGGCGATGTTTTCGCGCATCTGCCCATCCTCTAACGGCTGATAGGCCATCAACAAAAACGAATAAAGCCATGTTTCCGTATCTTGAGTGATGGCGTCCTTTTCGGTCAGCAGCTGGGCCAATATTTCCTGATCATCCGCGCCGACATCTTCGTTCAGCCCTCGAAAGAATTGGAAATCTGCACTGATGGCGCTGTGGACGTTTTTGGCGATCAGATCGTTAACCTCGATGTATTCGTCAATAAGGCGGTAAAGAGACAAATCGTGATTGCCCGTCAAAAAGCTGTCCTTGGCCATCTCTAGGATGGTCTCGTCGCCAATCGCCTCGTGCGCCGAATTCTCAAGGGAAACAAGCGTCTGGCCAAGGTCACTTTCATAGAAAACGATTGCGCGATCCAGTTGACCTTCAGTCAGCGCCTCTTGGAAAACATCGCTGATCTGATCATGCATCCATTCCGCATCGTAAATGACGTCCAGCTGTGCCGAAAAATATGACCCACCGGAATTGCCCAGAAGCGTTTCGTTTAACTCCTTGGCCTGTTCGCGCCCTTCGCTTCGAAGAATGTCGATTACCTGTTCAAGGCGTATGGCATCCATCAGACGATCCACTTTTTCCGAGGCCGACCCAATTGTCGCCCACAGCGTGATCACCAAAAAAAGGACACCCACTCGCATCAGATATCCTGAGCCGGATGCAGATCCGCCATACGTGCTGCAAGATCTTCGAATTTCATGGCCATGATTTCATACTGAATGGCGTTCAGAAGTTCATAAACCTCCTGCATTAGGGGTTCCTCAAGCGCGTCTGAGTACGCGATGATATCCGCATCCGAGAAATCCTGGTACGTATAAGCCGCGCCTGCCAGAGCAGACAATTGCAGCGACTGACGCATCCCGGATTCGTTCTGGCGCATCAACAGTCTTAGGTCGTCTGCTCCCATCTGTAGGTCAATAACACCCGAAGCGCTTGCTGCGAGAAGGAACCGCAGCTGGATTTCTTGAATGGCACGCAGGGCTGTTCCACTGGAATCAACGGCTGCGTTCATCCGCTTCAGCTCTTCCACCCGCATCGAGCCCTCACGGATCAGGTCTGACACGATCTGCTGACCCTCAAGCTGTTTGGCGTCTTCATCTTCAATCAGATGCGACGCGTTTTCGGCCTCGACCAGTCTTTGACCCAGATCGGACGCATAAAACTCGACTGCATGATTCAGAGCGTCATCACTAAGTGTCTGCTCTAGAATTGAAACGGCGGTTTCATGCATCTCTTGGACGTCAAACACATCTTCGGTCAACCGTGCCCAATCCAAACCGAATCCGTCTGGGTCAATCCCCAGCATTTCCGGTGCTGATGCCGAGGCCAGCGCGATACTTTCCAACGCGACGTCAAAGCCGGTGGTTGCCAGAAATGCCTCGATCCTGTCCCGCTCGGCAGCGAGCGATGAAACCGGAAGGGCGAATAGCGTTGCGACCAACATACAAAGGGGCAGAAAGGCGGTGCGATAGATATATGTCATGACACAGAGCCTAGGTGTTTTACGCCGTCAGGCAATGGAAAATCCCTTCTTAGTGAATTTCGGGAATTTTCTGCTTGCACCCCTGCCCGTTCCTCACTAAATCCCCCCCTCACAGACCCCCGCGGAGAGGTGCCGGAGTGGTCGAACGGGGCGGTCTCGAAAACCGTTGTGGGTGCAAGCCCACCCAGGGTTCGAATCCCTGTCTCTCCGCCACTATCCTAACGCAAAAAGCGGAAAAAAACGCATTTCCGAGCGTGATGAGATTTCCGTTGTTGCGATAGTTTGGATCAAAGCCGTCATACTGATAGGCTTTTGAACTTTGTTAAAGCCAACTGTTTTCCTTTTGAAGCCTACTACGGCGATTTTGCTCTATTCTCACACTTAGTCGGACAACCAAAAGATACCCTGCGTCCGCAAGACAACTTTTGAGTTTTGCGGTTTTTGTCGACTTCAACAGACTCATTGTCGCCATCAGCTTGCACCCGGGCGATTTACACAAGTGTGAGGCAAGGCAGGAAACAGCACTCTATGTTAAGCACCCTTGCTGAAATTCCGCAGGAACATGTCAGACTAAATCAATTGAGAAAGATGCCAAAACACAGTCGAGACTGAGGAATTCCCGCCTATCGATCGTGGCTCCTGAGCGCGATCAGTCGGCTCAGCCATGAACAGCGAGGGCACTGCCCTTACCAACCTGCATTTCTTGACTGCCGGAATGGGCGTGAGGCAACTATTGCAACTTGGTCCCGCCGCCTACTTTTTAAAACACGCGTGTTTTTCGACGCATCAAGCCAGCAGGTCGCTGCGTCTGGACGAAAACGAATAGTAAAACCTGTGCAGCCTGTTGCGTTGACAAATAAACTACTGCTTAGGTTGGCGGGTACTGGCCATCTGCGCCGTCCAGTGCAGCTTTAAAACCTCCGTCCTGCGTTAGGCAGGCCATTAGCGCTGATCCACTTAAGCGCACTATAACAGCACGTGATCCTTCCGGCTTAAAGTGATCTGATTGCAATCACTTAGTCATGCGTGATGACTACAAAAGCCTCTGCTCAGTTCACCCCAAGTTCTTTTGACAATACTTCAGCTGATATTTTTCCTCGGTCAAACAAACCTGTTCACATAGTTTTCCAGAATTTCCTGACGCCCAGATCGTGGTTCCGGGTTGATATTGTCCTGTAAAACTCGCGCAGAGATGTCCTCGAGACTACTGTTCAGCATAGACGCCGCTTCCGGAGCGTTCCAACCGGAATACCGTTCAGACAGCGCATCCTCCAGACCGCCATCTTCAATCATAGCAGCCGCGGCTTTCAAGCCTCTTGCACAGATGTCCATTCCGCCGATGTGTGCTGCAACAAGATCTTTTGCATCAAGCGACTGGCGACGTACTTTAGCGTCAAAGTTGGTGCCACCAGTTGTAAAACCTCCGGCTTTCAGAATGTAGTAATATGCCAAAGCAACCTCTGGCGTGTTGTTAGGAAATTGATCTGTGTCCCACCCTGACTGATAGTCGTTTCGGTTCATATCAATCGAACCCAGCATCCCCTCGGCAGCAGCAACTGCTATTTCATGCTCGAAACTATGGCCGGCGAGGATCGCGTGTCCCTGCTCAAGGTTCAACTTCACTTCGCTTTCCAAACCGTATTTTCTGAGGAATCCAATACAGGTCGCGGCGTCGTAGTCGTATTGGTGCTTGGACGGCTCCTGTGGTTTGGGCTCTACAAGGATGGTGCCTTTGAAGCCGATTTTGTGTTTGTACTCTACGACCATGTTCAAGAACCGGCCCATATGATCCAGTTCAGTATTCAGGTCCGTGTTTAGCAGAGTTTCGTAGCCTTCACGCCCGCCCCACAGAACATAGTTTTCGCCACCAAGCTTGTGGGTCGCATCCAAGCACGACTTTACCGTTGCTGCCGCAAAAGCAAAAACATCCGGATCGGGGTTGGTGCTTGCGCCTGACATCCACCGACGGTGGCTAAACATGTTGGCGGTACCCCAAAGGAGCTTGGTGCTGGACGTTTGCATTTTTTCACCGATGTAATCGGTGATTTCTTCCAGAGTTTTCAAGTTATCGGCAAAATTGCCCTGCTCGGGCCGAATGTCAGCGTCGTGCCAGCAGAAAAAGGGCTGACCCAGCAGCTCGAACAGTTCAAAAGCAATATCCGCCTTTAATCGGGCCCGTCCCATGTCGTCCTGAGGATGCCATGGGCGTTCGAATGTAGGTCCGCCAAAGGGGTCTCCACCCTCCCACGCGAAGGAGTGCCACCAAGCGACCGCGAACCGTAGATGGTCTTCCAAGCGCTTTCCCATGACAACTTCGTCGGGATTGTAGTGGCGGAAGGCCATGGGGTTGTCGCTGTCTACGCCTTCAAACCGGATCTCTTCGATCCCTTCAAAAAATCCGCTTGGCATATCTGCCCCCTATTCTGCTTTTTGTTCTGGCTGCTTGCCGAGAATGATCATCGACAACAAATCGTCATCTGTTACGTCTGCAATATCGACGGTCCCAACCAATTTTCCGTTCTTCATGACCGAAGCGCGATCGCATAGCTCCATTACAGCATGCACGTCGTGATCAATCAGGAAGATGCCGATACCTTGCGCCTTCAACTGGTGAATCAGGTCGGCCACCATTTGTGTCTCATGCGGCCCCAGCGCCGCTGTCGGCTCGTCCATAATCAGAATACGAGCGTTGAAATAGACGGCCCGGGCAATCGCGACCGACTGTCTTTGACCACCCGACAGCGCAGAGACAGGGTCATTGAACTTCTGAAAGTTCGGATTGAGCTGCGCCATAATCTTTCGGCATTCGGCCTCCATGGCGGCATCGTTGACCAACCCCAATGGCGTCGTCATCTCGCGTCCCAGGAAAAGGTTTGATGTCGCGTCCAGATTGTCCGCCAGAGCAAGCGTCTGGTAGATCGTCTCAACATTGTTCGCCCGGGCGTCACGGGGATTGCCAATCTCGACTGGCTTGCCATCGATCAGAATCTCGCCGTGATCCATTTGATATGCGCCGGACAGAACCTTGATCAACGTCGATTTTCCAGCCCCGTTGTGCCCAAGCAGACCGACCACTTCGCCCGGGTAGAGATCGACTGACACGTGGTCGACAGCCTTGATCCCACCGAACGAGATCGAAATGTCTCGCATTTCGACCAATGGCGCTGCGCCGGAGCCGCGCCCAGATTTTGAGGGTGTTTTCTGCGTGCCTTGATCTTGCATCACTTGGCCCCCAATCGTTTGCGATAGACGATGTCGATATAGACGGCCAACACAAGAACGCTGCCGACTACAATATTCTGAAACGGCGCGTCCACGCCAACCATGGCCATACCAGATTGGAGCGCTTGCATGATCAATGCACCAAGGATGGCGCCGTAGATCGTCCCGATGCCACCGGACAACGCGGTACCACCAATTACAGCGGCAGCAATAACCCGTAATTCATCCAGCGTGCCAATGTCGTTTGAATGGTTCGCGAGGCGTGCAGAAGCAACCACCGCAGAAACGGCGCATAGGAAACCCATCAGTGCAAAAATCTTCACGGTCAGCAGCCGCGTATTGATGCCGGAAAGCTCTGCCGCATCCGGGTTTCCACCGGTGGCAAAGATGTAGCGTCCAAACCGGGTTTTCCGCGCCACAATTGTCAGGGTTACGGCTACGATGATCAATATGAGGACAGAAATCGGTATACCGTATCCGACGACCAGCCCCTCTGGCATTGTCTCTCCGCGCGCTTCGAACATACGTTGCAACCGACGCGTCGGAATAGCGTAGCTGTTTACGATGTAAACGTACCCAAGGATGGCAATTGCGATTATCCCGGCCAGAGTGGCCTCTGCCCAAACGGGTTTGACAGGAAAACCATGTGCCGCCTTTGCACGACGACTGCTCCACAAAGCCCAGATCGCGATTGCGGTGGCGAACAAGCCGAACAGCCAGCTTGTCGTCGTGCCTAAAGTGCCGTTCGTCCCGCCAAACATCAGGAACGTACTATCCAGAGGGCCAATCGTCTGGCCGCTGGTCAAATACCACGCCACGTTTCGCCAAACCAGAAACCCGCCAAGCGTAACGATGAAGGCTGGTATCGTCAGATACCCAACCATCCAGCCATGAAACGCACCAATCAGCGTGCCGACAAACAGCCCGACGACAATGGTGATCGCCCAGGTTGCAGGGTTGTTCAAACCCATCCCAAGTACCTGCGGCAAAAGCTCGGTTTGCGTCATTGCCATCACGGCTGACGTCGTTGCAAGCAGCGCTCCAACGGACAAGTCGATGTGTCGCGTGACAATGATGAACACCATCCCGCACGCCATTATGGCCACCGAAACCGTCTGAATGGACAGATTGAACAGGTTCCGAGGCGTAAGGAATCGTCCATCCGTAAAGATGTTGAACCCTATACACAGGATGACAAACGCGCCGATCATTCCCAAAAGCCGCATATCCAGTTCCAACTGCTGGAACAGGCTGGGTTTTGCTTTTTCCGGTATCGGCTGAGACGAAGTTTCGGTCATTTCCGATCTTTCATATTCAGCAATGGTCCCCGGCCCAGACAGGGCCAGGGACTTTGAAGTTTAGTTACAAGGGGCAGGTCCGTTTTCGACACCCTGGCACAAGTCCTCCAATGGGATCCATCCGGCGTCCACAACAACAGACAGGTTGTCCTTCGTGATCGGTACAGGTGCAAGGAAGACCGAGTTCATCTGGGTACCGCCAGGCGACGTCCAACTGGCCGCGCCCTCCACGTCGGCGGGGCTTGTTCCCCCACTCAGCGCGACTGCGATTTCACCTGCTGCCTTACCAAGTTCGCGGGCATCCTTCCAAACCGAAACGGTCTGAGTTCCCAGCGCGACACGATTCAATGCTGCATGATCGCCGTCCTGACCGGACACCGGGATGCCTTCCATACCTTGTGCAGTCAAAGCTGCCACAACGCCACCTGCAGTGCCATCATTTGATGCCACGACTGCATCCACATTGTTTTCATTGGCGGTTAGGATCTGTTCCATATTTCGCTGTGCGTTCGCGGGCAACCAGCCGTCCGTGTAGGCTTCACCAACGATAACGATGTCGCCACTGTCAACGGCAGCCCCGATGATTTCTTGCTGACCACCCCTGAGGAAATCAGCGTTGGGATCAGTAGGAGAGCCCTTGATCATCACGTAATTACCCTTGGGCATGGCTTCAAAAACAGCTCGGGCCTGCATTCTGCCGACTTCCACGTTGTCGAAGGTAAGATAGAATGCACGGTCGTCTTCAATCAGGCGGTCATAGGCAATGACCGGGATACCTTCGTCGGCCGCAGCTTGAACAGCCGGTCCGATTGCCTGCGCGTCCTGCGCCAAAATGATAAGCGCGTCCACGCCTTGCGCAATCAGACTTTCAATATCTGACAACTGCTTTGCGGAAGACGATTGCGCGTCTGCCGAAATGTACTCGGCGCCGCCTGCTTCAAGCGCAGACTTGATGGCCGCTTCATCCGTCTTCCAGCGTTCTTCCTGAAAGTTCGACCAACTCACACCGACCACTGGCTCTGCGAATGCGGTCGAAGCCAACAGCGTGGCCACAGCAGAGAAGCTGAGAATTCTTTTCATGTTTTCCTCCCATTTGCCGAGCCATCGTGTTTCGATTCGCGGCTCTCACGAAATTGAATACCATATTTATTTCAGCGGGTAAAATATTTACTCTGTTAGGGCGGGCGGAATCCAAATAGACTGAGTTAAGAACCAGATTCGCGAGACCAAGATGCTGAAAAGCAAAGCTTCTCAAAATGCCGCGGACCAGCGGAACATCACCCGACTTCGGGTGCTGGAACATATCCGGACAGAAGGCTCGATTTCCCGGATAGATATCGCCAGCGCTTTGCAAACCAGCCCGGCGACAGTTACTGCAGCGACAGCCGATCTCATTTCGGCAGGATTGATCAAAGAGATCGAAACCGAACGCCAATCCAAGTCTGCCAAAAGGGGTCGACCCAGAGTTTTACTTCAGTTGGATGGCGGATCTTATCTTATTGCGGGCCTTAAAGTCGCGCGCCACATGATCTCGGTCATCCTTGCAGATTTCGAAGGAAACGAAGTTACGTCATACAAATATCCGCTGGATGACGTCCGGATGACGCCAGGCGCATTCGTAGCAACCATTCGCACGGCCATAGATCTAGCCTGTGCACAGATAAACGCGACCCTGGGCTCCCTGTCCGGAGTGTCAATCGGGATTGCCGGTCTCGTAGACGCTGAACGGAACTTTGTACACTGGTCCTCATCCCTTACCGAGAGAAACGTCGACTTCAGCCAGTTTCTGGAAACAGAATTGCCCTGCCCTGCCTTTATAGAAAACGATGCCAACCTGGTGGCAAAGGCGGAACAACTTTTCGGATTAGGCAAGGGTCTTAAGAATTTTTTGGTCGTGACGATCGAACACGGCGTAGGGCTTGGAATTGTGCTGGACGGCAAGCTGTATCGCGGGGAAAGAGGCTGCGGAGCAGAGTTTGGCCACACCAAAGTTCAACTGGACGGCGCGCTTTGCCAATGCGGCCAGCGAGGGTGCCTTGAAGCCTATGTCGGCGACTATGCATTGATCCGGGAAGCAACCGTTGCCGATCAAGGCACTGGAACGGAAACGGTTGCAGAGATCCACAAAAACGCGCGATCCGGAGACGAAAGAGCGAAGTCCGTTCTGACCCGCGCGGGCCAGATGTTTGGTCTGGGGATATCCAACCTGATCAACCTGTTTGACCCTGAATGCATTATCCTGTCCGGGACTCAAATGGATTTGGAGCACCTGTATTCGGACGAGGTGATGGCCCGAATCCGCAGTGGCGTCGTGAATGTCGACACCCTCTTGCCGGAAATCAAAGCGCATCACTGGGGCGATCTTATGTGGGCTAAGGGTGCTGCGGCGTACGGGATTGAGCAGGTCTCGATCCTTAAGGTAAAAGAGCTGGCAAAAAATGCGCCCTGAGCTTTTTATCCTGCTCGCTTTTGCATCTGCGGCCAGTGCAGAAAGTCGCGCTCCTCAGTTCCAAAAGAATGACATAGGTTCTCATATCTATGACGGCGGCTGGGAACATTTTGTGGGCGGCGGGGTCGCCGTTTTCGATTGCGACGGCGATGAGCTGCCCGAACTCTTTGCCGCGGGCGGCACCAACACATCCAAACTGTTCAGAAACACATCGCGCGAAGGATTATCGTTTCGCGCCGACACCCCCGAGCCGCTTGCCATAACCGGCGTAACTGGGGCTTACCCGCTGGATATCGACAGTGATGGAATTCTGGATCTGGCCGTTTTGCGCGTGGGCCCCGATTTGCTTTTGAAGGGTGAGCCTGATTGCAAGTTCCGCCGCTTCAGCACCCTGGGCTTCCAATCGGAGGATCATTGGACAACCGGATTCTCTGCCACATGGGAAACCAATCAGACCCTGCCAACACTGGCCTTCGGAACTTATGTTGATCGTCGCAATCCCGACGGCCCATTTGAAACTTGCGGACCCACGGTCCTATTCCGGCCAACTGGTGACAGCTACCGGCCACCGGAACTCCTTGAACCAGGCTATTGCGCGCTTTCTATTCTGTTTTCTGACTGGTCGCGCACCGGGCAAGCGGATCTGCGCGTCAGCAACGATCGCCATTACTATGTGCGCGGCGGCCAAGAGCAGTTATGGGCAATGGAGGAAACACCAAGCCTTTATTCTAAAGAAGACGGATGGTTGCCATACTCGATCTGGGGGATGGGCATCGCTTCGCGGGATCTGACAGGAGATGGCTTTCCCGAAGTTTACCTGACTTCGATGGGCGATCAGAAGTTGCAGATTTTCGATCCCAAAGCCGGTGGTCCGACCTGGCGCGACGCCACCTTCGGCAAAGGCACAACCGCTCACAGGCCACATACGGGAGGCGACGGCCGCCCATCGACCGGATGGCATGCACAATTTGGGGACGTCAACAACGACGGTCTGGACGATATCTTCGTCGCCAAGGGAAATGTCGAGCAGATGCCAGATGCGGCTTTGGATGACCCCAACAACCTGCTTTTACAAAAGGAAAATGGTCAATTTCTAGAAGCTTCCGTCGAGGCTGGCATTGCCTCTATGGCCAAGTCTCGCGGTGCGGCTTTGGCTGACCTCAATAATGACGGTTGGCTGGATCTGGTGGTGGTTAACCGAGGCTCGGAACTTGAGGTCTACCAAAACCAGCCTGACACCGAGAATTGGGTGATGCTGGACATTTCTCAAAACAAGTCAAATCGCTTCGCGGTCGGTAGCTTTATCGAGGCCAAAACCGCGTCAGGTATGGAAACCCGAGAAATCACAATCGGTGGAGGGCATGCAAGCGGCATTGCAGGGCTGCATCATTTTGGGCTGGGGGATGCGGAAGCAATAGAAGTTCGCGTAATTTGGCCAGATGGTGAAAAAGGAGCATGGAAGGAATACCAATCGAACCAGATCATTCGCATTGAGCGCTGATCATTGATCGACTGGCAGTCCACTTGGAACATGATCCGGAACTCCAAGGCGCTCTGCGGGATCTTCCAAGCTGCCCAAAAAGCTCAGAAGTGCGCTGATCTCCTGATCCGTCAAACTTATCCTCGGCAGATCGCTGCTTCTGGCAATCGCATCCAAATTCTCTGGGTTCAACAATGACCGTTGATCCTGCGCACCAGGAAAATAAGGTAGTTTCGCCATTTCCAACGTGTACGACCGCAGTGAAGCCTCTGGGTTGAGATGATGGCGCACGATATCTTCAAGCCGTGCATAGGCGCCGTTGTGCCCATATGGTGCCGTCAGCGTTACATTGCGCAACGAGGGCGTGCGAAACGCAAACGCGTCCTCTGCGTCACCAGTCACGCGCAGGCGTCCATCATCTCGGGTATGGCTTTCAAATCGCGCTGCTTTTCCCGGTCCGATCTGCGGCAGCGCAATCGAGTGAAATTTATGGTCTGTTTGGAACCAGCCCGAATGACAGGTACTGCACCCTGCTTTCCCGTAAAACAACTGCATGCCGCGCTGTGCCTCTTCGGGCAATGCTGCTTCCCCCCGCATCGCAAGGTCAAACGGGCTGTTGTCGGCGCGCCATTCGAACGCAATGAAATCTGCAATTACATTCGCAATAGCCGAGAACGTTATCGCGTCCCCAGGAGCGGTTAAGGAAAAACGGTGTTCATATTCTGGGATGGCCGCGACGCGAGCTGCAATCAGATCCCACGCCCCCCCTTCCTGAGTAAGCATCCCTAGACGTACAGCCTGACTGACATCATTCTCGGAATAGTGGCCTGCCATCTCATCGGGCGAAAGCACTGGAAACATTGCCTGAGCTGCCAAAGCTGAATTGAAACCTGACCGCATGTGCGTGCCCAGCGGCGTCCTGATACCGTTCTCGCGCGTCGGATCAGTTTCAAGGCGCCCGTCATGAAAGAAGGTTGTGAATTCGGTTGCACCAAGGTTCCAAAGCCCCGGCGAATTGCGCGGAATGCGTTGCTCCGGCGGGTTGTCCGTGTCAATTTTGCGCCCTGCCCCCAAACCCGAACCCCCTTCTCCGATCCCAAGCGAGAGCCCATCTGACGTGCCAAGCTTGGGGTGGTGACAAGTTGCGCAGCTGATGTTCCTGTTTCCGGACAAGATCGGGTCATAGAAAAGCAGCCGTCCAAGTTGGACACTAGCCGGATCAGATTCAACAAATTCTGGGTTCGGACCGAGGTTCTGAGACGTTGCGGACGTGATGGACGCAATCACCACGCCGAAAGCAATAATCGGAGCAGCAAACCTCATGAGCCACCCTCGGAAATTTCCAAAATCAAGGTCTGCTCGTAAGGGGTTTCGGGCGTGTAAATGATCGACGGGAATTCGGGGATGTTAGGCGCATTGGGATAACCTGACGGCTCGATGCACACACCGGCGCTTTTGTGAAAGGGTTTCGTCAGGTGAGCGCCAGAGTAAACCTGCGCCCCTGCCTGGTCTGACCAGACAGACAACTTCAAACCGTTGGGTGCAGTAAGGTCAGCGACCGGAAACCCATTATCTCGTGTGCAGTCAAAAACGAAATAGTTGTCCAAGTCCGTCAAAGCGGCACCGATCGCTTTCGGCACAGTGAATTGCATCTCACCCTCACTTGCATCCTCAAATTTGCCAGAGGGAATTCCCCGATTGTCAACTTGAAGATAGCGGCTTGAGGTCAGCCGCAGACAATGCTCGGAAATGCCCGCCGCTCCACCGAGGCAGTAATAGTTGTGCTGCGCTATACTTATGGGTGTCGGCCGATCCGGTTGCGCCGAAATGGAATAGGTCAAACGCGGGTAGTCCAGCCTTACCCGCACTTCAAATTTGATTTCTCCCGGAAACCCGCCGGAACCCTCTGGGGAAGTGAGGCGCAATATGGCCTCGTTTACTGTTATCCTCTCAAGAGCCCAATTCTGATGCGATAGCCCTGCGCGCCCACCATGCAAAGAATTTTGACCGTCGTTCGCGTCAAGCTCATAACGAACGTTTCCCATGTCAAAATACGCTTGTCCGATCCGATTGGCGACACGCCCGACGATTGCGCCCAGATAATTTTTGTCGGCGACATAGTCCTGCGGGTTCTCGTATCCAAGGATCATTGGCAAACCCTTGTACCACCAGCTTTGAGTTGTGGCTCCGTAGCTGAGCAGCGACACTCGCATATCGCCATCACTCAGAACGGCCCTGTCGATCTGAGGAGATATGTCCCGTCTTGTGTTCATCGTTTGGCAAAAGATGCTAACGCCGAATAGTATTGCAGGTAGCGTTGGTACTCGGTTTCGAAAGCATCGACCAAGTCCTGACGAGGTTCGATGACCCTGTCGATTTTGGGAGACGTCATTATTGTGCCCGGGAGTGCACCAGTGACCGAGCACATTGCCAGACGGGCGGCACCGATGGCGGCTCCGAACTCACTGCCCTGCGGCAAGGCCAGGGGCGTATTGAGCACAGTGGCCAGACTTTTCAACCAATAATGAGATCGCGCACCGCCGCCAACGGCCAAAAGGCTCGTTGGTTTTGTTCCGGTACTCTTGAGGGCCTCTAGGCAGTCCCGCATTGCAAAGGCGACGCCTTCCATGACTGCCCGCGTCAAATCGGTGGCCTCCGAGGAAATATCCACACCCAGAAACGCACCACGGATTGCACTGTCATTGTGCGGCGTCCGCTCACCTGAAAGATAAGGTAGAAACGTGATCTCTGATGGGCCATCCAGATCAGCAGGCAGCGCAGCGACCAAGTCGCTAACGGGCTGGCCAAGGTTGCGGGAGAGCCAGTTCAAACTATTTGTCGCAGACAGGATAACACCCATCTGAATCCACCTGTCAGGGACAGAATGGCAAAAACAGTGTACAGCTGTTTCTGGCGCTGGAGCATACTTGTCCCTGGACACCAGCAGCACACCCGAGGTTCCGAGAGACAAAAAGCCAGTTCCGTCGCTGATACTGCCTATCCCACAGGCAGCAGCGGCATTGTCCCCTGCTCCGCCAGCAATCACGACTTGTCCAGACACCCCCCATTCTTTCTGCAACTCGGACCGCAACTCTCCTCCCGGATCACTGCCTTCGACCAATCGGGGCATTTGTTTGATGTTCATGTGGCTTTGTTCCAGGGCAGTTTCCGACCATCGCCGTGCACCTACGTCCAGCCATGAAGTCCCCGCACTGTCAGACATGTCACTGACGTAATCCCCTGTCAGCCAGAGCCGCAAGTAGTCTTTAGGTAGCAGAACTTTGGCAATTTTGACGAACAGGTCAGGTTCATTTGCACGAACCCATTCCAACTTGGGCGCCGTAAAACCCGGAAAAACGATATTGCCTGAACTGGCACGCATACCGGGTGATTGATCAAGAATCTCTGCTTCTCTCGAAGCCCTTGTGTCGTTCCAAAGAATGCACGGCCGCAACACGTTGCCATTGGCATCCAGAAGGGTCGCACCATGCATGTGTCCGCTCAAACCAATGCCACGCAGCGCGGAAAACGACGTTCCGTGTGCTTCACGAAGCTGAAGGACAACTTCTTTGCAAGCCTCTATCCAGTCCGAAGGCGACTGTTCGGACCAACCAGGCTTTGGGCAAGACGTGAGAATTCTAGACCCGGCACTACCTTCAACGATACCCGCGTCGTTGACAAGAATTCCCCTAAGACCGGATGTTCCCAAGTCCAGACCGAGATACATTTTCAAACCACCCATATTTTATTTTAGTTACTAAAATTATTTTACGGAAAGATATTGTCAATAAAAGTTTCAAGCAATTTGGTTTCCAGTGCATTAAACCTTCGCCACTAAGGACATTAGAAAATAGCGTGACGCAGTTTCCTGAGCCCAACCTGCCTGTTTTACCGCCACTAAAACCGTTTTTTTGATGCAAAAACGTCTGATTTGATTTCGAAAAGGGTCTCGAAAACCGTCGTGTGTGCAAGTCCCAACACGGTTACAGCCGCCATCTGTCCGCCATGCTTCGTACAATGGCTTGGACGCGAGGCAAATTTGCGGCACTTTCTTGCCACGCGCTGACAAGCAATGGGCGTAGCATGGCTCATTTTTCTAAATTGCTGCCGTGCTTAAGGTTTTCCCCTTAAATTCCTCTTAGCGTTTTCACATCTCATTCTTATTCATAAATCAGGAGACTACTATGTCACGTACTCTTGTTCTCGGCGTTCTCGTTGCCGGTATTGGCGCCGGTATCTACTATTATCTCACACAACCCGAGCCCACGCCGGCCGAACAGTTGCAATCCGCGGCTCAGGACGCAGGTGATGCGGTCAGCGACGCTGTTGAATCCGTTGCAGAACAGGCTGCAAACGCGTCCGACCAGGTCGAGCAATCCGCGACCGACTTGGCAAATCAGGCGTCCGAAGATGTCGCCGCCTTGGCCAGCCAAGGTCAGGATCTTTTGAACAGCTGGATCGAGGACGGCACGTTAGCCGTTCAAAACTTTGACTATGACAAAATGGTCGCATCGGTGAAGGACAGCGCACTGACCAATGATCTGAAAACTCGCGCGATAGCCATTCTGGACGAAATCAAGGCTTCTCCCGAAGTGTTTGCCGCCAAGCTCGAGGAACTGAGGGCACTTCTTACCCAACAGTGATCACGACCGGCGGAGGCGCAGAGTTTGCATGCAAATCAGAGTTTCAGGCAGACCTCCTGTAACGTCACCAAGCAGCAAAGTTGACGTTTCGATAACCGTTTGCTTGGCTACTCAAACTTGGTGCCGCCCCTTTTCGATGCAATCTGCCGAGTACAAGGGGCGGCCCTATACAAGTACAGGATAGATCATGACCACCCTTCCCTCGACCATGTATGCGGTTGTTCAAACCCATGATGGCTATTCCGAAACGGCTACCGGTCCGACCATTAATGACGCCGCTGACTGGCTGGCAGCAGCCGAGATGCAAGTTCCTGTGCCAGGTCCTGGAGAGGTTCTTATCAAATTGCGCGCGGCTTCCGTTAATCCGTCGGATATTCACTTCATCAAGGGTGAATACGGCCAGCCCCGCGTTCAAGGCACAGCCGCCGGGTTCGAGGGCTGCGGCGACGTAGTTGCAACCGGAGCAGGGGCTGAAGCCCTGCAAGGACAGCGTGTGGCTTTTGTGGCCGCGCAGGCGGGGGCATGGGCCGAGTACATCACGACACCAGCGATGATGTGTATACCACTGCGCCCCGACATCTCGGACGAGGACGGCTCAGCGCAGATCGTGAACCCCATGACCGCAATGGCGATGATAGATATCGCGCGAAATGCAGGAGATGCCTTTATCGTTTCCGCCGCGACCAGCCAGTTGGGCAAACTGATGTGCAGTCTGGGCCGAGACCTGGGGTTGAAGCCCATCGCGCTTGTCCGCCGCGACAATGCGATTGCACCCTTGAAAGAGCTGGGCGCACATGAGGTTCTGGTCACGTCCGACCCCGAGATGCGAACGAAACTGGTCGCGCTTGGCCACGCCCTGAAGCCTCGTGTGTTTCTGGATGCCGTGGCCGATCAGATATCAGAACAGGTCTTTTGCGCCATGCCCAACGGCGCGCGCTGGGTGTGTTATGGCAAGCTCAGCTCTGACCTGCCCAAGCTGACACAGATGGGTCAACTGATCTTTATGGGCAAGCAGATCGAGGGGTTCTGGCTGACGCAGTGGATGACCACCACACCACCCACCGATCAGATGCGTGTGGTAGCCGAGGTACAGGCGCGGTTCGCCGATGGGCGCTGGAAAACCGACGTTTCCCAGAGGGTTGCGTTGAAGGATGTGATTAAAAATCTGGCTAATGCTCTAAAAAAGGGTGACGGAAAGGTGATCATCACGCCATAGTAGAATAACGCGTCGGACCAAGGAGGATGGTCAGAGGCACTAAAAAGCCGGACAAACCGGCATTGGGAGGTGAATTTGGATAACGCACAGCTGCTGATCAGCGGGCTGGCGAATGGTTGTGTCTACGGCCTGATCGCGCTCGGTTTTGTTCTGATCTACAAGGCGACCGAAGCGGTGAATTTCGCGCAAGGCGATTTCATGATGCTGGGGGCCTTTGTCACCATCGGGCTGACCAATACCGAATATATGGGGCTGCCCTTCTGGCTCGCGCTGCCGATCTCATTGGGGATCATGGGGGCGTTGGGGTATCTGGTGGATCGGCTGATCATTCGGCGGCTGTTCGGCGAAAGCCAGACGGCAGTGGTGATCCTGACAATCGCCCTTGGCTTCGTGATCCGATTTGTCGCCGGGCTGATCTGGGGGCACGAGCCGCAGACGCTGCAGAACCCGCTGGCCGGGAAAGAGGTGCGGTTCGGCGGGCTTGTGTTGGGTATGGAGGATGTGGCCGTCATCATCGTCACCATCCTGCTGACGTGGGGACTGTATTTGTTTTTCAGCCGGACCAAGCTGGGACTGGCAATGCAGGGCGCCTCGCAGAACCAGCTGGCCGCCTACTACATGGGCGTTCCCGTCAAGCGTGTGCAGGGCTTTATCTGGGGGCTGGCGGGCGTGGTTGCTGGGATTGCGGGTATCCTGTTTGCCGCCAAGGGTTCGGTCGATCCGACCACGGGTCTGCTGGGTATCAAGGCGTTTGCCGCCGCTGTGATCGGCGGGTTCGGCAGCCTGCCCGGCGCACTGGCTGGAGGGTTGATCGTCGGCGTTATTGAGCCCTTTGCCAGCCGCTATATCGCGGCCGGATACAGCCAGATCGCACCTTATGCGCTGTTGCTGGCAGTGCTGATCTTCCGCCCCAACGGGCTGTTCAGCCAGGTACGGATCAAGAAGGTCTAGGCAGATGCGGATTGTATTCAAAACCAACTACATGCAGGATATCCGGCCGTGGAAAGACGGCTATCAATTGACCCTCTACTTGATCCTTCTGGTCGTAGTGGCCGCAGCCCCATGGTTGCTGGACGATTTCTATTTGGGTGAGCTGACCAACGTCCTGATCTGGGCCATCGCCGGTCTGGGCCTGATGGTTCTGACGGGCCACACGGGGCAAGTCAGTCTGGGTCACGCGGCGTTTCTAGCCTTTGGCTGCTATGCCAATGTTATCCTGCTTGAGGCCGGTGTGCCCTTCCTGATCGCCTTTCCGCTGGCCGGTATCCTGACCGGCATCGCAGGTGTGACGGTGGCCATCCCTGCTCTGCGACTGCACGGCATCTATCTGGCGATTTTCACCATGGCGCTGTCGATCCTGATGGATGATGTCATCGTCCTGGCCGAGCCGATCACCGGCGGCGTTGGTGGCAAGTTCATAGGCGGCGTCGATATATTTGGCCTGACGATCGACCGCTGGGGCACCCCCGCCCCGTTTTTCTGGCTGGTGCTGGCGGTCGCATTTCTGGTGACGCTGGGCTACATCAACCTGCTGCGCGCGCCCTTGGGCCGCAGCTTTATCGCGGTGCGGGATTCCGAGGTTTCGGCACAGGCGATGGGCGTAGATATCGCGCGCACCAAGATGATTTCATTCGCGCTGTCCTGCGCCGTCACCGGTTGGGCGGGTGCGTTGATGGGCATGTATGCGGGTGCGATCAACAACGAAACGTTCAGCGTCCTGATCTCGATCCAGCTGCTGATGATGATCGTGATCGGTGGGCTGGGCTCGATTCACGGCGCGTTTCTGGGCGCCATCGTAATCGGGTTCCTTCCACAATTCCTGTCGATCTCAAAGGAATATGTGGGTGCCTTGTTCGGCGGCAGTACCGTCGCAATTCCGGGGCTGGAATTCGGCATTTTCGGCATGATCCTGATCGGTTTCATCCTGTTTGAACCGATGGGCATGTATGGCCGCTGGCTGAAAATCCGCACCTGGTTCGAGCTGTTCCCCTTCTACCGCAAGGACATGTTCAAGCGTCAGAAATCCTACCTCAAGACGGAGCGCCTGAGATGAGCCTGCTCGCGTTCGAAAACGTCACCCTGAAATTCGGCGGCCTGACGGCGGTGAATGACCTGTCCTTTTCGGTCGAGGAAGGCGAGGTCTTTGCCATCGTCGGCCCCAATGGTGCGGGCAAATCGACCGTGTTCAACCTGATCTCGCGCTTCTACGACCCGTTTGCCGGGTCGATCCGATTTGACGGGCATGATCTGCTGCAGGTCAAACCCTCGGGCGTGGCGACTTATGGAGTGGCGCGCACGTTCCAGAATATTGAACTGTTCGAACATGCCACCGTGTTGCAGAACCTGCTGGTCGGGCGGCACCGGCACCGCAAAACCAACCTGGTCTCAGAGGTTCTGTTCCTGCCCTCGGCCCGGCGGCAAGAGCTGGAAAACCGCGAAAAGGTTGAAGAGATCATCGATTTCCTCGACCTGCAGGCCTATCGCGACAAGATGATCTCGGGCCTGCCTTACGGTGTGCGCAAAGTGGTCGAGGTCGCCCGTGCTCTGGCCACCGATCCCAAGTTGCTGTTGCTGGACGAACCGGCCTCGGGCCTGTCGGTCGAGGAGACGACGGATATGCGCTGGTGGATCGACGACATCCGACGGCAGATGGGGATCACGGTGCTGATGGTGGAACACGATATGGGGCTGGTCTCGGGCGTGTCCGACAGGGTGCTGGCGATGGCTGATGGCGCGATGCTGGCGCTGGGAACACCGGCTCAGGTGCAATCCCACCCGGCGGTGGTCGAAGCCTATCTGGGGAAAGCCTCATGAGCGCGCCGATCCTGACCATCCGCAATGTCGAAAGCTTCTACGGCCCGATCATGGCCATTCGCGGCGTGTCGCTGGACGTGCATCCGGGGCAGATCGTGTCGATCCTGGGTGCGAACGGCGCGGGCAAGACGACGCTGATGAAGACCGTGTCCGGCGTGATGGACCCCGAAAAGGGCAAGATCACCTTTGATGGCGACGAAATCCAAGGGTCCGAGCCGCATAAGGTCGTGCAAAAAGGCATCGTCCATGTCCCCGAAGGGCGCGAGGTGTTCCCCCTGATGACCGTGGACGAAAACCTCAGCCTCGGGGCCTATACGGCGACCGACAAGGGGCAGATCGACCATGACCGCGAGTTGGTATTCTCTTACTTCCCGATCCTGAAGGAACGCCGAAATCAAGAGGCCGGAACCCTTTCGGGCGGACAGCAACAGATGCTGGCAATCGGGCGCGGGTTGATGGCGAACCCCAAGATCATGCTGCTGGACGAACCCTCGCTGGGTCTGTCGCCGCTGCTGGTGCAGGAGATTTTCAGCATCCTCAAACGCCTGAATGACGAACAGAACATGACCATGATGCTGGTCGAACAGAACGCCAATGCGGCGCTGGAATTGGCCCATCATGGCTATGTGATGGAGGTCGGGCGCATCGTCATGGACGGCGCGGCGGATGTGTTGATGCAATCCGAGGACGTCCAGAACTTTTATCTGGGCGTGCAGGAAGAAGGCGCGCGGGAAAACCGCCGCTGGAAGCGCAAAAAGACATGGAGGTGACCGGCATGAATATCAGCACCCTGCCCCCTCAGACCAAGATCAACGGAATCCAGCTCAACGCCACCCCCGGACAACGCCCGGTGCTGGTGGATGAATGCACGACCCTGTGTCACCTGTTCCAGAAACGCTGCGCCGATCTGGGCAACCGCACCGCGCATCGCGAGAAGGATTTCGGCATCTGGAAATCCTATTCCTGGGCCGATTACTGGCAACACGCCAAGTGGATCGGACTGGCCCTGCGCAAACTGGGTCTGCAACGCGGTGAGGTCGTCTCGATCCTGTCAGAGGACCGCAAGGAATGGGCGTGGTTCGATATGGGCATTCAATGCGTTGGTGGGATTGCCTCGGGCGTCTATACCACGGATTCCGCCAAGCAGTTGAAATACCTCGTGAATGACAGCGACAGCCGGTTCCTGATCGTCGAGAACGAGGAACATCTGGACAAGTTCTTCGAGGTCGAGGCCGAGCTTCCCAGCCTGCTGAACGTCATCATCCTTGAGGATGAGGGCCTGCACGACCTGAACCACGACCGCTGCATGATGGTTGCCGACCTCTACGAGATCGGGCGGCAAGCCGAGGCCGAAGACCCCACCCGGTTCGACGCCGAGATCGCGCTGGC
This sequence comes from Ruegeria sp. HKCCD7628, assembly GCF_057221005.1. Taxonomy (NCBI): domain Bacteria; kingdom Pseudomonadati; phylum Pseudomonadota; class Alphaproteobacteria; order Rhodobacterales; family Roseobacteraceae; genus Ruegeria; species Ruegeria sp. HKCCD7628. Next base: position 208,532 of record NZ_JBWVBA010000001.1, read on the forward strand.
CTCACCGCAGGACACGGCCTTGCTGGTCTACACCTCGGGCACCACCGGGGCGCCCAAAGGCGCGATGCTGAGCCATGAGAATATTCTGGCCGCGATCGAGGCCGGGGCGCATTCCCTGCCCACATTCGAAACCGATGAGCAGCTGTGTTTCCTGCCGCTGTGCCACATCCTTGAACGCGACGTGTCGGTGTATTTCCCGCTGGCCGCGAAATGCGTGGTGAACTTCGCCGAAAGCCCCGAGACCGTCTTTGCCAACCTGCAAGAGGTATCGCCCAGCACATTCACCGCCGTGCCACGCGTTTGGGAAAAGATCTATTCGCAGGTCAAAATCCTGACGCAAGAGGCCACCCCCACAGGCCGCGCCGCCTTTGGTATGGCACTGAAAGCCGGGTTTGCACGGGCCGAATACCTGCTGGCAGGTAAACCGGTGCCCGCTGGTGTAGCCGCCCAGTTTTGGCTGTGGGATCGGCTGGTCCTGCGCAATCTGCGGCGGATGCTGGGGATGGACAAACTGCGCCGCGGCGGCAGCGGGGCCGCGCCCATCTCGGCCGATCTGCTGACATGGTACTGGGCCATTGGTGTGCCACTGGTCGAAGGGTTCGGGATGACCGAAACCTCGGGTCTGGCGACGCTGAACACCACCGAAGATAACAAGGTCGGCACCATCGGCCGTGCAGTGCCTGGCAATGACGTGCGCATCTCGGATGACGGTGAAATCCAGGTTAAGGGTCTGAACATCTTTCAGGGCTATTGGCGCAACAATGCCAAAACCGCTGAAACATTCACCGCCGATGGCTGGCTGCGCACCGGCGATATGGGCAAGATCGACGCCGACGGGTTTGTGACCATAACCGGCCGCCTTAAGGACATCATCATCACGGCAGGCGGCAAGAATATCACCCCGGCCGAAATTGAAAGCCGCCTGAAGTTCAGCCACTACATCTCGGACGCGGTGATCATCGGGGATGCGCGCAAATATCTAACGGCACTGATCATGATCGATCAAGAAAACGTCGAAAAATTCGCGCAGGATCGCAAGGTGCCGTTTTCGAACTTTGCCTCACTCTGCGCCGCGCCCGAGGTGCTGGATCAGATCAAGGCCGAGATTGATGCCGTCAACAAGGAATTCGCGCGGGTCGAGCAGATCAAGGACTTCCGCCTGATCAACGTGCTGCTGACCGCTGATGACGAAGAACTGACCGCCACGATGAAACTCAAACGCAGCTTTGTTGAGAAGAAACACGCACATCTGATTGAAGACATGTACAAATAGATAAGGGTCTACCCAAAGGGAGGAAAAACATGAGGAACGTGATCAAACGACTGGCGGCCGCCACCGCTTTGACGGCTGCGGCAACAATCGCAAATGCCGAGACGCAGGGTGTGAGCGACGATGAAATCGTCATCGGCTCGGTCAACGACCTGAGCGGTATTTTCGCCGCTGTGGGTGTTCCCGCAACCAAGGGCGCGAATGTGGTTTTTGACCGCGTGAATGCAGAAGGCGGCGTGCATGGTCGCAAAATCCGTTTCGTGGTCGAGGATAACGGGTACCAGATGCCGCGTGCGATGCAGGGCTATAACAAGCTGCTGAACCGCGACAAAGTGTTTGCGATGCTGCAATCGCTGGGCACACCCATGAACGTTGCTGGGTTCAAGCTATTAGACCCTAAAGGTATTCCCAATGTTGCGCCTTTGACCGCAGCGCGGCAGATGCTGCAGGAACCGATGGACAACAAATTCACGTCCTTCTCGACCTATTTCGACCAAAGCCGCGTGGGCGTGAAATACCTGGCCGAGCAATTCGGAGGGCAAAAGGTCTGCACCATGTATCTGCCAACCGATTTCGGTGAGGAAATTCTGGAAGGCAGCAAAGCCGGTGCCGAAGAGGCCGGGATCGCCTTCGCGGCGGAAACCACGCATAAGCCGGATGAAACGGATTTCGTTGGATCTTTAAGCAAGCTCAAGGAAGAAGGATGCAATATCGTCACCATGGCGCTGGGCGTACGGCAGGCGATCACCGTGGTTGGAACGGCCAAAAAGATGGGCTTGGCTGATATGAAGTTCCTCGGAACGTCCGCCAGCTTTCTGACCGTTGTGGCGCAGGTACCTGGTGGTGTGACAGACGGGTTCTATGCGGCCGCGTCCTGGCAAGATCTATGGGCGCGTGCTGATGAGCCTGCCCCGGCCGCCTTCATCGAAGAATACAAAGCTGCGACCGGCGAAGACCCGGTTGGCTTTTCCATGCTGGGCTATTCGGCCGCCGAAATGATGGTCAAGGCGCTTGAGGCCGCCGGTCCCGACCTGACTCATGAGAGCTTTATCGCCGCAATGGAATCTCTGGACTATCAGGACGAGCTGGTTGGCAACCATATCACCTACGGCCCCGATGATCACCAGGGCGCAGACTCGGTCTATGTGAGCGTTGTAGAGGACGGCGCATGGAAGATCGTCTACGAAGAGTGAAACACCGGTAGATGTAAACCAACAAAGGGCCCTCTCATGCGGGCCCTTTTCAAATAGTCGCCACACGTGGCGGGTGTTTCTCGCTCAACATCGACAGTCGAACCTTAGAGTTCCGTTGATCCCCTGATAGAGACCGAACAAGAGCTTTTCCCAAAAGCCTGCAAGTTTTCCGAAAAATCAAACGCATGGGAATTCCCAAAATGGTAACACCCAATCTTTTCAACGCGTTTTTAGCGGAATAATGGCGCACCTGAGAGGATTCGAACCTCTGGCCTCTGCCTTCGGAGGGCAGCGCTCTATCCAGCTGAGCTACAGGTGCCTTGGCTGTTAGCTAACCTTGTTCCGATCCGGGTGCAACTGCAAATCTGCCCGGATAAGTCAGGTTTCACGCAAACAGATCATGCGCCAATTCCAGCGCGTCGATCAGTGTGTCGACCTCTTCTTTTGTGTTATAGAGGCCAAAGCTCGCCCGGCAGGTGGCAGTGACTCCGTAGAAATCCATCAACGGACCGGCGCAATGATGACCAGCGCGCACCGCGACGCCTTTCTTGTCCAGAATGGTGGAAACATCATGCGCGTGCCCCGCCCCGTCCAGCGTAAAGCTGAAAATGGCGGCCTTGTCAGCACGGGTGCCCTGAACCTGCAACCAGTTGAGCCCCGTCAGCCGCTCCATCGCGTAATCACGAATACCCGCTTCATGGGAGGCGATGTTCTCCATCCCCAAATCCATCATGTAGTCCAGCGCCACGCCCAACCCGATGGTTTGCACAATACCCGGCGTTCCGGCCTCGAACTTCATCGGTGGATCATTATAGATCACCTGATCCTTGCTGACCTCTTTGATCATGTCGCCGCCCCCGATAAAGGGACGCATCTCAGCCATACGTTCGGACTTGATGTAGATCGCACCAGACCCGGAGGGGCCATAGAGCTTGTGCCCGGTGATCGCGTAAAAGTCGCAACCGATGTCCTGAACATTGACCGGCATATGTACTGAACCCTGGCTGCCATCGACCAGAACCGGGACACCTTTGGCGTGCGCGCCTTGGGTGATCGCCTTTACATCAACCACAGTGCCCAAAACATTCGAACACTGAGTGACGGCGACCAACTTGGTCTTGGGGCCAATAGCGTCAATGACAGCCTGAGGGTCCAGCCCTCCTTCAGAGTCCACATCAACCCATTTCAGGACAACGCCCTGCCGTTCCCGAAGAAAATGCCAAGGGACGATGTTGGCGTGGTGTTCCATCACGGAAAGCACGATCTCATCCCCGGCCTCCAGGCGCGGCATCGCCCAACCATAAGCGACCAGATTGATGCCTTCGGTCGTACCCGAATTCAGAACGATCTCATCCTCATCCGCCGCGCCCAGAAAGCGCGCAATGGTGCCGCGCACGGATTCGTATTTCTCGGTCGCCAGATTGGACAGATAGTGCAGTCCACGGTGTACGTTGGAGTACTCCTCGGCATAGGCGCGTGTGACTGCATCAATCACAACCTGCGGCTTTTGCGCCGATGCTCCGTTATCCAGATATGTCAGTGGCTTTCCGTTTACCTCTCGGGACAGGATCGGAAAGTCCGCACGGATTTTATGTACATCATACATGGTATTTTCTTCCCTAGACAGGGCCGCTGGGCACCAACACGAGGACAAATGGGACTGCAACCAGTGCAGACAACACGATGACCCCAAAGGATTTTAAGATCGAACCGAACTTATGCGCTTCATTGATGAAATGGAGTGTGACGTAAAGGCTGATTATCAAAGTCGCCACCACAAACATCACCAGCAAGAAGGGCAACACCAACGAAACCACCAGCGTTAAGACCAGCGCCGCAACCTGAAGGAACTGCAACCAGACCATCAGGATCATGAAGTCGTTGAACGTGGCCACCCCGCCAAGAAAGCGCCCGATCACAAGAAACGCAACGATACTGAACATCATTGCCCCTGCCGACCTCAGCAAACCCAGGACAACAGGCTCGGGTGGTAAGGCGATTTCACCTGGCGGCACCGGGACAAGCTGCTGGATACCAACCTGGCCCAAGCTGTTCATCACAATAGCCAGGAAAAATGCCAGCCAAAGAACCTCTCGCCCCGGCTGCAAAGCCAGTAATCGCCGCGCGGCATCAGAAGGTTTGGTCACTGTTAGAACCGCTAGGTTTAGTACGGACTGAACTGTCATTGCGACACCCTCTGCGCCTGTCTGAGGCCCGAGAGCCAGAACCACAGAAAGACCACAAACCAGATCAATCCAACACCCGTCAATGCCGGACCCGGCCCGATAAAGCCTGCCACAAGGCCATTCAGCAACACCAAAGGTGTCGACGACAAAAGCGCCCAGAACAGCGCCACCCGGGCGCCATAGGCTGATCCTTTGCCTCCGACCAGCCGTGCCGCGCCATATGACACAAAGGCCAATGCGTAGAAAAACAGCGGCAGGATGATTACAGTGCCCAAAAGCGCACCGCCCATAAGCATGTTCAACTCAAGACCTTCAAGATGCGCACGGCGGGACAAACTGGGTAGTTGCGCGATGAACGCGACCACACAAAACGCCATCACAAAGACCAAAGCCCGATCTTCGCGCTGTCCCAGTTCAAGAAGCCGGCGCACAACACGCCCCGGCCCCCGATATGTGGCCACTATATCCGACGTTACCGGCATTAGCTGTGCCGCGACATCCAGCCTTCAAGGCGATCGACAATGGCCTGCGACAGGGCATCGTCCTCAATCTCGTCCACGGCCTCCGCCAGAAACGCCAGCGTCAGCATGTTGGTCGCCTCTTTGGTCGGAACCCCGCGCGAGCGCAGATAGAACAGCGCCGTTTCATCAATCGCACCTGAGGTCGAGCCGTGCGAACACGCCACGTCATCCGCATAGATCTCAAGCTCGGGCTTGGCGAGGAACTGGCTGTCGTCATCCAGCAGCAGAGACTGGCTGATCTGATAACCATCAGTCTTCTGAGCGCCCTCCTTCACAAGAATCTTGCCTTGGAACACACCTGTCGCGCCGTTGCGCAGCACTTTCTTGAACACCTGACGGCTTTCACAATTCACAGCGTCATGAGTGATGAAGACGGTATCGTCGTGATGGAAATCGCCGTCACCAACGCAGGCACCGGCAACATGGGCCACCGCATCGTCTCCGGTCAGCTCGACCACCTGTTCGTTGCGCGTAAGCACGCCATTCACAGTCAGGGTGAAGGATTTGTAGACCGATTCCTGCCCCAGACGCGTGAACATGTGGGTCGCGGCACGACGCTCGTGGTCGCGGCCTTGCGCCCGCACGTGATGCAACACCCCACCATCGGCAATGTCGATCTCCATGCATTTGTTGAAACGCGAAGCCGCCGGGCCGTTTTCAAGGATCGTCACCTCGGCACCGCTTTCGACACGGATGATATGGTGCAGCATCGCGTCCGAGGTTTCAGAGGCATGGCGATAGATAAAGCTGATCGGCTTGGTCGGTTTGCCCGAGACATGGATCGCGATCCCATCCGCCGCGAAGGCCGTGTTCAGCGCCGCCAGAGGACGTTGCACAGGCGATTGACCACGCGCTTCAAGCACGCCGTACAGCTCTTTCGCCCAATGAATATCCTTGAAACAGATATCCTCGATCCGATCGATAGTGACACCTTCCAGCGTCAAATCATCAGACTGTTCGGGGCTGAAAACACCATCAACGAAAACGATCTTCAAACGGTCCAGATCGGCGAACAGCATGGCCTCATCCGGATCGAACAGCGCGGCCCGAGGGGCCTCGGGCGCTACCAGCGTATCCGGGCGGGTGTATTTCCAATACTCATCCCGGCGACCGGGCAGACCCATTTCCAGCACACGGGCCAGCGCGTCTTCGCGCGCGGCTCGAGTGCAACCGGCGTCGGGCATGACCAGATTGGCCAGCCGCGCCTCGGTTGCGGTTTGTTTCACTTCGGGCAATGCCATCAGTTCACCTCGGCCAGAATGTCTGCGTAACCGTTGTTTTCAACCTCCAGCGCCAGATCGGGGCCACCGGTTTTGACGATCTTGCCGTCCGCCATGATGTGTACAACGTCCGGTTTGATGTGATCCAACAAACGCTGATAGTGCGTGATCACCAGGAACCCACGTCCCTCGTCGCGCAACGCGTTCACACCCTCGGCCACCAGCTTCATCGCGTCCACATCCAGACCCGAGTCGGTTTCGTCCAAGATGCACATCTTGGGTTCGAGCATCGCCATTTGCAGGATCTCGTTGCGCTTTTTCTCACCGCCCGAGAAGCCAACATTGACAGGGCGTTTCAGCATGTCTGCGTCGATCTTCAGCGACTTGGCCTTGGCGCGGACTTCTTTCAGGAAGTCAGCCGCCGACAGCTCATCCTCGCCGCGCGCCTTGCGCTGGGCATTCACGGCGGTGCGCAGGAAGGTCATGTTGCCCACGCCAGGAATTTCGACCGGGTATTGGAACGCCAGAAAGACACCAGCGGCGGCGCGCTCTTCCGGTTCCATCTCCAGCAGATCTTCGCCGTCCAGAGTCGCCGACCCATCGGTCACTTCATACCCGTCGCGCCCCGAAAGCACATAGCTGAGCGTCGACTTGCCCGAGCCATTCGGCCCCATGATCGCGTGCACCTTACCGGCCTCGACCGTCAGATCGACACCTTTGAGGATTTGCTTTTCTTCTTCCTCAAGCTTCACGTGCAGGTTCTTGATTTCAAGCATTTTTTACCCTTTTGCGTAGCGCAAGGGACCGCGCGGCCCCGATATTTTGTGAATTTCGAAATGATGCGGCTTTAGCCGACCGAACCCTCAAGGCTGATCGCAACAAGCTGTTGTGCTTCCATGGCAAACTCCATCGGCAACGCCTGCAACACGTCCTTGCAGAACCCGTTTACCACCAGCGCCACAGCCTCTTCCTCGTCCATACCGCGCTGTCGGCAGTAAAACAGCTGATCGTCATCCACCTTGGACGTCGTCGCCTCATGCTCCACACGGGACGAGTTGTTCTTGACCTCGATGTAAGGCACTGTATGCGCCCCGCATTTGTCGCCGATCAGCAAGCTGTCGCACTGGGTATAGTTGCGGCTGTTCTTAGCCTTGGGATGCATCGAAACCAGACCGCGATAGGTGTTCTGCGCCTTACCCGCGCTGATACCCTTAGACACGATGCGCGACTTGGTGTTCCTGCCCAGATGAACCATCTTCGTGCCGGTATCGGCCTGCTGATAGTTGTTGGCGATGGCGATCGAATAGAACTCGCCCTGGCTTTCCTCGCCCCGCAGGATGCAGGACGGGTATTTCCAGGTTACAGCCGAACCGGTCTCGACCTGCGTCCACATCACCTTGGACCGGTCGCCCCGGCAATCGGCGCGTTTGGTCACAAAGTTATAGATGCCACCCTTGCCATTCTCATCACCGGGGAACCAGTTCTGAACGGTCGAGTACTTCACCTCAGCGTCTTCTTCGATGATGATCTCGACCACAGCCGCGTGCAGCTGTGCGGTATCACGCTGGGGTGCGGTGCAGCCTTCCAAATACGACACGTACGAGCCCTTATCGGCAATGATCAGCGTGCGTTCAAATTGGCCTGTGTTTTCCGCGTTGATACGGAAATAGGTGCTCAGCTCCATCGGGCAACGCACGCCCGGCGGGATGTAAACAAACGAGCCATCCGAGAACACGGCCGAGTTCAGAGTGGCGTAAAAGTTGTCCGAGACCGGAACCACCGAACCCAGATACTTCTTGACCAATTCGGGGTGCTCTTTGATAGCCTCAGAGATCGAGCAGAAGATCACACCCGCTTTCTTCAGCTCTTCCTGAAACGTGGTTCCAACAGAAACCGAGTCGAACACCGCGTCCACGGCAACCTTGCGACCCTCAGCCGGCGCATCCTCGGCACCTTCGACACCCGCCAAAATCATCTGTTCTTTCAGAGGGATACCGAGCTTTTCGTAAGTAGCCAGCAGCTTAGGATCGACTTCATCCAAGGACTTGGGCTTTTCCTCCATCGACTTGGGACGGGCATAGTAATACTGGTCCTGAAAATCGATCTTGGGATAGCTGACCATCGCCCAGTTCGGCTCATCCATCTGAGTCCAGCGCTCGAACGCGGCCAGACGCCATTCGGTCATCCACTCTGGTTCTTCGTTCTTTTCCGAGATCAGGCGGACGATATCAGGGTTCACGCCCTTGGGCGCGTATTCCATCTCGATATCGGTTTCCCAGCCGTATTTATAGGTTCCGACCTCGCGTACCGCATCCACGGTTTCCTGATCGACACCCTCTTTTACCTGGGTCTGGTCCAAAGCGGCCATAAGACACCCTCCGTCTGATCACGCGGCCCGCGCGCGATGCTTTTTCTCTTTTTCCAGCCACGTTTCCGCGAAACGCAGCACATCTTCTTCCGTTGTCGCAGGCCCCAGCGAAACGCGAATTGCGCTGGCAGCTGTTACCTCGTCAAATCCCATCGAGGTCAGTACCGCACTTGCACGTACCTTGCCGCTGGAGCAGGCCGAACCTGCGCTAATCGCAAATCCAGCCAGATCCATCTGCATGACCTGCGTCTCACCCTTCCAACCGGGCGTGGCGAAGCACAGAGTGTTCGGCAGGCGTTCCTGATCTTTCCCGACAAAAATAGTAGATTTAGAACCGGCCTCAAGGGCCTTTTCTAGAATATTTCTAAATTCTTTGACCTGCTCCCAAACACCATTGGCCAGATCGCGCGCGGCCGCTTCAGCTGCGGCCCCGAACCCTGCGATTCCAATAACATTTTCTGTCCCGGAGCGACGTCCCATTTCCTGACCGCCACCCTTGATCCGGGCGGGCAGATCGGTTCCGCGCTTCATCACAACCGCGCCAACGCCTTTTGGACCGCCAAGCTTATGGGCCGAGATCAATGCCATCTGGGCATCCAGCCAGTTGAACGCGATTGGTAATTTTCCAAACGCCTGAGTCGCATCGGTCACCGCCAACCCTGCTGGCAATGATTGAACGATACCCGTCTCGGAATTCGCGTATTGCAGCGTCGATTGGTCCGGCGCTGAAACCGCAACCATACCTTCTTTCGACACGCTCAAATCTTCCACTGTCCACGCGCGGACCGCATCATGTTCGATTGCAGCCCCATGCAGGCCCCGCCCCTCTAGTGTCAGAGCAGCCCCTTCGGTCGAACCCGAAGTAAACACGACATCAGCCCCTTCGGCCCCAAAGGCAGCCGCAATCTGTGCTCTTGCGCGCTCGACAAGCGCCTTAGCTGCGCGCCCTTCAGCGTGGACCGAGGATGGATTGCCGCAAATCTCCATTGCGGAGATCATCGCCTCGCGAGCCTCTGGACGCAGAGGTGTGGTGGCATTGTGATCCAGGTAAATACGATTCACGGATTCACCTTTTCGGAGCGCAGAAGTTCGTTTTCAGCAAATGCCATCCTATTCGTCCACAACTGCAAAAAGGCTGGGTACGGCCGGACAAGGTGCGAGGTCATTCTTGATCACGTCCGAAAGGCGCGTTTGATGCAAGAACACATACACATGGGCGCTCAGGCCCTCCCATAGACGATTGGTTAGGGATTGCGCCCGGCTGCCGGACAAAGCTCCGGTTGCGCCAGCGCCTTTTTGTAAAGCATCGACTGTTTCATCAACGGCGGCCAGAATCTCAACAACGCGAATTTCGGACGCTGGACGGGCAAGGCGATAACCACCACCCGGCCCCCGAACCGAAGACACCAGCTCGGCCCTGCGTAGCTTGACGAACAACTGCTCGAGGTAAGGCAGAGAAATGTCTTGCCGTGCTGAAATCTCGCTGAGTGTCACCAGCCCGTCCGAGGGCTGAAGGGCGATATCGGCAAGAGCCACCATCGCATAACGACCCTTGGTCGACAGCTTCATTTGCATTCCCTCATGGCAGTTCACGCGCGAAATCATTGACGCCGCCGCTGCCAGTGCGTATCTCCGACAAGCAGCGCTCATGCGCCCAGTATCACAATTAGAACCGTTCTAAGGTGTCCGACGATTATCGTCAAGTATTTCCGGGCACCCAGAAGAAAAAGACAGGACCATCGCACACATGCCCGAGGTGATTTTTCCCGGACCAGAAGGCCGCCTGGAAGGCCGCTACCACCCGCAAAAGGAAAAAGACGCACCGATCGCCATCGTGCTTCACCCGCATCCACAATTCGGCGGGACGATGAACAACAAGGTGGTCTACAACCTGCACTACGCGTTCTACAACATGGGGTTCACCGTTCTGCGGTTCAACTTCCGTGGCGTGGGTCGCAGCCAGGGTGAGTACGATCAGGGCGTGGGTGAGCTCAGCGATGCGGCATCCGCACTGGATTACCTGCAATCGATGAACAACAACTCGAAACACTGCTGGGTAGCAGGGTTTTCCTTCGGGGCGTGGATCGGGATGCAACTGCTGATGCGCCGCCCCGAGATCACTGGCTTTATCAGCGTGTCTCCTCCGGCGAACATGTATGATTTCTCGTTCCTCGCACCCTGCCCGTCCTCGGGCTTGATCATCAATGGGTCGTCGGACCGCGTGGCCCCGCCCGCAGACACCACTGCCTTGGTCAACAAGCTGCACGAGCAAAAAGGCATCACAATCACTCATAATGAAGTGGAAGGCGCCGACCATTTCTTCCAGGATCGCCACATGGACACGTTGATCACAGATGTCAGTGACTACGTGAAGCGCCGCCTGACCGAGAACACACGCTGATGTCGGATACAGTCACCACACTTGCCGGCAGACTAGCCGAAGACACGTTGAAGGTGATGGATGAAACCGGCGAGGATCGCTTTTATGTCGAAGTTGGCGAGCTGCTTGGGGCATCCTCACAGTCGCTGGAAGAGGCATTTCTGACCGAAATTCGAGTGCGGCTGTCTGAGCGTCAGGCCCGCCAATTCGTGATCCAGCGCCTTGCGGAACATCGCAAGAAAGTTAAGGCGATAGAAAAGAAATGATGGATCGGCTGTCCGCGCAAATAGAATTCCTGAAACGCGCGGACCAGCTGAAATCGGTCGAACGCGCGAACACGCTGCTGGATCAATCCCGGCAAGAAAACTCGGCGGAACACAGTTGGCATCTGGCGCTGTGGGCACTGGTAATGGCCCCACTTGCCGACGCAAATGTTCGGATTGACCGGGTCATTCGGATGCTTTTGCTGCATGATCTGGTCGAAATCATCGTCGGTGACCATCCCATCCATCTGAAAACCGACTGGAAGGCGGTTGAGCGCGCTGAACAGAAAGCCGCTCAGGAACTGTTCGGAATGTTACCCGATGACCAATCCGACGCTTTTCTGACGCTTTGGCAGGAGTTCGAAGCGGATTCTACGCCCGATGCGAAATTCGCAAAATGCCTTGATCGCTGCCAACCTCTGTTTCAGGTCCTAAACGCTCCGGAACCCAAACCAGAGCATCTGACGGTCGTCCGCGACAATCTGAACGGTGGACGCGCGGCCTATCTCGAGACCGCTCTTCCTGACGCTTTCAAGGCCGCTTACGCTTTGTTCGACGGCCAACCTGCTCCACGTTCAGAGTTTTCTGATAGGCTGCCGTTCCTTGCGGAATGCGATCAACTGAAATCCGTCTATCGCGCATCCAGGCTTTTGTCTGGTGATCGATTTGAAAACTCGGCCGAGCATTCGTGGCACATCATGCTGTTCGCTTGGGTCTTAGCAGACTGCGCCGAATTTGACGTCGACATTGGTCGCGTTCTAAGGATGTTGCTGCTACACGACATCGTCGAAATCGACGCAGGTGATCATCCAATTCATGGTCATGTCGACCACGCGGCGCAAGCAGCCGAGGAACAAGCGGCGGCCGATCGGCTGTTCGGGCTATTGCCGAACCAGCAAAGAACTGAATGCCTAGCCTTGTGGCTTGAGTTTGAAGCCGCCGAGAGCCCCGATGCCAAATTTGCAAAGGCCGTCGACCGTTTTCAAACACCTGTTGGCAACCTTGCCACCGGTGGCGGATCATGGGTCGACTACGATGTGACATTCGCGCAGATCGAGTCGCGCGTTGGAACCCCGATTACCCGTGGCGCACCGCAACTATGGAATTGGTTGGAACCACAGCTCAAGAACTATTTCTCAGAAAAGATGACCACTTGAACGGTAAAAGAGAAAGAGGCACGTCGCCTCTTTCCCCCCCAAGTACCAGCGGACGCTCAAACCTGAGAACCGTTTACCCGCTCAACATCTTTGGCTGCGCTTCTCTCAGCGGACCCCCCGCCAGCTAGCCACCCAAGCGCCACAACAATCGCCGATACGACGATGACAGATTTAGCAAAATTCGTCATAGCTTACTGATTAAAAAAACACTGATAACTGGTCGAACAGTATCTCAAAAAGCTCGTGTAAAAACAGTATGGTTATCCTGACCTCACCTCACTTGTGCACAGTAACAAACGAAACGACTTGCCAGATGCCTGAAATCTGTGTTCAACGAGCTCAACAACACTCAATCCGAGACTTATTTTGCCTAAAGCCTATCTTTTCCTGCTTTTTGCAGTGGTCGCAGAAACGATTGGCACAACCGCGTTGCAAGCCAGTCAGCAATTCACGCGGCTCTGGCCCTCTGTATTGGTCGTGGTTGGCTACGCAATCGCGTTCTATCTGCTTGGCTTGACTCTAAAGTTCATGCCAGTTGGGATCGTTTATGCCATCTGGTCGGGCTTGGGCATTGTGCTGATTGCTGTGATCGGTTTTATCGTTTTTGGGCAGAGGCTGGACTGGCCCGCGGTGATAGGTTTGGTCATGATTTTGTCTGGAATTCTGGTTATTCACCTGTTTTCCAACACTACGGGTCACTGACGGGCGGTTAGGGCTGGCATATTTTGCCGCGTCGCGTTATGCGCGCGGCAACTTCCCGTTCAAAGGCTGACCTCATGGACCTGCGCAATATCGCAATCATCGCTCACGTTGACCACGGCAAAACGACCCTGGTGGATGAGCTGCTTAAACAATCCGGCGCGTTCCGGGAAAATCAGGCTGTGGCGGAACGCGCCATGGACAGCAACGATCTGGAGCGCGAGCGCGGGATCACCATCCTTGCCAAAGCGACTTCGGTCGAGTGGAAAGGCACCCGTATCAACATCGTTGACACCCCCGGCCACGCCGATTTCGGTGGCGAGGTTGAGCGTATCCTTTCGATGGTCGACGGTGTTGTTCTGCTGGTCGATGCCGCCGAAGGCCCGATGCCCCAGACCAAGTTTGTGACCTCGAAAGCGCTGGCGCTGGGCCTGCGCCCGATCGTGGTGTTGAACAAGGTCGACAAGCCCGACGCCGAACCTGACCGCGCACTTGATGAGTGCTTTGACCTGTTCGCCAACCTCGGTGCCGATGACGATCAGCTGGACTTTCCAGCCATGTATGCTTCGGGTCGGTCTGGCTGGGCCGATATGGAGCTGGACGGCCCCCGCAAGGACCTGACCGCGCTGTTTGATCTGGTCGTGGACCACGTCCCGGCCCCCAAACAAGCCGAAAAGAAAAACGAGCCGTTCCGTATGCTGGCCACCACGCTGGGAAGCGACCCGTTTATCGGCCGTATCCTGACCGGCCGTGTGGAAAGCGGTACGCTGAAAGCGGGTGACAGCCTCAAGGCGCTGTCGCGCGACGGCACGCTGATCGAAAACTTCCGCGCCTCGAAAATCCTGGCGTTCCGCGGCCTGGCGCAACAACCCATCGACGTGGCCGAAGCTGGTGACATCGTCACTATCGCGGGCATGAGCAAAGCCACTGTAGCCGACTCGCTGGTCGCGCCGCAGGTGGACGAGGCGCTGCCCGCCCAACCGATCGACCCGCCGACTATCACCGTGACTTTCGGCATCAACGACTCGCCTCTGGCCGGTCGAGACGGCAAAAAGGTGCAGTCCCGTGTTATCCGCGACCGCCTGATGAAAGAGGCCGAATCGAACGTCGCCATCCGCATCACCGACACTCCCGGCGGCGAAGCCTTCGAGGTTGCAGGCCGCGGCGAATTGCAGATGGGTGTTCTGATCGAGAACATGCGCCGCGAGGGGTTCGAGCTCAGCATCTCTCGCCCGCAGGTTCTGTTCCGCGAAGAAGACGGCCAGCGTCTGGAGCCCATTGAGGAAGTCACGATTGACGTTGACGATGAATACTCCGGTGCTGTGATTGAAAAGATCACAGGCGCGCGTAAAGGCGAGCTGGTCGAAATGCGCCCCGCCGGTGCAGGAAAGACCCGCATCATAGCGCATGTGCCTTCGCGCGGACTGATCGGCTATCACGGAGAGTTCCTGACCGACACGCGCGGAACCGGTGTTCTGAACCGCGTGTTCCACGGCTGGGCAGCACACAAAGGCCCGATTCCCGGCCGCCGCGCTGGTGTTTTGATCTCGATGGAGAACGGACAGGCCGTCGCCTACGCCCTGTGGAACCTCGAAGAACGTGGCCGCATGTTTGTGGGTCCGCAGACGGATGTCTATCAAGGTATGGTCATCGGAGAGCATTCAAGGGACAATGATCTGGAAGTGAACCCACTTAAGGGCAAAAAACTGACCAACGTGCGTGCCAGCGGATCGGATGACGCCGTCCGCCTGACACCTCATGTTCAGTTCTCACTTGAGGAAGCCATCGCCTATATCGACGATGACGAACTGGTTGAGGTGACGCCTAACGCCATCCGGTTGCGCAAACGCTTTTTGGATCCGCACGAACGCAAGCGCATGGCAAAATCTGCGTAGACCTTTCAGTGAAATAGTTCACTGTTTGGAAACATTGCCCCGTTAGTGACATTTTTGCGTACATTAATGCAAAATTAACAAAAACAAGGCCCGCCACCCCGGCGGGCTTTTCTTTTGTTTTTCAACATCGTTCCACCATAACGGGAGTTTTTTCCCGTTTTCTTGTTGTCACACATCTTGAAAATACGGCGAGGGATTGATCTATTTATGTTTAAATTGTGGCAACGGTGTGCTCAGGTAGCACAGGTTAAAGAGTACCAGGGGGCGTAATCATGCGCGTTAAAAGTCGTTTATTATCTATTGTTTTTGTGTCAGCAACTATTCCAATTGTGTCGACAACGGCAGCTACGGCTGCCGAGAGGTGCACTATTAAAACAGCTCGCCAGTCCGTTGACACGGAAACGCTCTGTGCGTGTGAGGTCGTTGAATCCAGAATGTTGAGGTACCTGCAACGCAGGCCTGATTTTGATGACATCTTGGCCAGAACATTGGAAAGTTGTCCGGCTTTCGCAGCGGTGTTGACTGATATTCCCACCGCCAGCATTTCAAACAATCAAAGATCCGGTGATGGAAACGCAAATCCTGGCGAGGGCCCAACTGTTGGCGGTGGTACCGGTGGCAGTGGTCCAACTAATCCAGGCGATGGCCCAACGAACCCAGGCGGTGGCCCAACTAATCCAGGCGGTGGCCCGACGAACCCAGGCGGCGGTGGTGGAACCGGCGGCGGCGGTGGCGGAACCGGCGGCGGCGGTGGCGGAACCGGCGGCGGCGGTGGCGGAACCGGCGGCCCAGGAAATGGTAATGGTAACAACCCCAACCCCGGTAACGGCGGTGGCAACACCGGAGGGTCCGGCCCCGGCACCGGCAATGGTGGCGGCAACAATGGCAATGGCAATGGTGGTGGCAACGGGACCGGAAACGGGAACGGCAACGGAAACGGTGGCAGCATCTTTGGCGGACCCGGAAATGGCAACGGGAATAGCCCCAATTCCGGCAACGGCGGCGGTAACACAAATGGATCAGGCCAAGGTTCCGGAAACGGCGGCAACAACAACGGCAACAGCGGCGGCACCAACGGCAACGGCAATGGTGGCAATGTCGGTGGTGTCGGCGGCGGCAACCGCGGGTCAGGTGGTATTTTCAACTAACTGACTCTGGTTGAACGCAATGAGGATCGTAAAACACTCTTATTGCGGACACTACAAACAAAGATCAAAATAAACGGGGCGCCAAAATTGGCGCCCCGTTTGTTTGGTAGTCTCCATCGACCGAGTGGTCACAAATTAACTACGGCGGTAGACACCCACCCAATTCTCTGGCTGTCGTGGGTCTTGCATCCGTAGGAAAAGATATCGGGTATCCGACCACGGTTTGATCGTGTTGGTCAAATTATCCAGCACCAGATCACCCGCTGCGGATCTGTAAACCAAAACGGCATGCGCATTTCTTCGCGTATCCAGCACCGTCGCAATCAGCAATTTACTTGGGTCAATTCCTGCGCGAATTAGATCTCTTTTTTTCAAAAGAGCAAAGTCTTCGCAGTCCCCACCGCGTCTGGTCGGCAACGCCCATCTCTCTACGGTTCTATACTGAGATTGGTCCGTAACTTCACGCGTGGTCCGATTGATCTTACGATTCACGCGTTTAACAATCTGCAATTCCTGCTGGCTTGTCATCGCCACCGAAGCAGTGCTGGAACATGCCCATGAGTATTGGCGACACAGCTGTCTTGCTCCGGCAGGCGGAGGTGTAGATGCCACGCTTCTGATGAAGTCTCCTTCGCTGGCTTCCACAGATTTCCCAACGACACTGACCGCCGCGAGAATCGCGCAAACACCCAAAAACTTGCCTGTCGCGGTGAACGCCTGCTCTACAAACGAATTCATGCCTGTCCCTCGATCCTGGTCTCTCCGAACGATTGTCGACAGACAGGACCGTATTCCGATTTAGGAAACTATCGGTAAACGGACGCGGCAGCGCAATCTGGGCTTAAGGTGGATGGAAAAAGAGGCGGAAATTCGTCACTTTTCATGACCATTTCGCGCTGAATTTGTCGGGTTACTGCCACAATTGAGGCAACCAACGAGAGCGAAAAAGTGCATATATAAGTTACAAGGTATTGTTATTATTTAAAAAACAGAAAAAAATTTCAAAACTAAATTCACTGAAACGGCCAGATAACATATAGGCCGAAATCCGCGCATTCTTTAGGCCGTCCGGCAGCATTCACCAGACGGCCTTGATGATTCTATTCGGTGATTTCGACGACAACCAATTCGCGTTCACTCGCACCACGTGCGTGGTCAAGGGCCTTTTGGTAGTCGGGCGAATTGTAACACTCGACAGCAGCTTCGACCGAAGGGAATCTGGCTACTACATTACGCGGGCGCTCTTTTCCCTCAAGCTGCACATAACGTGCAGCACGTGCAATGAATTGCCCCCCATGGGCTGCAATCGCCGGACCCGCCAACTCGGCGTATTTTCCGTAAGCCTCGTTGTCCGTCACAGTGACATGTGCGATCCAAAGTGCGGGCATGTTACCCCTCCAATACCTGTTCGGCGGCCTTGATGGCCGCATCCGCATTCGACGCATCTCGGCCGCCGCCTTGCGCCATGTCCGGGCGACCACCGCCGCCCTTGCCCCCCAGCTCGACCACTGCGGCGCGCACCAGATCCACGGCCGAGACCTTTTCGGTCAGGTCCGCGGTCACTCCAGCCGCTACAGCCGCCTTGCCACCCGCATCCGCGATCAGCAGAACCGCGCCCGTGCCCAAACGGCTTTTGTGTTCATCGATCAACGCGGGAAGGTCTTTTCCAGAAACGCCGGTCAGCGCCTGCGCCAAGAACGGCACACCGTTCACGTCCTTCGCCTCGGCACTGCCCTGCCCCGAGCCGCCCGCCATCGCCAGATCACGGCGCAGTTGGGCCACTTCGTTCTGCAGCGCTTTGCGTTCGTCCAGCAGGGATTTCACGCGCCCAACCACGTCATCGGGCTGCGCCTTCAACTCGGACGCAATCTGGCCCAACCGTTGATCCTGCGCCGACAGGTGGCGGAACGCCTCATCCCCGGTCAGGGCTTCGATCCGACGCACGCCGGCGCTGCTGGCGCTGTCGCCCAGCACGACGAACGTTCCGATGTCCCCGGTCTGGCGCACATGGGTGCCGCCGCACAGTTCAATCGACCATGTTTCGCCATCCTGACCTTTACCCGTGGCCGCCTTGCCCATCGAGACAACCCGCACCTCGTCACCGTATTTCTCACCAAACAGCGCCTGCGCGCCCAGATCCCGCGCGTCGTCGGGCGTCATGATCCGCGTCTCGACGGTCGAATTCTGGCGGATGAACGCGTTCACCTCACGCTCGACCTTTTGCAATTCTTCGACGCTCAGCGCCTTGGAGTGGCTGAAATCAAACCGCAACCGGTCCGACGCATTCAACGACCCTCGCTGCGCCACGTGATCGCCCAGTGTTTCGCGCAATGCCTCATGCAGCAGATGCGTAGCCGAGTGGTTCGCCCGGATTGCGCTGCGGCGGGTGTGATCGACCTCAAGCTCGACCCCGTCGCCATTGGATAGCGTGCCCTGGCCGACGGTCACTTTATGCGCATAGACCTTACCTTCGGCAAATTTGCGCGTGTCTTCGACCTTGGCCACGTCCTGCATATTCTCGAGCCGCCGGATTTCGCCGGTATCCCCGACCTGACCACCGGCCTCACCATAGAACGGGGTCTGGTTCACGATAACCCAACCGTTGCCACCCTGCTCGATGGTGTCGACCAGCGCGCCATCCACGACAAGAGCAGCCACCTGCCCTTCGGCTTTTTCGGTATCATAGCCAAGGAAATCCGTGGCCCCGGCGCTGTCCAGCACGTCAAACCAAACGGCCTGATCCGCCGCCTCGCCCGAGCCCGCCCAAGCAGCGCGCGCCTTGGCCTTTTGTTCGGCCATGGCTGCATCGAACCCGTCGGTATCCACGGTCCGGCCCTTTTCACGCAGCGCATCCTGCGTCAAATCTAGCGGGAAGCCATAGGTGTCATAGAGCTTGAACGCCGCATCACCGGGCAGAGCCTCACCTTCGGGCAGGCCCGCGACCTCATCATCCAGCAGTTTCAGACCGCGATCCAAGGTCTGCTTGAACCGGGTTTCCTCAAGCAGCAGTGTTTCTTCGATCAGTGCCTGCGCCTGTCCCAGTTCCGTATATTGCGCACCCATAAGCTGCACCAGCGAGGGCACGAGGCGATGCATCACCGGATCTTTTGCACCCAGCAAATGCGCATGGCGCATGGCGCGCCGCATGATCCGGCGCAGAACGTAACCGCGGCCGTCATTGCTGGGCATCACGCCATCGGCAATCAGGAACGAGGTCGACCGCAGGTGATCCGCAATCACGCGGTGATGCACGTTCCGATCGCCATAAGGATCAACACCGGTGGCATCGGCAGACGCTTCGATCAGCGTTTTGAACAGGTCGGTGTCATAGTTGTCATGGCTGCCTTGCAGCAATGCGCCGATCCGCTCCAGCCCCATGCCGGTGTCAATGGACTGCATGTCCAGCTCCACCATCGAGCTATCCTCGAACTGTTCATTCTGCATGAACACGATGTTCCAGATTTCGATGAACCGGTCGCCATCTTCCTCGGCCGAGCCCGGAGGGCCGCCCCAGATGTGATCGCCGTGGTCATAGAAAATCTCGGTGCATGGACCACAGGGACCAGTCGGGCCCATCTGCCAGAAATTGTCGTTGGTGGCGATGCGGATGATCCGGTCTTCGGGCACGCCGACCTTCTTCCAGATTTCGAACGCTTCATCGTCGGTGTGATAGACCGTGGTCAGCAGGCGGTTCTTGTCGATGCCGAATTCCTTGGTGATCAGCTCCCACGCGAAGGGGATCGCCTCATGCTTGAAGTAATCCCCAAACGAGAAATTCCCCAGCATCTCAAAGAATGTATGGTGGCGCGCGGTATAGCCCACATTGTCCAGATCGTTGTGTTTGCCACCTGCGCGCACACACTTCTGCGCAGTGGTCGCCCGGCTGTAATCGCGCGTCTCAAGCCCGGTGAACAGGTTCTTGAACTGCACCATGCCCGAGTTCACGAACATCAGGGTAGGGTCATTGCGCGGCACGAGCGGGCTGGACGCCACAACTTCATGTCCCTGTTTGGCGAAATAGTTCAGAAAGGTCGATCGGATATCGTTCAGCGTGGGCATTAGGCTCTCTCAGCGCGCAATCATCTTGTTCGAAAACGGGTTTATCGCTGTCCCTGCGGATAGTCCACAGGTGAGGCTGCGCAAACGAAACAAGGCGGCCCCAATGGACCGCCCTGCGTTCACAATTCAGGGATGCCGTCAGGCTTCTAAAATATCGTCGTCCTCAGTGGCACCGGGCGGCATATCGAAATCCAACCCATGCGCAGCGCGGATTTTGTCCTCAATCTCCAGCGCCGAGCGGCTGTTGTCGCGCAGATATTGTTTGGCATTCTCACGCCCCTGCCCGATCCGCTCGTCCCCGTAGCTGAACCAAGAGCCCGACTTCTCAACCACACCGGCCTTAACGCCCAGATCCAGCAGCTCGCCCATCTTGCTGATGCCCTCGCCATACATGATGTCGAATTCCACCTGTTTGAACGGCGGCGCCACCTTGTTCTTGACCACCTTGACACGGGTCTGGTTGCCGACAACCTCATCGCGGTCCTTGATCGCGCCAATACGACGAATGTCCAGACGCACCGAGCTGTAGAATTTCAGCGCATTACCACCAGTGGTCGTCTCCGGGCTGCCAAACATCACACCGATTTTCATCCGGATCTGGTTGATGAAGATCACCATACAGTTCGAACGGCTGATCGAACCGGTCAGCTTGCGCATTGCCTGGCTCATCAAACGGGCCTGCACGCCGACATTGCTGTCGCCCATGTCGCCCTCAAGCTCGGATTTCGGCGTCAGCGCTGCAACCGAGTCGACCACAACCATGTTCACCGCGCCCGAGCGGACCAGCGTATCGGTGATCTCAAGCGCCTGTTCTCCGGTGTCGGGCTGCGAGATTAGCAACTCATCCAGATCGACACCCAGCTTACGAGCATATTGCGGGTCCAACGCGTGTTCCGCGTCAACGAACGCACAGACACCGCCACGCTTTTGCTGTTCTGCAATACAATGCAGCGTCAGCGTCGTCTTGCCCGAGCTTTCTGGCCCGTAAATCTCAACAATCCGGCCCATCGGCAAGCCGCCGATCCCCAGCGCGATATCCAGACCCAGCGAACCGGTCGAGCTGGCCTCGATATCCTGTTTGGAGTCCTCACCCAGCTTCATGATCGAACCCTTGCCGAACTGCCGTTCAATCTGGGCCAGCGCGCTGTCGAGCGCCTTTTGCTTGTCTGCGTTTTTCTTGTCGCTCATCGTCAGAAGATCCGCCATTGTCCTGTCGCCTTCCCTTGTGTCACACCCTTGAACGGGCGGCAATCACTGCTTTGTTCGCCTCTTGTTCCTTATGAGATCAAAAAGAGAACATTTCAACTAAAACTTACAATATTTACTCTTGGGCAATTGTGTTAAAGAGTCGTTTACGCCACTGTACAAAGATAACCAATCGTTCTGGCAGACACATAAATGCTTGTTTTCTATGAGGAACGCCTGGCGTTTCTGGCTGTTCCCAAAACCGGCAGCACCGCATATCACTCAGCGCTGAAAGACCGGGCGGACCTTGTCGTGACCGGTCCTCCGGCATTGAAACACGCTCCAGTTCGGCGATATGACAGGTTTTTTCAGAATATCTTCCGAAAAATGTATGACACTGACATGGAGATCATGGCCGTCGTTCGGGAACCAATCGACTGGTTAGGCAGTTGGTACAAGTTTCGTAGCCGTGACGAACGGATTGGGCATCCGCACTCGACCCGCGACATGAGCTTCGATGACTACATTCAGGCTTATATGAAGTCACCCCGCCCCGAATACGCAGATGTCGGCAGTCAGAGTCAGTTTTTCCGCACCCGCAGCAATGGCCGCGGTGCGGATCATGTGTTCAAATACGAAAACCAAGACAAGATTCTGGATTTTCTGGAAAACCGACTGGACATGAAGATTGCTCTGCAGCGCGAAAACGTCTCTCCAACCCGTGACTTGGCGCTTAGTGCAAAGACTGAACAGAAGTTCCGCAAACGTCATGCGCTGGAATTTGAGTGCCACGAAAAAGCCCAGTAGCGTATCAGTTCATTTGCCGAAACACTGCTTCGGACAATTGGTTCAATGAGAATGGTTTCGGCAAAAAGGCCGAGTTTGCGATCTCAGGTTCCGAATCTCCGAACGCGCCTTCGGTGTAACCGGACATGAAGATAACCTGCACATCTGCGCGCTTTTCCATCGCAGTTCGTACCCAGGTTGGACCATCGAGTCCGGGCATCACGACATCGGTTACAAACACATCTACATGCAATGTTTCATCTTCTAGCAGTCTCAACGCTTCTTCACCCGAGTCGGTCTCGAGCACCGTGTAACCTTTCAAGCGCAGAGCCCGCGTAGCAAACGCACGAACCGGTGCTTCATCCTCAACCAGTAGGACGACGCCTTCGCCCTGGCGGGCATTCAGAACTTCGGGCTGTACTTCTTGGCTGGGCTCGATCTTCTGCGGCGTGGCTGAAATCGGCAAGAACACCGTAAATTCCGTGCCCTGCCCTTGCACGCTGTCGACGAAAATAAACCCGCCCGTCTGTTTGACTATGCCATACACCGTCGAAAGACCCAGACCCGTACCTTCGCCGGTTCTTTTTGTGGTATAGAACGGCTCAAAGACTTTTTGCAGCTTGTCTGCCGGTATACCCACCCCACTGTCGACGACTTTTACAGTCACATACTCGCCCGGCGGAACTGTCGCGCGGTCGCGGCGCAAAGAATCCGTCAGCGAAACGACTTCGGTTTCGATCCGAACCTCCCCGCCTTCGGGCATCGCGTCACGGGCATTGACCACGAGGTTCATGAACACCTGTTCAAGCTGTCTTTTGTCGGCGCGCACGGGCTTTAGGACTGGATCGTGGCTGAGTGTCAAACGCACTTTCTCACCGACCAGCCGGTTCAACAAGTGAATCAGATCCGAAATTGTGTCGCGCAGGTCCAGAACCTCTGGCTGAAGTGTTTGCTTGCGCGAAAAAGCCAACAGTTGACTGACCAGAGCAGCCGCCCTGTTCGCATTCTGGTTTATCTGCACCAGATCACCGTAGTTCGGGTCATTCTGATCGTGCCGCAGCAATAGCAGGTCACAATGACCGGATATTGCTGTCAGCAAGTTGTTGAAATCATGCGCGACACCGCCGGCAAGCTGCCCGACAGCCTGCATCTTTTGTCCCTGCACAAACTGAGCCTCAAGTGTCTTGAGCTCGGTCGCATCGTTGAGAACGGCAATCAGGCACACCTGACCATCATTAACCACTCTGTTCAGCGTCACCTGAACGAATACGTCTTTGTCTTGCCGTGTCAGGCGCAAAAACTCGGATTTGGGGGTGGCGTCCTCGACAGCGGCGCGCGACAACCACTCCTGAATCGGGTAACCTAATCCCTGCATCATTTGCGAGACATTCGTCTCGCCTGTCTGAAAGTCGCCAACCAGTTTGATTGCCAATCTGTTTGCATCCAGAACGACCCCGTCCGATGCAATGCACATGATTGGGACCGGCAAGTCCGCAAAACGTGTTTCTGTTGCCGGTGCCGTGGTTACCTGGAGAGGCAGAACCAACATTTCACGCGCAGACCCCGAACGAGAAAGCTCGGCCACGGTGACATTCAACAGGGCGCTTGAGGCGTTGGCCTGTGTGATCTCACCCGGTGCAGGTTGGCCGGAATTGAAGACTTGATCTGTGTTTTCCGGTTTGTAGCCCAATACATGCTCGGCCATTCCATTGGCCCTCAGCACAGTTCCGTTTCGCCCAAGTGTCAAAACTGGAACTGCCACATCATCCCAACGGCCTTCAGCCCTAAGGTGAAACCGCCAGCAATACAGATCGTGCCCGACCGAGAATACTGTCACCGGGATAGTAGACCCGATAGTCACCACGTCTTCGCTGGACTTTCCGTGAATCTCAGCCAGAGACTGAAGACGTAAAAGGATTGACGCTGGATTGGCGAAAACTGACATCAAGCAGTTTTCCAATCGGTTACCGGGGAAAGCGTGTAACTGGATTCTGGCCGCTGCGTTTGACGAAAGAACAAGCCCGTCCACATTGGCAATGACGCCTGGAAACAAGTCCTGTTCAGTGAAAGTATTCATAACTTTAATGGCACGTCGGATAGACCAATCCGCAAACCAACCCTTGAGCGCGACCAGAACTCCTGCCGTGAACAATGAAATTCCGGCGACGGCGAACTCAGTCTTCCAGCCGGTCGGCAAAACATTTGTGAGAGGTGCAAGTCCGATGACGATGCCAAATACCAACACGGACATCAGTCGCAGTGGAATCGGAGATTTCCTTATGGAAGGATCCGACAAAAAACTTGAAACTTCAGTCATTAAGAACTCAGCTCGTTGGGCCTGTCGCCAGTAAGCCCAAATAAGGTTAAAGACCGCTTAACGAAATCGCGGCCACTCTACCTATGCTTGCCATTTTTATCAAAACTACCGCGTCAAGTGTGCGGTGAAGAAACCGTCTGTTCCGTGTGCTGCGAGCCACAATTTCTGATAGGGCATGTTCCAGCCGGAATGCGAATCGAGGAAATTTTCAACGACTTCTTGGTTTTCCGGGTTCAGCATAGAACAGGTCGCATAAGCTAACGTTCCGTCCGGGGAAACAAAACCAGATGTTGCCTCGAGAATGCTTAATTGCAGCGCGCTCAACTCCTTTAGACGCTCCGGGGTCAAAGCCCATTTTCCTGCCGGGACGCGTCTCCAGGAACCGCTGCCCGAACATGGAGCATCAACAAGCACCACATCGAAAGGTGCTTGCGACCGCACCGCATCAGGCGTCAGGATTGTGATTTTCGCCCCTGCGCGTTCGGCCCGATCAGGCAAATCTCTCATTCGCGCAGGATTAACATCATGAGCAAAAACTTCGACCCCGGCATGCGCCGCAATGGCGAGTGATTTTCCACCTCCGCCCGCGCAATAGTCCAAAACGCGCTGACCTGGTTGCAAATTCAGATCGGCAACGATGGCTTGACTGGCTGCGTCCTGCAATTCGACCAGCCCAGTCAAAAATGCCTGACTCTGGGCGACTTTACGCGCGCCATCCAGAACCTCCAACGCCGTGTCGCAGGCGTCATGCGCGCGGGCAGTGATACCATCTGCCGCCAACGCAGCAATCGCGCGATCCGAATCCGATTTGATCAGGTTGACACGCAAATGCACCGGAGCGCGGGTTTGCAAGGCCTGCGCTACGTTGATTGCCTGGTCCTGCAAAGAGGCTTTAAACACTGGCCACAACCAGTCGGGGATGTCGTATTGTTCGGCGTCAGACAGGAATGCGCGCCCAGTTTCGTCCTCACCAACGGGCGAAGGGGCGTGCCCAACTCCCGTGAACAGATCGCTCGGGTCACTCTTTGCCGCCCTCAGGGCCCCAAGCATTAAGCCACGACCAGTTTCGGCCCCGCCCAACGCCGCGAAAGACCGCTTGCACCGCAACGCTCCGAACACGTGATCCCGAACAGCCGCCCGGTCCTTGGAGCCGGCAAAACGGCTGCGCCGCGCCCATCCTGTCAGGGCCTTTTCGACCGGAACATCCCTGAGAATTTCGTCAAGGATTTCAATAGAGGCCTGAAAGCGGGCTGCGGGGGTCATAAATTCGTCCCATGCGTCTGTAGAAACACAAAACGGCGCCCGAACGGGACGCCGCAATGCAATTTAAAGCAGGTTACATCACCCGATAGTTCGGGCTTTCACGAGTGATCTGCACGTCATGCACGTGGCTTTCTTTCAGCCCTGCGCCAGTGATCTTTACGAAATTGCAGTTCCTGCGCATCTCTTCCACGGTGGCACAGCCGGTATATCCCATGGCTGCGCGCAGACCGCCGACCAGTTGGTGCACAACAGCGCTGGCAGACCCTTTATAGGGCACCTGCCCCTCGATCCCTTCGGGCACCAGCTTATCGTTGGCGGCGTCCTTCTGGAAATAGCGATCCGCCGAGCCACGCGCCATTGCGCCCAGGCTGCCCATGCCGCGATAGGATTTGAACGAGCGGCCCTGATACAGAATAACCTCACCGGGGCTTTCATCGGTGCCCGCGATCATTGAACCGACCATGGCGCAGGACGCCCCCGCCGCAATCGCCTTGGCGAAATCGCCCGAGAACTTGATGCCGCCATCGGCAATCACCGGAACGTCTCCTGCAGCCGAGGCACAATCCATGATCGCCGTCAGCTGCGGCACACCCACACCGGCCACCATCCGCGTGGTACAGATCGAGCCCGGCCCGATCCCCACCTTGATCGCATCTGCACCGGCATCAATCAGCGCCTTGGTCGCGTCGCCCGTGGCGACATTTCCCGCGATGATCTGCACTTCGTTCGACAGGGTTTTCACCCGCCGCACCGCGTCCAGCACGCCTTGCGAGTGGCCATGCGCGGTGTCCACAACGATGATGTCGACGCCCGAATCCACCAGCTGTTCCGACCGCTCAAACCCCGCATCGCCTACCGAGGTTGCCGCCGCAACGCGCAAACGACCCAGACGGTCCTTGCAGGCGGTGGGGTTCAGCACCGCTTGTTCGGTGTCTTTCAGGGTTAGCAGGCCGGTCAGCTTGCCTGCGCCATCTACGACCAGCAACTTTTCGATCCGGCGCGCCTTCATCAGACTTTTGGCTTCTTCCAGATCAGCCGGCTCCTGAAGCATTGCCAGATTGTCGGTGGTCATCATCGCGTGGATCGGCGTGTCGTCCGAGGTCGCAAAGCGCATGTCACGGTTGGTCACAATACCCACGACGCGACCATCAGGATCGACCACAGGGAAGCCGGTGAAGTTGTACCGCTCGACTAGCGCCTGCGCGTCGGCCAGCGTCTGATCGGCGCGCAATGTCACGGGGTTATAAACGATACCGGATTCGAACCGCTTGACCCGGCGCACTTCGCGGGCCTGTTCCTCGGTCGTCAGGTTCTTGTGGATCACACCGATCCCTCCGGTCTGCGCCATAGCAATCGCCATTCGCGCCTCGGTCACTGTGTCCATCGCCGAGCTGAGCAGCGGAATGTTCATGGTAATCTCGCGCGTCACACGCGTGGTCGTATCCGCCGTTGCGGGCAGCACAGAAGATGCGCCCGGAACCAGAAGTACGTCGTCAAAGGTGAGTGCCTCACGAATCTGCATCTGCTAACCCCATGCAAAACCCCGTTTGACGGCGACCCTATGACATGGATTGCAGCTAAGGAAAAGCCCCTGACCTAAACTAGTTGTCCAATGCGAGCCGATGCCACGCTGAAAAACGACGCAAGTTGCGCAAAACCTGCCGCTGATTGGCCTTTCCCTTTGCGCACAAACCCATATCTTCCCCGGCATACGCGCGAATACAAAAGGCAGGCCCGACATGACCACCGACCCCCTTGTTGTCTTTACCCCCTCGGGCAAACGCGGGCATTTCCCCGTTGGCACCCCGGTTCTGACCGCCGCCCGGCAGTTGGGTGTCGATCTGGATTCGGTCTGCGGCGGACGCGGGATTTGTTCGAAGTGCCAGATCACGCCCAGCTATGGTGAGTTTCCCAAGCACGGTGTCACCGTATCTGAGGACGCGCTGAGCGAATGGAACGCGGTCGAACAACGCTATGACGACAAACGCGGGCTTAAGCCTGGCCGCCGTCTGGGCTGTCAGGCGACGGTTCAGGGCGATATCGTGATCGACGTGCCGCCTGAGTCTCAGGTCCATCGTCAGGTCGTCCGCAAAGCGGCTGCCGCACGCGCCATCACCATGGACCCGGCGACGCGGCTGTATTTCGTGGTGGTCGAGGAACCCGACATGCACTCGCCCACCGGAGATCTGGAGCGGCTGGAACGCGCCCTGCGCCAGCAGTGGAACATTGAGGCCGTCACCGCCGATCTGTCGCTGATGGCCAAGCTGCAACCGGTGCTGCGCAAAGGCAAATGGGAGGTCACGGTAGCCGTCCACAAAGGCCACAAGGATGAGGTCGCACGGATCGTGGAAATCTGGCCCGGCCTGCATGAACAAGGGCTGTACGGACTGGCCATCGATCTTGGATCAACCACGGTCGCCGCACACCTGACCGATCTGGAGACCGGTGAGGTCAAGGCCTCGTCTGGCCTGATGAACCCACAAATCCGCTTTGGTGAAGACCTGATGAGCCGCGTGTCCTACGCCATGATGAACCCCGGTGGTGATCAGGAAATGACCCGCGCGGTGCGCGAGGCGATCAACGATCTGACCATCTCCATCGCCGAGGAGGCCGGGATCGACACCGCGCTGATCGTGGAGACGGTTTTCGTCTGCAACCCGGTCATGCACCACCTGCTGCTGGGTCTGGACCCGGTCGAGCTGGGGCAGGCCCCCTTCGCGTTGGCCACATCCGAGAGCATGTCCTTGCCCGCACGTGAGATGGATCTGACTAAGATGAACCCGCGCGCGCAGGTTTATATCCTACCCTGTATTGCGGGACATGTGGGCGCCGACTGTGCCGCCGTTGCGCTCTCCGAGGAACCCGGCAAGTCCGAAGACCTCGTGTTGATCGTCGATGTGGGCACCAATGCCGAAATTCTGCTGGGCAACACCACACGCGTGCTCGCCTGTTCCTCGCCCACGGGCCCCGCGTTTGAAGGCGCGCAGATCAGTTCCGGCCAACGCGCCGCCCCCGGTGCGATTGAGCGCATCGAAATTAATCCCGTCACCAAGGAACCCCGCTTCCGCATCATCGGGTCGGACAAGTGGTCCGATGAGGACGGGTTCGATCTTGATATCGCCACCACCGGGATCACCGGCATCTGTGGCTCGGGCATTATCGAGGCTGTTGCCGAAATGCGTATCGCCGGACTGCTGGATGAAAGCGGCCTGATTGGCTCGGCTGAACAAACCGGCACCGCGCGCTGCATCCCCGAAGGCCGCACGCATTCCTATCTGATCCACGATGCGAGCGCCGAAGGCGGCCCGCGTATCACCGTAACCCAAGGCGATATCCGCGCCATCCAACTGGCGAAATCGGCGCTTTATGCCGGTGCGCGCCTGCTTATGGACGAGATGAAGGTCGACGCCGTGGATCGCGTGGTTCTGGCCGGGGCGTTTGGCGCGCATATCTCGACCAAACACGCGATGGTGCTGGGCATGATCCCCGACGCACCACTGGACAAGGTCTCAAGCGCGGGCAACGCCGCTGGCACCGGCGCGCGGATCGCGCTGTGCAACATCGGATCGCGCAAGGAAATCGAACGCGTTGTGCGCGAGATCACCAAGGTCGAAACCGCCATCGAGCCCAAGTTTCAGGACCATTTCGTCGCCGCCAACGCTATCCCGCACAAGACCGACCCGTTCCCGGAACTGGCGCAGGTGGTCACGCTGCCCTCACCCTCGTTCAACACTGGCGGTGGGGATGAGGAAAAATCTGGCCGTCGCCGTCGCCGCAGGTCATAGTCCCCGGAAGGAGGCACCATGACCATAGCAAACGAAGAACAGGCCGAATTCTGGGGCAACTCCCCCTCGGGTGCGAAATGGCTGACCTATGAGGACCAGATGGATGCGCTTCTGGCCCCGGTCCTTGATCTGGTGCTAGAGCGCGCCGCCCTGCAACCGGGGCAGCGCGTGCTGGATATCGGCTGCGGCACAGGGGCCAGCACGGTTCTGGCGGCGCAGGCTGTTGGTCCGGATGGGCATGTTCTCGCCGCCGATGTCTCGCAGCCTTTTCTGGATCGCGCCGCCGAGCGCGCGCTGGCAGACGGGCACGCGAATATTGGCTTTCAATTCGCCGATGCGCAGACCCATCCGTTTGAGGAGGGCGACCGCGATATCATGATCTCGCGCTTTGGGGTGATGTTCTTTGAGGACACCGTAGCCGCCTTTGCCAACATGGCGCGCGCGCTGAAACCCGGCGGTCGGATGTGTTTCGCCGCTTGGGGGCCGCTATCTGGCAACCCGTGGTTCCGCCTGCCCCATATCGCAGCGACCGAACGGCTTGGCACCCCGCCCAAGGTCGACCGCAATGCCCCCGGCCCTTTGGCATTTCACGATCAGGATCGAGTCAGCGGGTTGCTGGCCGAGGCTGGCCTGACCGACATCACTGTCGATGCCGTACCCCTCACCCTGCTCGTTCGAGGCACGCTTGAAGACAGCGCAGCGCTATGTACGCGGATCGGACCCGCCGCACGGGTGATCGCCCATTTCGACGGAACGCCGGAAGATGTCTCTGCAATTCGGCAGGCTGTGGCCGAGGAGTTCAGGCCCTATGTCGCTGGAGATGTTGTTGCAATACCGGCCCTGATAAATCTGTTTCAGGCACGCAGGCCGGGCTGATCTGGAGCGGGTAACGGGAATCGAACCCGTAACAAGAGCTTGGGAAGCTCGTGTGATACCTTTTCACCATACCCGCCGCTTGGATCGGGATAACATCCCGCGCGACCAGACCGCAAGCGCCATTCCGCAGACTAACACGCGATTATTCCGTACGGGCACGCAGGCTGTCTATCAACGATTGTTCCACGTCCAAGGCCTCGCTGGCCGCGTCCAGCGTGCGCCGATCCAGATGCTGCGGGTTCAGGTCGATCCCGTCCGAGAACGCATCAACAATCGCGCGCATCGCTTTGATCCGCGCGTATTTCTTGTTGTTGGCCGGGATCACATGCCACGGCGCGATTTCCGTTGAGGTGCGCGCCAACATCTCATCCACCGCCACCTCGGCCTCGGCCCAGCGTTCGCGGTTGCGGAAATCCTCATAGGTCAGTTTCCAGCGTTTCATCGGATTGCGCAGTCGTTCAGTGAACCGCGCCATCTGTTCCTCGGGTGAGATGTGAAAGAACAGCTTTACGATCCGCGTTCCGTCATCCACCAGCATCCGTTCGAAATCGTTAATCTCGGCATAGGCGGCACGCCAGCGGTGTTCCGGCGTGAACTTTTCCAACCGCTCGACCAGGACCCGCCCGTACCAACTGCGGTCAAAGGCCGAGATCGCGCCCTCGGGCGGCAACCTCTCCCAAAACCTCAACAGGTAGTGACGGTTCAGATAATAATTGCGGGGTGCCCCGATGGGCCAGACCTTGAAACTGCGCGGGTCCAAAGCCTGACTGATACGGCGGATCGTGCCGCCCTTGCCCGCCGCGTCCCAGCCTTCGAACACCAACACGCCCTTGAGCCCGTGAAACAGAAATGCCTGCTGAATCAGTGCCAGCTGCGCCTGCAGATCGACCAGCTCTTCGAAATATTCTTTCTTGCCCAACCGCAGCGACAGATCGGCCTCGGCCAGTTTCGGAGGAAAGTGTATGGTCATTTCAATGCCCTGATCTGGTAATAATCATGGGCAGTGTCGCAATAACGACCGAAAGCAGCCTTGATCGGTGTCAAAACGAAAAAGGCCGGGCACTTGGCCCGGCCTTGAAGGTCGTTCCCGACAGATCAGGCGCGGCGCCGGCGGCCACCGCCGCGACGGCCACCTGCCCCACCGGCTGCAGCGGCTTCTTCAGGCGACTTGTTGAATTTGATCCAAGCCCCGCCATGCGGGTCATTGTTGGTCAACAGATTGGCGGCGCGGATGGCCTCCATTTCCTTACCCGCACGCGGTTGGGTCGAGCCCAGTCCGAACAACTGGCAGAAGGTCTCATCGTCCATATCCGCTGGCAGAACTATGCCCTTGGCTTCAACCTCGGCCTTCTTTTCAGCCAGTTTCTTGGGGCCAACCGGCAAGGCCACCGGGTTCATGATCGCCGAAGTCATGCCAGCGCCCATCGCCATCGGCAGGAACGCGTTGTTGATGCCATGACGGTTGGGTAGACCGAACGAGATATTGGACGCACCGCAGGTGGTGTTCACGCCCAGTTCTTCGCGCAGACGACGGACCAGAGCAAACACCTGCTGGCCAGCGGTCGCCATCGCACCGATCGGCATGACCAACGGGTCAACCACGATGTCATGGGCGGGGATCCCGTAATCGGCAGCCCGTTCAACAATGGTTTTTGCCACGGCAAACCGCACATCCGGGTCTTCGGAAATCCCAGTGTCGTCGTTCGAGATCGCCACAACTGGTACGTTGTATTTCTTGACCAGCGGCAGCACTAGCTCCAGACGCTCTTCCTCTCCCGTGACCGAGTTCAGCAGCGGACGGCCTTCAGCCGCCTCAAGTCCCGCCTCAAGCGCACCAGGAACCGAGCTGTCGATACACAGCGGCACATCGACCAGACCCTGCACCAGCTCGACGATCTTGGTCATCAGCGGTGGCTCGGTCTCGTTCGGGTTGGGGTTCGAGTTGTAGACGACGCCCGCATTGATATCCAGAACGGTTGCCCCTGCTGCAACCTGCGCGATGGCGTCTTTCTCGACAGTGGAGAAATCGCCCGCTTCCAGTTCCGCAGCCAGTTTCTTGCGGCCGGTGGGATTGATCCGTTCACCGATCACGCAGAACGGTTCATCAAAGCCCAGAACGGCGGTTTTTGTTTTTGATTCTACGACTGTACGGGTCATATCCGTTCCTTAGGAGTTTGCAGGCTTTGCCGAAGCGCCACCGTTATTGATCGCCCAGGTGGCGTTGGTCTTGATGCCACCCAGCGGGAAGAAGTGTACGTTGGTAATGTTGAAATCGGGGTTGGCCGCCTTGTGGTTGGCCAACTCGGTCAGAACATCGGTAGGCTCATAGGGCAACAGCAGCTTGGACACGTCCATGGCACGCTTCTGCAGCACCTTCAGCGAGGGGCCAACGCCGCACGCGATAGCGAATTTGATCAGAGTCTGCAGCTTGGCCGGGCCCGCGATACCGATATGGATCGGCAGGTCGATGCCCGCCTCTTTTAAGCCATCCGCCCATGCAATGATCGGCTTGGCATCAAAGGCGAACTGTGTGGCCAGCGCCATTTCGGCATCCGTCGTTTCGCTGAATTTCTGTTTCCAGCGCAGCGCGTCATCGACATTTTTGGTCGAGCCGTCAGGGTCGATGTCCTTGTTGCCTTCGGGGTGGCCAGCCACGTGCAGGCGTTTGAAACCAGCTTTGTCGAACAGGCCAGATTCCAGCAACTGCATTGAGCTTTCGAAATCGCCATGTGGTTTTTCGACACCGCCAGCCAGCAGCAAAGCCTGCTCAACACCTGCTTCGCCCTGATACATCGAAATCCAGTTTTCCAGCATGGCTGCGTCCTTGATGATCCGCGCAGGAAAATGCGGCATGACCGGATAGCCGTCATCGGCCAGACGTTTGGCCGTTTTGACCATGTCCTCGATGGGCGTGCCCTCGATATGAGCGATGTAGACGCGGGTGCCTTCGGGCAGCAGCGCTTTGAAGTCTTCGACCTTTTCGGCGGTGCGGGGCATCACTTCAATCGAGTAGCCCTGCAAAAAGGCTTCGACGGTCGGGTTCACAGGGCCGTTTTCGACGGCAGCACGTTTCTTGAAGTTCAACAGAGCCATCGTGGCCTCCCATAAAGATCTCGGGCTCATGCCCAACCATCATTCGCGATCAGAGCTTTGATGCGATCCTGATCATATTCAGCTTCCAAGCGCGCTGCCTCGGCCTCGGCAATGTCGGACGGATCGCCCTCAACCGCAAAAGGCTCGGCTTTGCGCCATTCGGCCAGGTAGGCATCGCTATCCTTGGCGTTCACCTTCATGGCCGCCCGGTCGATGGCTTGCTCGAACCGTTCCTCCAATTGCCGCTTTGCGCCCCGCCGGCCTTTGCCGACGATGACTTGGGCGGGAATATCGCGCCAGTATACGATGGTGACGTCAGGCATCGCTGTTGATTCCTCCTAACCAGATGGACCGGTTCTAGACTTCTATATGGGCACAAGTCGGTCGGTTTTCGACACAAGGCGTATTTCAAACGACCTTTTGGCTCACGATGGGATAGCGGGTTTGTAACGAATAGTTCAACGTTCACGCATATCAAAATTCTCATCACTATAATGAGTGTCTTGCGCGATCAGAACACGCGACCTATGGTCGGGGTAACTCGAAAATCGGAGGGCGTTACGAATGGCGCCCAAGCGTCCCAAAGGTGCGGGCGCGTTCCCGAAAGCGGTCGAAAGCCCCGCGCCGGCAAGGCCCGATCCCGATGCGCTATACGCAGCGCTGGATCTGGGTACAAATAGTTGTCGCATGTTGATCGCCCAGCCCAAGGGCAGCGGCTTTCATGTGGTCGACAGTTTCTCGAAATCCGTGCAGCTTGGCGCGGGGCTCGAACGGACCGGACGGCTGTCTCGGTCTTCGATGGCTCGCACCATTCAGGCATTGCGCATCTGCCAGCAGAAGCTGAAACGTAACAAAGTCAAACGGATGCGACTGGTTGCCACCGAAGCGTGCCGCCGCGCAAAGAATTCGCGCGATTTCATCCGACAGGTCAAACGGGAAACCGGCCTGACCCTTGAGATCATCAAGCCCGAAGAAGAGGCCCGTCTAGCCGTTATCTCATGCGCGCCACTTGTGTCGACCAAGACCGAGCAGTTGCTGGTCGTTGATATCGGCGGCGGTTCGACAGAGCTTGTGTGGATCGACCTTTCTTCGGTGTTGCGCCGCGATAGGCCCGCAACGATCATGCGACTGCATCACGGGTTTCAAACCGCCGACAACCCCTTTCCGTCTGCCAAAGTTGTGGACTGGATCAGTGTTCCCTTGGGTGTCGCAACCCTGCGCGATCAGTTCAACGATGTCGAAGACGACTCGGCCCGCTTTGCTCTTATGAGCTGGTTTTTCGAGGAAAACCTTGCAGATTTTGCCCCTTACAAGGACGAACAGACACGAGAAGGCTTCCAGATCGTTGGCACCAGCGGAACGGTTACAACTGTTGCCGCGTCACATCTGGGATTAAAGCGCTATGACCGAACCAAAGTGGACGGTCTGCGTATGACCAGCGATCAGATTGACAAGGTAATACGCGGGTATCTGGAGCTTGGTCCTCAGGGACGGCGCCGTGACCCAAGGATCGGCGATGACCGACAGGCTTTGATCATGTCGGGCTCGGCCATTTTGCAGGCGTTGCTGCGCTGCTGGCCCACCGACCGTCTTTCGGTAGCCGATCGCGGACTTCGCGAAGGTCTGCTGTACGCGCAAATGAGCGCGGACGGTGTGTTGGAAGACGGACCTTTTTAGGACCATATCTTCGATGCCGCTGACCGTCGTTGCCCTAGCCTATCGCACATCGACCGCAGCAACCACGATTTGTTGTCTGGAAGCAGCCGGATTTGACGTGTTCTGCCCCGGCTTTCAGATTGCAAACGCCCTACCGCATTATGCACTGGCCATAGGGGGAATTGCGCTGTCAGTGCCCTACAACCAAGGTCTGGATGCGCTGGCGTTTTTGAACGAGGTTTCGCACCCTGATGTACCGAAGTCCTCCGTTTTGTCCACGGGGGCAAACTGTCTGGGCTGGCTGGGCTTTGGTGTTTCTTCTCCTTGGCCAGATCTGCTATTGATGGACGCACCGACAGGATCAACTTGATAACCCTAGACCAAGCCGGTAAACGCCCCCAGTCTTCAGGAGACCACACATGGCCAAAACACCGACTGGAAAAAGCAACTCGGGACGCGGACAACGCGATCTGAAGGTTAAGGTAAAAACCGCCCGAGGACGCAAACTCAGCTCGACCCGCTGGCTCGAGCGGCAGTTGAACGATCCGTATGTCAAGCGTGCGCAGGCCGAGGGGTATCGGGGGCGCGCGGCGTTCAAAATATTGGAACTGGACGACAAATTCCGTTTTTTGGTCCCCGGCGCTCGTGTCGTTGACTTGGGCTGTGCTCCCGGCGGCTGGCTGCAGGTCGCCGTCAAACGAGTGAATGCGCTGGGTGAGAAAAGCGGTAAGCGCATCGGAACAGTTCTGGGTGTGGACCTGC
The DNA here is from genome assembly GCF_057221005.1 of Ruegeria sp. HKCCD7628. Taxonomy (NCBI): domain Bacteria; kingdom Pseudomonadati; phylum Pseudomonadota; class Alphaproteobacteria; order Rhodobacterales; family Roseobacteraceae; genus Ruegeria; species Ruegeria sp. HKCCD7628. The sequence goes on from NZ_JBWVBA010000001.1 coordinate 244,614, forward strand.
AAGAGGTCGAACCGGTCGCAGGTGCGATCGCCCACGTTTTGGACTTCATGGAAGACGACGCGGACGACAAGGTCAAAGAGTGGTTGGACGGCAAGGCCGATGTGGTCATGTCGGACATGGCCGCAGCCTCATCTGGGCACAAGCAGACAGACCATTTGCGTATCATGGCGTTGTGCGAGGCCGCCGCCTATTTCGCCTTTGATGTCCTTGAGGAAGGTGGAACCTTTGTGGCCAAGGTGCTTGCCGGGGGCGCAGAAGGCGACTTGCAAAAATTGCTAAAACAGAAGTTCAACAAGGTCGCCAACGTAAAACCGCCCGCTTCACGGTCGGACAGTTCCGAAAAATTTGTTGTAGCAACAGGCTTTCGTGGCTGACCTTAATCTTCGAGCGAAATAAAATCACCCGCCAGTACCTGTTGACGCAGTGACGCTGTAGCAATCCCCTGCATCAACAGCGCCTCACCATGGTTCAAGTATTCCGGCTTGCGCGTTCGCAGATCCTCGATCCGTTGGGATAGGGAAAGTGGCCGTTGCAGTTGCGACGTATGGACCGGTTTGTCGGACATGGAGCACCTTTTAACACGACGGGTTTTCTACCCGCCCCGTCCTGTTACAGGTGAAATTTGCCGCTAAAATGGCCGAAACCGGGCGAAGCGGTGCCGTTTTAGCGGGTCAACTGCCTTTGCAGTTGCAGCAGATCCGGGTGATCGGGTACCCGGTCCAACCCTTGGCTTAGGACGTCCAGAGCCGCTTCAGTTCCGCTGTTGAGTTGGACCAGTTGCACCAGAATGGGCCATGCCTCAGCTCGCTGCGGATCCAGTTGTATCACCTCGCGAAAGGCGCGTTCGGCCGCTGGCGCGTTCCGAAAGGTCAAAGCCATCCCGCCCAGCACCATATGGGTTTCTGGAAAGTCCAGCCGATTGGCAATGGCATCCTGCCATTCTGCCATCACTTGACCCGCCTTTGACTGTTGCCCGGCGGTCAGGGCTTGTTGCGGAATGGTCAGAAGCTCTTTGGCGACAGCAATACGCACGTTCAACAGCGGATCGGACAACAAAGGTTCCAGCCGCTCAATCTGATCGCGGAGCTCGGCGGAACGTTGCAGCACCACAGCGTTCGCACGGACCAAAGGATCTTGGTCAGACAGCAACCCTGCAGTCTGTGCAGCAACTTCCGCCGAGCCGTAGTTCTGCAATAGATATGCAGCTGTCGCCCTGACAATACCCGGTTGCGTCTGATCACCCGCAATACCCAGCAGCGCCGATGGTCCTTCGGCCTGCCCCGTCACTGCAGCGTTGAATACAGTTCCATAATGGGGACCACGGTGAGACGATTCCGGAAACCAATCGGCTATTTGTGCGGCAGCCCAGGATTGGTTTTGATCCGTATGGCAATCGGTGCAGGCATCCTGACCCAGTGCCAGATCGGGACGCGGGACGCGAAAACTGTGATCGCGACGGCCATCCACACCCATGTAAACCCGTTCAATCATGTGGCACGATTTGCACTGTGCCCCTGCGCTGCCATCGGGATGGTTATGATGCGCAGACGTGTCGTATTCTCCGCGGGCGAGGGTCGGAAAGCGGTCATTCCCCGCACCCGAATGGCATTGCGTACACAGCCCGTTTCCTTCGGCCTTAAGCATCGCGCTATGTGGCTCGTGGCAATCCATGCAGCCGACCCCTTGCGCGTACATTCGCGACTGCAGGAATGAGCCATAGACGTAGACCTCGTCCAGAATTTGGCCATCCGGGTGGTAGAGCCCCGGCCGTAAAACCGCCAGGTTGTAGGCATCGTGATACGCCGTGCCCGGCAACGGGTTGCCATCCCCATGCGCCTCGCGGCGGGAATGGCAACCGGCACATTGCTGTATCTCGGCATCAGTCCGCCCCGCGCCCCATTCCATCGTGAAGCCATATTCCGTCAGGTCGGGGCTGCCCCCCTGCCCGTTCGTCCAGTCAATATGCGCCGAGCCTGGCCCATGGCATGCTTCACATCCAACCCCGATTTCCGCCTGGGTAGACGCATATGAGCGCGTGCCCGCGTCATAGTTCTTGTCAAAGCCAGTGGCGTGACACTCGGCACAACGCGCATTCCAGTTTTTATAGGGGCCGGTCCAGTGCAACCCATCATCGGGCGGCAGGTCCTGATCCGGGTATAAGTGGAACCAACGGTTTTCTTCAGTGTCCCAAACGACATCAAAGCTTTGCAATTGCCCCGGTCGGGTTTCGAACAGATATTGTTGCAGGGGTTCGATACCGACTACCGAGTGTACCGTGTAATCGTTTGATACCCCGTCTTTCTCCGTGACCCTGGCGCGCAGATCTCCGTCATCGGAGAAATGGACAGACATCCCATCATGGTCGAACTGCGTACCATTGAAATCTGCAACAACATGACCGTCCTCCACATCTGTCCAGGCCAAGGCGTGATGAGATTGCGACCACGCCGCGGCCTCAGCCTCGTGACAATCTTTGCATTGATCGGAACCGACATAGACGGGCACCTGGGCTGCGGCAAAGGTCGGCAGCATCAGACCAAGGATAATCCAAAGAGCTTTCACGGTTGGTCCCCATCATCGCCAACTTGCAAATCCATGAGCGCGCCATTGTATTCCGCGCCCAATATCAGGATCGCCGCGCACAGATACAAAAAGATCAGGGCAGCCATCGCTCCGGCCAAGCCTGCATAGGTGGCACTGTAGGATGCGAATTGGCTGATGTAGATCGAAAAGCCCCACCCGCCCGCGGCCCAAAGCGCCAAAGTCAACAAGACCCCCGGCAGAATTTGTGACATGGAATGGCGCCGAGTGGGCAGGATCAAATGCGCCAAAAAGACAGTTCCGGCTGGAACGGCTACGGTAAACGTCCAGCGCAGGCGGTCCACGGACAACCAATGCGATACGTTTACATCTGTCTTTTCCGAAACCAGTTTGGTGTAAACCGGCAAGATGACCTCGACTGCAGCGATGGCCAGAATTGTCGCCCCACCGATGATCACCAGACCAAGGCACAGCAGCCGCGTTTTCCAAAATGGCCAACTGTCTTGATCATGATAAGCCTGATTCATAGCCGCCCTGACAGCAACCACCCCGTTCGAGGCAAAGAAGATCGCCAAAAGGCCGCCCAAAGTAATCACGCCCGACCCCGACTGCTCTAGCACTGCGCGAAGTTCGGATACGATGGGATCGGCTACATCCTTGGGCCATGCGCCAAAGATCAATTCGATCAGTTCTTCGGTGACATAACCTTGTGACAAGGACCCGGCCAATGCCACTGTGAACAGAACAAATGGGAACAGTGCCAACATCAACGACATGGCGACATGGCTACTCATGACAAGGCCGTTTTTGCCACCGAACCGTCCAATGGCCAGCCACAAAGCTTGGATTGGGCGACTCAGCGAAGGAATCACTTGAGAAATCATGATCAAAGCCTAACCCGCCCAACGCGATCACAGAACCGTCAAAACCTCAAAATGGGCAAATTAACTTCCCCAAACATCTGGATGCATTGCATAATTTTCTGGTCTGTGCAGGATCAAGGTAATCCAACCTGCAACGTCACAGGCAGCTAAATGACCCTGGATCCAGAAAACTCCGCGTCCTCGCCGCGTATAAAATTGGCTGTCGTGCGCGATGCGGCCATTGTGGCGACGCTGACAGTGCTTGCGCTTTATGCGGGGGCGGCGTTTTTAATCCCGTTGACCATGGCCCTCTTGATCAACGTTCTGATCATGGCGCTTAGCGACCGTGTGATCGCCCTGACCCGCGCGCCTGTCTGGTTGGCCAATATTGCAGGCGTTACCGTGGTTTTGGCAGGGTTGTTCATGATCATGTATATTCTGGGCAGTCAGGCGACGCAGTTCGCACGCTCGATCAGCGACTACGAAAGCCAGTTCGACGGAGCCGTCAATCGGATCACCGGACTTGTGGGCAACAATGTAACAACCTTCATACGCGACAATCTGATCAATATCGACATGACCTATGTCGCGCGCGTACTGCTAGGCAGCGCCACATCACTGCTGAACCAATTCTTCCTGATCAGCCTTTACGTCGCATTTTTGATGGCCGAAAGACTGGCCTTTCGCAAGAAAATCCGGCTAGCCGCCGGGAACCCAGAAACCGGTGCCGAGTTCGCTGCGGTGTTGGATGCGATCTCGTTCAGCCTTCAACGCTATGTGGGCGTGAAAACCTTCATCAGTCTAATTACGGCGGGGATCAGTTACTCGGTGTTCCGAGTTCTTGGCCTAGAATATTCCGAAACATGGGCCGTGTTGACATTTGCACTGAACTTCATCCCTTCAATCGGGTCGATTATTGCGGTGGTGTTTCCGGCAATGATTGCATTGGTTCAATTCGAAACCATCGGCCCTTTCCTGATCATCGTATTCGGTTGCGGGACGATTCAGTTCGCTATCGGCAACTTCCTGGACCCTGCGATGCTGGGCCGGTCACTCAATATGTCGACCTTCCTCGTGATCCTAGCTCTGACTTTCTGGACAACAGTCTGGGGCATGATAGGAGCGTTCCTGAGTGTGCCTTTAACGGTCTGCATCCTGATCGTATTCAGCCACATTTCCGCCTTGCGCCCAATCGCGGTTTTGATGTCGCTGGACGGTCGGATTTGGGATGATCAGGGCAACACAGAAACCTGAAGCGATGCAGCACCCTCTTTTCATTGGTGCCGAAATCTATCGGAAGTCCACCTACGGTGCGAAACATCCCCTAGCGATTCCCCGCGTTTCAACAGTTATTGATCTGTGTCGCGCGTTGGGCTGGCTGAAGGCTGAAAATTATCGCGTGAGCCCCTGCGCCAAACCAAAGGCGCTGCACGCGTTTCATACGCCTGCATACATCGATGCGCTGCAAAAGGCAGAGGCGTCGCAATTCGTATCAGACGAAACCCGACAAAAACACGGGCTGGGCACCCTGTCCAACCCGGTTTTCCCCGAGATGTATCGTCGACCAGCCACCGCTGCCGGTGGTTCGATGCTGGGCGCGGAACTAATCCGCGATGGCGGTGTTGTCTTTAACCCTGCCGGCGGCACTCATCACGGTCTATCCGACCGAGCCAACGGGTTTTGCTACCTCAACGATCCTGTCTTGGCGATTCAGTCCCTCATCCGTTACGGATTGAGCCGGATAGTCTACGTCGATATCGACGCCCATCATTGCGACGGAGTCGAGGCTGCGTTCCACGGCTCCACTAAGGTCAGAATGATATCAATTCACGAAGAGCGCCGCTGGCCATTCAGTGGAACACTGGATGACACTGCGGGAGGAGCGGCTTTCAACCTGCCCGTCCCTCGGGGCCTGAATGACGACGAATTCTTTGCCATCCTGGAAGAGCTGATACTACCTGCCGCCGCTGCGTTTCGCCCTCAAGCCATCCTTCTTCAATGCGGTGCCGATGCTGTGGTCGAAGATCCCCTCTCGCGTTTGACCTTGTCCAATAATGCGCATTGGAGGGCAGTGTCGAGTTTGCAGAAATTGGCGCCGCGGTTCCTCGTTTTAGGTGGCGGCGGCTACAACCCGTGGTCAGTTGCCCGCCTATGGAGCGGCGTTTGGGCAACGCTAAATGGGTATGAAATACCGGACGCTCTGGATGCAAATGCGCAGATCATCCTCAAATCCCTGACATGGAGCCGCGGAGGGGGAAAACAGCCGCCCAAACACTGGGTAAAAACGCTTCGGGACAAGCCACACCTTGGACCAGTTCGTTCTGAATTGTCCGCTAGTCTGGCTCGCATCAGGGCAAGAATTCCATAGTGGAACGAAACGTAGCGGGCTGCTAACCTGATGCTAGCACAGCGCAATTCCGAGCAACCGTTACTATCCCAATTGCATCCCTGCAGCATGAAGCTTCAACTGGAACAAGCAATGAATGCACACAATCAAATAAATGATCTGAAATCTCGGATGGGGCAGTCGATTATCGGCCAGGCCGACGTGATCGACCGCCTGTTGATTGGACTTTTGGCGAACGGAAACTTGCTAATCGAAGGTTTGCCAGGCTTGGCGAAAACCCGGGCCGTCAAAGCAATGGCCCGAAATTTGGATGCCCACTTCAACCGAATTCAGTTTACTCCAGACCTATTGCCGTCTGACGTCACCGGAACTGAAGTGTTTCAACAAACACCGGACGGCGGAACATTCCGCTTCGAGCCGGGCCCCATCTTTGCCAATATTGTTCTGGCGGACGAAATTAACCGAGCGCCGGCAAAGGTTCAGGCCGCGTTGCTTGAAGCCATGGAAGAGCGTCAGGTCACGGTATCGGGTACGACCCACACGATGGACCCGTTATTCATAGTGATGGCAACCCAGAACCCCATCGAGCAAGAAGGGACCTACCCCCTGCCCGAAGCGCAGATGGACCGCTTCCTGATGCACGTACAGATCACTTATCCACCCGTCGAAGACGAGGTCGAGGTCATTCGGCTTGTGCGCGGTGAAGACAACGCCACCGCTTCTTCATCCCGAACCGAAGCTCCTGCGCCGATCCCTCAAGACGCTGTGTTCACCGCAAGGGCGGAAATTGCACAAATACATGTGTCAGACGCAATGGACAGGTATATGGCCGATCTGGTGCAAGCGACACGAACACCCGACAAGTTCAGCGAGGACTTGGCCAACTTGATCGAGATAGGTGCAAGCCCGCGCGCTTCGCTGGCACTTGACAAATGCGGGCGTGCGCAAGCCTGGATGAACGGGCGCGACTATGTGGACCCAGCTGATATCCGGGCCATCGCGCATGACGTTTTCAGACACCGCATTACACTTAGTTTCGAAGCCGAAGGCGAGGCGAAAACGGCTGACGATGTTGTCGCAGAAATTCTTCGCCTTGTGGCCCTGCCCTAAGCTGGCGCCGTGGCCCGAAATGCCACATATCCCTCTGATCCCCGCATCCATGTGACTGCGCAGCACTTGCTGCAACTTGGTGGCAGGTCTACCGGGCTTAGCTTGCTGCCAAAACAACCAGCCCGTTCGATCCTTAACGGGCGGCATTCCTCGCGATTGCGCGGACGTGGTCTTAATTTCGAAGAACTGCGCAACTACCTGCCCGGCGACGATATTCGAACCATTGATTGGAAAGTCACAGCCAGAACAGGTGCCCCCCACGTCCGCGTTTACACCGAAGAGCGTGACCGCCCTGTCCTGTTGTTGGTTGATCAAAGGGTTTCGATGTTCTTCGGAACCAAGGAATTCATGAAATCTGTTGTGGCCGCAGAGGCAGCAGCAATCGCAGCGCATCGAGTATTGGCGCAGGGCGACCGCGTAGGAGGTATTGTTTTCGGTGACACTGGTCTAGCAGAACACCGCCCTCAAAGACGTGCGGCGGCGCTTATGCGATTTCTAACTTCTGTCGGAGCCATGAACTGCAATCTGAATGCAGATTTGCGGTTCGAAACGTCCGTTACGTTGAACGAAGTTTTGAAGCAGGCAGCGCGTATCGCTCATACCAATGCGCTAGTCTGCGTATTTTCTGATTTCGACGGTGTGGACCAGAACTCGGAGAGCCTGTTTCGCAGACTGTCACACGCAAACGACCTGATCCTGTTTAACATTTCTGATCCCAGCGCACATACAGTTCCGACCGAGGCAAGGCTGACCGTCTCGGATGGAGAACAGCAGATCGAAATCGATGGCTCGACCCCCGATCTGGCAAAGCGAATCCGAGAGGCTATGGAAGATCGGCTGGCCCAGTTGTCCAAATGGTCCCTAAGATATGGGTTCCCCATCGTTCCGTTGACAACTGCTGAACCAGCGCTGGGACAACTTTTGAAACTGTTCGGTCATGGCGGAGGTCCGAGATGAGTGCCGACGTCGAAGGCAAGTCCCTTGTCGAACTGCTGGACATGCTGAAACCCGCGCCAGAGCCACAGGTGATCGCGATGACACCGCAAACCGTGGGGTGGCTAATTTTGGCGGTTTTACTAATCTTTGCAGTTCTTTGCGCGGCGCTACTGATACGTCGACGCCGCAAGTTGAATGCATACCGCCGATTGGCTCTAGCAAATATTGACGACGCTCAAGGCGATGTAGCCCAAATTGCCGACGTTTTGCGCCGAACGGCACTGGCGGTATATCCGCGCTCGCTGGTTGCAGGTCTCTATGGTCGAGAGTGGATTGATTTCCTGAACCGATCTTCGGCTGCGGTCTTTCCTGATGCCCTAGGACATGTTCTTACCGAAGCGCCCTACAAAGCGACGAGGAATGATCCAGAAGTCGCTGAAATTGCGAAAAAATGGATAAAAACACATCGTGTTGAAGGAGTGTCCTGATGATCTCCTTCGCTGCGCCTTGGGCCTTCCTTCTTTTACCGGTACCTGCGGTCGTTTATTGGTTCGCTCCGCCATATCGCGAAAAAGCGGCTTCGATCCGAATACCCTTTTTCCGCCGCGTGGCTAAAGCGAGTGGCATAGAGCCGCGGTCCGGTTCGTCGATACGCAATCGCGCCAGACTACCCAAGCTTACAATCATACTAATCTGGTTTCTTCTGGTACTAGCGCTTGCGCGACCTGAAAGACTGGCTGACCCGATAACACTCGAAAAATCCGCGCGCGACGTTGTTCTGGCGCTCGATATTTCAGGATCAATGGATCAGCGAGACTTCACGTCAACCGACGGTGCGCCGAAACAACGGTTAGAGGCTGTGAAAGATGTCATGCGCACTTTCATATCCGAACGTGAAAGTGATCGAATGGCTTTGATAGTCTTCGGCACCAGAGCATTCATACAAGCCCCATTTACGCAGGATACCAAAAGTTTAAACGGCTTTCTTGATCAGACCGCGGTTGGAATGGCAGGCCCCAACACCGCACTTGGTGACGCTATTGGCTTGGGCATTCGTACGTTCGAATCCAGCGACGTTGATCAGCGTATGATGATCGTCCTAAGCGACGGAGCCGACACATCCAGCAGGATGACCTCGATCAATGCAGCCGCCATTGCGGCCGAGAAAGGGGTTGCCGTGTACACGATTGGCGTCGGCGATCCGAGCGCGACCGGAGAAGACCGTGTCGATCTTCAGGCATTGCAGGATATCGCGGAACGCACGGGTGGCCAGTACTTTTTTGCAGATGATGAAGAAGCCCTGACCGATGTCTACCGGCAGATCGATGCGCAAAACCCAAGGATCGTAGAAACGCAAAGTTTCCGCCCAAGGGAAAACCTCGGTCAATACCCGCTGTTGGCCGCGGTGATTGTGATACTTGCGATCTCAACCTATCTCAGCGTTTTTCAGCACCGCAGGTGGCCCCAATGATTGAGGCACTGGCGGAATTTCATTTTATTCGAGCGTATTGGCTGTTTTTTCTTATCCCAGTCCTCTTTCTTTGGAGGATAACCCGCCCCAAGAAATCACAGAAACAGGATTTCTCGGAAAGTATCGCCCCGCACCTTGCAGAAGCGTTGCGGGTTGGCGCTGCAGAAACCCGCGGAGTTTACCCAGCTGACATCGCGATGATAGCGAGCGCGTTTATTGTATTGGCTGCGGCAGGCCCGACCTGGTCTCGAATGGAAAACCCATTGATTGCTGATACCGCTCCTTTAGTAATTACGCTGAAGGTAGCGGAAAGTATGGAGAATTCTGACTTAACGCCCTCCAGATTAGAGCGCGCAAAGTTCAAAATCACCGATCTCATCAACGCTCGCGCCGGTGCTCAGACCGCGCTCGTGGCTTATGCCGGGTCACCGCACCGCGTAGCCCCTTTGACTGAGGACGCCAATATCCTACGCCCCTTGCTTGAAGGTTTGGAACCGGCAGTCATGCCCAAAGACGGGGATTCAGCCACTGACGCTTTGGCAATTGGCGAAGACATACTGCAAGGCAACACGACGGCAGGAGCCATCCTTTTTGTCTTGGATGATATCGCACCATCCCAGCTGCAAAACATGAAAACAACCGAAACTCAGCTTTTGTTTCTGACCATGCTTCCTGAGGGTGACACAATCGTTCAATTGGACAATTTTGAAAGTGCACAAGTTGTTCAATTCTCAAACGATGATCAAGACATCAGGCAATTACAAAAGCTTATCAAATCTTCCTATACCAGCGCGCTGGACGACAACGACCTTGTGAAATGGCGCGATCAGGGGTGGATTTTTGCTTGGCCCGCGGCCTTGATGTGTTTGCTGTGGTTCAGGCGCGGTTGGGTAATACAATGGGTATTGCTGGTTTGCTTTTTAGCTTCTCCGTCAGGTCCAGCCCAGGCCGAAGGTTGGCGAGATTGGTTCCGGACACCGGATCAACAGGGGCAAATCGCGTTGAATAACAAAGAGTTTGCAAAGGCTGCTGACCTATTCGAAGACCCGTACCACCAAGGTTATGCACTGTTGAAAGCGGGAAAATACCCCGAGGCGATCACCGTTTTGACCCAGTTAAACACCCCAGAGGCCGCATTTGCAGAAGGCTTGGCAAGAATTCGAAACCGAGAATACCGGCCTGCAATTTCCGCGTTCGAAACTGCTCTGGAGAGGCGACCAGGCTGGCCTGAGGCACAACACAACCTTGAAGTTTCACAGGCTATTCTTGCTTATGTTGAAACCACCAGAGAGCAGTCCGACACCGGAGAAGAAGCAGGTATCGGAGCGGACGACACCGTTTTCGATAATGAGGATGGACGCGGCCAAGATACGACCGCCCAGGCGCCTGTAGACGGGTCCGCTCCGTTGCCAGCGGATCAATGGATCAGTGCGATTGACACTGACATGCAGGATTTCTTGCGCAACCGCTTCCTTCTGGACAATCAGGCTCAAGAACAATGAGATACTTGGTTCTTCTCATATGTTTGGTCGCTCCATCAGTCGCGCTACCACAATCGGAAAGCTCCAGTGAACCACGCGTGTCTGTCGAAGTTCCAGAAGAAAGTGTTATCGTCGGCCAACCCGCCCTGGTTCGTGTGAAAGTTCTTGTTCCAACCTTCATGCCGTCCCCACCGGTGTTTCCGTCCCTTGAACAAGAAAATCTACTGGTTCGTTTGCCTGAGCGCGCCTCGGGCCCAGTAAGTGACACAGTTGATGGTAAAACTTGGTCCGGGGTCCAGCGCAGTTATCGACTTTACCCTTTGACACCCGGCCAATTGGATTTTGGCGAGCAAGATGTCGAAGTCACTTTTGCGGATCCTGACACGAATAAGCCCGTGCAGAGCACCGTAACGCTTCCGAAAATCTCTTTGTCAGTCGAAGTGCCTGAAGGCGCACAAGGGTTGGACCCGCTGATCATCGCCAACGGCTTTGAACTAAACCAAGACATTGAAGGGCCTTCCGAACTACATGCGGGAGACGCCATTACGCGCAAGTTAACGGCAAATATTTATGGAACCAGCTCAATACTAATACCCCCGCTTTTGGTGGATACGGACGATCCGCTGCTGAAGGCTTACCCGAAAGACCCGCGGTTTTCGGAATCCGAGGACCGTGGGATCCTTTCGGGCCAGCGCGTTGACGAGGTGGTTTATCTTGCCCAAGCAGCAGGAAAAACGACGCTGCCGCCTGTAACCTTGCGTTGGTATAACCTTGAATCCGACAGCGTTGAAACAGCCGAGGTACCAGCAATAGACCTGCAATTGACGGGGCCAGCCAAGCAGCAATTTGGCATACGGAACCTTCTGCAGGTCACTCCCTACGTTATATTTTTTACGTTAGTCTTGGCTGCCGTATTTCGTTTGATGGTTCCTTGGTATCGACGCAGGCGCAAGGTGCAAGCACAAATCTACAATGCGTCGCCGGAGTTCGCGTTAGCGCAACTAAGAACTGCGCTAAATGAACAGGACCTGTCAAAAGCCTATTCAGCATTGGATTTATGGAAGTCGCGCACGGTGGAAACGGTCGATACCAGTGTCATGGAACGCCACTTGGCTGCGATATCCGCAACAAGATACGCTGCGACGAAATCGGGTGCTGAGCCGGATTGGTCAGGTGCCATCGCGGCTATCGGCTCGTTGTCAAAGAGCACACAGCGTAAACCGACGGCACTTCCGCCGCTAAATCCTTGAGTTCAGGTTTGGCAATTTGCAAACAGGGCCGCCCTGTCTTTTATCAGGATGCGGCCGTAACCGATTTCAATTAAATCCAAATCCTCTAATCGGTGAAGGCTTCTGTGTAGCGTAGGACGGGAAACAGCCACCATCTCTGCCAATTCTTCCTGAGATACTATGATCCAGCCATCGGATTTGGACGTTCCCTCGTCCAGATGAAGCAAACGAAGAGCCACCCTTTTCTCGGCCCCGGTTACAAGAAGGTTGGCAATAACCCTCAAAGCAGTCCGCATATTGTAGTGGGTCAATGCGTAGAAATCTCGGATGTAGTCCGGATGTTTCTGTACAAGGCTATTGATCCGCGCACTTGGAAAAAACAGTACTGTGGTCTCGCAAGTTGTCACGACACTCATCAATCTGAATGAGTTCGCGAACATTGCCAGATCACCAAACCAGAAACCAACGCCTTGGCGGTGAAAGACTAAGTCCTGTCCATCATCCGCAGGAACGGCCAACAAAACCCCACCATCCAACACTGCGTACAGCCCATTGACCGGATCACCGTGATGGTAAAGCGTTTCACCAGTTTCAAACGCCCGCACCATCCCGCAGCTCAATAAATCTTCCTGGAAACATTGCGAGCGCTCGGCAAACCAAGTGGCTTCCCGCAAGAGGTTCATATTATTAACTTTATCAAACATTAGTAATTTCCAATGTGATCATATGATAAATTTAAAGTCCACCTTTTACCATACAGTAAAAGAGTTCGATTCCTTCACGAGCTACTCTGCCAAAAGGTCGAGCAAATTTTCTAAAACGGTTCAATTTCCTTATGTTGAACCTTTTTTTCAACAAGACTCTTTGGGTCTTTCTGACCCATATAGATCGGGAGAAAACCATGTCACCACCACGTTTGACGACCAAGAATTGGCGAATTGGGCTTCGCCGGATTGCTGTGGCGACTTTCGCCGTGGCCTTGGCGCTGCCAGCTTGGGCGCAGGACCAAAAGCCCAATATTCTGGTGATCTGGGGCGATGACATTGGCCAGTCCAACATCTCAGCCTACACCATGGGACTGATGGGGTATCAAACTCCGAATATTGACCGTGTAGCCAAGGAAGGCATGATCTTCACCGACTATTACGGCGAACAATCCTGTACGGCCGGCCGCTCGTCCTACATTATGGGTCAGTCGGTATTCCGGACTGGATTGTCAAAAGTTGGCTTGCCGGGTGCTGATCTGGGTATGCAGGTCGAAGACCCCACCATAGCCGGACTTTTGAAGGACCACGGCTATGTAACCGGGCAGTTCGGAAAAAACCACCTTGGTGATAAGGACGAACATCTTCCCACAAACCACGGTTTTGATGAGTTTTTCGGAAACTTGTATCATTTGAACGCCGAAGAAGAACCGGAAAATGAAGACTACCCCGGTGATGCTGTTCTTGCTGACGGTCGCACGTTCCGCGAAGCCTACGGTCCCCGAGGCGTCATTAAGTCCAAAGCCGATGGAACAATCGAAGACACCGGCCCGCTAACTAAAAAGCGTATGGAGACGGTTGACGAAGAAACGGTCGCTGCGGCGATTGATTTCATCAAGCGCGCGAACGAACAGGGTCAACCCTTCTATGTTTGGTGGAATGGTACTCGCATGCACTTTCGAACCCATGTCAAAGACGAAATGCGCGCCCAGGCGAACGAGATCTTTGGCGGTGTGGCAGACGAGTACACTGCTGGTATGATCGAGCATGACATGCATGTCGGCCAATTGCTGGATTTACTGGATGAGCTTGGCATCGCCGACAACACGATCGTGCATTACTCGACCGACAACGGCCCACACATGAACACGTGGCCAGACGCGGCCGCAACGCCATTCTGGGGTGAAAAGAACACGAACTGGGAAGGTGGCTGGCGCGTGCCGTCGATGGTGCGGTGGCCTGGCAAAATCGAAGCCGGTTCCGTCACAAACGAAATCGTGCATCATATGGATTGGTTGCCAACCTATCTGGCGGTCGCCGGTGACGCAGATATCAAAGAAAAGCTGAAAGCCGGATATAGCTCGGCTGCTATGGGCCGTGACTACAAAGTGCATCTGGATGGATACAACATCTTACCGTTGTTGACTGGTGAGGCGGCTGAAAGCCCACGTCGTGAAATCTTCTATTTCTCGGATGATGGCGACCTTACGGCACTGCGTTTTGATGATTGGAAGCTGATCTTCCTTGAGCAGAAAGCATGGGCAACCCTGCGCGCATGGATCGAACCGTGGACAGAGCTTCGTATCCCTCTGATCATCAACCTGCGTCGCGACCCATATGAACGCGCCTATCGGACGTCCAACACCTATTACGACTGGCTGCTGGATCGAGCGTACTTCTTGGTACCTGCCCAGCAATATGTTGGTAACTTCTTGGCAACATTCCAAGAGTTCCCTCCACGCCAGAAAGCTGCCAGCTTCAATCTGGATCAGGTGATGGAGAAATTGGCCACTCCGACAAACAACTAATGTCGACAGCAATACTTCAGGGGGCCGTTTCAACAACAACGGCCCCTTGCGATTTTCAGACATAAGGAATTGATCATGAAAGCCGTTCTTCTCTCTGGGCTTCTCTCGGTTTCAGCGGTTTTTGCTTATGCTGATCCGCTGCCCAGTTGGCAGGATGCCGACTCCAAGGCCCGCATTATCGATTTTGTACGCTCTGTCACTGACCCCCAGGGGATGGACTATGTAACACCGGCCGACCGAATTGCCGTTTTTGACAATGACGGCACCCTTTGGGCGGAACAGCCTGTCTATTTTCAGCTCATTTTTGCAATGGACCGTCTGTCAGAAATGGCTGAAGCAGATCCGACCATTCTGAGCAGCCCTGTTCTGGAAGCCGCCGCCAAACGCGATGTGCAAGCCATCGCGGAAGGTGGGCATGACGCGCTGATCGAAGTGATCAACGCGTCGCATTCTGGCACAAGCGTCGACGCATTCCAGGTGGCGGTCGAGGAATGGCTAAACACCGCACAACATCCTGAAACCGGCCTAAACTATGATGCGATGACCTATCAACCGATGGTGGAGCTTCTTCGCTACCTCAGAGATGAAGGATTTCGAACTTATATCGTGTCCGGAGGTGGGTTGCATTTCATGCGTGTCTTCGCCGAAGAAGCTTATGGCATTCCGCCGGAACAGGTGTTGGGTACCTATTCTGCTTCGACCTACGAAACGTTGGATGGCAAACCGGCTATCGTCAAATCGCCGGGCATCGCCTTCATCGACGACAAGGAAGGCAAGCCCATCAACATCGAACGCACTATCGGGCGGCGGCCGATCTTTGCCGCGGGCAACTCCGACGGAGATTTCGCAATGCTTGAATGGACAACTGCCGGAGACGGACCAAGGTTAGGAGTGTTGATCCATCATACAGACGCGGCGCGTGAATGGGCCTATGACCGTGAAAGTCCAATCGGGAAACTGGTGGACGGGTTGGACAAGGGGCCGGATATGGGATGGGTGATCGTAGGTATGGCCGAGGATTGGAAACGCGTCTACACTGGCTCCGACTAGATTGAAGAAGGGCCGCTAACACGATGTGGACACTGCTTGTTTCTGTCGCCGTCTTTTGCCTTTACGTGACGGCGGCCATCTTTGCTTTACGCGCGGCCCAAACTGCAAGAACACCACAAGGGGCCGTCGGTTGGGTGGTTTTCCTGATCTCGGCCCCTGTTTTTGGTGTCCCGCTGTATTTGTTTCTGGGCCATCACCGGTTTCGGGGCTACCGCATCGCGCGCAAGCAAAGCGAAAGCGTGGTCGAGGGGATCAAGACCTTCGCTGATTTTTCTAAACCCGACCCCAAAACAATGAACATAAACCCAAAGCCGTTCGAGGCTTTGGCCCATCTGCCTGTGTCGCGCGGCAACGGTGCACAGTTGCTGGTCGACGGACAGGCCACATTCGATGCGATCTTCGAGGCCATTGACGCAGCGCGCAGCTACGTTCTTATACAGTTCTATATCGTTCGCGACGACGCTTTGGGGCAGCGTTTGCAAGCCAAGTTGATCGCTGCAGCGGAAAGAGGCGTCAGTGTTCGCTTTATGACGGACTCGGTTGGCAGCTACAGTTTGCCGACAGCCTATTTGGACAAGTTGCGCGAGGCAGGTGTCGAAATCGCCAACCCGCGTGATCGCCGCGGCCCCCAGCATCGGTTTCAGCTGAACTATCGCAATCACCGAAAGACAGTGATTATTGATGGTGAGATCGGGTTCATCGGCGGCCACAACGTCGGTGTCGAGTATTTGGGCCAGGACAATCATTTTGGCCATTGGCGGGACACGCATATCCGGATGACCGGTCACATTGTCCGCCAGCTGCAACTGATTTTCACGGAAGACTGGCACTGGGCGCATGAAGAAGACTTGATTGACGAACTGGTCTGGGCAGGGCCGGAGTCCGATCAAGACATGAACGCCCTTCTTGTAGCAACCGGCCCGGGCGACGAGACCGAGACCGGAGCCATGATGTTTTTTGCCGCCATCGCCGAGGCCAAAACACGCCTGTGGATCGCATCGCCATACTTCGTTCCCGATATCGATGTGATGACGGCCCTTCAACACGCCGCCCTTCGCGGCGTCGATGTGCGCATTCTGGTCCCCGAAGTCATTGACCACCGCCTTCCATGGCTGGCTGCCTTTGCTTATTTCGACGAAATCCGGGACTGCGGTGCTCGTGTTTTTCGCTACACGGACGGGTTTATGCATCAAAAGGTATTCGTGGTGGACGACACTCTTGCTGCCGTGGGCACGACAAATCTGGACAACCGTTCATTCCGGCTGAATTTCGAAGCGATGGCCCTGTTTTTTGACAGCCGGGCCGCCGAGGCCGTCGCCGAAATGCTTAAGAACGATTTTGACAACAGTTATGAGCTTGAACGGAACCTGCCCGACCAGCGCGCTTATATCCGGTTCGGATCGCCCCTGGCGCGCCTGTTTGCGCCGATCCTTTAACCCATAAGCTCTTCTTTGAAGACCTGCGTCATCACGGCCACCATGAAGGCTGTGGACAGACCAAAGGCCAACAAACCTGTCACCGACGCGAAAGCACCGAAGATACGCAGGGGTTCGCCCAAGACGATGTCGCCATACCCAAGCGTCGTGAACGTCACCAACGAGAAATACAGCGCTGTGTTCCAGTCGGGTAGAATATCCCCCAGGATCCAGACCACCGCCCATAGCCAGACCTGAAACGTATGGATCGCGACGATAAACACCAATGCCACACATAACGGAGCTGCAATGGTGAAAAACCTTTTGCTGTTCTCCAGTCGCAACGCAAAGATGCGGATTACCTGCGTGCACCACGTCAGCAGAATGATTTCCAAAACGAAGCAAATCCCAAGATAGATGCTGCCCCATACGATCTGTTCAAGTAAGGTCATGTGTCCGTATCTCGTTTTGCCTTCTGAAAAAGCTCTGCAACAATGACTGGTTAGGCCCATCGGGACAACCCTGCGTGATCCGCTGCGACGAATGGAAACGAATCCGTGTCAGTGCTGGACTCCGACTGCGTTGGGTCCACATTGTGGCGCACGGTAAGAGAGCGATCAGAATGCTGCTGAAAATCGAGAATGTTCGAAAATCCTATCCTGGAGGACGACCGGTGCTTCAGGGTGTTTCGCTTGACTTGGACACGGCCCAAACTTTGGCGCTGACCGGTGAAAGCGGCAGCGGCAAAAGCACCCTTCTGAACCTCGCGGCGGCGATGGACAGTTTCGAAGACGGAGAGATCACGTTGGATGGCACAGGTTTGTCGTCGCTCGACGACCCCGGCCGGGCCGATCTACGCCGGCATAGCCTGTCGATTGTTTTCCAGCAGTTCAATCTGATCCCATCTTTGACGGTCAGGCACAACCTATCCTTCCACGCCCGGCTTGCGGGGCAAGAGGATAAAGACTGGAACGCCCATCTGGCCGACCGGTTGGGCCTGTCTGATCTTTTGGATCGCTACCCCGAGACGCTTTCGGGCGGCCAACAACAACGCGTCGCTATCGGGCGCGCGCTGGCGTCTCGACCCAAGCTGCTGCTTGCCGACGAACCGACAGGCAATCTCGACGAAACCGCCAGCGCGAATGTTTTGGACCTGATGTTGTCGCTGGTCTCCGAGACAGGGACCGCTCTGCTTTTGGTGACACACTCAAGCGAGATTGCAGACCGGCTGGACAAGCGCGCGCATCTCAGCGGTGGTCGCATAGCATGACGCAAGCCGTTATTCAGGCCCTGCTGTCCCATTGGCGCGCACATCGAATACAACTCGCCACCCTTCTGATCGGGATCGCGCTGGCGACAGCGCTGTGGTCGGCTGTACAAGCCATCAATGCCGAAGCCAGGGCCAGTTATCAAAGGGCGAACAACCAGTTGGCTCTGGGGCAATTCGATACCCTTCAAGACCCCTCGGGCCTGTTTCCCTTAGCACGCTACACCGAGCTGAGGCGTGCAGGATGGCAAGTGGCCGCCGCGCTAGAGGGCTCTATGCGCATAAACGGCCGCACGGTTCGAGTGCTGGGTGTAGATATGCTTAGCTACCCTGCCCTGCCCGCAGTTACCCAGATGGAGGAAGGCGAAACCCCTCCTGATCCGGCCCAGATACTGACCGCTCCAGGCCGATTGCTGGTACACCCTGAGCTGGCAACGTTGCTAACTGGAACCCAGGACCTGCCACCAATGGTGGTGACAGATAACCTTCCATCAGACCTGATCCTTACAGATATTGGTGTGGCCGAGGTTTTGCTGAACCGCCCCGGTCTTTTGTCCCGTGTCATCATCTTACCGAACCAACCACGCAACCTGCCAGATCTTGCCGCCGTCGCTCCGTCTCTGGAACGGATAGACGCAGCCTCGCAACTGGACACGGCCCAACTGACCGACAGTTTCCATCTGAACCTGACAGCTTTTGGATTGCTGTCCTTTGCAGTTGGGCTGTTCATCGTCCACGGTACGGTCGGGCTTGCCTTTGCTCAGCGGCGCGCAATGATCCGCACCTTACGGGCACTTGGAGTCTCGATGCGGCGACTGGTCTGGATGATCATGGCGGAACTGACCCTTTTTGCCATCGTCGGAGGCATCCTTGGCCTGATGCTTGGGTTCTTCATTGCGGGCGCTTTGCTGCCTGATGTTGCAGCCACTTTGCGCGGTTTGTACGGGGCACCTGTGAGTGGCCAGATCGCCTTGCAACCTGAATGGGTTCTGGCGGGCCTTGCGATGGCCGTCGGTGGCACCTTGCTTGCCAGCGGGCAAGCCCTGTTCCGCTTGTCCCGAATGCCATTGCTGTCGGGCGCTGAGCTTCAGACGTGGCGTGTAGCGTCGTCAGACAGGTGGCTTTCCCCTATTGCGGGCTCTGTGGCGATCCTAGGTGGTGTCGCGGCGCACCTTTTGGTCGGAGGCCTGGTAAGCGGTTTTGCCATGGTCGCCGGCTTTCTGGTCGGTGCCGCGCTCATTTTGCCAACGTTGTTATCCCTCGCGCTGCAAGTGCTGCAACGCCGTGCAACAGGCCCGATCGCCCAATGGGTATGGTCCGACATGCGCGCTCAGCTTCCCGGTCTGTCCTTGGCCTTGATGGCCCTGTTGTTGGCCCTGGCTGCCAATGTCGGTGTGGGCACGATGGTGTCCAGCTTTCGACTGACCTTTACCGGATGGCTGGATCAACGCCTGACGTCCGAACTGTACCTGACACCTTCCGATCAACAACAGGCGCAAGAGATTGCCGAATGGCTTGCCCCACAAGTGCACGCATTACTACCTATTCGCAACGTGGAGCTGTCGCATAGCTCGGGACCTTTGTTTTTGTACGGCGTTGTCGACGATCAGACCTATCGCGAAAAATGGCCCCTGATCGCATCTTCATCAGAAACGTGGGACCGTGTGATGGACGGAACTGCAATCTTGATCAACGAACAATTGGCCCGGCGCGAAGACCTTTGGCCGGGTGACGTTCTAAGCCTTGGCGCGAACCTCAGTTTGCCCATAGCAGGGGTGTATTCTGATTATGGCAACCCCACCGGACAAGCCATCGTTTCGATGGATCGCCTTGATAAAATCGCCCCCGGCGCGAAAATCCGTGGCTTTGGCATCCGAGTCCCTGAAGATCGGGCAACGGAACTGGCCCAGACCGTGCGTGACCGCTTTGATCTGCCATCGCGGTCGGTCGTTCAACAGGCGGCGATGAAGGCGCAATCCGTGGCGGTTTTTGAAAAAACATTCGTCGTCACTTCGGCGCTGAACATCCTGACACTTGGTGTCGCAGGATTTGCGATTCTGACAAGCCTGCTAACACTGTGGACGCAGCGCTTGCCGCAAATTGCGCCGATCTGGGCGCTGGGGTTAACACGAGCGCGTCTGGCCCGGCTAGAGCTGTTGCGCAGCGTGTTGCTTGCGGCGCTGACGGCGGTTTTCGCGCTGCCGCTTGGGTTGGTGTTGGCATGGACCCTACTTGCGGTCATAAATGTCGAGGCCTTCGGCTGGCGATTGCCGATGTATCTGTTTCCATCGGATTGGGTCTATCTTCTGGTGCTCACCCTTGTGGCCGCTCTCATCGCGGCTGCCCTGCCTGCACTTCGCCTGTTACGCCTGCCGCCAGCCGACCTTTTAAGGGTGTTCGCCAATGAGCGTTAAATATGTCCTCTTGATACTGACTTTGCTGTTGCCAAGCACGGCACAGAGCCAAGGCTATGCCGGTTTGGGCGGCTCGGCCGAAGGGTTCGACGTACCTCAAGCAGGTTATGATTTCAGCTTTCCGCAAGATCACGGTCCGCACCCGTCATACCGGATCGAATGGTGGTATCTAACGGCAAACCTGAGCGGAGAGGATGGGCGCAGCTATGGTTTGCAATGGACCCTGTTCAGATCGGCCCTCAGACCAAACGAAGTCGAAGGGTGGCAAAGCCCTCAAATCTGGATGGGCCACGCAGCTGTCACCACACCCGAAGCGCATCACTTTGCAGAGCGCCTGTCGCGTGGCGGTATTGGTCAGGCGGGCGTCACAGCCGACCCGTTCGCGGCGTGGATCGATGAATGGTACATGCAGGGGGACGATCTGGATCGTCTGAACCTTCGCGCTCAGGGGGCTGACTTTGGGTATGATGTGTCCCTCGACGCGCAGGGTCCGTTGGTTTTCCATGGAAACGGCGGGTATTCCGTCAAATCCGCAGACGGGCAAGCCAGTTACTACTACTCGCAACCTTTCTACACCGTTGAAGGGACGCTGCGGCTGCCTGACGGCGATATCGCTGTCACGGGGCAAGCCTGGCTGGACCGCGAATGGTCATCGCAGCCGCTGGCTGCCGACCAGACCGGGTGGGATTGGTTTTCCCTCAGCTTCGATGACGGTGACAAGCTGATGGCCTTCCGCCTAAGGGGGGGCCGTGGGGACTTTACCGCCGCCACGTGGATTGCCCCTGACGGTACAACCATCTCTTTGCCCGATGGTGCTGTACGGGTCCTTCCGTTGGACACGGCACAGGTGGCTGATCGTGATGTGCCCATTCGGTGGCAGGTCACGCTGCCGGATCGCGATCTTGATGTAGAGGTATCGGCTATGACACCGGATTCATGGATGGCGACGATGTTTGAATATTGGGAGGGTCCGGTTACCGTCACTGGCAGCCACAGTGGTCGTGGCTACCTTGAAATGACCGGATACTGACTAGCGAACGACAAAAACCGAGACGTTAGAGTGTCGCACTACCCGTGCCGCATTCGGACCCAGAAGGTAGTCCTTGAAATCCGGTTTGTGCGCTCCGATCACGATCAGATCTGACCCGGCACTATCGGCCGTTTTCAGGATTTCCTGATAGGCTGTACCGGTTGCAACCACATGGCGGACAGTCTCGTTCCGTTCCGCACCCAGCGCCGCGACACACATATCGGTCAGTTTCGTCTGCGCTTCTTCCAACGCTTTTTCATGGAAATCGGCTTGAAAGAAACCGGACACCCAGCTTTCGCCGAAATCCGGCAGAACAGTTACAACATCAAGCTGCGCGTCTTCCATCTGGGCTAAGGCAGCCGCTTTTTTGAAGACATGGACATCCAGATCACCATTGCTGATGTCAACGGCACAGAGGACAGAGTTTGTCATGCGGGCACCTCTTGTCTGGTGGCACGGCCACGTTGCAGGAAGGCGATCAGACCCAGGAATATCATCGCCGGGATATAGATCAGTTGTTTCGGAGGCTGGCTGGACGGCACACTGACCGAGGTCAGACGGACCGCCTCATCCCCGTAATAGTCAAAGATGTCCAGATCATCGGCAACCGGCGCACCGAACAAGGGTTCTTCCAATTTGACCAACCCATCCTCTGGGATCAGCAACAGCCCCAAAGCTTCAACCCGCGCTTCGCCGCCCTCTTCGTCGCCGACGGTCACGACTACCGTGGTATCAGTCATCTCAAGCGTGTCAAAATCGGGGCCAGCAACGACCAGTCGCATCTCGGTTCCCGGTGGGGTTTGGCCGATCGTTTCGACCAAAGCAGCCGGTTCGACCGATGTGTACGGAGGCGCGATCCGATCCATGAAGTAGTCCGGTCGGAACAGTGCAAAAGCCACAGCGATCAGCGCGATGCTTTCATAGATACGGCTGTGGGTCAGGAAATAGCCCATTGTCCCCGCAGTGAAGACGAGGATGGCAATGGTCGCGAATATAGCGACGATTATGCCCTCGACCCAAGTGACGTCGATCAACAGCAGATCCGTGTTGAAGATGAACACAAATGGCAGCGCTACGGTGCGCAGGCTGTAGAAAAACGCGGTGAAGCCTGTCTTGATCGCGTCACCCCCAGAAACGGCGGCTGCAGCGAAGCTTGCCAAACCCACGGGCGGTGTCACATCAGCCATGATACCGAAATAGAACACGAACAGATGCACGGCGATTAGCGGCACGATCAGCCCGCTTTGCGCGCCCAGCTCAACCACCACTCCGGCCATCAAAGAACTGACGACGATATAGTTCGCAGTGGTCGGCAGGCCCATGCCCAGAATCAGGCTAAGCAGTCCGACCATCACCAGCATCAGAATCAGGTTGCCGCCCGACAGGAACTCGACCAGATCAGCCATCACCTGCCCCACGCCGGTCAGCGTCACGGTGCCCACGATCACGCCCGCCGTGGCGGTGGCCAGCGCGATGCCGATCATGTTCCGCGCGCCGTCAATCAGGCCCTGCCATAGATCGGCCACGCCGTCGATGAACGTATCGTAAAGGTTGCTCTGACCCCGGAAGATTGCCTTGAGCGGCTTCTGCGTCACAAGAATTACAAACAGCAGCGCGGTGGCCCAAAACGCCGATAAGCCGGGCGATTTCTGTTCGATCATCAGGAAATAGACCAACACGATGATCGGCAGCAGATAGTGCAGACCCGCTTTGTAAATCTCGGCGATAACGGGCAGCTCTACCTCTTTGGCATTTGGATCGTCCGGCTCCAGATCCGGGACCTGAGAAGCCAGATAAAGAAGGACCACATAAACCGCACACACAATCAGGCTAAGGATCAGACCCGCCGCAGACGGAGCCCACGCCGTGACCGCCTCGACCGGGAATTGCGAGCTATAGCACAGCCCTGCAAACACTAGGAAAAAGGACAGCATCCCGACAACGGTCCGCGCCAGATGCACCTCGCGATTGCCCAGCGTCGGCATGTTGCGCTTCACGGCTTCGAGGTGAACGATATAGACCAGCGCGATGTAGGAAATCGCGGCGGGCAGGAAGGCGTGGGTGATCACCTCGACATAGGAGATGCCCACATATTCCACCATCAGGAAGGCCGCAGCCCCCATCACCGGCGGCATGATCTGTCCGTTCACCGAACTCGCCACCTCGACCGAACCCGCCTGTTCACTGGAAAAGCCCACCCGCTTCATCAGCGGTATGGTGAAGGTGCCGGTGGTCACCACGTTCGCAATCGACGAGCCCGAAATCAGGCCGGTTGCGGCCGACCCAACAACAGCCGCTTTGGCCGGACCACCCCGCAGGTGGCCAAGCGCGCCAAAGGCCATCTTGATAAAGTAATTCCCTGCCCCGGCCTTATCCAGCAATGCGCCGAACAGCACGAAGAGGAAAACGAATTTCGTAGACACACCAAGCGCGATGCCAAACACACCCTCGGACGTGATCCACATGTGGCTCATGGCTTTTTTCAAGCTTGCGCCCTTCCAGCGGATCACCTCGGGCACCCATTCCGAGGAACCGAAGAACACATAGAGCAGGAAGATCGTCGCGATGATTGCCATAGCCGGGCCAAGCGCGCGGCGTGCGGCCTCGAACAGCAGCAAAAGGCCACCCAGCGCGATCCACTTGTCGGTATCATCCGCCAGACCACCGGCGTTTACGATCTTGTCGTAGAAGAAATACCCGTAAAGCGCCACAAACGCCCCAAGAGCGCCCATGATCCAGTCTTGAATGGGAATGTAGTTTCGCGGACTAGATTTCAGTGCCGGATAGGCCGCAAAGGCCAGGAACATCGCAAAAGCCAGATGGATCTGGCGCGAGTTGTTCACCACGCTGCCCGGCAGAGCCACGTTGGAAATCGGCGAGGCCAGAACGACCTGAAACACCGACCAAAGCGCTGCAACGACAGCCAGAAAAATCCCGACACTGCCAACCGGATTACGCCCCCCTGCATCGGACGAGGCTACAAGCTCCTGTAGCTCTTCTTCGGATAGAGGGCGATTGGATTGGGTGTCGGAACTCATCAGGATGTCTCCCCGTCATGCGACCTTTTTGGCCTTATTCGCTACCCGGTTACGCCGGGCTTGGGTGGCGGAGCGCCCGAAGGCACTCCGCATCAGGTCTGGATTATTGAATCCAGCCTTTTTCTTTGTAGTACTTCTCGGCGCCCGGATGCAGCGGAGCCGACAGACCGTCGGAAATCATTTCTTCGGGCTTGAGGTTGGCGAAAGCCGGGTGCAGCTTTTTGAAATCGTCGAAGTTTTCAAAAACCGAGCTGACAACCGCATAGACCGCGTCTTCCGACACATCCGCCGAGGTCACGAAAGTCGCGCCAACACCAAAGGTCGTGGTGTCACCGTCAGACCCGCGATACATGCCGCCCGGAATGGTCGCGGTGCGGTAATACGAGTTGCCGTCGATCAGGCCGTCAATCGCGTCGCCGGTTACGTTGACCAGAACAGAGTCACAGGCGGTGGTGGCTTCCTGGATCGAGCCCGACGGGTGGCCCACGGTGTAGATCATCGCGTCGATCTGGTTGTCGCACAGGGCTGCCGACTGTTCGGCTGCTTTCAGTTCGGATGCCAGGGCGAAATCATCGATCGTCCAGCCCATGGCGTCCAGAACAACATCCATGGTGCCGCGCTGACCGGAACCGGGGTTGCCGATGTTCACGCGCTTGCCCTTAAGGTCTTCAAAGCTGCTGATGCCGGAATCGGCACGGGCGACAACAGTGAACGGCTCGGGGTGGACCGAGAACACAGCGCGCAGATTTTCAAACGCACCAGCATCTTCGAATTTCGAGGTGCCGTTATAGGCATGGTACTGCCAGTCGGACTGGGCCACACCGAACTCCAGCTCGCCTTCGCGGATGGTGTTAATGTTGTAAACCGATCCGCCCGTTGACTCGACCGAGCACCGAACGCCATGCTCTTTGCGTCCTTTGTTCACCAGACGGCAGATCGCGCCACCGGTCGGGTAGTACACGCCGGTCACACCGCCGGTACCGATGGTGATGAACTCTTCCGCATAAGCTGCCGGAGCCATCATGGCTGCCGTGACAAACGCGCCAAGGCTTAGCTTGCTGCTGTTTTTCATTTTTGAGAACTCCCAAACTCTTATTGTGGATGAGAGACATGTCAGCGGCCCCCCATCTGGGACCATGCCGGTACGGCAAGCCACCCTATCATGCAACAGGGTCAAGCATCTGAAATTCCAAAATCTCCCAACTTAGACGACGTTTCATTCAGACACTCATCTTGTCAACCCCTGCACATGACGTAACGTCCTCAATCAGCATATATGACGGAATCTGCCAAAGTTTCCCCATTGGTCGAATTTGAGTGTATACCGCTTCAAACTCAGCCATTGGCCGGTCCTAACGGAATGGTTTGGTTGGTTCGTTCAAACCCGGAGTAGAAAGGGCGAAAAGCCGTGAACAAAACATCGTTCAGCCCGCTGCTGGCCATTGCGCTTGCCCTAAGTGCCGCCATCGCAGTTTGGGGGCTTGCCGACCCGCAAGGGCTGGGCAAATTGGCCGCTGCCGCAGTGGCGACTCAATTCAACAGCCGCGGCTGGTTTATCATGCTCGAGGTCAGCGGGTTGCTGTTCGTCGCGCTCTTTCTAGCCTTTTCCCGGTTCGGGAACACTCGGTTGGGCAAAGACACGGATACGCCCGAATTTTCCACCCCGGCTTGGATCGCTATGCTTTTTGCCGCCGGGATGGGCGTCGGCCTATTATTTTACGGAGCCGCCGAGCCGTTGACCCACTTCGAAGTACTGCGGCAATACCGCGACGAGCCGGATGCGGCCAGCTACGCCATGTTCGTCACCTACCTTAACTGGGGGTTTCATGCATGGGCCATTTACGGAATCGTGGCGTTGGTCATCGCCTATTTCGCCTATCGCAAAGGCAGGGCCTTGCTTTTGAGCGCACCAGTGCTGGACACTTTTGGCGATATGCCCTGGACCCGGTCCCTGGGCTGGCTGTTCGATCTTTTGTCAATCGTTGCGATCGCTGTGGGGTTGGCCGGGTCAATGGCAATGGGGGTTTTCCAGATACAAACAGGGTTGGCAGGGCTGATCGGAGTTGAAAACCCCGACACCCTGACGATACCGGTCTTTGTCGCGCTTTGTGTTGCGTTCATTATTCCGCTGCGCAAGGACCTTGGCGACGGGATGGCGCTGCTGTCAAACGCCGCGATGCTGATTGCTGTCAGTATGATGATCTATCTGCTGCTGCTTGGCCCAACATCGTTCCTTATGAACGACATCGTCGCCGGGTTTGGCCGGTACCTGTTCGAAGTTCTACCCGCCGGGTTTTCGACCGCCGAGTTTTTCGATGACATCATCGTCGACTGGTTTCAGGGCTGGACGCTGAACTACATGATCTGGTGGTTAGCTTGGTCGCCCTTTGTGGGTATCTTTATCGCTCGTATTTCGCGCGGGCGAACCATTCGTGAGTTTCTGGTAGGCGTTATCGTCGCACCCACCCTGTTTTCGATCTTGTGGTTCGGAATCTTCGGAGGCTTAGG
Source organism: Ruegeria sp. HKCCD7628 (assembly GCF_057221005.1). Taxonomy (NCBI): domain Bacteria; kingdom Pseudomonadati; phylum Pseudomonadota; class Alphaproteobacteria; order Rhodobacterales; family Roseobacteraceae; genus Ruegeria; species Ruegeria sp. HKCCD7628. The sequence continues at coordinate 271,826 of NZ_JBWVBA010000001.1, forward strand.
CTTTTACGACGCCCTGCGCCAAGACGCAGAACTGTCTGCGATAAACGCGCAAAATCTGGACGCCACGACCTTTGCTCTGCTGGAACGGTTTCCATTGGACGGCTTGACGAGGGCCGCAACGGTTTTGGCGGCATTTCTGTTCGTCATTACCAGTGTGGTCAGCGCCGGATTCACCTTGGCGATGATCGGAACCGGTGGGGACGAGAACCCCTCGCCCCGCATACGCACAATCTGGGGGGCGATTCTCGGAGCTTTAGGGCTGGCTATGATATTTGTCGGTGACATTGGGCTTGTCCGGTCGATCATAGCCTTGTCGGCCATAGCCTTTGTTTTCATCGTTCCGGTACTGGTTATCTGCCTGATCAAATCACTGGCCCGCGAGGACCACTCATGAGCACTTCCCTGATTGACACGCTTCTAAACATCAATGTGTTCCTGTTCATCGGCTTTCTGGTCTGGCTCAGCCTCCGACCGGACCCTTAAGGGTCGCCAACACACTTTGCTTAACGGAAGATGTGGTGCCCAAGGAGAGACTCGAACTCTCACGCCCGTGAAGGCGGGGGATTTTGAATCCCCTGCGTCTACCATTCCGCCACTTGGGCCACGAACACTGGATTAGCGCCCAAGTTCAGGAAGGTCCAGAGGCAAAAAACAACCCATCGTCATTTGTTTTTCCGGCGGCAGTTGACCCTAGGATGACCGCGTGATTTGGCTAACCCATCTGTTGACCGGGATTTTGGCGCCGAATGATACGATCACTCTATGACTGGACTATTCGTCTGGCCGAACACCCGCACGCTTTGTGGGCATTGGCCGTAGTGGCCTTTATTGAAAGCTCGTTCTTTCCGATTCCGCCCGATGTGCTGATGATTCCGATGATCCTGGCGCGACCGTCACGCGCGTGGTTGATCGCGACAGTTGCGTTGGTCGCTTCGGTGCTCGGTGGGTTGCTTGGATACGCGATTGGGGCGTTTTTCTATGAAAGCCTCGGTCAGCCCATCCTCGAATCCATGGGCAAGGCTCACGCGATGGAGGAATTCAACACCCGTTTCAACGATTTCGGGTTCTGGGCTGTGCTGGCGGCGGGCGTGACCCCGTTTCCCTACAAGGTCATCACCATCATGTCGGGCTGGACCGGCATGCCTCTGGGCACATTCATTGCGACGTCGATTCTGGCTCGTGCATTGCGCTTTTTCATTGTAGCCGGTCTTTTGTGGGGCTTTGGAGAGCCGATCCGCGCCTTCATCGAAAAGCGACTGGGCCTGATGTTCACGTTGTTCATAATCCTGCTGTTCGGCGGCTTTCTTGTGGTGAAATACATATGACACGAAGAGCTCAACTGATTTTGGTCGCTGCCGGCGGCTCTGGCGCGTTGCTGCTGGGGGCGTGGGCATTTCAATACCTTGGCGGTATGGCACCTTGCAAAATGTGCATTTGGCAGCGCTATCCTCATGCCGTAGCTTTTGTTGTAGGCGCGTTGGCTCTGGCGCTGCCGTGTTTGAACTTTTTGCCCCTCGTCGGAGCACTAGCTGCGCTGTCCACTGCGGCTATCGGCTTTTTCCACGCCGGGGTCGAGCAAGGGTGGTGGGAAGGCCCCTCAAGCTGCACTTCCGGTGATATCGGAGGACTATCGACTCAGGACCTGTTCGACCAGATCATGACCGCGCCCCTTGTACGCTGCGATGACATCCCGTGGGAGATGTTTGGATTGTCCATGGCCGCCTGGAACGGCGTAATCTCGACTGTGCTGATTGTATTCTGGATGCTGGCCTGGCGTCAGAACTCGTCCAGCTCGGCATCCCAGTAAAGAAAGTCGATCCAGCTGTCATGCAGGTGATTGGGCGGGAACTTCCGCCCGACATTGCGCAAGGCTTCAGCATCGGGCTGGCGCGGCGGCTTGCGCAGGGTCATTCCTGCCTGCCGCAGCGATTTCGACCCTTTGCGCAGGTTGCAAGGGCTGCACGCCGCCACCACGTTCTGCCAGCTGGTCACTCCGCCTGCGGCACGCGGCACCACGTGGTCAAACGTCAGATCCCCCCGGCTGCCGCAATACTGGCAGCGGAATTCATCCCTTAGAAATAAATTAAAGCGCGTGAAGGCCACGCGCTTTCTGGGTTTTACATAGTCTTTCAGCACAACAACCGACGGTATTCGGATTTCAGTGCTGGGGCTTCGGACAACCTCGTCATACTCGGCCACAATGTCCACCCGATCCAGCCAGGCGGCCTTCACAGCCTCCTGCCATGGCCAAAGGGACAGTGGATAGTAAGACAAGGGGCGATAATCGGCGTTCAAAACCAGTGCCGGATGATGCTTTAGCGCACCGGGTTCCCTGACAAATTCGGTCCTGAAGTCTGCGTCCATATCAGAATCGCTCCTCGCTCTGCTCTGCCCGTTTGACATCAGAGCGGGGAACACCCGCCCCGGCCTTAAGTTAACTATATATCGTGTTAAAACTCTGACAAGCCCTGAGTATCCACAATATCTCGGGGAATGGGTAAGCTGCCTGCGTAACAGGCACATGACAGTTATCCACAGGTTGCACGACAGTATCCGCCGCGCTATGGCGAAGGCCATGAGCTGGTTTATTCGATTCAACAAACCCTTCGACGTGCTGCCGCAATTTACCGACCGGGCGAACGCGGACACACCGCGCAGCACCCTGTCGGATTTCATCGACCTACCGGGCGTCTATCCTGCCGGGCGGTTGGACCGTGACAGCGAAGGGCTGATGCTGCTGACCGACAATGGGCGGCTGCAGGCGCATATCGCCGACCCTAAGCACAAGATGGCCAAAACCTACTGGGTACAGGTCGAAGGGCTGCCCGATGCCGCCGCGCTAAAGGCGCTGCGCGACGGGGTTGAGTTGAAAGATGGCGTGACCCGCCCCGCCAAGGCCCGGATGATGGATGAACCCGATGGTCTTTGGCCGCGCACCCCTCCGATCCGCGAACGTCAGACAGTGCCCGATTGCTGGATCGTACTGACCCTGCGCGAAGGCAAGAACCGGCAGGTTCGGCGCATGACGGCGGCTGTAGGCCACCCGACCCTGCGCCTGATCCGCTCCCGGATTGGCGACTGGACGCTGGACGGGTTGGATCCCGGCCAATGGGACAGCCTGCCCGAACCCGCGATCAACGCGGCACCACAGCGTAAACGTGACCGCCGACCCCGTCGGTGACAAAAAACTCCGTTTGTGATAGGCTTAGGCCATGAAAATCACGTCGGATATCCCCACCCCGCAGGGCATTCTTGAGGCCGCTTTGTACGTCGATGACCTTGACGTGGCCGAACAATTCTATGGTGAGGTTCTGGCACTTGAAAAAATCCAGCGGGTCACCGACCGGCATGTGTTCTATCGCGTGGGTGCGACGGTTCTGCTGATCTTCAACGCTGACGAGACCGAGAAAACGCCACTGAACCCCGACCTGCCCGTGCCCCCTCATGGAGCGCGCGGACCGGGCCATGTCTGCCTGTCCATGCCCCGCGACCAGATCGCGGTGATGCGCAAACACCTGCTGGACTGGAACGTACCCCTGGATGCCGAGTTCGATTGGCCGAACGGTGCGCACTCGCTTTACGTGCGCGATCCGGCGGGCAACTCGGTGGAGTTCACAGAACCCCACCTTTGGAATTGATCACCGAAGCGGCTGTTTTTCGCCGCCTACGATGCGGTAAATATCTGCGGATGTGACCCCAACCTCACCCAAAGCATCCTGAAACACGGCCATATGCGGCGTGGCCATATGCGCCTCAAGCGCAGCTTGGCTTTCCCACTCTTCGTACACTCGGAAGCGGTTGGAATGCCCAAGAACCTGGCTGAATTCGTAGATGTTACAGCCTTGTTCTTTCACCGTTTCCGCCACCATTTCCTGCGCGGCTTTTGCCGCCTGTTCAATGCCTTCCGGCGCGACCTCAACCGTTCCAGTAACGACTAGCATTCCTAACCCTTTCTCAGTTCAAACCGTTTGGAAATCCGATCAACCGGTGTGCCGTCACGAAGGGGAACGCCATAAGCGACCGAGTAGTCCAGAAAACCCATCTTGTCGTAGTAACTCAGCCCTTGCCGGTTATCTGCCCGGATCGTGGCATTGATCGCGCTGAACCCCAAAGCCGCCGCATGTTTCGAGGTTTCGGCAAACAGCGCGCGCCCAACACCTTTCAGAACCGGATCGCGGCGCGCAAAAGTGGCGATATCGGCGCAGTCGTCAGGCAATTCTGCATGCGATCCCAGCCACTGAAAACCGGCCACCTCGCCATCACGGTCCAGCGTAACATGACAACAAATCTTGTCCGGCCCTTCCAGGTAACTTTGCGCAAAAAGTGCCTCAGAGAACGGGATCTCGAACGCAGTCGTCCCCCCGATCTCGATAATCTGGTTGAGGATCCGGCACGCGGCTGCCACATCCTCGGGCATCATTGGCCGGACTGCGATCATTGGATCAAAGGCTCAGCTTGTCACGCATGAAGGCCAACGCCACGCTCAGGCCATCAGGCGCGATACCGTGGCCGGTGCCCTTCATGATATGGGCGTAAACCTCTTTGAAATCGGCAGCCTGCAGCGCCTCGGCCGCCTCAGGCAGCGATTGCGGCGGCACCACATCATCAGCGTCTCCATGCACCAGAAGGATCGGCATCCGACTGACCGTCTCATCGGGCAGCAGATCAGGCTCTAGCAACCGGCCCGAGAAGGCGACGATCCCAGCTACCGGGTCTTCGCGGCGCGGGGCCACGTGCAGGCTCATCATCGTGCCCTGACTGAAGCCGAACAGCACCACCTGTTCGGGCAGCACGTCCTCATCCACCATCAGCGCGTCAAGGAAGGCGTTGAAATCCTCGACCGCCATCTCCATCCCGCGGCGCGCCTCTTCTTCGGACGAGCCGTCGATCCACGGGATCGGGAACCATTGAAATCCGTTGGGCATACCAGGGATTTGCTCGGGCGCGTCGGGCGCCACGAACAGCGTGTCGGGTAGATGCTCACCCAGTGGTTCGGCCAGCCCCAGCAGATCGGCCCCGTTGGCGCCATAGCCATGCACAAACACCACGACCGAGCGCGTGTCGCCCGAAACAGGCTCTTTTCGGAGCGCATTCAATACTCGAGTCATCTGATCCCTTCTCGTTCCTTTGCCACCCGGTAATAGGCCCACAACACCCGCGCCGCAACCGACCGCCAGGGCGACCAAGCGTCGGCCATCTGCCGTAATTCTTTGTCGGTCGGGCGCTTGGGCAGATCGTAGAGGATACGCGCGGCCTCTTGCAGCGCCAGATCGCCCGGTGCGATCACATCGGCGCGGCCCAGCGAGAACATGGCGTAGATCTCGGCGGTCCAGACCCCGATGCCGGGAACTTCGGTCAGAACGGCGACCACCTCCGCGTCAGGAAGATCGCGTAACACCTTGTAATCAATACGCGCCTCGGCCAGCGCGCGGGCATAGCGAATTTTCTGACGGCTCAGCCCAACGGCGCGCAGGTCATCATCCGTGGCCCACATGATCTTGCGCGGGCCGGTCAGTTTCGCGTCCTGCAACCGTTTCCAGATCGCATTGGCCGAGGCCACGCTGACCTGCTGGCTGACAATCGCGCTGAGCAGTTGCGCGAACCCGTCAGGCTTGCGACGCAGGGGCAACGGTCCCACCTGATCCAGCGCATAGGCCATGCGCGGGCAGGCATTGCCCAGCCACTCGGCCCCCTCACGCACACAGTCGTTGGTTTCGATGATACGTCCGACGGACATGCGGGCCTCAGGCTGTTTGATTGCGCACACGTTAGGCTGCTTTGACGCATATGCAACCCGCTTGTGCGACATGCTTTTCGCGGATACCCATGAGCGCATGACGATGACCGCCACTACCCCCGATGACAGCCAGGCCAAACGCAACGTCGCCGTTCTGGTGGCCGCGCAAGCGGTGCTGGGCGCACAGATGCCGATGATCTTTATCGTCGGCGGCTTGGCGGGCGAGTCGCTGGCGACCAATGCCTGTCTGGCGACCCTTCCGATCTCACTGATCGTGCTGGGCTCGATGCTGGCGGCCACGCCGATCTCGGCCATCATGCAGCGCTGGGGACGGCGCGTTGGCTTTTTGGTGGGTGCAACCGCAGGTGCGCTTGGCGGTCTGGTCGGGGCTTACGGCCTGTATCTGGGGTCATTCCCCATCTTTCTGCTAGGCAGCCTGTTGACCGGTATCTATATGAGCGCACACGGCTTTTACCGCTTTGCCGCCGCCGATACGGCCTCGGACGCTTTCCGCCCCAAAGCGATTTCCTATGTCATGGCTGGAGGGCTTGCGGCGGCGATCATCGGGCCACAGATCGTCAAGCTGACCTCAACCGCCTATGTGATCCCGTTCCTCGGCACCTATATGGCGGTGATTGCGGTGAATGTGATCGGCTCTGTCCTGTTCTTCTTTCTCGACATCCCGACCCCGGCAAAAATGGCAGAGGGCGCACCCAAAGGTCGCACCCGGCTTGAGATGTTGAAAACCCCGCGCATCGCGGTCGCGATCATCTGCGCGATGGTGTCATATGCGCTGATGAACCTTGTCATGACCTCAACCCCGCTGGCGGTTGTCGGCTGCGGCTATTCGGCCAATGACGCGGCCGATGTGGTGACTGGGCATGTTCTGGCCATGTATATCCCCAGCTTTTTCACCGGTCAGTTGATCGCCCGCTTCGGAGTCGAGAGAATCGTAGCCCTTGGCCTTGCCATTCTGGGCGCAGCCGGAGTGGTCGCCCTGCAAGGGGTCGAGCTTGGCAATTTCTTCATCGCGCTGATCCTGCTGGGTATCGGTTGGAACTTTGGCTTTATCGGGGCCACTACGATGCTGGCCTCTGCCCATGACGTGAATGAACGCGGGCGGATGCAGGGCCTGAATGACCTGCTGGTGTTCGGCGGCGTAACCTTTGCCTCGCTTGCTTCGGGCGGGTTGATGAACTGCTCGGGCGGTTCGGCGGTCGAGGGGTGGACGGCGGTGAACCTTGCCATGATCCCTCTGTTGACCTTGGCCGGTGGCGCGCTGTTGTGGCTGGTGTTGAAGCCCACGGAACCCGAGGCCGCCTGATCGCCTACCAGTGCCCCCGCGCGGCCGTCCACATCAGGGACAACCTGCGCCGCATTTCCCCCTGCGCCATATCCCCGGCAGCCACACGATCCGGTTTGGCAATGGCGCGACGCAGCACCCATTCGGCTTGCCACCCGGAATACAGCGCCGGACGTGCCTGTGCCGACACCATCGCCGCATTCGCCCGCGCCCGCCGCAACCGGTCCAACCCTGCTTGCGCCAGCGCCCGCACCCCGTCAGGTGTGCCGTCCAACAATGGAATGCGCCCGCGTGCCTCGAGCTCGGGGATCGCGCGCAACCAATTCGCCACGCCAACCGCATAGCCGAAGTCGCGCAAAACTCCCTCATCCGCTAGCCCCAGAACCTGCGCAGAAGCAACCATTAGGCTACCTGCGCTCTGGTCCAGATAGGTGTCGAAATGGGCCTGATCTTCGAACGGATCACGATATATATCCCAACGCCTTACAGCCACATACTCATCCAGTTGCGCGGCCAGATGAGGCGACAGCACACGGGACAAGGGCGTTACAACCTCGTGGCGGCGCACAGTTCCACTTTCGGCAATTTCCTGCAACGCATCGCGCCACCATTGCAGACGCATTTCGGCGATCATCGTCTCTTGCGTGACCCACGGCGCGCGCGCCACCTCGGCATTTAGTGCGTAAATCGGAAAGAGCTTGGGTCGCACCGCAACCGGAGCCGCCATCACCGCCATGAACCGATCCGGATCAGCGCGATGCACAAGTGCGGCGCAGGCCTTTACGTCATCGTCGAAGGCAACGCTCACTCGGCCACCACCGCCTGCGGCCCGCAATCACGCACCAGTTTCCACTGGATCGCATCCAGCAGAGCCTCGAACGAGGCATCGACTATGTTCGCACTGACGCCCACGGTCGACCAGCGCCGCCCCTGCCCGTCTTCGCTGTCGATGATGACGCGGGTCACAGCCTCGGTCCCGCCTTGGGTGATGCGCACCTTGAAATCCACCAGCCGCATATCCGCCAGAACCTGCGAATATTGCCCCAGATCTTTCGCCAGCGCCTTGGCAAGCGCGTTCACCGGTCCGCGATCGCTGCCATCCTCATCCAGAGACTCACTGACCGATAGCTTCTTTTCGCCGTCGACTTTCACCACGACCACGGCTTCGGACAGGCTGACCATCTTGTTGTACTTGTTCTTGCGCCGTTCAACGGTCACTTTGTACCGCTTGACCTCAAAGAACTCGGGCAGTTGCCCCAACTCATCCCGCGCCAGCAGTTCAAAACTGGCCTGTGCGGTGTCATAAGAATAGCCCTCGGCCTCGCGCTGTTTGATCCGGTCAAGGATGCGCCCCAACGCAGGGTCGGCTTTTTCCACCGACAGCCCCGCCTCGGTCAGGCGCTTGCGCAGGTTCGATTGCCCAGCCTGATTTGACATCGGGATGATCCGCGCATTGCCGACTGCCCCCGGATCTACATGCTCATAGGTCGAGGGATCCTTGAGGATCGCGCTGGCGTGCAGCCCCGCCTTATGCGCAAAGGCCGAGGCCCCCACATAGGCCGATTGTTTGCTGGGCACCCGGTTCAGGATGTCATCCAGCATCCGGCTGATCCGCGTCAGACCGGCCAGCGCCTGTGTGGTGACGCCTATATCAAAGTTCGATGCATAGGGTTCTTTCAGCAACAAGGTCGGGATCAAAGCGGTCAGGTTCGCATTGCCACACCGCTCGCCCAGCCCGTTCAGCGTGCCCTGTATCTGTCGCGCGCCTGCATCCACAGCTGCAAGGGAACAGGCGACTGCGTTTTCGGTGTCATTGTGCGTATGAATACCCAAACGATCGCCCGGCAGACCTGCGGCGATCACTTCGGTCACAATGCGCGACACCTCGGCTGGCAGCGCGCCGCCATTCGTGTCGCACAGAACAACCCAACGCGCGCCTGCGTCCAGCGCGGCCCGACAGACCTGAACCGCATAGGCGGGATTGTCCTTGTAGCCGTCAAAGAAATGCTCGGCGTCAAACAGTGCCTCGCGCCCCTGCGCCACGATATGCGCGACTGAGGCGCGGACATTCTCGACATTCTCTTCCAGCGTGGTCCCCAACGCGTGGGTCACGTGGTAGTCATGGGACTTGCCCACCAGACAGACGGCCTGCGTGCCAGCATTCATCACGGCGGCCAGCACATCATCATTCTCGGCCGACCGGCCCGACCGTTTGGTCATACCAAAGGCCGTCAACCGGGCCGAGGTCTTTGGCGCAACCTCGAAAAACGCGCTGTCGGTGGGGTTTGCACCGGGCCAACCGCCCTCGATATAGTCCACGCCCAACTCGTCCAGAGCCTTGGCAATCTGCACCTTTTCAGCAGTCGAGAACTGCACACCCTGGGTCTGCTGCCCGTCGCGCAGGCTGGTGTCGTATAGATAAAGCCGTTCCTTCGACATCACACACCCTCCAGCTTGGCAGCGTCAAACCCGGCCCCGGGCACCAGCTCCACACCGTCCTTGCTCATCCTCACTTCCAGCCCTGCTGCGACATAGGCCGCCTTCAACCGGTCCACTTCCGAGAAGTCCTTGCTTTGCAACGCCTGGGCCCGCGCCTCGGCCAGACGCGCCGCATGACCAGAAAGATCTGCCGAGCCCGTATCGGCCCAAGCGCCCATTTCAGGCTCCAACAACCCCAGAACTTGCGCACTGGCCAACAGGCCCGCTGCGTCACCCTCTGCCGCCAGACGGTGGAGTTCCGCGACAGCCCCCGCCGTGTTGAGGTCATCACCCAGCGCGGCGATCACCGAGGGGGCCGCGCTGGCGGCGGGCTCGAAGCCCGCTGTCAGCGCCCGCCACTTGCGCAACGTCGCCTCGGCTTCGCGCGCCTTTTTCTCGGTCCAGTCCATCGGCTTGCGGTAATGCGTTTGCAGGAACACAAACCGGATCACTTCACCCGGCACACCCCGATCCAGCAGGTCGTGGACGGTGAAGAAATTGCCCAGCGATTTGGACATCTTCTTACCCTCGACCTGCAGCATCTCATTGTGCAGCCAAACCCGCGCGAACTCGCCCTCGGGATGGGCGCAGCAGCTTTGGGCGATCTCATTCTCATGATGCGGGAACATCAGGTCATTTCCGCCGCCGTGAATATCGAAGCTTTCGCCCAACAGTTCATAGCTCATGGCCGAGCATTCGATATGCCATCCCGGACGTCCCCGTCCCCACGGGCTGTCCCAGCCCGGCAACTCGTCACTCGACGGTTTCCAAAGCACGAAATCCATCGGGTTTTTCTTGTAAGGCGCAACCTCGACCCGCGCCCCGGCGATCATGTCATCGACCGAACGACCAGACAGCGCGCCGTATTTAGCCTTCCAGCTGTCCACAGCAAACAGAACATGCCCCTCGGCTGCATAGGCGTGGCCTTTGGCGATCAAGTCCTCGATCATGGCTATCATCTGGCCAATATACTGCGTCGCGCGCGGCATCTCGTTGGGCTCCAGCGCGCCCAAAGCGCCCATGTCATGCAGGTACCAGCCGATCGTCTCGTCCGAGCGTTCCTGCACAAGCTGCTCCAACGTGCCCGCTGCACCCGCTTTCTGCCGAGCCAGAGCAGTCGCGTTGATCTTGTCATCCACGTCGGTGAAATTGCGCACATAGGTTACGTGATCCGCGCCATAGGTGTGGCGCAGCAACCGATAGAGCACGTCAAACACCACTACGGGCCGCGCATTGCCCAGATGGGCGCGGTCATAAACCGTCGGACCACAGACATACATCCGCACGTTGTCAGCACTGATCGGCACGAAATCCTCTTTCGTCCGGGTCCTTGTGTTGTGCAGTTTGATCGTGGTCATCGGTCGGCTCCTAAGAACGGCGTGGCGTCTCGCGTTGGCGCGGGCTTAGCAACTTGTCTCAGGGATGAAAACGAAAGAAACTGGCCCGCTTGATAAATCAGCAGGAAATGCAGCAGGTAATGATGCAGAACGTCAGTTTCATAGAGTTCGGTTATCATGCGGGCATTGTTCCGCCAAGCCCCTGTTTTCACGCTGCCTCAAATTGACATTCACAAAACGCTCTGGCCCTTTCGGCTACAAAACAGGCAGAGGCGCATCATGAAACTGTCACGGCGTATTAAGCAATTGACCAGAGGCGACGGCGACGGGTGGGACGTATTCTACCGCGCCCGACGAATGATAACCGAAGGCCTTGCGATCACCGAACTGACCATTGGGGAACATGATATCCGCACAGACCCGTCAATTCTGCGTGCGATGAATCTGTCCGCCCGACAAGGCCACACGGGATACGCATTGGTGCCCGGTACGGATCTGCTGCGCGATACAGTAGCTGCGCGCGTTCAAACGCGAACCGGTGTTCCCACCACACGTAACAACGTATTGATTACACCCGGCGGTCAATCGGCTCTGTTCGCGGCCCATATGGCGGTTTGCGATCCGGGTGATGTTGGCCTGTACCTGGACCCGTACTATGCCACCTACCCTGGAACGATCCGCGGCGCCGGCGCCATCGACCGGGCGGTTCAAACCACAGCCAAGGCAGCCTTTCAGCCAGACCCCCAGCAGATCGAAGCCGCCTCTGACGGTGCGGTTTCGTTGCTCATCAATACGCCAAACAACCCTACCGGGGTCGTGTATTCCCGCCAGACCCTCGAGGGCCTGGCCGATGTCTGCCGTAAACGCGACCTGTGGCTGATTTCCGACGAAGTTTACGACACGCAGGTTTGGGATGGAGCGCACATCTCGCCCCGCAGCCTGCCTGATATGGCGGACCGCACTTTGGTCGTTGGCTCAATGTCCAAATCGCATGCCATGACGGGCTCTCGATGCGGGTGGGTCGTCGGACCTGAAAAAGTGATCTCTTATCTGATCACATTGGCCACACACACGACCTACGGCGTACCCGGCTTCGTTCAGGACGCGGCTCATTTTGCGCTGACCGCCGGAGATGAACTTGAAAACAGCATCGCGGCTCCGTTTCGCCGCAGACGGACGCTGGCAGTCGAAATTCTGAGCGCGCAGACCACAGTCGGTTTAGTGCCCGCGCAAGGCGCGATGTACCTGATGCTGGACGTGCGAGCGACCGGCCTCAGTGGTTTAGAGTTCGCAAATGCATTGTTGGATAAACGTCGAATCGCAGTGATGCCTGGTGAAAGTTTTGGCACTGCTGCTAAAGGACATATTCGCGTGGCCATGACAATCGAAGACGTGCGCTTTGCGTCTGCTTTAAAAACCATATGTGATTTCGCGAAAGAGTTGGCTGACCAGAATGCAGCAGAGTAGCCGTGGTCAGAACCGAAAGGTCGTTCTCAAATTGAACACGTTGGAATCGAGGCCGCCTTCGGAACGGGTCACGTCGTCAAAGTTCTGACGCAAAGCCTCACCACTGATGACAAATCTATCGGTGACCGGATAGGCAACACCGATTCCGTAGACCGCAGCCGTGTCATTTTCGACCGACGAATCTACTCGTGCGGCTCCCACAACTACATACCCAAGCGCAGATCCGAAATCGTACCCGCCACGCAGTTTCACGCGGGTCATGCCGTCTAGGCTACCTTCGTTCTGGCCCAGATTCAAAGACAGCCGATTATACTCAAGCTCGCCTCCCAGAACGAAATTCCCAAAATCGTGGTCATACCCGACATGAGGACCGAAGCTAGAATCACTACCGCTTGCGCCGTTCCGGCCATCTGCATCCGCATAACCAAAGCTGAATCCTGCATAAGCCCCGCTCCAATCCTCGGCGAAAGCCGAGATGGTGCCGGTCAGTGTCATCGCGACAATGATGGGCAGCAGATGGTTCATTAGACTACAAAAGCCTTTCATCAAAACATTCGAGTATTCTTTTCAGAGTGCCATACAACTGGAAGCCAATCGTTAAAAATCAATTGAGATCACGAATTGCTGCTAAATAAGTGACCGAAGTATAACAGATTTCCGGATCAAACGGGTAATTTCTTTACCTAAGGTAATCTATGTGCCGAAAAACTCAGGTTTGTTTCGCTTTTGGTCATCGAAGTCGCAAACAGAACAGAATGAGGCGACCCAACTTGGAACACTGCATGCCACAAGGTGAGGAGCCTCATGCACAGTGACGTTTGGAAGATCCGGCTGATCAGCCGCACCATCGGTGCGGATCGTGGTCGCGCGGCCCGAGGGCGACCAGTCCGGGATTGAACCGCCCTTAGACCACTCGCAACTCACCAATCGGACTTTGATATGAACGACCAATCCCGTACCTCCTCTCGCAGCGGCGGCCGTGCCGCACGTCGCGCGGCCCGTGCCTCGGCCCTTCCCGACCACTTGCGCCCCGTTCGCCCTGGCCTTGAAGGCGGAACACTGAAACCGCTCACCCCTCGGCAGGTTGAACAGATACACGAGGCCGCGCTGACCGCGCTTGAAACGATCGGGCTTGCGGACGCGCCGCAAAGCGGGATTGACTATCTGGTCGGCGCTGGATGCACCTTGGGCGACGACGGGCGCATTCGCTTTCCGCGGGCGCTGGTCGAAGACACGATTGCCAATGCCAATCGTTCCGTGACCCTGCACAGCCGTGATGGGCAGATGGATCTCGATCTGTCGGGCACGCGCGTCCACTATGGCACCGCGGGCGCTGCTGTCAGCATGGTCGACGTCCATGGTCGGGAGTATCGGGACTCGACCGTTCAAGACCTGCACGATGCAGCGCGGATTTGTCAGCAACTGGATAATATCCATTTCGTTCAACGCCCTATGGTGTGTCGTGACATCACGGATAACATGGAGATGGACCTGAACACCGTGTATGCCGCCTGTTCTGGCACGTTCAAACACATCGGCACGTCGTTCACAGAGCCCAGCCATGTCGCCCCAGCGGTTGAGATGTTGCACATGATCGCGGGCGGAGAGGATAAGTGGCGCGAGCGACCATTTGTATCGAACTCGAACTGTTTCGTTGTTCCTCCGATGAAATTCGCCACCGAAAGTTGCGAAGTGATGGAGGAGTGTATCAAGGCTGGAATGCCTGTACTAATGTTGTCCGCAGGTATGGCCGGTGCGACGGCCCCCTCGACCATCGCGGGCGCAATCACACAGGCCACCGCCGAATGCCTGGCCGGACTGGTTTATGTAAATGCCGTAAGCCCAGGCGCACCTGCAGTTTTTGGCACCTGGCCCTTTGGGTTGGACCTGCGAACCGGCGCTATGTCCATAGGCTCGGGCGAGCAAGCCCTGCTGACTGCCGGGTGCGGACAAATGCACCAGTTCTATGATCTTCCCGGCGGCGCGGCGGCCGGCGCATCGGACTCGAAAATGCCAGATATGCAGGCCGGCTGGGAGCAGATGTGCTCGAATGTCATGGCGGGATTGTCTGGCGTGAATATGGTGTACGAGGCCGCTGGAATGCACGCCTCATTGCTGGGTTTCTGTTTTGAAAGCCTGATCCTAGGGGATGACATTATAGGACAGGCGCAGCGCTGTGTTCGTGGGATCGAAGTCACGGATGAAACGCTGGCGCTCGACCAGATCGCCGAAGTCTGCATGGGCGGCCCGGGCCATTACCTCGGCACCGATGCAACGCTAAGCCGAATGCAAGCGGATTACGTGTATCCGACTTATGGCGACCGCACGTCTCCCAAAGAATGGGCCGAATTGGACAAGCCTGATCTGATCGCCAAGGCCACGGCCCGGAAAGAGGAAATCTTGTCCACGCCGTCACCCGCACGGTTCGATCCCATGCTGGACGCGGCCCTTCGCGAGAAATTCAACATTCACTTGCCAACGTAAGTGTAGGAAAAAAAGGGGGCCGAAGCCCCCTTTAAGTTTCGCCATCCAGGCTCATATCGTTGACCGCCCGGTGTTTTTTTGCCTGCGGCCTGGACTGCGCATGGGACGAGCGCACCCGTCCCGTGAGAGAGTGGGAAAGAGCAATATTCCGCCCCACCCTGTTCCCGGCCGACACGGGCATGTCGGCCGAGTGGAAAAAGGCATCGTCGGTAAGTCTCGGCGCCTTCTTCCGTATTCGTCGGGACCGGGCATTCGGGGGAAAGCCCAGGTCCCTACACCCCGCCTGACGGGGCGTTTGCCTTAGCTACACCCGCTGGTCGCACCGCAGGTGTTGCATTTCATGCAGGTGCCGTTGCGCACCAATGTGTAGTTTCCGCATTCACCGCAGGGATCGCCCTCGTACCCTTGCATCTTGGCTTTGGTGCGGGCGTCCATGCCGGTCGCCACTGCAGTTTCAGCAGGCGCTTCGAACACGGCGGCAGGTTCCGCCATCCCGGTCGCATCTGCTTGCGGTGTGAACACGGCCAGATCCTGCGGCAACCGCTTGCGCAGATACCCGGTCGAGCTGATTTGCTTCAATACTTCCAATGACTTGGAGGCCGCTGTTACACTGATTTCCGAGACGTTCGAGACACCCTCTTCCTCGCCCCGGCCGATATCGTCAAAGGTCGCGCCTTCGGGCTTCACATGGGCCAAATCAGTGCGGTCCAGATAGCTGACGGCCAGCTCGCGGAAGATGTAGTCTAGGATCGACGTCGCGTTCTTGATCGAGTCGTTACCCTGCACCATCCCCGCCGGTTCGAACTTGGTGAAGGTAAAGGCGTCCACGAACTCTTCCAGCGGAACGCCGTATTGCAGGCCGACCGAGACCGCGATGGCAAAGTTGTTCATCATGGCCCGGAAGCCAGCGCCTTCCTTGTGCATGTCGATGAAAATTTCGCCCAGCGAGCCGTCCGAGTATTCACCCGTCCGCAGATAGACCTTGTGGCCGCCCACGATGGCTTTCTGAGTATAACCCTTCCGACGCTCGGGCATCTTTTCGCGGTGCGAGCGGACGATTTCCTTGACGACGACCTTCTCGATGACCTTCTCGGCCAGCACGGCAGCTTTTTCGGCCGGTGTGCCGCTTTCCAGAACCTCGGCGGCCTCATCATCATCCTCAACCAATGCAGCGGCCAGAGGCTGAGACAGTTTCGAGCCGTCGCGGTACAGCGCGTTCGCCTTCACACCCAGCGACCACGACAACTCATATGCCTTCTGACAGTCTTCGATGGTCGCGTCGTTCGGCATGTTGATCGTCTTGGAAATCGCACCCGAGATGAAGCTCTGCGCCGCCGCCATCATGGTGATGTGGCTATCAACCCCAAGGAAACGCTTACCTTTCTTGCCGCACGGGTTGGCGCAATCGAAGATGGAATAGTGTTCCTCTTTCAGGTGCGGCGCGCCTTCCAGCGTCATGGTTCCGCAGACGTGATCATTCGCCGCTTCGATATCCGCGCGGGTGAAACCCAAATGACGCAGAAGGTCGAAAGTCGGGTCATTCAGCTTGGTGGCCGGGATGCCCAGAACGCCGGTGCAGAAATCCTCGCCCAGTGTCCACTGGTTGAAGACGAACCGGATGTCGAACGCGCTTTCCAGCGCAGCGTCCACTTTCGCCAGCTCATTCGGGCCAAAGCCGTGGCCAGTCAGTGAGGTATGGTTGATCCCCGGCGCGTTGCCGATGGTGCCATGACCTACCGCGTAGCCCACGATCTCTTCGATCTGAGACGAGGAATAACCCAGCTTCTCCAGCGCCGAAGGCACCGAACGGTTGATGATCTTGAAGTAACCGCCGCCCGCAAGCTTTTTAAACTTAACCAGCGCAAAGTCCGGCTCAATCCCTGTGGTGTCGCAATCCATCACCAGACCAATGGTGCCGGTCGGTGCGATCACAGTAGCCTGCGCGTTGCGATACCCGTTCTTTTCGCCGAGGCTTAGCGCCTCATCCCAAGCCGACATGGCCAAGTCGATCAAACGCTTGTCCGGGCAGTTGCCATGGTCCAGAGGCACCGGCTTCACGGCCAGTTTCTCATAGCCGGTCGTGACACCCTGCGACGCACGGCGGTGGTTGCGGATGACGCGCAGCATGTGGTCGGCATTGCGCTCATAGCCTTTGAAAGCACCCAGCTCACCGGCAATTTCCGCCGAAGTCGCATAGGCCACACCAGTCATGATCGCGGTCAGCGCGCCGCAGATCGCCCGACCCTCATCCGAGTCATAGCTGTAGCCCATGTTCATCAACAGACCGCCGATATTCGCGTAGCCCAGGCCCAAGGTACGGAAATCGTAAGACAGTTGCGCGATTTCCTTCGACGGGAACTGCGCCATCGTCACCGAGATTTCCAGCGTCAGGGTCCACAGGCGCGAAGCGTGCATATAGTCCGCCGCCTGGAACTCACCATCCTTGAGGAAGGTCAGCAGGTTCATCGACGCTAAGTTACAGGCCGTGTCATCGAGGAACATGTATTCCGAGCACGGGTTCGATCCGCGAATCTCGCCGTCTTCCGGGCATGTGTGCCACTCGTTAACGGTGTCATGGAACTGGATGCCCGGATCGGCACAGGCCCATGCAGCGTGACCGACCTTTTCCCACAGATCGCGGGCCTTGACGGTCTTGGCGACCTTACCATCGGTGCGGTTGATCAGCTCCCAATCGGCGTCTTTTTCGACGGCGGTCAGGAACGCGTTGGTCACGCGGATCGAGTTGTTGGAGTTTTGGCCCGAGACGGAGCTGTAAGCTTCCGAATCCCAGTCCGTGTCATAGGTCGGGAATTCGATGCTGTCGTGGCCTTGCCGCGCGTAATCCAGCACGCGCTTGATGTAAGTCTCGGGGATTGCGACCTTTTTGGCCTCGCGCACAGCCATTTTCAGGCTGTCATTCTTGTTCGGATCATAGGCGTCATCGGCGGCGCCGTCCCAAGAGCGGATGGCCTCGAAAATGCCGTTCAGCATCTTCTCGTGCATCTTCGATCCGGCAACGATCGAGGCCACCTTTTGCTCTTCGATCACCTTCCATTCGATGAATTGCTCGATATCGGGATGATCTGCATCGACGATTACCATCTTTGCTGCTCGACGGGTTGTTCCGCCTGATTTGATCGCGCCAGCGGCGCGGTCGCCGATCTTGAGAAAGCCCATCAGGCCCGAAGACTTGCCGCCACCCGACAGCGCTTCGCCCTCAGCCCGCAGATGGCTGAAGTTGGTCCCGGTGCCCGAGCCATATTTAAACAGGCGCGCCTCGCGCACCCACAGATCCATAATGCCGCCTTCGTTGACCAGATCATCATCGACAGACTGGATGAAGCACGCGTGCGGCTGCGGATGTTCGTAAGCGGATTTCGACTTGGTCAGTTTGCCGGTTTTATAGTCGACATAGTGGTGACCCTGCGCAGGACCGTCGATACCGTAAGCCCAGTGAAGGCCCGTATTGAACCACTGTGGCGAGTTCGGCGCGGCGCGTTGGGTAGCCAGCATATAGCGCATCTCGTCAAAGTAGGCGCGTGCGTCTTCCTCGGTCGAGAAATAGCCACCCTTCCAGCCCCAATAAGCCCAGGCACCAGCCAGTCGATCGAACACCTGTTTCGAAGACGTTTCTCCGTCGAATTCTGCACCCTCGGCCGGGACCGAGCGCCACAGGAATTCGGGCACGTCTTTTTCCTTAACTTTCTTCAGCTTGGTGGGCACACCGGCTTTGCGGAAGTATTTCTGAGCGATGACGTCACTGGCCACCTGACTCCAGCTTGACGGCACTTCGATATCTTCCAGCCGGAAGACTATCGTGCCATCAGGATTCCGAATCTCAGACGTTGCGGACACAAAGTCCAAATCCGCGTAGGCATCTTGTCCCGATTTAGTGAATTTCCTGTCAATCTGCATGTCCGCCGCCCTAGATTCAATCAACTTGTCCCTTAGTGATTGACCCCCAAATCAAGGATCGCCCACCTGCCAAAAAATTCGGGCGCAACGAACCCTGCGCTACCCGCGGCAGCGCAAACCCGTCCAAACGGCTGCACGTTACTATTATGTGCTTTCCGACCCTCGCCCTGTGCCCAACACCGGTTTTTCTACCAGATTTAGTGGCACCACATTCGGCCCATACAATCTGACGTATTCAGCCATAGATCGTCAACGTCATTTTTCCGTCATTTTTGAAATCTTTTTTGTTGACCGGATTGTAACGCCTTCGTGAAACGAGGTGTTTCCCGATTCCTCCACAAGTTCATCCACCGGTATTGGTCAGCCGCCGACTAAATCTAACGCGCAATTAACTGTGATTTCCGGCACAGTTATCGGCATTTGATAAACCTACGTTAAGGTATTTAAACTGAAACAGAATCAGCACGGCCCATATCGGACAAGCACATCCGGGCATACCGCGACAAACGACAGATCGAGGATACAGGAATTGATACCGAGGCTTGGAATCCTATCCCTAATGGGCCTGATCGTGGCGTGCACAGCACAAGATGTGCCCACTCCAACCCGCAGCGCGCAGTTTCAAGACTATCCAAAGCGTCTGTTCGATACGTTTGAAGTCAGCTGTAGCGGTCCAGGAGAGCAGTTCGAACGGGTCGGGAATCAAGTGTTTGAATGCACCGAGCTTTTGCCTCCGGACACGACTGCTTATCTGATTCTCAACTACGAGGGATATCCGCAGGACTTGCCTCAAAGTGTCATGCGCCTGACATCGACCAAAAACACTGCTGGTTATCGGATCGATGCCGAGGTGTTTTTTAATGTCCCCCAAAGGACAGGCCCGCCTGTGCAGGTGCCAGTCGAAAGCAAGACTCTGGATAAAGCGCTAAGTGCGCTCTACCAGGCAATGGGTGGATCACCAACATTGTAAGAAGAAGTGGTCGGGGCGGCAGGATTCGAACCTACGACCCCCTGTACCCAAAACAGGTGCGCTACCAGACTGCGCCACGCCCCGGACCGTGCGCCTTCCTAAACGCGCTGTTCTGATTTGAAAAGCCCTAACAGGGCCAAATTGCAGGACCTTGTGAAAAAACTTCGTGCCGCATCTGAGTTCCGGGCGTGATCAGGTAACGTTCGGCCAGCCCTGCATTGATTTCCAAGACCGCATAGACCGAATCTCCCCCCTCAATCGGAGTCAGGTCGCCAGGAATGGCGTTGCTGTGGACATGTACGACCGACCCACTGCGATCCAAAAAAATCATATCCAATGGAATCAGCGTGTTTTTCATCCAGAACGCGACGGGCTGAGGCGGATCGAAAATAAACATCATCCCTGCCCGTTGGGGCAAAGACTCGCGGAACATAAGACCCTGCGCTCTTTCCTGAGGGCTTACAGCCAGCTCGATATCGAAACTGACCTGGGATTTGTCATTTTTTAGTGTGACCCGGTCCGGGCTGCATGCGGCAAACGCTGAACTCGTCCAAAGAACTGCAATAGTCGTCAGAACCGCCAGCCGCCCTTTCATGGTGATTCAGTCGTCCAGCGCCGCTTCCCAGGCCATGACCTGAGCCGCCATACGTCCGCGTTTTCCATCAATGACACGCATCGCAAGCGCTTCTCCGGGTTGAAGGTCGGCCAAACCTGACCGACGCAATACCTCGATATGCAGAAACACATCCTCACCGCGACCAAAGACGTTGGCAAAACCGAATCCCTTGCCTTTGTCGAACCATTTTACCCGTGCCGCCTCAAGTGGGGCTTGGGCGATCTCAACCGGGTCAAGTTCCGCGAAGTCCGCCAACAACATCGAGTCGGCTCGCGCAGGCGGATCAACGCTAATCACTTCAACTGCCTGGACACCCCGATCCGTGCGATGCGTCATGATCTCGATCCCGGCGCCATCAGCCACCGAACTTTGACCGAAATTGCGCAACACGTTCACATGCAACAGAATATCAGGACCGCCTTCGTCAGACACGACGAACCCGTAACCTTTGGCGGGGTCGAACCATTTTACGTGCCCGCGAACGCGGTACATGTTGTTCAGATCTTCTGGCACGGTGTTTCCATCGCGAGTTTTTTCAATTTGTTAAGGGTCCGATGTGTATGGGATTGGCACACAAATTCAAGCCGAAAAAACCCTTTGATCTCTGAGTGTTGCATTTCACGATACGCGAAAGTCATGGATTCAACCTTTGCACTTGCCACCCAGAGCCCGCTTGATCGCGCCGCCATTGGAACCTGTCATGCAGCCGAAACGCACCGTCGGCCCAGAATTCTATTTCGTTTGGTTCCAGCCTGTATCCGCCCCAAAACGGCGGACGCGGAGGGTTCGGACCCAGTTTTGCCGTAACTTTTGCAACTTCAGCCATCAAGGCCGATCGGCTGCTCAGGGGGCGTGACTGTTTCGAAGCCCAGGCCCCAAGACGACTTTTGAGTGAGCGGGACGCATAGTACTCGTCAGCCTGCGGCCCGGTTTCACGCGTAATTGTACCACGAACTCGGATTTGACGCCGCAAAGATTTCCAATGCATCACGAAAGCTGCCTTGCCAGCGCTGTCCAGCTCTGCTGCCTTTGCACTTTCATAGTTTGTATAAAACACAAACGCATCCCGCTCGATCTCTTTGAGAAGGACCATCCGCACATTGGGCAACCCTTCAGAGTCTACGGTCGCCAAGGCAATCGCATTAGGATCATTTGGTTCACTGCCCTTGGCGTCCTCCAGCCACCGAGTCGCGATTTCAAACGGATCGGTGCCAGCAAAAATGCCGTCTCTTTCACTCATTTCCATCCCCTGGAAACTCTTGTTAACCACACTACGGCCAGAACCCGCCACGAGCAAGAGCACACGGCCTTGATGCAGGCCATCCGATGGCATAAACCATCCAGACATAATGCGAAGGACAGGCGGAGAACCGAACATGTCAAATCAGTTGATGGCCGGCAAGCGCGGCCTCATCATGGGACTGGCCAATGACAAATCAATTGCATGGGGGATTGCCCGCGCATTGTCCGACGCGGGGGCCGATCTTGCATTCTCATATCAGGGCGACGCGCTGAAGAAACGAGTTGACCCTCTGGCCGCTCAGCTTGGAAGTGAGATTGTGCTGCCTTGCGACGTCAGTGACGAAGAGTCGATTGACGCGCTGTTTGCGGCGCTTGAAGAAAAGTGGGGCAAATTAGACTTTGTCGTCCACGCCATTGGCTTTTCGGACAAGAACGAGCTTCGTGGTCGGTACGTGGATACGTCTCGTGCCAACTTCAAACTCACCATGGACGTTTCGGTCTATTCTTTCACAGCGGTGATGCAACGCGCCGAGAAGATGATGACCGACGGCGGCAGCGCGATCACGCTGACGTATTACGGGGCCGAGCAGGTCATGCCGCATTATAACGTCATGGGTGTGGCCAAGGCGGCACTGGAAGCGTCGGTCAAGTACCTTGCCGAAGATCTGGGCAAAGACGGTATCCGCGTCAACGCAATCTCGGCCGGCCCGATCAAGACGCTGGCCGCCAGCGGCATCGGCGATTTCCGCTATATCATGAAGTGGAACGAGTATAACTCGCCCCTGCGTCGCAATGTCTCCATCGACGATGTTGGCAATTCGGCCTTGTACCTGTTGTCCGACCTCAGCAGTGGCGTGACCGGTGAAAACCTGCACGTGGATTCGGGCTATCATATTGTCGGTATGAAGGCCGTCGATGCACCAGACGTTGAGAAGGGTTAACACCGATGAGCGCCAAAGACCGCCTACCCCACGAAAAAGGCTTTCATATCAGTTGGGATCAGATTCACCGTGATTCCCGTGCTTTAGCCTGGCGTCTGGACGGGCAAGGCCCCGATGACGGCGCGTGGCGCGCTGTGGTCGCAATCACCCGCGGCGGCATGGCGCCTGCTATGATCGTCAGCCGCGAGCTTGATATACGCACCGTCGATACAATCAGTGTTCGCTCCTACCACCACCAGGAACAAGGCGAGGCGGAGGTTTTGAAAGCCCCCGATGCTCAGTTGATGGGCGATGGTACCGGCGTGCTGATCGTTGACGATCTGGTCGACAGTGGAAAAACGCTGGAATTGGTGCGTGCGATGTACCCCAACGCACATTTTGCCACCGTTTACGCTAAGCCCAAGGGCCGCCCGATGGTGGATACATTCATCACCGAGGTCAGCCAAGATACCTGGATCTTCTTCCCTTGGGATATGGCCCTACAATATGTCGAGCCATATCGAGGCACGGACTGATCCGTAGCCTTTTCCGCCGAAAATACTTGGGAATGCGAGGCAACGCCTCTCAAACAGCAGCCACGCCATGACACAGACCCGCACCAGCGCCACTTTTCCTCCTCCGGTGATGGAGGCGCGTCGCTGGCTTGAAGGCGTGGACTTCCCCGAAAACCGCCCCCTGATCAATGTCAGCCAAGCGGCCCCTGTTGACCCGCCGCCACTGGCCTTGCGTCAGGCAATGGCGGATTTCGCGGTCAATACAGATGCAGCGCATTTGTATGGCCCCGTTCTGGGTAATCCTGACCTGCGCGAGGCGCTGGCTACACAAATCAGCCAGCACTATGACGCCGAAGTACAACCATCCCAGGTGGCGATCACCTCGGGGTGCAATCAGGCTTTCGCCGCGGCGATCTCGGCGCTCACTGATGAAGGGGATGAGGTTATCCTGCCAACCCCATGGTATTTCAATCATAAAATGTGGCTTGATATGGCCGGGGTGACGGCGGTCGACTTGCAAACCAATGACGACCTTCTGCCTGACCCCGACGCCGCCCGGGCGCTGATCACGGATCGAACCCGCGCAATATCATTGGTTACTCCGAACAACCCAGGCGGTGTGGAATACCCATCCGATCTGGTCCAAGCCTTTTACGATCTCGCCCGCGAAACCGGCATCCGGCTGCTGGTCGACGAAACATACCGCGACTTCGACAGCCGCAGCGGTCCGCCGCATCGCCTGTTCAGCCAGCCCGACTGGGATCAAACGCTGGTTCACCTGTATTCCTTTTCCAAAGCCTATCGGCTGACCGGCCACCGCGTCGGTGCCATCGCGACAAGCCCCGACCTTTTGGCTGAAATCGAAAAGTTTCTGGATACAGTCGCCATCTGCCCTGGCCAGATGGGGCAGTTTGCGGCGCTCTGGGGGATGCAAAACCTGTCCCAGTGGGTTGCGGGCGAGCGGGATGAGATCCTTGATCGCCGTGTCGCCATCCAAGAGATGCTGCCGCGCCTGACCTCAAAAGGCTGGCGCCTGCTGGGACTGGGCGCGTATTTTGCCTATCTCGAACACCCGTTCGACATGCCTTCGGACGTATTGGCGCAAAAACTGGTTTCCGAGGCAGGCATTCTGTTGCTGCCTGGAACGATGTTCATGCCCGACACAGACCCGGCTGGAAAGCAGCAAGTCCGAGTGGCTTTTGCCAACCTGGACCGCGCCGGACTGGCGCAATTGTTCGACCGGCTCGAAGCGTTGACCTTCTGAGCTTGCCCCTCGGCGGCGCGCATCGTATTCAGGGCCGCAACCGACAGGGCAGACCTTTGCCACAAAACAAGAGGGCACCATGGCCGCAGGCGTAAAAAAGCTATCGAAGACCTTTGTCTGGATCCTCATGGGCCTTTTGATGTTGGGGCTCGCAGGGTTTGGCGCAACCAGCTTGTCCGGCACAGTGCGCACAGTCGCACAGGTCGGGAACGAAAGCGTCTCGGTCGATGAATATGTCCGCGAGCTGCAACGCGAAATCCGCGCCGTGGAACAACAGACCGGTCAGCCGCTGCAGATCGCGCAGGCACATGAATTCGGGTTGGATCAGTTGGCACTGTCGCGTCTGACGGCGCTGGCGTCGCTGGACAATGAAGTTGGGCTGCTGGGCATCTCGATCGGGGACGCAAACCTGCAACAGGAAATTGTCGCAATCCCGGCCTTTCAGGGGATCGACGGGAACTTTGACCGCGACGCCTATGAATTCCAACTGGATCAGGTCGGAATGTCCGATGCCGAATTCGAAGCCGACCTGCGCAAAGAGTCGGCTCGAACCATCGTTCAGGGCGCGGTCATGGGGGGTATCGAAATGCCCGAAACCCTGACGGATGCGATGATGAACTTTGTTGGCGCGCGGCGCAGCTTTACAGTGGCAACGCTGGGTCCGGACGCACTGGCAGCGCCGATTGCAGCGCCGACAGACGCGCAAATTCAATCATATTACGATGAAAACGGGGATCTGTTCACCCTGCCCCGCACCAAGAAGCTGACATATGCGATCCTTTCTCCGGAGATGTTGCTGGACAGTGTAGACGTTGACGAAGACTCGGTTCGCCGTCTGTATGACCAGCGTGCTGACGAATATCTGCAGCCCGAACGCCGTCTTGTCGAACGCCTGCCCTTTGCGAATGAAGCCGCCGCCGAAGCAGCCAAAGCGCAGCTTGAGGTTGGAGGAACAACTTTCGAGCAATTGGTGCGTGAGCGCGAGCTTGAACTAAGCGATGTTGATCTGGGCGACGTCACCCGCGACGATCTGGGGGACGCAGCTGACGGCGTCTTTGCTGCCGATCTGGACGCCGTGGTCGGCCCGCTTCCGTCCTCTCTGGGGCCGGCTCTGTTCCGCATCAATGGATCGCTGGCTGAAAACAACACCTCATTCGAAGACGCGGCCCCAGCCCTGCGCGAAGAGCTGGCCGCAGATCGCGCGCGTCGCCAGATTGAGGCGCAAGCCGAAGACATCAACGACCTGCTGGCAGGTGGTGCCACGCTTGAAGAGCTGGTCGGCGAAACCGAGATGGAACTGGGTCAGATCGACTGGACCACGCAAAGCGAGGACGGGGTGGCGGCCTATGACGGGTTCCGCACTGCTGCACAAGCCGTGAACGAGGGCGATTTCCCCGAGGTCGCGTTCCTGGAAGACGGCTCGATCTTTGCGATGCGCTTGAACGAAGTGTTACCTCGCCGCCCCGAACCGCTGGACAGCGCGCGCGACCGTGTAATCGCCGCATGGACTCAGGCCGAGACGAACAAGGCGCTGGAGGAGCAAGCCGCAACTGTCCTTGAGCAGCTTGAGGGCGATGGCGATTTCACCGCAACGGGTTTGCCATTCCGGGTCGAGAACGCCCTAACGCGTACAGCTTTCCTTGAAGATGTTCCTGCCGATTTCATGGTTCAGGTGTTTGAAATGGAGCCCGGCGAACTGCGTGTTGTTTCCGGTGAGGGTACTGCTCTGATCGTCCGTCTGGAAGAGCTGCTGCCGCCAGATGAAACAGACGAACTGCGGCAAGCCCGAGAGGCCCTTGCTGCGCAGTTGGACCAGGCGTTGGCACAGAATATTTTCGACGCTTTTGTCCGCGATGCGCAGGTTCGTGCCCGACCAACCGTGGACCAGCGTGCCCTGAATGCCGTTCAGGCGAGCTATTAAAAGAGACCGATATGGCCCTTACCCCTGAGTTTGACAGTTTCGCCCGCGCCTACGAGGCTGGCGAAAATCAGGTAGTCTATACGCGACTTGCGGCCGATCTGGATACGCCCGTTTCCCTGATGCTCAAGCTGACGGGCGCGCAAAAAGACGCGTTCATGCTGGAATCGGTTACCGGCGGAGAGGTACGCGGGCGCTATTCGATCATTGGTATGAAACCGGATCTGATCTGGCGCTGCCAGGGCGACGTGTCCGAGCTGAACCGGTCGGCGCGTTTCGACCCCGAGGCGTTCCAGCCTCAGGATGGCAACCCGATGGATAATTTGCGGGCACTGCTTGCTGATAGTCGGATCGCTCTGCCCGATGATCTGCCTCAGGCGGCCGCCGGGCTGTTTGGTTATCTGGGTTATGACATGGTGCGCCTAGTCGAGTATCTGCCAGACGTGAACCCTGACCCTCTGGAGCTACCAGATGCGGTGATGTTGCGTCCCTCGGTCGTGGCCGTTCTGGACGGCGTCAAAGGTGAGGTGACAGTTGTTTCCCCCGCATGGGTCAGTAAAGGTCAGTCCGCCAAAGCGGCTTATGCCCAAGCGGCCGAGCGCGTGATGGATGCCGTTCGCGATCTGGAACGCGCCATGCCCGCCGAAACCCGCGATCTGGGCGACGCGTCCGAAGTGGCCGCGCCTGTCTCGAACTTCACCAAGTCGGGCTATATGGAAGCGGTCGAGAAAGCCAAAGACTATATCCGCGCAGGCGATATCTTTCAGGTGGTTCCGGCCCAACGTTGGACGCAGGATTTTCCGCTGCCGCCTTTTGCACTGTATCGGTCATTGCGCCGCACGAACCCGTCGCCCTTCATGTTCTACTTCAACTTTGGCGGCTTTCAGGTTGTGGGCGCCAGCCCCGAAATTCTGGTGCGTGTCTTTGGCAATGAGGTCACGATCCGCCCCATTGCAGGCACCCGTCCCCGTGGCGCGACCCCCGAGGAAGACAAGGCGAACGAGGCCGATCTGCTGGCCGACAAGAAAGAACTGGCCGAGCATCTCATGTTGCTGGATCTGGGCCGCAATGACACGGGCCGCGTGGCCAAGATTGGCACCGTGCGACCCACCGAAGAATTCATCATCGAACGCTACAGCCACGTGATGCACATTGTGTCGAACGTGGTCGGCGAACTGGCCGAAGAGAAAGACGCGCTGGATGCGTTCTTTGCCGGGATGCCTGCAGGCACGGTTTCAGGCGCGCCCAAGGTCCGCGCGATGGAGATCATTGACGAATTGGAGCCGGAAAAGCGCGGTGTCTATGGCGGCGGGGTCGGATATTTCAGCGCGGGTGGAGACATGGATATGTGTATCGCCCTGCGCACAGCGATTGTGAAAGATCACAAGCTGTATATTCAGGCCGGTGGCGGTGTTGTCTATGACAGCGACCCCGAGGCGGAATTCATGGAGACAGTGCACAAATCCAATGCCATCCGACGCGCGGCTGCTGATGCTGCGCGCTTTACGGGACCGGGTAACAGCTGATCAAACGGCTGGCCAAACCGGCCAGCCACACGGGCTTATTGGACGGCTTGTTTCATGACGGCGGAAATCGGTGCCATGGCCACACGCCCTCCCCGGTCTTCCAGGGCCCAGACAAGCAAGGCCGAGATGGTGTCAGGGCGCAACCGTCCCAGCATGACAACCGTCCCCTCCTGCCCGGCCCGGAAAGCGGCCTGATCCAGAAAGCGGCGCATGATCTTTGGGTCCTGACGTGCGCCGTCTATGTCTCGGAAAATCACGCTGGACGGCGTCCCATTGCGGGCAGCCAGCTTCTGAACCGTGTTGAGACCGTTGTCCTGGGTGATCAAGCCACGGCCTGTCCCGGCAGCAATAGCGGCAACCTGATCAGCCAGCTTGCGATTGCCCTGAATGCCTGTCTCGACCCCTTCGAGAATACCGACCGTTTCTGGCAAGGTCTGCAACCATACGGCCATTGACACTTCGGCATCCTGCGCACTGGCGGTTTTAGGAAGATCCGCCATCGCAAGAACCTCGAAACCTGCAGAGCGATGTCTAGCCATCTTTTCGGCAGCGTCGGGGTCGGAGGGGCTGACGGCAAAGCTGATCGGGTACGGGAAATCCTGCAACGCTTCGGCACCATAAGCGCCTTCGTCGTCAATCAGGATAATTGACATCAGCGGTTTGGCGTCGGGGTTATCGAATTTGGCCGCATAGGCTTCGATCGGTTTTCCCGGCACCGCAGTCTGACCTGATCCGTCCTGATCAGCCGGAGCGTTGTCTCGTTCGGTCAGCGGGACAACGCGCCGACCAACCGTTGATCCCCCCGCGCCGTTTTGGTCGCCACCGATCTGTGGAACGGCTGCAATGCGCGGCAGACGGCGGTTGAGGTCCGTTTCATCACCCTCGACCGCGATGGGATTTTCTTCAGGTAAATCTTCCTTCGGCTCGAGCGCGGCAATTTCCGGCAATGGCTCTGCTTCTGTACTTTCTGGTTCAAAGTCAGGGGCCGGTTCCAACTCGGCAGCCTGGGATTGGTCTGGTTCCGGCTCGACAGACTCAGGCTGGGGCTGTTCGACAGGTACTTCTAGTGCAGCGACTTCCGGGGCTGGAGGGGCTGGAGGGGCTGGGGGCTCCTCGATCAACTCGGGCTGCCCTTCGGCAATAGGCGTATCTGGCAAAACTGCAGGCGCTTGCGGCTGAACAGGTGCCTCACTCGTCACTGCCACCTCATCAGGCTCGACGACGGCTGCCTCTTCGACAACGGGCGCGGATTCGTCGACCTGCGGCTGATCATCCGGAGCCTCTTCAATTTCCGAAAGCCCTGCCAGCGTATCTGTTTGTTGATCGGTTGATTCAGGCTCTGTCGCGGGCAAAGTGACCAAATCGGCATCTGCAATGGCTTCGGGCTTGTCTGCCTCGACCTCGGGTACTTCGCTTGGTGCAGGTTCGGGTGCAACATCCGCAACAACGGGTTTGCGCGACAGAGGCGTGGTTAGAGACAACGCCGCTCCCAACAGCATTACCACGACCGCACCTGCGATCATCCCTCCTAGAAATCCGCCCATTCTAATTGCCTTTCGACTAATTCCTGCTTCGATTGCCTGCGTCGTCTTCTGCGACACTCACCCGCAAGCGCGTATGGAACCGGATGTCCTCTTGACGCTGCCTCGCAAGCCTGAGCATGTATGTCCCGACATTATATCGCGGCTCGGGGCTGTATCGCCAGTCCCAAATGCCCAATCCGAGACAAGTGCCCAAATGCTGCTGCTGATCGACAACTACGACTCGTTTACCTACAATCTGGTACACTATTTAGGCGAACTTGGTGCCGAAATGGTCATTCGGCGAAATGACGCGCTGGATGTGCAAGAGGCCATGGCCATGAACCCGGCCGGAATCCTTCTTAGCCCGGGACCATGCGACCCGGATCAGGCTGGGATTTGCCTGGCGCTGACACAGGCAGTTGCTGAAACCCAGACCCCCTTGATGGGCGTTTGCCTTGGGCATCAGACCATCGGGCAAGCATTCGGCGGTGACGTTATTCGGTGCCATGAGATTGTGCACGGCAAGATGGGCACCATGCATCACACTGGGAAAGGTCTGTTCGCTGGGCTGCCTTCCCCCTTCGAGGCAACCCGGTACCATTCGCTGGTGGTCGACCGAACCACCCTGCCCGATTGCCTGGAAATCACAGCTGAGCTGGAAGATGGCACGATCATGGGTCTGCAACATAAGCAGCTCCCTATACACGGCGTTCAGTTCCACCCAGAATCGATTGCATCCGAGCACGGCCATGCCCTGCTCAAGAACTTCCTGTCCGAGATGAAAGTCCCCGCATGAGCGACGAATTGAAACCGCTGATCGGCACTGCTGCTGATCGGCCTTTGACGCGCGCCGAAGCCGAACAGGCTTTTGGCATCCTCTTCGATGGCGCCGCCACACCCAGCCAGATCGGCGGTTTGCTGATGGCGATGCGAACCCGAGGCGAGACGGTCGACGAATATGCGGCGGCGGCGGCAGTGATGCGGGCCAAATGCAACGCGGTCAATGCGCCGGACGGCGCGATGGATATCGTCGGCACAGGTGGCGATGGCAAGGGAACGCTGAATATCTCTACCGCAACAGCCTTTGTCGTCGCGGGCGCTGGCGTCACAGTTGCAAAACACGGGAACCGGAACCTAAGTTCGAAATCCGGTGCAGCCGATGCGTTGGGTCAGATGGGTATCAACGTGATGGTCGGGCCAGAAGTCGTTGAAAAAGCGCTGAAAGAGGCTGGTATAGGCTTTATGATGGCCCCCATGCACCATCCGGCCATTGCCCACGTGATGCCAACACGGCAGGAACTTGGGACACGTACGATCTTTAACATTCTGGGGCCACTTACAAACCCGGCCGGAGTGAAACGGCAATTGACGGGCGCGTTCAGCCGCGAATTGATCCGCCCAATGGCCGAGACGCTTGGCGTGCTTGGTACCGAACACGCATGGCTGGTTCACGGGTCCGATGGCACCGACGAATTAACCATCACTGGTGTCAGCTGGGTAGCCTCATGGGAAAACGGCGGTGTGCGTGAGGTTGAACTGCATCCAGAAGATGCTGGCCTGCCAGTGCACCCGTTCGAGGACATTCTGGGCGGAACACCTGAAGAAAACGCTGTTGCCTTCCGCGCCCTGCTGGATGGCACTCCGTCCGCGTACCGGGACGCAGTCCTTTTGAACTCTGCCGCTGCACTGGTGGTGGCCGAAGCTGCAAGCGACCTCAAGGACGGGGTCGAGAAGGCCGCGCACAGCATCGACAGCGGCGCTGCCAAAGAAAAAATCGCGGTACTGGCCCGCATCACTCAGGAGGCCGCATGACCGAGACGGTTCTGGACAAGATCAAAGCATACAAGCTTGAGGAAGTCGCATTAGACAAGACCAATAAGTCTTTGGAAGATTTGGAGGATGAAGCCAAGTCTGCGTCTGAGGTGCGCGGTTTTGCGACAGCACTGACCGCCGCCGCGCGATCCGGCTACGGTCTGATCGCCGAGGTGAAGAAAGCGAGCCCCTCAAAAGGTTTGATCCGCCCGGATTTTGACCCTCCGGTACTGGCAAAAGCCTACGAAGAAGGCGGCGCAACCTGTCTGTCGGTTTTGACGGACACGCCCAGCTTTCAAGGGGCCAAAGAATACCTGACGGCGGCCCGCGCAGCGACGTCATTGCCTGCGCTGCGTAAGGATTTCATGTACGACCCGTATCAGGTCGTCGAAGCTCGCGCTTTGGGCGCCGACTGTATTCTGATCATCATGGCCTCGGTCGAAGATGAACAAGCCGCCGAGTTGGAGCAAACGGCTTTTGACTGGGGCATGGATGTCCTGATCGAAGTGCATGACGAGGCCGAACTGGAACGCGCGACCAAGCTCAAAAGCAGTCTGATTGGGATAAATAATCGTAATCTCAAGACGTTTGAGACAACTCTTGATACAACGCGCAGGTTGTCAAAACTGGTGCCCGGCGATCGGACTATTGTTTGCGAAAGCGGTTTGAGCACGCCTGCCGACCTGGCCGACATCGCCCGCTATGGCGCACGGTCCTTCCTGATCGGCGAAAGCCTGATGCGGCAGGACAATGTCACTGCGGCGACGCGAAACTTGCTGGCTAACCCTTTGATCCCCGGAGTAATGTAATGTCGCTCACTCACTTTGACGCACAGGGCCAAGCCCACATGGTGGATGTGTCCGATAAGGCGGTAACGGACCGGGTTGCCGTGGCGGCTGGGCACATCAAGATGGCGCAGGAAACCTTTGATTTAATATCAGAAGGGCGTGCAAAAAAGGGTGATGTGCTGGGCGTTGCACGTCTTGCTGGTATCATGGGCGCGAAAAAAACCCCTGACCTGATCCCGCTGTGTCATCCTTTGCCCGTGACCAAGGTGGCCGTCGAACTGACGTTGGACCCCGATCTACCGGGCGTTCAGATTGAAGCGACCGTCAAGACCTCGGGTCAAACAGGTGTAGAGATGGAAGCGCTAACTGCGGCCTCGACCGCAGCCCTGACGGTTTACGACATGACCAAAGCCGTGGACAAAGCAATGGAGATCGGCGGCATAAAAGTTTTGCTAAAAGATGGCGGTAAATCAGGCCGTTACGAAGCGAAATGATAACTGTCGAAGACGCGCGGGCCCTTCTGTTTGGCCTGGTTGACCGCTTGCCCGCAGAAACCGTTTCACTCTCGCAAGCGGCCGGTCGGATTTTGGCGCAGGACGTTGCGGCCAAGCGCGATCAACCTCCGTTTGCGGCATCTTCGATGGATGGATACGCAGTCAAGTCATCCGAAGTCGAACTGCACGCAATGTTCAAAGTCGTCGGAGAGGCCGCCGCTGGGCGCAGGTATTCTGGTCAAGTTGGCGCTGGTCAGGCAGTTCGCATTTTCACCGGAGCCCCCTTGCCAGACGGCGCGGATTTTGTCGTGATCCAAGAAGATACTGAACGCAGGGATGATCTGATTACAATCACGGACATGCCCGGCGACAAGACCAACATTCGACCCAAGGGTGTTGATTTTAAATCCGGCACAACGATCTCTGCCCCTCGTCGCATCCGCCCCGAGGATGTGGCCCTTATGGCCGCAATGAACATCCCCGAGGTTCCCGTCGCCCGCAAGCCGATCGTTGCACTGATCTCGACCGGAGACGAATTGGTCATGCCGGGCGATACGCCCGGACCTGATCAGATCATCGCGTCAAACACCTTTGGTCTCAAGGCGTTGCTAGAGGATGTTGGAGCGGAAGTTCGCATTCTGCCTATCGCGCGAGACACAGTCGCTTCGCTTGAAACAGCCTTTGATCTGGCAACAGGCGCGGATCTGGTCGTCACGATCGGAGGAGCCTCGGTCGGGGATTATGATCTGGTGTCGGACGTATCCGCCAATCTCGGGATGGAGCGGTCATTTTACAAGATACGCATGCGCCCCGGAAAGCCGCTGATGGCCGGGCGGCTTGGCAAAGCTGCAATGGTTGGATTGCCGGGAAATCCTGTCAGCGCAATGGTTTGCGGCTATCTCTTTTTGGTACCAATGGTACGCCGCATGGTGGGGCTGGCCGAGGCTTTGACGCCGTTCCAAACGGCTAGACTGGTTGCCCCGCTCGGCCAGAATGGTCCGCGCGAACACTATATGCGCGCCATTCTTGACAATGATGGCATACGGGCTTGCGACGATCAGGACAGCTCGCTTTTAAGCGTCCTGGCGCAGGCCAATGCTTTGTTGGTTCGACAGCCGAATGATCCGGCGCGGCCTGCTGGTGATGAGGTCCTGTACCTACCGATTTAGCAAACGCTCAAATCCATTGACACAAAACGTGAACATGCGTAGAACAAAAGAAAACGCATGACCGACGAGGTGTGAGCAATGCTGACCAAGAAGCAGTTGGATTTGTTGGAATTCATCCACAAACGTGTTCAAGCGGATGGTGTTCCCCCTAGTTTCGACGAAATGAAGGCCGCGCTGGATCTCAGATCCAAGTCCGGAATTCACCGGCTGATCACCGCGCTGGAAGAACGCGGATTTATCCGCCGGCTTGCCCACCGGGCGCGGGCGATCGAAATCGTCAAACTGCCCGAAAGTCTTGGCGGCGAGCCCACAGCCGCCTTTAAGCCGCGTGTGATCGAAGGCGACAAGCCCGAAGGGCCGCGACCGGCGAATTTCGAACCCGTTACCGTCGATGCCATGGAATTGCCAGTCATGGGCCGTATCGCAGCGGGTGTTCCGATTGAAGCGATCAGCCACGTCTCGCACCGCGTCGCTGTGCCGGGATCAATGGTTTCAGGCAAGGGCGAGCACTACGCGCTTGAGGTTCGGGGCGACTCGATGATCGATGCAGGCATAAATGACGGCGACGTTGTGGTGATCCGCGAGACATCGGTCGCAGACAACGGCGATATCGTAGTGGCACTTGTCGAAGATCAAGAAGCAACACTGAAGCGATATTTCCGCCGCGGTCAAGCCATTGCGCTTGAGGCCGCGAACCCGGCTTATGAAACCCGCGTCTTGCCCGAAGACAAGGTCAAGGTGCAAGGCCGATTGGTCGGCCTGATCCGCAGCTACTGACCTTTTTGTGTCTGGTGGTCTTCGGCTTCCTTCGGGGACCACAATCTGCGACCGATGACCTCTGCGCTGGTCTTTATTTTACCGTTCTGAAAAGCCAGACTCCCGGTCTCCATCAATTTATCCGGGTCGAACAACACGCAATTTCCGCTTAGTACAACTGGCACAGCTGAGATAACAATCTGGCCTTGGTGGCACTCGGTAAAGCTACCTGCAGATCGCTTTCCGGTCAGGTGGATCACCTCCTGCCCCTTCCACACATATCTTTGGACAAGGTCGTCAGCTGGGGGCCATCGGTCGGCGGCTGTCTTCTGGTTCACACCATCGCCATCATTTTCCAACCATACTGTGGCGATGAACCCGCTGCCTTTCTCTTTGCTCAAGGCGCGCCCTTTGTCCGTCAAGACCCCGACCAATCCACCTGAATCCGCGACCAAGACATCGGGACGTTCACCCTGACCCCATATGAACACGGCCGCGATACATGGTCCCAAACCAACCCATTTCGCGGGCCCACGCCACAAAACCGTCCACAACGCCCCCAAAGCGAACAGAGGCAATACATAGTAAGGCGGGCTGACGATATAGCCTTGCGCTCCATCCAGGTTTGATACGGTCTCAGCAACCAGCAATATCCACTCTAACCCCAGGCCCATAACGGCGAGCGCGACCCAGTCCAGACCAAACGGTGCCAACAGGGCTGCAACGACGGCTGCAGGTACAACGACGGTCCCCATCACAGGGACTGACAACATGTTGGCCAGCAAGCCATAATGGGACATCGTATTGAAATGTGCAGCTCCGATCGGTGCCGTCGCAAGCCCAGCGATGGCAGACGACATCAACAATCCAATCACTGGCTTTAGCCATTTCGGCCCCGGAACCGGGCCGACATTTCGCAACGCCCCAAACACCGCCACAAGCGCCGTAGTTGCCGCGAAGGACATCTGAAATCCGGGGTTCAAGAGGGATTCCGGCCGCAGGATCAAAACGATCAACGCGGCCACGGCAACCGCGCGCAATGAGATTGCCCGCCGGTCGACTAAGATCGCACCCAGCATCACAGTGGCCATGACAAAGGCGCGTTCGGTTGCCACGTTTCCGCCAGACAGCAGCAGATACAGCGTTGCGGCAATAAGTGCACCAACCGCCGCGATCTTTCGGACCGAGACCCGAAGCGCGATGGCAGGAAACGCCGATAAAGCAACTCGGCACAGTAGATAAACAAAACCGGTCAGTAGCCCCATATGCAGACCGGAGATCGCCAATAAATGCGCCAAATTCGACGCCCGCAAAGACGCGAGCGTTTGTTGCCCCATTCCGCTTCTATCCCCTGTCGTTACTGCGGCGGCGAACCCTCCAATCTCTCCGGGCAACACGGCACGCACATGTTCGGACAATGCCAGCCTTAACGCGGTGATGCGGACGCCGGCCGGATCCGGACCCGAAACCGTGAGAACAGGAACGCGGGTGTAACCGACCGCACCCAAACCCTGAAACCAAGCATGACGCCGGAAATCAAACCCGCCGGGCTCGACCGGGCCTTGTGGCGGAGACAGGTGACCGGTGGTCATGATCCGCTGTCCTGGCACAAGCGAAGCATCACCGCCATGCAAAGATAGCCGGACGCGCTGCGGTCTGCGATCTAGTGGCACGTCCCCTACTCGCACCCGATCCAGCGTTACCCGCAGCGCATCCGACGCAGAGCGGTCAATGGCAACGACCCGCCCCTCGACCGGGCCGTAGTAACGCCATGACAAGACCGGCTCTGCCACCGTATGGGCGCGGACTCCTGCAAAGATAAACCCCGCACAAACAAGCGCCCCCCCGATTGCCAACGACGCCCAGCCTGGCCGCATCCAGCGCGCAGCCGCCAAAGCTGCCATACCCGCCACGAACAAGCCGGCATAGACCTGCCATTCCGGCTCAGACCGCAAACCGAAGTACAGGCCGATTCCGATCGCCAGACAGACCGGAGACCATTGAAACAGGTAACCTGTCTGGTTCAGCAAAGCGGCCTCGACCCGGGCCAGAACACGCATGGTTGCTCCCGTCTCTCAGCCTCGTTAGACAGGCGTCAAACTATGCCCGACACGGTTACCAAAAGGTTAATCCAAACAATGTCCGATCAGGTCGTCACCCGTTTCGCCCCCTCGCCCACCGGTTTTCTGCATATCGGCGGCGCCCGCACCGCGCTGTTCAACTGGCTCTATGCCCGTGGTCGCGGTGGCAAGTTCCTGCTGCGGATCGAGGATACGGACCGCGAGCGCTCGACCCCCGAGGCGACGGCAGCCATTCTGCAGGGTATGGCGTGGCTGGGTCTTGACCATGATGGCGATGTGATCAGCCAGTTTGAGGGCGCGGCTCGCCACGCCGAGGTGGCCGACCAGCTGCTGGCCGAGGGCAAAGCGTACAAGTGCTTTGCGACGCAAGAAGAAATCGTCGCCTTCCGTGAACAAGCGAAGGCCGAGGGCAAATCAACCCTGTTCCGTAGCCCTTGGCGCGACGCCGACGCAGCGACCCACCCCGACGCGCCTTTCGTGATCCGCATCAAGGCCCCGCAGGACGGAGAGACGGTGATCCGCGATCAGGTTCAGGGGGACGTGACCATCCGCAACGAGCAGCTGGACGACATGATCCTGCTGCGTTCGGACGGGACGCCGGTCTATATGCTGGCCGTCGTGGTAGACGATCACGATATGGGCGTCACCCATGTGATCCGGGGCGACGACCACCTGAACAATGCAGCGCGCCAGATGATGATCTATCAGGCGATGGGCTGGGATGTTCCCGTCTGGGCTCATATCCCGCTCATTCACGGGCCCGATGGCAAGAAACTGTCGAAACGCCACGGCGCGTTGGGCGCTCAGGAATACCAGGCTATGGGTTATCCGGCGGCCGGGATGCGCAACTATCTGGCGCGTCTGGGCTGGAGTCACGGCGACGACGAATTCTTTACCGACGCGCAGGCGAAAGAATGGTTCGATCTGGACGGAATCGGCAAAAGCCCGGCCCGTTTCGATCTGAAGAAACTGGAAAACCTGTGCGGTCAGCATATTGCCGTCGCCGATGATGCCGCATTGCGGCAGGAAATCGAGGCGTATCTGGCCGCGGCTGACCTGCCTGCGCTGACAGAAACACAATCCAGTGATCTGGAACGTGCGATGTATTGCCTCAAGGATCGGGCGCGCACATTCCCCGAACTGCTTGAAAAGGCTCATTTTGCCCTGACTTCCCGCACTATTCAACCGGATGAAAAAGCGGCCAAGGCGCTTGCCTCAGTATCCGACGGTATACTGAATGAATTGACGCCGCAGTTGCAAAGTGTTAGCTGGACGCGAAGCGAACTGGAGGACGCCCTGAATTCCTTTGCGGAAGCACAAGGCATCAAGTTCGGCAAGCTGGCGGGGCCGTTGCGCGCCGTACTGGCAGGCCGCGCGGTGACACCTTCGGTTTTTGACATGATGCTGGTGCTTGGGCGGGATGAAACCCTGGCACGGCTTTCTGACGCAGCGACCTGAGTAAAAGGTTCACATTTGGGTAACGCTGCTCCGCTAACACCCGGTTTGCGCGATTGCGCGCATCCGTTGCCCGCAGGATCGGACAGCGATCCATACTGCGCATGATTGAGGAAGGGACACTATGACCGACAGCAACAAATCAGCCACTCTGTCACTTAATGGCGAAACTTATGAGCTGCCGATTCATTCACCGACCGCTGGGCCTGACGTGATCGACATCCGTAAGCTTTACGGAACGGCAGGTGTATTCACGTATGACCCCGGCTTTACGTCGACCGCCAGCTGTGACAGCACCATCACATATATTGACGGCGAAAAGGGCGAGCTGCTGCATCGGGGTTATCCGATCGACCAGCTGGCCGGAAAATCTCACTTCCTCGAGGTTTGCTACCTGCTGCTGTACGGAGAGTTGCCGAGCGCGCCCGTTTTGGAAAAGTTCGAAACCACCATCACGCGCCACACCATGCTGCACGAGCAGATGCAGTATTTCTACCGTGGCTTCCGCCGCGACGCGCATCCGATGGCAATCATGGTCGGTGTTGTGGGCGCGATGTCGGCCTTCTATCACGACTCAACTGATATCGCAGACCCGCGCCAGCGTGAGGTCGCATCGCACCGCCTGATCGCAAAAATGCCAACCATCGCGGCATGGGCCTATAAGTACCACACTGGCCAGCCCTTCGTATATCCGCGCAACGATCTGGACTATGCATCGAACTTCCTGCGCATGTGCTTCAGCGTTCCGGCCGAAGAATATGAAGTCAATCCGATCCTCAGCCGTGCGATGGACCGCATCTTTACCCTGCACGCAGATCACGAGCAAAACGCCTCGACCTCGACCGTGCGTCTGGCGTCAAGCTCGGGTGCCAACCCGTTTGCCTGTATCGCGGCTGGCATCGCCTGCCTGTGGGGTCCGGCGCACGGTGGCGCAAACCAAGCATGTCTGGAGATGCTGGAAGAAATCGGCAGCGTTGATCGCATCCCAGAATTCATCGCCCGCGCCAAGGACAAGGACGATCCGTTCCGCCTGATGGGCTTTGGCCACCGCGTCTACAAGAACTTTGACCCGCGCGCCAAAGTGATGAAACAGTCCGCCGACGAAGTGCTGGATCTGTTGGGTATCGAAGACAACCCGAAACTGCAGGTTGCCAAGGCGCTGGAAAAGCAGGCTCTGGAAGATCCGTATTTCGCCGATAAAAAGCTGTTCCCGAACGTGGACTTCTATTCGGGTATCATCCTCGAGGCGATGGGCTTCCCGACCTCGATGTTCACTCCGATCTTTGCCCTGTCGCGCACCGTGGGCTGGGTCAGCCAGTGGAAAGAGATGATCGCCGACCCCCAGAACAAGATCGGCCGTCCGCGCCAGCTGTATCTGGGCGAGACCACTCGTGACTATGTGGATATCGAAAACCGCTGATCGCGGTTACAGATTGCAGAACGCCCCGGACCGGTTCCGGGGCGTTTTTCGTTAGAACAAAGCCAGTTGGTCGCCCGCCTGTGGTGGCCTTGTGAACAGGTCCAGACGCAACGCCGGGGTGCGCGTGGCCAGCCCCAACCGTTTGACCGCCACGGTAAATCGTTTCGCAATCAGCGCGGCATATTCGCCCTCACCCCGCATCCGATGCCCCCAGCGCGGGTCATAGTCGCGGCCCCCATGCATCTCGCGCAGTTTCGACATGACTTTCTCCGCCCGGGCCGGTTCATGATCTGCCAACCAACGCTGCCACAGCTCGGACACTTCTCGTGGTAGGCGCAGCATGATCCAACTGGCCGCATCGGCGCCTGCGTCGCGCCCGGCCTCAAGCAGCTGCTCAAGCTCATGATCCGTCAAGCCGGGGATCAGAGGCGAGGTCATGACCCGCACCGGTATCCCGGCCTCGGTCAGCCGCCGTATGATCGCCAGACGCCGCCGGGGCGAAGGGGCACGAGGCTCCATCCGGCGCGACAGGCCGGCGTCCAAAGTTGTTAGGGAAATCCCCACCCGTACCAGCCCCTTGGCTGCCAAGGGGGACAAAATGTCCAGATCACGCTCGATCAAAGCACCTTTGGTGACGAGTCCGATCGGGTGCTGAAAATCGCTTAAGACTTGCAGGCAATCCCTTGTGACAGAGCGTGTTTTTTCGACTGGTTGGTAAGGGTCAGTATTGGTGCCCAACGCCACTGTGGCCACCTTGTAGGATTTCGAGGACAGTTCCCGCCGCAGCACCTCGGCCGCGTTGGGCCGGGCAATCAGGCGTGTTTCAAAATCCAGCCCCGGCGACAGACCGAGATAGGCATGGGACGGCCGCGCAAAGCAATAAACACACCCGTGTTCGCATCCTCGATACGGGTTGATCGAGCGGTCAAACGGCAAATCGGGCGACCGGTTGTAGGTTATGATGCTGCGCGCGACCTCGTCGCGCAACTCGGTGCGCAATGGCGGTAGATCATCGTCCTCGGGCCATCCATCCGCGCAGCGTTCAGTGGTAAACGCTTCGAACCGACCAGCAACATTTGTAGCGACACCTCGGCCCCGGATTTGCGCGTCAGTCATATTTGTTCTCTTTATGTTCCCTTTGCAGGTATACTCGCCATACGCGGTTCAGGCAAGCGCCCCTCGTCTTACGTGTTGATTTCAAATTGCTTGGCCAAACATGCTGGAATTGAACCGAATGCAGGATCATCTTGCAGATTATGACGTCGAGTTGATCAATATTTTGACGTATAGGTCGGTCTCGGAACCGCCAAGGTCGCAATCGTCACAGTCTAAGTGCGACGTTTTGGCCAAAACGAAAAAAATGCCACCAATGGGCGCTAAGCCCGAACAGCTCTAGGGAAACACCCAATGTCCGATGAAGAAGACATCGTCCTGTCCGAACTGAATGACGAGGAATTGGTCGAACAGATGTTCGACGATCTTTACGACGGTTTGAAGGAAGAAATCGAAGAAGGTGTGAACATCCTGCTGGAACGCGGATGGACCCCCTATGACATTCTGACCAAGGCGCTGGTTGGCGGTATGACCATCGTAGGCCACGACTTCCGCGACGGCATCCTGTTTGTCCCCGAAGTTCTGCTGGCCGCAAACGCGATGAAGGGCGGCATGTTCATCCTGAAACCGCTGCTGGCCGAAACCGGCGCTCCGCGCGTTGGCAAGATGGTGATCGGCACCGTCAAGGGCGACATCCACGACATCGGCAAAAACCTTGTGTCGATGATGATGGAAGGCGCTGGTTTTGAGGTCGTCGATATCGGCATCAACAATCCGGTCGAGAACTACCTGGAAGCACTGGAAACCGAAAAGCCCGACATTCTGGGCATGTCGGCCCTGCTGACAACCACCATGCCGTACATGAAAGTCGTGATCGATACTCTGGTCGAGCAAGGTTTGCGCGAAGACTACATCGTACTGGTCGGTGGCGCTCCGCTGAACGAAGAGTTCGGAAAAGCCATTGGTGCCGACGCATATTGCCGCGACGCGGCCGTCGCCGTTGAGACCGCGAAAGACTTCGTGTCGCGTAAGCACAACCAACTGGCGGGCTGATCAGACGGACATCTGAATTCAGGGCCGTCCGGCAACGGGCGGCCTTTTTCGTTTACATCTTTGGCGCAGGAGCCAAGCCATGCCGCAGGACAATCTGCCAGACGATGCAAGCTTGACGACAGACGGATACGAATCCGCTGCGCAAGGGCAAATTCTGTTGCTGGCTTGCGGCGCGCTGGCACGCGAGATTCTGGACCTGAAGAACCTCAATGGTTGGGACCATATGGACCTGACCTGCTTGCCCGCCATCTTACATGTCCATCCCGAGCGGATTACTCAGGCCGTGCAGGATGCAATCACCAAACATCGCGCGCAGTACGACACGATCTATGTGGTCTATGCCGATTGCGGCACCGGGGGCCTGCTGCAAAACGCGTGTGCAGAATTGGGCGTCGAGATGGTAAAAGGCCCGCATTGCTATTCGTTTTTTGAAGGCAATGATGTTTTCGACGCACGCGGCGAGGATGAAACAACTGCCTTCTACCTGACCGATTTTCTGGCACGCCAGTTTGACGCCTTTGTTTGGAAGCCATTGGGCCTGGACCGGCATCCCGAATTGCGCGACATGTATTTCGGCAACTACACGAAACTGGTCTATCAGGCTCAGACTGACGACCCGTTGCTGACGAAACGCGCTCAGGAATGCGCCGACCGCCTTGGCCTGGCATTCGAAAGGCGTTTCACCGGATATGGCGATCTCGAGTCGACGTTAACAGATTGGGCCAATCGCGGCTGAGTTGCGTCACGCGTTCTCTTGCGCAACTTCGCGAATACGCTCGATCATCGCCCGCAGACCATTGGACCGCTGCGCTGAGAGGTGGTCGTTCAAGCCCAATCGCGCCAATTCTGCGCCGGCGTCAATCTTGGCAACCTCGGCAACTGGCACGCCATTGTACAAAGCCCGCAAAACCGCGATCAGGCCGCGCACGATCAGCGCGTCGCTGTCTCCGTCAAACCTAAATACTCCAGCTTCGATAACCGGATGCAGCCAGACCTGACTGGCGCAGCCATGAACCTTGGTTGCGGGAACTTTCAGCGCGTCCTCAAGGGGTTCCATAGCCTTGCCCTGCTCAATGACATGGCGATAGCGGTCTTCCCAGTCTTCCAGAAACTCGAAATCCTCGACGATGTCTTCAAAGGCAGGCGTTGCCATATCCCTGCGGTCCTTTCATTGCGGTCACAATCGTGACCTATGCCTCTGCCCCCTGCCTGTCCAGCCCCAGCGTGGGTTTTCAAAGCAGGGAATTTGCGTTAGGCCAGTTCGGGAAATACCGGTCAGAGCTTTAAATCCATGCAAAAAACACTGTCTGTTCTTTTGGTCGCCACGCTAACACTGTCGGCTTGTAGCGGATGGCGCGAGTCGCGTGTAAATCCGACCAACTGGTTTGGGTCCAGCACACCCGCGCCTGCACCGACACAGACTTTGGCCAATGACCCAAACGCACTGGTGCCCCAACAGCGTGAAGGCGCCGGCCTATTCAGTCGGCCAGACCCCGTGGACAACAGCGTTGCTATTGCGCGCGTTGATGAGCTGAGGATCGACCCAACACCCGGGGGGGCGATCATTCTGGTCACTGGCGTCGCCGCACGTCAGGGCGCCTATGATGCCCGACTCGTTCGTGTTGAAAGTGAAGAAAACCAGAAGAACGGCGTACTGGAATATACCTTCCGCGTTTCGTATCCGGCCACAGCAACCAATCAAGGCTCTGAACGTTCACGTCAGGTGTTGGATGCAATCAACGTGTCACAAGACGATCTGCAAGGCATCCGTCTGGTTCGCGTAGTCGGTCAGGAAAATGCTCTGGAATCGCGGCGGCGCTAAGTCGGCTACAACGACACAACCTTGACCGACTGGCCCTTGGCTGCCAAGGCGATCTTACCTTCGCACAGTTTAAGGGCGTCTTCACCAAACACTTCGAACCGCCAACCTGACATCGCAGGCAGGTCACGCTCTCCCGCCGCGATCTGATCCAATTCCGAACTGGTGGCGATCAGTTTTGCTGCCACGCCCGAACTTTCGGTCTTGGACTTTAGCAATACCCGCAGCAGATCGGCCAATGCCGGGTTGACCTTTAGCTTGTCGCGGCTGTTATCAACACGCGGCATCTGGTCAGGCGGGCAATTCACACCCTTTTTAACGGCCGCCAAAATACCTTCGGCAATCGCGCCTTTGCGCGCCTCGCGAAGCAACAAACGCGAGCCACCAAGATCAGACGGGGATTTCGGCTTGGTCGAGGCCAACTCGATCAGCGCGTCGTCCTTGAACACACGGCTGCGGGGTACGTTGTTTTCTTGCGCATAGGCCTCACGAAACTGGGCCAACTCACGTACCACAGCCAAAAACTTGGCCGAGTTCGTTCGTGTCTTAACCCGTTTCCACGCATCTGCCGGGCGGATATCATAGGTTTCGGGGTGGGTCAGTATGCGCAGTTCTTCAGCAACCCAATGGCTGCGTTCCGTTTTATTCAACTCTTTCGCCAGATGTTCGTAGATCTGTCGCAGGTGGGTCACATCAGCCAAGGCATAGGTCTTTTGCGCGTCCGACAACGGACGGCGAGACCAGTCGGTGAAGCGCGAGGTCTTGTCCAAACCCTGCTTGCAAATCTTGCGCACCAACGTTTCATAACCGACCTGCTCTCCGAAGCCGCAAACCATCGCGGCAACTTGGGTATCAAACAGGGGCGTCGGGAACACATTTGCTTCAACCCAAAAGATCTCAAGATCCTGGCGGGCCGCGTGAAAAACCTTTACCACACCCTCGTTTCTGAACAGTTCGTAAAGAGGCTCAAGCGACAATCCCTCAGACAGTGGATCAACAAGCACTGCGCTGTTCTCGTCCGAAGATGGCACCGCCAATTGCACCAGACAGAGTTTCGAATAATACGTCCGCTCGCGCAGGAACTCGGTATCGATTGTCACATAGTCATAGCTTGCAGCGGCCTTACAGTATTCGGCCAGCTCTTGCGTCGTTGTCAGGGTCTTCATGCGCGGTGGTGTTCTTGCTCTTGTTTTTCGTAGTAGCCCGTCGCTTTTGTGCCGTTCAGGGCGATAGCCCAAACCATAGGCCGAATAACACTGGCGTGTAAATCACTCTGCGGCGATCAGGGCAGCAACACGGGTGTGTGGTCGCCAGAGCTAAAGCGGCGCAGCACGGCTGGATAAAGCTTATGTTCCCACACCAGAACCCGTGCCGCCAAAGTCATAGGTGTGTCGTTTGGCTCAATCTGCAAACGGGCTTGGCCAAGGATCGGACCGTCATCCAATGCCGCCGTTACCTCGTGAACCGAACATCCATGTTCCTCATCGCCTGCCTCGATCGCGCGGGCATGCGTGTTAAGGCCCTTGTATTTCGGCAACAGTGAAGGGTGGATGTTCAGCATCTGCCCCTGAAAGCGCGATACAAAATCACCGGTCAGAACGCGCATGAACCCAGCCAAACAGACGATATCAGGCTGCGCGGCCTCAAGCGGTTTCAGCAGCTCTGCCTCGAACGCAGCGCGGTCGCCTTTGAACGGACGGTGATCGACCGAAGCCGTCGGGATGCCCCGCTCAGCCGCCTTGACCAGCCCCCTGGCCTGCGCATCATTGGACAGCACCAGACAGGGTCGCGCGGGGTGGTCGCCGATCATGGAATCGACCAGC
The DNA here is from genome assembly GCF_057221005.1 of Ruegeria sp. HKCCD7628. NCBI lineage: Bacteria > Pseudomonadati > Pseudomonadota > Alphaproteobacteria > Rhodobacterales > Roseobacteraceae > Ruegeria > Ruegeria sp. HKCCD7628. The sequence continues at coordinate 316,764 of NZ_JBWVBA010000001.1, forward strand.
GACACCATGTTGGACCCCCCGCCCGAGATCAGGATGGCAACGCGCTTGTGGCTCACAGCAGTTTGCCAGTGTAGGCCACACCGGCCGCCTCGGTGACTGTGCCGATGCGCGATACGGTTTCCCCGGCTTCGACCAGCAGATCGGCCAGTTCATCGGCGCGGTCTTCGGCGCAGACTACGATCATGCCGACACCGCAGTTGAAGGTTTTCAACATCTCAGTCTCGGCAATCCCACCGGTTTCAGCCATCCAACGGAAGACGGGCGGCAAATCCCAGGCGTTCAGGTCGATCCCGGCACCCAGCCCTTCGGGCAAGACACGCGGCAGGTTTTCTGTCAAACCGCCGCCGGTGATATGGGCCAGCGCGTGAACGCCCCCTGCCCGGATCGCTTGCAGCGCCTGCTTGACATAAAGACGCGTGGGCGTCAGCAGTGCCTCACCCAGCGTACCGTCGCTGAACGGCGACTCGGCGTCCCATCCTAGCCCCGAAATCCCTACCAGTTTGCGAACCAGCGAATAGCCGTTGGAATGCACCCCGTTCGACGCCAGCCCCAGCAGCACGTCGCCCTGCTGCACGCCTGCGGGCAGATGCGCGCCACGCTCCATCGCGCCGACCGAGAACCCGGCCAGATCAAAATCGCCATCGGGGTACATGCCGGGCATTTCCGCCGTCTCACCACCGATCAGGGCACAGCCGGACTGCACACAGCCCTCGGCGATGCCTTCGATGATCCGCGCGGCAGTATCCGTGTCCAGCTTGCCGGTGGCGAAGTAGTCGAGGAAAAACAGAGGCTCGGCGCCCTGACAGATCAGATCGTTGACGCACATGGCCACCAGATCAATGCCAACGCCATCAACCACGCCGGTATCAATAGCGATACGCAGCTTGGTGCCCACACCATCGGTCGCGCCCACCAGAATAGGATCGGTGTAGCCCGCATCCTTGAGGTCGAACAGAGCGCCGAACCCGCCCAGCCCGCTCATCACGCCCGAGCGGTTGGTCCGCTTGGCCGCAGGTTTGATCCGGTCGACCAGCGCGTTGCCTGCATCAATATCAACACCCGCGTCCGCATAGGTGATTCCGTTCTTGCCCGCTGTCATGGCCAACCCCTTATGAATGGTTCCCGCGCGGGTTAGTCGATTGTGGCCGTCGTTGCAACGGTCAGGCTTGACGCGGGCGTTCACCGTGATACTCAAAGCGCTCAGACGGGCCTGTAGCTCAATTGGTTAGAGCAGAGCGCTCATAACGCTTTGGTTGCGGGTTCAAGTCCTGCCGGGCCTACCAAATTTACCGTCCTATGATGATATCCGCGCTGAGCCCGCCCAGGCGTGCACTTTTCCCAAGCCGCAAAACACCCCCGTGTGCGCGGGCAATATCCGCAACAATTGCAAGCCCCAGGCCAACACCGCTGCCTTGATTCTGGTTGCGCGCCGGGTCCAGGCGCGAGAACGGTTTCACGGCCTCGGTGCGCTGTTCTGGCGGAATGCCCGGCCCGTCATCTTCGACCCGGATACGCAGCGTTTTGGGGGTAAGCGATAGGCTGACCTCAGCTCGATTTCCGTATCGAACAGCATTTCCGATCAGATTCTCGACAGCCCGGCGGATCGACGTTGGACGCAACATGGCGGTACCAGAGCCTTCGGTTGCGACAAGTTCAGCGGTATGCCCGGCCCGTTGGGCGTCGTTGACGATCTGTTTCAACAACTCAGACGGATCCACCTGTTCGGGCGCGCCTTCCGCCGCACCGCGTGAAAAGTCGAGAAACGCGTCCAGCAGCAGCTGCATTTCGTCCACGTCTTTTTGCAACGGCGTGGCTTCATCTTCGGGCAACATCGACAGCCCCAGTTTCAGACGGGTCAAGGGAGTGCGCAGATCGTGGCTGACACCTGACAACATCATGGTGCGCTGTTCCATTTGCCGCTCGATTCGGGCGCGCATATCGAGAAAGGCGTTTCCCGCAGCTCTGACCTCAATTGCGCCTCCGGGCGCGTACGGTACTACCCTGCCACGGCCAAACGCCTGCGCTGCATCAGCCAACCGTGTAATCGGACGCAGTTGGTTGCGCATATACAAGAACGATATCGACGTCATGATGACCGCAAAAAACACCATCGTCACGATCAACTGGTGCGGAGCAGCCGGAGACAAGCGTCGCCGATCCATTGTAAGCTGCAACAATCCCAAATCTGTATTCAAATATAGGCGCGCTTCATCCCCGCTGGGCAGCGCAATTGCCACCAGATTGGGTAGAAAGGCATGCAAATCGGAATCGACCTGCGGCGCAATGAAATCGTACCATCGGCGATAACCAACTTCGGGGCGTTCATTGATGCCAAGGAAACGCACCTTCATCTCAAGCGCGCTCAGATCAGGCCGAATCTCGGCCATGGCTTGCTGCTGGGTCTCGGCATCCTGCATCGTCGCAAGCACAAGCATCACCTCTCGGGAAGCCGTGCGGGTCATCTGCTCTGTCACGTCTTCAAGGTGTTTCTGCAAAAAGGCGATGCCAACAACAAGCAACAGCACGATCACTGGCAGAACCAGTATCAGGGCCGCTCGCGCATAAAGACTTCGCGGCATATAGGGTTTGAGCCATGCACTCGACATGCGCTAAACCTAACGGGCTGATCGGACAAGAGAAAGAGCGCAGAATGCAGGCCCCCGATGATTTCAACCCACCGCCCGGCCAAGCGGTCGAATTACAAACCGGGCTTAGGCGCATTCTGGCGCCGAACCCGTCGCCGATGACGTATCGCGGGACGAATACCTATTTGCTGGGCACAAAGGATTGCGCGGTCATCGACCCCGGACCGATGAGCGAGACACATCTGGACGCGATTCTATCCGCCCTTCAAGCGGGTCAACGCATAAGCCATATCATCGTCACGCATACCCATCTGGATCACTCTCCGCTCGCCGCTCTATTGGCGCAGCGCACCGGCGCGCCGATTCTGGCTTTTGGAGGCCCCGAAGCCGGGCGCAGTACAGTGATGGCGGACCTGGCGCAACAGGGCCTGGCCGGAGGCGGCGAAGGAATCGATACCGCCTTTCGTCCGGATATCGAACTCGCCGATGGCGAAACCATCGAAGGTGACGAATGGCAGCTTGAAGTCATTCATACCCCGGGGCACTTGGGCAACCACATCGCTTTGGGCTGGGGTGATACCTGTTTCACCGCCGATCATGTCATGGGATGGGCCAGCTCATTGGTTTCACCCCCGGACGGAGATCTGACGGACTTTATGCAAGCCTGTCACCGTCTGCGCGACCGCACTTGGTCAACCTTTCACGCAGGACACGGTGCTCCTATCACTGATCCAGCTGCCCGGCTGGATTGGCTGATACAGCATCGCCTGACACGCGAGGCACAGATTCTGGGTGCGCTTGCCGATCAACCCGGCACGGCGAGACAATTGGCTGAGCGTATCTACATCGAAACTCCCAAAGCGTTGCTTCCTGCCGCCGAACGCAACGTGTTCGCTCATTTGGTCGATTTAACCGTAAATTCAATGGCTTCACCGAAAGGGAACCTAGCTATAGACGCCGAATTCCATCGAATTGCATGATCAGAAAAATTTTTCGTTATTTCGGGTCGTTCCCCTCTGGACGGCAATTTTCGAGGTTGTTATACGGCCCTCAGTTCCGGCGTAGCTCAGCGGTAGAGCAGTTGACTGTTAATCAATTGGTCGTAGGTTCGATCCCTACCGCCGGAGCCAAATCCCCTTCGAAGGCACACTGATTTGGCATGAAACGATCGTCGTCCTGCGGTCGAATTTTTTTCGTCAAAAAACTTCCCTCTCCCCTCTGGACGGCAGAGATTGTGATTGCTATACGGCGCGAACCGTTCCGGCGTAGCTCAGCGGTAGAGCAGTTGACTGTTAATCAATTGGTCGTAGGTTCGATCCCTACCGCCGGAGCCATTCTCTCTAGTTCTACGGACCTAAGCTGTCAGTGCGTTTTCGAAATCTGCGCGCAGATTGCGTTTAAGCACCTTTCCCGTCGCGTTCAGCGGCAGTGCATCCACAAAGACCACCTTGTCCGGCACCTGCCATTTGGCAATCTTACCGTCAAAAAACGCCAACAGCTCATCTTCACTCGGGTCTTGGCCTTCAGCCTTGACCGCAACAAGTAAAGGGCGTTCATCCCATTTCGGGTGGGGAACGCCAATGACGGCAGCCGTAGCCAGTTTGGGATGAGCCACGGCGATGTTTTCCAGCTCAACCGAACTGATCCACTCGCCACCCGACTTGATGATGTCTTTGGATCGGTCCCGAATGGTCATGTAACCGTCTGGGTCCAGCGTGGCGACATCGCCAGTAGCAAACCAACCATCCTGCAGCAGATCATCATCCTGCATCTGGAAATAGTTATCCAAAACCCAATGGCCGCGCACCATCAGGTCACCTTGCGTTTCTCCATCATTTGGAAGTTCGTTCCCGTCATCGTCCACGATCTTCAGTTCGACCCCATAACACGGGCGTCCTTGGCTTTCGCGCAGCTTGTGTTGTTCTTCGATTGGCAGGTCACCATGCTTTGCCAAGGGGTAATTCGCGGTTCCAAGCGGGCTCATTTCGCTCATGCCCCAAGCATGAACCGTGTCCACGCCATAGGTTTCGCGGAATGTCTCAATCATCGACGGTGGGCACGCGGCGCCGCCGATCACAGTACGTTCAAGGCTGTCTAACTTGCTGCCCGATTTCTGTGCATAGGCCAACAAGCCCTGCCAGATCGTCGGAACCCCCATTGCAAGCGTGACACCATAAGCGTCGATCAGCTTGACTAATGCTTCACCATGCAGATCCGGCCCAGGCAGAACCATGCGAGACCCCGACATGGCGCAAGCATAGGGTGAGCCCCACGCGTTCACATGGAACATCGGCACTACAGGCATGACCACATCCATCGCCGAATACCCGATCACGTCGCGCGTGTTTGAACCAAAGCTATGCAGCACAGTCGAGCGATGGGAATACAGCACCCCTTTGGGGTTTCCGGTCGTGCCAGAGGTGTAACACAGGCTGGATGCGGTGTTTTCGTCAAAACTCGGCCATTCGAAGCCCGCATCGCCTGTCTCGATCAGCTCGTCATAAAACTGAACACCGGGGACTTGGGCAATCACATCCTCGTTTCGCGGTCCCATCAGAACAAAGTGTTCGACCTCGGTCAGATGATCCTTCAACGCCGCGACCAGAGGAATAAAGGTCGCGTCGAAGAACAGCGCACGGTCCTGCGCGTGGTTGATGATGTAAGTCAGCTGTTCAGGGAAAAGGCGGGGGTTGATCGTATGACAGACAAACCCGGCACCAGAGGTTCCATAATAGATTTCAAGATGCCGACGATTGTTCCATGCCAGTGTACCGATCCGCGCTTGAGGCTCTAGCCCCAGTGCCGTCAGCGCCGACGCCAGCTTGCGCGCGTTCTTGGACACTTGTGACCAGTTGCTTTCGGTCACCGACCCGTCTGTCTCGACCGAGATGATCTCGGTTTGGCCGTGGTACCGATCCGCGTGCACAATGAGCGACGAGATCAGCAGCGGCTGCGTCATCATTTGTCCTAGCATGGACATCCTCCCTTTATTGATACCGCTTCTTGTCGGCGGCACCACATATTAGCTCGGCCAGTTGAAAGACCAAGTGATTGGGAAAACCCTGCCAAGCAATCCGTTGCCTTACAACAAGTTTATGCGCCCGCACGGCGGCAAGCAGAGGGTTACTCAGCCCGGTGTCGCAACGCGTATTCGACCAAAGCGGCAGTCGAACCGTCTTTTCCAGCGGTGTCTTCCTCTCCGTCCACGATCGGACCCAGCGAAGTCGCAAGCTCTTTACCCAGTTCGACACCCCATTGATCGAACGAGTTGATACCCAGCAGAACACCTTCGACAAAGACGCGGTGTTCATAAAGCGCAATGATCTGACCCAGTACAAATGGTGTAAGCTGCGGATAGATCAACGTGGTCGACGGACGATTACCGGGAAAGACACGGTGGCGCGCCTGACGTTCTAGCTCGGCCCCGTCCAGCCCCTTGGCGGCCATCCGGTTTCGCGCCTCCTCTAAGGATCGACCTCGCATTAACGCCTCGGATTGCGCCAGACAGTTGGACAGCAACAAGCGATGATGATGGGCCAATTCAGGCTCGTGCCCTTGGGCTGCGACCATGAACTCGCACGGGATCACGTCGGTGCCTTGGTGGATCAGTTGGTAAAAGGCATGCTGACCGTTGGTTCCGGGTTCCCCCCAGACCACAGGCCCCGATGGTACATCCAAGGTTGAACCATCCATCGCGACGGATTTGCCGTTCGACTCCATCTCAAGCTGTTGGAAATAGGCGGGCAGACGCAGAAGACGTTGATCGTAGGGCAAAACCGCTCGGCTGGCGTGCCCCAGAATTTGCCGATGCCAGATGCCCACAAGGGCCAGCATAACAGGCATATTCTCGATCCAATCGGCGGCTCGGAAATGAACGTCCATCGACCGAGCGCCGCGCAGGAATGCATCAAACGCGTTCGATCCCACGGCGATCATCACCGGCAAGCCCACCGGCCCCCAAACCGAGTATCGCCCGCCGACCCAATCGGCAAACCCGAACACGCGCTCTTCGGGAATGCCAAAGGCCCGGGTTTTGTCCATGGCGCTTGAGACGGCAGCGAATTGGCGTGCCGGATCGCCGCCCCCCTCGGACATCCAAGCCCGTGCCGTGCGGGCATTGGTCATGGTTTCGATCGTTGTGAAGGTTTTCGAGGCCACAATCACCAGAGTACGCGTCGGGTCCAGCTGGCGCAGAATATCTGCGATATGCGCCCCATCCACATTGGATACATAGTGTAGCCGAGGGCCGTCGTGATACGGCGACAGCGCGTGCGTCGCCATCACCGGTCCCAAATCGGACCCGCCAATGCCGATATTCACCACATCTGTAAAACTGCCCCCTGCCCCAGCACAGGTTCCCCCACGCACTTCTTCCGCAAAGACCCGCATTCGTTGCAGAGTGTCCAGAACGTCGGGCATGACATCCAGCCCGTCGACCTCGACCGGGCCACCGTCGAGGTTACGCAGCGCTGTATGCAAAACCGCACGGCCTTCGGTTTCGTTGATCTTAGCGCCCGAGAACATGGCATCACGACGATCAGCCAGATTCGATTGGTCGCAAAGACCGATCAGAGCTGTGCGAATATCGGCGTCAATCTGGGTCTTGGAATAGTCGAACAACAAATCACCGGTCGAGGCTGAAAACGCCTGCGCCCGGTCGGGGTGCAGATCGAACAGCTGCAGAATGGTCTTACTGTCGTCCGACAGGCTCTTGAGATCATCCAGTTTCATCGTCTCACTCCGCCCAATGAACTGTCATACCGCTGAGAACAGCACCAATCGGCGCCTCTTCCGGTGGCAAGGCCATCGCCTTGTTCAAAGCGTCATGCTTGGCCGCGCCGAAAATAACCAGATGCTTGGACAGCGCTCCGTCCAGTACGGGTGCCGTCAGCGAAATGCGTGCCTCGGGCTGGGTCTGTGTACGCGCAACGGCCAGCGGCGGTGCGTGACTGTCCAAGGCAGCGGCAAGCCCCTCCATCCCCGGAAACAGCGAGGCAGTGTGCATGTCCTCGCCCATGCCCAGAACCAGGACAGACAAGGGCAGAACCGGGGAGATAAGGCTTTCGATCTCGGGCAGAACTGCGTCCGGGTCTTTACCGTCGACATACAGGGGAACATATTGCGCGACCGAAGCGCGATTTGTCAGCAAGCGTTGACGGATCAGTCGTTCATTCGAACGCTCGCTGTCACCGGGGACGCAGCGTTCATCGGTGGGCAGGATGCGAACGCGGTCCCACTCCAGATCAGCGGCGCACAATCCGTCAAAGATCGGCCCCGGCGTGGTGCCGCCGGGCACCGCGAACGAGACCATGTCATGGTGCAGCAAGGCGGCCTCAAGCTCTCCGGCCAACGCGTTGGCAACGTCGATAGCCAGCATGTCCCGGTCGGGGTATTCCTGAATTTTCATGGGTTTATTCCTTGCCAGCGGCGACCGTCTCGTTTCATCAGCAGCTCGGCGTCGCCCGGACCTGTGCTGCCACTATCATATGGTTTCGGCACATCGCCGCGCGCCTGCCAACCTGCAATAACCGGATCGGTCCACGCCCATGCGGCCTCGACCTCATCGCCGCGCATGAACAGGGTCTGGTTGCCGCGTATGACGTCCATCACCAACCGCTCATACGCGTCGGGTGGGTCCTGATTTTCCGGCCCCAATGCCTCGGCAAAACTCATGTCCAGCGGCACGTCGACCAAACGCATACCGCCCGGCCCCGGCTCTTTGATCGTCACCTTCAAGGTAATGCCTTCGTTTGGTTGCAACCGGATTGACAAGACATTCGCGTGCCGGCCGGCGTCAGCGCCAAAGATCGAGTGCGGCGCGTCCTTGAACATTACGTTGATCACCGAAGACCGCGCGACCAACCGCTTGCCGGTGCGCAAATAGAATGGAGTGCCCGCCCATCGCCAATTGCTGACATGCGCCTTCAGCGCCACATAGCTTTCCGTGGTCGAGCGCGGATTGCCTACGATTTGGCGATACCCGGTATCTTCATCCTCGAACTGGCCGCGAACGATATGGTGCGGCTCGACCGGGTCCAGAGCGCGGATTACCTTGAGTTTTTCGTCCCGCACGGCGTCGGGGTCAAACTTCGCCGGAGGCTCCATCGCGATTAGGCACAACAGCTGCATGAGGTGGTTCTGCATCATGTCACGCATCGCACCCGCGCGCTCGTAATACTCTTCGCGCCCGTCAATCCCGACGGACTCGGCCACCGTTATCTGGATGTGATCGACATATTGACTGTTCCAGAGCGGTTCGAACAGCATGTTTCCAAAGCGCACGGCCATCAGGTTCTGGACCGTCTCTTTTCCAAGGTAGTGATCGATCCGGTAAATCTGTTTTTCCGAGAAATAAGCGGCCAAAGTCGCGTTCAGCGCCTGAGCACTGGCCAGATCATGGCCAAAAGGCTTTTCCACCACGATCCGCGTCAATGGTGAAATCAGGTCATGAGCCTCGATCCTCTCAGCCAAGGGTCCGAACAAGTTTGGCCCTACTGAAAAGTAGAACGCCCGGACCCGATCGGGTTGGAGCTTGTCCGCCAATTGCGCCCACCCATCCTTTGACGAACCGTCAAGCGCGACATAATCGATACGCTGTAAAAATGCCTCCAACGCAGGACCGTTTTTGCACTGCTTTGCAGCGAATTTCAAAAGCGATTCGCGGACGACTTTACGAAACGAAACGCTGTCATAATTGGTCCGCGCAGCCCCGATGAGTTGCGCGCCCTCGGCCCATTGCCCGGCGTAAAACCGGCGAAACAGCGCCGGCAGGATCTTGCGCTGCGCAAGATCACCGGTTCCGCCAAATATGACCAGGTCGAACGGATCAACAGGGATAACACGAGAAACCATGTGTTTTCCTTACCTTGCCCTCTGGGTTATGTCCAATGTTAGCGCAACCATCGGGGCCATTATCCTCATCTTCAAAACTTTGTCAGGTCGTTGATGTCGCACTTAACGAACCCATATCAAACAGCTAATTCAGTGACATGACTTCAAAGAACCGGATACCGGAATGAAAGACAACGCCCCAAGCAGCGCCAATATCGGCAAATTTCAAGACAAGTTGGTAACGGCGGACGGGCAAACCCGTGCGACGGTGGCGTTGAAGAACCCCGAAACGTTGTGGTTCAACACTGGTACCTTGTGCAACATCGAATGCCAGAACTGCTATATCCTCAGCAGCCCGACCAATGACGCGCTGGTCTATATCACTGCTGACGACGTGCGCGACTATCTGGACCAGATCGAGCAGCGAAACTGGCCCATACGCGAGATCGGCTTTACCGGCGGCGAGCCGTTCATGAACCCCGAGATGATCGACATGACCCGCGCCGCTCTTGAACGCGGTTATGAGGTTTTGATTCTGACCAATGCGATGGTGCCAATGATGCGCCGGAAGATGCGCGACGGACTGCTGGCGTTGCAGCAGGATTATGGGGATAAGCTGACCCTTCGGATTTCCGTCGACCACTACAACCCTGCCCTGCATGATGAGGAGCGCGGCAAAGGCAGCTTTGCCAAGACTGTAACCGGAATGGAGTGGTTGCGCGACAACGGGTTTCAGATGGCAGTTGCCGGTCGTACCGTGTGGGGCGACAGTGATGCTGACAGCCGGACCGGATTTGCGTCATTCTTCCAGCAACACGGTTTTGACATTGACGCGCAGAACCCGGCTCAAACCGTTCTGTTCCCCGAAATGGATGAAACCATCGAAGTACCCGAGATCACAACAGCTTGTTGGGGCATTCTGGACAAATCCCCCGAAGCCGTCATGTGTTCAAATGCGCGGATGGTCGTGAAACGCAAAGGCGCGGAAAAGCCCGCGGTTCTGGCCTGCACCTTGTTGGCGTATGAGCCCGAGTTCGAAATGGGGTCCACTCTGGCCGAAGCCGAAGCGGACGTGCATCTGAACCATCCTCATTGCGCCAAGTTTTGCGTGTTGGGTGGTGCGAGCTGTTCAGGCTAGTTCAGTTCAGGAGACTTCCAGTATTTTGTTCCCGAAGCCCCTGCGGACACGCGCCAGCCTTTTTTACTGAGCACAAAGAATGACCGCCCATCGGTAAAACGCAGGGTGTCGCCCTCTTTTTCGTAGCCGTGCATGGCTTCGGCTTCTGCAGTTGCATCGTATCCTTGGTCGATAAACTTGTCCAAATCTGCCTGAGTTTCGAACAGGATCACATATTTCGTTTCAAATCCGCCAATGCCAAGCGCAGCTCCTACACCGCCCGTGCCCATGTTCATGTAGGTGTGCTCGCCCGTTTCTTTCGAAACGGCCACCCCACGCCCGTAACCTGCGGCAACCGGGAATACAGTGATTTTACGGGAATCAAACACAGCATACCCTGCGCTAACGTCATATAGCGCCTGAGCCTGTGGGTTTTCGACCATGAGCTGGTTCAAGATCTGGCTGGCCATAGCGTCTAACTTGGCACGCGTTTCTTCCGGTGTGGCCTCGTTTGACAAAAGTTCAGTGGTCGAATCTACGGTATCACCGACAGCATCGACACCTTTGCCGACAGTTTGCCCGACCTTTTCCGCGCCTTTTTTTAGGTTTCCCATTATGCCGTCCGCCAAAACCGGACTGCCCAACATGGTCGCGACTGCGATCACGAAACTTAACCTGTTCATCTGCTCCTCCTCGAACGGTCACTCTTTAGAACAGATCATAAGCAAACACGCTTCAAAATCTACGATCCATGCCCGACAAGGCAATGTAATCGAAGTCACTGACCTTTTCACTGCTACACGCTATGTTTTCCGCAGGTCGACTTATGAAAGGTAGCCCGGATGAAATGGTTTTGGATCGTTTGGTTTGCGGTCATTGGCATGCCCTTGTTCGCGCAAGAGCGTCTGGCCCTCGTCATCGGAAATGACAGCTACGATACGGTGGTCGATTTGCAAAAGGCCGTGGCCGATGCCGAGGCAGTGTCGGAAAAACTGCAAGGTTTGGGCTTCCAGACAATCACCGGCCTCAACCTTGATCGTCGCGGCATGAATCAGCGCATTTCAGAATTCACATCTCGACTGGATGCGGGCGATACCGCGTTTGTTTTCTTCGCAGGACATGGCGTTGAAATCGACGGAGAGAATTATCTGCTGCCGACCGACATTGTAACCCCCACGTCCGGCGAGACCGGCTTTGTAAAAGCCGAGTCCATAGCCCTGTCGAGCCTGTTGGATCGTGTGCGCGCCACTGGTGCGCGAACTTCTATCGCGATCATCGATGCATGCCGCGACAACCCTTTTGAAACGACGAATGGGCGCAGCATCGGCGGAACACGTGGTCTTGGTCGGATCAACACACCGCAAGGGATGTTTGTGATTTTCTCGGCTGGCGCTGGCCAGATGGCCCTGGACCGGCTGAGCGATGAGGACGCGGCGCAAAACTCGGTGTTCACCCGCGCCCTGCTGCCGCGTCTGTCAGAACCCGGGCTGGAATTGCGCAGTATGGTCGCCGACCTGCGCACCGAAGTGCGCGACCTTTCCCGGACCGTTCAGCATAACCAAGTCCCTGCGTATTATGACGAATTGCTGGGTGATTTCTATTTCACGCCCGCCGCTCTGGAGACAACAGCAGCCGCAGCGGCGCCCGCAACGGATATTCGCGCCGATCTTAGCATTGCGCGGTCCGTCGGCACGATTGCCGCTTTCGACACGTTTCTTGAAAACTACTCGGATCAATCTGATGACTATTCCTATCAAGTTGCACTGCAACTCCGAGAGGTTTTGGTCAGCTCAGATACCTTAACGCAGACCGATGACACTGTTCCCTTCGACAATGAGCTGCCAGTTGTTTCCGATGACATTAAGGTCATGCGCGAAACACAAGCTGCATTGAACAGGCTTGGATGTAGCGCCGGTGGAGCGGACGGAATCGCCGGCCCCAGGACCCGACGCGCTTTTGCCAACTATCTGTCCGCCAGTGGCTCGGAGCTGGGCGCTGATGATCTGGGCACGAAACACGCGCTCGAGGAGCTTGACGCAAAAAGCGGAACGGTTTGCAAAGCCGTGGCCTCTGCCCGAACACCGACAGCACCGGCTGTGACCCTGACCGGAAGCTGGAAATACAAAGCGACCTGCGCCTTGGTCATCAAGGTTACGGGATCAATCAATTATGCCAACGCGGGCGGGAATAAGTTTACCGGAAGCCTCACTGATTCATTGGGACAGAACGCCAACACTGTGGTCTTTCTGAACGATCAGCAACTCAGCGGTACAGATTACTTCCCGGGCATAACGGTGACTTGGCGTGGACGCCTGTCCGAAGATGGCAACAGCTTTACAGGCAGCGGTTCAACCGGCTGCTCAGTCTATGCATGGCGGGTCGGCTGATCCGCTAGTTTACTCGAAACTCACCCACCATGTTGCGCCATTCGCCCGGCGCGATCATCTTGCGATGCGTATAGCGCACGGAATGCAGCGGGCCGTCGATCTCACGCTGCCAGAATTCGATGAAATCGAACAGTTTCGGATGGTCCGGGGCAAGATCGTAATCCTGCCAGATGAACGTGTTCAGGACGTGGATATAGTCGGGCATGTGATAGAAGAATTCCGCCGTTGTCAGCCCGTACCCTTTCAGCATCAATTCGGTTTCGCTTTGCGTCATTCAGACCTCCAAGTTTATTGCAAGGTCTCTTTAGGGTAGCACGGAAACCACCTAATACTTGGATAACAATATGTTACCCAACTGTTACCCTGGCTTTTTCGGCGGAAATGATCAGCTTGCTTGCACCTTATGTGCCGGGTCTGATAGAGTGCATCCACAAGATATAGACCCAAGCTAAAGATCGGGCAGTTTACGTGAGCGATACGCCAGAAACCCCAGAAAACATGGATGAAACCCCGCCCGAGCGCCCCGTTTATGACGGTCCGACGGTGTCTATCGAATCCGAGATGCGCACGTCCTATCTGGATTATGCCATGTCGGTCATCGTCAGCCGCGCGATCCCTGATCTGCGCGACGGGCTGAAACCGGTGCACCGGCGGATTCTGTATGCGATGCACGAAACCGGCAACACGCATGACAAGGCCTATCGCAAATCGGCCCGTCCGGTCGGCGATGTGATGGGTAAATACCACCCGCACGGTGACAGCGCGATTTATGACGCGCTGGTGCGGATGGCGCAGGATTTCTCGATGTCGCTGCCACTGCTTGACGGTCAGGGCAACTTTGGCTCGATGGACGGCGATAACCCGGCGGCCATGCGATATACCGAAGTGCGGATGGACAAGCCCGCCGCCTCTCTGCTGGCCGATATCGAAAAAGAGACGGTCGATTTTCAGGACAACTACGACGGTAAGGATAAAGAGCCGACCGTCCTGCCCGCCCGGTTCCCGAACATGCTGGTCAATGGTGCCGGCGGTATCGCCGTGGGTATGGCGACGAATATCCCTCCGCACAATCTAGGTGAGGTGGTCGACGCCACGCTGGCGCTGATCGACGATCCGGACCTGACGTCGGAGCAACTGATCGAATACGTCCCCGGCCCTGATTTCCCGACCGGCGGTGTCATGCTGGGTCGGTCCGGTGCGCGCAAAGCTTATCTGGAAGGACGCGGCAGCGTCATCATCCGCGCCAAGACCCGCGTGGAAGAGTTACGCAAGGACCGCTACGCCATCGTCGTGGATGAGATTCCCTATCAGGTGAACAAGGCCTCGATGATCGAAAAGATCGCCGAGGCGGTGCGTGAAAAACGCATTGAAGGCGTGGCCCATGTGCAGGACGAATCCGACCGCAACGGCGTGCGCGTCGTGGTGGAACTCAAGCGCGACGCGACGCCCGAGGTGGTGCTGAACCAGCTTTATCGTTTCTCGCCGATGCAGACATCGTTCGGCTGTAACATGCTGGCCCTGAACGGTGGGCGGCCCGAGCAACTGACCCTGCGCCGGTTCCTGACGTCATTCATCGACTTCCGCGAAGACGTCGTCGCCCGCCGTACCGCCTATGACCTGCGCAAAGCGCGCGAACGCAGCCATATCCTGTGTGGCCTGGCTGTGGCCGTTTCGAACGTAGACGAAGTGGTTGCCACCATCCGTTCGTCGGCTGACGCGGCTGAGGCGCGCGAGAAACTGATGACGCGCCGCTGGCCTGCGGCCGAGATCGAGGGCTACCTGCGTCTGATCGACGATCCTCTGTCCAAGATGAACGACGACGGCACCTATAACCTGACCGAGGTTCAGGCCCGCGCCATTCTGGAACTGCGCCTGCAGCGACTGACCCAACTGGGCGTCAAAGAGGTCACGGACGAGCTGGAGCAACTGGCGGCCAAGATCAAGGAATACCTCGATATCCTGTCCTCACGCGAACGGATCATGTCGATCATCGGCGATGAGCTGCGCGAAGTCCGTGAGCAGTTTGCCGTCCCCCGTCGCACCGAGATTGTCGATTGGTCGGGCGACATGGAAGACGAGGACCTGATCGAGCGGGAAGACATGGTCGTAACCGTCACCTCGGGCGGTTATATCAAGCGCACGCCGCTTGCCGATTTCCGGGCGCAAAAGCGTGGCGGCAAGGGCTTGTCGGGAATGCAGACCAAGGAAGAGGACGTAGTCACCACCCTCTTCGTGGCCAACACCCATACGCAGCTGCTGTTCTTCACCACGGACGGCATGGTCTACAAGCTCAAAACCTGGCGCCTGCCGCAATCCGGGCGCACCGGCAAAGGCAAGGCGATCGTCAATATCCTGCCGATCCCGACCGGTGTCTCCATCGCAGCCATCATGCCAGTGGATGTGCCGGATGAGGAATGGGAAAACCTGCAGATCATGTTCGCCACCAGCGCGGGCACCGTGCGGCGCAACCGCCTGTCGGATTTCACCAACGTCAAGCGCAATGGCAAAATCGCCATGAAGTTCGAGGACGAGCACGCCGACACCAAGCTGATCAACGCGCGCATCTGTTCCGAAGATGACGACGTGATGCTGGTTACCAAATCCGGCCGCGCGATCCGCTTCCCGTCCACGGATGTGCGGGTGTTCAACAGCCGATCCTCGGTTGGTGTGCGGGGCGTGCGCCTGAACGGCGAGGATGAGGTTGTTTCGATGTCGATCATCCGTCACTTCGACGCGAGCTCGGACGAGCGCGCGGCTTACCTCAAGATGCGCCGCCTGATGGCCGGTGTCACCGATGAGGCCGAGGGCGATGACGAGGAAGGCAACGCAGATAGTGTTCTGCCGCAGGAACGCTACGCCGAGATGTCGGCAGCCGAAAACTTGATCCTGACGATCACCAAGGGCGGTGCAGGCAAGCTGAGTTCCAGCCACGATTACCCCGTGCGCGGGCGTGGCGGCATGGGCGTTGCGGCGATGGACAAAGCCATGCGCGGCGGAGAGCTTGTGGCCTCGTTCCCGGTCGAGATCGACGATCAGATCATGCTGGCCACCTCCAAGGGGCAGTCGATCAGGGTTCCGGTCGACGGCATTTCTTTCCGGTCGCGCAGCGCGGGCGGCGTGCGGGTGTTCAACACCGGGAAAGGCGAAGAGGTCGTTAGCGTCGCATGGATCGCCGATCAGGGTGACGAAGAAGCCGAGGAATAGGCAAAACTGCTAACAACAAATCCGGCCCCGCACCTTTTGCTGCGGGGCTTTTTTCTGAATGAGAAACTTGGTGTTGTGGCTGAATGTGCTGAGGAATTACCTCAACTTGGAAACGCTTGGGGGCGGCCTGCGCGATCATGTTCTGGGCAATTTACAGCGTCTTTCCAATCCGTTCGGCCGTGAAACTAAGCCTTGCCACGCAACAGGTCTGCCAGAACCCAAAGCCGATCCTGGCCCCATACGCTTTGACCCGCGAGGTGAAAACTAGGAACCCCCCAAAGACCTATTTGCTGCAGTCTGGCCTGGTTGGCTTCAACCCTGTCGCGCCAGTGTGAGGATTCAATCTGCCCCCTCGCCGCGTTCCAATCCAGGCCGGCAGCCGTGACAATATAGGCCAGCCCAGCATCGGTGCTGGCATCCATCCCCTTGGACCAGACCGCCGTCATGAAGGACGAGCAATATTCGGCCAGCCGCCCGTGGGCCTCGGCATGGTCCAACAAAGCGTATCCACGTTCGACCCCCGCACCCAACGGGTCGCTGATGCGTCCAAACGGGATGCCCAGCCGTCGCGCCTCGCGGGCGCAATCCTTGAGAATGTATGACGATTTGGCACTCGGAACCGGAAGCCCCCGCATCAGCATCGGCAACACGGGTCGAAGGATCAGTTTCGCATTCGATCGGGCCGTCAAATCCCGGACGCGATCAAATGCGAGGTAGGGATAAGGGCTGCGGAAAGAAAAGAAGAACTCCAGTTCCTGTCCCGCAGCATCGAGCTTGGGTTCGCTGATCTCGGGCACGATAAACGGGTTTGCTTGCCCCAGCCCAAGCGTCTCAAGCCGAGTTTCCAAATAGGAGAGCCGGTCTGGCCCCCAATAGCATTCACCACCATAGGAAACCGTACCACCCAGGTAATGCCCCGCGGCCTGCAACGCCCGATCGCCATCTGCACGCGCGTGTATCGGATCGGCCTGCGGCCCATCGGGTATGTCCTTGGCTGACCAAAGCATTTGGCTAATCTGCGAAGCCGCTTTGACAAAATCCGCCCCGTTCAGCTCGGCTGCAAGCCGCCGCTCGGCCAGATCAAATACGGGACCTTCCGGCGAAATATTTCCCGGCGCATTCAAACCCAATCGTTTTGCCCATCTAACAGAATCCAGCAGAACGTTGTGCCGATATTGTTCTGGCGCAGGCAGGATATCTGATGTCGGGCGAGACATGAGATGCGGTTCGATCCGCACGTCATATTTGTCGCGAAGTTGGCCAAGAAGTTGCACACTCAGGTGACAATAAGGATCGCTCACGTCGTGGAAGTATTGAACGACATGAGGTGTGCCGCTTAGCCGTCGACGTGTTTCCCGCACCGTTCGGCGTGCGCTTTGCAATCCCTCGCTTGTCAGGACGACGGCAGCGTGCGATTTGACCTTATTTCTGAACGACATGCGCTCCTCCCAGAACATATCCGGGATAGTTTATCGGTTGAGGCGGTAATTCCCATGCCTCAACACAAGAACGTGAGGATTACAGCGCGTAAAGCTGGCCGAATTTGGCTTCGAGATAGTCCAGCAAAGGACCGGCCTCGGGCTCGATCCCGCTGGCGCGTTGTATGGTTTCGCGTGGGGCATACAGCCCACCGTGGCGTTGCAGGTTCTCGCGCAGCCAACCGGTCGCGGCGGACGCGTCGCCCTGCGCCAATTGCGCGTCCAGATCGGGCAGCGACGCGCGCAGAGCCTCATACAGACACCCGGCATAGACATTGCCCAGCGAATAGGTCGGGAAATAGCCAAACAGCCCCACCGACCAATGCACATCCTGCAAACACCCGTTCGAAGGCTTGTCGACCGCATAGCCAAAATCGGCCTTGAAACGGTCATTCCACGCGGCTTCCAGATCGCTGACCTGCAGGTCTCCGGCCATCAAGGCGCGTTCCAGATCAAAGCGCAGCATGATATGCAGGTTATATTGCACCTCATCGGCTTCGGTCCGGATATAGCCGTTATGGACACCATTGACGGTTGCATAGAATGCGTCGGCGTCGCTGATCCCGAAATCGCCAAACGCCGCTGTCATCTGATCGAACAGCCAGCCTGTAAAGGCGCGGGATCGGCCCAGCTGGTTTTCATAAATCCGGCTTTGGCTTTCATGCACACCCATCGACACCCCACTGCCCAGCGGGGTCAGCGCATAAGCTTGATCGATGCCTTGCTCATAAGCGGCATGGCCGACCTCATGAATAGTCGAGTAGAAGCAGTTGAACGGGTCGGTTTCGCTGGTGCGGGTGGTGATGCGCACATCCAGACCACTGCCCGAGCTGAACGGATGCACCGCCTTGTCCACGCGGCCCGTGTTCAGATCATAGCCGAAGGTGGTCGCCAGTTTCTGCGACAGGCGCATCTGGATCAGTTCGTCAAAAGTGCCGGTCAGGGTTTGCGGCGCGGGGCGATCCAGAACAGCGGCGCGCAGGGCCACCAGACGCGGGCGCATCTGGTCGAATATCTCGGCAATTTGAGTGCCCGTGGTGTAGGGCTCATAATCTTCGACCATGGCGTCATAAACATCACCGCCTTGGGCCAGCGCCGCACCCTCTTCGCGTTTCAGGGCAACGACCTCTTGCAGCACGGGAAGGAAGGTCGCCACGTCCTCGTCCGCACGGGCCTGCGCCCATGTGCCTTGCGCCGCGGATGTGACACGCGCAATCGCCTTGGCCAAGTCAGCGGGAACTTTGACCGTGCGCTCATAGGACCGCTGGATTTCTCGGATCTGCGCCTTGCCAGCTTCATCCTGCGGGTCGGCCTGATCAAGCCACTCGGCCACGCGCGGGTCAGAGCGTCGAGCGTGTAGGACAGCTTCGATCGCAGCCATTTCTTCGGCCCGTTGCGGTGCAGCTCCGCGCGGCATCACCGTTTCCTGATCCCAGCCCAGCCGCCCGGCAATCTGCCCCAGCGCCGAGGTTTCCCGTTGAAAGGCCATCAGGTCGTCAAAGGCGGTCATGTCACGCTCCGCGGATCGAGGTTGCGATTGGGTAAGCGGTCAGGAAACGTGCACGCAGGATCAGGGTCCAGACAACAACGGCCATGAACTGATGGACAATCGCGATCTGCCACGGCGCGGCATAGACCACGGTCACAATCCCGATCGCCACTTGCAGCGCCAGCGCTGCAAAAGCCGCGTTGAAGGCAAACCGTGTTTGCGGATGCGCGCTGGTGCCTCCGCGCCGCCAGACGATGACGCCGAAGATCAGCAGCAGATAGCCCGCGCAACGGTGAATGAACTGCACCAGACCGGGACTTTCGAAGAAGTTGCGCCACATCGGCTCTAGCATCGTGGCGTCGGGCGGCAAAAGCTGCCCGCCGATCAGAGGCCAGTCGGTATAAGAGCGCCCCGCGTCGATCCCGGCGACCAGTGCGCCAATCAGAATTTGCAGGAATGCGAAATGCATTAAACCGGTCGAGAGCGAAAACAGCTTTGCCTCTTTCGCGCGGCGCGCTTGCATCAGGTCACGCTCCTCGCGACCCAGCTCAAAGATGTACCACGCCAGGAACCCAAGGATCACAAAGGCCAGCCCCAAATGGGTGGCCAGGCGATAGCTGGCAACGGCGGTCATACCCTCGCCCTGCGTCACGCCCGAAGCGACCATCCACCAGCCAACGGCCCCCTGCACACCGCCCAGAACACCGGGGATCAACAGCTTGCCGGTCCAACCCGTTGGAATTTTTCGCGCGACGAGGAAACCAAAGAACCCGATGGCCCAGACCAGACCAATCACGCGCCCCAATTGGCGGTGGCCCCATTCCCACCAGTAGATGAATTTGAAATCGTCCAACTCCATCCACTGGTTCTGGATGCGCCACTGGTCGATTTCCTTGTACTTGTCGAACTCGGATTGCCAGTCGGTCTCGGACATCGGCGGGATGGCCCCGGTGATCGGTCGCCACTCAGTAATCGACAACCCGCTATCGGTCAGGCGCGTCAGGCCACCCACAGCGATCATCACCACGACCAGCGCAAACAGCACCATCAGCCACGCCCGGATCGCCTTACGCGCGCCACCTCGGCCACGGTCAATCATACCGGGCTGAACCGCTTCTTGTTTCTGGTCGCCCGAGACCTCTTCGAAGATGCTGCGCTTGCCGCTCATGCTGTCCTCATGTCCTTGTTTCGTCGCACGCTAGGGTGAAGCGGAAGATAGGTCCAGCCTTAGCCCTTGTCCTTCCAGCGGACCATCTGCCGCATGATCCCGTGCAGCATCTGCACATCGGCCCGCGTCATCCGCATACGCGACCACAGGTTGCGCAGGTTGGTCTTCATCCCTTCGGCCTTTTCGGGCGGGTAGAAAAACCCCGCCTCTTCCAGCCGGTCTTCGTAATGTTCGACCAGTTTTTCAACCTCAATACCTGTCGCCCAATCGCCCTTGCCCAAATCAGTGGCCTCATGCACCACATCGGCGCTTTGGCGCATCCACTCATAGGCAGTCAGCAGCACACATTGCCCGAGGTTGAGCGAGGCATATTCGGGGTTCACCGGGACCGAGATGATGGCGTTGGCCTTGGCGATATCCTCATTCTCAAGCCCCGCGCGTTCGGGGCCAAACAGCACGGCAACCTTTTCGCCCGCCGCAACCTTTTCGGCGGCGATTTGCATGGCGCGTTCGGGGCTGTAGACCGGCTTGGTCAACCCGCGCTGACGTGCGGTAGTGGCGAAGACAAAGGTGCTGTCAGCCAAAGACCCGGCCAGATCATCAAACAGCTGCGCCTCATCCAGCAACCGCCCCGCCCCGCTGGACATGGCTACGGCCTTGGGGTTCGGCCAACCGTCACGTGGCGCAACAATCCGCATCCGGTCCAGCCCGAAATTCCACATCGCCCGCGCGGCAGCACCGATGTTTTCGCCCATCTGAGGGCGCACGAGCACAAAGGAAGGCTGGGATTTGTCGCTGGGCATGGCTGTCTCCGAAAGTTCCGCCTGCTGTAATCGGCACATTGGCGCAGGGCAAGCCGTCCGGGCGGCCAATTGCGCCAATATCCGGCTAAAAAGTTTGCTTCCCCGGCCCAATCCGCTAAACCGCGCCAAAGACTGAAAGCGAAGGACGCGCCAATGGACACCCCCGAGCAGCCGCAGATTTACCTGATCACCCCGCCCACGATCACCCTAAGCACCTTCCCCGAGCAGCTGGGCCGCGTGCTGGACAGCACCGAGATCGCCTGCATCCGCCTCGCCTTGGCGGGCAACGACGAAGACACTATCGCCCGCGCCGCCGATGCCTGCCGCGAGGTCGCCCATGCGCGGGATGTGGCGCTCGTGATCTCGAACCATGTCCTGCTGGCGCAGCGGCTGGGGCTGGACGGGGTGCATCTGGATGACGGTGCGCGCTCGGTCCGGGCAGCACGCAAAGAACTGGGCGCGGATGCCATCGTCGGCAGCTTTTGCGCTGCCTCCAGCCATGATGGTATGACCGCGGGCGAGAACGGCGCGGACTACGTGGCCTTTGGCCCGGTTGGCGCGTCTGCCTTGGGCGATGGCACAATCGCAGAAAAAGACCTGTTCCAGTGGTGGTCCGAGATGATCGAAGTGCCGGTTGTGGCCGAAGGCGGCCTGACCCCCGAGCTGGTCCGCGCGCTGTCGCCGCACACTGATTTCTTCGGCATCGGCGATGAGATCTGGTCGCAGGACGATCCGGTTGCCGCGCTGAAAGCTCTGACCGACGCGATGTGAGCGTTAACCCTTGCACCTGCCGTGACGCTGCGGCATGACACGGGCATGACTCAGACTAGCGAAATACTGTGTATCGGCTCGGTCCTGTGGGACGTGATCGGGCGGTCTGCCAGCGCCATGCGGCAGGGGTCAGACGTGCCGGGACGGATCACCCGCCTGCCCGGCGGCGTGGCCATGAATATCGCCATGACGCTGGTGCGGTTCGGTATGACGCCTACACTGCTGACCGCAATTGGCCGCGACCCTGAAGGCGACGAACTGGTCAATGCCTGCGCACGGCTGGGCATGGTCACGGATCACATCTACCGCTCGCAGGATTTGCCGACCGACCGCTATATGGCGGTCGAAGGCGCCAACGGGCTGATCGCCGCCATTGCGGATGCCCATTCGCTAGAGGCCGCAGGGGCCAAAATCCTACGCCCGCTGATGCACGGACCGTTGGGCTACGAGAACACACCGTTCGAAGGCCCCATCGCATTGGATGGTAACCTGACGCTATCTTTGCTGGAAGAAATCGCCCAAAGCCCGGCCTTCGCAAAAGCCGATCTGCGCGTGGCCCCTGCGTCACCCGGTAAGGCCGAGCGCCTGTTGCCCTTCCTCAAACACGCCCGCGCGACGCTCTACGTGAACCTCGAAGAGGCAGGGCTCCTGTGTCAGCGTGAGTTCACCGATTCCGAATCCGCCGCCAAAGGTCTGCTGGATCGCGGCGCGCTGCGGGTGCTGGTCACGGATGGCGGCAACTCGGCCACCGTGGGCACCGCAGACGAGATTCTGACCCAAACACCCCCGTCTGTTCTGGTGACACGCGTGACCGGTGCGGGCGACACTTTCATGGCGGCGCATATCGCGTCCGAGGCCGCCGGGGCCACCCCCGACGCTGCCCTGACCCGCGCCTTGCACGCCGCCGCCACTTACGTTTCCGGAGAAACCCCACTGTGATCGACATCCACTACTCGGCCGAGGTCCGCGCCGCCAAAGACGCAGGCCAGCCCATCGTTGCGCTGGAAAGCACCATCATAACCCACGGGATGCCCTACCCTCAGAACATCGAGGTCGCGGCACAGGTGGAACAGGATATCCGCGACGCAGGTGCGGTTCCGGCAACGATTGCAGTCATCGACGGCGTGCTGAACGTCGGGCTGGAAGCGGATCAGCTCAAAGCGCTTGGTCAGGCGCAAGGTGTCGCCAAAATCTCGCGCGCGGACATGGCGGCCTGCATCTCGACCGGCGGGACCGGAGCCACCACCGTCGCCGCCACAATGATCGCTGCGCATTACGCTGGAATACAGGTCTTTGCCACCGGCGGGATCGGCGGCGTGCATCAAGGGGCCGAAACCTCATTCGATATTTCAGCGGACCTGCATGAGTTGGCTCAAACCCCTGTGACTGTTGTGGCCGCCGGTGCAAAAGCCATACTCGATCTGGCCAAAACGCTTGAGGTTCTTGAAACGCTGGGCGTTCCGGTCATCTCGCATGGACAGGACGAATTCCCTGCCTTCTGGTCCGCCAAATCCCCGTATGCGGCACCATTGCGCATGGACACAGCCGAAGCTATCGCCAAGGCCCACGCCACCCGTCGCGCCCTCGGGCTTCCCGGTGGGCAACTTGTGGCCAACCCGATCCCCGACGCAGATCAAATCCCGGCCGAGGAATTGACCCCAATCATCGCCTCGGCCCAAGCAGACGCCGACGCGCATCGGATCACAGGCAAAGGCGTCACCCCTTACTTGTTGCAGCGCATCTACGAACAGACCGAGGGGCGTTCGCTGACCGCAAACATCGCATTGGTCAGAAATAACGCAAAATTGGCCGCTGGAATCGCACGCGCCCTGTCCGAGTGAGCAAGGCTATTGTACCAAGGCCCCGGACTGCTTAACTAAATCGGCAAATCACTCAGGACCGCAATGAACACGCCCTTTGACGAAGAACCTCACCGCCGACCGGGCCTGTTTTCCCGGCTGCGCGCGTCATTCTTGACGGGCATCGTTGTCATTGCGCCGGTTTGGCTGACCATCTGGCTGATCTGGTCCGTCGTGGGCTGGATCGACAGCGCGGTCCTGCCGCTGATCCCGCAGAAATTCCAGCCATCCGAATATGTGGGGGTCAACCTGCGCGGCGTGGGCGTGGTGATCTTCCTGATCTTCACTGTGCTGGTCGGCTGGATCGCCAAAGGCATTCTGGGCCGCTCGCTGATCCATTTTGCCGAAAGCCTTGTGAACCGGATGCCTGTGGTGCGGTCGGTCTATTCAGGGATCAAGCAGATTTCGGAGACGGTCTTTGCCCAGACTGAACGCTCGTTCGAGAAAGCCTGCCTGATCCAATATCCCCGCCGGGGCATCTGGGCGATTGGCTTCGTCTCGACCACGGCCCGGGGCGAGGTCAACGACCGGGCCGAGACCGGCGGCAACTTGCTGAGTATTTTTGTCCCAACCACGCCTAACCCGACCTCGGGCTTTTTGCTGTTCTTCCCCGAAGAGGATGTGATCCTGTTGGACATGTCAATCGAGGACGCTGCCAAACTGGTGATTTCGGCCGGGCTGGTTTATCCGAATGATAAAGACCCGACCCAGCCGCCAGAGTGATCAGCTAAACATTTCGGGCAGGTTTACAGTACTTTTCTGACCCAGATCACCCTTGTGATCGGCCAGAAAACGATCAGCTGCCCTGCGCCCGGCCTCTTTCAATTTGTGCAGGATCACCGGGTTCGGCACCGTCTTGGTCGCCACCGACAGATCGTTCATCAAGTCGTCATCGGCAATCATATGGACCAGAACGCGGCTCATCTCACCCGCTTGCAGCTTGCCCTCGGCCAGCAGGCGCTGCACGAAACTGATCGCGCGCAGCTCTCGGAACAGAGATGAGTTGAAGCTGATCTCATTGACCCGGTTCTGGATTTGCTGTGGGGTCTTCGGTACCTCGTCGCGCTCCAGCGGGTTGATATTCACGATCACTACGTCATCTGGCAGGTCTTTGTTGAACAAAGGATACAGCGCCGGATTGCCGGTGTATCCCCCATCCCAATAGGCTTCGGTCCGGCCCGATTTGGGATCAAAGATTTCAACCGCCTGAAACAGCGTCGGCAAACAGGCCGAGGCCAAAATCGCGTCGGTTGAAATCTCATCCCCCGTAAAAACACGAATCTTGCCGCTGCGTACACAAGTGGCGCAGACATGAAGGCGCGGGCCTTCATCCGCACAGACCTGATCGAAATTGAATCGGTCGACCACAGGCTCCAGCGGATTGCGGTAGAACGGGCCGTAGGCATAGGGCGAAACCAGCCGCGACCACGCATCGCCCACGGAAAAGGGCAGCGAATATTCCATCGCCTGCGCGACCTGAGCGGGTTCAATCGCTTGCATCCAGTTGGCCAACCGCATGTCGCCCACAGCGCCCATCCGCTCCCACAATCCGTTCAGGATGGCACGCGCCCCGTTGCGCCCATCACGCACCATGCCAGACTTGAACGCCGCCCCGTTCAGCGCCCCGGCCGAGGTTCCGGTGATCGCCGCAACCTCGATATCCTCTTCATCCAGAATCCGATCCAATACGCCCCAGGTAAACGCCCCGTGCGCGCCACCGCCTTGCAAAGCCAGATTGATGCGTTTCACCGAAAAACTCCTGACTCAGAGCGCGGTCCAGCCGCCATCCACAGAAATCGTCGTCCCCGTGATCTGCGCCGCCGCGTCCGAGCATAGGAATTGCACCGTTCCGCCAAGCTGTTCGACCGTCGCAAACTCTTTGGATGGCTGGCGCTGCAACATGACGTTTTTGATGACGTCCTCACGGCTCATGTTGTATTCCTTCATCGTATCAGGGATTTGCGCCTCGACCAGAGGCGTCAGCACATAGCCAGGACAGACAGCGTTGCAGGTGATCGGCTCCTGCGCCGTCTCCAGGGCAACCGTCTTGGTCATACCCACAACCCCATGCTTGGCCGCCACATAGGCCGCTTTGAAAGGCGAGGCCGTCAGGCCATGAGCCGAGGCGATATTGACCACACGCCCCCACCCTGCCTGCCGCATCATCGGCAGCGCCGCAGCAGTTGTATGAAAGACCGAGTTCATATTGATCGCGATGATTGCGTCCCACTTGTCGACCGGGAACTGATCAATCGGTGCGACGTGCTGAATGCCGGCATTGTTGACCAGAATATCGCAGGCCCCAGACTGCTCGATCAGGGCGCGGCACTCATCACCTTTGGACATATCAGCTTGAATGTAGCGCGCCTTTGTACCGGTCTCTTTTGAAATCTCTTCGGCTAGGGCATGGTCTTCATCCCTGTCGGTGAACGAGTTCAAAACCACATTCGCCCCGGCCTTGGCCAGCTCGCGTGCGACGCCAAGTCCGATACCAGAATTCGACCCCGTGATAATCGCCGTTTTTCCCGTCAGGCTCATGCCGCCTCTCCCTTGCAAACCACTTTGGGCGCACAGTGCCATGCTGCACCTGCAAAGGGAACGGGAAACATCGAAGCTTAGTTTCAGACATGCATACCGCCCAAAAAAAACGCCCGCACGAAGCGGGCGTTAAGTTATTGAGGCAGGTTTCATACAGGCAAGAAACCTATCGAGCAGTGCACCCTTTATAAGCAATTCCACGCCTTCGTCCAAGCTAAAAGTTTGATAATAAGAAAAATCATCGGTACGATGAATCCCAACAAAATAAGGCCAGAGCAGGATTGTTTCCAAAATGAGCCCCGATTTTCTTCGTCCCGTTCGCCTTGTGATCACGGGAATCACTATTGTTTTTGCCGCTGCGTCAGGCAATGCAGAATCGGCCCATGGCATAGCTATGTACGGCGACCCGGCACTACCACCGGATTTTGTGTCTTTGCCCTATGCAAATCCAGACGCGCCCAAAGGCGGCAAAGTCGTTTTCGGGAATACCGGCGGCTATAACAGTTTGAACCCGTTTGTGCAAAAAGGGACCTCCCCTTGGCAATTGCGATTTTGGACCCATGAAAGCCTGATGGGACGTTCTTGGGACGAACCTTTCACACTTTACGGGTTGTTAGCCGAATCAGTCGACACTGCGCCGGACCGCTCTTGGGTCGAATTTACGCTGCGCGAAGACGCTCGCTTCTCGGATGGAACATCGGTCACGATAGACGATGTCATCTGGTCGTATGAGATATTGGGAACTGAAGGTCACCTGCGCTATCGCGGCTTGTGGGGCAAAATAGACAGTATCGAACAGACCGGCCCCCGCTCTGTCAGGATCACCTTCAATGAACCCGATCGCGAATTGGCCCTGATCGCCGGTCTGAGACCTATCCTTCAAAAAGCGCAGTGGGAGGGAAAGGATTTCGCGAATGCCCCGTTGCAAGACATTCCCCTAGGTACCGGACCGTATTTGGTCGACAGCTATGAGGCTGGCCGCTACGTGAACCTGCGTCGCAATCCAGATTACTGGGGGGCAGATATTCCCTTCCGCCGCGGCACGATGAACTTGGATGAAATACGGATTGAGTTCTATGGCGACGGGACTGTCCTGTTCGAAGCCTTCAAGGCCGGAGAACTGACGGCCGTTCGTGAGTTCAACGCGGACAAGTGGGACACGCAATATACATTCCCGGCAATTCAGCGTGGAGATGTCATCAAGACCGAGATACCCCACGGCAAGCCCTCAGGAATGACAGGGTTTGTGATAAATACACGCAAGGCGCCGTTTGACGATTGGCGTGTACGCGAGGCATTGATGCTGGCGTTCAACTTCGAGTTCATCAACGACACAATCACTGGCGGCGCCCAACCAAGGATCACTTCGTATTTCTCAGGCTCGGAATTGGCCATGCAACCCGGCGCGGCGACGGGGCGGGTTGAGGAGCTTTTGCTGCAATTCGAGGAGGATTTGCTGCCAGGCACCCTTGAAGGGTATTCTCTTCCCGAAGGCGACGGATCCGCGCGCAACAGGGCCAATATCCGCAAAGCATCCCAATTGCTTGCCGAAGCTGGGTGGACCATTCAAAATGGAATGCTGCGCAACGCGGAAGGTAAGCCATTCACACTTAACGTCCTCTTGCAACAAGGCGACAGCGAGGGTGAGACTGCAATCGAAATCTATTCCCGCGCACTGGAACGCCTTGGGATTCAGGTCAACATCGAACAAGTCGACAGCGCTCAGTTCACTGGACGGACTGGCGATCTGGATTTCGACATGACCTTCTTCCGCCGAGCGCTGTCGTTGTCGCCCGGCAATGAACAACGCTTGTACTGGGGTAGCGACAATGCCGACTCGCAAGGAACACGCAACCTGATGGGGGTGGCGTCACCTGCTGTCGACGGGTTGATCGACGCTATGCTGGCATCAGAAAGTCGCGAGGACTTCGTGGCCGCCACACGGGCGTTGGATCGGGTTCTGACCGCTGGCCGTTATGTCATTCCAATTTGGAACTTCGATGTCGGGCGTATTGCGCATGCCAAAGAGTTGAAGCAGCCAGAGGTCCTGCCAATCTACGGCGACGGGCCGGAGTACATGCCTCAGGTTTGGTGGTACGAGCCCTAGCGGCTTTCAACTCTGGCACCTGAAGGTCAGAAAAGGCCCTCGGCGGAAATCAGCACAAACTGCAACATTCCCTACATGGTGTGTGTTGCAGACTGCCAGCCACCAAAAGCTGCGTATGCCTTTGGTTTTCATCATATTAACGACAATCGCAGAAATACCTTTACGAAATACATCTTTGCGTTGTAGCCTTTTGACAGAGATACGCTTCGCGCGGCCATAATATTCATTTGTTTTTAATACCATAACGTTCCACCTGCCGCGCGGCGCACAACAATCACGGACCAGCCTCCACTCACTCCAAACACCGGTCCGTCGGCCCGTTGCGGTTTGCCTGCAACGGGCTTTTTTGTATTGCGCCCAAAGCACCCTCAGGGTGCGACATTTTGTCATGCGACCCGCGCAGCCCCCCCTTCGTAACCTATTGGAAGGCCGGGCAGCGATGGAACCTGAAAAACGGGATGCGAACAGATGTTGAACTGGACTGACCTGACGCAAGACTGGGATGCGATGTACGCGCGGGCAAAACGGCGTTTTCCGAACCTGCGCGAACAGGACAAGACGCAACTCAGCAAAGATCGCAAGGGATTTGAAGCCTATCTGGCCAAGCGCCACCACCTGACCGTAAATGAAGCTCGGGAAGAGCTGGAAGACTTCCTGTTCACCGAAGGACTGAACCGCGAGTTCAGCCGCGGGCTAGGCAAGTGACGTCACCCAAAGGATCATCGCGTCCTCATCACTGACAGATACGACGTTGTGCCCCATGCTGCCGTCGTAATAAGCGCTGTCGCCACGGCGCATTTCGACCGGTTCATAGAATTCCGTATACAGCCGCACTACCCCAGTCAGCACATACAGAAATTCTTCACCGTCATGACGCACCCAGCCGTCGAATTCATCCATTGACCGGGCACGAACGCGGGCGCGGTAAGGGAGCATCTGCTTCTTTGTCAGCGTTTCGGCCAGCAACTCATGCTCATAGGTCGTGGTCGGGTGTGCCGCGCCCTCGCCCATCCGCGTGACTGACATCCGCCCGATCACCTGTTCGCGCTGCGGAGGCGTGAACAGCTGAGGCACCGAAATCTCCAACCCTACAGCCAGTTTTTTCAGAGCGTCATAGGTAGGGGACATTTGCCCGTTCTCGATCTTGCTAAGCGTCGATCGCGCCAGCCCCGCCTGCGTGGCCGCCTGTTCCAGCGTCCAGCTGCGCGCCTTGCGTAATTCGCGCACACGGGCACCCAGGTCCAGCGGCTCTAGTTCCGTGTGTTCTCCGGTTTCGCGCGCGATGCGGATCAGCGATGTCTGGTCTTCTTTGCTCATGCGTCATTCTATAGGGGCAGGCTGTCCCGCTTGCAACGCGGCAGTCGTCACGTTAGCCAAGGCCCATGCTGTCTGTGTTTGATCAAGGCCCTCCCCCGCCCTGTCCCGCGCCCTTCAATCTGGCGGCCCATGTGTTGCGTCATGCAGATCGTCTGGCGGAAAAGACGGCCTTGTCCGTCATCGGCGGAGATGATCCTCAGGACTGGACCTATGCCGCGCTCAAACAGGCTATTCTGGGAACAGGGGCCGGGTTGCTTCAAACCGGTTTGCATCCCGGCGATATCGCGTTGATGCGCCTTGGGAATACTGTTGATTTCCCAATCGCCTATCTTGGAGCGATCGCAGTTGGGATTGTACCCGTTCCTACTTCGTCGCAGCTGACTGCGCCCGAGACGGCGAAGATCATTCAAGATCTGAACCCCACCGCTGTGCTCCGAGACCCCTCGGTCGCATGCACGGATCACCCGATGCAGATCACCCTGCCAGACCTTGCCGTGATGCGGAACCTATCGCCCGCCGCGTTCCAGATGGGTGACCCCGATCGTATGGCCTATGTGGTCTATACGTCTGGTACTTCCGGCAAACCGCGTGCCGTGGCGCATGCACATCGTGCGATCTGGGCGCGACAAATGATGGTCGACGGCTGGTATGGGCTGCGCGAGGATGACCGACTTTGTCATGCGGGTGCATTTAACTGGACCTACACCTTGGGCACGGGGCTAATGGACCCCTGGACCATCGGAGCGACCGCGTTGATCCCCGACCCCGGCACCGAGCTTACCTCACTGCCAAATGTGATACGCGACCACAGGGTCTCGATCTTTGCAGCCGCGCCGGGCGTATTCCGCAAGATTGTCGCATCGACTGGTACTTTGCATTTGCCCGAATTGCGCCACGGCTTATGCGCAGGCGAAAAGCTGTCGCCAACTTTGCACCAGCATTGGCTGCGCGCCACAGGGACTGAGCTGTTCGAAGCCTACGGAATGTCTGAATGCTCGACCTTCATCTCGTCCAGCCCCGACCATCCGGCACGGGGTGAGGCGCTGGGACAACCGCAACCCGGTCGCCGCGTGGCGATCCTGGGCCCGGATGGTCCAGTCCCGCAGGGTCAGGAAGGCACCATCGCCATTCACCGCGATGATCCGGGTTTGATGCTGACCTATCTGAATGCCCCGGAAGAGGCACAGGCCCGGATGCAGGGTGACTGGTTTCTGACCGGCGATCAGGGTGCCATGGCCATAGACGGTCAGATCACCTATCTCGGGCGCGATGACGACATGATGAACGCGGGCGGCTATCGCGTGTCACCTGTCGAGGTTGAGGCCGTGTTGTCCCAGCATCCCGGCATCACACAGGTCGGCGCTGCCGCAGTCGAGGTCAAACAGGACACGTTCCTGATAGCAGCCTTCTACACCGGGCCGGAAAAGCTGGACGAGACGGTCCTGCGCACCTATGTGGAGGCCAACCTGGCGCGGTACAAACAACCTCGCGCATTCATCCACCTGCCCGAGCTTCCGACTGGCGGCAACGGAAAACTCCTGCGCCGGGCGCTTCCGGCCTATTTCAAGGCGAGCCAACCATGACCCAGACCGTCAAGCTTGATATCATGTCCGATCCGATCTGCCCGTGGTGTTACATCGGCAAGACCCACCTGGACAAGGCATTGGCTGCGATCCCTGATCATCCGTTCGTTATCGAATGGCACCCGTTCCAACTGAACCCCGACATGCCCGATGCCGGTATGGACCGCCGCGAATACCTCGAACGCAAGTTCGGTGGCAAAGAGGGCGCGGTGCGCGCTTATGCGCCGGTGGTGGAACACGCCGAAAACGCGGGTCTGAAAATCGACTTTGAAGGGATGAAGCGAACCCCCAACACGCTGGACGCACATCGCCTTATTCACTGGGCCGGAATCGAAGGCAAACAGACCCAGGCCGTGGACGCCCTGTTTGATGCCTATTTCGTGCAGACCCGTGACATTGGCGACCACGAGGTTCTGGCCGATATCGCAGATACAATCGGCATGGACGCCGCTGTCGTTCTGAAACTGCTGAAGTCAGACGCGGACCGGGAAGATATCAGCAACCGCGACAGCCACTCACGTCAGATGGGAGTGAACTCGGTCCCCACCTTTATCGTGGCCAACCAGCATGCGGTTCCCGGTGCGCAACCGCCCGAGATGTGGGAACGTGTAATCGCTGACATCATGTCTCAACTTGAGGCTTCCTCTGCAAATTAGCACAACCCCCTGTGCATCGACATGGCTGGCGCCCCCTGACCGCGCGTGATAGCGCGAACAGATCAGGAGGGCCCAATGGCGCATCGTATGTCACGCGGAGAGTTTGTCGCGCTTGTCGCAATGATGTTTGCGACGATCGCCTTTTCCATCGACTCGATCCTGCCTGCGCTGCCTGATATCGGCGCGCAGTTCAGCCCTGATGACATCAACAAGGCGCAACTGATCCTGACCTCGTTTGTGTTGGGGATGGGGATTGGCACGTTCTTCACTGGCCCGTTGTCAGACGCGTTTGGCCGCAAACCCGTAATCTATGTGGGCTCGGCGCTTTACGTTGTGTCAGCGGCTGTTGCTTGGGTCAGCTCATCGCTTGAGATGTTACTCATCGCCCGCATTTTTCAGGGAATGGGCTGTTCTGCCCCGCGCGTGGTTGCGATGGCCATCATCCGCGATCTCTATTCCGGGCGTGAAATGGCGCGCATCGTCTCTATCGCTATGATGATCTTTACCCTGGTCCCTGCGATTGCTCCGATGATGGGCGCTGGTGTCATCGCTTTGACGGGATGGCGCGGCATTTTCGTATGTTTCATGCTGTTTTCGCTGATTACCATCGTCTGGATGGGCCTACGCCTTCCCGAGTCTCTGACACCCGAGGACCGCCGCCCCCTGCGCTTTCCGCTGATGCTGGATGCGGCGCATCAGATGTTTGCCCATCCCTCGGTCCGTGTGTCGATTTTGGTTCAGACCCTGTGCCTTGGAATGCTGTTCACGATGCTGACAATGGTTCAGCAGGTCTATGGCGAGATCCACGACAGCGCCCATAGCTTCCCGTTTTGGTTTGGCTTCGTCGCGCTGATGTCCGGCTCGGCCAGCCTGTTGAATGCGGCGCTGGTGGTACGGTTGGGAATGCGGCGCATCGTGACCTGGGTATTGGGCGGTCAGATCCTGTTTACTTCATCTGTGCTGCTGCTGAATTCATTCGACCTGTCGGCCAACCTCTCCTTCGCGCTGTTCGTCAGTTGGCAAACGGCGGTGTTCTTCATGGCCGGAATGACCATGGGTAACCTCAACGCCATCGCGATGGAGCCGATGGGCCACATCGCTGGCATGGCGGCCTCGGTCATCGGCGCGGTCTCAACTGTTCTGGCTGCCGTCATTGCCGGTTCGATCGGGTTGCTGTTCGATGGGTCAATTCTGCCGCTGGGCGCTGGCATTCTGACCATGAGCACACTGGGTTTCGTCCTGATGTTGCATATGGGGCGGATCGAAAACCGACTGCCTGCCTGATCTGTGCAAGACTTTGAAATCGCGCTAGGCTTCTCCC
Source organism: Ruegeria sp. HKCCD7628 (assembly GCF_057221005.1). Classification (NCBI taxonomy): domain Bacteria; kingdom Pseudomonadati; phylum Pseudomonadota; class Alphaproteobacteria; order Rhodobacterales; family Roseobacteraceae; genus Ruegeria; species Ruegeria sp. HKCCD7628. Next base: position 349,978 of record NZ_JBWVBA010000001.1, read on the forward strand.
AACCCGAGGGGAGACTCCGATGAGCGATTATTACGATTTGGGCACATATTCCTGCCCGGTCACCACCACCTCACCCGAGGCACAGCTGTGGTTCGACCGCGGATTAAACTGGACCTATGGCTATAACCATGACGAAGCGGTCGTTTGCTTTCAAAAGGCTGCCGATGCCGACCCCGACTGTGCGATGGCTTATTGGGGGATCGCTTATGCGGCAGGGCCAAATTACAACCTGCCCTGGGATTTGCGCGATAATCGAGGGCAGAAAAAGGCGCTGGTGCTGGCCTATGACGCGACACAGCAGGCGGTTGCTTTGGCAGACAGTGGGTCACCAGTCGAGCAAGCCCTGATCCACGCCCTGCCCGCGCGGTATCCTCAGCGCGATCCGATCCCCGACATGCATGTCTGGGACCACAACTTCGCCGACGCTATGCGCCACGCTTTTGCCGCACAGCCCGATCACCTGGACCTGCGAACGATCTATGTCGAGGCGCTGCTGAACCTGACCCCCTGGCAAATGTGGGACTTGAAAACCGGCCAGCCCGCCAAAGGTGCCGCCACGATCGAAGCGCAAAAGGCGTTAGAAGACGCCATGGCCAATGATCCCGCCGCCATGTCCCATCCCGGGCTTCTGCATCTCTATGTGCATCTGATGGAGATGTCTCCGACCCCTGAAAAAGCCCTGAAAGCGGGCGATGTCCTGCGCACTCTGGTCCCTGATGCGGGTCATCTGGTGCATATGCCCACCCATATAGACGTACTATGCGGCCACTATCACAATGTGGTTCATTGGAACGAAAAGGCCATCGAGGCCGACTTAAAGTATTATGAACGCGAAGGCGCGTTCAATATCTACACAGGCTACCGTCAGCACGACTACCACTTCGTCATCTACGGCGCGCTGTTTCTGGGGCAGATGGAACCTGCCCTGCGCGCCAATCAGGGCCTTTGGGACACCACACCCGAAGACATGTTGCGCATCGAAAGCCCGCCCATGGCCGATTACTTCGAAAGCTATATGTCCATGGGCCCTCATATCCTGATCCGCTTTGGTCGATGGGATGAGGCCAAAGCGCTGGAGCTGCCCTCGGACCCCGACTTATATCGAACACTGACTGCGACCACGTTTTACGCCCGCGCGATTGCCTATGCCGCGACCGGAGACGTGGCCGAGGCCGAAACCGAAGAACAACTCTTTCTATCAGCCAAAGCCCGCGTCCCCGAAACTCGTCTGATGCACAACAACCGTGTTGTAGACCTGCTGGAGATCGCCCACGAAATGCTGCGGGGTGAGATCGAATACCGAAAGGAAAACTTCGACGCGGCCTATGCCCACCTGCGCCGCTCGGTCGAATTGGACGACAACCTGCCCTATGACGAGCCGTGGGGCTGGATGCAGCCCACCCGTCATGCGCTAGGCGCTCTTTTGTTCGAACAAGGCCACGTGACCGAAGCCGAGGCCATCTATCGCGAAGACCTTGGCCTTGGCGGCACACTCAGCCGCGCGTCGATCCACCCGGACAACGTCTGGAGCCTCAAGGGCCTACACGATTGCCTCAAGGCGCGGAACGAAACGGTCGAAATCCAACAGATCAGACAACGGTTGGACCTTGCCTTGGCTCGGGCAGATCGGGCAGTCGCAGCCTCGTGTTTCTGCGCCCAAGCCGCGATGCGCAGTTAATTCGCGCTGACGCGCGATGCCTCCGGCGGAGGTATTTTTAGCCAGATGAAACTGGGATCCCTTGTTCATCTTGTCCGAAATACCTCGGGGGAGTCGCGCGGCACGCGCGGCGGGGGCAGCGCCCCCTGCACCGGCATCAGCCTGCTTTGGCCTTCTTTTTCTGGGCGATGACTTTCTCGGCCAGATCACGAGCGATGGCAAAAGCCCCTTTGATCTTGTCGCCATCATTCTTCCAGTCGCGCCGCACAACGATCTTGTTGTCCTTTACCTTGGCCATGCCGCGCTGGTTTTGAATGAACTCAACCAGCCCCTGCGGAGACGCAAACTTGTCGTTGTGGAACTGAATGGTCGCGCCCTTCGGCCCCCCGTCCAGCTTGGCGATACCTGCTCGTTTGCACATGGCTTTGATGCGAACAACCAGCATCAGGGTGTTCACTTCTTTCGGCAGTTTGCCGAACCGGTCGATCAACTCGGCCGCAAAGCCCTCTAGCTCAACTTTGGTCGACAGCGAGGACAAGCGACGGTAAAGACCCAAACGCACATCCAGATCGGGTACGTAGTCTTCCGGGATCAGGACGGGAACGCCCAGATTGATCTGCGGCGCCCATTGGTCATCGCTGTCGGACAGCCCCTCCATCTCTCCGGATTTGATCTTGGCAATCGCCTCTTCCAGCATGGACTGGTAGAGTTCATAGCCCACGTCGCGCATCTGACCCGATTGCTCCTCGCCCAGCAGGTTGCCAGCGCCACGAATGTCCAGATCCTGTGAGGCCAGCGTGAACCCGGCCCCCAGTGTATCCAGCGAGCCCAGAACGCGCAGGCGTTTCTCGGCCGTGGCCGTCAGTTTCTTACGCGGTTTGGTGGTCAGGTAAGCATAGGCGCGGGTTTTTGAGCGCCCCACCCGGCCGCGAATTTGATAGAGTTGTGACAGGCCGAACATATCGGCCCGATGTACGACCATCGTGTTTGCGGTCGGAATATCCAGCCCGCTTTCCACAATCGTAGTCGCCAGCAGCACATCGTATTTGCCGTCGTAGAAAGCGTTCATACGGTCATCAAGTTCCCCCGCCGCCATCTGACCGTGGGCGACAACATAGGTCAGTTCAGGCAGTTGCTCTTTCAGGAACTCTTCGATCTCGGGCAGGTCCGAGATACGCGGGACAACGTAGAAACTCTGCCCGCCACGGTAATGTTCGCGCAGCAGCGCCTCGCGGATGGTGACCGCATCGAATTCGCTGACATAGGTGCGGATGGCCAGGCGGTCGATAGGTGGCGTGCCGATGATTGACAGGTCGCGTACGCCGGTCAGAGACAGCTGCAGGGTGCGCGGGATCGGCGTCGCGGTCAGGGTCAGGACGTGGATGTCGCTGCGCAGCTGTTTCAGGCGTTCTTTGTGGCCGACGCCGAAATGCTGCTCTTCGTCGATGATCAGCAGGCCCAGATTGTTGAAACGGATGCCCTTGGCCAGCAGTGCGTGGGTGCCGATCACGATATCGACTGTGCCGCGTGCCAGCCCGTCGCGGGTTTGCTGCGCTTCTTTCGCGGACACGAACCGCGACAGTTGGCGCACTTCCAGCGGGAACCCCCGGAAGCGGTCTTTGAACGAGGCCGCGTGTTGGCGGGCCAGCAGCGTTGTCGGCGCAATCACCGCCACCTGCACGCCGGACATGGCGGCGACAAAGGCGGCGCGCATGGCGACCTCAGTCTTGCCAAAGCCCACATCGCCGCAGATCAGTCGATCCATCGGCGCGCCGGAATGCATGTCCTCCATCACTTCGGAAATCGCGCGCAGCTGGTCGTCGGTTTCCTGATAAGGAAAGCGCGCGCTGAACTCCTCCCACGCGTGGGGCGGTGGGTCCATCACCGGTGCTTTGCGCAGCGCGCGTTCGGCGGCGATGCGGATCAGCTTATCCGCCATCTCGCGGATACGCTCTTTCAGCTTGGCTTTTTTAGCCTGCCATGCGCCACCGCCGAGACGGTCCAGCAGACCTTCGTCATGGCCGTATTTCGATAGCAACTCGATGTTTTCGACCGGTAGATACAATTTCGACTGTTCGGCGTATTCCAGCAGCAGGCATTCATGGGCGGCGCCGGCGGCGGTGACGACCTCCATCCCCTGATAGCGGCCGATGCCGTGATCCACATGGACGACCAGATCGCCGGGGGTTAGGGATTGGGTCTCGGTCAGGAAGTTCTCGGCCTTGCGACGCTTCTTGGGTTGGCGGATCAGGCGGTCGCCCAGCACGTCCTGTTCGGCAATGACCGTCAGGTCGGGCGTCTCAAACCCATGCTCCAGCGCCCAGACGGCCAGATGCAGGCCCCGTTTACCGACGCGGGTGCCATCGGTGACAGGGATCGCCTCGGCCAGACCTTCGTCTTCGATCAAACCGGTCAGGCGTTCGCGGGCGCCTTCGGAATAAGACGCAATCAGCACCGGGCCTTTGGCCATCTTGTCGGTGATATGCGCGGCCAAAGCCCCAAACAGGCTGATGCTTTCCTGCTGCCGTTCGGGTGCAAAGTTGCGTCCGATCCGCCCGCCCGCGTCGATCACGCCCGGCCCGCTGGCCTTAGGTAAAGGGCTGAATTGCATCACCCGACGATCGCCGACCGCAGCCTCCCAAGCCGTATCGTCCAGATAGAGCAATCCGGGCGGGGTCGGCTTGTAGACCGTGTCCATGCGGGATCGGTTGGCTAGTGCCAGTTTTCGGGTTTCATACTGATCGGCAATCGTATCCCACCGCGCCAGACGCGCGGGTGTGACCTGATCATCGACGGTGATCGATGCTTCGGGAAGGTAGTCGAACAGCGTCTCCAGCTTGTCGTGGAAGAAGGGCAGCCAGTGTTCAATGCCTTGATGTTTGCGCCCTGCGCTGACCGCCTCGTACAGGGGATCATCGGTGCCCGCCGCTCCGAACTCGATGCGATAGTTCTGGCGGAAACGCGTGATGGCGGCCTCGTCCAGAATAACCTCGGAGACCGGGGCCAGTTCCACCACCTCCAGTTTTTCGGTGGTGCGCTGCGAGACGGGATCGAACCGGCGCGCGCCGTCCAGAACGTCTCCGAACAGGTCCAGACGCACGGGGCCGGACTCGCCCGGAGGGAAGATGTCGATGATGCCGCCGCGAATGGCATAGTCGCCGGGCTCCATCACCGTGGGGCTTTGGGTGAAACCCATGCGGACAAGGAAGTTGCGCAACGCGGCCTCGTCCACGCGGTGATTGACGCGGGCGGTAAACGCGGCCTCGCGCAGAACCTCGCGCGCGGGCACGCGTTGGGTGGCGGCATTCAGCGTGGTCAGCAGCACGAACCGGTCGGGCATCTGATGCACCAGCGCGGCCAGCGTCGCCACACGGGCGGCGGCGATATCGGCATTGGGCGAGACGCGGTCATAGGGCAGACAATCCCAGCCCGGAAATACAAAGACGGGCATATCGGGCGCAAAGAACGCCAGCGCGGCGCGCATCGCTTCAAGCCGTTTGTCATCACGCGCCACATGGCATACCGGTCCGCCCGAGCGGGTGATCTCATTCAGGACAAGCTGCGCGTCAAACCCTTCGGGCGCGCCGCCAACCGTGACATGGTTCGGAGCCTTCATCGCCCTGCCTTTCCGAATTCTCTATCCCAGAACGCCAATCGAAAAGTTCTGATACATACCCCAGAGCGAGGTGATCAAGATCGAAATCATTCCGACAATCTGCGTATAAATCCTGCACCGGGTCAGTATTTTAGCAACCGGTTCAAGGCCAACCTCGGTTCGCTGCAACTTACGAGCCGCCGAGATGTTGATCAGCATGACCAAACCGACCGGAAACAACAACAAGAATACCGCCTGTGCAAGTTCAATCCCGTAATAAAAGCCAAGCGTAGCCAGACCTGTGAAAAAGAAACAGCCAAACGCCAGAATAACCAGTCCCGAAACCTCGACGATGTAAATCAGCCGATTAACGTTTATCCGAACGATATCCAACAGATCCTGCTCGGCCTGACCTCCGTTGCGACGGGCGCGCGAAACGAGATCAAACGGAACCCCCATCGCCCAGTGGCTAGCTGAAGACCAAAGCACCGCCAGCACGATCCAATACCAAAGATTGGAAAAGCTGCGCATGTCAATGACTTCAAAGATCGAAGAGTATAAGTTCACGCATCGGCCCCTTGTTCACTGTCACCAGGGACCCTCTTCGCACCGGCGCGTCCATCGTTACCCTTGAGACTACGCGGAATTCATGCCACCCAATGCGGGAATATTCAAGGAGAGTGCGACATGAAACCCACCATCGCCCCCTATCCCCAGACCCGCTTTCGCAGGGCCCGTCAATCGCCAGCTATACGCGGGTTAGTGCGCGAGAACACTCTGACCACGGATGATCTGATCTGGCCGGTCTTTGTCCGCGATGGAGAGGGTGTGGAAGAGCACGTTCCATCGATGCCCGGCGTCGTCCGCCGCTCGGTCGACTTGATCGCAAAGGCCGCTGTCGAGGCACAGGCGCTTGGAATCCCGGCAATCTGCATATTTCCTTACACCGATCCCGGCCTGAAAACCGAGGACTGTGCCGAAGCCTGGAACCCTGACAATCTGTCCAACCGGGCAATACGGGCCATCAAGGCAGCGGCGCCTGATATCGCAGTGATGACCGACGTGGCGCTGGACCCCTACAACAACAATGGCCATGACGGCTATGTCGTAGATGGCGAGATTGTGAATGACCAGACCGTCGAGGCATTGGTCAAAATGACGCTGGCGCAGGCCGAATCCGGAGCAGACATCATCGGCCCTTCGGACATGATGGACGGTCGGATCGGGGCTATGCGTCAGGCCTTGGAAGCGGCAGGGCACCATAATGTGATGATCCTGAGCTATGCTGCCAAATACGCCAGCGCCTTTTATGGTCCGTTCCGCGATGCGGTGGGTGCCTCAGGCGCGCTGACCGGGGACAAAAAGACCTACCAGATGGACCCGGCAAACTCGGACGAGGCCCTGCGGTTGATTGAACGCGACCTGACTGAAGGCGCGGATATGGTGATGATCAAACCCGGGATGCCCTATCTGGACATCTGCCGCCGAGCAAAAGACACCTTCGGGGCACCGACCTATGCCTATCAGGTCTCGGGTGAATACGCGATGGTTCAGGCCGCGGCGCAGAACGGTTGGATCGACGGGGAAAAAGTGATGCTGGAAAGCCTGCTTGCATTCAAACGCGCGGGCTGCGACGGCATACTGACTTATTTCGCACCCGCGGTCGCTAAGCTGTTGCAAGGTTAAAAGACATATTGTCGCGAATTTTCGCCGATTGTGATCGGTACGGGGCCAGCTTTCCCGTGACACGCAGAATCAATCGGCGTATCCTTGCAGATAAGATCGGGAACACCCGACAATTCAGGCAGTTATACAGAGAAAAAACATGAGCAGTTCCAACTCCCCCCGACTAAGCCGTCGTGGCTTTGCCATTGGCATGGCCGGCCTGACCCTGACTGCCGCTTGCGGCAACGGTGTCGGCAATTCGAACGCAGCCACGATTGATGCGCGTGTCGATGCGACCTTGACCGAAATGTACGCGCGCTACCCAAACACGGTTGAGATCGCCGAAAAAGCCAACGGCATGCTGGTCATGCCGCTGATAACAGAGGCCGGATTTGTATTTGGTGGCGGATATGGCCGCGGCGCACTGCGTATCAACGGTGCCACTGTCGATTACTACTCGGCAGTCAAAGGCACCGCCGGGTTGCAGATCGGGGCGCAGCAATATGCACATGTCCTGTTCTTCATGACGCAAGACGCGCTAAACGATTTCCGCCGTTCCAGCGGTTGGACCGCTGGGGCCGATATCGGCTATGTGGTCAGCGATCAGGGCGATAGCCTTTCGACCGACACAACAACACTGCGTTCACCCGTGTTGGCTGCTGTATTTGGCCAAGCCGGCCTGCAGATTGGCGCCACCGTAGAAGGCACGAAATACACACGGATCATTCCGTAAGACCCGAACCGGAGACCCCCGGTTTCGCCCCGCCCTGACCCCGGTCAGCGGCGGGGTTTGCGTTTCGTAACGGCGCAGTGGAACAAACTGCCCGCGCTGCTCTTTCGGTTCGCGATGGGTTCCTTTACTCTTGCGCCATTCGACGGATGAACAGGAAATTGGACCGCAGATGGCTATAGTATTTCGCTGGCTGGTGCGTATCGCATCGGGCCTCGTTCTGTTAACTTTGGCCGCTGTCCTGCTGGTGTATTTTCTGGCCAGTCAATCCTTGCCGGAATATGATCAGACGGTCGAAGTTCAGGGCCTGACAGCCCCGGTCGAGATCGTCCGCGACACTGCAAATGTTCCTCATATATTGGGTGCGACTGACCCGGATGTGTTCTTTGGGCTGGGCTATGCGCATGCTCAGGACCGGCTTTGGCAGATGACCGTTCTGCGCAGAACGGCACAGGGGCGTTTATCCGAGGTTTTTGGCGCACGCACCGTTCACATCGACAAACTGTTGCGCAGACTGGACCTGTACGGGCTGGCCCATCGTTCGGTCACGGTTCAGGACGACTATACCAAAGCGGCCCTGCGGGCGTATGCCTCGGGGGTAAACGCACGTCTGGCCGAGATCAACGAAAGCGCGTTGGGTCGCGGCGCACCCGAGATGTTCCTTTTCAACGCGTCGGTCTCTCCTTGGCAACCCGGCGACAGCCTAGCGGTCATCAAGCTGATGGCATTGCAACTGTCCGGACATCTTGAGGATGAGGTGCTGCGGGCGCGCACATCGCTAATGCTGAACGATGCCGAAAGACTGGCTGATATTTTACCCGATGTTCCGGGGTCGGGGATCGCAGCCCTACCCGAATACGCAACTTTGTTTCCCGGCGTTCCCCGCTACGCGGCGGGAACCCCAAGGCCCGATACCCCGTTATCACCATTTCCCAAGCGCGGACTGGCCGGAGCCTCCAACGCCTGGAGCGCCGCACCTTCACGTTCGGCCATCGGGGGCACCTTGCTGGCCAATGACCCGCATCTGGGCTTTACAGCGCCAGGTATTTGGTATCTGGCCCGTCTGCAACTGGCCAAGGGTGGGGTGATCGGTGCAAGTATCCCCGGCGTTCCGGCAATCATGACCGGGCGCAGCGATCGTCTGGGATGGGGGCTGACATCGTCCTATCTGGACGACCAGGACATACATATCGAACAGCTCAACCCCGACAACCCTGAAGAATACCTGACGCCTGACGGTTTCAAACAGTTCCGCAGCCGTCCATCGATCATAGAAATAAAGGACGAAGCGCCCATTACACTGACCTTGCGCTGGACAGAGAACGGACCTGTCCTGCCCGGCAGTGACTTTGACTTGGGAACCATCACGCCTCCGGGGCATGTAACGTCGTTGTCGTGGACTGCGCTCAGCGCGCAGGATACCTCGATGTCTGCTTCAATGGCGCTGATGAATGCGGACACAGTGCGACAGGCGATTGACACGGCCGAGCTTTTCATTGCTCCGTCCCAGAACCTTTCGCTGGTCGATACGGATACCATTGGTATGAAACTGATCGGTGCGATGCCCCGCCGCGACCTGCGAAACCAAAGCCGGGGACGCATTCCAACACCGGGTTGGCTGAACGAGAACCGCTGGCAGGGACGTCTGCCCTATGGCGATAACCCCGAATTCGTGGCCCCTGCAGGCGGTATCCTAGGTAATACCAACAACAAGGTCATCAACCGCCCATTTCCGAGACATGTGTCGTATGAATGGGGCGATACCCAACGCATTCACAGATGGGAAAGGCTGATGCAATCGCGCGAGGTCCATACGCGCGACAGCTTTATCGAGGCACAGCTGGACACCGTAAGCTTCACTGCCCGGTCCCTGTTGCCGCTGATCGGGGCAGATTTGTGGTTCACTGGAGCTTCGGCCCCCGAAGGTACACCAGAACGGCAACGTCAGATTGCACTTAATTTGCTGGCCGAGTGGAATGGCGAGATGAACGAACATCTGCCTGAACCTTTGATCTATGCGGCGTGGCTGCGGGCGCTTCAGATCCGTTTGATCTCGGACGAATTGGGGCCGATTGCGGCAGAGTTTAAACATGTCGAGCCGCTGTTCATCGAACGCGTCTATCGGAACATTGATGGCGCGGCGGTCTGGTGCGACGTTCGGCAAAGCGCACCAACGGAAACATGTAGTGATATGGCCCGCCTTGCACTGGATGATGCGCTGATCTGGATCACCGAGAAATACGGCGGCGCGCTACAGTCCTTACGCTGGGGCGATGCGCATCAGGCGACCCATGATCACCCGGTTCTGGGCTCGGTCCCGGTTCTGCGGTTCTTCGTCAATATCCGCCAATCCACCAGCGGCGGCGACAATACTTTGCTACGCGGGCGCACCTCGGGCGAAGGGCCGGACCCGTTCCAGAACGTTCATGGTGCAGGATATCGGGGCGTCTATGATTTTGCCGACCCCGACAGTTCGGTCTTTATAACGGCAACCGGTCAGTCGGGTCATTTTCTATCCCGCTATTATGATGACCAAGCCCAACTGTGGCGCCGCGGAGAGTATATTCCGATGTCGCTGGACCTGGATCTCGCCCGCGCGGCTGCGGTCGGCGTTACCAACCTGATCCCGCGCTAATTTCCCCTGTTCGGCAAGACCTTGCCCCTTTTTTCAGCTTGCGTGGACGAAAGCGGTGGTTTTGCCGTACCCTCGCCTAAGGCAAAGACATTTGGTTTGGGGGTATTTATGGCCAGCATTCGGGATAGGTTGAACAATCTCGCGCGCGACTATGCGATTGCCTGGAGTTCAGGCAACCCTGACGAAGTGGCACGGTTTTACGCTCCTGATGGGCAAATCACGATAAACCGAGGAGATCCGATTGTCGGACGGGCCGCAGTTGCTGAAATGGCGCGCGGGTTCTACGCAGACTTTCCTGACCTCGAGGTGCGCTGCGACATGATGCGATGGGCAGGTAGTCACGCCATCTTTGTTTGGACATTGGAAGGTCATCACGCGCAAACCGGCAACCATGTCATCACCCGCGGCTGGGAAGAGTGGGAATTGACCGAGGACCACAAGGTGAAAACTTCGCTGGGATGGTTCGACACCGACGATTATCAACGCCAGATCGACGGGAAATAACGCCTAAAGCGCTGCGAATTGCGCGGCTTGCTTGTCCGTCCATAGAACGGTCAGTTCGAAACCATCCTCGGTCTGTTTTTCGGCCCGAACCACGTCCTGACGGAACAACCATGCCCGCTTGTCACCCTCGGCATAGCCCAGCAACAGCGTCGTTTCGTGTCGAACCCCTTGAAGCTTGGTCGCGATGTCGGCCAAAAGCGGGCCAACGCCTTCTCCTGTGACCGCCGAAATCGCGTAAACCTCAGGGTCACGATCCGCACGGGCAACAGCCGCTTCGCGTTCTTCGGGGTTCAACAGATCGATCTTGTTCCAAACTTCCAGACGCGGGCGGTTATCCTCGACCCCAAGAGACGTCAGGATGGTTTCGACATCCTGCGCCTGTGCTTCAGTCTCTTCGTGGCTGATGTCGCGGACATGGACGACGATATCGGCACCCAGGACTTCCTCTAACGTGGCGCGAAAGGCAGCCACCAGCTCGGTCGGCAGGTTCGAGATAAACCCCACCGTATCCGACAGGATCACCTCGGGACCATCAGGCAGTTCGACCCGGCGCATAGTTGGATCAAGCGTGGCAAACAGCATGTCCTTGGCCATCACTTCGGCACCGGTCAGACGGTTGAACAAAGTGGACTTGCCCGCGTTTGTATAACCCACCAGCGCCACAATAGGATACGGCACCTTGGCACGGGCCGCACGATGCAAGGTGCGTGTCTTGACAACTTTCTGCAATTGCCGCAGCAAGCGAACAAGTTGTTCGTCAATGGCGCGCCGGTCGGCTTCGATCTGCGTCTCGCCGGGGCCGCCGACAAAACCCAAACCGCCCCGCTGGCGTTCCAGGTGGGTCCAGGCGCGTACCAATCGTGTCCGTTGATAGCTGAGTGCGGCCATCTCGACCTGTAGAACACCTTCACGTGTCCGGGCGCGGTCGCTGAAAATCTCGAGGATCAGCCCCGTCCGGTCGAGGATTTTGACTTTCCACGCCTTTTCAAGGTTGCGCTGCTGGACAGGCGTCACCGGACCGTCGATCAGCACCAGTTCGATTTTGTTGTCGTGCAGCCGCTCGGCCAGTTCTTCAATCTTGCCACTGCCGAACAACAAACCGGCCTGCGCCCGCGGCAAGCGCACAATTTCTGACCCGACCACGTCAAGGCCGGGCAAAGCAGCGGCCAAAGAAACCGCTTCTGCCAGCGCCGGTTCAGGGACACGGCGCTGTTCATCTGACTTGATTTCCGGATGCAGCACCCAAGCCCGGGTGCGCGTCCTGTCATGTTCCATCAAGAGGCGTCTTCGCCCTCATACAGGTTGATCGGCTGTGATGGCATGATGGTCGAGATCGCGTGCTTATAAACCAGCTGCGACTGTCCGTCGCGGCGCAACAACACGCAAAAGTTATCAAACCACGTGATCACACCTTGCAATTTCACACCGTTGATCAGGAAAATTGTGACCGGGACCTTTGCCTTACGTACATTGTTCAGGAACGCGTCCTGCAGATTCTGTCTGTCCGAAGCCATATTTTTATAAACTCGCCATTGTTCTTGCTACGCGCTGCGGACCAACGCGCTCCCTCTGGCAGAGTATGGAGTGTCGTTAACCGAGTTTCCAGATGAAAAATCAATCATTAACACGAGTGTTGATTCTCAGTCCCGCCACAAGGACGGTGTGATCAAGGCGATAATTGCCAGCGTCTCAAGCCGTCCAATCACCATGGCGGCGCACATTGTCAGCTTTGCGCCCCCCGATAGATCAACCAGTCTGATGGGCACGTCAGTCGCCAATTCGATCAGAGGGCCCGTGGTGCTGAGGGCGGCAACTGTCAAAACCATCGCCTGCTCGAACCCCGCGCCCATTGCCGCCAACAACATGTTGAACAATGCAGCCGTCAACGCGAACATCATCAGAAAGATCCACGCAATAAAGGCGCCGTCGCTTTGGATGCGCTTATTTCCGCCCCCGACCCCGCTAACAGAAGACGGGTAGATCAGCCTGTCGATCTCGCGCGCACCATTCAGGTAAAGAGCAAACACACGCAGCAGTTTGACCCCTCCGGCCGTGGTCGCGACACCACCGCCAATCAGCGCGATTCCCAACAGAACAAGGCCCGGAGTCCCCAACCCCGACAGCTGTTGCGCATCGTTCCAGTTTGCACTTTCGAACCCAGCGGTGGTCAAAAAGGACAATACTGTGAAAACCATCCCCCAGATCACACTGAGCGCTTGAACCGGCGTCAGTTGGTTGCCGATTTCATTCACTCCGGCCCAAACGCGGGTGAACAACAGTGCGGCGACAGCGACAACGATCATAAGGCCGATCCGGAACTCGGGGTCTTTGTCCAACCGCGAATACCCGGTTGTTGCCGTATCGGTGGAAAACGTCAGACGCGACAACGCGAAGAAAAGGAACAGAAAGATGATCGCCTCACCAGTGATCCCAGCCTGCGCTCCTTCCAATCCCCCGACCGGAGAGATACCCGACGTCGCCATCGTGGACATCGCATGACAGATCGCGGTCAGGCCGGTTTCCCCGGTAATCAGCAGCAACAAACAGATCACCAGCGTTAACCCGGCATAAACCGGGGTCAGCGTCCGGGTTACGCGGATGAGACGGCCACGCGGATCAACACGTTCACTTTGCGCCACGCCTGTCACAGGACGTCCCGGCTGACCACGTGCCGTAACCTCGAACCCGCCCAGCGACAACGGCGCAAGAATGGCCGCCGCCGAAATCCACATCAGCAACCCGCCCATCCAGCCTACTTGGGCCCGCCACAGATGCAGTGGGGCGCTCAACCGTTCGGGGTCAGGGAAGATATCCGCCCCCGTGGTAGTCAAGGCGCTGACCATGTCGAAATAGGCGTTCAGAAAAGTGGTGTTTCCAAGCGCATCATGCAAAGGAATCGCCAAAAACAACGGTAGAACGGTAAAACAGCCAAGAAGCACGGCCAATTGCCCAAGAGTTCCCCGGCGAGGAATACGATTGGATGAGGCCAACGCAATCGTGGCCACCACGAACAAACCCAGTAATCCAGAGTAGAAGAACGACCGCGAGGTATCGTGGTCATTCAAAGCCAGCGCATAAGCCGCAGGTATCCACATCGACACTGCGGCGATGCCCCAGATCAGCAAGAACAACGGCAAGCGCCGCACCAGTCCGATCTGATGTGCAACAACCCGCGCCATCAGAAGAAATCAATCGAAACCTGCATCAAGCGCTCGACCTCTGGCACTTCCTTGGCCATCGCAAAGATCGCGACCACGTCTTTTTCCTCGATCCGCAGACTGCCCGAGGGACGCACCAACTCATCGCCCTTGCGGACCGCACCCACCAGAACACCTTCCGGGAAGTCAATGTCGCGTAGCCTTTGCCCGGCCATTGGAGAGGTCGAGAGGACTTCGGCCTCGATCACCTCGGCCTCGGCGTCCCCAATCGAATAGACCTGCCGCACCCGTCCGTGCCGGATATGGCGCAGGATCGAACTGACCGTTGTCGCGCGCGGGTTGATATATGCATCAATGCCAAGCGGCCCCATCAGCGCGACCATGCTGGGGTCGTTGATCAAAGCAATCGCCAATGCGCATCCTTCAGCTTTGGCTCGCACGGCAGCCAACATGTTGGCGCGGTCGTCATCCGTCACGGCCAGCATGGCATCCGCCCGTTCGATCCCGGCCTCACGCAGCAGTGCAGCGTCCAGACCATCGCCGTTCAGAACAATTGTCCGTTCCAATGCTTCGGCGGCTTGTTCTGCACAACTGCGGTCCCGCTCGATAATCTTGGCGCGGACACGACTTTCGCGTTCTTCCAATGTGCGCGCGACTTCCAGCCCGACATTGCCGCCTCCAACGATCACCACGCGATCCTGTTTCCTCTGCGCTTTGCCGAAAACCTCCATCGTGCGGTCCACGTCTTTGACATTGGCAAAGACATAGCATTCGTCACCAACGAACAGCTGATCTTCGGATTCCGGCGCAAACAACGTACCCTCGCGCCGCACCCCGACAACGATGGAACTGAGGGTCGAAAACAGATCCGTCAGCTGCCTCAGGGGCGTGTTCACGATCGGGCAATCCTCATCGATACGGATGCCCAAAAGCTGTGCCTTCTCATCCATGAACATCTCGGTATCGAATGCCGAAGGCGCCGAAAGGCGGCGCATGGCGGCAGCGGCCACCTCGCGCTCGGGACTGATTACGACGTCTATAGGCAGGTGATCCCGACGGTAGAGATCTGAGTGAATAGCTTGCAGGTAGGATTTTGACCGCAAACGCGCGATCTTGCGCTGAATTGAAAAAACGGAATGCGCCATCTGACAGGTGACCATGTTCACCTCGTCCGAATGGGTCGCGGCGATGATCATCTCGGCGTCACGCGCACCAGCGCGTTCCAAGACATCCGGGTAGCTGGCAAAGCCGGCAATGCCCTGAACGTCCAGCGTTTCAGTAGCCCTGCGGACAAGATCAGGGTTATTGTCCACTACCGTCACGTCGTTCAATTCGCCCGACAGATGCCGTGCAATCTGCCAGCCTACTTGGCCAGCGCCGCAAATGATGACCTTCATATCGTGGGCCCTTCTGCCTGAACGTTTTGAATGACAGATGGTCCCGAAGTGGTCAATTGAATTGTAAAATCCCTGAGGTCAGGGCATTCTAAATCCATGAAAACAGTAATTCGTTTACTCATTCCTTTGACAGTCCTGACCGCATGCGGGCCATTGTCGATGTACTATCGCGAGGGCGAAAGTGTATCGCGCGTGCAGACCGAGACGACGCAATGTCAGGTGCAGGCCCTGAATGATGCGCCAGTCGCCAATCAGGTTCGTCAGGGACCGCCGACTTATTGGCCCGGGCGAACATATTGCGACAGCCGCGGTCGATGCCACCGCACAGGCGGTTGGTGGCAACCTGGTCAGATCTACACAGTCGATGTCAACCAAGGCCTGCGCAACACGGTCGAAGCACAGTGCATGGCCGCCAAAGGTTATCGCCCGATCAGCCTGCCGCCTTGTAAGCAAAGCGTTAAAAGCCGCGTGCCCGCCGTTCGTACAACCGAACTACCACCCCTGAGCACCGAGTCCTGTTTCGTCAAATTTGACGATGGCTCTTTCCAGATCATCACACCTGGCCAGGCAGGTTAAAGACCCGGCGGATTATTCCGCCGGCTCAGGTTCGTCAATCTGCGCAACCCGCGCACCCGACTTGTTCGATGTCACAACGCCCAACGACTTCAACTTGCGATGCAGCGCGCTGCGTTCCATCCCGACAAAGCTGGCGGTGCGACTAATATTCCCGCCAAACCGGTTGATCTGCGTCAGCAGATATTCACGCTCGAACGCCTCGCGTGCCTCGCGCAGCGGCAGAGTCGCCAGTGCACCCGACAAAACCACACGACCGGAGTCGTCGGATTTTTCATCCTCGGTCGGCAGTTCTCTGGCCTCAATCGGGCCGGTCCCATCCCCAAGGATCAACACACGCTCGATCAAGTTCTTCAGCTGACGCACGTTGCCCGGCCAGGTCATGGTTTGCAACAAGGCCACGGCTTCATCCGATATCTCGCGCACCGGCAGACCCTGAGACTCATTGCACATTTCTATGAAATGTTGCGCCAGAACCGGAATGTCCTCGCGCCGATCCTCCAACGAGGGCACGTCAATCGGAACAACATTCAGGCGGTGATACAGCTCTTCGCGGAACCGTTCTGCCGCGATTTCTTCGTCGAGGTTCTTGTTGGTCGATGAAATGACACGCAGATCCACGCGCACCTTGTCTGAGCCGCCAACACGCTGGAATTGCTGATCGACCAGCACCCGCAGGATCTTGGACTGAGTCCCCAACGGCATATCGGCAACCTCGTCAAAGTAGACAACGCCCCCATGAGCCTCTTCCAGCAATCCGGATTCGACGCCGCGCTCTGATGATTCTCGACCAAACAGAACCTCTTCCACACGCTCTGGTTCGATACCGGCGCAATTGACCGTCACAAATGGCGCGTTTGCCCGGTTCGAATGGGCGTGAATGTACCGCGCGGCGATCTCTTTGCCGGATCCGGCAGGACCGCTGAGCATTACGCGACCGTTCGACTTGGTCACCTTGTCCAACTGTCCCTGCATCGCGCGGAACGAGGCGGACTTGCCGATCATGTCGGAACTCGTGACCTCCTTGCGCTTGAGCGAGGCGTTCTCGCGGCGCAAGCGCGAGGTTTCCATCGCGCGACGGATAACAACCATCAACTGATCAATGTTAAAGGGCTTTTCGATAAAATCATAAGCCCCCTGCTTGATCGCCGCGACGGCGATCTCGATGTTCCCGTGACCCGAAATGATCACCACGGGCACATCCGGATTGTCGCGTTTGACCGCCTTAAGAATGTCGATCCCGTCCATACGGCTGTCCTTCAGCCAAATATCCAGAATCAGCAGACCCGGCGGCTCGGAATTGATCGAGACCATGCACTCGTCCGAGTTGCCAGCCAGCCGGGTTGAATAGCCTTCGTCCTCCAGAATGTCGGACACCAGCTCGCGAATATCGCGTTCGTCATCTACGATTAGAATGTCACTCATCTTTGGCCTGCTTTCAGTTTGTTTGTTTTAATTGCCTGCTTTTGTGGCGCCGAGGATTGGGGGAAATTGCCCCCGGGCAACCGGATCACGGCCATCGCGCCAAAATGGTCCTGTCCGTCAAATACCGGTGCATCTTCCAAAGTCAGTGCACCGCCATGTTCTTCGATTATTTTCTTAACGATGGGCAGGCCAAGGCCCGTCCCCTCGTCTCGTGTGGTCACATAGGGCTCGAACAATCGCGCCCTGTCTTCCGGTAAACCTATTCCGTTATCTGCTATCGTTATCACCGTACCTGCGTCATCGGGCGTCACGTCCACTTTTATCTGTGGCTTCAGATTGTCGGGGGCGCCCTTTCTTTTCAGCGTTTCGATAGCTTCACCCGCGTTTTTGATCAGGTTCGTCAAAGCCTGATTCAACATCGTCGCATCCACATCCAGTTGGATGGGCTGGTCTGGCAAAGAGGCCAGAATCTCGACATCCGGTTGTCCCGATTGCTGCAACAAGACCGCTTCTTGCACCAGCTCAACAATGTTTTCCTCGCGCCGCTCGGGTTCGGGCATCCGGGCGAATTTCGAAAATTCGTCGACGATCCGGCGCAAATCATTGGTCTGACGCACGATGACATCCGTCATCGACACCAACTTGTCGCAATCCTCTTCATCCAGCTTGGTCGAGAATTTGCGTTTGATCCGTTCCGCGCTCAGTTGGATCGGGGTCAAAGGGTTCTTGATCTCATGCGCGATCCGGCGCGCCACGTCACCCCAGGCTGCCAACCTCTGCGCACTGACCAGATCGGTTACGTCGTCAAATGCAACCACGTATCCTTCAAGTCCACCGTCCTCGCCGCGGCGGGTGGCCATACGTACCAACAGGTTTTCCAAGCGCCCTTTACGGGTCACCTTGACCTCACCCTGAACCGCTTCCTGACCGCTGTCCTTCAGCGTTTCGAATAGGGGAAGGAATTCAGGAACGGCAATGCCGATGGCCAAGTGTTCTTCGCCACGCGACCAGTCCAGCAACCGTTCAGCCGAGCGGTTCACGAATGTTACGCAACCATCCGGATCTACGCCGACAACCCCGGACGTGACCGAGCTGAGAACCGAGTCAAACAATCGCCGGCGGCGTTCGATTTGCCGCGTATTCTCAAGAAGGGTATCGCGCTGCCCTTTCAACTGCCGTGTCATCTGGTTGAAGTAACGGCCCAGCATCGCGATCTCATCATCGCTGGCCTCTTCAATCACCTGAACGCTCAGATCACCCGCACCAACCCTTTGGGCCGCCGTTGTCAACCGCCCCACCGGGCGCGAGAGGCGCTCGGCAAACCACATTCCCAAAGACATCGCAGCAAGGATCAAAATGACCGCAAAGCCAAGATATAAAAGACCGAACTCGAACAGAACCCGGCCCCGGTCGCTTTCAAGCTGTTGATAGAACTGTGCCGTTTCCTTGGTGTCGTCCAGCAAGGTCAGCAACTGCCCGTCGACTTCGCGACTTACATAAAGGTATCGATCCAGAAAGGCGCGCAGAGGAACCAACGCCCGGAATTCGCTGTTCTGCCAATCTGCAATGATCAAAAGGCCCGTATCAGCGGCTTCGACCAGTTGCTCTGGCGTCGGAGCTTCGTAGTTGAACAGGTACGACCTGTCGCCGCGCGATTTGATCTCGCCACTGCCGTCGATGACATAAGCCTCGCGCAGACCACGCTGAATCTGAGATTGTCCCTGTGCCAACACAGACCGCAATTCGGCGTCCGAGATGTAGAAATCTACTGCGCGTGAATTGTCCAAGAACCGCGCAAGAACTGTGGCGTCCTGCGTCAAGCCCTCGCGGTGCTCTTGCTCGTAAGCTTCAGCGGCCGTGAGAGATGAGCCCACAACTTGCCGAACACGGTCTGAAAACCAACCCTCAAGCCCGATGTTCACCGTCAATCCGGCGAAGATGGCAACTGTCACGGTTGGAACCAACGCCAAAAGCGTAAATGCGCCGATCAGTCTGAGGTGCAGGCGCGAGCCCGCGGATTTCGCGCGCCGTGCCGCAATCAACGTACCAACCTGACTGAGCACAAGCGCCGCAACGACCAGTACATAGACCAAGTCCGCAAGCAGGATGAGCCGCAGAGTTGGTGCAGAAGCCCCAAGGTCAAAGGGGCCGATCACAAGATACGTCGCCAACGCCAAAGCAGGGCCCAGAAGAACCAGACCCAAGGTGCTAAAATTGCGCAGCTTTCGGGATTTTCGCCACCGATTAATCGATAGGATCAGCCCGCTCTGTGCTCGGGATGCCACCGTCTGCCCTCATCCTGATGCGCCGCTTTCGCGGCTAACCGCCATATTTCGTGGTCCTTGCCGGGTCAGAACCCGGATGCCACGCTTTGTGTGGCCATATTACATCAGTTTGCGTCTGCGTGTCACCTGAATATCGAGGTCTGTAATCTTTTTCCGCAGCGTATTCCGGTTAATCCCCAGAAGATCAGCACATTTTGCCTGATTCCCACCAGTTGCATCCAGCGCCAGTTCGATCAGCGGGGCTTCGACCTCGCGAAGAATGCGTTGGTAGAGACCCGGAGGTGGCAGCAAATTACCGTGCAGATCAAAGTACCGCCTCAGATGACGCGCAACCGACGCCGATAGTTTTTCGCGTTCGCCGTCACCCAGAACAGGTTCAGCCTCGGGCTGACTGCCCAGCACCATCTCAACCTCGGCTTTCGAGATTTCATCGGCGCGGCTGGTCAGGCTCAGACGGCGGATTGCGTTTTCAAGCTGCCGCACGTTACCCGGCCAGGAATAGCGTCGAACCAGTTCCACCGCGTCAGCGCTAAGCCAGCGCTTGGTGCCGTGCTCACGTTCTTCCCGTGCCAGAAAGTGATCGGCCAGCAAGGTGATGTCATCAACCCGTTCCCGCAATGCCGGCACATGAATGGTCGCACCGCACAAACGGTAATAGAGATCCTGACGCACGCGCCCACTCTCCATCGCCTCGGTCAGGTCGGACTGGCTGGTTGCCATAAAGCGCGGAACGTGATCGCCGGGCGTGTCCATCATGCGCACGATACGGGCCTGCAGTTCATCCTCGATATCGGCAATTTCATCAATCAGCAACGTACCGCCACGCACACGGGCCATCACCCGCGCGGGGCCTTCCAGATCCCGCAGATCGGCCGCAGTTGCAGTTACAAATGGCAGCGTCCGACGATCCGAGAAGTCATGAATTGCCCTTGCAATCAGCGATTTACCCGTTCCACTTTCACCAGATATCATGACCGAAAGATCAGTGTTCATAACCCGTGCAACCAGCCGATAAAGCGCTTGCATTACCGGTGTCCGTCCGACCAAAGGCAATTCTTCCGGACGCTCGTCGACAGGTTCCGCCACTTCGGTCTGAACGCGCTGTTTCTGCTCCAGCGCGCGCGCAGTGCGCTTCATCAAATCCGGCAGGTCAAAGGGCTTGGGCAGATAATCATAAGCATCCGCCTCGGCCGCCTGAATTGCCGTCATGATCGTGTTCTGAGCCGAGATTACAATGACTGGCAAACCTGGACGGTCCTGAGCGATTTTTGGCAGCATTTCCAGACCGTTGCCGTCCGGCATTACGACATCCGAGATCACCACGTCCCCCTTGCCCTCACCAACCCAGCGCATCAGCGTGGTCAGTGAAGAGGTCGCATGCACCTTGCATCCAGCCCGCGTCAGGGCCTGTGTCAAAACGGTGCGGATCGTGCGGTCGTCATCTGCGACCAGAACTGTTCCATCCATTTGGTGCTCTCCTTAAGCTCTTTCCGGCTTTGTCTTACGTTGCATCCTTCGGTGCCCGCCTCAGCGAAATGCGGAACACCGTACGGCCCGGCACCGAGTCGGCGGAAATCCAGCCGTCATGGTCCGAGATGATCTTGCTCACCAGCGCCAGCCCGAGGCCGGTGCCGTTTTCCTTGCCCGACACGAACGGGTCGAAGATATCGCTACGGATTTTCTCGGGCAGGCCCGGCCCGTCGTCGATAATCTCGATTTGCAATGGCAGGGAATGGCCCGAACCATCACTGCGCCGAAGTCGGAAGGAATGTTCGAAATACGTCCTGATGCGAATTATTCCGCCTTTGGGATCAGCAGCTTCAGACGCGTTTTTCAACAAGTTCAAAATGACTTGCAGGAATTGATCCGGATCACCATAGGCCAGCGGCAACGAAGGGTCGTATTCCTCGATGATTTTCATATGCGCGCCGAATCCTAGCAAGGCCGACCGGCGTGCGCGGTCCAGGACATCATGAATATTCACTGGCTTGAAATCAGGCTCCGACAGGTTTCCGAACTGCTCGACCTGTTCCAACAGCTTTACGATACGACGACTCTCAGCGACGATAAGGTCTGTAAGTTCAAGGTCTTGCTGTGAGATGTTCATACTCAGCAGTTGCGCCGCGCCAGTGATGCCGGCCAGTGGATTCTTGATCTCATGCGCCAGCATCTCGGCCATGCCGATCGCCGACTGCGCCGCCGATTTAACAGTATTGCCCCGCGTCATCCGCCCTGCCAGTTCTCGCGGCGAGATGATCATGATCATTGAACCCGGATGACCAACCAATGGTGCAATCTGCAGCGCGCATTGCAGCGGCGCACGATTGCCCGAGCCCGCATCTACATCATTCACGAACAAGGGTGTTCCCTGCGCCCGCGCGCGCTCGAACGCCTCTTCTAGTGGCGCGTCGACCGCAATCTGATCCCAAACCGGGTGCCCGATCACCGATTTACGCGAGGCATTAAGGAATCCTTCGCCGGCTGAATTAACGTCGGATATCCGATCATCGCCATCAATTATGAAGGCCGGTACCGGAAGCGAAGTCCAAATACTCTGGTCTGAATTCATGCGACAGCCTCCGCCTCAGTGCTTACGGCGTCACCCAGCAGGCGGATCACCTCTTCCGTATCGCGAGAGGTCAGAACGGCGCGGCGCAAGGCTGCTGGCGTACCAGCTTGATCCATATACCAACCCAGATGTTTGCGCGCGACGCGCAGACCCAGATCGCTACCGTAAAAGCCCAGCATCGCCTGATAATGCGCGCGGACCATCTCGATCAGGTCCTCGCCCTGAGGCACCACCGGCGCAGGCGCGCCATAAAGATCGTGGCAGACCTGAGCCAGAACCCAAGGCTGACCTTGAGCACCCCGCCCGATCATGACGCCATCCGCGCCTGACTGATCCAACGCGGTTCCCGCTGTTTCCGTATCCACGATATCCCCATTTGCGACTACAGGGATATCGACCGCCTCTTTCACCGCGCGGATCGCCTGCCAGTCCGCCTGCCCCTTGTAGAACTGACAGCGCGTGCGCCCGTGGATCGTCACCATCTGCACCCCTGCCGCCTGCGCGCGCCGCGCGACGTCCGGCGCATTCAGTAATTTGTCGTCCCACCCCAACCGCGTTTTCAGCGTGACCGGCACATCAACCGCCGCGACCACCGCCTCGATCAATGTCAGCGCATGATCCGGCGTTTTCAGCAGCGCCGAGCCGGAATAGCCATTCGTGACCTTCTTGGCCGGACACCCCATGTTGATGTCGATCACCCGCGCGCCCCGATCAGCGACCTGCCGGGCGGCCTCGGCCATCCAATGCGCCTCACGCCCGGCTAGTTGAACGGCGGTGTTTTCCACGTCGGCCGACAGCTCGGCCCGTTCGCGCACGCCGGGTTTGGCCTGCACCATTTCCTGGCTTGCAACCATTTCACTGACCACCATACCCGCGCCAAAGCGCATCACCAAATCGCGAAACGGGCGGTCGGTGATTCCGGCCATCGGGGCCAGCAGCACCGGCGGAGTCAGGTCTTTGTCTGCGAGTTGAAGAGTCAACGTGCTTAATCCTTGGGCAGTTGCGACTTAGATATCGAATTGAGCGTATATGAACAACAAAACGGCAGCTGAAAAGCCCGCAAAATCATCACTTGCTTAATTTTTAGGCGGGATAACGCGGGTGATTGCCTCTGCATTCACCGCACCCTAAACATTGCCCCGAATTTACCGGAGACACCGCCCATGACCACCGCAGCCATAATCGTTGCCGCAGGACGTGGCCTGCGCGCCGGAGGGGGTATCCCGAAACAATGGCGACCGCTAGGCGGACGCCGCGTCGCGGACTGGACGATTGAGCAGTTTCACGGGCAAGTCGATCACATCGTGCTGGTCTTGTCCCCCGAGGACAGCACCGCATGGGAAGAATTTGCCGCTTCAGATCTGATCCTGACCGCAGGTGGCGCAGATCGTCCGGGTTCGGTGCGCAATGGGCTGGCCGCCCTTAGCGATCTGGATGTGACCCGAGTTCTGATCCATGATGTCGCCCGTCCCTGTGTTAGCGCTCAGACTATTCACAACGTGTTGCAGGCGCTCGAAGCCAGCCCCGCTGCCGCCCCCGGCTTGGCAGTCACGGATGCGCTTTGGACCGGAGACGGACAAACGGTGACCGGCACGCAGGATCGCACCGGCCTTTTCGCCGCACAGACACCACAGGGCTTTCACTATAACACCATCGTCGCGGCCCATGCCGCTCATGCGGGCGGCGCGGCGGACGATGTCGAGGTTGCCCGCGCCGCAGGACTGGACGTGGCCATCGTGCCGGGCGACGCGGATAACATCAAAATCACAAGGCCCGAGGATTTTGCACGGGCGGAACGCATATTGGGAACGAATATGGATGTAAGGCTGGGCAACGGGTATGACGTGCATCGGTTTGGCGACGGGGATCATGTAATCCTGTGCGGCGTTCAGGTGCCGCATGATCGCGGCCTTCAGGGGCATTCGGACGCTGACGTGGGAATGCATGCCGTGACCGATGCGATCTATGGCGCTCTGGCGCAGGGAGATATCGGCCAACACTTCCCTCCCTCGGACCCGCAATGGAAAGGGGTCGCCAGCGAGATTTTCCTGCGCCACGCGGTCGAGCTGGCAGCGACGATGGGATACGCGATCTCGAATATCGATTGCACGCTGGTCTGCGAATACCCCAAGATCGGCCCGCATGCCGAGGCGATGCGGATCGAGATGGCCCGGATTATGGGGCTGCGGACCGATCAGGTCTCGGTCAAGGCGACAACGTCCGAACGGCTGGGCTTCACGGGCCGCAGCGAAGGCATTGCCTCGCTGGCTACAGCCTGCCTGGTGAAATCATGACCGCCGCGCGCCTGATCGGCACCGTCTGCGGTGTGGGCTATCTGCGCCCTGCGCCCGGCACATGGGGATCGCTCGCCGCCCTGCCCTTGGCGTGGGTCTTGCATACACTGGGTGGTTTCCCCCTGCTGATGATCGCCACGTTCGCGGTGTTCTTTGGCGGGCTCTGGGCGACCCGCTTGATGACCGCAGGGCAAGAGGACCACGACCCGTCCGAGATCGTCATAGATGAGGTCGCAGGCCAGTTCATCGCGCTTTGGGCGATCTCATACCCTTCATGGGCGCATGGGATCGAGATCACGGCGCTGTGGCCCGGCTGGGTTGCAGGGTTCCTGTTGTTCCGTCTGTTCGACATTACCAAACCGGGCCCGGTTGGCTGGGCCGACCGCAAGGGGGATGCGATGGGCGTGATGCTGGATGACGTGATCGCCGGGGTCTTTGCCGCCATCGGCGTCTTGATCCTGGCCGGGATCGCGCATGGGGTTTTGGGGCTATGACCGTCGCCGCGCTACTGGACCGCGCCAAGGCGCAAGGAGTGATGATCGCCACCGCCGAAAGTTGCACCGGGGGTATGGTCGCCGCGGCGCTGACTGACATCCCCGGCAGTTCGGCCGTGGTGGACCGAGGTTTCGTGACCTACACCAACGCCGCAAAACAGCAGATGTTGGGCGTACAGGCGGCGACTCTGGACGCGCACGGCGCGGTCTCGGAACAGGTTGCCCGCGAGATGGCTGAGGGCGCCCTGCAGCATTCCAACGCGCAACTGGCCGTATCGATCACCGGCATCGCGGGCCCCGGTGGGTCCGAGTTCAAACCCGAGGGGCGCGTCTGCTTCGGAATCGCCGCTACAGGGCAGCTGACCCAAACGCAAACCATCGAATTTGGTGCACTTGGCCGTGACGCCGTCCGGCTGGCCGCGCGCGATCACGCGCTGAATTTGTTGTCAGATGCGCTTTCTAATATCGCCTAATTTTTTCGCAACCCTGCAAACATGACGCACATTTAATCATCAATAAGACAAAAGCCCCATAAATAGGCGTCTTTTTTAACGATTGCCTCTTTTTTCCCCACCCGTGCTCCGCTTCAAGCCCCGCCACGCAAGCTGAAGAGGAGAGCGGCTGATGAATGGAGCCGATACCGCCTGGATCATAGTGGCAACCGCCTTGGTCCTGTTTATGACACTTCCGGGCCTGGCCCTGTTCTATGGTGGCCTCGTGCGCGCCCGCAACGTGCTGAGCGTTTTCATGCACTGTTTCAGCATCGCCTGCCTGATGAGCATCCTGTGGCTGGTCGCAGGCTATTCCATCGCGTTCGGCGACGGTGGATCTGGGCTGTGGGGCGGTCTGGGCAAGGCGTTTCTGAATGGGGTCGATGCAGACAGCCTGTCAGGCAACCTGCCTGAGGTTCTCTTTTTCGCGTTCCAGATGACCTTTGCCATCATCACGCCCGCGCTGATCGTAGGCGCATATGTGGAACGCGTGGGCTTTGGCTTTGTGCTGACCTTCTCGGGCCTGTGGATGTTGCTGTGCTATGCGCCGGTGGTGCATTGGATCTGGGGCGGCGGCATGCTGACCGATGGCGGCATTCTGGGAGAGGTCGGCGTGCGCGATTTCGCAGGCGGTATCGTGGTACATGAAACCGCCGGTCTGGCCGCGCTGATCATTGCCGTGGTGCTGGGCCCGCGCCGCAACCGCACGACGCCGCCGCACAATCCGGGTTTTGTCATGATCGGCGCCGCGATGCTGTGGGTCGGCTGGTTCGGCTTTAACGGCGGGTCGCAACTTGCCGCTGACGGGGGCGCCGCGATGGCGATGACCGTGACGCATATCTCGGCTGCAACCGCCTCGCTGACATGGGCACTTTACGAACGGATTAAATACGGTAAGGCGTCGATGGTCGGTCTGGTGACCGGTACGATCGCTGGTTTGGCCTCCATCACACCTGCCTCGGGCTATGTGGATCCGGTTCAGGCGCTGATCATCGGTGCCGTGGCTGGTGTGCTGTGCCAGGAAGCGGTGAATGTCATCCGCAACGTTCTGAAAATCGACGATACACTGGATGTGTTCGCCGTGCATGGCGTTGGGGGCATCTTTGGCACCATCATGATCGCCGTCTTTGGCCTAGGGGCCTGGACTGCACAGTTGGGTGGCCTGGTCATCGTTGGTGTCTTCACCGCCGTCGTGACCTTTGTGCTGATCAAACTGGTCGCTCTGATCACGCCGCTGCGTGTGGATGCCGAGACAGAAACCAATGGCCTCGACCTGTCGGTGCATGGTGAACGCGCCTATGACATGACAAGCTGATCGCGCGCCATACTAAACGTGCTAAGCGGGCCCCTTGCGGGTCCGCTTTTCTTTTGCCCGCCCTCTCGACTCTGGGGGGCACCGCGCGTTATCAGCCCGCAACCTGTTTTCAGCCCAGAGGTTTGCACCATGATCCCCAGCTCGTACCCCGACAGCACCGAAATCGCCCGCCTGACCGCGCGGATGCTGCTGGAGATCAAGGCCGTCCACTTCAATTCGCGCGAGCCGTTCACGCTGGCCTCGGGCCTGCCCAGCCCGACCTATATCGACTGCCGCAAGCTGATCTCATACCCGCGTATCCGCTCGACTCTGATGGATTTCCTGACGGTCACCGTGATGCGCGATGCCGGGTTCGAGGCGTTCGACAACATCGCCGGTGGCGAAACCGCAGGCATCCCCTTTGCCGCCATGGTCGCCGAGCGCATGGCCCTGCCGATGACCTATGTGCGCAAAAAGCCCAAAGGATACGGCCGCAACGCCCGTATCGAGGGCGCAATGTCCGAAGGTGAGCGCGTGCTGCTTGTCGAGGACCTGACCACCGATGGCGGGTCCAAGTTGTCTTTTGTGGATGCAATCCGCGAAACCGGCGCAACCTGCGGCCATACGGCGGTGATCTTCTACTATGGCATCTTCCCCGAGACCGAAAAGACGCTGGGCGACCACGGCGTGAAGCTGCATTCGCTGTGTACGTGGTGGGACGTTCTGGCCGAGGCCAAGGCGCAGAAAGCCTTTGACACTGAGACACTTGACGGGGTCGAGGCCTTCCTGAACGATCCGCGTGGATGGCAGGAAGCCAATAAATCCACATAAACCTCTTGTGGGTAATTTGGGGATAAGCCCGGAAGAATCGGTGCACCAAGCACGATATCTGGTGACTTTCCCCGCCTTTCCTACATAATAAGCGATACACATTCAGATATCCTATCTGTCTGGAAACTTATCCCTAGGTCTTACCCCAAGTTAACCACAGGGATTTCCAGATGGATTGGGACGGCCATTCGCGTGTAGAACCTCATCAGGGCAGTGGGGACAAAATGAACGAGATAAGCAGTATCGAGCAGGCAGCGGCGCAGATTCAGAACGCCGAAACCATGCCGCATTCCATTGAGGCTGAACAACAGCTTCTCGGTGCCATCCTGACGAACAACGATCTGTATGACCGGGTGGCCTCGATCATTGGGGCCGAGCATTTCTATGATCCGGTCCATGCCCGCATCTATGAGGTCGCGGCCAATCGCATCGCCAAGAATGCGCTGGCCTCGCCCGTGACGCTGAAATCCTTCATGGCCGAGGATGAGGGCCTGAAAGAGTTGGGTGGCCCCGCCTATCTGGTCAAACTGGCGGGTGCTTCGATCAGTGCGTTTGCGGTGCATGATTATGCCCAGATGATCTATGACCTCGCCATCCGGCGCGAATTGATCCGGCTGGGCCGCGACATCTCGGACAAGGCGGCACGGGTTGATGTGTCCAGCGAGCCCAAGGAACAGATCGTCGAGGCCGAGCAACAGCTTTACCAGTTATCCGAGCAGGGCCAGACCGAACAGGGATTTCAATCCTTCCTCAAGGCGGTCACAGAAGCCGTCAACGTCACCAACGAAGCGTATCAGCGCGGTGGCGGCATGGCGGGGATTTCCACCGGTCTGGCCGATTTGGACAAACAGCTTGGGGGCCTGCACCCGTCGGACCTGATCATTCTGGCCGGGCGTCCGTCGATGGGGAAAACCTCATTGGCGACCAACGTCGCGTTCAACGTGGCCAAGGCGTATAAGCGCGGCACCAAATCGGACGGGTCCGAAGGGGCTGTGGATGGCGGCGTGGTCGGATTCTTTTCTCTGGAGATGAGCGCGGAACAACTGGCCGGCCGGGTTCTGGCCGAAGCCTCTGAAATCTCAAGCCACAAGATCCGCCAAGGCGATATGACCGAGGCCGAGTTCCGCAGGTTCGTGGACGCCGCCAAAGAGTTGGAAGCCTGCCCGCTGTTCATCGACGACACCCCTGCCCTGCCGATCTCGCAGCTTGCCGCCCGCGCGCGGCGGCTCAAGCGAACGCATGGGCTGGATCTGTTGGTGATCGACTATCTGCAGCTGTGCCGGGGCATGTCCGACAACCGCGTCAACGAAATTGCCGAAATTTCGATGGGCATGAAGGCCATCGCCAAGGAGTTGAATATCCCGGTGATCGCCCTGTCTCAGCTCTCGCGTCAGGTGGAAAGTCGCGACGACAAGCGCCCGCAACTGTCTGACCTGCGGGAATCGGGCTCGATCGAACAGGACGCCGACGTTGTGATGTTCGTGTTCCGCGAGGAATACTACAAAGAGCGTGAAAAGCCCGGCGATCATGAGCTGGAAAAAATGGAAGAGTGGAAGCAGGCCATGGACCGCCTGCATGGCAAGGCCGAAGTCATTGTCGGCAAGCAGCGTCACGGCCCCATCGGCACGGTCGAACTGTCGTTTGAGGCGCAGTTCACTCGCTTTGGCAACCTGGTCAAACCCTGGCAGCAGGACGGCCAGATCGAAGGCTACTGACAGTCACCACAACCCGGGCTGATCGAAGGCTGGCAGACAGCGCGATGGCCCGGCTATTGGCCTAAATTCCTTGGTGTTCAGCGATTGGCCAAGCCACCCATGCGGCTGGCTCAGATCGTGGGGCGGTCGCGCGAACTCTGGTGTCATCGACTGAAACCCCGACTTACCGTAATAGGCCGGGTCACCATAAGTCACCGCGACCTCGGCCCCTGCTTGGCGAACCTGTTCCAACCCGTACGCGATCAACTTCTGCCCGATCCCTTGCTTCTGACGATCTGTAGCAACCGCAACCGGGGACATCAGCACCACCTTGCGCGGGTCTTCGTCATAGGTCAGGCGAGAAAAGAAAATGCACCCGCACAGGCGCTCGGATGTATGCACTGTCACGCACAGCAAATCATCGGCCTCAGTGGTCTTGATCAGTGCAACAGTCAGCGCCTTCAACGCTTCGCCTTCGTCCGAGCCTTCGGATGCGCTGAAAACGGCCCGGAAGAACTCGGGGATTTCGGCTTCCATGCCAGTAACACCTGATGAAAACTGCACAAATTCTACTCCTGCCGACGCTCAGGATGAGCGTAAATGATTCTCGCACCAATCTTGTGTTGATGACGCAGTGAAAACAATAAGCCCTGATCTTTTCGGCGCATAGGTTCCTTGTTTGCCATACTGACAAGCCATTCCTCGCCCACGTTCCCGTCAAACCGGCAATAAACGGTGCGTACCCCCTTGACCTGCAGCGATCCAATGTCATGAACAGTTCCATGAGTACCGCACGTCTGACGATCAACCTGCATGCGCTCGCCAGCAACTGGCGCGCACTAGATACGAAAACGAATGTCGAGACCGGCGCCGTGGTCAAGGCAGACGCCTATGGCTTGGGTGCGGGTCCTGTCTGTGACACCCTCGCCGAAGAAGGTGTTCGCAAGTTCTTTGTTGCCGTCGCCGAAGAAGGCGCAGCCGTCCGCGAAGCTGTTGGCCCAGGTCCGATGATCGGCGTCTTCTCAGGGCATATGGAAGGCGATACCGAACTGCTGCGCGGGAACGACCTGACACCTTTGCTGAACTCGCCCGAGCAGTTTCTGCGCCACGAACAAAGCCTGCCCTCGCATTCATTTGGCATCCAGCTCGACAGCGGCATGAACCGACTTGGCTTTGAACCATCCGATTGGGCCGAGCTGCGCACGCGGGTTGAGGATCTGAACCCGGTGGTTGTTATGTCGCATCTGGCTTGCTCGGACGAGCCGGATCACCCGATGAACCGGCAACAACTAAAGACTTTCCGTGATATAACTGATGGAGTCTCGGCCCAACGGTCCTTGGCTGCGACCGGAGGGTTACTTTTGGGGCCGGAATTCCATTTCGACTTCTGCCGACCCGGTGTTGGTCTGTACGGTGGTCTGCCTTTTGCCGACGCGAAACCTGTGGTGACTGTGGACCTGCCCGTCATTCAGGTCCGCGAGTTGGCCGAGGGCGAGACTGTTGGCTACGGCAACAGTTGGACCGCGCGCCGTCCGTCACGTATCGCGACCGTTGCAGCGGGCTATGCTGACGGTCTGCACCGCGCGATCGGGGGCGGCATTGATGCGTTCGCAGGTGGTCAACCCTGCCCCGTCGTTGGGCGTATCTCCATGGATCTGATCACCGTGGATGTCACTGATTTGCCTGAGGACCCAGAACGAATGCGCATTCTCAACGGCCACCAGACCGTAGACGACCTCGCCGAGGCCGCAGGCACTATCGGCTACGAGATCCTCACGTCGCTCGGTGCGCGCTATTCCCGAGGTTACGTGGAATGAACCCTTTGAGACTGCTGGGCGGTATAGGCCGTGCCGTCCTGACTGTGTTTGCCACCTTTGGAAAGGTGGCACTGTTTACAGTGGATGCGCTATCGCACGTCTTCCGCCCTCCGTTTTATCCACGCGAATTTGTCGTTGCGCTGATGAATATCGGTTGGCTTTCTCTGCCCGTGGTCGGCCTGACCGCCATTTTTACCGGCGGCGCGTTGGCGCTGCAAATCTATGCTGGCGGCGCCCGTTTCAACGCCGAGGCCGTGGTACCTCAGATCGTGGCCATCGGCATGGTACGCGAGCTGGGACCAGTTCTTGGTGGTCTGATGATCGCGGCACGCGTGACCTCTTCTATCGCGGCCGAGATCGCAACGATGAAAGTGACCGAACAAATCGACGCGCTAGTCACCCTGTCCACGCACCCGATGAAATACTTAACCGCACCGCGTGTTCTGGCAGCCATATTGACCGTGCCAGTGCTTGTTGCCGTGGGCGACGTGATCGGCATCGCAGGCGGCTATGTGGTTGCCACTCAGAACCTAGGTTTCAACTCTGCCGCTTACCTTCAGAACACGGTCAATTTTCTGGAATTGCACGACGTGATTTCATCGCTGGTCAAAGGTGCTACGTTTGGCCTCATCACGGCCGTGATGGGCTGCTACTATGGCATGAACTCGGGCCGCGGCGCGCAGGGCGTGGGCCGTGCGACCAAATCCTCGGTCGAAGCGGCGGCGATCATGATCCTGGCCGCCAACTTCATTCTCACAGGGGTGTTCTTTTCGGTATGATACGGCTGGAGAATGTACACAAAGCCTTCGGTGATAACCGAGTCCTGCAAGGCATGAACCTCGATATCCCCAAGGGCACGTCGATGGTGATCATAGGCGGTTCGGGAACCGGAAAGTCTGTGGCGCTGAAATGCGTTCTCGGGTTGATCAAACCCGACAGCGGCATGATCTATGTGGATGGCAAGGATGCCGCAACAGGCGACCGCGATGCATTTTTGGCCCGGTTCGGGATGCTGTTTCAGGGGGCGGCTCTGTTTGACTCTCTGCCCGTCTGGCAGAACGTCTCGTTCCGTCTGCTGCGCGGCCCGCTCAAGCGCCCCGCGGAATATGCCCGCGAGATCGCGATTGATAAACTGAGGCGTGTGGGCCTGAAATCGGACGTTGCCGACCGGTTCCCTTCGGAACTGTCGGGCGGGATGCAAAAACGCGTGGGCCTTGCCCGTGCCATCGCTGCCGAGCCCGAGATCATTTTCTTTGACGAGCCCACCACCGGGCTGGACCCGATCATGTCCGGCGTCATCAACGACCTGATCCGCGAGATCGTGACCGAGATGGGCGCAACGGCCATGACCATCACCCACGATATGAGTTCCGTCCGCGCCATTGCCGATAATGTGGCGATGCTGCACGGAGGCGTCATACAGTGGACTGGCCCTGTTGAGCAGATGGATGCGTCGGGTGATCCCTATGTCGAGCAGTTCATCAGTGGCAGTGCTGAGGGGCCGATTGAGGCGGTGCGTTAATCGCCTTCCCGCTGCCGTTCGCTTTTCAATTGGTCATAAGCCCGTTTAGCGTAGTCATACCTCAGCAAGTAGTGCCCACTAGCAACTACAATGTCCGGAGCCTGAATTCGGATTGCATCCAGTGTTTGCGTCAAATGTGTTCCCGAAACTGGTATATATTCGGGATCTTCGCCAGAAAACTTGTTGTAAATCCGTCCTCCAAACCAATTGGCCCTTTGTCTAGCACGGTTCGTTTTGTACAACCGGAAATGCAGCACTTCAAAAAGCTGCTCCCGGTCGAAGGGCAATCTGTCAGCAACCGAACTGCCGGCGGACAGAAGAGCGCCTAGTCCTCCTGTCGACGCATTAGAGACACCTTTGCTCAGTGCAGACGGACCGTATACAATTTTTGTCACAGGATCAGGCAATACAACTCCAAGAAGAATGACTAAGCCCCAAAACACTTAAACATAGACAATTGCGACCTCAATGAAAAACTTGCGACTGGATTTGTCGGCCCATAGGTGTTGGCAACAAGAACCGGATTTACCAATGCAATGACCCTCCGCCTCGCAACCCTCTCGCTCCTGATCCTCTACCCCATCGCATGGTTCGCCCCGCTGATGCGCGCGGGCCTCCTGCCGATCTTCGGCCTAAGCGAAATCAGCGTCATCACTGGCCTGCAATCGCTCTGGAAATCCGATATCTTCCTCGCACTGGTCGTCACCGTCTTCGCGCTCTTCGCGCCTTACGTCAAAACCATCGGCACCGCACTGATCCAATGGAACCTGCTGGACCCGCGCGTCCAGCCCGCGCTCAACATCCTCGGCAAGCTGGCCATGGCCGATATTTTCCTGATCGCGCTCTACATCACGCTGGCCAAGGGCATCTCTTACGCGACCATCGAAACCGCATGGGGTCTCTACCTGTTTACAGGCTGCATTCTGGCTTCACTGGCATTGGGACATATTACAGAGATGACATCCGCCTCACGAAAAGCTTAAAGCTAATTGATTGAAAACATTTACCCAAGTATCATCTTAATATTTCGAGCAGCAACAAATAGTAGTTTTCGGGTCCGTGGCGGATCTCTGTCTGTAAGTTAAGTCTACTCCGCTTCGGCTCCGGTGTGTTCCGGTTCTAGAAGGAGATCGACAACCATGGCCGCCCTCCAAAACATAACATTGCAATTTCAGAATGCCTTTTTAAGACTGACCTTTATCGTAATCTGCGCGGCTGCGCTTGCGGCCGTGACGACCACCGCCTTATCGGCATTTGGGGTCCTGCCCTGGCTGTCCATGCAAGCCGGATTCGGCACCACACCGGCTATAGATGCGGGCATGTTTATCCAGATCGGATTGACCGCACTGATTCTCATGCTGGCCTTCTATCTGCCCGCAAACGGTCGAATGATGGCGCTTGAGAATGCGCATCGCAAGTTCGCGATGAACATGCATGACATCACCTACGCCTACCAAATGGCCCATGCTGCGGACCGAGGTGACACGTTCATGATGTCGTCTGAATTCGACGCGGTCAAAGAGCGTATTGCCTTTCTGCGTCAACATCCCGACCTCCAATCGCTGGAGCCGGAAATCCTCGAACTGGCCGCGCAAATGAGCCAGATCAGCCACGAACTCGCCGTCACCTACAGCGACGAACGCGTGGCGCGGGCACGTACGTTCCTCCAGCAGCGCCAAGAAGAGATCGAGCAATTCCAACAGCGCATCGGTGACGCGCAAATCATCCAGCAAGAATTGCGGCAATGGACCCGCGATGTCGAGATCGAGGAGTCCATCGCCAAATCGCAACTCGCCCGCCTACGTGACGAATTGTTCGACCTGTTGCCCGAGTTGTCCACGCAACTGCAATCGCAGTCGGACGAGCACAAGTCCACCGAATCCAGTGTCATCGCGATGTCGCCCCCTCGCGCCGCTGAATAGGCGCCACAGGCGCCCGCCGCGGACGATGGCCCGCAGGGCTTGAGGACGTGGCGCGCCACCGGCGGCGATGAAAGCCCGCAAGGGCTTGAAGAACCGCCCTACCTAAGGCACCAAGGGCCGCATGGCAAAGACGACTTTTTCATGCTCGGCCTGTGGCGCCACGCATTCCCGCTGGTCCGGCCGCTGTGACGGCTGCGGCGAGTGGAACACGATCATACAAGAAGCCCCCCTTTCGGCTGGCCCGGCCAAGAAATCCCTCGGCGGCAAGCGGGGCCAGACCATCGCACTCACGGACCTGTCGACCGAGGAAACCCCTCCGCCTCGCACATTGTGTGGGGTCGAGGAATTGGATCGCGTGCTGGGCGGTGGCCTTGTCCCCGCCTCGGCCCTGCTGGTGGGCGGAGATCCAGGCATCGGCAAATCCACCCTTCTGTTGCAAGCCGCCGCACGGTTTGCTCGTGCTGGCGTCAAGACCATCTATGTCTCGGGCGAGGAAGCCAGCGCCCAGGTGCGGATGCGCGCCCGCCGTCTGGGACTGGAGGACGCGCCGGTGCAACTCGCGGCCGAAACAAACCTGCGCAACATCCTTACCACGCTTGAAGCGGAAAAACCCAGCCTTGCCATTATCGACTCGATTCAGACCATGTGGGCCGACAATGTCGACAGCGCCCCCGGATCGGTGTCACAAGTAAGGGCAGCAGCGCATGAATTGACCACGTTTGCGAAACGACATGGCATTTCGATCATCATGGTCGGCCATGTAACCAAAGAGGGTCAGATCGCAGGCCCCCGTGTCGTCGAACACATGGTTGACACTGTGCTCTATTTTGAAGGGGAACGTGGCCATCAGTTCCGTATCCTGCGTGCGGTGAAGAACCGTTTTGGTCCTGCGGACGAGATCGGCGTTTTCGAAATGACGGGTAAAGGACTGGCCCAGGTCACGAACCCCTCTGCCTTGTTTTTGTCCGAGCGCGGAACACCCAGCCCTGGCTCGGCGGTATTTGCCGGAATCGAAG
Organism: Ruegeria sp. HKCCD7628; assembly: GCF_057221005.1. NCBI lineage: Bacteria > Pseudomonadati > Pseudomonadota > Alphaproteobacteria > Rhodobacterales > Roseobacteraceae > Ruegeria > Ruegeria sp. HKCCD7628. The sequence goes on from NZ_JBWVBA010000001.1 coordinate 385,546, forward strand.
GAACGCGCCCGGTTTTGGTTGAATTACAAGCACTTGTCGCGCCATCTCCACATTCGCAACCGCGTCGCACGGTCGTCGGGTGGGACAACGGTAGACTTGCTATGATACTGGCGGTGCTAGAAGCCCGCTGTGGCGTCCCCTTCACTGGTTTGGACGTATATCTAAACGTTGCAGGCGGACTAAAAATCAGCGAGCCGGCGGCCGACCTTGCCGTTGCCGCAGCTTTGCTGAGCGCGCGCGAGGATACAGCTCTGCCTTCAGACACCGTTGTATTCGGGGAAATCTCTCTGTCAGGTGCCCTAAGACCAGCTGCACAAACCGAAAATAGGTTGAAAGAAGCCCAGAAACTTGGTTTCACATCAGCCATAGCTCCGGCAGGTGGCAAAACTGGCACTGTGGCAGGTCTGACACTCACCCGCCCCTCTGATTTGGTAGGGTTTGTTGGCGAAACCTTCGGAGCAGGTTAAGGTAACGCCTTAAGAGGCTGAAAAAATTACAGGCGAGGGCCATGGAAGGTTTTACAATTATTGACGGGGTGGTTGCCCTGATCATCGTGGTGTCGGGCCTTCTGGCCTATTCCCGCGGTTTGTTGCGTGAGATTCTGGCGATTGCGGGATGGGTCGCCGCCGCGGTTCTGGCCTTTATTTTTGCACCTCAAGCGGTGCCATTGGTGAAAGAGATTCCGGTCGTCGGAGATTTCCTGCAAGACAGTTGTGAATTGTCTGTTATCACCGGTTTTGCGGCGGTCTTTGCGGTGGCGCTGATCGTGGTCAGCATCTTCACCCCTCTATTTTCGTCGCTTGTGCAACGCTCAGCCCTGGGTGGTTTGGATCAAGCACTTGGCTTCTTCTTCGGGATCGCGCGCGGCATCCTGCTGGTCGCAATCGCATTCTTTGTCTACGATACCGTCATGACAGGTCAGTCATATACGATCGTCGATGAAAGCCGCTCGGCCAAGGTGTTTGAACAGTTCAGCGGTCAGATCGAAGAACAGAACCCCGAAGAAGCGCTCGGTTGGGTGACACGCCAATACGAGGAGTTGGTGGCAAGCTGCACAGAAGGCGGCGAGGTCACACCCGAAGCCGCCCCGGCAACCACAGAATAAGCGAAAAGCCCGGCATGGACCGGGCTTTTTTTTGGGCAAGACTGTATTGCTCAGGTGAACCCTTCACCCGCACAGACCGTGCATTTGATGTTTTTGAGCCCAAAACACCCGGTACACCGTGTAAAGATTGGTTTTCCGTGAATGTCTCGGCTTTTGACAACTTCGCCCGCGCCGTTGCAAATCGGACAAGGAGACCGACCCATGCCACGGCATCGGTGACATCTGCGTTTTGGCTGTGTTTCTTTTTTTTGTCCTTGTTTGTGTTGCCACATGGGTAGGTCCGTCCGAATGGTATCAAAACAGAAAATTGGTAATCACAGAAATGACAGCACATGCGGCCTGACCTGTCACTGTTTGAAGCGCAATTCCCGCAAAAACCACCTGCGTCAAATCGCAATTGTGATCCTTTGATGACACAGGCACCGTAAGGCATTATGTGAGAGCCGAACTGACATGGAATCGGAGCTGCCGATCTTGCTGTATCTGTTTTCTCACGTGCCCGCCCCTGCAAAGGACAAAGCGCGCGCATTCAACGCCTGTCAGGCGATCGAGTCCTCAGATACTGCCATCCAGCACCACCAGTCACCGAAACCTCTCAAATCGTCATAGAAAATTGGAGCCCGTACATGTGTGGGATTTTGGGGATCGCAAGCAGGACACATGATGTCTTTGCGGAAATCTATGACGGGCTGCTGATGCTGCAGCACCGGGGGCAAGACGCCTCGGGGATCGTCACATATACCGGAGAGTTCTTCCGAGAGAAAAAGGCCAACGGTCTGGTCAAAGACGTGTTCAACGCCAAGGACGCAGAAACCTTGCTGGGCAAAGTTGGCATGGGCCATGTACGCTATCCGACCGCAGGCTCGCTCAGCGCGGCCGAGGCACAGCCTTTTTTCGTCAATGCGCCCTACGGCATCTATCTGGTCCATAACGGCAACATCACCAACACCGCCGAACAGCGCGAAAAGGTGACCGCTAAATACAGCCGCCACCTGCGCACCACTTCGGATTCCGAGATCCTGCTGAACGTGCTGGCCGACAAGGTCGCCGATGCGATCAAGGTTAACGGCAATGCAGAACCGATCCGCAACCTGTTTGCCGGCGTCAAGATGACAATGGAGCGGGTACAGGGCGCCTATTCGGTGATCTGTCTTGTCGCAGGCGTCGGAATGCTGGCCTTCCGTGATCCCTATGGCATCCGACCGCTTTCGGTCGCCAAGCGTGATGTGGATGGAAAGGGTGACGACTATGCCTTTGCCTCTGAGGATGTGGCCTTTGGCATCAACGGCTTTGACAAACTACGCGATGTGAAACCCGGCGAGGCGATCTTGATCGATCTGGACGGCAACATGCACACATTCCAGGCGGTTGATGGGCAACTGACGCCCTGCATTTTCGAGTATGTTTATCTGGCGCGTCCGGATTCGCTGCTGGATGGGGTTTCGGTTTACAAAACCCAAATGCGCATGGGTCAAACACTGGCCCGACAGATCGAGGCCGCCGGTCTGGATATCGACCGCATTATTCCTGTGCCGGACAGCGCCCGTCCCGTCGCGCTGGAGGTCGCCAAGGCAACTGGCATCCCATACCGCGAGGGTTTGGTAAAGAACCGCTATGTGGGCCGGACCTTCATCATGCCCGGTCAGGAAGAGCGTCAAAAATCTGTGCGCCGCAAGCTGAACGCGGTTCCGTTGGAGTTCAAAGGTCACAACGTGCTGCTGATCGACGATTCCATTGTGCGCGGCAACACGATCAAGAAAATCGTGCAGATGTGCCGCGAGGCCGGAGCGAAGAAAGTCTATATCGCCAGCGCCTCGCCGCCTGTGAAGTATCCCAATGTCTATGGCATCGACATGCCCACCAAGCATGAGCTGGTCGCTAATGGCAAGGATATTGAAGAAATCCGGCAGGAACTGGGCGCGGATGCATTGTTTTATCAAAACCTCGACGATCTGATCTGGGCGGCCAAGGAAGGAAACCCCGAGATCGAGGCTTTTGACTGTTCGTGTTTCGACGGTAATTACATCACTGGCAGCGTCAGTGGGGATTACCTGGACACGCTGGAAAACAGCAGCCGCGTCAGCAAAAAACGCGAGGATATGCAGGTACCCGGCGGATCGTGGAACGCCGCAAAACTGGCCTCGGGTTAGTTTATCTACCGAATCGGTAATGACGAAGGCCCGCGTCACTGAAGTGATGCGGGCTTTCTTTTTGCCCGTGCATACTGGATCGGTGGGTTTTCGCCCACAACTCTGCGGCGAAGAAAACGTAAGCTCAAGGGCTTCTCCACGGGCACATTCGCTGTCGTTTTCGTGATCCCCCAAGGGGGTTTTTCTTACTGGTTGGCTTTGTTAAGGCCCCGCCTACCAAGCACTCACAACAAGGGATCGGGCCGCTGCGGCCCGGCCGGAATTTATGTCGAACGCCACCGTCAAAAGCGCGGCCACGCAAAAAAGCGCGCTTAAAAAGAACTCTGTATCCCTCCTTGGGGTCTTTGGCCCGAAATCGGATTTGCGCGCGCTCATGCGATTGTCGTCGGGACGAGTGAAAGAGGTCAAGCCCGGCAGCCGCGTATCCTCGGGCACTGTGGTGGCAATTGATCCGGATGGCGTGATGCTGCGACAAAGCGGCCAGACCCGGCGCATCGCCATTCCCGGCAGCTAAACCGTCTTGACGCCCTGCCTGCGGGGGTTCAAACCGCTGTCATGACCGATCAGACCAAAATTGCCCTAATCACTGGGGCGTCACGGGGCTTGGGCGCTGCTCTGGCCGAGGCGCTGGCCCCCGAGTACCACATTGTCGCTGTCGCCCGTACCACCGGTGGGCTGGAAGAGCTGGATGACCGTATTCAGGCCAAAGGTGGCGCGGCCACGCTGGCCCCCATGGACATCGCCGACCCGAACGCCATGGCGACGCTGTGCCGGGGTATTCATGATCGTTGGGGCAAGGTGGATCTGTGGCTGCACACGGCTGTTCACAGCTCGGCTCTGACGCCTGCGCATTTTATCGACCCGAAGGAATGGGCAAAGGCCGTCAATGTGAATGCCACGGCGACTTCGGTTTTGATTCCCTATATCGCTCCGTTGCTGGGCGAGAGCGGTCATGCCGTGTTCTTTGACGACCCCAAAGCGGGCGACAAGTTCTATGGCATCTATGGCGCGACCAAGGGCGCTCAGATGGCGTTGGCCCGCAGTTGGGCGGCTGAGACCGAGCGCACAGGGCCACGTGTGTCGATTGTGGAACCTGCGCCCATGCCTACGGCCGTGCGCGCGCGGTTTCATCCCGGCGAGGACCGTGATGCTTTGACGAGCCCTGCGGATGAGGCGGCCCGAATTTTGGCGTCCCTATAAGAGAATGGCCCTTGCGGGCCATGCCTCCGGCGGAGGTATTTTTGGCCAGATGAAGCGGGCGGATCAGCCTATATGCGCGCCGGTGCGTCCGGCCAGATCGACGAAGAATTGCCACGCTACGCGGCCAGAACGTGCGCCGCGTGTGGCCTGCCATTCGATGGCTTCGGCGCGCAGGGTGTCGGGGGCGACGTTGACGCCATAGGCGGCGCAGTAGCGGTTGATCATGGCGAGGTATTCGTCCTGATCGCAGGGGTGGAAGCCCAGCCAAAGGCCGAAGCGGTCGGAGAGTGAGACTTTTTCCTCGACCGCCTCGGACGGGTTGATGGCGCTGGAGCGTTCGTTTTCGATCATGTCCCGCGGCATCAGGTGTCGGCGGTTCGAGGTGGCGTAGAACACCACATTTTCCGGGCGGCCTTCGATACCGCCGTCCAGCACCGCCTTGAGCGATTTGTAGTGTTGGTCATCATGGCTGAACGAAAGATCATCGCAGAACAGGATGAACCGATGCGGTGCGGCCCGCAGATGGTTTAGCAGACGCGCGACCGAGCCCATGTCCTCGCGCTGAAGTTCGACCAGTTTCAGATCGGGGTATTCATTTTGCAGGCTCCCGTGGACCGCTTTGACAAGGCTGGACTTGCCCATACCCCGCGCACCCCAGAGCAACGCATTGTTTGCCTTGTACCCAGCCGCAAAGCGCCGTGTGTTGTCCAGAAGCGTGTCGCGCGAGCGGTTGATGCCCACCAGCAGGTCCAAATCGACTCGGTTAACCTTGGTCACTGGTTCGAGCCGGTCAGGGTCCACATGCCAGACAAAAGCCGGGGCCGCGCCGAAATCAGGGGCTGCCAAGGGGGCTGGAGCCATGCGCTCCAAGGCATCAGCAATGCGGTTCAGGGCTTGGTCATCCATCAGGGCCTCCGGCTGTTTTGGGGTTCAAACCATGATCAGATGCAAGCGGCAAGACCCGCGCATAAAAAAGGCGCGCCACGAATGGGCGCGCCTGATCCGGGTTAAGCCGGTTTACTTGCTTTCTTCGTCGACGATTTCGGCATCCGCCTCTTCTTCGTCGTCATAGTAGCCGTCAGCGCGCAGCTGTTCTTCGCGCTTTTTCTCGACACGGGCCACGAGGAAGATCGAGATTTCGTACAGTCCGTATACCACCACGAACAGGATCACCTGAGTAATCACATCGGGCGGTGTTACCAGCGCGGCAAGCACCAGAATAGCGACCACCGCGTATTTGCGGACTGAACCCAGACCTTCGGCCGTTACCAGCCCCGCCTTGCCCATCAGCGTCAGCAGAACCGGCAGTTGGAAGCACAGACCAAACGCTACGATGAACTTGATCGTCAGGTTCAGATATTCCTGTGCTGAGCCCTGAAAGACCACGCTCAGCGGTGCGGCGGTTACGCCATCCGTCACGGCCTCCCCTTCAGCGCCGAACTGCTGGAAGCCAAGGAAGAAGTCATAGGCCAGCGGAGTAACCACGTAAAAGGCAAAGCTGGCCCCCAATAAGAACATGAAGGGCGAGGCCAGCATGAACGGCAGGAACGCGTTCTTTTCAGACTTATACAATCCCGGAGCCACGAACCGCCACATCTGCATCCCGATATAGGGAAAGGCCAGAATGAACCCACCCAGCAGCGAGACCTTGATGGCTACAAAGAACCCTTCCTGCGGCGAGATGAAGATCAGCCCACAATCCTGCCCGCGCTCGGCCAGAACGTCACACAACGGTTGCGTCAGAAAGTTGAACAGCGGGGTGGCCACTGTAAAGCAGATGATCATCCCGATCAGAAACGCCACGACGCAGTGGATAAGCCGCGTACGCAGTTCTGCCAGATGCTCGATCAATGGGGCCGAGCTGTCCTCGATCTCGTCGGTCTTGGTCATGATTTGCTTTCGGTTTTCAACGCAGCCTCGGCTTCTTCGGCTTTGGCCAGGGCGTCTGCGGCCTCTTTCGCCTTACGCTCGGCGGCGGCGCGCGCGGTCGAGGCTTGAATCTTCTTGGCCTGCTCGGCGCGCTCGGCTGCCAGTTTGCCGGTCTCGCTGTCGGGGTCGAACTTGGTCGGGTCCATGCTCTTGGCCAAATCCTGCGCGGCCTCTTTCACGCCGTCCATGGCGCTGCCGACAGGGTTGGTGGCAGCGTTCAGACCCTTCTTGATCTCATTGACGCCCGCCTGGTCAGCAGCCTCGTTCATGGCGCTGGAAAACTCGCGCGCCATGCCACGGGCCTTGCCAACAAACCGCCCCACATTGCGGAACAGCACCGGCAGGTCCTTTGGCCCCACAACGATCAGGGCAACAACGCCAATGACCAGAAGCTCGGTCCAGCCCAGATCAAACATCTGCGCTTAGGCCTTGTCTTTATCGGTCTCGGGGGTGACGTCCTTGGCCATCTCGGACGCGTCCTGTTCCAGCTCATCCGCGCCCTCTTTGACGCCCTTCTTGAACGAGGTGATGCCTTTGCCCACTTCGCCCATCAGCGAGCTGATTTTGCCGCGGCCAAACAGAACCAGAACCACAACGGCGATCAGCAGTAGGCCGGGAAGGCCGATATTGTTAAGCATGTCTTGTCTCCTTCTACATCGACGCCACGCGCCGGGAATGTTGTTTGGCCATGTGTCTACGCCTGACGAGCGGTGGACAACAGTGCGCCAGATCAAATCCGCGTTCGAATTCGATCCGTTCACGCGTTTTTTGGGCGCTGGATTTTCTCAACTGACAGGTTTATGTCAGTTGCACGTGACTAGGAAGAGATCATCGAAACCTGGTCAACGGAGATTGAAATGACCCATGTTGCCGAAATCGTCACCTTTTCGCTCGCAGACAGCACCACGCCCGAGGCGTTCGTGAAGCTCAGCCAATCCACCGAAGCCTTCGTGCGCGCGGCCCCCGGCTTTGCGCATCGACAGCTGAGCCAAGGCGAGGATGGCCGCTGGACCGACTACGTTGTCTGGACCGACATGAAAGCGGCACAGAATGCCGCCGCGCAGTTCCCACAACAAGACTTCGCCGCTGCCTTGATGACGGCGATCAAACCCGACAGCATCCAGATGCGTCACGAGAAAGTGCTTTGGAACATGATTGCTTAAACACGGTTCGGACGGCGTGACATGCGCCGCACGGATCGTCTGTTCGACATCATCCAGATCCTGCGCGATGGCAAACTGCACCGCGCGCAGGACATCGCGGACCGGCTCGAGGTGTCGGTCCGCACGATCTATCGCGACATGGACACGCTGGTCGCCTCAGGCGTCCCGGTCGAGGGCGAGCGCGGCGTCGGCTACATGGTGCGCGAACAGATCACCCTGCCCCCGGTAAACCTGACCCCAGCCGAGCTTGAGGCGCTGAACCTCGGCATGGCCATCGTGGCCCAAGCCGCCGACCCCGAGCTAAAAGCCGCCGCTGAGACGCTGGCCGACAAGATCGACGCCGTGCTGCCGACGCAAGTCGTCGCCGAAGCAGATACCTGGAAATTCGCCGTCTACCCCTTTGCCGATGCTGCGCGTGGGTTGGCGCATATGGCCCCGATCCGCGCCGCCATCAAATCACGCCAGAAACTGCACCTCAACTACCGCCGCATCGACGGCGTGCTGACCGAGCGCACGATCCGCCCGCTTCATATGGAATACTGGGGCCGCGTCTGGACACTCACCGCATGGTGTGAGCTGCGAGACAGCTTCCGCGTCTTCCGTATTGACCTGATCGAAGCCATCCGCCCCCTGCCCGAACTGTTCACAGATGAGCCCGGAAAACGCCTCAGCGACTTCGATCCGCAAACCTGATCCGTCCTTCATCTGGCAGAGAATATCCCTGCCAGAAGCATGGCCCGGACCGGGCCATTTTCTACTTCAAAAACGGCTCTGGATCGACCGCTTCGAACCCTTTGCGAACCTCGAAATGGACATAGGCATTGTCACCATCCCTTAGGGCTGCAATTCTCTCGCCTCGCCGCACCCGATCGCCCTTTTTGACTGTTATGCCTTCGACATTTGCATACACGGTGAGAAGGTCATTGTTGTGCTTGACCACGATGATCGGCACCTGATCGGCATCCGCGGTGATTGCAGCCACGGTTCCGGCCTCGGCGGCCTTAACGGCGGCGCCCGGTGCAGCAGCGATATCGATGCCTTCGTTTTGACCTTTCTTATAGGTACGAATGATTGTCCCGGTCACCGGCAAACCCAGCGCCGAGTTGCTCTGATTGGTCGGTGCCTCAGCCGTTACATCCGGCGCAGGAACCGGCGCAGCGACCTGTTCGTCTGGCAAAGGCTGAGTCGCACTTGGCGGCGTTGGAGTGGGTGATCCTTGCCCCGGCTGCGTGACATTGGTTGCTGGCACAGCGGCCTGTTGCGGCGCGGACTGCGTCTTGATCGGGATCAACAGGAACTGACCTTCCCGAACCGTAAAGTCCGAATCCAGACCATTCCAATCCGCCAGCGCGTCCACTGGCACGTCATAAAGGCGCGAGATCGTGAACGCAGTCTCGCCGCGTTTCACCTTGTGCCTGATGGGTTCGGGTCCTGACGGCGCAGCAGGAGGTGCTGGTGTCGCGGTAGGCTGCGCAGGCGCCAAGGTCGACGTGCGGACCGAGCCATCCGCTGGTGCCTCATCGATGGCGGTCCCTGCGATTGTCGCAATATCGACCGAGCTTGCCGAACTGACCGTTCGCGGCAGAGCGATTACTTCACCGTCCCGCAACGTATCAGTGGGTTTGAGGCCGTTGAACGTGGCCAGCTCTGCTTCGGGCAAACCCACCCGCGCTGCGATGTCACTGACCTTGTCACCCCGGCGCGCAACGGCAACTTGATAAGTCGGATAGGTAATCACGCCGCGCGCATCCGGCGGCGGGCGGTTCGTGGTGGCCGTCTGGGCCGCATCCGTGGTGGAAAACCCTCCGATCTGACCGCGAAGATCATAGTCAAGCGGGCCTTCGCACCCGGCTAATACGGCCAGCGCAACCATTCCGGTCGCGCAGCGCATCATCGCTGATTTGGAAACTGCTCTCATCTTTTTTCTGTCCTCATCACCTGCCCCTGTTGATCGGGGTTCCGGTGGGTTTTCAAAAAGCCTCTACGCCTCGTCTTTGCCCAATCCCTCAAGCAGGGGAACAAACCGAACGGGCAATAATTCATCATAGTCCAGGCCGGTTTCCGTTCGCCGAACCCGGATCAATGTTTGAACCGTATCCGACTGCCCGACCGGCAAAACCATGATACCGCCGATTTTGAGCTGCGCCAAGAGCGGCCCTGGCGGGTCCTCGGCCGCCGCAGTCACAATGATACGATCAAACGGAGCCTGTTCAGGCAAACCGAATGATCCATCGGTCAGCATCGCTGTCACATTGGTCAGGCCCAACTCGCGGAACAGGTCGCCGGTTTCGCGCACCAGCCGCTTATGTCGCTCGACCGTGTAGACCCGGCGTGCCAGTTTAGACAGGACAGCCGCCTGATATCCGGACCCGGTCCCAATTTCGAGCACCGTATCCCGAGGTCGCACATCCAACGCCTGAGTCATAAGACCCACGACCGAAGGCTGACTGATCGTCTGGCCACAAGCAATCGGCAGCGGCGTGTCCTCATACGCTCGGTCCGCGAACAAACCCTTGACGAACTTGCCGCGATCAATCTGCTCCATCGCTGCCAATACGCGCGCATCCGTCACCCCGCGAGAGCGCAGGGCAAAAAGGAACTGCATCTTTGTTTCTGCACTCAACCCGGTCATTCGATTGTCTTTAGTGCCTCAAGCGTGTCATGCGCTGTCAAATCCGCCCGCATCGGTGTGACCGAAATATAACCCGCCAGATTGACTGCCGCATCCGTCCCCGGCGCGGTCGGGTTGTGCTGATACCCGCCCTTGATCCACAAGAACCGCCGCCCCGATGGCGAGCTGTGCGGCTCGACAGAGAAATGTGTGTCACGGCGATATCCTTGGGCCGCCACGCGAGTGCCCAGAACCTCGTCGGCGGGAACGGGCGGGAAATTTACGTTGTAGAACAGACGATAATCGCCCTGCTCGGCTGGCGTCGCATCCAAGATTTTGCGCACCAGATCGGCCCCAAACCGCGTTGCGGCCTCGAATGGGTCATCCAGCCCCAAATTGCGCGGGCCAAAGTATTGCGACAAGGCAATCGCAGGGACACCCTGCAAAGCGGCCTCCATCGCGCCACCGATCGTCCCGGAATACAGCGTGTTTTCGGCCGAGTTATTGCCCCGGTTTACCCCTGACAACACCAGATCTGGCGGCGCATCCTTCATCACGTCATGCAAACCAGCCAGCACGCAATCAGCGGGCGAGCCCTCGGCGGCGTATCGGCGTTCACCCAGTTTAGCGACCATCATCGGGTGCGTGTAACTGATGCAATGTCCGACGCCGGATTGCTCGAACGCGGGCGCAACGACCCAAATCTCTCCGTCCGGCCCGGCAAGCTCGGCGGCAATCGCCTCAAGCGTGATCAGGCCCGGTGCATTGATGCCATCATCATTGGTCAGAAGAATACGCATATGCCCCATCCATCCCTGCGTTTTTCCCTTGATAGACCCGGCCCCGCGCCTCGGCAAGCGACGCGCACACGCAAACTGCGGCTTTCACGCATCAGCTGGGTCTAAATTGCCACGTCAGGAATTATTCGGGGAAAACAAAGCACCGGTCGCGGCGAATGGTCAGCCACATGACACGTCCCGGCTGCGGAACAAAGACGTTCGGCACAGTGGCTTTCAGGATTGAACCGTCATAGTCCATGCGAAATTCGACCAGGCTTTCATTGCCCAGAAAGCGCGCCCGCTGGACAACGCCACGCGCGGCCACGCCATCGGTCGGCGTGGGCAGCGGCCCTTTGCCGTTACGGTCGAAATCCAGTTTGACATGCTGCGGGCGGAAGACGATCTCAACATCCGTGCCGTCAGGTACGCCCGGAGCCAAAAAGCGCCCAAATGGCGTCTCTGCCAAAGCGCCATTAACTTGCGCCTTCAACACATTGACATCACTGAAGAATGCCACCGCCGCTTTGTCCGCAGGCCGGGTATAGACATTATAGGGCGCGCCCTGCTGCACGATCTTGCCACGCCGCATAAGGGCGATCTCATCGGCCATGCGCATCGCCTCTTCGGGCTCATGCGTGACCAGAACCACGGCGGCGTCTTCTTCTTTGAGGATCGCCAGCGTCTCATCCCGGATACCGTCGCGCAAACGGTTATCCAACCCCGAGAACGGTTCGTCCATCAACATGATCCGGGGACGCGGCGCCAAAGCCCGCGCCAGTGCGACCCGCTGTTGTTCGCCGCCCGACAGATGATGCGGATAGCTGTCGACGAAGCGCATCAGATCAACCTTCGTCAGCAACTCCTCGACCCGCGCGCGTTTTTCGTCCTTGTGGCCCTTCAGACCAAAAGCCACGTTGTCGGCCACGCTTAGATGGGGAAACAGGGCAAAGTCCTGAAACATTAGCCCAATCTCGCGCCGCTCGGGCGGGACACGAAACACCGTGTCGCAGATCAGCTTGCCATCCACATAAATCTGGCCGGACTCCTGCATCTCGACCCCGGCGATCATACGCAGCGTGGTCGACTTGCCGCAGCCAGACGGCCCTAGCAGACACGTCACCTGCCCCGCCTGAACACTTAGCGAGACGTCATCCACCACCACACGCCCTTCGTACCGGGCGACCAGATTGCGGATTTCCAGACGTGGAGGAGTTGAATTCACTGTCACCGAAGGACCCCGTAGCCTTTCCCGATCATTTCCATCGGGCTTAGGCGGGGATAGCAACCCCGCCCGTCAGGCGCAAGCGATCAGCAGCAACCGCCCGAGGCGGCCTCACCAGTGTTTGTACCAGTAGCTTCGAACGGACTTTCGCCACCGCAGCCTTCGAAAATGCCGTAATGGGTTGAGAAATCGCCAACAAACTCGAAATGGCGCGCAAATCGCGTGTCTTTCAGCATCATCCAGGTGTTGCCACACACCGGAAAGACCTTGCCCGCCTCGATCGCGTGATGGTCGTCCAGCTCGAACAGATGCGGCGCGTGGGGGATCGTGCCTTTGTAAATCACCGCTTGGCCGTAATCCTCGCAAGCTGGTTCCAGCTCGGGAAGTTTGAACAGACGATACGTGGCCGACAGGAATCTCAAGGGCGCAACCCGCTCTTCCAGCACCGGGTTTTCGATGGTCAGCGGGCGATGTGTCACTCGGCGCGGATCGGCAAACCCGGCCTTGCGCGAGATCGACAGGAAATCATTCCAATAGAGCGCGCCCGACAGGCACTCCCCATACAAAATCTCATCCTCGGCCATGGCGGCGGGGATGCGGCGGTCAGCATAGACGTCCGAGAAATACATCTCGCCGCCATCTTTCAGCAGACGGTGCGCGCCGCGCAGAACGGCCTCTTTATCGGTGGCCAGATTGATCACGCAGTTCGAAACGATGATGTCGAAGGAACCGGGCTCAAGGTCCAGCTCGTCCAGCTTTTCGATATAGCCGTGGTGGAATTCCACATTTGACGCACCATGGCCGAACGCCTGCGCGTGGTATTCTTGATGAGCGCGGGCCACATCCAACTGTTCGGGCGTCATGTCCACGCCGACCACGCGGCCATTTTCGCCGACCATCGCCGACAGCGCATAGACGTCGCGCCCGGCACCACAGCCCAGATCAAGGATGCTCATCCCTTCCAGATCCAGCGGTGCAATTAGACCGCAGCCATAGTAACGCGTCAGCACATCATCATGAATTTTTGAGAGAATTTTCTTTACATGATCCGGCATGTCATCGGGCGTGCAGCAGGCATTGGTCTGCAAATCCGCGCTACTTTGAAGGACGTCACCGTAATAGTTCTGCACCGATTCATGCTTCATCGAAGGTATCCCTTGTGTCTGGTAGGGGATCAGCTAATGCAGCAAGGGCCGTGGCGCAATCCGCACATGTGCGATTTTACAAAAGCGTTACCCGAGCAGATCGAAATCCACGGCAGCGCGCACCTGCCCGTTCACCTGAACCTCCAGCCGGTGTGGGCCGGGCACCAGTTTGAACGTGGTCGCATTGCCCTTGAGCTTGTGGGTCTTGCTTAGCGTCAGCGCACCATCCCGCAGCGCGGTCTGTTTCAACTTGTGCACCTTGGCTGAGGTTTTACCGCCAGGGCGTTGAAAGTGAATGATATAATCCACTAGAACGGGCTGGTCTCCGGCACCACAGAGCGCCACATCGAAATTCAGCACACCCCCGATCCGGGCATCTCCTTGCACCTGAATGTCAGCCAAGATTGCGGCGTCAGGATCATAGCCCAGCATCTTCATCGCGCCGGGATGTCCCGATTTCACCAATCCACGCAGGGTGTGGCTGGTCATCCAGCGCAACTCATCTGCGTCCTGCCCGCCCTCGCGCCATTGCTGCAGACGGTCCAGCACCAGATCGGGGTCTTTCTTGGTGATGTCGTTTAGATGGTTCGCGACCGAGCGCGTCACGTATCGCGTCGGATCACTGTGTAACCGATCTAGCAAAGGCAGCGGGTCGGTCAGTTCCAACCCCACCGCCTGCCCCCATGGCAAACGTGGGCGGGTGCCTTCGCTGACCAGACGGCGCACGTGGTAGCTGTCATGGGCACACCATGCCTGCATCCGTTCCAACACCGTTTCCTGATGAGCGTTCAGGAACGCGCGAATGGCCCATTCCATCGAAAACCTCTGCGTCAGCTCCTCAAGTACATCTAAGGCCAGATCGGGATGATCGAGGCCAGCGGCCACTACCCAATCGCCCAAGGGTGCAAAGATGAAATCACCGAAATCATCATCTTTCTTTGACGGGTCCAGTGGCGGCGGCAGCGCGCGCAGCAGCGTGGGCGCAATGTCCGGCAGCGCGCCAGGGAAAGCCTGTTGCAGGCAGTCGGCTATCCACGCCATGCGCTCTTTCAATTCCAGATCCAGCAGGCGGGACATGACCTGAACCTCGAACGCCTCTGCCTCGAAAGCGGGGTCGGCTGCCGAAAAAAGCCCCGCCAGATAGCGGGTCTTTTCTGCATTAAACAGCTGGTCTTTCAGTGAAAAGTTTTGCGCCATCGCCTACATCGTCAAGTTAGTTCCGCCGCCGTCCAAGAGGAAGTTCTGGCCCACGATAAAGCCCGCATGTTGCGAACACAGAAAGGCGCAGGCGGCCCCGAATTCCTGCCGTGTGCCATAGCGGCGCGCCGGGATTGTGGCGGCACGTTCGGCACGGGCGTCTTCCATCGAGATGTTTTTCTGCAGCGAAACTGCACTATCTAAGGACTCCGCGCGGTCGGTGGCGTGGATACCCGGCAGCAGATTGTTGATTGTCACCCCTTGCGGGGCTACCTGCCGCGCGGTTCCCGCGACGTAGCCGGTCAACCCAGTCCGCGCCGCGTTCGACAGCCCCAGCACAGCGATCGGTGCGCGCACCGATTGCGAGGTGATATTCACCACACGACCCCAACCCTTGTCCATCATTCCCGGCAGCAGCGCCTTCATGAAAGCAATCGGCGTCAGCATGTTGGCGTCGATGGCCTTGATGAAATCTTCACGTTCCCAATCCGACCACATGCCCGGAGGCGGACCACCGGCGTTTGTCACAAGGATATCAACACCCTGCGCGGCTTCGATCACCTGCGCCTGCCCCTCGGTCGAGGTCACATCGCAGGCCACCGTCTGCACATCAATGCCGTACTCGGACCGCAAAAGCGCGGCCTCCGCCTCAAGCGCCTCGGCTCCGCGGGCGTTCATGACCAGATTGACACCGGCCTCGGCCAAAGCTTCGGCACAGCCCAGACCCAAACCCTTGCTGCTGGCACAGACCAGCGCGCGTTTTCCTTTGATACCCAGATCCATGTGATCCTCCCCATCTGTTGTTGCCCACATGTCTAGCACTGGCCAGATGGGGAAAACCAGTCGTTAGAGATCAGTAAAAGAACTCTTCCCGCACTATCTTGCCATTTGCGACGTGATAGACACCAACTTCTTTCATATCAAAGGCTTCGCCAGTTTCCTTCACCTTGCCCTGCACTTCAAAGATCACGGCAAAGCGGTCCTCACCATGTGGCATCGGATCACTCACCGATGCGCCCGAGACCTCATGCGCGCCTTCCCACCATTCATGCTTGCCGCGGATTGCATCCCGGCCATGGGTTTCGCGACCCATATCCATGAAATCCTGCGCCTCGACCGAGACGGCATCCTCGGCATAAAGCTTTTCAAGATTTTCCTTGGCGCGGTCCTCGCGGCAGCCTGCGACCAGTTCGGCGGCAATTTCGTTCAAATTCATTGATACTCTCCATTATTTGTTCTCTATATGTTCTTATTGCCATAGGTGCTCGATTCGAACCACCCCCTTTGTCTTGCCTCGGCGGGTTTCCCCGCCTATACGCGCGGTCATGCTTGATACCTCGAACCAACCCACCCTGCCGCCCGAAATCGCCCGTCGCCGGACCTTTGCGATCATCTCGCACCCCGATGCGGGTAAGACGACGCTGACGGAAAAGTTCCTGTTGTACGGGGGCGCCATCCAGATGGCTGGTCAGGTACGCGCCAAGGGCGAAGCGCGGCGCACGCGCTCGGACTTCATGCAGATGGAGAAGGATCGCGGTATCTCGGTTTCCGCCTCGGCCATGTCGTTTGATTATGGCACCTTCCGGTTCAATCTGGTGGACACGCCCGGTCACAGCGATTTCTCTGAAGACACCTATCGCACGCTGACGGCTGTGGACGCCGCCGTGATGGTGATCGACGGTGCAAAAGGTGTGGAAAGCCAGACGCAGAAGCTGTTCGAGGTTTGCCGCCTGCGCGATCTGCCGATCCTGACCTTCTGTAACAAGATGGACCGCGAAAGCCGCGATACGTTCGAGATCATCGACGAAATTCAGGAAATGCTGGCAATCGACGTCACGCCCGCCGCGTGGCCGATTGGCGTGGGCCGCGATTTCATCGGCTGCTATGACATGCTGCGCGACCGGCTGGAGCTGATGGACCGCGCCGACCGCAACAAAGTGGCCGAGAGTATTCAGATCGACGGTCTGGATGACCCGAAACTGGCTGAACACGTGCCAGAACACCTGCTGGAAAAACTGCTAGAAGAGGTCGAGATGGCGCGCGAGCTGCTGCCCGCGCTGGACCCGCAAGCCGTTTTGGAGGGGCATATGACCCCGATCTGGTTCGGCTCGGCGATCAATTCGTTCGGAGTTAAAGAACTGATGGAAGGCATTGGTGCCTATGGCCCGCAGCCGCAGGTTCAGTCGGCTGAACCGCGCCAGATCGCACCGGATGAAAAGAAAGTGGCCGGTTTTGTGTTCAAGGTGCAGGCCAATATGGACCCCAAGCACCGCGACCGCGTGGCCTTTGTGCGGATGGCCTCGGGCCATTTCAAGCGCGGCATGAAGCTGACCCATGTGCGGTCCAAGAAGCCCATGGCAATCTCAAACCCAGTGCTGTTTCTGGCATCCGACCGTGAACTGGCCGAGGAAGCCTGGGCCGGTGACATCATCGGCATCCCTAACCACGGCCAGCTGCGCATCGGCGACACGCTGACCGAGGGCGAAGCAATCCGCGTCACCGGCATCCCGTCCTTCGCGCCAGAACTGCTGCAAACCGTCCGTCCTGGCGACCCGATGAAGGCCAAACATCTCGAGAAAGCCCTCATGCAATTCGCCGAAGAAGGCGCGGCCAAGGTGTTCAAACCCTCGATCGGGTCGGGCTTTATCGTCGGCGTCGTCGGCGCACTGCAATTCGAAGTGCTCGCCAGCCGGATCGAGATGGAATACGGCCTGCCTGTACGGTTTGAGGCGTCTCAGTTCACCTCGGCCCGCTGGGTCAGCGGTGAAAAGCTGGCGGTGGACAAGTTCGTCAACGCCAACAAACAGCACATCGCACATGATCATGACGGCGACATCGTCTACTTGACACGTCTGCAATGGGATATCGACCGGGTGGTGCGGGACTATCCTGACCTGACTCTAACGGCCACCAAGGAAATGATGACGTGACCGGCCAAAGGGCCGCGCATGGGCGCTAAACCGACCTGGGGTATCGTCTCGACGGTCCGGGGGACGGCCCCGGACATTCTGCGCTTTGTAGCCTATCACCTCGACATTGGGGTTGATCGGATGCATGTCTATCTGGACGAGCCCTGCCCCAAGGCGTTCAATGCCTTGAATCGGCATCCAAAGGTTGAGGTTCGCAATTGCGACGACGGGTTCTGGGCCAATCGTCAGCGGGTGCGCCCCGACAAGCATCAGGTGCGCCAGACAGCCAATGCCTCTTTCACTTATCGAAAGGCTAGCGAAGACTGGTTGCTGCATATCGATCTGGACGAGTTTCTGTGGCCCGACCGCCCGGTGGCCGATCTGCTGGCCGGGGTAGCACCGGACACCCCCTTTGTCCGTGTCCGCCCGGAAGAGGCGGTGGCCGAAGCCAAGGACCTGTACAAAGTGTATATTCGCTCGGGGCCCGATCGCGCCGCGACGGTGCAAGCGCTTTATCCCAACTATGGCTCTTTCGTGAAGGGCGGGTTTCTCAGTCACCTGCAAGGCAAGGTTTTTGCCCGCACCGGTTTGCCGAGCATCAACTTTCGCATTCACGGGCTGTTCCAGCATGGAGAACGCCTGATCTGCAAAGCGGAACTTGCCGAGGCTGCGCTCTGCCACCGGCACGCCCCGGATTGGGATCACTGGCTGGCGCATTACCGGTTCCGACTTGAGCGTGGGTCATACAAACCCGGAATGACGCCAAATGTCCCGCGGGATGAGGGTGGGATGAACATGAACGAACTGCTCAGCTGGATCGAAAGCGAGGACGGTATCGACGGCTTGCGCGCGTTTTTCGATGAGATCAGCGGCGCGCAGCCCGACGTGCTGGCACGGCTTGAACAACACGGGTTGATCCGGCATCGGCCACTGGATCTGGACCGGAAGCTTGCGAAACACTTCCCTGGAAGCATCTGAATTGTTGCATTAAATCTGCACAGTATCGGAGCACAGGGGTCTGAAACCCTCTTCATTTGACCCTGCCCAACGTTTTTGTTATGTCCCGCCTCAGCCGAAATGCGCGGGATGCGCATGGCCATCCGGGCCCGGCACACATTCATACGCGCGGGCCAGGTCTAGTGTCCGCAAAAACCGGACATACATGACAAAGTTTAACGAACTGAACCTGAACCCGAAGGTCCTCAAAGCCATTGAGGAAGCCGGATACGAGACCCCCACCCCGATTCAGGCCGGAGCGATTCCACCTGCGCTTGAGGGCAAGGATGTGCTGGGCATCGCCCAGACCGGCACCGGCAAAACTGCTAGCTTCACGCTGCCGATGATCACCCTGCTGGCCCGTGGCCGCGCACGCGCGCGGATGCCGCGCTCGCTGGTGCTGTGCCCGACGCGGGAACTGGCCGCGCAGGTGGCTGAGAACTTCGACACCTACACCAAGCACCTGAAACTGACCAAAGCACTGTTGATCGGCGGCGTCAGCTTCAAGGAACAAGAGGCGCTGATTGATCGAGGAGTCGACGTGCTGATCGCCACGCCGGGTCGTCTGCTGGATCATTTCGAGCGTGGTAAGCTGCTGCTGACCGGTGTTCAGATCATGGTGGTGGACGAGGCCGACCGGATGCTGGATATGGGGTTCATCCCCGATATCGAGCGCATCTTCTCACTGACACCTTTCACCCGTCAGACGCTGTTCTTCTCGGCCACCATGGCGTCCGAGATTGAGCGCATCACCGACACGTTCCTGTCCGCCCCTGCCCGGATCGAGGTTGCCCGTCAGGCCACCGCTTCCGAGACGATCGAACAAGGCGTGGTCATGTTCAAAGGTGGCCGCCGCGACCGCGAGGCCAGCGCCAAGCGCAAGGTTCTGCGCGCGCTGATCGACTCCGAGGGTGAAGGCTGCACCAACGCGATCATTTTCTGCAACCGCAAGACGGATGTGGATATCTGCGCGAAATCGCTGAAGAAATACGGCTATAACGCCGCCGCCATTCACGGCGATCTGGATCAGTCGCAGCGCATGAAAACCCTGGACGGATTCCGCGACGGGTCACTGCGCCTGCTGGTGGCCTCGGACGTGGCGGCGCGAGGGCTGGATATCCCTTCTGTTAGCCATGTGTTCAACTTTGACGTCCCCGGCCATGCCGAGGATTACGTGCACCGCATCGGTCGTACAGGTCGCGCGGGGCGCGAGGGCAAGGCGATCACAATCTGCTCGGGCCGCGATGAAAAGGCGCTGGACGCAATTGAGAAGCTGATCCAGAAGGACATTCCCCGGCTGGACAATCCGGTCAAGGAAGAGCCCAAGGACGAAAAGCCCAAACGCGAGAAGAAGGCCAAGCCGACCGACGAGGCAAAGGCCGACAAAAAGCCCGAGCGCAAGAAGGACTCGGACCGCAAAAAGGACAAAGAACCGCGTGGCCGGGGCCGCCGCAATGATTCAGGTCCGGCGGTTGTTGGCATGGGTGATCACCTGCCCAGCTTCATCGCGCTGAGCTTTGACGAACGCCGCGCAGGCGTAACGGCGCTGGCCGAGGCGGACGCCTCTTAAATCGTCAACACAAGTGCCAGGATTGAAGCCCCCAGCAATGCCATACCGGCGATCTCGCGCCGAGTGATGGTTTCGCGGAAGAACAGGATCGAGGCAAACAGGCTGAGGATCAGTTCGACTTGCCCCAGCGCCTTCACATAAGCCGCATTCTGCAATGTGAAGGCGAAGAACCAGCAAAACGACCCGCTCAGGCTGGTGAGGCCCACGAAGATGCCGGTGCGCCGCGTCTCCCACACCGCGCGCAGTTCTGCGCGGTCGCGCCAAAGCAGCCACAGCCCCATGCTGACGAATTGGAATGTCACAACAACGGCCAGTGTCACCAAAGCGCGGAACCATGCGTCGATCTCGCCAAGCTGTAGTGATGCGCCCCGGTAGCTGACCGAGGAAATGGCGAACAGAATCCCCGACCCCAGCCCCAGCCGTGACGCGCGATTGGTCAGGTGTTTCCACCACGCGCCGTCGCCTCCGGGGTTTTTCGACAGCAGCAGAACTGCAGTCAGGCCCATCAGAATGGCGACTAGCGCTCCGGCTGAAATCTGATCACCTAGAACGAGGAAACCGACGATAGCGGTCTGGATCACCTCGGTTTTCTTGAAGGTGATTCCGACCGCGAAGTTGCGCTGCTTGAACAAGGCGACCACACAGATGGTTGCCAAGATCTGCGTTGTGCCGCCAATGGTCGCGAACAGCCAGAACATCGGTGGCATCGAAGGCAAAGACAGCTCGCTGAGCCGCAGCGCGACCCAAAGCGCCAGAACGGCCAACGGCATCGAATAGGCAAATCTGGCAAAGGTCGCACCTGCGGCGGACAATTTCACGCTGCTCAGTGATTTTTGCAGCATAAACCGCACGGTCTGAAACGAAGCGGCGGCGATGGTGACGGGTATCCAGAGGCTCATACCGCCCCTTGTGGCCGCAATTTACCCCTTTGGCCAGAGCGGATGGGGCACTGGGTCTTTGGCCCTTAGGAAATGGGCTCGAAACACCTGCGCGTAAGAGCGATAGACATAAGCCTCGTTCCGCGCCAAGTACGTGTCTTGCCCTGCGCGATAAAGGGCGGGCAATCGGTACCACGGCGCCGCTGGATTCATGTGATGAACCACGTGCAGGTTGTTGTGAAGAAAGAGAAATGCCAAGGGCCCCCGATCTTCGATGATCACCGTACGAGCCGAAGCCCGATCATGGGCGCGGTGCTCAAGAAAGGTTCGGATCTTCACCAAGCCTAGCCCCAGATAGGCAGCCAGAACATAGGCCCAGATTGGCATGGGCGACAGCGACACAATCCACAGCACCACCAAAACACCGCATAGATGGAATACCCAGGCACGCAGGATTTCAGACTTGAAAACGCAGCGTAACTCATTTCGCATGAACACAAATTGACCAATGGCCGGACCCAAAACGATGCGCCCTAGTAACGTATTGTTCACTGCCAGCAAGCGTTTCTGCCAACCGCGCAGACCTGCCCAGACCTGTGGATCCAGATAGTTAGATTCCGGGTCGTCATAGGGGTCGGTCAGCGTCGCGTCACGATGATGCGCCAGATGCTGGTCGCGGAACCGGCGGTACGGAATGAACAGTGTCAACGGCAACGCCATCAACGCCTCATTCAACGCCTTTTTCCGAAAGGGGTGGCCGTGGATCGCTTCATGCGTCAGCGAAGAATGCAGTGCCGCCACGACGCCCACCAATGGCACGGCGGCCCAAAGCGGCAAATAAAAAAGCATCACCAACCACGCCCCATAGCACCCAAGGATCAGGGCGAAGGTGCCCCATTCAGGCCCTGCACGCTCAGACATTGCGGCCCCATGAGATACCTGCCCATATACGCTCGTAAATCACGTAGAGCGTCAGGCCGATGGCCGTGTTGGCCAATGCCAAACCGCCCCCGATCGCGGCTGATCCGGTTGCGACCAACCCCACAACGGTCATCACGACAAGGCCCACCGCATTCCACAATACGGCCTTCACGACTGATCTGCGTCGTGTCTCCATTCCGTCACCCATATTTTTGTTATGGCTTAAGAATTACGGATCACGCAGATGGTGAACATTCTGAATGTGATTAACAAAATTCATCATTTGTGATAAAACCAAACACATGTCCGAAAATATCGACAAACGAGACCGTGCCGCACAATTCCGCCTCCGCCTTGCCCGCGCGATGGAGGAGCGGCACGTTAGCCAAAGTGCTCTGGCACGGAACATCGGCGTTGACCGCTCGACCGTGTCTCAACTGTTGACCGGCGATGGAGCCCGGTTGCCAAACGCCCATGTGGTGGGTGGCTGCGCGTCAGCGCTGGGGGTTTCGGCGGATTGGCTCCTGTCGCTATCGGACAGACCCGAAAGCGCGGCCGAACTTTTGGCGGGTGCGCTAACTGTGACCGAGGCCGCCCGCGCGTTGGTGGATGAGCGGATTTTCGAATGGCACCAAGAGGCCGCCGGATATAAAATCCGTTACGTTCCAGCGACTTTGCCGGATATGTTAAAGACTCGCGCCGTTCTGGAATGGGAGTATGCACCACATCTGGGGCGGACGGCAGATCAGGCCATTGGCGCATCTGAAGACCGGTTGACCTGGATGCGCCGGGCGCAATCGGACTACGAAATAGCCATGCCCTTGTTTGAAATCGAAAGCTTCGCAAGCGCATCCGGGTACTACCGAGGGCTGGATCTGCAAACACGTCAGGATCAGATCGACCATCTACTTGCTCTGTGCGACCAACTCTATCCCCGCCTGCGCATCTATCTGTTTGATGCAAAAAGGCTTTATTCGGCACCAGTCACGATCTTTGGCCCCTTGCTCTGCGTTTTCTATGCGGGCAGCCACTATATGGCGTTCCGCGACCGCGACCGGATCGAAACGTTCACCCGGCATTTTGACACTCTGGTCCGCGAGGCCGACGTCACCGCGCGGGATTTTCCCGGCCATCTGCGCGCATTACGTGACAGTATGCGTTAAACTCAATCCTGTGCTAACGTCGCTGGGCGCGAACCCTTTCGCATTCCGATTATGAACGGAGGAGCACAGGAATGGACGCAATGCAAACCGCCCAATACGCACGGGCCTTATACTCCGCCCACGGAGACAGAGCCGAGGCTGAAGCCGCGCAGAAGATGCGCGAATGCGAGGCCGCCGGGAATATACAACAGGCGCAGGATTGGCAGGCGGTCCGCCAGACCATCCGCCAGATTCGCGGTCCCAATCAGGGCTAAATTTTGGGGTCGGGGTTGACGGTATGCCCGTCCACCGCGATCACTTGCCCAGATACCAGCCGCGCCGCGTCTGACGCCAGAAACACGGCCATATCGGCAATGTCGCGCCCCTCGACAAACCGCCCCATCGAGGTACCTGCGGCATAGCCGTTATATATCTGGTCGCGGGTCATGCCTTTGGCGTTGGCCTCGCGGGCCAGAACGCCCTCCATCCGGGGGCCTTCGACCGCGCCGGGGCAGATCGTGTTGCAACGCACGCCGTGGGGGCCAAGCTCCATCGCCAGTGTTTTGGCCAGCCCGATGACACCCCATTTCGCCGCCGCATAGGGCGCGCGATTGGGATATCCGTATTGCCCGGCCGTAGACGAGGTGATGATAATCGCCCCACTGCCCTGACGCTTGAGGATAGGTGCCGCGTATTTCGCGCATAAAAACGCCCCCTCGAGGTTGACCGCCAGACAGGCACGCCAGTCTTCCAGCGCCACATCCTCGACCAGCGCCGTCGGCCCGGCGATCCCGGCATTGGCACACAGCGTATCCAGCCCGCCCCAATGCGCCGCAATCTCGGCGAATAGGGCAGCAACCGAGGGCTCATCCGCCACATCCACCTGCGACCGTTTCCAATGGCTCGGGCAAGCACCTAACGCCTCTGCATCCAGATCGACCACCCAGACCTGCGCGCCAACGGCGTCGAAAGCCTCTGCCATGGCCCGACCAACGCCCGAGGCCCCGGCCGTGATCAGAACCCGCGCGCTCATGCAGGTTTACGGATCGCCGCCCCCGCGCCCTCGGGATAAGGCAACCCGGCCTGCGCCTCGGCAATACGGGCCATGGCCGCCTCGATCTCCGCTGACGGAGCACTTGGACGGCGGGTGTCTAGACTGACATGCAGCAGAAAGCTTTCACCCGTGGCCAGCAGCTTGTCGCCCTCGCACATGCTGTGGAAAACGTGCAGCTTCTTACCCTGCCCCAACAGCATCTGCGTGCGCACCTGTATCTTTGCGCCTGCATGGGCCTCATCCACATAGCGGATGTGGTTTTCAGCCGTGAAATAGCTGCCACCCGACGCGATATAGTCCGCATCACAACCGATGATCTCCATGAACCGGTCGGTGGCAGCGGCGAAGGCCTCCAGATAGCGCGCCTCATTCATGTGGCCGTTATAGTCCGTCCAATCCAGCGGCACCGCGCGCGACAAGGTCAGGATCGGTTGGCTCAGATCGGCCTCCTCCATCGTCGGCAGCGCACCGGGTTTCAGCATCGCGTCATGCTGGTTCAGCACAGCCCCTGCCCCGTAATCTTGCGCCTTGAGCGCGCGCATCATCCCCACGAGGTTGTTGTCGCGAATCCGCTCCAGTTCGCGGATCGAATGCATCCCCGATTGCGCATCCGACTGATCGGCGATCATATCGACCAGTTCATCAGTGAACTCGGGCACGTCCATCAGCTTGGTCCAGGGCCATTTCAACGCTGGTCCGAACTGCGCCATAAAGTGCCGCATCCCGGCCTCGCCCCCCGCCACGCGGTAGGTCTCGAACAGGCCCATCTGCGCCCAGCGGATGCCGAACCCCATACGAATCGCCTCATCCACCTCTTCGGTGGTGGCGATGCCGTCCCTGACCAGCCACAGCGCCTCGCGCCAGACGGCCTCAAGGAACCGGTCGGCGATATGGGCGTCGATCTCTTTCTTGATGTGCAGCGGGAAGAACCCCACGGATTTCAACAGCCCCTGCGCGCGCTCGACCATGTCGGACGGGTTCTTGTCCGTCGGCACCAGTTCGATCAGCGGTAGCAGGTACACCGGGTTGAACGGATGCGTCACCACAATCTGTTCAGGCCGCAGCGCGCCCTCCTGCAGTTCCGAAGGCTTGAACCCGCTGGTCGACGAGCCGATGATCGCGCCCGGATCACACGCCTCCTGCAACCCCTTGTAAACCTTCAACTTAAGGTCCAACCGCTCGGGCACACTTTCCTGAATCCACTCCGCGCCCTGCACGGCCTCAACCATATCTTCATGAAAACTCAGAGAACCCTCGGGTGGCAACGGAACATCACTCAGCCCTGGCAAAGAACGCCGCGCATTGTCCAGAACCTCCCCAATCTTGCGCTCAGCCTCAGGATCAGGGTCAAAAACCCGAACATCCCACCCGTTCAGTAAAAACCGCGCGGCCCATCCGCCGCCGATCACACCACCACCAATGATTGCCGCTGTTTTCAAATCGATCCGCCTCTTCATCTGGCTAAAAATACCTCGGGGGTTTGGGGGCTAGCCCCCAATCACGCTTACTTCGCCACCGGCGCGCGCTTGGTCAAACCGAGCTTCTTGCGTACCTCAGCAGGCCCAATGACCTTAGCGCCCATATTTTCAATGATGGTCCCTGCACGCTCGACCAACTGCCAGTTCTCAGCCAGAACACCCTTGTCCAGCCACAGATTGTCTTCCAACCCCACACGCACGTTGCCGCCCGCAAGCACAGTAGCCGCCACATAAGCCATCTGGTTCCGCCCCAAGGAAAACGCACTGAACGTCCAGTCATCAGGCACATTGTTCACCATCGCCATAAAAGTGTTCAGATCATCCGGTGCGCCCCACGGCACCCCCATACACAGCTGAACCAGAGCGTTCGGCTCCAGAATTCCCTCTTTCACCAACTGTTTGGCGAACCACAGATGACCGGTGTCAAAGGCTTCAATCTCGGGCTTCACACCCATATCCGTCATCATCTGCCCCATCGCCCGCAGCGCGCCGGGGGTGTTGGTCATGACATAGTCCGCCTCGGCAAAGTTCATGGTGCCGCAGTCCAGCGTACATATCTCGGGCAGGCACTCCGCGATATGCGCCACGCGCTCTGACGCACCGATCATGTCGGTGCCCTCAGCCACCGGAAACGGGCTCTCGACGCCACCGAACACGATATCCCCGCCCATCCCGGCGGTCAGGTTCAGCACCACATCGACATCCGCGTCGCGAATCCGGTCTGTCACCTCGCGATAAAGGTCCAGCCGACGGCTGGGCGCGCCGGTCTCGGGGTCGCGCACGTGGCAATGTACCACCGCCGCCCCGGCCTTAGCCGCCGCAATCGCGCTGTCGGCAATCTGCTGCGGCGAGCGCGGCACATGCGGGCTGCGATCCTGCGTCCCGCCCGAGCCGGTCACGGCACAGGTGATAAAGACCTCGCGGTTCATTTCCAAAGGCATGGCGTTCTCCCCAGCTTATACCCGGTTTTGCCCTGAGTTTTCCCCAGACTTCTCCCCGGCAATCGATTTGCGTTGCCCGCGACTCTGACGCAGCCTTGGGGAAACACTTGGCAGAATGCGAATCGAACTTGATGAAATCCGCAAAAAACATACTGCAACCCGAACATCGCGCCCTGAAAACGGCGGTGCTGGTGCTGGACGACTGCAATACGCTCAGCTTTGCATCCGCTGTAGACCCCATGCGCGCAGCCAATCGTCTGGCCGATCGCCCCGCCTTCGACTGGGATTATGTCACCGCCACGGCCCAGCCCGCGATGCTGACCAGCGCCCTGACCGTGCCGGGCATCCCTCTGGCCCGCCTGCAAGGCTGCGACCTGATGATTGTGGTTGCCGGGTTCCAACTGGCACGCCACGCCACCCCCAGCCTGCTGGCTGGTCTCCGCCGGGTCGCAAACACTGGCGCCACAATGGCCGGCATCGACGGAGGCCCCTGGCTACTGGCCGAAGCTGGCCTTCTGGACGGCCACGCCGCTACAACCCATTGGGAAGACTTGGACAATTTCGCAGCCCGTTTCCCCGAGGTCGACGTGCGCCCGGACCGCTTCACCGTCTCTCAAAACCGCCTAACCTCAGGCGGCGCGATCCCGGCGGTCGAAATGATGCTGCACATCATCGCCGCGCGCCACGGCGCAGGCTTTGCCGCGCGCGTGTCTGGTCTGTTCCTTTATGACGGCGCGCCAGACCCCGCAAAACCGCAAAGCCGTACCGGTGCGCCACACCGCCACACGGCCCTTACGGCCAAGGCAAATAGCCTGATGCAATCTGCGCTGGATGACCCGCTGCCGCTGGCCAATATCGCCGAAACACTAGGCACTAGCCCCCGCACCCTGCAGCAACAATTCCGCCTGCGCCTGAACACCACACCGCAGGACCACTACCTGCAACTGCGCCTGGCCGAGGCCCGCCGTCTGGTCACCGACACAGACATGTCGTTGATGGATGTGGCGCTGGCCACTGGCTTTGGATCACAATCCAGCTTTGCCCGCGCCTTTCGCACCGCTCACGGCCTTTCTGCCCGCGATCTCAGGCAAGAGCGCGCGCACCCCACCCATCACTGACCGGATCCCCCTTCATCTGGCCAAAAATATCTCGGGGGAGTCGCCCGGAACGGGCGGCGGGGGCAGAGCCCCCTATCCACCTCTGGAAAGATTTTAGAACGGCATGGGATGTGCCCGATGCGCATCGCCAATCTCGCGCATCACTTCTTTGGAAAGTTTCAACTCTTTCCCGTCAAGAATATGGGCAAGTTGCTCGACTGTTGTTGCCCCGAATATGGCTGTAATCACAAATGGGCGCGTGCGGCACCAGGCCAATGCCATATGCACCGGGTCCAATCCATGTCTCTCGGCGATGTCCAGATAAGCGCTCACCGCCGTAAAAACCCGATCACGGTGTCGACCGCCCATATCGGGCACTAAGGACATGCGCGAGCCCTCGGGAACTGCGCCCTCTTGATACTTGCCCGTCAGGAACCCTGCCGCCAGAGGCGAAAACGCCATCAATCCAACGTCTTCATGCGCGCTCAATTCGGCCATGTCAGTGTCGAAATGCCGACACAGTAATGAATACTCGTTCTGAACCGATGCCACCCGCGGCCCGCCGCCTGCCTCGGCCAGACGCAGCCACTGTGCTGTGCCCCATGCACTTTCGTTCGACAGACCAAAAGCGCGAATATTGCCCTTATCAACTTGCGCCTGCAGCGCCTCGAGGCATTCCGACATATTGTCCAACACATCGGCCGTGTTCTTGCCGGACGGAGCGTAGTTCCAGTTCTGGCGGAACATATAGCTGCCCCGGTTCGGCCAGTGGAATTGGTAGAGGTCGATGTAATCGGTCTGCAATCGTCGCAGAGAATTCTCGATGGCTTCGGGGATCGTCTGACCGGTGATCGGCGCGCCGTTTCGGACATGGACCATGCCGGCGCCCGAATGCTTGGTCGCCAGAACATAACTCTCACGACGCGCAGCATTGGCTGCGTTCCAGTTGCCAAGGTATTCTTCGGTGCGTCCGATGGTTTCCTTGGCGATGGGGTTGACCGGATACATTTCGGCCGCATCGACAAAATTGATCCCAGCTTCCAGAGCCATATCCATCTGGCGATGAGCGTCCGCCTCGGATGTCTGCGATCCAAAAGTCATTGTTCCGAGGCACAGGTCGGTCACCATAACGCCTGTTCGGCCCAAGGGCTTCATTTCCATGTATCGATCTCCTGAAAACTTGCGCACAAGGCTTAAGCCTCGGCTTTCTTTTCCCAACGGCCCGCTTCTTCGGACCAGTATTGCGCTGAACACCCCGCGCCGGTCAGGGCCTTCCACTGCCCGCGCGCATGCTGAACGGCCTGTTCGTCATTGCCGTCGAACAGGATACAGACCCGTTCCAGAGCGTTCACTTCGTCCGGCCCTACCTGCGCACCGTCCACCGCCATTACGCAGGCCGGGTCATTGGACACATCCGGTCCGGTCGTCAGCAAAATGGGCTGCGCCGCATCGTGCGGCCCACCGGCAAGCCCATGCGGCAGGAACCCGTCATCCGGCCCCAGCCACAGTTTTTCATCCAGCCAGTCCATCCGTGCGGGATCTGTTCCCCGCACGACAATCTTCCACCCGGCCTGCCGGGCTTTGTCCAGCAAAACCGGCAGCGTGTATTCCAGCGGCTGCCGGGTCAGGTGGTAGAAATAGACAGCACCCATCCGATTACTCGAAATTGTCCTGCACAAAACGGCTCAACGCGCGCACGCCCCAGCCAGTCGCACCCTTCGGAGCATAGGACGTCTCGGAAGCCACCGAAGCAACACCGGCAATATCCAGGTGAATCCACGGCGTTTCCTCTTTCACGAAACGCTGCAGGAACTGCGCAGCGGTGATCGAGCCCGCAGGCCGCCCGCCTACGTTCTTCATATCAGCGATGCGAGACTTCAGCTGCTTGTCATATGCCGCGCCCAAGGGCATCCGCCACGCGCCTTCGTCCTCGGCTTTGGCCGATTTCAGGAAGGCCTCGCAGAAGGTGTCATTGTTCGAGAAGACGCCCGCATTCTCATGCCCCAGACCAATGATGATCGCTCCGGTCAGGGTCGCCAGATCAACCATGCCCACAGGGCTGAACCGCTCCTGCGCGTACCACATCACGTCGCACAGAACCAAACGACCCTCGGCATCTGTGTTGATGATCTCGACCGTATCGCCCTTCATCGACGTGACCACATCGCCGGGACGCGTGGCATTGCCCGAGGGCATATTCTCGACCAGCCCCACCAGCCCGACCACATTGGCCTTGGCCTTGCGCTTGGCCAGCGCGCGCATGGTGCCTGCGACGACGCCCGCGCCGCCCATATCCATGGTCATGTCTTCCATGCCACCCGCAGGCTTCAACGAAATCCCGCCGGTATCGAACACAACGCCCTTGCCGACCAGCGCCAGCGGGGCATCGCCCTTGTCGCCACCGTTCCATTGCATCACCACAACCTTCGACGGGCTGACCGAGCCCTGACCGACGCTCAGCAATGTGCGCATTCCCAGCTCTTCCAGTTTGTCTTCTTCCAGAACCTCAACCTCAAGGCCCAGATCCTTCATCTCGGCCAAGCGGTCAGCGAATTCTGTTGTTGTCAGGATATTGGCGGGCTCATTCGTCAGATCACGCGTCATACGCACGCCGTCGGCAATAGCATAGAGCGGCGCAAAGGCGGCTTCGACCTCGTCAGATTTCTGATGCGCAATAGTGACCGTCGCGGCTGGATCAGAGTCTTTGGTTTTGTGCGCGTCGAACTCATAACTGCGCAGAGCGATACCCATGGCCAGATCCTCGGAGCGGGTCTGGTTGGCCGCCATCACCAACAGCGCCTTGCCACCGGCCAGTTTCGCAAGCGCGACACCAGCCTTGCGGGCCTCGGCCGCATCCGGGCGGCGCGGCAGGATCAGAATATCCAGCGCCTCGGCCGCCATGCCACCGGGCCATGCCAACGAGATCACCTCGCCCGATTTCACCTTTTCGAACTGTTCGCTTTCGACCAGCCGCGCGACAGCACCACGAGTCAGGCGATTGGCCCGGCGCGCGGCAGGACCCATCTTGCCCTCGTCAGAAATGATGATCGCGACTCGGCCCTCGGCTTGTGCCATCATGCCAACGTCAAAAGCCTGAAACTGGATCGGGATTAGACTGCTCATTGGGAACTCCTGAAAATCTGTGACCCAAGACCTAGCCCGCCCCGATCAACTTGACCAGATAGCAGTTTTCCCCGCACTTCAATTGCAGTACAGTCCAGAAAAAATTCCGGCAGGTTCGGGGGAGAACAAAGTGGCAAGACAGGGCAGGCATATGCCGTCGCGGCAAGGCGCGAACGGTTGTGATTCTGACCTGAGGGCTAGTGGTTTTTTCGCGTTAGCAGGAATGGCGAGGGGTCTGCCGTGATCCTCGACCGATACTTTGCCCGCCGCTTCTTGCAGAACTTTATGGTGATCGGCGGCATTTTCCTGACGTTGCTGATTCTGATCGACCTGATCGAACAGGCCCGCCGGTTCGACGACGAAAACCTTTCATTCGGGCGCTTGCTGCATCTGACCTTGCTGAACACACCAGCTGCGATCAGCGAAATGCTGCCCTTGCTGGTTATCCTAGCAACGATCGCTCTGTTCGTTGGGCTGGCGCGCAGTTCTGAACTGGTCGTTACCCGCGCGATTGGTCGCTCAGGCATACGGTCTTTATTAGCGCCAGTCGCACTGGCCCTATTGATCGGAGCCATGGCCGTAGCTCTGCTGAACCCGATCTCCGCGGCGACATCCGAGGAATACAATCGCCTGTCCGACTCTTACCGCAACAACGGCACGTCAGCGTTTTCAATCAGCAGCGAGGGCTTGTGGCTACGCCAGGGATCACAGAACGGTCAGTCCGTAATTCACGCCAAAGGTACGTCCAACGGTGAAACACTGAAGCTAAATAACGTGACGATCATCACTTTCTCACAGGAAGGAACCCCGACCCAGCAAGTCTCGGCCGACAATGCCGAGCTGAGGCCGGGCAAATGGGTATTGGACAATGCCAAGGTCTGGTCCCTCGAGGAAGACACAAACCCCGAGAGTAACTCGGTCGTTCACGAACAGCTCGAGGTTCCGACGTCGCTTACACGGCAGCGCATTCTCGACACATTGGGGCAGCAGGGATCCGTTTCGGTTTATGATCTGCCCGAGTTGATCCGGGATCTGCGCGAGGCTGGTTTTTCAACCAAGCAATACGAAGTCTGGTTGCAAGTGCAACTGGCGCGGCCCTTCTTTCTGGTTTCGATGGTTCTTATCGGCGCGGCCTTCACCATGCGCCATGTGAGATTTGGCGGCACTGGAATTGCGGTCCTATCTGCAGTTCTTCTGGGATTCGCGATTTATTTCGTGCGCAACTTTGCCCAAATATTGGGGGAAAACGGTCAATTGCCTATTATCGTCGCGGCCTGGGCTCCGCCTTTCGCTGCTATACTGTTGTCGCTTGGTCTCTTGCTTCACGCGGAGGATGGCTGATGCGGTTGCTTCCCAGCCTTCTGTTGTCGGCAGCCATCGCGATCACCTTGCCCGCGACGATCTACGCACAATCCCCAACAGGTGTGAACGCGCCTACGGACGCCACGCAGGAAGAGCAGCCAGCCCTGCTGGTTGCGGACAGGATTTTCATCACGCCCGAACGTGTTCTGGTCGCCGAAGGTAATGTCGAGGCATTTCAAGGCGATGCAAAAATTACCGCTGAACGGGTCACATATGACCGGGACACCGGGCAACTCACCCTAGATGGCCCCGTGCGCATTGATCAGGGCGGCTCAACCACGATTCTGGCGGATTCGGCTGAACTGGACGACGGTATTCAGAACGGCTTGCTGATCGGTGCGCGGATGGTGTTTGACCAACAGGTCCAAGTCGCATCGGTTCAAGCTACGCGCGCAGGTGGCAGATACACACAGTTCAGCAAGGTATCGGCCACGTCATGTCATGTTTGTTCTGATGGCCGACCGCCTTTATGGCAAATCAGGGCCCGCAAGGTCACCCACGATCAGCTTGAACGACAACTATATTTCGAAGGCGCACAATTCCGAATTCTGGACCTGCCGGTCTTCTATTTCCCTTATTTGCGTCTGCCTGACCCCACTCTGGACCGGGCAACTGGTTTCCTGGTGCCTTCGATTCGCACAACGTCGCAGTTGGGCACGGGGCTTCAGGTTCCATATTTCTTCAAGCTAGGAGACCACAAAGACCTGACATTGACGCCCTATCTGTCCTCAAAAACTCGGACGCTGGGGTATCGGTATCGTCAGGCGTTCAAGCGTGGGCGACTTCGCTTGTTGGGCGCACACACCCGTGACGATCTTCAGCCCGGAGAGGATCGCGGTTACTTCTTCGCAGATGGCTTTTTCAATCTGAATGACGGCTATCGGTTCACGTTCAACATTAAAACCACGTCCGATGACGCCTACCTGGCCGATTATGGCCTGCCCGATTTCGACCGCCTGCGCAGCGAAGTTGCGCTAGAGCGGATAAAACGCGACACCGCCTTCCGCACCAGCTTTATCCACTACAAAACCTTGCGCGACAGCGAAGATCAGGACGAAATTCCATCTCGTGTATTCGATCTGTACTATCAGAAACGCCACTTTCCGACTTCGATCGGCGGCGAAACACGGCTGAGTTTCATTACACACGCCCATGAACGCACAAGTGACGAGGACGTCGTTGGTCGAGATGTGGCCCGAGCAACCTTTGACGCGGAATGGCTGCGCAGTTGGATCTTCACCTCGGGTCTGCGTGCGGACGCACGGTTCGGGGCCTCGATTGACACGTTCAACATCCGCCACGACAGCAATTTCCCTGATCAAGAAACCCGCACCACCCCCCGGGCGGCTTTGACCCTGCGCTATCCCATGGCACGGCGCGAGCAATCCGGGGCTACGCAGGTGCTGGAGCCAATTGCTCAGATCGGTTGGACGCAAGTCTCGACCAATGATGTGCCAATCGACGAAAGTACGTTTCAGGAATTCGATCAGGGCAACTTGCTGTCGCTGTCCCGATTTCCAGCCCCGGATCGACGCGAAGATGGGGCAACCGGCGTCATTGGTGTCAACTGGGCGCGCTACGGAGCGAACGGTCGCCGGGCTTTGGCCACTGTCGGGCAAGTGTTTCGCGCAGATCCCGACCCAGAGTTCAATCTGACATCGGGACTGCAGGGAACATCGTCGGATCTGCTGCTTGCAGGTCAATTGCAAACCGCAAATGGGTGGTCACTTGCAGGCCGCGGCTTGCTGAACGGAGATTTCAGTTTTGCCAAAGCCGAAATGCGCGCGGCCTGGCAGCAAAAAACCGTTAGGTTGTCGGGCAGCTATATCTGGCAGGAGCCAGACCCAGACGAGAACGTGGACGATGAAATATCCGAAATTCGATTGGATGGACGCTATAGGGTCGACCAGAACTGGCTAACCCAAGCCGTCGCCCGTTACGATCTGAGCGAGTCTGAACCCATTCGGTATGGCTTGGGTGTTACGTACCAGAATGAATGCGTGCAGGTTAACATGACCGTCAGCAGACGTTTTACTTCGTCATCTAGTATTGAGCCTTCCACTGAATTCGGCTTTACGGTAGCCCTGACGGGATACTCCGTTGAAGGTGGTGGCCAAGAGTTCAAGAGAAGATGCAGTTGATTTCAGGTTTCTCCAATCTCATCCGATCCGCTGTGATCAGGCCAGTCGCATATGTTGCGGTCGTATCTTTGTGTCTGAGCGTGTCGCCGGGCCTGGCCCAGAGCCTGTTTTCCCCAGCCATCAAGGTCAATCAGGATATCGTCACATGGTACGAACTTGAGCAGCGCCAGCAGTTTTTGACCGTACTTGGCGCGCCCGGAGCGTCGGACGCCGAGGTTCGCCAAGCCCTGATCGACGATCGTCTGCGCAAACAAGCCATGAGCGCAGCTGGGATATCTGCCAGCCCCGAGGCCGTTCAGCTGGGCATTGACGAATTTGCTGCCCGCGGTCGCTTGTCGACGGATGAGTTCCTTCAGCTTCTGTCCGAGGCAGGTGTTTCGCGCGAGACCGTCCGCGATTTTGTGGCCGACCAACTGTCGTGGCGCGACTTTATCAGCGCGAGATTCCTGTCGCAGGCGCGCCCATCAGAAGACGAGGTCAACCGTGCTCTTGGTCAATCGGGCAGTGGCGGGCTGCAAGTTCTGCTGTCCGAAGTCATCATTCCCGTAAATCAGCAAACGGTTGCACAGGTCGAATTGTTGGCTGAAGAGATCGCACTTCTGGAAGGATTCGATGCGTTCTCGGCAGCTGCGACGCAGTATTCCGCGGCAGGTACCCGGACCAACGGGGGGCGGTTAGACTGGCTGAACCTGACCGACCTGCCACCCGCCCTGCAACCGGTCATCATTGGTTTGAAGAATGGCGAAATAACGCAACCCATTTCTTTGCCAAACGCAGTCGCTCTGTTTCAGCTTCGGGGCCTACGCGAACTTGCGTCGGGTACTCCGACCTATTCAAAAATCGACTACGCGATCTACAACCTTCCCGGTGGCCGCAGCGCGGAAACATTGGCCCGTGCTGCCGATCTGCGCGAAGAGGTTGATAATTGCGATGATCTCTATGGCCTTGCAAAAGACCAACCGGAAAACGTTCTGCAACGGATTGAAGCCAGCCCGTCGGAAATCCCTCGCGATGTCGCACTTGAATTATCGAAACTGGACTTGAACGAGGTCTCGACCGCGCTGACCGGCAACAATGGCCAGACGCTGAAATTCCTGATGCTGTGCACACGTACTCTGGACCGGGGCGAGGAAACTTCGCGCGCGGATGTCGCCAATGCTCTGACCCAACAACGTCTGACTGCCTTTGCCGAAAGCCTACTCGAGCAATTGCGTGCGGACGCAACGATCATCGAGCAATGATAGCCCCAATCGCGCTGAGTTGTGGTGATCCCGCAGGCATAGGTCCAGAGATCGCCGCAAAAGCCTGGGCAGAGCTACGCGGAACATGCCCCTTTGTCTACATTGGAGATGCCAACCATCTTCCTGCCGGTACGCCCATTCAGAGGATCACAGATTTTTCTGAGGCGACCGCGATCTGCGCGACGGCCCTGCCTGTGCTGCACCTTGATTTTCCGTCTGCCAACACACCAGGCCAACCCGTTGCGGCCAACGCGCCCAGCGTTATCGACGCGATCGAACTCGGCGTATCTATGGTTCAGTCCGGTCGAGCCGCAGCGCTTTGTACGGCACCGATCCATAAAAAGGCCCTGATGGAAGGCGCGGACTTTGCTTACCCCGGACATACCGAGTTTCTTGCAGCCCTCGCAGGACAGCAACGCGTCGTGATGATGCTGGCCAGCGACCAACTTAGGGTGGTGCCTGCCACGATCCACATTCCTCTGTCCCGCGTTCCTGCCGCTCTGACACCAGATCTTTTGCGCGAAACGATCGAGATCACAGCCAAAGGTCTGCGTGCACAATTCGGCATCAGAAAACCTCGCATCAGTGTGGCTGGCTTGAATCCACATGCAGGCGAAGGCGGCAAAATGGGACATGAGGAGCTTGACTGGATCGCGCCGCTGATCCAAGCCTTGCCGCAAGATGACTACACGGTCACCGGCCCGCATCCTGCCGACACGATGTTTCACGCAGCGGCCCGCGCCAGGTACGACGCAGCAGTTGCGATGTATCACGATCAGGCGCTTATCCCGATCAAGACCCTCGATTTCGACATGGGTGTGAATGTCACGCTGGGATTGCCCTTCATACGCACCTCGCCGGATCACGGCACGGCGCTGGATATTGCCGGAAAAGGCATTGCCAACCCATCCAGTATGATCGAAGCCCTTAAACTGGCCCAACGCATGGCAAAAAGCGCTTGATCCTTCACCTGGCAAAAAATATCCCCGCCAGAGGCAAAAAAACTGGCGCTTTACCTCAGCCCGCGCCACGGTAATCGGATCATGAGCGCAATCGACACACTCCCCCCCCTGCGCGAGGTCATCGCGGCGTACCAACTTTCGGCCCGCAAGTCGTTGGGGCAGAACTTCCTGCTGGATCTCAACCTGACGGCAAAAATCGCGCGGCAGGCCGGTGATCTCAGCGCCTGTGACGTTCTCGAAATCGGCCCCGGCCCCGGCGGTTTGACCCGTGGGCTTTTATCAGAGGGCGCGCGCAAGGTTGTGGCAGTTGAAAAAGACACGCGCTGTATCGCAGCTTTGAACGAGATTGCTGCCGCCTACCCCGGTCGACTGGAAATCATCAATGGTGATGCGCTGGAAATCGACCCCATGGCGCATCTCACCCCGCCGATTCGAGTTGCAGCCAACTTGCCGTACAACGTCGGTACCGAACTGCTGGTCCGCTGGCTGACCCCTCCGGAGTGGCCGCCATTCTGGCAAAGCCTGACTCTGATGTTTCAGCGCGAAGTGGCCGAGCGTATTGTTGCCCGACCCGGCAGCAAGGCGTATGGCCGATTGGCCATCCTGGCGCAATGGCGGGCGGATGCGCGTATCGCCATGTCTTTACCGCCTGGGGCTTTCACCCCGCCGCCGAAAGTATCAAGCGCCGTTGTCCATCTGACCGCCTTGCCCGAACCTCGGCATCCCGCGGATGCTGCAACCCTGTCGCGTGTCGTCGCAGCCGCATTCAACCAACGCCGCAAGATGCTGCGCGCTTCCTTGAAAGGGGTCGCTTCCGATATCGAAGACCGCCTATTGGCCGCCGGTATTCAACCAACCGAGCGGGCAGAACAGGTCCCGCTAGAAGCCTTCTGCGCACTGGCGCGCCAAATCCGCGCGGGCTGAAAACAAAAAAGCCCCGGTCACTTGACCAGGGCTTTCCATTCCATATTCAACGTGGCCTACTCGGCCGCCTCAGGTGCATCACCCTTGTCGGCAGTAGCCTCTTCAGCGGCAGGTGCTGGTTTGGGCTTGCGGGCACGCGGTTTGCGGGCAGGCTTTTCTTTCTTTTCGGGAACATCAGACCCCTTGGCCTCGGGCGTTTCCACCAAACCGGATTCCGGGGCCGCTTCGGCGTTGAAATCCATGACGTCTGGTTGCGGTGCTTCGGCCGGATCGGCCTGGCGGGCCGCTTCACGTTCCTGACGCTCCGCGCGTTCTCGGTCACGTTCGGCCTGCCGTTCGCGGTTCTGGCGTTCCTGTTCTTCCCGACGTGCCTCCATTTCACGCTGCGCTTCGCTCAGCAAACGCAGGTAATGTTCGGCGTGTTGCTGAAAGTTCTCAGCAGCCACACGGTCGTTGGACAGCTGCGCGTCGCGGGCAAGCTGGTTGTACTTGTCAATGATCTGCTGGGGCGTGCCGCGCACTTTGCCTTCCGGCCCCGAGCTGTCAAAAACCCGGTTTACAACGTTGCCGCCAGAAGGACGATTGCGGTTATTCTTGGCCCGCGAGCGGGATTTGGAAGATCTCATCTACTTTCGTCAGCCTTGTCATTCACTGTCGATCACGTCGCATCTTGCATTGCTCAAAGGCTTTAGCCGGAACGCGATGTCGACTTTTTTGGGCTTGGCGTCAGGGGTGCGCTGCAATAGCGTCAACCTCTCCGACTAATCCTGAGTAAACATGTCCTGCGCGTTCAGACAAGGGCTTTATCCCAAAATTCGCAGCTTTTTTACATCAATCGGCGCTTTTCAGCCTCAGTATGTGCCGTCACCCAGGCATTCTGGCCAAGACAACACGGTCACGGCCATCCAAATCAGGAATAATCCGCGTCTCTGCCAGCCCAGCCGCCTGAAATAGCGCGGCAACCGCGTGACCTTGCGTCGGGCCGATTTCCACCAGCACCCGACCGCTGGGGACCAGATAATCCGGGACATCGGCAGCAATGCGACGATAGGCTCCTAACCCGTCCCCTTCATCCGTCAGCGCCATACGAGGCTCGTGCTCGCGGACTTCCGGTGACAAGTCATTCATTTCTGACAGCGAAACGTAGGGCGGATTTGAGACGATAAGGTCAAATTGCCCCTCTATGCTCTCAAACCAATCTGATTGCTGTATCTCGGCTCGGGCTTGGACCTGATGTTGAACCGCATTGGCGCTCGCCTGCAGGCAGGCGGCCTCGCTTAGATCAACACCAACACCCGAAGCACTTGCGCGTTCGGCCAACAGCGTGATCAGAATACAGCCCGAACCCGTTCCAAGATCCAACAGATGATCAAACGGTGCGCTCAACGCGGCCTCGATCAGAATCTCGGTTTCAGGGCGCGGATCCAGAACATCACGACTTACGCGAAACCTGCGGCCATAAAACTCACGTTCGCCTAAAAGGTGCGACACCGGAACGCGAATGGCGCGCAGCGAAATAAGCTGATCATAGCGTTCAGCGATCTCGTGCGACAGTTCTTCCGGCGCAATCAGGGTGACCCGGCTGGCTTCGATTCGGGCAGCGTGGGCCAGCAGGACGCGCGCATCACGTGCCGGATCATCGACCCCTGCAGCCCGCAGGCGAGACGTGGCTGCCACCATCGCCTGAGCCGCTGTTTGCAGACCGTTCATAGGGCCATCTCGGCCAGCAGGCGCGCCTGATCATCGGCGGTCAGCGCGTCGATCACCTCATCCAGATCGCCCTGCATCACCTGATCCAACTTATACAAGGTCAGGTTGATGCGGTGATCGGTCATACGGCCCTGCGGGAAATTATACGTCCTGATTCGCTCGGAACGATCACCCGAACCGACCTGACTGGCGCGATCTGCCGAACGTTCGCTGTCGATCCTCTGCCTTTCCAGGTCATAGAGACGCGTTTTCAGAACCTGCATCGCAATCTCTCGGTTGCGGTGCTGCGATTTCTCGGAACTGGTCACAACCAGCCCTGTCGGCAAGTGAGTGATCCGCACCGCCGAGTCGGTGGTGTTCACGTGCTGTCCCCCCGCGCCCGAGCTGCGCATTGTGTCGATCCGAATGTCATTCGCGTCGATCTGAATATCGACATCTTCGGCCTCGGGCAAAACTGCGACCGTCGCAGCCGATGTATGAATCCGCCCACCGCTTTCGGTTTCGGGCACGCGCTGCACCCGGTGGACGCCGGATTCGTATTTCATGCGGGCAAAGACATTGTCACCCTTGATATGGGCCACGACTTCCTTGACCCCACCGAGGTCCGAAGCCTGCTCCTCGATAATCTCGAACCGCCAGCCACGCGCCTCAGCGTAGCGCTGATACATGCGCAGTAGATCACCGGCGAACAAGGCGGCTTCATCCCCGCCAGTGCCGGGGCGGATTTCCAACATCGCGGGGCGCGCGTCTGCAGCATCCTTAGGCAAAAGCGCCAGTTGCAGCGCATGTTCGGCCTGTGGGATACGGGCTTGTAGATCGGGGATTTCCTCTTCGGCCAGCTCCTTCATGTCGGGATCAGCCAGCATCGCCTGAGCCTCAGTCAGATCGGCGTGCAGTTGCCGCCAAGCCATGATCTGGTCGACCACAGGCTTGAGGTCGGAATATTCTTTGGCCAGAGCAGCAATATCCCCGCCCGAGGCACCATCTGACATGGCCGCTTCGAGATACTGGAATCGCTGGGTTATCTGCTCAAGGCGTTCTTCGGGGATCATCCCGGCGGTGTCCCCTAATCTGCGGCTTTGGTCAAGGGCCGAGCTTGTGCTAAGCTACCCGTCATGAAGGGGTTGATTTTGATTTTGTCGCTGTTTGCGGTGCCTGCCATGGCGGATTACGTCGGGCCGGACGGAAAGGTGCGCGACTGCTATTGCACGGACAAGTCAGGCGCGCGCGTGGATCTGGGCCAGATGATCTGCCTTCAAGTCGATGGCCGCATGTTCATGGCGCAGTGCCAGATGTCACTAAACGTCCCGATGTGGCGCGAGGTCTCGGAAGGGTGTTTGTCCTCAGAGCTGGAGCGCAGCAAGCCACCCATCAACACGGTCTCGGTTTACCCCAAAATCTGAACGTCCAAAGCGCAGGCGGGCATGGATACGCAGAACGTCGCCGTCCTGCTGAACCGTGGTGTAGTCGGGAAAGCCGATTACTTGGGTACGGGTGACATAGGTGATCATTCCATCTTCGACAGATCCGGCAAGAACGGTCGTGCGGGGTGTGGCTTGTGCTATCACGTCCAGTTTTGCGAGGCCGTCTGGCCCAGTTTCGACCACACGGATGACCCCACCCTGCATGTCCTCATCCGTAGCACCAGCAACCGCCACATGCCAGCGCGCAGGGTCCGAGGGTGCAAGTCGGATGTAGAACCCAAGTGCGATCACCGCCCCCACGATCAGCCAAAGAACCATCTTCATCATTTATCCCTTTGCTTTGAGGGCAAACTAACGGCACGCGCCCCCTCTGCAAGGTTTGACACCCCGTACCGTCACGTCACTCCGGGTAAAATGCACAACATTTCAAACAGCAGGTTGGCAGCGGTCAGCGCCGTGTTCCCCGTAGGATCATAGGGCGGAGACACCTCGACCAGATCGCACCCTGCCACATTCATCCCTCGCAAAGCCTGAATCAGCTGCAACGCTTGTGGGGTGGTCAGACCGGCAATCTCGGGTGTGCCGGTGCCGGGGGCAAAGGATGGGTCGAGACTGTCGATATCGAAGGAAACGTAAACCGGATGCTCTCCTATTTCTTTTCGGATTTGTGCGCCGATCACGGTCAGATTCTGTTGCCACAGTTCCCACGCAGGGAACTGCTTGAACCCCCAGCCCTTGGCCTCGGTGAAGTCCGACGCGGAATAGCCCGAGCCTCGGATACCGATCTGAAAGGTTTTGTCGGGGACGATCAGTCCTTCTTCATAGGCGCGGCGGAAGACGGTGCCGTGAGTTTCCTTTTCACCAAACATCTCATCGTTCACGTCAGCATGGGCGTCCACATGGACCAGCGCCACCGGCCCGTGTTTGGCGGCAATCGCGCGCAGGATCGGCAATGTGATCGAGTGATCGCCTCCCATCGCAACTGGTGTCACGTTTTGCGCCAGAATCGCGTCATAGCTTTCGCGTATTATTTTCAAACTTTCGGACAACGAAAACGTGTTGATTGCCAGATCGCCGATATCCGCAATCTGAAGGCTGTCGAAGGGCGCGGCAAAACTGGCCATGTTGTTGGGCCGTATCATCGCGCTTTCGGCGCGGATCTGTTTCGGACCAAACCGCGTGCCCGACCGCCATGAGGTGCCGATATCCATCGGGATGCCCAGCACGGCCACATCCAGCCCGGCCAACGAGTCTGCCTGCGGCAGGCGCATGAACGTGTTCGGACCCGAAAACCGCGCCAGATCATTGCCGCTGATGGGTTGGTTAAACTGTGTCATGCCCGTATCTCTCCCGTCCGACCTTTTGGTTAAGGTGATACCGGAAAGATGGCTAACCAATGGTTAAGGCATGAGCTTGTTCCACCCCAAAAGGCAAATAATCTGCGTCGCCACGTGGGCCCCGGCAATCGCCGTCGCGCCCGATGTGTCATAGGGCGGAGAGACCTCGACCACATCACCGCCCTTGATGTTGATCCCGGCAATGTCACGCAGGATGATCTGCGCTTGGATCGAACTCAGCCCACCCCAGACGGGCGTCCCGGTGCCCGGCGCAAAGGCCGGGTCCAACCCGTCGATGTCAAAACTCAGATAAACGGGGCTGTCGCCCAGAATGCCTTTGATCTTTTGCGCAACAGCGGCAGGGCCGGACTCGTATACCTCGCGCGCGTCGATGATGTTGACGCCCAGAGTGTCCTCGTTCGTGGTGCGGATACCCACCTGAACCGAGCGTTTCGGGTCCACGATCCCCGATTTCACCGCCTTGTAGAACATCGTGCCGTGGTCCACGCGGGTCATGTCGTCATCGGCCCAGGTATCGGTATGCGCATCGAATTGCAGCAGCGACATCGGCCCGTATTTCTCGGCATAGGCTTTCAGGATCGGAAAGCTGATATAGTGATCCCCGCCCAAAGTGACCGAGGCCACATCGGCATTCAGAATGGTACGGATATGATCCGTCAGCGTGTCGGGAAAGGCCGGGATATTGGCATAGTCATAGGCCATATCTCCATAATCCACGATGGCCAGCTCGCTGAGCGCATCAAAGGGCCAACCATAGGGCGCGTCTGGCGACTGCAGCGCGCTCGCCTCACGCATGGCGCGCGGACCCAGCCTTGTGCCGGGGCGGTTGGTAACGGCCTGATCGAACGGCACGCCCGTCACGGCGATATCCACGCCCTTCAGATCTTTCGTATAGAGCCGCCGCAGGAATGAGGTTGCCCCGCCAAACGTATTCTCGAACGACAGCCCCTTGAGATCGGGGTTGGTGAATGCTTCATCCACCTGAGTTTTTGCGTCTTCCAGTCCCATGTCTTTTCCTTGTCAGCCCAGCGGCTGTGCCTTTTCGACGATCCGCGCAAAGAACGAAGCCCCCACAGGCGCGATTTCGTCGTTGAAGTTGTATTTAGGATGGTGCAGCCCGGCGCCCTCGCCCTGCCCCAGGTTCAGATACGCGCCGGGGCGCGCGTTCAGCATGTACGAGAAATCCTCGGCCCCCATGTTGCGG
This sequence comes from Ruegeria sp. HKCCD7628, assembly GCF_057221005.1. Taxonomy (NCBI): domain Bacteria; kingdom Pseudomonadati; phylum Pseudomonadota; class Alphaproteobacteria; order Rhodobacterales; family Roseobacteraceae; genus Ruegeria; species Ruegeria sp. HKCCD7628. The sequence continues at coordinate 428,482 of NZ_JBWVBA010000001.1, forward strand.
GTCATGTTTTCGACCACCAGCCCTTCGCCCGAGATTTCGCGGGCCACCTCAGCAGCAAATCCGGCCTTGCCTGCATCATTGATGGTGGCGGGATAGTTGACCTCGTAATCCAGCTCGGCCTCAACCCCGTATGAGGCCGCCTGCCCGGCAACGATCTGCGCCATGCGTTCCATCACCATCTTTTGCACCTCCGGGTCAAAGGTGCGCACGGTGCCGTTGATATAGGCAGTATCTGGGATCACGTTGTTGACAGACCCGGTATGAATTTGGGTGACCGAAACCACCAGATCGTCCAGCGCGTAATGGTTGCGGCTGACGATGGTCTGCAGTGCTTGAGCGATGCCACAGGCGGCCATCACCGGATCGCGGGTTTCGTGGGGCATGGCACCATGACCGCCCACGCCCTGAATGTGAACGTGAAACGTATCAACCGCGGCCATGATCGGCCCAGGCGTGGTGTAAAAAGCGCCTTCGGGCAGGTTCGGAGCATTGTGCAGCGCATAGACCTGCGCGATGTCGAACCGGTCCATGATGCCTTCCTGCACCATTATATCCGCGCCGCCGCCCTCTTCTTCGGCAGGTTGAAAGATCAACGCCGCGCGGCCCGCGAAGTTTCGCGTCTCGGCCAGATAACGGGCTGCTCCCAGCAGCATCGTAGTATGCCCATCATGACCGCAGGCATGCATCTTACCGGGGTGTTTCGAGGCATAGTCCACGCCCGTTTCTTCCGGGATCGGCAGCGCATCCATGTCGGCGCGCAATCCGATCGTCGCCCCCTCGGCCTGCCCATTGATGATTGCGACGATACCGGTTGTAGCGATGCCCTCATGTATTTCATCTACACCAAACTCACGCAGCCGGTCGGCGACAAAAGCTGCCGTCTGGTGGCACTGAAACTCTAATTCGGGGATCGAATGCAGGTGCTGCCGCCATGCGGTCATGTCGGCGGCAAAATCGGCAATTCGGTTGACGACGGGCATCTGGGGTGGACTCCTGATCAGGACTGCGGAATGGATGCATCTGACACCGGAACGAAAGGGTTCGCAATGGCCGAAAATCCTCTGATCCACGATAGCGACGCTGGCATGGAACGTCTGCTGGAAATCATGCGTCGCCTGCGCGACCCGCAAACCGGCTGCCCGTGGGACATCGAACAGGATTTCGCCACCATCGCCCCCTACACGATCGAAGAAGCCTATGAGGTCGCCGACGCCATCGAACGCGAGGCTTATGACGAGCTGAAGGGAGAGTTAGGCGACCTGCTGTTCCAATCGGTTTTTCACGCGCAAATGGCTGAAGAAGCGGGACATTTCACCTTTCAGGACGTGGTCCGCACCATGTCGGACAAGATGGTCGCGCGTCATCCGCATGTGTTCGGTGACGAATCCCGTGACAAGTCGGCTGAACAACAGACTCTGGATTGGGAGACGATCAAAGCCGCTGAACGTGCAGGAAAGGAACTGAAAGGCGCACTGGACGGTGTGGCCGCCAACCTGCCTGCCCTGTTGCGCGCCCATAAGCTACAAAAACGCGCCGCGCGCGTGGGGTTTGACTGGCCCGATGCCAGCCATGTGTTGGCCAAGATCACCGAAGAAGCCGCCGAGTTGGAAGAGGCCCGCGACAGCATGGATGCCGACGCGCTCGAAGATGAATTCGGCGATCTGCTGTTCGTGATCGTCAATCTGGGCCGTCATCTGGGGATCGAGCCTGAGGCCGCTCTGCGCCGCACCAACGCCAAGTTCACCCGCCGCTTTGAACAGGTCGAATCCCGCCTGGCCGAACGCGGTAAAACACCCAGCCAAAGCGATTTGGCCGAGATGGACGCCCTATGGGACGAGGTGAAAACCGAGGAGCATCGCGCCAATGGCAAACTCCCGCCGGTAGATGTGCCCACCGGGGCCTGAAACCGCTGGACAAGTGCTGTGACACTTGCGAGTGTCCGCGCTTCTAGCCCCTCGGAGACCCCCATGCCGCGCAAAATCATAATCGACACCGACCCCGGTCAGGACGACGCCGTCGCCATCCTGTTGGCGCTGGCCAGCCCGGATGAGATCGACGTGCTGGGCATCACCGCTGTCGCCGGAAACGTGCCACTTGAGCTGACCGCCAAGAACGCGCGCATCGTCTGCGAACTGGCCGGCCACACGGACGTGCCGGTTTTTGCAGGTTGTGATCGGCCACTGAACCGCCCCCTGGTTACGGCAGAACATGTGCACGGCAAAACCGGCCTGGACGGTCCCATTCTGCCCAATCCGCAAATGCCGCTGGCCCAAGGGCACGCGGTTGATTTCATCATCGACACCCTGCGCGCGCAGGAACCGGGCACGGTGACACTGTGCCCGCTGGGCCCCCTCACCAATATCGCGACGGCTTTCACCAAGGCCCCTGATATCGTCGACCGCATACAGGAAATCATCCTGATGGGCGGCGCCTATTTCGAGGTCGGCAACATCACTCCGGCGGCGGAATTCAATATCTATGTCGATCCAGAAGCCGCTGATATCGTGTTCAAATCCGGCGCGCCCATCGTCGTTATGCCACTGGACGTGACCCATGACGCGCTGGTCACGCCACACCGCAACGACGCCTTCCGCGCGCTGGACAGCAAGGTCGGACACGCAGTGGCCGAGATGACTGATTTCTTCGAACGGTTCGACAAGGAAAAATACGGATCGGAGGGCGCACCCTTGCACGATCCCTGCGTCACCGCCTATCTGATCCGCCCCGAACTGTTCTCGGGTCGCCTTATCAATGTCGAGATCGAAACCCAATCGGAGCTGACACTGGGGATGACCGTAGCCGATTGGTGGCGCGTCACAGATCGCCCTGCAAACGCCATGTTCATGGGTGACGTCGACGCGCAGGGGTTCTTTGACCTGCTCACCGAAAGGCTGGCAAGACTATGAGCGCAGCATTAAAACTCGCCCGCCCCGAGGATTTGGACAGGTTGATCGGCCTCGTCTCGGCATTCCACGCCGAAGCTGGCATCGACCAAGATACCGATCACAGGCGCGCAGCACTGGCACCGCTGCTTGAGGGCATTCCACATGGCTGCGTCTACCTGATTGGCCCTGCCCGTGCGCCGCTTGGCTACGTCATACTGACCTTCGGCTGGTCAATCGAGTTCGGCGGCATGGATGCCTTCATCGACGAGATTTACATCCGCCCCGCAGTGCGCGGGCGCGGCATCGCCACAGAGGTCCTGTTAGATTTGCCGAAAGCCTTGGCCGGAGCCGGGCTAACCGCTTTGCATCTTGAGGTCGACCGCACCAATGAAACCGCGCAGAAATTGTATATGCGCACTGGCTTCAAACCGCGCGATCGGTATGTTTTGATGAGCAAAAAGCTCTGATAGCAATTGTTTGTTCAGCCCCCCGGAGAACGCGCCTTAGCGCATTTCACCGCTGTACATATAGGTGGGGGAATCCATGTTCTTCACGGGGTCGGAAGTCGAGACCGACTGACCTGAAATTGGGTACACTCCGGGCGCCGAACAGGCCGCCATGAAAACAGTACCGATCAACGAAACCGCGAGAAGGAATTTCGAACCTGACATGGTATTCTCCTTTTCTGTAGTTCCTCCAAGATACTTGGCGGCGGGGTCTCGCTAATAGGTAAAAGTTCACACATAATTGGAGTTATGGCCTCAATCTTATGCCAAGGGATTAGAATCGAAGCACAATTTTTCTAGAAATAATTGAAGATTCTTTACCTAGCGTCACCTGACTGCAATTTTGAGGCGAACAAGAACGGCCCGGCAGCGTACTTCGGGGGTGCGACTAAAGGCACACAGCTCTCTAGTTGCCACAGGATTCGGGTTTCAAAATGAAAAACCCGGCCTTCCTTGAAAGACCGGGTCAGATTTATCTGTTTCACGCTGATCAGCGCTTCAGGATCGACGCCCCGGCGTAATCGGCCACTTCACCCAGTGACTCTTCGATGCGGATCAGCTGGTTATACTTGGCCAAACGGTCCGAGCGCGCGAGGCTGCCGGTTTTGATCTGGCCACAGTTCGTCGCTACGGCCAGATCGGCAATGGTCGCGTCCTCAGTCTCGCCCGAGCGGTGGGACATCACGTTGGTGTAGCGCGCACGGTGCGCCATATCGACGGCGCGCAACGTTTCGGTCAGCGAGCCGATCTGGTTCACCTTAACCAGCATCGAGTTGGCGCAGCCGCGATCAATGCCTTCGGCCAGACGTTCGGGGTTGGTCACGAACAGGTCGTCACCCACCAGTTGCACCTCGTTGCCGATGGCGTCGGTCAGGGCTTTCCAACCGTCCCAGTCATCCTCGGACATGCCGTCTTCGATCGAGATGATCGGGTAGTCATTGACCAGCGCTGCCAAATAGGCCGCGTTTTCCTCGGACGTCAGTGTGATCCCCTCGCCCGCCAGCACGTACTTGCCGTCTTTGTAGTATTCCGTGGCGGCGCAATCCAACGCCAGATGGATTTCCTCACCCGGCTTGTAGCCCGCCTTTTCGATGGACTTCAGGATGAAATCCAGCGCCTCGCGGGTCGAGGCGATGTTCGGCGCAAAGCCGCCCTCATCGCCGACACCGGTGGCCAGTCCGGCTGAGGACAGTTCTTTTTTCAGTGTGTGGAACACTTCGGACCCCATGCGCACCGCCTCGCGGATATTGCTGGCCGAGGTCGGCATGATCATGAATTCCTGAATGTCGATCGGGTTATCCGCATGCTCGCCACCATTGATGATGTTCATCATCGGCACCGGCAGAACGCGGGCAGAGGTGCCGCCAACATAGCGGTACAGAGGCTGGGTGGTAAAATCCGCCGCCGCCTTGGCTGTGGCCAGCGACACGCCCAAAATGGCATTTGCGCCCAGACGGCCCTTGTTCTCGGTCCCGTCCAGTTCGATCATCGCCTGGTCGATGGCAACCTGTTCAGTAGCGTCAAAACCCACCAGTTCCTCGGCGATCTCGCCGTTCACGGCAGCAACCGCTTCCAGCACGCCCTTGCCCATATAGCGCGCCTTATCACCGTCGCGCTTTTCCACCGCCTCATAGGCCCCTGTGGACGCGCCCGAGGGCACAGCCGCCCGGCCCATGGTTCCGTCTTCCAGGATCACGTCCACCTCGACCGTCGGGTTGCCCCGGCTGTCCAGAATTTCGCGTGCGTGGATGTCGATAATCGTGCTCATGAGGCCCGTCCCTGTGGCTGCAATAAGTTGCACGCCTCATAGCATCACGAGGCAAAAAGTAAACCACGCATGTTATCGCTAACATGATTCACGGCAGGTGTTTGCGCAAACCTGCGACGATCCGTCAGGCCACAGCGGCCATATCCCGCGCCAAACGACGTTCCCGCAGGAAAGTGTAAAGGCCCGAGCCAAGGATGAGTGAGGCCCCTGCAATCGTCATCAGGTCCGGTCGCTCTCCAAACATAATCATGCCCGCGGCAATCGAAAAAACCAATCGCGTGTAGCGGAACGGAGTCAGCGCCGACGCATCGCCCACTCGCATAGCGGTGACGATGCCATAGTAGCCGATGACACTGAAGATGACGGCCCCGATCAGTGGCGCCATCTGCGCAAAACCAAGTGGGACAAGCGGTTGCGTCTGAACTACCATAAGCACCAGCCCACCCAAAATCGCCGCGATAAAAGCCTGCAGAGCCACAACCGACGACGCAATGTCGGCATCCAATCGACGCGTGATCAGATCCCTCGCGGCAATGCAAACAACGCTAATAACGACTAACAGGGTCTCAGGCTGAAACCCTTCAAGCCCCGGTCGGATGATCATCAATACCCCGACGAAACCAACGCCTACCGCGCTCCACCTGCGCCAGCCGACCTGTTCCCCCAGAAACAGCGCCGCCCCGACAGTCACGGCCAGCGGCATGGCCTGAAATACCGCAGCCACCGTGGACAAATCGACTAGAGCCAGCGCGGTCACGAAAGCAATCGCGCCTATCCCTTCGCTGCCTGCGCGGATCAGCGGCAAAGGGCGCCATGCGACCCTGTCAAAGATCCGTTTGCGTGTGCCGACTGCCATAATGGCAAAGAGCAATCCACAGACCGCGCCCAAAAGAATCATGATCTGACCGGTCGAAACTGACACCGACAGGTGCTTGATGAACATATCCTCAAGCGCAAAGGCCGCCATTGCGCCGACGACCAATAGAATGCCGTTTACGTTATTCATGATCCGTTCCGTCAGAAAAGCGCTGCCCGCCCCTTCACAGAAATCGCAAGCCCATCACTCAGGCAAGAGATATCCACGCGAGAAACATGAATTCGCGTGCGATCACCGTTCGGGATTCGTGATGAATCAGTCTTGTTCCAGCGGAACGCCGTACAGCTCCAGCCGGTGGCCTTTCAGCTTATACCCCAGCTTGGCAGCAATCTTTTCCTGCAGCGCTTCAATCTCGGGGTCTACGAATTCAATGACCTGACCTGTTTGCATGTCGATCAGGTGGTCATGGTGATCCCGTTCAGCATCCTCATACCGCGCGCGACCGTCGCCGAATTCCAGACGCTCAAGAATCCCTGCCTCTTCGAACAGTTTTACAGTGCGATAGACCGTGGCGATGGAGATCCCCGCATCGACCTTTGAGGCGCGGGCATACAGTTCTTCGACATCCGGATGATCTTCGCTTTGTTGCAGCACCTGTGCAATTGTACGACGCTGACCTGTCATGCGCAGGCCCTTGGCTTCGCAACGGGCGATGATCGTATCGGACATGAGTGACCCTCGGGGATATATTCGGTTCTCTGTCTTAGTACGTCTGCGCACTCTGCGCCACCGGGGATTTGTATCTTAGGCCAAGCGCCGCAGATCAGCCCAGATGGGCAAGTGATCCGATGCAATATGCGCAGGCCGCGCATCGTGGACACCATGCACCACCGCCTCAAGCCCTGCACCAAGTGCGATCCGGTCCAGTGCACCCAGCGGCTGTGCGGCGGGAAAGCTGGGGACCGGAGGCAGGAAACGCATATCCGGCGCCAGATGGTCCAGTACCGGCTGGCGCGACCATTCATTGAAGTCACCAGCCCAAACCGTAGGCATATCGTGCAGGTCTTCGTCACATCGGCGGATATGAGTAATTTGCTGTCGGCGCGAAGCCGGCAATAGACCCAGATGCATCCCCATGACTCGCAAAGGGCCGATGGGGGTGTCAAATTCGACTCTGACCGCACCTCGCGGTTCAAGCCCCGGCAGATCGTGATGGCCTGTCTGACGCACCTCAATCGCACCGCCTTTCCAGATCACGGCGTTGCCATGCCAGCCCAGACTACCCGCCCCTCCAAGATCGACAATCTCCCAACCGGCCTCGTCCAACATGAAGTGCGGCAGGGCTGCCGGGCGCGGCGGCAGGCGTTTGTCGGCCTCTTGCAGAACAACGATATCCGCCTTCATGCTATCGATAACCTGCATGATACGCTGCGGCTGTCGGCGGAAATCCAAACCGACACATTTCTGGATATTGTAGCTGGCAATACGCAGTGTGGGTAAAGAGGTCATAGCGTTCGGGGCTGATTATCAGCCCCAACAGTGCCACGCCCTGCGCCCAGCGCAACATGAAATTTCCAAGAGTTAGGCACAGAACAACTTTCAAAGGATAATTTCGCCACAAAGTGCGTTAAACAAGCGCAAATCGCGTGTGCAAACTGTTCTGCGCAGCTAGAGTGCCGCAAACTGAACCTAAGGATTTCACGTGGAAACCACCTTCGCCACTCTGGTAATTGCCGACATCTCGGGAAGCACGCCGCTCTACAAGGCTGTCGGGGACACAGAAGCCCAAAGGTTGATCCAACTTGAACTGGATCGGTTGAGACATGTGTTGCGCCAACATGGCGGCACGCAGGTTGGGCAGAAGGGGGACGATGTCCTTAGCTACTTTCTGGATGCCAATGCCGCAATAAACGCAGTGCTGGAGCTGATCGAGGGATCGCCTGAAACTTCTCTGTCCGTTCACGTGGGCGTCCACTCCGGACAGATCGTTTTGGCCGAAAAAGGGGTGTATGGCGAGGCCGTAAATATCACCGCCCGCCTTGCAACGGCGGCAAATCCCGGTGAGGCATGCGTCAGTGAAGATGCCGCCAGGTTGTTGCCGGATTCCCTGCGCCGCATGCTCAAACCACTGGGTCGGCTGAACCTCAAGGGCCTGACTGAGCTATTCGCCGCGCATTCTCTGGTCAGCCCGACCATGAGCACTTTCACCCAGACGCGGCTGCCCTTGTCTTATGGTCGAACCGAGGCGCATTTCAACGCACCCGAGGGGCTGACGCTTGTTGTGTCCCACGAGGAGCGCTCGTGGCGGTGTCAGGACAATGGCGAGTTAAAGATAGGCCGTTCACCGGATTGCGACGTGGTATTGAGCCAACCATGGGTGTCCCGCCTGCACATGGTTTTGACCATGAAGGATGGCAAGCTGATCCTGTCGGATCGCAGCACGTCGGGCACCTATGTGAAGTCGGAAACCGGACGGGAAATCCAGCTCAAACGCGAATCCGTCATGCTGGCGGATAGTGGGCTGATATCTCCGACCTTGCCCATCGACGTGTCAGAGGCTTGTCTGCAATTCCAGATTCTGGGCCGCCCTCAGGTGCCGCAGAACGTGGCGTGAACGACCTCAGCCTCTGACGGCGGATGTGTCAGGTCAACTGCCTCGGGCTGGTCTTCATAGGGACGTGAAAGAACGTCATTCAACCGCTGGAACGGTGCATAGTCGCCCTGCACCGCCGCTTGTATCATCTGTTCCACGCGGTGATTACGAGGAATAAAGGCCGGGTTCGCAGAGGACATGGTTGCCGTTGAGTCGTCCTCGCTTTCCAAGCGAGAATGCCACCCCTCGGACCATGCATCGAATGCCTGAGGATCTGCGAATTGATCCCGCGCCGCGTCACTACCCAGCGCGCGAAACGTATTGGTGAAATCCGCCTGCCCCTGCGCCATCCGTGCCAATAGGTCCGAGATCATCTGCTGATCGCCATCCTCTTTGGTCGCAAGGCCGATCTTGGCCCGGAAACGTGCTAACCAGTTCTGCTGCAACAGGTCGGGCATGGCGTGAATGATCTCGGTCGCTTCCTCAACCGCCGCGTCCTTGTCCTCCATCTGCTGGATCAAGGCGGTGGCCAGTTGAGCCAGATTCCAGACAGCGATGTCGGGCTGGTTCGAATAGGCATAGCGCCCCATCCGATCGATCGAGCTGTAGACCGTATTGGGGTGATAGCTGTCCATGAACGCACAAGGGCCGTAGTCGATTGTCTCTCCGGCAATCGAACAGTTATCGGTATTCATCACCCCATGGATGAAACCAACACTCATCCATGCCGCAATCAACTCGGACTGCACCTGTACGACGGCGCGCAACAGGCCCATGGGTCCATCGGCTTGTGGGTAGTGACGTTCAATCGCGTATTCGGTCAGGCGGCGCAGGCTGTCCAACTGTCCCCGCGCAGCAAAAACCTGAAACGTCCCCACACGCAAATGACTGCGCGCAACACGGGTCAGGACAGCACCGGGCATTGGGCCCTCGCGCAGCACGATCTCTCCGGTCTCGACAGCCGCCAGAGCTCGTGTGGTGGGAATGCCCAGCGCGTGCATCGCCTCGGATACCACATATTCACGCAGCACAGGCCCCAGCCATGCGCGCCCGTCCCCTTGACGGCTGAAAGGCGTGGGGCCCGATCCCTTCAGCTGAATATCACGGCGCACGCCGTCTGTTCCGACAGTCTCGCCCAAAAGCACCGCGCGGCCGTCTCCCAACTGGGGATTGTAGTTGCCGAATTGATGCCCCGAGTAAAGCTGTGCGATCGGCTCTGCCCCCTCGGGTAGCGTATTCCCGGCAAAGGCTTCGGCCATATCCTGCACCTCACCAGGGCTCACACGAAGGATCGCCGCAAGATCGCTGTTAAAGGCGATCAGTTGCGGCGCTCTCACTGGCACCGGGGCCTGCCGAGCGTAAAAGCTGTTGGGAAGGCGGGCGTAGCTGTTGTCAAACGGGATCGTAAGGGTCATGCGGCAAACATATTCCTCCTCTGCGTGAATACCATAGCGGATCGCGCGATCCCGTGCATAATCGCCCCAAACACCCCGAGGGCCCCATGACCGCACAAGAGATTATCGACCACCTGAACCTGCAACAGCACCCCGAAGGCGGCTGGTTCCGCGAGACATGGCGCGCCGACAACGCAGGCCGCGCCACCGGCACCTGTATCTACTTCCTACTGGCCGAGGGGGAATGCAGCCACTGGCACCGTGTCGACGCGACCGAGATCTGGCTGTATCACGCTGGCGATCCGCTGATATTGTCGCTCAGCGCCTCGGATGACGGCCCGGCGACCGAACATTTCCTATCCTCAGATCTAACCCAAGGCGCGCCCCAACTGATCGTTCCCAAAAACCACTGGCAGGCTGCGCGCAGTACTGGCGCCTATACGCTGGTCAGCTGCACGGTTTCTCCGGGGTTCGAGTTCGACGGGTTCGAGCTGGCTGCGCCGGGTTTCGATATACCCAAGAGCTAAGCCATGGATCACCGCGCCCTCATCGCGTCCATTCCAGCCGAGACTAAAGACAAGCTACAAGAGCGGTCCAACACGGCCGGGCTGCGGCATCTGGCGCTGTATCTACTGGCGTTGTCTGCCACCAGTATCGGCATCATCGCGCGGGTGCCTTTCTGGCCTTTGCTGATCCTGCCTCAGGGTATCCTGTTGGTCTTCCTCTTTACCCTCAGCCATGAATGCACGCACAAGACGCCGTTCAAATCCCCTTGGATGAATGAGGTCGTGGGCCATCTGGTGGCGACTCCGATTGCCCTGCCCTTTGTCTGGTTCCGTTATTTTCATCTGGCCCATCACAAATGGACCAACCACCCCGAGAATGATCCCGAACTGGGTGGCAAACCCAAGCCCGATAACTGGCCTAGCCTGCTGATTTACCTCAGCGGCTGGCCCTATTGGCGCGGCATGGCGCAGGTTCTGGTGCAAAATGTTCGTGGCCGGATCAACGCGCCCTATCTACCGGCGCGTCAGCACAAAGCCATGCGGCTGGAGGCGCGGGTGCTGCTGGGCCTCTACGCCATAGCGCTTGTCAGCCTATTTATATCACCCGTGCTGTGGTGGCTGTGGCTGCTCCCCGTTCTAGTCGGCCAGCCCTTTCTAAGGCTGTACCTTCTGGCCGAACACGGGCTCTGCCCGCCGGTCGCAAATATGCTCGAGAATTCCCGCACCACCTTCACCAACCGCCTGATCCGCTTTCTGGCCTGGAACATGCCCTACCACGCCGAGCACCACGCTTTTCCGAATGTCCCTTTTCACCAGCTACCAGCGTTACACAAGTGGACCCGAGCGCATTTGAAATCGACGTCAGACGGGTATGGTGCGTTTTCGGTGGAGTATGGGCGGTCGGTTGAGCGTTAGTGCAGATTATTCTGTGAAAACCGGAACGAAAAAGCTGAAATTTGCGGATTTCAGATGAACCAAATCGCCATCGTGATTTTCCCCAGTCAAGCGCACAGGATCGTACCCGACGCGAAAGACCAGAAAACCAGCCACATTGGCCTCAATCGCTTCTTTATCGACATCCCTCAGACCATCCAAAGCACGGCTCCCGCTCAACAAGTATGTGTTGTATTCCAGCCGAAGGCCATCTTCTTGGCTCTCAGCGCTCAGTTGGATTTCAAGCGCTTCTTTCCGTTCCTCGCCCCAATCGCCAAGAAACGTCACGCTTGCTTGGATTGGAAGAAAATATGATCGATACAGACACGCCGTCACCGCGACACGCGTATCGAGATCTGGTGCGCCTTCTGACCTCGCCCGACTGGACCCCGCGGGGAAAAAATTGCCCGGTTTTTTGTCTTCAATTGGATTTTTTCGAAAACCCTTCAGTTCCGCAGACAATGAAACCGGGTCGAAATGTTCGGGGCAAGCATGCTCCGCCACCTGGATGGAAACGTTGGAGTCGGGTGTTTCTGGTGGGACAACCTTCCATTCGCGCGCATGAACAACTTGGCCTAGTACAACGAACAATACGCCACACAAGAGAAATGCTCGGCTATTCATCTATGTCGCTCGCCAGCACGATATCAAAATCCACAAATGCCCGAACATCCACTGGCATCGTGTCCCCGCCACTCTTTTGGTCGAAAGGAACATCCGCTGCAAAAAACTCGATGTACAAACTTCCAGGACTGTTACCGTGGTGAAAATCGAATGGAAATATGCCCGTGGATTCTATTTCACCTTCTTCGGAAAGTAGATTGGAACTTCCATACCCTATCCGAAGTTGATCAGTGGATGGCTCCAACACCCAATCTGATCCGGCGGTGAAATCTCCAAGGTCTCCCGACAAATCAATTGTTGCGCGCACAAAAGCAAGAAATCCGCTATATTCGCAAAAAAAGAGCTTACCGCTCAAGTTAAGGCTGCTGGCCTTCCGAAACTCCACCCTAGCTGTGTCCGTGTTCGAAAACCGCGCACTCGAAACAGTTATTGCGCTCCGTGTAACAGTTTTGTCTTCTTCAATCTTGCCCGACCTTCTTACTGTGACCGGTTTACGGCGCGACTCTGGTGGCAAAAATGGATCGTAGTTGGTGCCAAGGGATTCATATTCCTTTTGAAAAGTTATCGAAACAAGCCTTTGGGGCGCTTCGCACCCGGACTCGTTTTCATACAACAACGGTGTAGCTTCGACCCCACGGATATACTGACGAAAAGAAATTTTTTGGTCCGCGCCCTTGGTTATTCCCACGCTCGCCAAAACAAACAAACACGCCGATGCAGGCACATTCAAAAACCGAAAACGCAAAAACGAAAACATGTTAACTAACCTATAGGTTGTACCTCAAAATACAACCGGCTCAGCCTGCGGCGACACTACTCACCACACCCCCACCGACAAGCGCTTTGACCCCGGTTGTCCCCGGACAAGAAGTCGGCAGGCCCCGCGCCACGCGGACGGCGAGGTAGGCGAAGGCTTGGGCTTCCAGCATATCTCCGTCCAGACCCACGGCCTCGACCGGCTCGACCGCGCAATCGAGGCCCGCGCGCAGCATGTCCATCAGCACCGGATTTCGACGGCCTCCGCCCGTCACCAGCACACGCGCGGGGGGTTTGGGGCAATGCTCCATCCCCTGCATCACGCCTGCGGCGCACATGCCGGTCAGGGTTGCCACGGCATCGGCGTCCGAGAGTTCCTGCACCAGACGGATCATCTCGGCAAAGTCGTTCCGGTCCAGCGATTTGGGGGGCATCTTGCGAAAGAACGGCTCGGACAGAAACAGCTCCAGCGCACCCGCCCCGACCGACCCTTGGCGGGCCAGCGCGCCGTCCCGGTCCATCGGCAGGCCCAGCCGCGCCTGCATCAGGTCATCCACGGGCGCATTGGCCGGGCCGGTGTCAAAGGCCAGCAGCGCGCCGGGGGCCTCGGGGCCGTCAAAGCTGGTATCCACATAGGTCAGGTTCCCCACCCCGCCCAAGTTAAGAAAACACAAGGGTTCAGTCGCGCCAATCCACTTGGCGCAGGCAAAATGGAAGAACGGCGCCAGCGGAGCACCCTCGCCCCCCATCGCCACATCGTCGCTGCGGAAATCCCACACGACCGGAACACCCAGCGCCTGTGTCAGACCGTCGCCGTCGCCCACTTGCAACGTCCCACGCCCGCGCGGCTCATGCGCCAGGGTCTGGCCGTGAAAGCCGATCAGGTCGATCTCGTCAAACTCGGACAGCGCCTCGGCATGGGCAACCGTCACCAGCTCGGCGGCGGCATCGACGTCGGGCCCGTGCCACTGGCCTAGCGCGGCCCGTAAAATGGCGCGCTCGGCATCTGAATAGGCCCGGTATCCGCTGGGACCAAAGCCCAGAATGCGCACACCATCGGTTTCGACCACAGCCGTATCAACACCGTCCAGAGACGTGCCCGACATGGCGCCCAATGCCCTGACTGCGCCTGTTTTCCTGATCGCCCGACCCATGTTTGCCCTCGTGTTCCTCACGCCCGTTGATCCGGCGCGTTGGCCTCAACCTGCACGGTAACGCGAAGACAGTGCAAGCCACATCGGGTGTGGCGCGCGCTTTTCGTGCAAAAGGTGCCTTTTCCTTGCCACCCCCACCGCCTATACACTGCCCCGCAACATAAACCCAAAGGGCACGGATATGACCTACCACCCCAAATCGGATTTCATCGCCACGATGATCGAGCGCGGCTTTCTCGCCGACTGCACCGATTATCAGGGCCTTGACGAGGCGCTGATCAGCGGGGTGCAAACAGCTTATATCGGCTATGACGCAACGGCGCAGTCGCTGCATGTGGGCCACCTGATGAACATCATGGTGCTACGCTGGCTGCAAAAGACCGGCCACAAGCCGATCACGCTGATGGGTGGCGGTACGACCAAGGTGGGTGACCCCTCGTTCCGGTCGGATGAACGCCCCCTGCTAGGCCCCGAACAGATCGACGCAAATATCGCAGGAATGCAGAAGGTGTTCGCCAAGTACCTGTCCTATGATGACAGCGAGACCGGCGCGCTGATGCTGAACAATGCGGAATGGCTGGACAGCCTGAATTACCTCGATTTCCTGCGCGATATCGGGCGGCATTTCTCGGTCAACCGGATGCTGTCTTTCGAGTCCGTAAAATCGCGGCTGGATCGCGAACAATCGCTGAGCTTCCTCGAATTCAACTACATGATCCTGCAGGCCTATGACTTCCTAGAGCTGAACCGCCGCTATAGCTGCGTTCTGCAGATGGGTGGATCGGACCAGTGGGGCAATATCGTCAACGGTATCGACCTGACCCGCCGCGTATTGGATCACGAGATCTACGGCCTGACCACACCGCTGTTGACCACCAGTGACGGCCGCAAGATGGGCAAGTCGCAGGGGGGCGCAGTCTGGCTAAACGGAGACATGCTCAGCGCGTATGAATTCTGGCAATTCTGGCGCAACACCACCGACGCAGACGTAGGGCGTTTCCTAAAGATATTCACCGAACTGCCCGTCGATGAATGCGACCGCCTGGCCGCGCTGCAAGGGTCCGAGATCAACGAAGCCAAAATCCGCCTCGCCAACGAAGTCACGACCCTACTGCACGGGGCCGAGGCCGCAGCTACAGCCGAAGCAACCGCGCGTGAGGTCTTCGAAAAAGGCGGTGTGGGCGATGATCTTCCGACCCTGACTGTCGGAGCAGCTGAGTTGCCTGCCTCGATTGTTCAGCTGATCGTGAAGTCTGGATTGGCCAAGTCCGGAAAAGAAGCAAAGCGCCTGATCGCCGAGAACGGAGCCAAGCTGGACGACGCCCCCTTGACCGACGCAGGGTTGATGATCGACGCAGACGCGCTGTCTTCGCCGATCAAGTTGAGCGCCGGGAAGAAACGTCACGCTTTGGTGCAACTGGGCTAAAACCCATACGCCTGTTCCTGAAAAAACGGCCACCTTGCAGGGTGGGCGTTGTCATTTCATATGCGGGTTAAGTTAACGGTTCCCACGGTTGCCATTGTTCCCACCGTTGCGATTGCCACCACCTCCATTGCCCGAGCCGCCGCCCTGACCATTGTTGCTGCCGCCATTACCGGTGCCGGGGCCGGAACCGCCAGTGTTGCCGCCGCCATTGCCGGGGTTACCGTTGTTTCCATTACCGTTACCGGGGCCACCATTGTTGCCTCCGTTCCCCTGACCGCCAGCGCCGTTACCGCCTCCGTTGTTTCCGCCATTTCCGTTGCCGCCGCCGCCGTTTCCAGAGCCGCCGCCCTGCCCATTGTTACCGCCGCCGTTGCCGGTGCCCGGACCAGAACCCCCGTTGTTGCCACCACCGTTTCCGGGGTTGCCACCATTGCCGTTGCCGTTACCAGGGCCTCCGTTGTTGCCGCCGTTGCCACCGCCGCCATTACCGGGGCCATCGCCGCCACCTCCGTTACCAGGGCCATCGCCACCGCCGCCGTTACCGGGGCCATCGCCACCGCCGCCATTACCGGGACCATCGCCGCCGCCGCCGTTACCGGGACCATCGCCGCCGCCGCCGTTACCGGGGCCGTCGCCACCGCCGCCATTACCGGGACCATCGCCACCGCCGCCATTACCGGGGCCATCACCGCCGCCGCCACCATTGCCGGGGCCATCGCCGCCGCCATCACCGGGGCCGCCGCCCCCTGCTCCGGGACCAGCATCCGCGAACTGTTCGCTGCTGCGGCTTTCTCCGTTCAAACCCGTTGCACCTATCGAAGCAGTCGGAAGATCGGTCAGCAAACCGGTCAGGCCCGGGCATTGTTCGCTGGTGACCCGCAGCGTGGTATCGAAATCCGCCTGTCGCTGCAGACGTTCCAGAAAGCTGGGTGTTACTTGCGCGCATTCGCACAGAGACGCGTAGTCTCCTCGTTTGGTCGCGTCGCGCGCCGTTTTCCAGTTACAGGTCTCTGTCGCAGCAGCGACCTCGCCTACATAAATTACTCCAGCCAACGGGACGACAAGCAGCCCGCAAGCACTACCTTTCAAAAATTTTCGCATCACAGCACCTCCAATCGCAAAACACTCAAATTCCCGAATTTCTTCAGTCACGAAGTGGCGACCGGGCGTGAAAGGCGGATTAACCGAATATGAGAATACCTTTAGGTTTTGCGCCCCAGACACAACAAACCCATGCTCGATCACTGGACACCGAGGGGGTTGCCAAGTTAATGAACACTTGTTCATATCACTCGGAGGAACCTGCAATGCAGCTATCGAACACCGCCGCCGTGATCACCGGAGGCGCCTCGGGACTGGGCGAAGCTACAGCACGCCATTTCGCGGATAAGGGCGCGCAGGTAACGATTCTGGACCGCGATGCCGACCGTGGCCCGCAGGTCGCAGCCGAGATCGGTGGCCATTTCACACCAACGGACGTCACCGACGAAGCATCTGTTTCCAAAGCAATGGCCTTCGCAGTTGAGCGGATGGGACGCATTACCGCAGCCGTGAACTGCGCCGGGATCGCTGTGGGCGTCAAGACAGTTGGACGAGAGGGCCCACATCCTCTGGACGCGTTTCAACGCACCATAGACATCAACTTAGTCGGCACATTCAACGTATCCCGCCTGGCGGCGGTCGAGATGGCCAAGAATGACCCCGAACCCGATGGCGCGCGTGGTGTGATCATCAATACCGCCTCAATCGCTGCGTTTGATGGACAAAAAGGCCAGGCCGCTTACGCGGCTTCGAAAGGCGGGGTCGTAGGCATGACCCTGCCCATGGCGCGCGATCTGGCGTCCTCGGGCATTCGTGTGATGGCAATTGCGCCGGGCATCTTCATGACCCCCATGCTGGCTGGGCTGCCTGAAGAGGTACAGCAACAGCTGGCCGCCGATGTGCCCAACCCTGCTCGTCTGGGCGATCCGCGCGAATACGGGCGACTCGTCGGGTTCATCGTGGAAATGGGCTATCTTAACGGAGAGGTCATCCGCATCGACGGTGCGCTCAGGATGCGGTAAGCCTGCCTCATGACCGAACGCGAGAAAATGGAGGCCGGGCAGTGGTATTGTTGTCTGGACCCGGAACTGAACGCCTTGCGCGATCAAGCCAGACGCGCGTTCATGCGCACAACACCAGCTCACCGGACCGGCGCACCGACATGGGGCCGGAACTCCGCACCCTCTTGGGTCATGTGGGCGCGGACTGTTTGCTAGAAGCACCGTTTCACTGTGCCTATGGGATGAACATTCATCTGGGTGACAGAGTTTATTTCAACGCCGGTTGCGTCGTTCTGGATACGGCCCCGGTCCGGATCGGCGACGATACGATGTTCGGGCCCCATGTACAGATTTATTGCGCCCAACATGCCAAAGATCCGGCAGACCGCGCGCAGGGGCTGGAGGTTGGTTTGCCTGTCACAATCGGCAAACACGTCTGGATCGGAGGCGGAGCAATCCTGTTGCCTGGTATCACCATCGGCGACAATGCCACCATCGGCGCGGGCAGCGTGGTCACAAAGGATGTCGCCGCCGGGCAGACCGTGGTTGGAAACCCAGCCCGCGCTCTGCCAGCCTAAGCGCCCTCGGCCTTTTCTTCCAGCATCAGCCATTCCTCTTCAGCAGCGGCGAGTTTTTCCTGCCGCTCGACCAAAGCCTCGGTTGCTTTCTGGAATTTCACCGGTTCGCGGGTGAACAGCTCGGGGTCGGACATGAGTTCCTCAAGCTTGCCGATCTCGGCCTCAAGCCGTTCCATTTCGGCAGGCAGCTTTTCAAGACGGTGTTTTTCCGAGAAGGAAAGCCCCGATTTCGGCTGTGCCTCCTGCTTGATCTTCGGCTTGTAAGACTTTGATTTCTCTTCCCTATTAGGCAGGAGATCGCCGCGCTGCGCGATGTAATCCGACCAACCGCCCGCATAGACCGTGGCGCGGCCATTGCCTTCCATGGCGATGGTCGTCGTAGCGACACGGTCCAGAAAATCGCGGTCGTGGCTGACCAGCAAAACGGTGCCGTCATAGTCGTCCAGCAGCTCTTGCAGCAGGTCCAGCGTTTCCACGTCCAGATCGTTGGTCGGTTCGTCCAACACCAGCAGGTTCGAGGTTTTGGCCATCAGCTTGGCCAGCAAAAGCCGCGCTTTCTCGCCCCCCGAAAGGGACTTAACCGCCGCCCGTGCCTGCCGTTCGTCGAACAGGAATTCCTTGAGGTAACCCACCACATGTTTGGGCTGTCCGCCCACCATGACTTGATCGGCCTTGCCCGAAACCCGCATTTCGGGATCCCCGGTCAGGCTGTCCCACAGGGTCATCTCGGGGTCCAATTGGGCACGGGTCTGGTCGAAGACCGCGACCTCAAGATTGGTGCCCAGCGTGATCGAGCCCTCATCCGGGGTTTCCTGACCCAGCAGCATTTTCAGTAGCGTCGTCTTGCCCACGCCGTTGGGGCCGACAAAGGCCACACGATCACCGCGCTGCACCAAAAGGTCAAAGTTCCGCACGATGGGTTTTGCATCAAATGCCTTGGCCAAGCCTTTGGCTTCGATTACTTTTCGCCCGGATTTCGGCCCCGCCTCAAGCGTCATCGCGGCCGAGCCCTGACGTTTGATCTGCGCCGATTTTTCGGCCCGCAACGCTTGCAAGGCACGCACCCGGCCCTGATTGCGTTTGCGGCGGGCGCTGATGCCTTCGACGGCCCATTTCGCCTCGGACTTGATCAGGCGGTTCAGCTTGTGGCGCTGTTGATCCTCTTCTTCCCAGATCTTGTCGCGCCATGCCTCGAACGCGTCGAACCCCTGTTCCTGCCGCCGCACCGCGCCTCGGTCGATCCACAGAGTCGCACGGGTCAAAGCACGCAAAAAGGCGCGGTCGTGCGAGATCAGCACATAAGCCGCACGGGTCGCGCCCAATTCGCGTTCAAGCCAGGCAATCGCCTCGATATCCAGATGGTTGGTCGGTTCGTCCAGCAGCATCAGGTCGGGCGCTTCGGCCATCAACTTGGCCAACGCCGCGCGGCGGCGCTCCCCGCCTGAGGCGGTTTCAACCGGGCGCGCTGGATCAAACTTCAACCCCTCGCCTGCGCGCTCGACTTTATACAGTTCGCCCGGCTCTAGCCCGCTGGAGGCATAGTCGCCCAGCGTGGCAAAGCCCTCCATGCCCGGGTCTTGCTCCATATAACCGACCGACTTGCCCGGAGGCACAACGATGTCGCCCTGATCCGGTTCGACCAGACCGGCCATCACTTTCATAAGGGTCGATTTGCCGGACCCGTTGCGCCCCACCAACGCCACACGGTCGCCGGGTTGAACCACCAGATCAAGCTCGGAAAACACCGGATCGCCCCCGAAGGTCAGGGAAATGCCGGACATCTGCAACAAAGGAATTCTCGCCATGCCCGCCAGCTAAACCGGCACGGCACAGGCGTCAACGATGATTACCCGGCCACTGTGCGCAGCAACCGTTTGCGCTCCGGCGGAATCGCCCCGATTTCAAGCCCGGTGAACACGTGCAGCGTGTTCATGTGCCGGTCCACCACCGCATGATCACTGACCCAGCCGCCCATCATCAGATAGGTGCGTAGCAAGGGCGGCATCCGCAGCATCGCCTTTTTCGCATCAGGCCGCCTCTGCAGACGCGCGGCAAAGCGGAACACGTCGGGCGCCTTGACCCGTGGCAGCCAGCGTTTCGGCGCCAGATGGCGGTGTTTGAGCATTGCGAACGCGTCCAGATACTTGTCTGTCTCGGTGCCAGCAAAAGATGAACAGCCAAATAGCATTTCGATGTTGTTCTGATCCACATAGGCCGTCATCGCCCCCCAGGCCATGCGTAGGATATCGGGATCAGTCCAATCGGGATGGATGCAGAACCGCCCCATTTCGATCATCCGCCCCTGAAAATCCTCAAGTGCGGACAAATCGTAAAACTGAGCGGAATAGCTGCGACCGACCTCGGCCCCATTTTCCATCGTGAACATGCGAAAGCAGCACACCAGGCGCCCGTCTGATCTGGTATCCTCGACCAGGACATGGGTACAGATCGGATCAAACGCGTCACTGTCGGTTTGATCCGTCGCAAAGGCCAGGGTGCGTAACCGCTGAGCCGCCCTCAGATCCTGTTCGTCTTGCGCCAGACGCGCGCGATATCGGCCTTTGCCAAGCAATAGAGCCATGGTCGCATCCTCCGCGGTTGCCGACCCGTTTCAACTTGTCGCGTGGGTATCACACTATGTGTGACCGTCTCATGACGACGGCAAGACAGAACCACGAATTAGTTGGTCGCGCCTGGAATGTTTGCCGGATTGAAGTTGCCGATATTACCCAAAAGCTGACGCAAAAAGCCCGTGCCTTCGATGCTCGACTCGGTGACACGCCGGTCAAGCTGCACGATAATACCGTCTTCCAGACCAAAGCGCTCGATATTTCGGACCACGCCCCGCTGGTCAAAGCTGATAGCAACCAACTGACGCTCGACCACCTCGGGTCGCTTGGGGCCGTAGTGGCGCACCTTCGAGCGCACATAGTAGAAACCCGAATCCCGCACTACACCAGAGGAGCTGGGAGCGCCAACCGCCTCGATCACGCTGTCGCGGGTATCGACGCCGACCTTTATCTCGGCCAGTTCCTCTGCCGGAGGGATATAGCCGTGATTCTCGAAAATCGGTGTACAAGCGCTAGCCACCGCCAGACAGGCCGTAAAGACAAGCGTTCTGGACGCCGGTTTCAACCTGTTCACAACCTTTAACATGCGCACCCTCTTGCCTTGGCCCCTTGCGGACCCTATCCGCTTACATCAAACCGCAGCCCCGGTTCAACACAGGAAAGGGTCACGAATGAGCAACCAGACATCTCTGCGGGTGGCCGACCTGCCCCAAAACACATCAACCCCGTTTGACCTGCGCCCTGACGCCAAAGAGCTTGCGGTTATCCGAGAAGATCTGGGCCTGCTGGGCCTGCGCAAGCTGAGCTTTGTTGGCGATGTCCGGGCTCAGGGTAACCGCGACTGGGTGCTGGCGGGCAAGCTGGGAGCGACAGTGATTCAACCCTGTGTGGTCACGCTCGAACCCGTTACGACCCGGATCGATATACCCGTCACGCGGGTCTATCTGGCCGACTGGACCGACCCCGACGAGGAAGAGTTCGAAATCCCCGAAGGCGACGAGTCGGAACCATTGGGTCCCGAGATCGACCCGGGCCTGGTAATGACCGAGGCCCTGTCGCTTGCCCTGCCCCAATATCCCCGCAAGGACGGTGCGGAACTGGAACAGGCCGACTATACGGAGCCGGGCAAACAGGCGATGACAGATGAAGATGCCAAACCCTTTGCCGGGCTTGCCAGTCTGCGCGATGCACTGAAAAAAGACGAGTGACACGGGACAGATTTCCTGTCATAGCACGCCCTCAGAAAAATCGCTTGAACATGTCGAGAATCGCAGTATTTTCGCGCGCTCATCGGAATTTGGGTTGGACATTGCGGGGCTCGTCCCCTAAACGCGCGTCAAACCACGTAAAAAACGAAGAATGAAACCCGGTCGGCAGCGAATCTGCGGACCCTCAGTAGACAAAGGTTGAGACCATGGCCGTCCAACAGAACAAAGTTTCCAAGTCGCGTCGCAACAACCGTCGCGCACACGACGCTCTGGTTGCTGCAAACCCGAACGAATGCGCAAACTGCGGCGAACTGAAGCGCCCGCACCACGTATGTGCGTCCTGCGGCCACTATGATGACCGCGAAGTCGTCGCGCAGGCCGACGAAATCGACCTGGACGAAGACGCGGCCTAAGCCTTTTAA
This sequence comes from Ruegeria sp. HKCCD7628, assembly GCF_057221005.1. Classification (NCBI taxonomy): domain Bacteria; kingdom Pseudomonadati; phylum Pseudomonadota; class Alphaproteobacteria; order Rhodobacterales; family Roseobacteraceae; genus Ruegeria; species Ruegeria sp. HKCCD7628. The sequence goes on from NZ_JBWVBA010000001.1 coordinate 450,664, forward strand.
CGCGCAGGCCAAGGCATGACGGATCAGCCCTCGCAAGCCGGACGGATCACCATCTCGGTTGACGCTATGGGCGGAGATTCGGGACCCGCCGCTGTTGTGGCGGGCATTGCCAAATCGGCGGATAAGAACCCCGATATTGCGTTCATCCTGCACGGGCCTGAAGCCCCGCTTCGCAAGCTTGTTGCCAAACGGCGTGTCCTGAACGGGCGCGTCGTTTTTCGTGATTGCACCGACGTGGTCACCATGGAGGACAAGCCCAGTCAGGTTGTGCGCAACGGCAAGCAAACCTCGATGTGGTCGACGCTGGAATCAGTGCGTCAGGGCGAAGCGCATGGTGCAGTGTCCTGCGGCAACACCGGCGCGCTGATGGCGCTGTCGATGATACGGCTGCGCAAACTGCCGGGTGTGAACCGCCCGGCTATCGCGATTCTGTGGCCTTCGCGCAACCCGCAGGGGTTCAACGTGATGCTGGATGTGGGCGCCGATGTGCGCGCCGACGCGAAGGATCTGTTGCAATACGCGTTGATGGGCGCCTCATACGCGCGCAACGGCATGGCGCTAGAGCGTCCCCGGATCGGCCTGCTGAATGTGGGCACCGAAGAACACAAGGGCCGCGCTGAATTGAAAGAAGCGCACGCCATGATCTCGGAATTTGCGGAACAGGCCAGCTTTGATTTCGTGGGCTTTGTTGAAGGGAGCGACATCCCCGGTGACAAGGCGGATGTCATTGTAACCGACGGGTTTACCGGCAATGTCGCAATCAAGACCGGCGAAGGCACGGCCAGCTTGATCGGGGACCTTCTGCGTCAGGCATTCAAGTACTCGCCCTTGTCCCGGCTGGCGTCGGTTCTGGCCATCACCTCGCTGAACCGGTTGAAGAAACGTATCGACCCGCGCCGTGTGAATGGCGGGGTTTTCCTGGGTCTCAACGGCACGGTCGTGAAATCTCATGGCGGTGCAGATGCCACCGGAGTTTCAGCCGCCGTGAAACTGGCCTTTACCCTGGCGCAATCCGGGTTCTCTGAAAAATTGGCGGCACGGGTTGCATCGACGGTCGAGCTTGCACAAGATGCCGCCCACGCACCGTCCAAGGCGGGCGAATAACAAAAAAGGCAGTACCCCAACATGGCAGGCCGTTCAGTTGTTGTAGGTGTCGGACATTATTTGCCAGAGCGCATCGTTCCGAATTCCGAGTTTGAAAAGTCGCTTGATACATCTGATGAGTGGATCAAAACCCGCTCGGGTATCGAACGCCGCCATTTCGCAGCCGAAGGTGAAACCACCTCGGACATGGCGACCAAGGCAGCCGAAGCCGCACTTGCGGATGCCGGACTGACAGCGGATGACATCGACGCCATCGTGCTGGCAACTTCGACGGCGGACCTGACCTTTCCCTCAGCAGCCACCATGGTGCAATCACGGTTGGGTATGACCAAAGGTTTTGCCTTTGACGTCCAGGCCGTTTGTGCGGGATTCGTCTACGCTCTGACCAATGCCAACGCTCTGATCTTGTCGGATCAGGCCAAGCGGGTTCTGGTGATCGGGGCCGAGACTTTTTCCCGAATCATGGATTGGACGGACCGTTCCACCTGTGTGTTGTTCGGTGATGGCGCTGGTGCCTTGATTCTTGAACGCCAGGAAGGGGTTGGTACAGCCGAGGATCGCGGTATCCTTGCTACTGACCTGAATTCCGACGGCCGCTACAAAGACCTGCTTTACGTAGACGGAGGCGTCTCGACCCAGACCACTGGTTTTCTTCGTATGAAGGGCAACCAACTCTTCCGCCAAGCGGTGGAACGTCTGACCGCCACTGCCGAAACTTGCTTGGAAAAAGTTGGCCTTGGACATGAGGATGTGGACTGGATCGTTCCCCATCAGGCGAATATTCGTATCATTCAGGGCACCGCCAAGAAGCTAGGCGTGCCCATGGATCACGTTGTCGTGACGCTTCAGGACCACGGCAATACGTCTGCTGCATCGATTCCCTTGGCTATGTCCGTCGCCAAGCAACGCGGGCAGTTCAAACCCGGCGATTTGCTAGTGACAGAGGCAATCGGGGGTGGATTGGCGTGGGGTTCTGTCCTCCTGCGGTGGTAACAGGCGCAAAACGGCTTACACACAGCCGTGCAATTCATTGATATTGACAGTGAATTTGCCCTGACCCTATGCTTTACCATCAACAGGGGAATTGGCATGGGCGACAAAACACTGACCCGAATGGATCTGAGCGAGGCCGTCTTTCGTGAGGTGGGCCTCTCACGCAATGAAAGCGCGCAACTGGTCGAAAGCGTTCTGAACCATATGTCCGACGCGCTTGTGCGCGGCGAACAGGTCAAGATTTCATCCTTCGGGACTTTCAGCGTTCGGGACAAAACTGCCCGCATCGGCCGCAACCCCAAAACCGGGGAAGAGGTTCCTATTCAGCCGCGTCGCGTGCTGACTTTTCGCCCGTCGCACCTGATGAAGGATCGCGTCGCAGCTGGGAACCGCAAGTAACATCAGGACAGCGACACCATGAGCAAGTCACCCGACGCCTTTCGCACGATCAGTGAAGTTGCGGACTGGCTGGGTGTTCAGGCCCATGTTCTGCGATTTTGGGAAAGCCGTTTCACACAGGTGAAACCGGTCAAACGCGCGGGTGGCAGGCGGTATTATCGACCCAATGACATGCGCCTGCTTGGAGGTATCAAAAAGCTGCTGCACGAAGATGGGATCACCATCAAAGGCGTGCAGCGCATTCTACGTGAGCAAGGCGTGGCTTATGTGGCTTCGCTGTCGCAGGGGCTTGATGAAACGGCCGAACCCGAAACCAAGGCAAACGACGCGGTCGTGGTTCCATTTACTGCAAAACCTGAGCCCAGCCAGCAGATCACTCTGGACTTGGGAGATAGCAGCACGACCCCCGGTGCGCCTAAGGAAAGCCCTGCTGCAAAACCCACTCCGGCCACGCCACAAGACACATCTATGCCGCGTGAAGCGGTTGCACCTGTCCATGTCGAACGGTCTCCGGCGATTTCCGGAATTGCAGCCCGTGCCTGGGCAAGAACCGATTTCGACGACGATCTTTTGCGCCGGATTGCACCCGTCGCAAAGGAATTGCGCGCTGTTCTGAACAGAATTGAAAACCGATCCGCGGGATAAGAAAAAAGGCGATGATTTCCTCTTGCCCCCGCCGGGAAAGTCTTTATGAACACCTCAACGTCGGGCTATGGCGCAGCCTGGTAGCGCGTCCGTCTGGGGGACGGAAGGTCGCAGGTTCGAGTCCTGCTAGCCCGACCAAATCACACCGACGTTTATGGCAGACAGGCCAGATCCCGCTCTGGCATCAGGGGGGATCGAGATGACAGGTGTATGCCCAAACCAGCAAATCGAAGGCATGATCGCACGCGGTGAGATCACTGCAAACCCGGCGGTTATCGACGCGCAGGTACAACCGGCCAGTCTGGATTTGCGTCTTGGAACAGTCGCTTACCGCGTGCGTGCCTCGTTCCTGGCCGGCGAAGGGCGATCCGTCGCCGACCGTCTGACCGAGTTTGAGATGCACCGCATCGACATCACCGACGGCGCTGTTCTGGAAAAGGGATGTGTCTATCTGGTGCCGCTGATGGAATCGCTGGCCCTGCCTGACAGCGTGACCGCTGTGGCCAACGCCAAGAGCTCGACCGGGCGCCTGGATCTGCTGACACGTACAATCACAGATGGAGGGGCCGAATTTGACCGTGTGCCCGCTGGCTACCGCGGCCCGCTCTATGCCGAAATTTGCCCCCGCTCCTTCTCGGTTCTAGTGCGACCTGGCATGCGTTTGAACCAAATAAGATTCCGTCAGGCACAAGCCGTGTTGAGCGACGCAGAACTGAGCGCGCTGCACAATAAGTCCCCGCTGGTCGATGGACCTGCGGTCATTCAGGATGGGCTTGGCTTTTCAGTTGACCTGCGCCTGCCTGACACTGATCTGGTGGGCTACCGTGCCAAGCCCCATACGGGCGTGATCGATCTGGACCGGATTGGTGAATACGACCCGCAGGAATATTGGGAAGAAGTGCGCACCACCGAGGGGCGTATCATCCTTGATCCCGGCGCTTTCTATATCCTGGTCAGCCGCGAGGCTGTTCATATCCCACCAATGTATGCCGCCGAAATGGCCCCTTATCTCGCTATGGTTGGTGAATTCCGGGTGCACTATGCCGGCTTCTTCGACCCTGGTTTTGGTCATGCTGCAGCTGGGGGTGCAGGGTCGCGCGGCGTATTGGAGGTGCGCTGCCATGAGGCCCCATTCGTGCTAGAGCATGGGCAGGTCGTAGGACGGCTCGTCTACGAGAAAATGGCTGAAATGCCCACACAGCTCTATGGGGCGGGCATCGCGTCAAACTATCAGGGACAGGGCTTGAAACTGTCCAAGCACTTTAAAGCTGTTTCTTAAAACTTCATGAACCGCCGCATCTGACGGGTCATCCGCTGCATCTGTTTCATGTTTTGCGCCTGACGGTCGCCGTTCTGTTTCATATGCTGGGCAGCTTGAGGATCATTGGCAGAAGGCCGTCCTTGCTGCGGCTTTCCAACTCGGCCCGCCAAGTCGAACCCTTTATCGACGCCTTTTGTCACAAGCCGACGCATGACTTGACGCACAATCATATCGATAATTCGATTGGCATTCATTGCTTAACTCCGTTTCCTGCGCCTCAACATAGGTGATTCTTGCGTCAACAAAAGGGCCGCGCGATCACTCTTCCTCGAACAGTTCGGTCTGCTCGTCGTCATCTTCATCCTCGCGCCCTTCGCCCATTGGGATCGTTCCCGGAGGCGGCCGGTTTTCCAGCAGCCCGGCGGCGCGCAATTCTTGCAGCCCCGGAAGGTCGCGCGCGTTTTCCAGCCCGAAATGATCCAGAAACTGCGGCGTTACCACGAAGGTCACCGGGCGGCCTGGAGTCATCCGTCGGCGGCCCAGCCTGATCCACTCCATTTCCAGCAACTGGTCGATAGTCCCACGCGAGACGGACACGCCACGGATTTCCTCGATCTCGGCCCGCGTGCAGGGCTGGTGATAGGCCACGATGGCCAGCGTTTCGATCGCGGCACGGCTGAGTTTGCGGGTCTCAACCGTTTCCTTCTGCATCAGAAAACCCAGATCGGGGGCGGTCCGGATGGCCCAGGCTTCGCCCACGCGCACCACGCGCACGCCGCGGCCTTCGTATCGTTTGCGCAACAGATCAACCGCTTGCGCTGCATCGCTGCCATGAGGCATCCGGGCCTCAAGATCGCCGATCGTCACCGGTTCGGCGCTGGCGAACAGCACGGCTTCGACCATGCGCTCCTGTTCGGACAAGGGGGGTGCTTCGAACAGTGTGCCGGTTTCCTCAGAGGTTTCAGTCACGTGTTTCGGCCCTCTTGCGCAGATGGATCGGAGCAAACGTCTCGCTCTGTTTGATTTCCATATGTCCCTCTTTCACCAGCTCCAACGAGGCCGCGAATGTCGCCGCCGTGGCCGAGCGCCGCCGCACCGGATCGGCGTCCCAGCCATCGGGCAGATAGGTTTCCATATCCGTCCACGCGCCCGCAAACCCGATCAGAGGGCGCATCCGTTCCAGCGCCTGTTCCATGGTAAAGACGGCATCGCGGTCCATGACAAAGGGTCGGAATTCGTCGCGGGTACGAATACGGGCATAGCCCTGCATCAGGTCAAGCAGCGTGGCCGAATAGGTCACTGTACGGATGCGGGTGATATCCTCGCCCTGCCCGCGTTTGAAGAAATCGCGCCCCAGCTGGTCGCGCGCCATCAGACGGGCAGCAGCATCGCGCATGGCCTGCAGACGTTCCAGTTGGAAGGCCAGGTGCGCGGCCAATTCCTCGCCCGACGGTCCTTCGTCATCGGGATCGGGCGGAAGCAGCAGGCGGGATTTTAGAAAGGCGAGCCACGCGGCCATCACCAGATAATCAGCCGCCAGTTCGATCCGCAGCGCACGGGCCTTTTCCACGAAGGTCAGATATTGCTGCGCCAGCGCCAGAACCGAGATTTTCCGAAGGTCAACCTTTTGCGTCCGCGACAGGGTCAACAGCACGTCCAGCGGGCCTTCGAACCCGTCAACGTCAACAATCAACGCCTCGGCGGCAAGCCGATCCGCGACCGAGACCGGGTCTTCGCTGAAAAGGTTATCGTTCATATACCTGCCCGCCCATTAGGGCAGATAGTTCCGCCTCGGCGGCTTCGATGTCAAGTTCCACGGGCTTTTGCCGCATCGACAGTGCCTTTTCGGCGCGTTTTTGCGCTTGCGGGGTCATCTCTCCAGCAGCCTCCAGCACTTTAGCGCGGGCCTCATACGAGCCGTTGCAATGCAAGACCACGTCGCAGCCCGCAACCAACGCATGCTGGGCTATCTCTTCGGGCGCACCGCTCAGGGCTTTCATCGAGATATCGTCGGTCATAATCAGCCCATCGAACCCGATCTTATCTCGGATCAGGCCTATCATCGTAGGTGAAATCGTCGCCGGTTGCGGGTCGATCCGGTCATAGACCAGATGCGCGGTCATCCCCATGGGAAGATCGTTCAAAGCGCGAAACGGTGCGAAATCAGCCCCTTCCAGCGCTTCTTGTGTCAGGTCCACATGCGGCAGGTCATGGTGGCTGTCCAGCGTTGACAACCCGTGGCCGGGCATATGCTTGATAACGGGAAGAACACCGCCCTCAAGATGTCCCTTCGCGACGGCGCGCCCAATCTTGGAAACCTGTTTAGGGTCAGACCCATAGCAGCGCTTCTTTAGAAAAACGTGCGTATCTGCGCGCGCCAGATCCACCATGGGGGCACAGTTACTGTCGATGCCCAGCTCGAACAATTCCCGCGCGATCAGCCGATAGCGCAGATACATCGCGCGTTCGGCGCGATCCCCGGCGCGTTCGGCGTGATCCAGCGGCGGCAGCCACTCGCGCGCTATGGGCGCGCGCAGGCGCTGCACGCGCCCGCCTTCCTGATCAATGGTAATTGGGCAATTGCGACCTACCGCCTCGCGGAACTCATCACACAGAGCGCGGACTTGATCCTCGGTCTCGATATTGCGGGCAAACAGAATGAACCCAAACGGGTTCATTTCTCGAAACAGTTTCTTTTCCTGAGGCGTCAGGCGCAGCCCCTCGGCATCGGTAATTGCGGCGCAGAATGTCACCGAGCGGCCACCGGGATACAGTCAGCGCCTTGCCCTTGCAGCGCGGCACAGAACCGGCGTGAATCGCTCAGGTCATCAAAGCCCAGAACCCGCAGGCGATAGAACGTCCGGCCACCGCTTGAGGTTTTTTGGATAACACGTTGTTTTCCATACATATACTCACCGAAACGCCCATTCAGACGATTCCATTCGGCCCGTGCGACATCAGGGCTTTCATACGCGCCCAATTGGGCCATGCGGGTACCTTTGGACAGCGCGTTCGGATCGACATCCAGCCCCACGGCCGCCTTGACTGCCGCGTTGATGGCATCTTCGGTCTTGCTGGATGCGGTAATGCCACTGGCAGTCGTTCGTGCGGGCCGCGTGGTCGGACGCAATGAGCGCCGGACGCCTGGCAGGGCTGCAATCGCAGGGTCAGGCAGTTGCGCGGCCAGGTCGGCAGGATCAATCGCGGGCTCATCATCCAACGGAGTCAACGAGGCCAGCTGAACACCTTCGTCTGTTACGGTGTCAGGCGTTTCGGCCTCACCCGCCAATTCGGCAACCAACGCATCAACCGCGCCTTGACGCAGTTGAGCCGCCTCCTGGTTCGAGATTTCCTCTTCAACCACATGCACCGCAGGGGTTGCACGCAGCGGTTCAACCGGCGTGTCCTCATCCGTCAGCGAAACCGGGCGCGGAGCAAGGATCAGACGATCTGCCGGAGGCGCAGCCGTCCCGACCGCAGCGACAGTATTTACTGCAAGGCCCTGATGATCAGCGGGGGTTCCACCGGGGTTTTCTGGCTGAATACGCATCGGGCCTTCGACAGCACGTACCACCGGAACGCCACTGACATCACGCATCACAAGCTTGTAGCCCCAGACACCGATCCCCGCGACCAAGGCCAGGGATGCAACCGCGCCCAGCGCATTCACGATACGACCTAAACCGGCGGCACGGGGCGCATCTTCGTATCCGTGCATCTCATCGGAATAGTCGTACCCACCCTGAGGATGCGGTTGATTCGTGTAATGCATTTGCTCGGGACGCATTTGCCCCGAGTAATCGTAGTTCGCCATGTCCGCCTCACCGCCCGTTTCGCGCCGGGAAATAAGGCGCGCGGGTCATTTCTTGCCTACCTCGTACCGGCGCGTCGGGCGGTGTTTGTTACCGCATCTCCTGCGCCGGGGTAACGCCAAGAATACCCAAGCCCGCTGAAATCACAACAGAAACGGCACGAGCCAATGCGATTTTTGACTGGCTTGTGGCAACATCGCCATCCTGGATGAACCGCAGCTGGGTTTCGTCGTTGCCCTTGTTCCACAGCGCATGGAAGTCGCCGGCCAGTTCATAGAGGTAGAACGCAACGCGGTGCGGCTCGTTCGTGCGGGCGGCGATTTCCACCAGTCGCGGCCATTCAGCCAGCTTTTTGGCGACTGTCAGCTCGGATGCGTGATCGTTCTTACTCAGATCGGCCCCTTTGAGGGTCGCATCATCTGCGGCAATCCCGGCCTCAGCCGCGCGGCGCAGCACGCTCATGACGCGGGCATGGGCGTATTGCACGTAGAACACGGGGTTCTCGCGGCTCTGCTCCAGCACCTTGTCAAAATCGAAATCCAGCGGCGCGTCATTCTTGCGGGTTAGCATCACAAAGCGGGTCACATCCGGCCCCACCTGATCTACCACATCGCGCAGAGTGACAAAGTTCCCTGCCCGTTTGGACATCTTGAACGGCTCGCCATTCTTCCACAGCTTTACCAACTGGGTCAGCTTGATATCCAGCGGCACCTTACCGTCAGACAGAGCCGACACAGCCGCCTTCATCCGTTTGACATAGCCGCCGTGGTCGGCACCAAACACGTCGATCAGCGCGTCAAAGCCACGGCTGACTTTGTCATAGTGATAGGCGATATCGGGCGCGAAATAGGTCCACGCGCCGTCTGATTTCTTGACCGGACGGTCCACGTCATCGCCATGTTCGGTCGATTTGAACAGGGTCTGCTCGCGCGGCTCCCAATCCTCGGGCTTTTTACCCTTGGGCGGCTCCAGCACACCTTCATAGATCAGACCCTTCTCGGTCAGCGACTGCAGCGCAGCCTCGATCCGGCCTGTACCGTAGAGGGACTTCTCAGAAAAGAACACATCCATCTCGACGCCCAGCGCCTTAAGATCGGCGCGGATCAGGTCCATCATCGCGTCGGTAGCAAAGTTGCGCAGGTCTTCCAGCCATTCGCTTTCAGGCTTGTCGATCAGGCTGTCGCCGTATTTCTCTTTCAGAGCCTCACCGATCGGGATCAGATAGTCACCGGGATAAAGGCCTTCGGCAATCTCGGGGCTGAGGCCATTGGCCTCGCGATACCGCTCATAGGCCGAACGCGCCAGTACATCCACCTGCGCGCCGCCGTCGTTGATGTAATACTCACGCGTCACATCATGGCCGGAATAGGCCAGCAGGCTTGCCAATGCGTCCCCGAAGACCGCGCCCCGAGTATGCCCAACATGCAGCGGGCCTGTGGGGTTGGCCGAGACATATTCGACGTTCACCTTCTGCCCGTGCCCCATGGTCGAGCAGCCATAATCGGTGCCATGTTCCAGCACGGCGGTCAGCACACCCTGCCAGACCGACGGCGCCAGCCGCAGGTTCAAAAACCCCGGCCCTGCCACCTCGGCGCTGGTGATCCGTTCATCAGCGGCCAGCTTACCAGCCAGCACATCGGCAATGTCGCGCGGCTTCATCTTGGCTGGTTTTGCCAATACCATCGCCGCGTTGGTCGCCATATCGCCATGTGCCGCGTCGCGCGGAGGCTCAACCGCCACGTTGTCAAAGCTCAGCCCCTCGGGCAGAGCACCTTCGGACTGCATCTGCGCCAGCGCGTCCAGTACAAGGGCGCGGATCTCGGAAAACAGGTTCATTTCGAATGTCCTTTTGCTTGCCCGGCGGTTTATCACGCAGCGCGGTAAGGTCAATGGATGCCTAAAGTTTGACCTTGGTTTGGGCGCAATCCCCGCTACAGTCTGCCCGAACTGCGAAATTCGGAGACCATTGATGCGCCTCGCCCTACCCCTCAGCCTGCTTCTGTCCACCGCCCTGCCCGTTCTGGCCGAGATGCCCGCACCGCAAGGACATGTGCTGGTGACATTGGGTGGCGCTGTCAGCGAAACCAACCTGCCCGCGCGGGGCGAGAATGATGGCGGGCTGCTTGGGTTTCTCGAAGTGACTCATGACGGGGCAGCAGGGTTTGACGCCGCCCTTCTGGACAGCCTGCCTCAGGTTCAGATCACCATCCCCTACGGCCCGCCCGATCATCAGCGCGACTACACGTTCAGTGGCCCGCTGCTGTCGGACGTCATGATCCTTGCGGGGGCCGAAGGAAAAACCGCACGCCCCATGGCAATGGACGGGTATCAGGCGGAAATTCCGTGGGACAGCATTTCGACGTACAAACCCATACTGGCCACCCATGCCGACGGTGCGCCGATGGGGGTCGGAGGCTATGGCCCCACCATGATCGTGTTCCCGCCAACCGACGATGCAGACGCAGCCGACGCTCAAGCCAGCCAACAGGTCTGGGCGCTGGCCTATATCGGGATCGAGTGACCCGCCGGCGCGGGTCGTCCCGTCAACCGTACATGATCCTGTATCGCAAACCGGTCCGTCATACCGGCGATATAGTCTGACACGATCCGGGCAAGTGCGGTTTCATTCCCTGCCGCCTCAATATCAGCGTGCCAGCGGGCCGGCATTTGACGGGGGTCCCCGAGATAAATCGGGAACAACTCTTCGACGATCTTGCTAACTTCGGCCCGCACCTCCATCACCGAGGGCGCGCGATACATCCGGGTGAACAGAAAGGCGCGGATGTCCTGCAACTGCGACCACAATTGCCCCGAGAACTGGATCACCGGGCGGCCCAAATGGCGGATATCTTCCACCGATTGCGCTCCGGATTCGGCAATCAACGCGGCAGATGTATCGATCACATCCGAGACCATGACCCCAAAGACGCGCCGCAGAGCTTCATGCCTGCGCCGATACGGATCAAGATTTGGATAGGCGCGATCAACCTCGGCATAGCATGCACCCACAATCGGCAGGGCTTGAATTTCATCATCACTGAACAAATCCGCCCGCAGCCCGTCCAGCAAATCGTGATTGTTATAGGCAATGTCGTCGGATAGAGCCGCAACCTGCGCCTCGGCGCTGGCATGAGTGTGCAGCTCCAGATCAAACGCGCCGTTGCACTCGGCCAGCGCCCAGGGCAATTCACCAACCACCGGACCGTTGTGCTTGGCAATGCCTTCCAGACACTCCCAAGTCAGGTTGCAACCGTCGAATTCGGCATAATGGCGTTCCAGCTTGGTGACAATCCGAATGGCCTGAGCGTTGTGATCAAACCCGCCATATGGCCGCATCAGCGTGTGCAATGCGTTTTCGCCCGTATGACCAAAAGGCGTGTGACCCAAATCATGCGCCAGAGCCACGGCCTCGGTCAGTTCGGGGTTCAGGCCCAAGGCCCCGGCTATAGTCCGCGCAACTTGCGCCACTTCGATTGAATGGGTCAGACGGGTGCGGTAGCTGTCCCCTTCATGTTCGACAAACACTTGTGTCTTGTGTTTGAGCCGCCTAAACGCGCTGGCATGAATGATCCTGTCACGGTCGCGCTGAAAGCATGACCGGAAACTGCTTTCGTCCTCCGGCACCAACCGCCCTCTTGCGCGGCCGGGATCCGAGGCAAAACCCGCTCTGTCCAAAGGTCTTGTCCTTGTCGCCTGTCCTTTGGTTACATATATTGTAGCGGAACAAGGAAATAAACCTTTGGAGTCCGGCATGAATCTGCCTCCCACAGTCACCGAACGCGCCTTTGACCGTCTTGCCGAAATCGGCGCTGCGGATCAAGGGCAGGCTTTACGCGTCGCGGTCGAAGGCGGTGGATGTTCAGGGTTTCAATATGAAATTGCACTGGATCAGCCAAAAGACGATGATCTTGTGTTGGAAGGCAAAGGCCAAAAGGTCATCGTGGACTCGGTTTCCCTACCCTTTCTGGAAAACGCGGTCATCGACTTTACTCAGGAACTGATCGGTGCGCGGTTTGTCATCGATAATCCCAACGCCACATCGTCCTGTGGCTGCGGCACGTCGTTTTCGATGTAACGTAGGTGGGGGCTTTGCCCCCACACCCCCAAGGTATTTTCAGCCAGATGAAGAGGGATCCGCTCTCCGACCCTACCGCCGGAGAGCTTCACCTGGCGCGGTCATCGGCGCCTCCGCCTGTACCGCCTCCCATAGATCGCAAAAGTTGGTTAACAATCCGTTTCTTCATCTGGCCAAAAATATCTCGGAGCGCGAGGCAGAGCCTCGCATCCTTCACCGCCACTTGCCGCTGGGTTCATTCTGCGCGATAGGTTGCCAACAGCTTTGGAGGGCCGCGCATGAAAATCGCCACGTTCAACATCAATGGGATCAAAGCGCGGGCCGAGGCCCTGCCCCGGTGGCTGGACGAGGCACAACCGGACATCGCTCTGCTGCAGGAAATTAAGTCCGTCGACGAGAACTTCCCTCGCGAAATCTTCGAAGAACGCGGATACAATGTCGAAACGCATGGTCAGAAGAGCTTTAACGGTGTCGCAATCCTCTCGAAGCTACCATTGGAGGATGTAACGCGCGGCTTGCCCGGTGACGACGAGGATGAACAAGCCCGTTGGATCGAAGCGACTGTTGTCGGCAAGCAGGCGATCCGGATTTGTGGCCTTTATCTACCGAACGGAAATCCCGCGCCCGGGCCAAAATACAACTACAAACTGGCGTGGATGGAGCGTCTGTATGATCGCGCCCGTGACCTGCTGGCAACCGAAGAGCCTGCGTTGATGGCGGGCGACTACAACATCATTCCGCAAGCGGAAGATGCAAAACGCCCCGATGCATGGCGCGAGGACGCCTTGTTCCGACCCGAAAGCCGGGCCGCCTTCCGCAAAATCCTGAACCTAGGGTTCACCGAGGCGTTCCGTGCCCGAGTACAAGGTGCTGGCCACTATTCCTTCTGGGACTATCAGGCCGGAGCGTGGAACAAGGATGACGGCATTCGCATCGACCATTTTCTACTAACCCCTCAGGCCACAGATCTGATGCGAGACTGTCAAATCGACAAGGAGGTGCGTGGGCACGAAAAACCCTCGGATCACGTGCCAGTCTGGGTTGATTTGGACATCTGAGATCAAACGGTTGGGTCGTAGTTGTAGATCCAGTCGTATTTCTGCGTCAGGCGCGGACCTATCGCCGCCAGAACTGCTTGCGCGGCCAAACGCATCGGACCGCGCAAGTGAAAATTGCGTGCATTTGCGGATGCGGCAGCTACCACGTGCTGCGCGCGGCGTTGGCGCACGGATTCGTAGGCTACAAGGGCCTGCCTTACGCCCGATTGGTTGTCGAAAGAGCGTGCGAGAACCCAGGCATCCTCAAGCGCCAGACACGCTCCTTGCGCCATGAAGGGTAACGTCGGATGGGCCGCATCGCCCAACAGGGCCAAGCGTCCGTTCTGCCATCTCTCGGCCACCGGACGCAGGAACAGTGCCCACAGATGCGTTTCTTCGACCTTTGTCAGAATGTCTGTCACCGGCCCTCCAAAATCGGCAAACCTAGCGCGCAAGTCATTGGGATCGCCCTTTACACGCCAGCCTTCCTGCTGCCAGTCCGAGCGTTCTTCAATTGCTACGACGTTCATCAGGCGTTGGTCGCGCAGCGGATAGGTGACGATGTGCCGCCCCGGCCCCATTGTCAGTGAGGCTTGCGACTTCTCGACCTTATCCTCCCAAGGCACCGTCGCGCGCCAGGCGATCTGGTGGGTGAAGGCTGGGGCCTCGGGGCCGTTCAGGATCGGGCGAAGGGTGCTGCGTCCACCATCTGCGGCAATGGCACATTCGACGCGGAGGCGCTCTTCATCATCCAGCACGATCTCGACCTCGGACGGGTGTTTGCGAACCGTCTGCACTCGCGCGCCAAGGCGTATGTCGACACCTGCATCCTCGGACGCCCGTCGCAACAGCTCCAGCAAATCGGCGCGGTGATAGTAGAATGTCGGACCCGCCGCAGGGGCTGGGATGCGACTGATAACCCGACCCTTGCGATAGTCACGCAAAATAGTTCCGTGCGAGAGTTGCGCGGCTTCAGGCGGATCCCCCGCAACCCCCAAGGCGCGCAGAACGGACATCCCGTTGGCGCTGATCTGAAGGCCCGCTCCGACCTCGGTCAGTGCTGGGGCCTGCTCTAGCACCGTCACCTGCGCACCGCGCTGGCGCATGGCCAACGCCGCAGCAAGTCCGCCGATGCCGCCGCCAACCACGCAAAACTTCAAACCATTGATCTTCATAGCATTGCCTTAACGCAAAAACGCCGGAGCAACAGGCCCCGGCGTTTGAATTCTTGACATTTCAGGACGATCAATCGTCGCGGTGGACTTTTTCGCGACGCTCATGCCGTTCCTGCGCCTCGAGCGTCATGGTTGCGATCGGGCGCGCATCCAGACGCTTCAGCGAGATCGGGTCGCCTGTTTTTTCGCAGTAACCATACTCACCCTCATCGATCCGGCGCAGGGCCGAGTCGATTTTAGCCACCAGTTTGCGCTGACGGTCGCGCGTGCGCAGTTCCAACGCTCGATCGGTTTCCTCGCTTGCGCGGTCGGCAACGTCGGGGATGTTACGGGTGTTGTCCTGCAAACCTTCGATCGTGTCGCGGCTGCCTGCCAAAAGTTCGGTCTTCCAGTCCAACAGCTTGCGACGAAAATACTCAAGCTGCCTGTCGTTCATAAATGGCTCGTCTTCGGCTGGACGATAATCTTCGGGCAGAAATACTTCCTGCTTCATTTTTGCTCCCTCGGTGTGGCCTTCAACGCCGAGTGCACTCTCTTCACCAGACATGAGGCATTCCCTTCTGCGGAGCGTTTATCTGACGGCGCGGGGATTGTCACTATGCAAACGTAGCGCCGAACAAGTGTGATCATAAACAGTCTAAATATGAGACATCAAACAACAAAACCTTGTTTTTCTGTGAAAATTGGCGGGCCTTTTCAAGGCATCCCCCAAAATGCCGCAGGGTCTGTTAGCGCTCGAATCAACCAAAGGCATTGGACTCGCTGACCAATTTGGCGCGACGGCACTCAGCGACGCGGGTTGTAAAAATCCTCACTGCTCTGTAACCCAAAGACCACAGGCCGCGCGATACAGGATGAGGACCCCATGACCGCACGTTTTCAAGGCACAGCCGAATATGTTGCCACTGATGATTTGACCATCGCGGTGAATGCCGCGGTCACACTGGAGCGTCCGCTACTGGTCAAGGGCGAACCCGGCACCGGCAAAACCGAGCTGGCCAAACAGGTGGCTGGCGCGCTGGGTCTGAAGATGATCGAGTGGAACGTGAAATCCACCACCCGCGCGCAACAGGGCCTGTACGAATATGACGCCGTCAGCCGCTTGCGTGACAGCCAGTTGGGCGATGAGCGCGTGCATGACGTGTCAAACTATATCCGCAAGGGCAAGCTGTGGCAGGCGTTCGATGCCGACGAAAAGGTCGTGCTGCTGATTGATGAGATCGACAAGGCCGATATCGAATTTCCAAACGACCTGCTGCAAGAACTCGATAAGATGGAGTTCCACGTCTACGAAACTGGTGAGACGATCAAAGCCAAGAACCGGCCTATCGTGATCATCACCTCGAACAACGAAAAGGAACTGCCCGACGCCTTCCTGCGCCGGTGTTTCTTTCACTATATCCGTTTCCCCGATGAGACCACGATGCGCCGCATCGTCGAGGTTCATCACCCCGGCATCAAGGACGCGCTGCTGACCACCGCACTAACGCAGTTCTATGAAATCCGCGACACGCAGGGGCTGAAGAAAAAGCCCTCGACCTCGGAAGTACTGGACTGGTTGAAACTGCTTCTGGCCGAGGATCTGACCGCCGAGGATCTGAAACGCGACGGAGCGAATGCCCTACCCAAGCTTCACGGCGCGCTGCTTAAGAACGAACAGGATGTGCACTTGTTCGAACGTCTGGCTTTTATGGCGCGTAGCAAACGCTGATCATGGGGTGATCGGCCTTGCCATACGGCAAGCGGGCTGTCAGCATTGGTTAACGACGGCCCGAAGACCGGGCATCCGAGCAGATGGGACAAGCTGAGTGTCTGACACCCTTACGATCCGCGCCTTGCGGCCTGATGATCGCGCCCAATGGGCCGAACTATGGCGCGATTATCTGGCGTTCTATGAAACGACCGTTCCCGACGGCACCTATGACGCCACTTTTGCCCGCCTTTTGGGTGATGACCCGAACGATTTTTCCTGCTTTGTCGCCGAAAGCGCCGGACAGTTGGTCGGACTGACACACTACCTGTTCCACCGTCATGCGTGGAAGGAAGAGTCTGTCTGTTACCTGCAAGACCTGTTCGCAACCCCGGCATCACGCGGTACCGGCGTCGGCCGTGCGTTGATTCAGGCTGTATATGACGAAGCTGACCGTCAGGGCGCGCCCTCGGTCTATTGGCTGACGCAGGAGTTCAACCACACCGCGCGCAAGCTCTATGACCGTATCGGCAAGCAAACGCCCTTCATCCGGTATCAACGCCCATGATCAGGCTTGGTGCGATGGTGTTCGGATTGGCCCTTGCAGGCTGCACCACGGTCACCCCACCCGAACCGCCGACGCGCGTCAAACCAACCGAAGACATCCTGCCGCCGGCCAAGTCATTCGCGACCGCGCGCCCTACCCCGCCCACGCGATCCAACGTGAGTATCGCGCAGGATTTCGTGTCGCTTCACTTCGCGTTGGAAAGCGGCACTGCGCTGCCTGTCTTCACCCGGTTTGAAGAACCGGTAACCGTGCGCCTTAGGGGTCAGGTCACCCCTTCAATGCAACGCGATCTCCGACGCCTTCTGACCCGCTTACAGCGTGAAGCCGGGATCGATATCCGGCAAATCCAGGACGGCCCCGCCAATATCACCATCGAAGCCGTCAGCCAGGAACAAATCCAAAGCATCCTGCCCCAGGCAGCCTGTTTCGTGGTGCCCAATTCTTCGGACTTTGAGGAATACCGCCGGGATCGGCGGAAACAGAAAAGCAGTTGGCTCCGCCTGCGTAACCGGGAAAGACTGGGCATTTTCATCCCATTTGACGCGAGCCCACAGGAAAAACGCGACTGCCTGCACGAAGAGCTTGCGCAGGCTTTGGGCCCTTTGAACGACCTGTATCATCTACCGGATTCGATCTTTAACGACGACAACATACACACCGTTCTGACTGGGTTCGATATGCTGGTCCTGCGCGCGGCCTATGCGCCTGAGTTGCGCAGCGGCATGACCCGCGAAGAGGTCGAGGCCGTCATACCTGACGTGCTCAAACGTCTGAACCCGCGCGGTGAAAACGTGCCGGCGCAACCAACGACCCAGACCACGCGAGACTGGATTCGAGCCATCCAGAGTTCCCTCAACCCCAACCGCAGTGTTGACGCCAGACTACGCTCGGCCAGTCGCGCCGCCCGGATTGGCGCGGAACAAGGATGGACCGACCACCGTCGTGCCTATCCCTATTTCCTGATGGGTCGGATGGAACAGTTCGACAATCCGCAAAAAGCCTTGCGCGACTATGACACCGCCCTGCAATACCTCCGCGCGACACCAAACACAGAGATTCATCAGGCTTATATCACGACTCAACTTGGAACTTATGCATTGGCACAAGGCAGCGGACCGCAATTCCTGCCCGAATTGGACAAAGCCATCGACGTTATGACGCGCGCTGAAAACGCCTCGCAGCTGGCAACACTATTGCTGCTGAAATCCGAGGCTCTAAATCAGGCGGGACGCCCAACCGAAGCACGTTCCGTCAGGCTGGACAGTCTGGGGTGGGCACGCTACGGGTTTGGCTCGGAAACGGTGGTCCGGTCGCTGATGCAGGACGTTGCAGAGGCACCCGCGAATAACAGAGGCGGTTAACGCATGGTCGTAGTTCTGGGAATGGCATTACTGGGGGCGGTCCTAGGAGCGATGGCCGCGCGCAAGCGAAACGGCAGTGGTGCGGACATGGCACAATACGCCGCTGGCTATGGTATCGCCTTTTCGCTGGTGGGCCTTATCCTGTCATTGATCATCGTCAGACTGATTTCGTAGCCATGTTCCTTCCCTTCTTTGAAAACCTCCGCAAAGCCCGTATTCCAGTATCCCTGCGCGAATACCTGACCTTTCTGGAAGGCATGAAAAAGGGTCTGGCCACCTATGATGTCGAGGCGTTCTATTACCTCGCCCGTGTCTCGATGGTGAAGGACGAACGTAATATCGATAAGTTCGACCAAGCCTTCGCCGCCAGCTTCAAAGGTTTGGAAGAAATTAGCTTTGACCAGGTGATCGAGGCTGTGGACATCCCCGCCGAATGGCTGGCCAAGATGGCAGAAAAACACCTGTCCGAAGAAGAAAAGGCCGAGATTGAGGCCATGGGCGGGTTCGAGAAACTGATGGAGACGCTGCAAGAGCGGCTCAAGGATCAGGAAGGCCGCCATCAGGGTGGCAACAAATGGATCGGCACCGCCGGGACCTCGCCGTTCGGAGCGTATGGGTACAACCCCGAGGGCGTTCGCATCGGCCAGAAGGAAAGCCGTCACCAGCGCGCAGTCAAGGTCTGGGATAAGCGTGAATTCAAGAACTTAGATGACACAGTTGAACTGGGCACCCGCAACATCAAGGTCGCCCTGAAACGCCTGCGCCGCTGGGCCCGCGAGGGCGCGGCGGACGAGCTGGATCTGGACGGCACAATTCGCGCCACCGCCGAACACGGCTATCTGGACGTTAAAACCCGACCTGAGCGTCACAACGCGGTCAAAGTGCTGTTGTTTCTGGACGTAGGCGGATCAATGGACCCGCATATCAAGGTGGTCGAAGAGCTGTTTTCCGCCGCGCGGACCGAGTTCAAGCATCTGGAATATTACTATTTCCACAACTGCCTGTACGAAGGCGTCTGGCGCGACAATGCCCGTCGTTGGGATCAGCAGACCCCCACCCATGAAGTGCTGCGCACCTACGGCCCCGATTACAAGTGTATTTTCGTAGGCGATGCCTCCATGAGCCCCTATGAAATCGCCTACCCCGGCGGGGCGAATGAGCACTGGAACCAAGAGGCAGGTCAGGTCTGGCTGCAACGCGCACGAGATCAGTGGAATTCAAACGTGTGGATCAATCCGGTGCCCGAGAAATACTGGGACTACACCCATTCCATCAGCATGATCCGCGAGATTTTCGAGGACCGCATGGTGCCGATGACTCTGGCCGGGCTGGAGCAAGGGATGCGCGAACTGACGCGCTGAACCGGCTCTCAACTGCTTATTGGATCCCGGCCCGGAAGGGTCAGCACCCGCGTAAGGGGTAAAGTCAGGCCCAGATAGGTTGACACCGCGCCCGAGTATTTCGGGACATTATCCAACTGATCTTCGACCCGCGTGCCGTAATAGATGTCGCAATCGACCGGTGGCAGTTCCATCTGCTGCGCCGTTCGGGCCGGAACCACCGAGAGCGCGCCGAACAGATAAGCCAGCATCGGATCGCCACAAGATTTGCACAGACCGCGTGACAGAGGCGACGGGTTTTCGGTGTGAATCCATTTGATGGTTGACGGATCAGCAGGACGCGCCTGCCCCCGGCGCAGCAGCAAGGCATCCGCGTAGGGCGCCTGATAAACGGACTGGCATTTCGTGCAATGGCAGCGAAAACGAACACGGGGCGCGGCGGTGACGGTCACTTTGGTCTGACCGCAGGAACAGCATGTCTGGATCTGTGTCATGGCGCAGGTTAAACACGCCTCTCGCGACCGGTCAACGCGCCCTCACAGGCTGTTGCGCAGCGTCATTTTCCTGTTGCTTCGGCCTCTGCGCAGCCCCATATCTGATCTATGCTGCGCCTGACCCCAATCCTGTTGGCCATCGCCTATGCCGTCGTTATGTACCGGATTTCCGTGTGGCGTACCCATCGCGAATTAGACGCGAAGTCGACCGAGTTGGCGGACCCTGCGCTGAAACGCACGACCGATCGTTTGGCGGCGGCGCTCGAGATCGAGCGGGTTCCGGTCTACATCTACGAAATCGACCCTGTAAATGGGTTGGCCGCGCCGGACGGGCGGATTTTCATCACGCGGGGGTTTTATCGCAAGTTCCGCGATGGCGACGTCTCGGCCGAGGAAATGGCCAGCGTGATCGCGCATGAGCTTGGTCACGTGGCGCTGGGTCATGCGCGGCGGCGGATGATTGATTTTTCCGGTCAGAACGCGCTGCGGACGGCGCTGATCATGGTGTTGAACCGGTTCATTCCGTTCATTGGGGCGTGGATCGCGAATATGCTGGCGCATCTGCTGGCCTCGCGCCTGTCGCGCGGGGATGAGTATGAGGCGGATGAATATGCCGCCGCGCTGCTGACCAAGGCCGGGATTGGGATTGGGCCGCAGAAATCTCTGTTTCACAAGCTCGAAAAGCTGACCGAGCAGAGGGCGGGAGTTACGCCAGCTTGGTTAATGAGCCATCCCAAAACGGATGAGCGGATTGCGGCGTTGGAGGCGCTTGAACAGCGTTGGAAGGCGGGTGGATAGGTTGCGGCCGTGAGGGGCCAGCCCCTCACACACCCCGAGGTATTTTTAGCCAGATGAAGGGCGGATCGGATTTAAGTGGTGAGGGCTTTGCCCAGGCGTGGCAGACGAGCTTTTTTCATCAGCGCACGCAGGGTCCATTGGTCGCCTGAGAGGCGGTTGGCTTCTGCGAGAACACGGTCGGCCATCTTAGATATGCCTTCCGGATCGATGCGCCAAAAGCCGTGCAGCAGGTTATCGGGATCTTGGCGGTCCAACCCTTCTTCCGACAGGATGTTTCGGGGGAAGTCTTTCGCGTTCATAGTGACAATTACATCTGACGACGACGCTATGGCGATGGCCAGTACGTGAACATCAGCGGCATCGGGCAGCCAGAGGCGCTGCTCAAGACCTGGTTGTGCTTCACGCTCTGCTTTGGGCCATTGAGATTGAGTCAGGGCAATTTCGGCGCGGGCCTGTGACTCACCCGTGGAGCCCAGCTTTCGTGCAGCACGGGCCCATTCTTCGAGGATGCGCGCGGACCATATGGGTTCGAAATGACCCATCTTTGCCGCGCCCAACAGCATCGCTCGCATCACCGTGGGATAGATGACGCAGGTATCCAGAACCGCCCTCACACCCGGTAGAACACGGCTTTGAGGTATCCGCTTTCGGCCAGTTGCGGCAGTTGCAGGTGATCCGGCCCCGCAAAGCCCGTGTGGATCAGTTGCGCCTGCTGCCCGGTTCGGCCGATCCCTCGCGATGAGGCGTCGCGGAAACGGCCCAGATCGGCGGCGTGAGAACAGGAACACAGGCCAAGATAACCGCCCGGTTTGGCCAGCGGCGCGGCCAGACGCGCGATGCGCTCATAGGCGCGCAGCCCCGCGTCCAGCGCCTGTTTCGAGGGCGCGAAGGCGGGCGGGTCACATATGACCACGTCGTATTGCGCGCCCTCTTCGGCCAGTTGGGTCAAGACATCGAAGGCGTCGCCTTGCCGGGTTTGGAACCGGTCGGCAAAGCCCGAGGCTTGCGCGCCTTGGGCGGCCAATTCCAATGCGGCGGCTGAGCCATCGACGGACAGCGCCGACCCGGCTCCGCCAGCCAGCATCGCCAGACCGAACCCGCCCACGTGGCTGAACACATCCAGCACCTGTGCGCCGGGTTGGACCAGCCGGGCCGCGAAGGCGTGGTTGGGGCGTTGGTCGTAGAACAGCCCGGTTTTCTGGCCGCCGGTCAGGTCGGCCATATAGGTCGCGCCATTCATAGGCACCGGCAGCGGCGCATCGGGGGCCGTGCCGCGCAGGGTGAGGTTGGCATCGTCTAGCCCCTCAAGCCCGCGTGTCCGGCCCGAGGCGTTTTTCAGCACCGTGGTCACGCCGGTCACCGCGACCAGCGCGTCGGTCAGAGTGTCCAGATGCGCTTCGGCCCACGCCGCGTTGGGTTGGATGACGCAGGCGTCACCAAAGCGGTCGATGATCACACCGGGAAAGCCATCGGCTTCGGCGTGGATCAGACGGTAATAGGGCGCGTCGAACAGGCGCTCGCGCATGTCTAGCGCGCGGCGCAGGCGGGTTTCGAACCACGTGGCGTTTAACTCGGCATCCAGATCGCGGTCCAAAACGCGGCACATGATCTTGGACTCGGGGTTCACCGCCACCAGCGCGATGGGCGCGCGGTTTTCGTCTTCCAACACGGCCAAAGCCCCTGCCGGGATCTTACGGGTGCGGCGGTCTGTAACGACGTCATTGGCATAGACCCAAGGGAAGCCGTGGCGCAGTCCGCGCGCATTGGCTTTGGGTTTCAGGCGGATACGGGGGCGGTCGGCGGATTGGGTCATGCCGCTCCTCTTAGTGGCTCCGGCGCGCGGGGAAAAGCCCTAGCGATCGCGGGACCGCCAGCCGCCGCGGCGTTTGGGTTTTTGTGCTGCCTGCAATCCCTCGGTCAGCACCTGCGTCATCGGGTGATCCGCCTGCGCCGCGTAGATGGCGTGCAGATCGGTCAGCGCCTGCGTCTGATCCCGATCCGCAGGCAGGCTGAGTGCCCAGTCCAGAAAGATGCTTCGGCATTCGGGCAATGTGATGCCCTCCATGTTATATGCCTCGCGGATCAGGCCCTTGTGGTCATTGGGGTCGTCACTGCGCGCCATGAGTATCCTCCGAAATAACGCAGCCGATGATCCCGGCGGCGGTGTCGTAACTGTCCTGCAGCGCGGCCTGAAGCTGGTCGACCTTTTCAAACCCGGTGGCCCGGCACAGGAAGGCGGCACCGCCCTCGCCGATCTTGTCGGCCTCGATCACCTTGCCCGACAGCAGCCGGGCCGCGCATTGTACCGACCAGCATAGATCATAGCAGTCCTTCAGCGTTTGCGCCTGCGCGACATTCAGCAAGCCAGCAGCGACCGCGCCGTCCATCCCCGTGTGTACATCACGTTGAGGTAAACCGGACAGCAACGCGCCAGTCTCGGCCATCAGTTCGATATCCATCATCCGACCCGAGCCGTTCTTGGCATCCCAGATACCGGCCGGAGATTTGGCGGCGGCAAGTCTCGTGCGCATCTCGGCCACCTCGCGTAGCACCTTCGCGGTATCTCGGGGACGGGTCAGAAATTCGGCGCGGAAGGTTTCGATATCCTGCGCCAGATCAGCATTTCCAGCCACAACGCGGGCGCGGGTCAGGGCCAAGTGTTCCCAGACCCATGCTTCATTCTGCTGGTAGTTGGTGAAACTGGCCCAACTGGTCGCCACCGGCCCCTGATTGCCCGAAGGGCGCAGACGCATGTCGACCTCATAGAGCCGCCCCTGCGACATGGGCGCGGACAGGGCCGTAATCAAAGCCTGCGTGAACCGCGCGTAATAGGTGCGCGTGGCCAGCGGGCGCGGACCGTCGGACATGTCCTGATCCAGCGGGTCATAGATCACGATCATGTCCAGATCGGATTGCGAGTTGATCCGCCCTGCCCCGATCGACCCCATGCCCAGCACCACCGCCCCTCGTCCCGGTGCGGGCCCGTGTTTTCGGGCGAATTGTTCGGTCACGCAGGGAAAAAGCGCGGCGATCACGGCGCTAGCCAGATCGGCGTAGTGCTGCCCGGCCTGTGCGCCGTCGATCAGCCCGCGCAGGTGGTGAACACCGATGCGGAAATGCCATTCCTTGCACCAGCGGCGGGCGAAATCCAGCTGCGTCTCATAGTCTGCCTCTTGCGCCAGCGCCTGCTCCAGATCGGCGTGCAACACCGCTTGCCCGGGCCAGTCGTCAAAGAAACTGCCCCCGATCACCGCGTCAAAGACCGAAGCATTGCGCGACAGATGCCCCGCCAGCGCATGAGACGTGCCGACGATATCGACCAGCAGGTCGATCAGATGCGGGTTGGCCTCGAACAGGGAAAACAGTTGCACCCCCGCAGGCAGGCCCGACAGGAACCCGTCGAGCGCCAGCAGCGCTTCATCCGGTTTCGCGGTCTTGGCCAAACGCGCCAGCAATTCGGGTTTCAGCCGTTCGAATATCCGCGCGCCCCGTTGCGAGCGCAGCGCCGGATAGGTCGGCCAGCGCGCCATGACGCCTTCGTCAAAGCTAACCTCGGGGGTTGGCGCGGGGGCTACTGCTCCGGGCGCGAAGAACCCTTCGGTCAGTTCATGCACCTCGGTCAGGCGGCGGGTCAGGTCGGAGGTCAGCTCGGCGCTGTCGATCCCCATAAGGCAGGCGACACGTTCGATACCTTCCGCAGATTGCGGCACTTTGTGGGTCTGCGCATCGTGGATCATCTGGATGCGGTGTTCGACGTCGCGATGAGCACGGTAATGGTCGGTCAGCTTGTCGGCGACCTCCTGCGGCACCCAGCTTTTTTCGGCCAGCGCGGCCAGCCCCGGCACCGTACCGCGGACGCGCAGATCGGGGTCGCGCCCCCCGGCGATCAACTGGCGGGTCTGGGTGAAGAACTCGATCTCACGAATGCCGCCCTGCCCCAGCTTCATGTCGTGGCCCGGAATGGTCAGCGCACCGCCGGTTCCTTTGTTTTCGCGGATGCGCAGGCGCATGTCATGGGCGTCCTGAATGGCCGCAAAATCCAGATGCCGCCGCCAGACAAAGGGGCGCAGCGTGTCCAGAAACCGCTGCCCTGCTGCGATGTCCCCGGCACAGGGGCGCGCCTTGATATAAGCCGCGCGCTCCCACGTGCGGCCCAGGCTTTCGTAATACCGCTCGGCGGCCTCGGCGGCCATGCACACGGGCGTTACCCCGGGATCGGGGCGCAACCGCAGATCGGTGCGGAACACATAGCCATCGGCGGTTTTGTCGCTGAGCGTGGCGCAGAAATTCCGCGTGGCACGCACCATGCCATGGCGCGCCTCGTAGAAATCATCCGGGTCAAACCGGGTCTCATCGAACAGCACGATCAGGTCGATATCCGAGCTGTAATTCAGCTCATGCGCGCCCATCTTGCCCATGGCCAGAATGATCATCCCGGCGGCGGTTTCAACGTCGTCCTCGCTCATGCCCGGCAACTTGCCTCGCCGGATCAGCGCGGCGATCTCGGCCTTGGCCGCCACATCCGCCGCCAGCGCCCCGAAATCCGTCAGCGCAGCTGTCACTTTTTCTAAGGGCCACGCCCCCGCCACATCGGCCAGCGCGGTCAGCAGCGCCATCCGTCGTTTGCCCTGCCGCAACCCCGGTTTCAGCTGATCCGGCGGCAGCGCGCGGGCGGCTGCCATCACCTCAGCCAGCGCTTGATCGGGCTGCTGCAAGGCCCCGGCCAGCCAGTCTTTTTCCCGCTCGATCAACCCTTTGAGATACGGGCTAGAACCCGCGACACCCGCGATCAGCTCAGCCTGTTCAGGCGTCAGATCCGCAACCAGACCCTGTGTTTCATCACCCAACGCGGGATCGAACGGGCGCGGCATTCGCTGGATCGACAGAGCGGTCATGATGGGGCCTCCGGCGTGTTACTGTCCCCAAATGGCCTGATTTCAAAGGCTTGCACAAGTCCTAACTGCATCGCTGCGACACCCCCTTAAAGCCAATGTAAAACATTTTTACATACACCCCTTGCAACCTACCGCCCAACTCCCATCTATTCAATGTGAAAACAATTTACATCAACCCGGAGACCAAAATGACCGCACTATCCGACCCCGCCGTCCCTTCAAATCCGGGATGGCTGCACCGTATCGAGGCCTGGCTGGACGACAAGGGCAAAGGCGCCTGGATTGGCGCCATGGTCCTAGGTTTCATCTTTTTCTGGCCTGTGGGCCTGGCCCTTCTGGCCTATATGATCTGGAGCAAACGCATGTTCAGCAAATCCTGCAGCCGCCGCACATCCTGGAACAGCCACATGAGCGCGATGAAACCGTCGGGCAACAGCGCCTTTGATGCCTATAAGGCCGACACCCTGGCCCGGCTCGAGCGCGAACAACAGGATTTCGAAGCCTTCCTGCGCCGCCTGCGCGATGCCAAGGACAAGGCCGAGTTCGATCAATTCATGGACGAACGCGCCCGTGATAACCACGATGCAGACGAAAGCGACGCACGCGCCTGATCTGATCCTTGCCCTGCCCCGGTTTTCGGGACAGGGTGAACCCATTCAACGACGCGGATATCCCTATATGACTCATCTACCAGATCCAGATCGCCAACCGGAATTCTATCAATCGGTGGCGACCAAGCGCTTTGTCGCCTGGCTGTTCGATATCGCGCTGATATCGCTGCTTTGTATTGTTCCGATCTTCCTCACTCTGGGTGCGGGGTTGTTTTTCCTGCCTCTGATCTATGCCGTCATCAGCTTTGTCTACCGTGTCGTCACGATTGCGAACGGGTCGGCCACTTTGGGCATGCGTTTTATGGGAATCGAACTGCGTGATGCATTCGGCACACGGATGGACCTGGGCAAGGCTATCGCCCATACAGCGGGATATTTCGTGAGTATGGCGATCTTTGTGGTGCAGGTCATCTCGATCATCATGATGCTGACCAGTTCCCGCGGACAGGGCCTGACGGATTCCTTCCTTGGAACGGTGATGATCAACCAGCGCGCGTAATAGTAACCCTGTCGCGTGAATCACTTGGCGGCTCCGGGATCGATTGCTATCATCCCGGTCAGAAAACACGGGACTTTCATGCGACACACGCTGCCTATCGCGCCACAATTCTATGTGACGGCCCCACAGCCTTGCCCTTATCTTGAGGGCAGGATGGAGCGGAAGCTGTTCACAGCCCTACAGGGTGAAGGGGCAGATCAACTGAATAACTCGTTGTCGCAACAAGGGTTTCGCCGCTCGCAAAACGTCCTGTACCGGCCGTCATGTGCCGATTGCGCCGCTTGTCTGTCAGCCCGTATCGACGTATCCGCGTTTGCCCCCAGCAAAAGCCAAAAGCGCGCGGTAAAGCGAAACGCGTACCTGCAGCGCAAGGCCAATTCGCCTTGGGCCACCGATGAACAGTACGAGCTGTTTCGCCGCTATCTGGATACCCGCCATGCCGATGGAGGTATGGCCGATATGGACGTGTTCGAATTCGCCGCAATGATCGAGGAAACTCCGATCCGCAGCCGCGTTGTGGAATATGCGGACCCCGACACCGATAACCTGATCGCCGTCAGTCTGACCGATGTTCTGGATGACGGGCTTAGCATGGTCTACTCGTTCTATGACCCGCATCAACCGCAGAATTCCTTGGGCACCTATATGATCCTTGATCATATCGACATCGCGCGCGAGGCCGGACTGCCCTATGTTTATCTTGGATATTGGGTCCCTGGCAGCCCCAAGATGGGATATAAGGCCCGGTTTTCGGGGTTGGAGGCATATATTCAAGGTGAATGGGTCAAGGTCGGAAACCCGGCTGATCTTGCAGGATCGGGCCACCACCCTCTGTCGACCGCTCCGATTGCCGAACAAGTCGCGAATATTCAATTGCCTGACCGACACCCGACCAAAGGCTGAAGTCCCATGCGTCAGAGCCTGCATGCGGTGACCCTCGTAGTGCCAGACTACGATGCTGCGATCTCATTTTACACGCAGACCCTGAGCTTTACGCTCGAGCAGGACATTGATTTGGGTGATGGTAAACGTTGGGTGCGCGTGGCCCCCCCAACGCGCCCGAGGGGTCTTTGCTGCTGGCCAAAGCGGCTGACGCCGATCAAAACAAGGCCATAGGCAACCAAACCGGCGGACGTGTCGGCTTTTTCCTGGCAACGGATGATTTTCAACGCGACCACGCGGCCATGACGGCGGCTGGCGTGACGTTCGAGGAAACCCCGCGTCGTGAACCTTATGGAACCGTCGCGGTCTGGCGCGACCCGTTTGGAAATCGCTGGGATTTGATCGAGTTCAGCTAGCGCTTGTTCCAGCATTTTGACTGTCTCGGGGCAGATCCGTCAGAAAAGATGAACAATTATTAATCATCTAAATGGCGACTTCCCTACGCCCAGCGATTGAATCCTTACCCTACGTCACCAAGTAATCCTGACCCTCAGCCGTTCGACCCCGTTTAGATCCGCTCGGCTGGGCTTCAATGACATAGCCCGTGATGCAACAGGTTCCCGACCTGCGGGTTTGGCTTTGGTAAAGGGAGACGGACAATGACTCATGCTATTCGACGGCTGCTTGCGGCCAACCTGACGACGCAAATTCTAACGGCCCTTGCGCTTGGTTCAGCCCTTGGACTGGCCCTGAACTATTGGCACATACCGTTCCTTCAAGAACATCTGGTCAATGGCCTGTTCAGCATGGTCGGCCAGATGTTCCTGAACGCGCTGCAGATGCTGGTCGTACCGCTGGTGGTTTTTTCCCTACTGTGCGGCGTGGTTGGGATTGGTGATCTCAAGGTCTTGGGGCGTGTCGGAGGGCTGACTTTTGTGACCTATCTGGCGACCACGGCGCTGGCGGTGATGACGGCGCTTGTGTTTGCCAACATCATCAACCCCGGCATAGGATTTGACAGCCTGCATATGGCCAGCGCGGATGTGTCCGTCGCAACGCAGGATACCGCGTGGCAGATACTGGCAAACATCATCCCCAAGAACCCGGTTCAAGCGCTGGCCAATGGCGAAATGCTGCAGATCATCTTTTATGTGATCGTTGTCGGCATTGCGGTCCTGATGATCGGAAGCCGCGCCAAAGCCTTTGTCGAGGGCTGTACCTTCATGAACGAACTGGCGATGAAAATCGTCGAGATCGTGATGGCCTTCGCTCCGATCGGCGTCTTCTGTCTGATTGCCAAGACCTTTGCGCTGGAAGGGTTCGGCCTGTTTGCCCCGGTCATCGGATATCTAGCGACCATCAGCCTGACGCTTGTCTTCCACCTTTGCGTGACGTTGATGGTGCTGCTTTACGTCTGCACCGGCCTGAGCCCGCGTGCGTTTCTGCGCAAAATGCGTTCGGCACAGGTGTTTGCCTTCTCGACCTCAAGCTCAAACGCGACGATCCCGGCCTCGATGCAATGCGTGACCCAGCGCATCGGTGTAGACCGCTCGGTTGCCTCGTTCGGCATCCCGTTGGGCGCGACGATCAACATGGACGGCACCGCGATCATGCATGGGGTGGCGACGGTGTTCCTGGCCAATGCCTATGGGATTGATCTGGGGCTGGGTGGCTATATGACCATCATCTCGATCTCGGTTCTGGCCTCAATCGGCACTGCCGGAGTGCCTGGCGTGGGTATCGTGATGCTGGCCATGGTGTTGAATCAACTGGGAATGCCGCTGGACGGGATCGCCATCATCCTCGCCGTTGACCGGATCATCGACATGATGCGGACGGTGGTTAACATAACCGGCGACGCGGTTGTCACCACCATTGTCGCCCAGCGTGTCGACAAGCTGGACAGGGCGGTCTTCAATGACCCCGACGCCGGGACCCTGACCCCTGCCACGCTGGATATCGACCACGAGGCCGAAGCTGCTTTTGCGGAACTGACGCATCCCAAAGCCGAAGCCTGAACAAAAAAGACCGGAGGCCACAGGGCCTCCGGTCTGTCATTTTTATGTCGGCCTGATCAATTCGGGATCAGATCCGGCACGATGGTCACGATGGTCGGGAAGAACCATAGGATACCAATCCCGACTACCTGAATCAGCACGAATGGAATGATCCCGCGATAGATATGACCTGTTGTGACCTCTTTAGGCGCAACGCCCCTTAGGTAGAACAGCGCGAACCCGAAAGGTGGCGTCAGGAACGAGGTCTGCAGGTTCACCGCCACCATGATCGTGACCCATTTCGGATCGAACGACCCGCCATAGATCACCGGGCCCACGATGGGGATCACGATGTAGATGATCTCGAGGAAGTCCAGCACAAAGCCCAGAATGAACAGCACCAGCATCACGATCAGGAAGACCGTGAACTCGTTGTCGAAACTGCGCAGGAACTGCTGGATATAGTGCTCACCCCCGAACGAGATCACCACAAGGTTCAGCAACTGCGAGCCGATCAGGATGGTGAAGACCATCGAGGTCACCTTGGCTGTCTCGCGCACCACGGGCGTCAGAACCCCGCTGGTAAACAAGACCCAGCAACCAAACAGCAAGCCGAACAGGGCAAACAGATAGGCGCCATAGGCCACGATGAAGGCAATCCAGGTCTCGACGCTAACATCGCTCTGGTTGATGCGCAGGTCAAAGTTCACACCCATCAGCAAGGCCACGATCACGGCCAAAGTCGCCCAGATGATCACCTTGGCCGAGCGGCCCTGATCCTGCAGCTTGCGGTACGCGGCCAGCATGATCGCCCCGCCTGCCCCCAGCGCCGCAGCGGGCGTCGGATTGGTCACACCGCCCAGGATCGAGCCCAGAACCGCGATGATCAGAACCAGCGGCGGGAAGACCACGCGGATCAGATCATTGGTCGCGCAGCGCGCAGCGGCCTCTTTGCATCCATAAATGGCCAGCGCAAACGGCACCGCCATCAAGACAAAGGTCGCCCCCGAGGACGTGGTTGGCGCAATGAGCAGGACATCGACCAGCAGCATCAGCAACAGGCCGATGGCCCCTACGATCAGCGGCTGCGTCGGCTTCGATGGCGCAATGCCGCGACCCATGACCAGCGTCAGACCCAGCAGCACGACCATGACAGCCACACCCGTGCCGATCGGCGCAGCAGCAGCGATCTTAGCTTGTTGCGCAGCAACCAGTTCCTCTTCGGTCAGGCGTGTCGACTCGGCGGTGCCACCTGCGGCATCGATGGCCTCTTGCTCGGCCACGGCCTGATCCCAGGCCAATTGTCCGTGCAAGTCGATCATCGAGGCTTTGCATTCCTCAGACACGTTCGTGCGCAGCGATGCGCCCTCACCGATATCCGAGAAAGCCGAGACGCTGATGTTCTGGCTTCCGACAACACCAGCACTGCTCAGAACCATCATGCCCACGATCAGCGCAACCGGTGCACCCAGCAACCAGGTCAGACCTTCGGCACGGGTGATCGGCTCACCACTACCGCCTGACATTTCAACGGCCGGGGCCTTTTCCGGATTCAGCAACGCATAGCCAAAGGCATAAAGCGCATAAAGCAGCGCCAGCATGATCCCCGGCAGCAAAGCGGCTTGGAACAATGTCCCAACCGAGACCACCGCAGGCTCACCCAGATAGGTCAGCGCGTCTGTACAGCCTGCATCCTGCGCGCGGGTTTCCTGCGCGGTCGAATACAGATCACCGGCCAGCGTCCCCAAAAGAACGATCACGATCGACGGTGGGATGATCTGCCCCAACGTGCCCGAGGCCGCAATCACACCGGTTGCCAGTTCTGGCGAGTAGTTGTTGCGCAGCATGGTTGGCAGCGCCAGCAAGCCCATGGTCACAACGGTCGCGCCCACGATCCCGGTCGAAGCGGCAAGGAACGCCCCCACAACCACAATCGACACGGCCAGACCACCGGGCAGCGGGCCAAAGACACGTGCCATCGTGGTCAGCAGATCGTTTGCGATCTTCGAGCGTTCCAGCGTGATGCCCATCAGGACGAACATCAGAACGGCCAGCAGGGTTTCAATCGACTGACCGGCCAGAACGCGTTCGTTCATGCGGTTCACGATGAAGGACACGTTGCGGTCCAGCGCGGTTTCCCAGCCCTGCACAAAGACCGGCTCGGCGATCCTTGGTAAGTCCGGGAAGCGGAAAACCGACACCGTGTCGGGTTTGACGCCCGAATTCACGAGATCTCGGTAGGCTTGGGAGCCGGTATCAATTGCCTGGTGGATCAGCAGCCCGGCACTGTCCAGCGCTGCGATGATCCCGAAGGAAATGATCCCTGCCCCGCCGATGGCGAACGCCACCGGGAAACCGGATAGGATGCCTCCGAAAAGGCAGAAGAATACGATAATGAGGCCTATCTCGACGCCATCAAGTCCGAATAACATAGTCTGGGTCTCCGTCCCTAATGTGCGCCTTCGTAGGCTTCTTCACCCTCACCAAGGCTATCCTTGTCGAGGTATTTTCCTGTGCTCTCGGACCCTTCCGAGTATTCCAAGAACGAGCGGTAGAGGAATGCAATGGCGTGCAGGAACACCATGGCCGCAAAAGCCACCAGCAGGATCTTGAACAGGAAGTACGCGTTGAACCCGTTGGGGCTGAAACCGATGGTTTCCACGTTCCAGCGCAGCGCGCGGGATTTGGCGACCAGGCGGTCCAACGTATCACTAGCCGAGGGTTTCGGCACGATCAGGTGCCGCCACATGAAGTACCAGCCATACATCCACGTCAGCACGGCCATAGGCATCATAAACAGAACCGCGCCGCACATGTCGACCACGCGTTTGGCCCGATGGCTGATGCCGGCATAGATCAGGTCAACGCGCACATGCCCGCCCTGCACGAACGTATAGGTACAGCACAGGCAGACCACCATGGCGTTATACAGTTTAAGTTCTTCCGCGAACCAACTGATATCCTGTGTGAATGGGATACCAAGGCCAAAGGACATATCAGGGCGGGTAAACACCCGTTGCATGAAAACGATGACAATCTGCTGGATGACCATCAACAAACCGGCCCATGCAAAGAACCGACCTGTGGTGTTCGCAAAGCCCTCGAGAACCCGCACCATCCCCCACATGAAATTGCGGTAGTACAGGCCGACGGCGGTCAGAACCAGAAAGAAGGTGAAGATCACAAAGAAGAACTCGACCGAGCCACCGTAATAGACAAAGCGCATGATCGACGCCTTGTCTGACCAGTCTAGCCAGAGTTGCGGATGCGTGATGGCGTATCCGAAATTATAGAAGGCTTCGGCAATGTTCTGGATGAACCATACAAGTCCATTCCACAGGGCGCCGAAGAACGAGATACCGTTTTCGTCCTGCATGTTGTCCCCAGGTCGCGTCAGTTGCACCTATGATGCGCGGCTGTCCGAACCGCGCTGTTGCAACGGGAAAGGCTTCCCCACGCGTGGTGGGGAAACCGTTTGGTCGAAGAAACGCTGCTTAGCCGCGAACGCGGTCGCGCTGGGTGGTGTAGGCACCCGACGACAGGTTGTTCCATGCCGAAGACGCTGCCATCGACGACATTGCGCTGTCGTGGATTTTCTTGAACAGCTCGTCGCCCATGTTTTCGTCCAGCACTTCCTGGCTAGCCTGACCGAAGGCATCCCAGACGCTGTCGGGGAATTCCAGAACCTTCACGCCACCCGACTGCAGGCGCTGCAGCGCCGCGCCGTTGTTGGCCAGGAATTGCGCCAGGTTCCACTGGTGTGCTTCACCAGCTGCGATCTCGATGATCTTCTGCTGTGCAGGTGTCAGTTCGTCGAACACGTCGCGGTTCGTTGCCAGCGACAGACCTGCGCCCGGCTCGTGGAAGCCCGCGGTGTAGTATGTCTTGGTGATTTCCTGGAAACCGGCTTTTTCGTCCGCCCAGGGGCCAATCCACTCGGTGCCGTCAATCGCACCCGAGGACAGCGCCTGATACACTTCCGAGCCCGGAATGTTCTGAACCGATGCGCCCAGCTTGCCCAGCGCCTGACCACCCAGACCCGGCATGCGGAATTTCAGACCCTGGAAATCCTCGGGGCCGTTGATCTCTTTCGAGTACCAGCCGCCCGCCTGCGCGCCGGTGTTCCCGGCCAGGAAGGATTTCAGGCCAAAGATTTCGCCCAGCTCGTCATGCAGCTCCATGCCGCCATCGTGGTAGTACCAGTTCACCAGTTCCTGCGCGGTCATGCCGAACGGAACAGCGGTGAAGAACGCGTAGCCCGGGTGCTGACCCACAAAGTAATAATCGGCAGCGTGGTACATGTCGGCCTGACCGGACGAAACGGCGTCAAAGACCTCGAACGCGCCAACCAGTTCGCCCGCGGCTTTGATTTCGACCGTCAGGTCGCCATCGGACATCGTAGTGATGCTGTCGGCGCAACGCTGTGCGCTGTCAAAAACGCCCGCCAGACCGCGACCCCACGAGGTCACCATGGTCAGGGTGCGCTTGCCCTGTGCATAAGCCGGTGCTGCCAGCGTGGTGGCCGCAGCAGCCGAGCCGCCCAGAGCAGATGTTTTTAGAAATGAACGACGATCCATATGAGTGTTCCTCCCCTACATAGTTCAAACCCCCGAACGATCTCGGGGCAGTCGTTTTCAGTGCGCGCCAGCCTAATGACAGGAATTTGAATGTGAATACCTACTACTACGTAGGTAAGCCGGTTTTTCTGCGGCGAGGCTTAGAAATTGGGGAAACGTCCAGTGCTTTCCGCTCGCGAACGATAGAAAAAACCGGTCTCGAGCAAAGATTTTGCATTTTCCCGCGCGCTTGCGTATCGATTCGTCCATGAAAGGATTTCGCAACCTGATCTCGCTGACCTATGGCCAGAAACTGTCACTTGTGGCAGCTATCCCGCTATTGGTGGCCGTGGCGGCAATTGCGTTCTTTGTTACACAGGAAGCCCGCGCCACGGCCGAGCGCGAAATTCAGGCACTTGAACGTCGCCTGATCGAGGCCAAGAAAGAAGAACTGCGCAACTATGTCACCCAGGCCCGCAACGGGTTTGCCTATATCTATGGCCGCGCCACGCCCGACGATAAGGTCGCGCAGAATCTTGTGACACAGATCCTGTCGGCGATGATCTACGGTAAGGACGGATTCTTCTTCGTCTATGACTATGACGGCAACAACCTTGTCAGCCCACGTCAGACGCAATTCATCAACCGCAACTGGGAGGGGCTGACCGACAGCGATGGCACCCCTGTCGTGGATGAGTTCATTCGCCTCGCCCGTCAGGGCGCGGGATGGCACAGCTTTATGTGGCAAAAGCCCTCGACCGGGGAAGAGGCGCAGATGATCGCCTATGTGGTCGGCCTGCAGGACTGGCGCTGGGCCGTGGGGACCGGCGTTTTCATCGACGATATCGTAGCAACCGTCGCCAATGCCCGTGCCGAGGTCGAGGCCCGTGTGCAGCGCACCTTTGGATACATCGGCGCTATCGTTCTGGCGGCTGTCCTAATCGTTTTCACATCGGGGATGCTGCTGAACGTTCGCGAGCGCAGGTTGGCCGACGCAAAGCTGAAAGAGCTGACACAACGCGTTTTCGATGCGCAAGAGGAAGAGCGGGGCCGCGTGGCGCGCGAATTACATGACGGGATCAGCCAGATCCTTGTGGGCGTGCGCTATGCGTTGGATAACGCCCGCAGGCGGTTGGAACGTGGCGATGATGCGGGCGCGCGTGATCCTTTGGGCAAGGGCATCGACCATCTGGGGTCTGCCATCACCGAAGTTCGTCGCATAAGCCGCGACCTGCGTCCCGGCGTTTTGGACGACCTCGGGCTTGGCCCTGCCCTCAAGGCATTGACCGATGACTTTAGGGACCGCACCGGAATCGACACCGAGTTCTCAACGGTTGTCTTCCGCAACCGTCTGGATCAGGACAGCAAGATTGCGCTCTACCGTATCGCGCAAGAGGCCCTGACCAATATCGAACGCCATTCCGGCGCAACTCGTGTTACGATAGACCTGCGCGGCCACAAAAAGGGCGCAACCATGCGGATCACCGACAACGGCCGCGGACTGCGCAGTGCACCCGGCGACGGCAGTACGGGGATCGGGTTGCGAAACATGCAGGAGCGTATCGAACAGCTTGACGGATCGCTGCGTATTCTGTCATCACGCGGCCCACGCAGCGGAACGGTGATCGAGGTCAGCCTGCCTCTCAGCCATTTGCTGCCGCCACAGGAAGACGCCACGCCCAACCGAAAGGCCGGTACATGAGCGACGCCACAATCCGTGTCCTTATCGTAGACGACCACCCAATGGTCGCCGAAGGGATACAGTCGATCCTCGAAAGCTACGACGAAATCACTGTTGTCGGAACGCTCAGCAGCGGGCAGGACGCCGTAGATCAGGTCGCTACTCTGGCACCTGATGTGATCTTGATGGATTTGAACATGCCCGGCATGGGCGGCCTCAGTGCGACCGAGATCATTCTGGAACGCCTGCCTCAAACCCGCGTTCTGGTCCTGTCCATGCACGACAGCCCTGAATACATTTCGACGGCCCTCAGTCACGGGGCCAAGGGATATGTCCTCAAGGATGTTCCGACGGACGAGATCAAGAAGGCCATCGATGCCGTTATGCAAGGCGAGCAATACCTGTGCACCGGGGCCAGCGGATCGCTGGAACCCAAAAGAGGTGGTGCGCGCGAGGCCCTGACGGGTCGGGAACAGACCATTCTATTGGAACTGGCGCAGGGAAAATCCAACAAAGAAGTAGCCCAAACGTTGGACATCTCGGTCCGCACAGTCGAGACCCACCGCAAGAACATCAAACGCAAACTGGGAATTTCTTCGACCGCCGGTCTGACTCGCTATGCGCTCGAGCATGGAGTCTTGCAGGGCACCAGCCCCGGTTTCTGACCGCAGCGCGGCACGCGCTGCCCGGCCCAACCGGCGGAGATGCGCCGCAGACGCATTGACAACGGGCGGGAGCACTCAGCCCCGTGGCCTGATGTCCTGACCGAAAAACACCAGCGTTCCATCTTCATCAATGACGTGAAACTCGCGCTGCTGATAGGGTTGGTCAAATGGTGGCCGCACGCGTCCCTCGGGCAAACTCTCCAACCCCGCGCGTAGGGTTTCATACAGCGCGTCAACATCATCCACGTCTATGTAGAACGATTGCTCGTCGCCTAACTGTCGTCGGTCTTCGCGCGGCGGGCATTCCAGCAAACGAACGGCCACTGGGCCAAGCGACAGAAACGCGTAATTGTCTTGCCGAAACCCGCAGGCAAACCCAAGACGGTCGCAATAGAAGTCTATCTGCTTTTGCAACGAAGAGCACAATACAAATGGAGTGAGCTGCAATATTTCAGGCATACGCGCCTCCGGCGGAAAATCTATCTCACGCGCAGGCTACCACGTTTCAATCCAGCAATAGATCGTTTCTCAGCCCCTCCCGATCATGGTGATGTTGTAGCACCCGACCATAGAGCTGTTTGGTTCGCTCAACGCTGCCACACATCCCTTCGGCTTCGGCGAATGAGAAAATGCCGACGTAACGGCTGCGCGGCCCTTTCACAGGGGCCACCCGGTGCAACGCGTACCGCCCACGGAATATCTGCAGATCGCCAGGAAGCAGTTCCAATTCACGGACCCTTGACCTGCTTCCGTCAAGAATCGAAGCGACCGATTCAAACTGCTCGTCCTCGGCGGTTCGAAGGTTCGGGACGTATTCGAACGCACCGCCTGCCTCACCATTTTGAATGGCCAGTGTGACCGTGTAGTTGTTGGTGTCGAAATGCCATGGAAAACCCTGCCCCTCCTCCACAACGTTGATAATCACATCCGCCAACGGGTCATCGTAGCGAAAGAACTTGTCTTCCGGTTCGTTCAGCGCCGCCCGGATAAAAGGCAAAAAAGGTTCAGACTCATATATACGCCTCAGCGGCCCGGAATTCGGTAAATTATCCGCAGGCACAAACGCGTTCGAACGATCATAAAACTGCCGCACTGGGTGGGATCTTTCCAGCGTAGGATCGTCCTGCGTGAAATAGGCGTTCGTCCGGTTGAACGAGCGATAGGCGTGACCTGCGACACGCTCAGCCTCTTGCAACAGCGACGCGACACCTTCGGCATGAACGAACCCCGGCATGACGGCGCAGCCATCCTGATCCAGTTCTTTTCGCAGATCGTTGATTAACTGCTCATATGCCCGCGAGTCCGGACAATCTATCGGATACCGTCCCAGATCAATCAGATCATGCAGCATGGCCTGCCTCCGTTGCCAGCAAAGGTCTGGGTCAGCTTGCCTCAGCTTTGAGCCGCAATCATGCTCGTTTCGGACATCGTCGTGACGCTTTTGAGCACAAGCGAAACAGGCGAATGCAGGGAATCAGCACCCCTATTTCGCAAAAATTCCAGGCATGCGGCAATCTGCGCAATAAAATGTCGCAAAATTCACTGCCTGAGATAGAAAATTGGCGCGATTGCCTGTTGACGCCCCGTCGCGCCGCCCATAATGTCCCTGCACGCAAAAAAGGAGCCTCTGGCGATGAAAGCGCTAGTCGTAATCGTAGGAAACACGCGCATGGGCCGGTGACGGTAAACCATAATCCAACCCATGCGCCTCCGAAAATCTCGGGGGCTTTTTTTTGGCAACACGCAAGACACATGTCGCGAACGGAGCAAAGCAGATGACACGTGAGATGACCGGCGCAAAGATGGTGGTTCAGGCCCTCAAGGATCAGGGCGTGGACACGGTATTCGGATACCCCGGCGGCGCCGTGCTACCGATCTATGATGAGATTTTTCTGCAAAACGACATTCGTCACATTCTGGTGCGTCACGAACAGGGGGCCGTGCACGCCGCCGAAGGCTATGCGCGGTCGACCGGCAAGCCCGGCGTTGCGCTTGTGACATCCGGCCCCGGTGCCACCAACGCGGTGACCGGCCTGACCGACGCGTTGCTGGATTCGATCCCGATCGTGGTTCTGACCGGTCAGGTTCCGACCTTCATGATCGGCTCGGACGCGTTTCAAGAGGCTGACACCGTTGGCATCACCCGCCCCTGCACCAAGCACAACTGGCTGGTGAAGGATACGGATTCGCTTTCTGAGACCATGCACGAGGCTTTCCACGTCGCCACCTCTGGCCGCCCTGGTCCTGTGCTGATCGACATTCCTAAGGACGTGCAGTTCGCCTCGGGCGACTATACCGGCCCGAAACCTTCGACCTCACATTACCAGCCAGTTTTGAAAGGCGATCTCGAAGAGATCACCGAACTGGTTGCCGCGATTGAGACGGCGAAAAAACCTGTCTTCTACACGGGTGGTGGCGTGATCAACTCGGGCCCCGCGGCCAGCCAGTTGCTGCGCGAGCTGGTGGATGCAACCGGCTTTCCGATCACCTCGACCCTGATGGGACTGGGGGCCTATCCGGCGTCGGGCGAGAACTGGTTGGGCATGCTGGGAATGCATGGTCTTTATGAGGCCAATCTGGCGATGCATGACTGCGACCTGATGATCAACATCGGCGCACGTTTCGATGACCGGATCACCGGGCGCATTGATGCGTTCTCGCCGAACTCGAAAAAGGCGCATATCGACATTGATCCGTCGTCCATCAACAAGGTGATCCGCGTCGATATCCCGATTGTCGGGGACGTGGCACATGTGCTGGAAGATATCCTCAAGGTCTGGAAAGCACGTGGGCGTAAAACCGACGCAGCGGCGGTTAAACAATGGCAGTCGCAGATCGCGGATTGGCGCAAGGTCAACTGCCTGGCCTATACCAACAGCGAAAAGACGATCAAACCGCAATACGCGCTGCAACGTCTTGAAGAGCTGACCAAAAACCACGACCGTTATATCACCACCGAGGTCGGCCAGCACCAGATGTGGGCAGCACAATATCTTGGGTTCGAAGACCCCAACCGCTGGATGACATCCGGTGGTCTGGGCACCATGGGCTATGGCACTCCGGCCTCGATCGGTGTGCAGATGGCGCATCCCGACGCGCTGGTAATCAATGTCGCGGGTGAAGCCTCTTGGCTGATGAACATGCAGGAAATGGGCACCGCCGTTCAGTACCGCCTGCCCGTGAAACAGTTCATCCTGAACAACGAGCGTCTGGGCATGGTACGCCAGTGGCAGGAATTGCTGCATGGCGAGCGGTACTCGCATTCGTGGTCCGAGGCCCTGCCCGACTTCGTCAAACTGGCTGAGGCCTTCGGGGCCAAGGGCATTTTGTGTTCCGACCCGGCCGATTTGGATGACGCGATCATGGAGATGATCAACTATGACGGCCCGGTGATCTTTGACTGCCTTGTTGAAAAGCACGAGAACTGCTTCCCCATGATCCCGTCGGGCAAAGCCCATAACGAGATGCTTCTGGGCGAGGCCGAGACGCAGGGCGTGATCGACTCCAAAGGTTCGGTTCTGGTTTAACAACATTCGTCGGAATTGACCGGGCGCCCAACGCCCGGTTTTCGCAAGATGATGAAAGGGACGTAAATGTCTGCCCTACATATCAAAAAAGGCTCTACCCGCCATTCCGCTTATAACCTACGGCCGACCTTCTCGGACGTACAGGAACGTCATACAATCGCGGTTCTGGTCGAAAACGAACCGGGCGTTCTAGCCCGCGTGATCGGGCTGTTTTCGGGTCGTGGCTACAACATCGAAAGCCTGACAGTGGCCGAGGTGGACCACACTGGTCACCTGAGCCGTATCACCATCGTCACAACCGGAACCCCGCAGGTGATCGAACAGATCAAGGCGCAGCTGGGCCGCATCGTGCCCGTGCATGAGGTGCATGACCTGACGGTCGAGGGCCCATCGGTCGAGCGGGAACTGGCGATCATTAAAGTCGTCGGCGAAGGCGACAAGCGGGTCGAAGCGCTGCGTCTGGCAGATATTTTCCGTGCCAATGTGGTCGACAGCACCTTGAATTCATTCATCTTTGAGATCACCGGTGCGCCGGACAAGATCGACGCCTTTGCCGACCTGATGCGCCCGTTGGGTTTGATCGAGATCGCCCGCACAGGTGTCGCCGCACTGCTGCGCGGCGACTGAGTATTCTGTCCCGTCCACTGCGCTTACGTAGCGGACGGGTCAACTCGGGTTTGATAGCGGCCACACGCGTTTTAGCAATGTGTTGCCTAAAACGAGCCAAAACACCAAAAATTCCATACAATATACTTAAAAGACTATTGCTTTTACGCATCAGGACGTTAGCCTCGTCTTGTGACGTGGCGTTGGGATGCGCTGGTCAGGGTCCTCAGTACGATTGAAGCGCGATTGTCCGGTCTATTGCTCGGACAAACAGGGTGAACACGGCAACACATAATAAGACCGGGACAGAAATGACCAACGAAACCCGCAGCCCGGCTGAGCTGCGCAAGATGTTCGGTGATAATCTTCGACTGCTAGCATCGGACTACCCCTCGATTTCTGAACTGTGCCGTCAGCTTGGGATCAACCGCACTCAGTTCAACCGGTACCTTGGCGGAGAGAGCTTTCCCCGGCCCGACGTGCTTAATCGTATTTGCTGTTTTTTCGACGTGGACGCACGTATTCTTCTACGACCCCTTAACGAAATCGATCTACCTACACCTCATCCTGCTGCAACTGCTCTGACAGAATTTCTGGGTTCCGGGCCCGGCACTCTGACCGAGGACCTTCTGCCCGCTGGTTTTTATTATGTCTCGGAAACCGCTCTGGACGGGGCGCAAGCGACACGGTACCGCGTGATCCATGCGCGACGCCTGCCGCAATGCACCATGATCCGCAGCTACGAACCGCCGACGGCCAGCGAGGCGACCTCGCCTGAGTTGCGCGAAGTTCAGGGCATTGCCGCCTGCGCAGGAAGCCAAGTCTACATATTGATGTCGAACCGTACGGCGCAAAACAGCAAAATTTACCTGATGACTCGCTGTGGAGGAGATCAGCCGGACACCTGGCGAGGTGTTGCGATTTGCTTGTCCAAAACCACGGCCAACGAGACAACCATGCGTCGCTTGAATTTGCGTTACCTTGGTACACAACCATCCGCAGCCATAAGCGCGGCCCGCACCGCCCGACGTGCGCATACCATGGCCTTGAACGCTTAGAATAAACGTGGATTAACTTGGCTCTGCAGCAGCGGATTCGGCTTGTGTGATCTGCCGATACAAGTGCCAGCTCGCATGTCCAAGCAGCGGCAAGATGATCAGCAGTCCAAGAAACCATGGGATCATGGCAAGAAACGTCAGCACGGCGACGAACACGCCCCAACCCAGCATCACCGTCAGGTTCGCACTAACATAGCTGTAGCTGGCGATCATCGCTGTCACGAAATCCAATTCCCGATCCAGCAACATTGGGATGGACAGTACAGTGATCATGTAAAGAAGGGTGGCAAAAACCGCTCCGACCAAAGTTCCGACCGCCAGCATCGTCAGGCCATTTACAGTCAGAAAAACCTCAAGAGAGGTAGAAACGTTGGTCATGGTCGACAGTCCCATGAACAGTGCAAAAATCATGTGGCCAAGGAAGAACCAGAACAGGAACATGACCACGATGATCGCACAAATTGAAGGCAGCTGACGTCGGCCCTGTTGCGCCACAACGCCGAAAATAGAAGCATAATCAAGTGGCTCCCCCAACTCCAACCGGTGAGAGACTTCATAAAGCCCGACTGCTGCAAAGGGCCCCAATAGTGGGAATCCGATCGCGGCCAGTACCAGCCAATACGAGGTCTGAGTTTGTACCGTGACCCACGCCATTGCCCAGCCTGCGAGGACGTAGAAGCCTGCGAACACAAGGCCATAGACCGGCGCACGTCGAAAATCCGCCCAAGCCCGGCTCAAGGCTTCACGCAACATGTCTGTCGTAACCGGCCCCATTTTCGGAACTCCGAAAGGCTTCTCCATTCTGTCTCCCTCCTCCCTTTGTCGCTTATTAGCTGGCGGGTCTTTTTTGTGGCCACTCAGTCGCCGCATGATAGGCAGCCCCGATTGACAAAAGCTTTGCGTCCGTGCCGCGCGGACCGAAAATCTGCATCCCCATCGGCACGCCTTCTGGGCCAAACCCCGCCGGCACTGACAGGCACGGCAAGCCAATCAGGCTCACTGGCAGAACAACTTCCATCCAACGGTGGTAAGTATCCATTTTGGTGCCAGCGATCTCAGTCGGATACGACGTTTCGATCTCGAAAGGCCAGACTTGCGCTGATGGCAGGATCAGCGCGTCATAGGTGTTGAACATTCCAAGAGCGTGCCGGAACCATTCTGAACGCATCTCACTGGCGCGGTGAACCTGCATTGCGGTCAAGGCAAGCCCCCGATCCAGTTCCCATTGCGCCGTGTCTTTCAACATTGATCTATGCTCGGTCAGAGGGGCAAGGCCGGCGGCTATGCTCCATGATCTAAGCACCGTCCAGCTTTCCCACAGACGCTCGGCTTCGAAATCAGGCACGACTTCATCGACCTGTGCCCCCAACCCGGCAAGAACGGACACTGCATCCCGACACAGGTCCGTTATCCCGTCTTCGAACGGATAGGCTCCGCCCCAATCGCCAAGCCAACCGATACGAACCCCTGTCAGGTCTTGTGCCTGAACCGGCCCAACGGGCTCAGGTTTCACACTGTAGGGCTGTCGCGCGTCACGCTCGGATATTACATCCAAAAGCAGGCCCAAATCTTCGGGGCAACGCGCCATCGGGCCGAGGGTCGAAAGCTGATGCAGAAACGCGTCTCCGACTGGTTCGGACGGAACCCTCCCCCAGCTTGGTCTAAACCCGTAGACATTGTTCCACGCGGCGGGATTTCGCAAACTACCCATCATGTCCGAGCCATCCGCCAGCGCCACCATACCGGACGCCAAAG
The DNA here is from genome assembly GCF_057221005.1 of Ruegeria sp. HKCCD7628. Classification (NCBI taxonomy): domain Bacteria; kingdom Pseudomonadati; phylum Pseudomonadota; class Alphaproteobacteria; order Rhodobacterales; family Roseobacteraceae; genus Ruegeria; species Ruegeria sp. HKCCD7628. The sequence continues at coordinate 494,148 of NZ_JBWVBA010000001.1, forward strand.
CAACCGCCGCGCCACCAGAAGATCCACCGCAAGTTCGTGATGAATCATACGGGTTGCGCGTGGCGCCATAAACGGGGTTGAACGTGTGTGACCCCAATCCGAATTCGGGCGTGTTGGTCTTTCCGATCAAAATCGCTCCGGCCGCCCGCATCCGGGCAGCGATCATGTCATCCTTCTGAGGGATATGATCGCGAAACAACGGCGACCCTTGGGTCGACACAACCCCGGCCACATTGACCAAGTCCTTGACCGCGATCGGAACCCCATGCAGAGGACCCCGCTTCGCCCCTTTGTCCAGCTCAGCCGCCTCTGCCAACAGATCGCCCTGGTCCCGCAATCCAACTATGGCGTTTAAATCGCCATTCACCGCTGCTATGCGGTCCAACGTGGCACGCATCACTTCAGACGCAGAGACCCGCCCCTCGGACAATTCGGTCACCAACGCGGTTGCGGTAATCTGGCTTAGGTTCATTCGGATCTCTTCGGCTGACAGGTCACACTGACTCGATCAGCCTATCCGGGGCTTATCCCCATTTAAACCCACTGTTTAGATGTATCTTTTCCAGCAGCAACTACACGGGGATCGACTTCATCTGGCCAAAAATATCTCGGGGGAGTCGCGCACCGCGCGGCGGGGGCAGAGCCCCCTGCCCGGCTTAGTCGCCCTGCGCCTCGGACCGGGACTTACCAGCCACATCCAGCGCCAAAGTTGCCGCCATGAACCCATCCAGATCCCCATCCAACACACCCTTTGTGTCCGAGGTTTCATGGTTGGTCCGCAGGTCCTTTACCATCTGGTAAGGCTGCAACACGTAAGACCGGATCTGGTTACCCCAGCCCGCATCACCTTTGGCTTCATGGGCGGCGTTGATATCGGCGTTCCGGCGGTCCAGCTCTTGCTGATACAGGCGCGACTTCAGCGCTTTCATGGCGATATCGCGGTTCTGGTGCTGCGACTTTTCGGAACTGGTCACAACGATACCGGTGGGAATGTGCGTGATCCGCACCGCCGAGTCCGTGGTGTTCACGTGCTGACCACCCGCACCTGACGACCGATAGGTATCAATCCGAATATCCGCCGGATTCACCTCAATCTCGATATTGTCATCAACCACGGGATAGACCCAGACCGAACTGAACGATGTATGCCGCTTGGCCGCCGAGTCGTAGGGCGAAATTCGCACCAAACGGTGCACACCGCTTTCCGACTTCAACCAGCCATACGCATTGTGACCGGAAATCTTGTAGGCCGCCGATTTGATCCCGGCCTCTTCACCTGCGGTCTCGGACTGCAGTTCAACCGTATAGCCCTTTTTCTCGGCCCAGCGGACATACATCCGCGCCAGCATCGAGGCCCAGTCGCAGCTTTCCGTCCCCCCCGCGCCCGAGTTGATTTCGAGGAACGTGTCGTTGCTGTCGGCCTCGCCGTCCAGCAGCGCCTCAAGCTCTTTCTTGGCGGCTTTTTCGCCAAGCGCCTTGATCGCCCCCTCGGCGTCGGCGACGACCTCGTCATCCTCTTCCATTTCGCCCAACTCGATCAGCTCAATATTGTCGCTGAGATCGGTCTTGATGGTTTCATAGGTTTCGATGGCATCGACCAGCATCTGCCGCTCGCGCATTAGCTTCTGTGCGTTTTCGGGGTTGTCCCATAGGTTGGGGTCCTCAACACGCGCGTTGAATTCCTCAAGACGATGAGGTGCGGTTTCATAGTCCATACGCTGCGCCAGCAGCTCCAGCGACTTTTCGATTTCCGCCACGATATTCTGGGTTTCGGCGCGCATGGTTACGTCCCAACTTGCTTGATCAGTGCTGCGTGATAGCAAGAGCATGGGACCGCTACAAGACAGAGCGGCCCTTAAAGATTTCAGTAAAGCCCGCCGCCCTGCAGATCGCCCTGGCTGGCGTTGGGGCCAACAGTGATCGTATCACCGGTCGACGTCGTCACCTGTCGGCCCGAGCTGGCCTCTTCAAACAAAGGCAGGTCCGAGCCCATCGCAAACCCACCATCGTAAACCCGGTCGATAAAGCCATCCACTCCATCGCGGAAATACTCGGCGACGACATAATCACCGGTTGCGTCCGCAGGCAGACGCGCGCCGCTGAAGCGGTCGATTTTGATGAAATGGCCACCCTCGGGCACTTCGAACGGACCGCCGCCATACTTCTCGGTGGCATGTTCCATGAAACTCTGGAACACCGGGCCGCACATTGTGCCCCCATAGGCACCTCTACCCATCGGACGCGGGCGGTCATACCCAATGTAGCACCCGGCCACGATGTTCGAGGTGAAACCAATAAACCATGCATCCTTGGATTCGTTGGTCGTACCGGTCTTGCCAGCCGTTGGCACTGGCAGGTTTACATGAGCAGATGCAGTCCCACGATCCACAACACCTTTCATCATCGACGTCAGCTGATACGCGGTGATGGCGTCCATGACCTGCCAGCGGTCGGTCTCGATGGTGGGCGACTCGTCAGGCTCCAACCATGCCGAGTTGCAATCCAGACACTGCCGGTCGTCATGGCGATAGATCGTCTTGCCGAACCGATCCTGAATGCGATCGACCAGAGTGGGCTCGACCCGCTCACCACCATTCGCAAACATCGCGTAGGCGGCGACCATTTTATAAAGCGTCGTCTCCTCTGACCCCAGCGAGTTCGCAAGGAATGCGCCCATCCGGTCATAAACTCCAAACCGTTCGGCATAGCCCGCAACCACGGGCATCGTGACTTCTTGCGCCAAACGGATGGTCATCAGGTTCCGCGACTGTTCAATCCCGGTCCGCAAGGGCGTCGGGCCATAGAATTTATTCGACGAGTTCTTGGGCCGCCACAGACCTTGGGGTGTGTTCACCTCGATCGGGGCGTCCACAACGATAGTTGCAGGGCTATAGCCACTGTCCAGCGCGGCAGCGTAGACGAACGGCTTAAAGCTGGAACCCGGCTGTCGTTGCGCCTGCGTGGCGCGGTTGAAAACCGAATCCTGATACGAGAACCCGCCCTGCATGGCCAAAACGCGGCCCGAGTTCACGTCCATGGCAACAAACCCACCTTGTACTTCGGGCACTTGTCGGGCGGACCACTGTCCTTCCTCGCCGGCCATCACCAAAATGACGTCGCCGCGCTTGAAATTGTCAAAGAAGTTGCCCTGCATCCATTGAATATCCGAACGTGGAACCGTGCCGTCTGCCGGGCCGTCTTCAATTCCTACGGTCAGAGCTTGCTCGGCCACGTTCAGCACAACGGCCGGATACCATTGCGTCGGTAGTTCTACATCGCGGGGGATTTCCATTGTGGCCAGCGCCTCGCGCCATTGCGCCTCATTCGACAGGGCATCTTCGGCGATCACCTGACCTGTGCCGCGCCATTTCCCGCGCGACCGGTCGTATTTCTGCAGCGCTGTGCGCAAAGCCTTGGCGGCCTCGACCTGCATTTCCTCGTCCACCGAGGCTCGGACGGTGAAGCCGCCGGTAAAGAACTCACCCTCTCCGAAATCCTCGCTCAGCTGACGGCGGATTTCGTCGGTGAAATAGTCACGCGGCGGCAACGCGGTACGGAAGCTTTCGAAATCGCCGTTCTGGACCGAACGCAACGGTTGCGCGACCTCGGCCTCATAGGTGGCTTTGTCGATATAGCCGTTCTGGTTCATCTCGCGCAGAACATAGTCGCGGCGCGCCAGCAGGCGGTCTTTCTGACGGACCGGGTGGTAATCCGAGGGCGCTTTGGGCATCGCGGCCAAAGTCGCAGCCTCATGCGGGGCCAGTTCCTGCAACGTCTTGTTAAAATAGGTCTGGGCAGCGGCGGTTACACCATACGAGTTCTGGCCCAGAAAGATCTCATTCATATAGAGTTCGAGAATCTGTTCCTTGTCCAATGTATCCTCAAGCCGGGTGGCGAGGATGATTTCCTTGATCTTACGCTCTGCGCGGCGGTCGCCGGACAGCAGGAAGTTCTTCATCACCTGCTGCGTGATCGTGGACGCACCACGCACGTTTTCGCCCTTGGACTTCACCGCCTCAACACCCGCAGCAATGATACCGCGCGGATCATAGCCCTGATGCGTGTAGAAGTTCTTATCCTCGGCCGAGATAAACGCCTGTTTGACCAGATCGGGAATTTCCTCGGACGGCGTGAACAAGCGGCGTTCTTGCGCGAATTCGTCGATCAAATGGCCTTCGCCCGAATAGATCCGACTGATCGTGGGCGGTTTGTACTGCGCCAGCGATTCATGGCTGGGCAGGTCGCGCCCATACATCCAGAAGATCGCGCCAATCACCAGCGCGGCCATGAAAACACCAAGGGTCACGAGGCTGAAGATCGCCCCGAAGATTGAAAATATGAAACGGATCACGTCACTGCCTTTTGCTCGCGGTGCGGTCTATATAAGGGCGCGCATGCTCTGGGTCAAAACACGATGGCCCATATTAGCCGGATTACGCCGTAGGGTCACTGACCAATCAGGGACCGCCGGATCACATCCTGCTGACGCCAATCCTCTAGCCCGTCACGGATCCCCCGCGCCATGCCCATGCGCCATTCGGGATCTACTATGTTTTTCAGGTCTCTGGGACTGGACAGAAAGCCCAGTTCGATCAGAACCGAAGGGATATCGGCCGCCTTAAGCACTGAAAACGACGCTGTTCTGATTGGATGGCTGTTCATCGGTCCGCCTTGCTGAGCCATTCCGTTGGCCAAAGCCCCCGCCAACGCATCTGTGCGTGGACGGGTTTCCTGACGCGCTAAATCCAGCAAAACATCCGCCACCTGATCGTCCGCACCACTCAGATCAATACCCGAGATCAGGTCGGCACGATCGTGCCGTTCGGCCAGTTTGTGACTGGCCACATCCGAGGCGTCTTGGGACAAGGTATAAACAGCGGCACCATGTGCGCGGCCTTCTGACAGGATATCCGCGTGCAGCGAGATGAACACATCCGCCCCCGCCCTGTGCGCAAGCGCAATGCGCCGCTCGAGCGACACGAAATGGTCGTCTGTCCGCGTCAGGATCACCTCATACCCGCCTTGACGCAGCAAAAGCTCGCGCAGTTCGCGGGCAAAAGTCAGCATGAGGGACTTTTCGTTCACGCCCTGAACCTCGGCCCCCGGATCAATACCGCCATGTCCGGGGTCCAACATGACACGCAGCGGACGCGGACCGTCATTGGGGTGAGCGTCGGGTAAATCAGCGGCTTCCGGCAGATCCCATCCCGGTTGTCGCGGTGCGCCGGCACTGATGGCAAAGGTTTCCGCAGTCGATCGCTTAAGGCGCAAAGATAACTCAGCGGCTCCGGACGCGGAATCAATCCGCAGGCCCGCCGTATCGACGACCATTGGCGCGCCAAGCTCCAGCACCATCCGAGACCACCCCGGCACATAGGCCCCGAATTGCACAGACGTCACGCGATCCGCCTGCAGAAGGCTGTCGCTCTCAAGCCCGGTCCAATCGACCTCTTTGAAATCAAGGACGACGCGATAGGGGTTTTCCAGAGTGAACACCCGATACGGCACACCCTGGCTGAGACCAAGCTGTACACGAACCCCAGCCTGCCCATCATTTTGGACATGGCTGTTTGCAGGTTCAATCCGGGCCAATGCGCTGAAATCATGCGCAAAGGCTGAACCTGCAAGCGCGCAGATGAGCGCTATGGCAAAAAATATCCTGCTCATGGCCTCGAGTTTTCCCAAGATCGTTTGCGCACAAGACTAACCGACCTACGCCCACTTGTGAACGCCTTAGGCTTTGGCCTTGGACAATCCCCGCTCGGTCATGAAGCGCGCAAGTCGGCTTAGGCCTTCGGCGATATCATCGCTTGACCGCGCATACGAGAACCTCAAAGTCGTGTGGCCCCGCTGAGGGTCAAAATCCAAGCCCGGGGTCACGGCGACACCAGCCTTGTCCAGAATCTCGGCGGCGAAGGCTTGGCTGTCATTGGTTAGTTCAGAGACATCTGCATAAACATAGAATGCCCCGTCAGGAGGCGCGATATTTGTAAACTCTGCCTTGGGTAACCCTTCCAGCATCAACGCGCGATTTCTGCGGTATACATCCAGATTGGCTTGCAATTCCTCGTCGCAATCCATCGCGGCCAGCGCCGCCACCTGACTGGCATGCGGAGCACAGATAAACATGTTCTGGGCAATCCGTTCGACCACTCGCACCTGATCTTCGGGCACTACCATCCAACCGACGCGCCAACCTGTCATCGAGAAATATTTTGAGAAGGAATTGATCACATAGCACTCATCCGTCAGCTCCAGCGCAGTGACAGCCTTGGCCTCGTATTCCAGCCCGTGGTAAATCTCGTCACTGATGAACGAGGCCCCCTGCCCCTGCGCCGCCTCGATCAGCGCGCCCATTGCCGTGCGATCCAGCATTGTCCCGGTGGGATTTGCCGGAGACGCCACCATCAACCCTTGCAGGTCCAGCCCTGCAAAATCCGCCGGTACGGGCTGCAGCCGATTTTCCGGTGCAGTGGGCAGGTCGACCGGCACCAGCCCCAAAGCCTTCAAAATCTGCCTGTAAGATGGATAGCCCGGTGCGCCGATTCCAACCCGGTCTCCGCTGTCGAAAAGCGCGGTGAACGCCAATAAAAACCCCCCTGACGATCCGGGTGTGACCACCACCCGATCAGGGTTGAGGTCGACATCATACCATTCACCATACATCCGAGCGATGCGTTGACGCAGCGCAGGCATACCCAGCGCGACAGTGTAGCCCAGCGGCTCATGCTGCATCGCTTGGGTCAACGCGGCTGTCGCCCCCGTGGGGGCGCCGGTGCCAGGCTGGCCGACCTCCATGTGGATGATGGTGCGCCCGGCTTCTTCCGCTTTGCGCGCGGCCTCCATCACGTCCATCACAATAAACGGATCGACCCCGGACCGGGTTGAGTTTCGCATGCCCATCTCCCATGTTGCTGACATGGCTTTTGAACGTGTATCCAGGCTGGCGTCAATCCCGGCCCTGTTGCTGCTTGTAGCGACATGGGCCGCGACAGTTGTTCAATCCGCCGCGCAAAGCCTGATCCGCGACCCGGACATCGAATATGGCCTGCGAGAGTTGGCGTTTCCCGTGCTGCGTGCTGCGGGCTTGAATACCAACAGAGTTCAAATTCTGGTGGTGAATGACAGCACGTTCAACGCCTTTGTCATTGATTACAATACCATATATCTGAACTACGGCCTGATCCTGAACGTCGAGTCCCCCGAGATGCTGCAGGCCGTGATCGCCCACGAAGCCGCGCATATCGCCAATGGCCATCTGGCGCGCCGTGTCGAAAACCTAAAGGCCGCACAACGCAATTCGCAATTGGGAACAGCCCTTGCACTGGTTGTCGCAGCTGCAGGCGGCGGCGAGGCTGCGGCCGGTATCGCCGCGGGCACATCAGGTTCAGCCTTGCGCAGCTTTCTAGGGCACACGCGGGCCGAAGAATCCTCGGCCGACCAAAGCGCCGCCAGTTACCTCAGATGGGCTGGCATTTCACCCAGCGGCATGGTTGCTCTACACCAGAAATTCGCAGGGCAGGAGTTGCTGAGCGAGATCAACCAGGACCCTTATATGCGTTCGCATCCCACAAGCCGCGAACGCTTGCGGGCCGCACAAACCTTTTTGGACGCGTTCGGGGATAGTGCGCTTCCAGATCAGAACGCCAAATATTGGTTTGCCCGTGTTAAAGGCAAATTATCCGCCTTTCTCAGATCCCCAAGCTGGACAATGCGCCGCGCCAAAGAGGAATCCGCTCAGGACATTCGCCTGATGCGCGAGGCCGCCGCCTATCACCAGAACCGGGACCTGAATAACGCGCGTGCTGCAATAAACGCAGCACTGGCTGTCCGTCCTGACGATCCGTTTTACTACGAATTGAAAGGGCAGATCCTGCTTGAAAATCGGCAAGTGGAGGCAGCTGTCGCGGCATACCGCCACGCGGTCGAGATGACGCCCAATGATCCTTTAATTCTGGCAGGATACGGTCGCGCCCTCTTGGCGCATGGTGAAACGAAGAACGCCCTGCAAGTGCTTGAAAAGGCACGGGCAAGGGACTTCAAGAACGCGCGCCTACTACGCGATCTGGGCGTTGCCTATTCACAAACCGGCAATACCGGCATGGCATCTACAGTCACCGCCGAACGATTTGCCTTGCAAGGCCAGCTGGCAGATGCAGGTATTCACGCAAGACGCGCCGTCGGGCAATTGCCCGAGGGATCCCCTGGTTGGCAACGCGCACAGGATGTGCTGATTGCCTCGGAACAAGCAGAAAAAAAGAAAAGGAAACGGAAATGATCCTCAGACATGCTGCACCGGCCCTTCTGGGTCTTTCCCTGATCACCGGTCCCGCACAAGCGCTGGACCTGAACGCCATGAGCGATGCCGAGAAAGAGCAGTTCGGCGCTCAGATTCGGGAATATCTTCTGGAAAACCCCGAAGTGATCATCGAAGCCATAAACGTGCTTGAACAACGCAACGCCGTTGCCGAGGCCGCTGCCGACAAGGAACTGGTGGCCGTCAATGCAGATGAGTTGTTCAACGACGGCTATAGCTGGGTTGGCGGAAACCCGGACGGCGATATCACCCTTGTCGAGTTCATGGACTATCGGTGCGGCTATTGCCGTCGAGCCGTGCCTGAAGTGGCCGAATTGCTGGCCGAGGATGGCAACATCCGGTTTGTCATCAAAGAGTTTCCGATCCTCGGCGACGCGTCCGTCGTCTCGTCCCGCTTTGCCGTGGCGACAAAACACGTAGCTGGCGACGACGCCTATAAACAAGTCCACGACGCCTTGATGGAATTTGGCGGAGAGCCCAACGAAGTCACCCTGCGCCGCCTGTCAGATGGCCTTGGGCTGGACAGCGATGCAATCATGGAGGCGATGGACAGCGATCGTGTAACCGACGAGATCAATCAGACCCGTGAATTGGCGCGTCGGATGCAGATTTCGGGTACGCCCTCTTTCGTTTTGGGCTCCGAAATGCTGCGCGGCTATCTGACTGCCGATCAGATGCTGCAGATCGCAGACGCCGTGCGGGCCGAACAGGGTTAAGTTTGAACGCAGGCGGTGCGCATTTGTGCGCCGCCCTATCTCTTACCGATCGGCCACAGCCATCGGAATTTCACGCAGCAATTTACGCCGAAGCGCTGCAGCATAGTTCTCATACCCAGCGGCGATTTCCACAAACGCACCGTGCCCTGAAATGACGTGATCGAGGTAATAGGCCAGCACTTCGGGCTCGGCCCCTTCGATCACCAGTGCGTTCACGGTGACATCTTGCATCACCTGCATTTCGCGCGCGACATGGGGACGAAAGCCGTTGTTGTGTTTGCCGTCCCCCGACACATCAATGACGCGCCGACGGCAATCGGGCCCATAGTCGAACATCAACGCTCCGAACGCCACCGCCGGGCCGATGCCGGTTCCACCCGTTGCACTTCGAGGGGCCGCCAGCACTTCGGCGGCAATCGATTTTAACCCTGCCACCCCAGTGACCAGACGCCAGGCCGAAATCTGCGTCTGCTGGCGTGAGTCTGACCACTCATACACCATAAGCGCCACGCCACCGGGTTGGGCCGAAATTGCCGTTACCACGTCAGGGTCCAATAAGGCGGCGGCGACGCCATCGCGCTGCAACTGATGTTCGGCCTCATCGACGCTCCCCGACACATCCAACGCAAAGGCCAAGGCCAACTCACACGCACGCGCCGCGCCAATGGGGGCAGTCCACATCAGTAAAACAACGACGATTATAGCCTTCATAGCACCGACTTGGCCCCAGAACGGCGCGGCCTGTCAACACAGACCTCTCCACCCTGTCGAGAATCCCGGCCTGCCTGGAACCGCCTGGCTGCGCTAATCCGCAGCCTCAGCTGCCGCGTCCAGTTCAGCCGCTTTCTTTTCGACCTGCTCAACGATGTGGTCGATCATCTGATCGTTCGACATCTTGTGGCTGGCTTTGCCCGCCAGATAGACCATGCCAGACCCCGCACCGCCGCCGGTAAAGCCAACATCGGTCATCAGCGCCTCACCGGGGCCGTTCACGACGCAGCCGATGATCGACAGGCTCATGGGTGTCTTGATGTGTTCCAGCCGCTGTTCCAGCGCTTCGACCGTCTTGATCACGTCGAACCCCTGCCGCGCACAAGACGGGCATGAGATGATGTTCACACCGCGATGGCGCAAGCCCAGAGATTTCAGGATCTCATAGCCCACCTTGACCTCTTCCACCGGGTCCGCGGACAGGCTGACGCGGATCGTATCGCCGATCCCCATCCACAGCAGATTGCCCAACCCAATGGCGGATTTGATGGTGCCGCTGACCAGCCCCCCAGCCTCGGTGATGCCCAGATGGATAGGGGCATCTGTGGCCTCGGCAATACCTTGATAGGCCGCCGCCGACAGGAACACGTCACTGGCCTTCACGCTGATCTTGAAGTTGTGAAAGTCGTTGTCTTCCAGAATGCGGATATGTTCGAGCCCGCTTTCGACCATCGCCTCGGGGCACGGCTCGCCGTATTTCTCAAGCAGGTGCTTCTCCAGCGACCCCGCATTGACCCCGATCCGTATCGAGCAATTGTGGTCGCGGGCGGCCTTGATCACCTCCTGCACGCGCTTTTCGTCGCCGATATTGCCCGGATTGATCCGCAGGCAAGCGGCGCCCGCCTCAGCCGCTTCGATCCCGCGTTTATAGTGGAAATGGATGTCGGCCACGATCGGTACAGGGCTTTCGCGCACGATCTCTTTCAACGCTTTCGAAGACGCCTCATCCGGGACCGAAACCCGCACGATATCCGCCCCTGCTTCGGCTGCGGCCTGCACTTGCGCCACCGTTGCTGCAACGTCGGTTGTCAGAGTGTTGGTCATGGTCTGCACGGCAATTGGGGCATCGCCGCCGATGGCAACATCGCCAACCATGATCTGACGGGATTTGCGGCGATAGATATTGCGCCACGGACGAACGTGATTGAGCGACATGGGAACAGGTCCAAGACAGACTAGGTTGCGCCTTTAGATAGTTCGCTTACCCCACTATCGCAATGGCTAGATCAATCAGATGCAGCAACAGGTTCCTGCGCCTGAAGCTCGGCCACAAGGCGCTTGAGCGCGCTGTTCTGCTCGGCTTCCAGATCCGCAACACTGTAGGTTTCGGCAACAGCGTCCTTGGATAGAATCACGCCTTTAGCAACTGTTCCCGGCGCGCCTACCGGGCCGAAATGTTCACCGTTCATTGAAAAGTAAACAGAACCCGACGCGCCGGCCCGAAGTTGCGGAGGTTCTTCCGTCAGAGGCACCTCAAAAGTGTTGCCCTGCTCTACCGTTCCTAATGTGCCTTCGAAGATGATACTGCCATCCGCAGCAGTTACGCGCATCCACGAAGGATTCACGGCCACAATCTTCAGCGTCGTATCCAGCTTTTCAACAACCTGCGGCAAAGCGGGACGTTCGACCGTGTGCACCTCGGCCACTTCAATCTGAGGCGGCTCGGGCGGCTGGAATGTTCCAACTGTGCGAGGGTCCAGAGTAGAAATCGGCGCGTCTCGGGCCACCAATACCGGCAGGTCCAACGCCTGGGGACGATACAGCCGGTCCAGAGCTTCAGCACTTGGCAAATCGGTCGCCGCCACTTGTTCGTCTGGTGTCGCACTGCGCGCAACGTCCAACGGATCGAGGTCGGACAGAACAACAGGTGCTTGCTCAACCGGGCTGACTTGAACTTGCTGAATGCGGTTCAGCACCGCCCATCCGCCGTATCCTATGCCACATATTACAGCCAGCAAAACCAGCGAAGACCCGATTGCACGCGGTTCGATCTGGCTGACAAACGACTCACGTCCGGGAACAAACGGCGTGTTAGGAGAGGTAAAGGGATCGCGTCCCATGGGACCGCGCGCGGGCAGCCCTCCATTTGGTTTGCGTACAACCGATGCTTCGGCCGACATGCCATGGGCAACTTCAAACCCGCTTTCGGCACAAAAGGTGGCGAAGGTTTCATCCGGGTTCATACCCAGGTAACGCGCGTAAGACCTGACGTACCCTGCGATAAAACCCGGTGTATCAAATGCGTCAGGGTCAGCGTCTTCTATGGCTGCAATGTAGTTGGCTTTGATCCGCAGCTCGCGTTGGACATCCAGTAGGGACTTGCCCATCGTTGCGCGTTCCCCGCGCATCCGATCACCCAGACTCACCTCGTAATCGTCAAAGCCCTTTGGCCTGACGTCGGTTTCATCTTCGGATTCGCGCTGAGATCTGCGCCCAATCATCCCTGCTGCCCCATTCTGCCTACGCGTGTTTCACGCAAGAACCGAATCAATCCTACACGATTCGGTCACTTCTTTTGTTAGCTTAAGCCTAACACGTGAAAAACACGTTGCACACTTTGGCGTGAGGTTAACCTGCGAGTTCGGCGCGATTTAGCGCACAATGTGACCAAAGTTCGTCCATCGCCTGAACCAGACTGTTCATTTCATTGGGTCCGTGAACAGGTGACGGCGTAAACCGCAAGCGCTCCGTTCCGCGTGGAACGGTCGGGAAATTGATCGGCTGGACATAGATGCCATAGTCATCCAGCAACATATCGCTCAGCTTCTTGGTGTGAACCGGGTTGCCAACAATCACCGGGACAATGTGACTGCCGTGGTCGATCAATGGCAGGCCCAACCCCTTGAGCCGCAGCTTGAGAATTTTGGCCTGCGTCTGGTGCTGCTCGCGGAGTTCAGGAGCATTCTTCAGATAAGCGACCGACGCCGCGGCACCCGCAGCGACGGCTGGCGGCAGAGACGTGGTAAAGATGAAACCCGGCGCGTAAGAACGCACTGCGTCACACATTTTCGCGCTTGCCGCGATATAGCCGCCCATGACGCCAAAGGCTTTTGCCAGCGTGCCGTTGATGATGTCGATCCGGTGGGCCAGACGGTCCCGCTCGGTCACGCCACCGCCCCGAGGGCCATACATGCCCACCGCGTGGACCTCATCGATATAAGTCAGAGCGCCAAACTCATCGGCGAGATCACAGATCTCTTCGATAGGACCAAAGTCACCATCCATCGAATAGACGGATTCGAACGCGATCAGCTTGGGTGCGGCAGGATCGTCGGCTTTAAGCAGTTCGCGCAGATGCGCAACGTCATTGTGACGGAAAATACGTTTCGCCCCACCATTGCGGCGTACGCCTTCGATCATCGAGGCGTGGTTCAAAGCATCCGAATAGATAATCAGCCCGGGGAACAGTTTGGGCAAAGTGCTCAGCGTCGCGTCGTTGGCGATATAAGCAGACGTGAACAGCAGCGCGGCTTCCTTGCCGTGCAAATCGGCCAGCTCGGCCTCAAGCTGTTTATGGTAAACTGTTGTGCCCGAAATATTGCGTGTACCGCCCGAGCCGGCACCGGCGGACTCCACAGCCGCGTGCATGGCGTTCAGGACAACAGGGTTTTGCCCCATGCCAAGATAGTCGTTGCCGCACCACACCGTGATGTTTTGCTGGGACCCGTCTGGGCGGGTGTGAACCGCATGCGGGAAATGACCATTGCGACGTTCAATGTCGATGAAGGTCCGGTAGCGTCCTTCGTCGTGCAGCATGGCAATCGCAGTATCGAGCTGAGCAGTATAGTCCACCGGTTTCTCCTTAACAGCCCAGCCAATCCACATTGACCGGACATATTCCACGACCCCGTCTTCGAACGACGCCGATGTGTTCCCAAGTGCTCGGACCATATAACCGAGTCCGGGAATGCTTATTTGATTTGCATCAAATATCGCTTCACTTGTGACGCGACAAGTAAAGTTACGGCTATCGGACGTGGGGAAACGACGCAGGGCAGCGCGCCATGTTTCCGATATTACCCAATATTCGCCGGCATATGGGCTGGACGGCGCCATCCGCGCTGATAGGGTTCGGCCATCAATCCCATTGGCAGGAGCCTTCCATGACGCTTGACGCAGTTCTGAACCGTATCGACGCCGATTTGCAAACCTCAATCGACCGCCTGATGGAGCTGTTGCGCATCCCCTCCATCTCGACGGATCCCGCGTTTGACGCTCAGGTCAGCCAGGCCGCCGATTGGTTGGTCGCCGATCTGAAAACAATCGGCATTCACGCCGAAAAGCGCGAAACCACAGGTCATCCGATGGTAGTTGGTCACATCGGAGAAGACAGCGACGCCCTTCATGTTCTCTTTTACGGGCATTATGATGTACAGCCGGTGGACCCGTTAGACCTGTGGAACCGTGATCCGTTTGACCCCGCAATCGAGGACACAGAAAACGGCCCTGTCATCCGCGGTCGCGGATCATCTGACGACAAGGGCCAATTGATGACCTTTGTCGAAGCTTGTCGTGCGTGGAAAGCAGTGCACGGTACCCTGCCCTGTCGCATCACATTTTTCTTCGAAGGCGAGGAAGAGTCTGGCTCACCTTCTCTGGTGCCTTTCCTGCGCGAGAACGCCGCCGAATTGAAAGCCGACTTGGCTTTGGTCTGCGATACTTCGATGGTGTCACGCGGAGTGCCCTCGATTGCCTCGCAACTGCGCGGGATGCTCAAGGACGAATTCACCATCATTGGTCCGCGTATCGATCTGCACTCGGGGCATTACGGCGGCCCCGGTCTGAATCCACTGCGCGAATTGTCAAGGATCGTTGCTTCTTTCTATGACGACGCGTCCGGCCGCGTTGCTGTCGAAGGCTTTTATGATGGCGTCCACGAAGTTCCAGCTGACCAACTTCGTCAGTGGCAAGGCTGCGGGTTTGACGAGGAAGACTATCTTAACTCCGTGGGCTATTCTCAACCGCACGGTGAAAAAGGGTACTCAACACTCGAACAGCAATGGGCCCGGCCAACGCTCGAAGTCAACGGCCTGTGGGGGGGATACAACGGCGCAGGTTCAAAAACGGTGATTCCGTCACGCGCGCACTGCAAGATTACTTGTCGTCTGGTTGGCGACATGGATCCTGATGATTTGCGCAACAAAATCCGCAAACATGTCGAAGACCGTCTGTCCGCCGACGCAAATGTCGAATGGGACAATGATCTGGAAGGCTCTCCAGCCTCGGTCATGAATCTAGAACGGCCTGAATTCGAAGCCGCCCGCGGCGCATTGTCTGATGAATGGGGCCGCGAAGCCGTGTTCACTGGTATGGGCGGCTCAATCCCTGTGGTCGGATATTTCAATACCGAGCTGGGTTTGGACTCGATGCTTGTCGGCTTTGCCAACGATGATGACGCAATTCACTCGCCGAATGAGAAATACGACGTCAAAAGCTTTCACAAAGGCATCCGGTCCTGGGCCCGCATCCTGGACGCGCTAACGCGCTAGGTTTTCAGCGAGGCTCTGCCTCGCGCTCCGAGGTATTTTTGGCCAGATGAATGAAGGATTCGTCTCTTCATCTGGCCGGAAATACCTCGGGGGAGTCGCCCAAAGGGCGGCGGGGGCAGCGCCCCCACCCTGGTCGATCACATGTGAATGACCTTGCCATAAGCGTCCAACACGCTTTCGTGCATCATTTCCGACAGGGTTGGATGCGGGAAAACCGTGTTCATCAGATCCTCTTCCGTGGTTTCCAACTGACGTCCGACCACGTAGCCCTGAATCAACTCCGTGACTTCTGCGCCGATCATGTGCGCGCCCAGCAATTCACCGGTTTTGGCGTCAAAGATGGTTTTGATCATCCCCTCTGGTTCACCTAACGCGATTGCTTTGCCATTTCCGATAAAGGGGAAGCGACCCACTTTGACGTCATAGCCCAGCTCTTTCGCCTTAGCTTCGGTATAGCCGACCGAGGCGACCTGCGGCTGGCAATAAGTACAACCCGCGATGCTTTCCGGTTTGACCGGATGCGCATGTTTGCCAGCGATCAACTCAGCAACCATGACGCCCTCATGGCTTGCCTTATGCGCCAACCAAGGCGCGCCCGCGATATCCCCGATCGCGTAAAGACCATCGACCCCGGTTCGGCAGAATTCATCCGTCACAACGTGGGTTCGGTCGATTTTGACACCCAAAGCCTCCAGCCCGAGATTTTCGACGTTACCAACGATTCCAACGGCCGAGATCACGGTGTCGAACTCGTGTTTTTCGACTTTACCTTTGACCTCAATATGCGCGGTAACCTTGCCCTTGGCGCGATCCAACTGCTTAACCATCGCTTTTTCCATGATGGTCATGCCCTGTTTGGTAAAAGCTTTCTTGGCAAAGGCGCTGATTTCCGCGTCCTCGACAGGCAATACGCGATCCATCACCTCGACCACGGTCGTATCAGCCCCAAGCGTGTTATAGAAGCTGGCGAATTCGATACCGATCGCGCCCGAACCGATAACCAAAAGCTTCTTCGGCATCCGTGGTGGCTGCAACGCGTGCTTGTAAGTCCAGACCAGATCACCGTCTGCTTCAAGCCCCGGCAGCTCGCGCGCGCGGGCGCCGGTGGCCAGAACGATGTTCTTGGCCGTCAGTTCTTCAGTTCCCTTTTCGGTTTTTACCGAAACCTTGCCCTTGGCGGGGATCGTCGCCTCGCCCATCACTACGGTCACTTTATTCTTTTTCAACAGGTGGCCAATGCCACCCGACAACTGGCCCGCGACTCCTCGTGATCGTTTAACCACCGCATCCAGATCATAGCCAATCTTCTCGGCCTTGAGGCCGAAATCCTTTGCCCGCTCCATCAAATGGAACACCTCAGACGAGCGCAGAAGCGCCTTGGTCGGGATGCATCCCCAGTTCAAGCAGATGCCGCCCAGATGCTCGCGCTCTACCACAGCAGCCTTCAGCCCAAGCTGCGCCGCACGAATGGCGGCCACATAGCCGCCAGGGCCGGCGCCAATTACGATAAGATCAAAAGATTTTGCAGCCATGTTTCCCTCTCGGCGCAGGTCGATGCAGAAATTAGTTCACCATTAAACTATATTTAGACATGCATCAACGAAATTGCCCGCGACATTACTAGCGGCGGGTCAATTCGCGCTCATCGCGCATTTTTCAGCCTATACCGCACAGTTGCTAATGGCTAGAACATAGATACCGGGGCAACCCGACCCATTATTTTTTCACGACGAATTGGAATGACTTATCATGGCCAGAACACTCTCCGACCTGTTGCTTGCTATGTTGAACGCAACGCTGATCCTGGTGGCTTTGTGTCTGTTTTTGGGCTGGAAACTAGCATCGACCGTCGAAGGCGTCACGACAGCCTTCGCAGAGAACCTTCACATCGTTGCCCCGCTTAAAGACGAGGTTCAGGGCGTGCGCGGAGAATTGACGGCCTTGCGCAGCGAGCTTTCCTCGCTGCGAGACAATACAATCCTTTTCGACAGCGCCACAGCGCAACAGATTTCAGCGGCACTAGGTAAACTCGACGGGCTCGAAACTAAACTGCAAGCAGCTCAGACACGCATCGCAGACCTGACCGAAGCACCGGATGAGCTGATACAAACCGCTATTACAACCACGGCCGACGTTGCCGCCGACCGAATTATCGCTATCCGTGGGTGCGTACCGGGTAGTTAACCAGCAGCCTGCAATTCCCGCACCGTCGCCCCATAGCCACCCATGTCCACATAGGCTGCTTCGTGTTCGGTCATGGGGCGCGACAGCGCCTCGTTCCTATAAGGGAAACGACCGAATTGGCGGATCACCTCACGATGGGCTCGGGCGTGCAACAGATTGCTGGCGTCGCCTTGGATGTTTTGACACATCAGTCGCACACAGCGTTCCTGATCACACAGGTTCTCAGAGTGCATCAGTGGCAGATAAAAGAACTGCCTGGCGGGTTCGTCGATCCTAAGATCCCAACCCTTGTCGACGGCACACTTCGCGGCCGACAACGCCGCACGATCAGACGCAAACGCCTTGGCGCTGCCTCGGAACATGTTGCGCGGAAACTGATCCATCAGAATGATGTAGGCCAGCGCGCCGCTGGGATAGGTAAGCCAAAGTGAGAACTTGCCCTCATTCGCGGCTTCCCACGTGGTCAGGAATTTTTCCCGGATTTCAGCATCCAGTGCCTCATCCTGCAGATACCAACCCTTGGGGCCGACTTCATCCAACCAAAAACTCAGTACGTCTTCAGGCCCTGCCATTGCCCTTAACTCCGTATGTTCGCCTCCCCAGGGACGTAACGTCATTTAAGGGCGTTTTACAGATTTGTGACAGTAACATATTGCAACATTTGCGCAATAATTCCGTGTTTTAGGCAACATTCTGCGTATCCTGCTCGGCCTCTGCCGCTTCCTCGGCAGCTTCGATGGCTACTTCCTGCGCGACCTCGAAGGCAACGGGCGAGGATGTTGGATAGATCGGAGACATTGTACCGGTCTCGTCGACGGGAATCGCAGCGCGCTGTGTCATGCGGTACATCGCATAAACAGCCGTCATGGCCAGCAACGCAGCAATGATCAGGAAAAAGCCCGGCGGTCCCAAGACTTTGTCCCCCATCAACCAACCTGTAATCAGCGGCCCCGAGATTGCGCCCATACCGTTAATGAACACCAGCCCTCCGGACGCAGCTGCCATATCTTCATGCTCCAGAAAGTCGTTCGTATGGGCGATCAGCATCGAGTAAAGCGGGTTAGACATGCCGCCAATGACAAAAGCCGAGACCAACAGGATCGGGAATGACACGCCGAACAGCATGCCACAGACCGCCCCGGCAGCCCCAGTGATCGCCACCAGCATGATCAGAAATCGCCTGTCCATCCGGTCCGAGAACCATCCCAGAGGGTATTGCAGCAGCACCGCTCCGACATAGAACGCAGCCACGAAGGTCGAGATTTCGGCCAACGACAAACCCGCCCGCGCGCCATAGACCGAAGCCATGCCAAACTGCGCCGAGAACACGCCGCCCAGAAGGAACATCCCAACACATCCCAACGGAGATTTCCCCATCAACTCGCGCAGGGTCATCGGTTTGGTGGTATCGAAGGCCGGTGTCGGCGAGATCGACAGCAGGATCGGTGCAAAAGAAACCGAAACCAGAATCGAGGCGATCACGAACGTCTCATAGCCGGACGGGTCACCAATCAGAACAAGCCCCTGCGCCGAGATGATCCCGGTCATCTGCACAATCATGTAAAGCGACAGTGCTTGCCCGCGGTTTTCGTTGTTGGCCGCGTTGTTCAGCCAGCTTTCAGCGGTGACATACACGCCAGAAAAGCAAAACCCGATCACCACCCGGCCCAGAATCCACGCAATCTCGTTGGTGAGCAGTGGATACATGATCATCACTGCCGAAATGAATGAGGCCAGCGCAGCAAAGACACGGACATGTCCGACGCGCCGGATCATCTCGGGCGCAAGGCGGGATCCGCCGAGGAATCCCACGAAATAGGCCGACATCACGAATGACATTTGGAGGGTCGAAAACCCCTCGATCTCGCCACGGACACCGAGGATCGTCCCCTGCAGGCCGTTGCCGATCATAAGAAGACCCATCCCAAGAAGAAGCGCCCATGCGCTGGAAAGGACCTGAATCATTGGGGCCTCCGAATTGTGCCGACCTGACGTTTAGGTTCGTTTTGATATGAAAGCGGGTATCCGTCGTGTTTGTCTACGACATTACGATGACGTGATCCCGACACTTACGTCACTTTGGGACCAGCAGCGACGCATCCCCATACGAGAAGAAGCGATATTTCTGTTCAATCGCATGGGCATAGACGTCGCGCATCCGATCTTGCCCCATCAATGCCGATACCAGCATCAACAATGTTGATTTCGGCAAGTGAAAGTTCGTCATCAACGCGTCGGTCACGTTGAACTGAAATCCTGGGTAGATGAAAATGTCTGTCTCACCTTCCCATGCCTGAATGTCGCCACCGCGCGCCGCGCTTTCGATCAGTCGTAAAGCCGTTGTGCCGACCGGGATCACCCGGCCACCAGCAGCCTTGGTGTCACGGATTTCTTGCGCGGCCGCTTCGCTGACCCGGCCCCATTCCGCATGCATCTTGTGAGTTGTTACATCCTCGACCTTGACCGGCAGGAAAGTCCCCGCCCCGACATGCAATGTAACATGAGTGATCGCCACGCCCCGCGCTTGAAGTTCCTGCATCACCGCCGAGTCGAAGTGCAACGATGCCGTAGGGGCCGCGACTGCGCCAGAATTGCGCGCCCAGATGGTTTGATAGTCGGTCTTGTCCTGTTCATCTGCCGGGCGCTTGGCAGCGATATAGGGCGGCAAAGGCATCGCTCCGGCCTGCTCCAGTGCGGTGTCGAAATCCTCACCCGTCAGGTTGAACCGCAGGTGGGCCTGCCCGTCTTCGACCCGGTCCAGCGTCGCGCTCAACTCATCCGAAAACCTGATATCCTCACCGGGTTTGACCTTTTTCAACGGCTTGATCAAAGCGGTCCATGTCCCGTCCGCCTGCGGCTCCAGCAGGGTCGCCTCGATCGCGGCTGAGACCGGCCCCTGCGCACTGTCCCGATGACGGCGGCCGCTCAACCGTGCGGGGATCACGCGGGTGTCGTTCAGAACAAGGCGATCTCCGGGTTGCAGCCAGTCGGGCAGATCGAAAACATGCGCATCCGAAGTCACGTCACCGTTTGCAACCAACAGACGCGCCGATGACCGAGGAGTCGCAGGCCGCGTGGCAATCAAATCTTCAGGTAGGTGGAAATCAAAATCGCTCAGTTTCATGCGCGCGCCTTACAAGGCCACAGTGGATTCAGCAACAGCCCAATTTACCGATCGCCGGACGGAGACCCAAAGGTCTTTTTCGGCTTGTCGGGTCGAACGGGTTGCGCATTCGGGCCATCTGCCACGGTCGGCGCCGGTGCACGTAACAGATTACGTAAAAACAAAGGGGCCAGACCGGACAGTGGATTGACCGACACTTTAGGCGCACTCAACGGGCCGGTCAGCGTATAGTTAAAGCCGATCACCCCTTCCCCCTTCTTGGTAAAAACACTGCCGATCGCGTTGACCAAGTAGATCGGCGAGATCGCCCCCCGCAGATTCAGAAGCCCGTTTGCCAGATCAACCGTACCGTCGAACGACAGCCCCATTGAGGGACCAACGGCGCTGCCACTTAAGACCTTGATCTCGGTCGGCGTAATGCGCATCCGACTTTCGATAGTCGAGAAAAAGATGCCTTGCCCGGCCATTTCGTCGATCAAACCGACAAGGCTGATGGCGTTCAGCAGCGCCGCCATCGCCGGAGCGTCGGTTATGCGGGTGTTCGAAATTTTCAGGTTGGCGTCGTAGTCGCTGCCGTTGCCTACTGGTTCCAATGTCATGGTCAAGGTCCCGCCGCGGGCCTGCGTAATCACCCCGGCAGATCGCAACGCCTCACCGGCATCTTCTGATGTCAATTCGACCGCGCTGCGTGCACCTCTGGGCGTGATAGTACCTCGAACCGGCGCAGCACCGTTGATACGTGCCGTGAACGCACCGGCGACGCCGCCCGTGGTTCGGAAATCGCCTTTGAAACCCGTCAGGGCGATGCTGTCTGTCACTTGCAGGCGGTCCAGTACCACATCCAAGTTAGGCCCGTTTCCAGCCCCTCCGCCACCACTGCCGCCACTTCCTCCGAAGGTGGCCGCCCCAAGATTCATCACCCCGCCCTGTACCCGGATATCGGGCACGGATGCGCCGCGGCTGACCAGTTCCGCCGGAACTGCAAGCCAGTTGCCCAGATCGAACGAGCTGAATTCGACCTTATCGAACTCACCACCCTCGCGGAACGAAATCGACGCGGTGCTGCGAAGTCCAGCCGCATCCAGTTTCAACGAGTTGACCCGCAGCTGATCGCCCAAGGTCGCGTCGAGGGTCATTGCGCCTTCGATCCGACGGCCTTTGCTCCAACCCAGTTCGGGGATCGACAGGCCCACCCCCACCAGATCAGAAGTCGCGGTGAGTTCTATGGGCTCGCCCGCGCCGATGCCCAATGTGATGTCAGCCGTCCCTTCTCCGGTCAGCATCCCTTGCGGCAGCCCGGCCTTCAACTCGGTCATCAGACGTGGAGACAGCTCGATTTCGCCTGAGAGTTCGCTGCGTTGCGGAGCTGCCCCTCCGATGGGCTGTCGCCATGTTGCATGCATTGGAACGTCGCCAAACAGGCCGTACCCTCCGATCTCGACGGCAGTCTGATCTCCGGACAGGGTCAGCCGGTCGGAGCTGACGACGAACCCCGGAACCAGACGATCGCTTTCCACGTTGTCTATGTCACCGGTAAAGTGGAACTCGGTGTCTTCGAACTTTAGCCCCTTCTTCATCGGCAGCGACAGCGTGCCTGAAAGGCTGACATCTCCTGCTGCAAGGTCTATCGGCAACCCGGCTTTACTCAGCAACTCCAGTGGCGGCAGATCCAGCAGCGACAGCGCGGCAGTGGCTTTACCCTTGGCCTTGATCCGCACAATCGCGGGCGAGTTCTTTTTAAGTGTCGTGTCAGGGATGATAAACGACGTCCCCGACGCATCCACGGCGCCACCCTGATCGGCGATCACAACGCCGCTTTCTGCCGAGGCCGTAAACCGGTTTTCCAACAAACTCACCCGCCCTTGCGCGTTCTGGATGGGCGGCAAGGTCTTGGCGTATCTTATCTTTGCGTTATCGAAACCGAACCCCAAATAGATATCTGGCTTGGTTTCAGGGCGCAGGCGCAGCGAGAGTTCTACGCCCGAAAAATCGCCTTCGTACAGGTTCTCAGACACCCACAAGCGCGGCTTAGGAGCCAGAATTTCGGGCCAATAGTTTAGCAATCGGTCCGCGGTCATATTGTCCAGATCAGCATCCAGCGCCGCCACCCATCCGTCCGGGCGACCCAGCAAGCGCCCCGAGGCCCGCAGCGTATGACCAGCTTCGACAAGCGTCATTTGCCCCAGGCGCAATTCGAAAGGCAGGAGCTTCATCTGAAAGTCCAACTCAGCTCGGGCTGATTCCAACGATTCCGGGAAAAGACCACCGGGATAGATGTCGATGTCGTTCAGTTTCAACTGAGCGGTCAGGCTCTCTAGCGTACCATCTTCGATGCCCTCCAGAAACGCTTTGCCTTCAGCTTGAACCGCCCCGAGATCCGAGACCACGGATGCTTCGTTGAAGTCCAGTACGTGCTGGCTCGGGTCATAGGTGAAATATGTACGGGCCGAGTCGAACCGTATTGGGCGCGTCTCGGGCGTCGGCTGAACTGCACCCGCACCAAGGTTCAGTGTCGCGAATAGTGGGCCCAGAGACGCCTGGTCATCGACGCTGCCACGCAAAGATCCTGAAATCGGGGCTTTCAGAACCTGCAACCACGACAGGGCGAGGCTTTGCCCCGCTATATCTTCAGCTGGTAAGTCTGTGATCGAAAACCCGAAACTCGCCTGTGGGCTGCCTAGAAGGCTTGTGTAGTTTGCCTCAATCGAACTGGCATAGTCCCGCCCCGTCAGAACCGAAAACCCCGTGGCAAGGCGCATCTCGTCCCCATCGCGCGTTACGTTGATATGACCGCCATCAAACACCCAAGCCCGTCCCAGCCGCAGGTCTTGATAATCCAACGTCAGCGATTGCAGCTCGACCGAGCGCAAACCGGACAAGATCGGTGACAAGAACACGTCATCCGATTCTTCAATCAACTCGGCCAGCGTCGGCGCTTCTTGCACCGGAGAGCTGCCGGACCCGACCGTCAGCGACAGCGCTCCGTCCTTGTTACGCGTCAGCGCGATCTGCGCATCTTGCAGGATGATGCGGCGGGGCCGGATTTGCCCACGCAGAAGGCCCCGCATTGACAGGCGCGTGCGCAGATCTCCGACCTGAGCGATCTGTTGCCCGGTCGCGTCGCTGATCGTCACGTCACTTAATTTGAGGCGAGGAAGCCACTGCTCATTGACAAAAAACGTCGCCTCTCCAAACCTGACCTTCAAACCGCCCAACGTCTGATCCAGCCGATTTTCAGCCTGAGTGCGCATCCATTGCGGCGCGTGCAACTGGTGACCGATCAGAAAGAACCAACCGGCAACAGCCAACCCACCGAGTGTCAAAGTAACGCCAAGGGTCACATAGGCGGCCAACCGACGACGCGACCTGCGACGCCGAGGTGTCTGGCTCTGGTCTGCACTTTTTTCGTCGTGCTGCACCAAATTGCTATCCACGCCTTTCAACCCGCTCGTGCCGCCCTATGATCCCGAGCAGCACATAAAAACCTTTAACGGAGTTTCCAATGCCCGACGTTACAGACATCGCCCCTGATTTCACTTTGCCCCGTGACGGCGGTGGCGAGGTCACGTTGTCGGATCTGCGCGGAGGTGCCGTCGTTTTGTTTTTCTATCCCCGTGATGATACGCCGGGCTGCACCAAGGAATCCATCGGTTTCTCGGAACAACTTCAGGCCTTTGCCGATGCCGGGGCTCACGTTTTCGGCATTTCGCGCGACAGCGTCGCCAAGCATGACAAATTCGTCGCCAAACACAGCCTGACCACACCGCTTTTGTCCGACGAAGGATCAACCGTATGCGAAGACTATGGCGTCTGGGTCGAAAAGAACATGTATGGCCGCAAGTCGATGGGGATCGAACGGTCTACATTTCTGATCGACGCCGAGGGCAAGATTGCCCGCGCTTGGCGCAAAGTCAAAGTGCCCGGTCATGTGGATGAGGTGCTTGAGGCGGTGCGCGCGCTCTGACGGCTCTTTCCTGCGGTTGCCATCCGGTTTAAGACCCGCCCAAACCTGAACGGAGCGGACCTGTGCCCAAAACACTGACCCTGATGGCAACCGAAGTTCTGACCACGGCGGATGGGCGGGCCAAGACCGCCCTGTCCAAACGCTATGCTGCCGAATGGTTCGCTGCGCGAAAAGGCGATGCACCCGAGATCAAGGTCGGTACCTCGACGCCTCCGCTACAACCGGCGCGGCCGGAACGGCCTGAACTGCTGTCTCCCCGCGAAGTACCCAAACGCAAACCTGGCACCGTAGCTGGACGGATCGCGTTGTTGCACGCAGTCGCCCATATCGAGTTGAATGCGGTTGACCTGCATTGGGACATCATTGCGCGGTTCGGTCATGTTCCCATGCCAATTGGTTTCTATGACGACTGGGTCAAATGCGCCGAAGAAGAATCGCGCCATTTCGAAATGGTTTGCGATTGCCTTGAACGCATGGGCAGTCACTATGGCGCCCTGCCCGCCCATGCCGGCATGTGGCGTGCCGCTGAAGACACGGCCGAGGATCTGATGGGGCGTCTGGCCGTTGTCCCGATGGTGCTTGAGGCGCGCGGGCTGGACGTTACGCCGGGCATGATCGACATCTTCCGCAAAGCCAACGACGACCACGCCATCGCCGCGCTTGAGGTCATCTATGCCGAAGAGGTGGGACATGTCGCCTATGGATCAAAATGGTTCCACTTTTTGTGCGGAAGAGAGAATGCAGATCCCAAGGATGTGTTTCATGAGCTTGTACGGCGCTATTTCCACGGGGTCCTTAAACCTCCGTTCAACGAGGAAAAACGCGCTGAAGCCGGGTTGCCACCCGACTTTTACTGGCCTCTGACCGAAGACCTGCCTGCGCCAGGACAAGCCCATTAAACATGCGCAAGTTGACGCTATCGGCAACTTCCCGCCTAAAACTGGCGGGAAAAAACCGGTTTCATGTGTGAACTGGTCAACAAACTTGCCCAAATCACATGTCCCCTCTATGCAGTTGCCTCAAGGGACGGAGATCACTCACAACCGGTCCCAAATTTGGGGATGGAAAGAGGGAAGACGCGTGCGAACACGTCTGGCAATCAAACTACACTCACTGCTCGAGCGGCACTTTCCGGAACGCCGGGTTTTTCTGAAATCTGACAATGATACGCGGTTTATCCGTCTCAGTTCCGAGACGCAGGTGATTGCCGTTGCGGGCGTCGCCGTCTTCGTTGGCTGGACTGCCGTCGCAACCGCAATCCTGCTGATGGACAGCATTGGATCAGGTAATTTCCGCGAGCAGGCCAAGCGGGATCAGGCAACCTATCAGGAACGTCTGAACGTACTTTCAGCCGAGCGGGATATGCGTGCCTCTGAGGCGCTAATGGCGCAGGACCGTTTCAACACGGCGCTTGAACAAATTTCGACGATGCAATCCGAGCTTCTGGCGTCGGAAAACCGCCGCCGCGAGTTGGAAACGGGCATTGAAGTCATTCAAACCACTCTGCGTGCGACGATGAAGCAGCGCGAAGACGCGCGGCTAGAGTTGGCCAGCCTCAAGCAGGAGGATGGCGCGGACGCTTACATGGCAAACGTGAGCAACCCGGCTCAGATGGATTTCATGACCCAGGCTTTGGCCCGCACGGCCTTGGAACGGGACCAGATCGCAGCCGACGCCAAGGACGCGCTTGAACAGCGTGATGACCTTGAGCTGGAAATCCGGCTCATGCAGGAACGAAGCGACGAAATTTTCCGTCAGCTGGAAGAGGCGATGGTTATCTCGGTCGAGCCGCTCGACAAGATGTTCCGTCAGGCAGGAATGCCCACAGACCGTATCATTGAAGAAGTACGGCGCGGGTACAGCGGCATGGGCGGCCCCCTAACCCCCATATCCTTCAGCACGCGCGGCGAGGAACTGACCCCCGACGAAGTCCGCGCGAATACTCTGCTGCAGCAGATGGACCAGCTGAACCTCTATCGCATTGCCGCCGAAAAGGCGCCGTTTGCAAGCCCTGTGAACGCGGTCGTGCGTTACACCAGTGGCTTCGGCACCCGCCGGGACCCCAAGACCGGTGGCCGGCGCATGCACAACGGTGCCGATTTCGCTGGTGCGCATGGAACGGATATCTTCGCGACCGCCGATGGTGTGGTCACCCATGCTGGCTGGCAATCAGGGTTCGGACGATTGGTAAAAATTAAGCATGCCTTTGGAATTGAGACACTTTATGCTCATAACACCAAGATACGCGTAAAGGTTGGTCAAAGGGTCTCGCGCGGGGATCATATTGCTGATATGGGTAGCACCGGACGGTCGACCGGCACGCATCTTCATTACGAGGTACGCGTGAATGGAAAACCTGTTAACCCAATGACTTACATCAAGGCTGCGAGAAATGTTTTCTAAGAGCAAAATCAACGAGCCCGGAACCAAAGACACAGAGGCCGCAAAACCGGCTGCCCCCGCGACGCCTGCCGCGCCTGCGCCGTCAGAAGCCAAGGCCAGCACTGCGCCCAAGCCCAAGCCCCCGGCATCGGTTCTGTCGTCAGATCTGCACATCACCGGCAACCTGAAAACATCCGGCGATATTCAGGTGGAAGGCACTGTCGAAGGTGACATTCGCGCCCATCTGCTGACCATCGGTGAAACTGCGACCATCAAGGGTGAGGTCACCGCAGATGATGTCGTGATCAACGGCCGCATCGTAGGCCGCGTGCGCGGTCTGAAAGTCCGCCTGACCTCGACCGCACGTGTCGAAGGCGACATCATCCACAAGACCATCGCGATCGAAAGCGGCGCGCATTTCGAAGGTTCGGTTCAGCGTCAGGACGACCCGCTGAACCCCGGCCGCAGCGCCAAGGGTGGTGCAAACCCGGCTGCAGAGGTCAAACAGTAAAGCAGGCTCTGCCTTATTCTATGAACGCCGCGGGGAAACCTGCGGCGTTTTTGGTTTCAAGCCCCGGCTGCGCATAGTAGTCTTTGCGAATGCTGATTTTTTTCTCGGTTCTGCTGTTGGTCATCGGCTTTTTTGCCTATCGTCATTGGTCCAAGACTCAGGCGCGCAATGCGCTGCTGGCCGCCCCGCTGTCCGATCATCAGCGTCGTGTGATCGACGCTCAGGTGCCTCTGATACGCCGCCTACCGAAAGATCTGAGGGCCAAGCTGGACGGCAAGGTCAATCTGTTCCTAGACCAGGTCCGCTTTTTTGGTTGTGACGGGCTGGACGTCACCGAAGATATGGAATTGGCCATCGCCGCACAGGCCAGTCTGTTACTGGTCAATCGGGATATCTGGTACGACAACCTGACCACCATTCTGATCTACCCCACTGCATTTAAGTCGCGTCAGCGCAGGCAGGATGGCTACGTTATCAGCGAGAAAGAGATCGTGCGCACGGGCGAAAGTTGGGATCGCGGCCCGGTGATCCTGTCTTGGACGCACAGTCAGCAAGGCGCGCTGAATGATCGCGACGGGCAGAATGTCGTGTTGCACGAGTTCGCGCATCAAGTCGACGACCTCTCGGGGGGCACAAACGGAGTGCCAATCCTCAGCAACGGTCAGAGCTTTGCAGAATGGGAACGGGTGTTCCTGAGCGCCTACGACGCGCATGTCAGCGCCGTCGAACATGGTCGACACACCGTTATCGACCCCTATGGCGCTACCGGGCATGAAGAGTTCTTTGCAGTCTCGGTCGAAGTTTTCTTCGAGCGGCCCGTCACGCTCAAGTCCGAGGCGCCCGAGGTCTACGAACAACTGGCCAAATTATTCCAACTGGACCCTGCAAGCTGGGCCTGACAGTACAGTTTCACAAAAATTCATTTTTGAATTATAGTGAACCCATTGTTTTTGGGAGGGCTTTTCATGTCATCAAAACTCATGGCCGAATTCTTCGGCACGTTCTGGCTGGTTCTGGGCGGCTGCGGCAGCGCCGTTCTGGCAGCTGGTGTGGCCGATGTGGGCATCGGCTGGCTGGGTGTATCCTTTGCCTTTGGCCTGACGGTTCTGACCATGGCCTATGCGGTCGGTCAAATCTCGGGCGGGCACTTCAACCCGGCAGTCAGTCTCGGCCTTGCGGTTGGTGGCCGGTTTTCACCAAAGCTTCTCATCCCGTATTGGATCGCTCAGGTTGCGGGCTCTGTCGCTGCCGCTGCCGTCCTATACGTGATCGTCAGCGGCGCGCCGGGTTTCGAAGGGGTCGGCAGTTTTGCCACCAACGGTTTCGATGAGGCCTCGCCACAGGGATATTCGATGGCATCGGCGCTGGTGATCGAAATCACGCTGACCGCTTTCTTCCTGTTGATCATTCTGGGTTCGACGTCGAAATTTGCGCCTGCCGGGTTTGCGCCGATTGCCATCGGGCTTGGCCTGACACTGATTCACCTGATCTCGATCCCGGTGACAAACACTTCGGTCAATCCGGCCCGATCAACCGGAGTTGCCCTGTTTGCCGAAGGCCCCGCGATGGAGCAGTTATGGCTGTTCTGGGCGGCCCCATTGGCGGGGGGCATCATTGGCGCAATCATCTGGAATGTGATCGGCGACGATTGAGCCATTCAAAGAAAAGCCCCGAAGCGCATTGCCACGGGGCCTTTTCTGTTAATCGGTCACTGTGACCTTTTTCATTACATCAGGCTGTCCGATCACTGCGCCGTTAGGTCCGTCACCACGCTTGATCGCATCGACGACGTCCATCCCGCCGGTTACCTGACCTACAACCGTGTATTGGCCGTTCAGGAACGGCCCCGGCGCAAACATGATGAAGAATTGCGAATTTGCACTGTTAGGGTCCTGGGCTCGCGCCATACCGATCACGCCACGATCATAATTGTAGTCCGAAAACTCGGCTGCCAGATCGGGACGATCCGACCCGCCTGTCCCGGCGCGGCGCAGGTCACTGCCCAGACGGCCATGTTCAACATCGCCGGTTTGCGCCATGAACCCCTCGATCACGCGGTGGAAGACCACCCCGTCATATTTGCCTTCAGCCGCCAGAGCGCTGATCTGCTCGACATGTTTCGGGGCAAGGTCATCAAACAGATCGACAGTCACGGTGCCATTGGCGCCCTCACCTTCAATCTCGATCTCAAGGCCAGTGGCCAGCGCGGGGCTGGCCAAAACGGCAAAGGCGGCGGCTAGCTTATACATCGGCCGCCACCTTGACGCTGATCATCCGGTCGGGGTTCATCGGCGGCTCGCCGCGAACAATCGCGTCTACATGCTCCATCCCGTCGATGACGCGCCCGTACACGGTGTATTGGCCATTCAGGAAGTGATTGTCCTTGAAGTTGATAAAGAACTGAGAGTTGGCTGAATCCGGGTTCTGCGACCGCGCGGCACCCAGCGTGCCCCGGTCATGCGGCAGTTTCGAAAACTCAGCCGGAACGTTGGGCAGCGACGACCCACCTGTGCCTGCCATACGGATGTTGAACCCGTCTTCCATGTCGCCGTGCTGAACGTCGCCGGTTTGCGCCATGAAACCGTCGATCACACGGTGGAAGGCCACGTTGTCATACTCACCGCCACGGGCCAGTTCCTTCATCCGGGCCGAGTGCTGAGGGGCCACGTCGGGCAGCAGCTCGATGACGACATTGCCGCCTTTGAGTTCGATGATGATGGTGTTTTCGGGATCCTTGATCTCGGCCATGAGGCCCTCCTGTCGTTTGTCTTGCGCAAATACCTATGCGGCATGGGCGTGAATGCCAAGTGACGCATTGACCTGAGGGCAAAATGCAGGAAAAGAACCGCCTAAATCGTATTTAACGGCAAGGATGGAACGATGGGCTGGAAAACGCTGGACGATATGGACCTGAACGGCAAGCGCGTGCTGGTGCGCGTGGATATCAACGTGCCGGTCGTTGACGGCGTTGTGACCGACGCCACCCGTATTCAGCGCATCGTACCCACCGTGCGCGATATCCTTGCGGCGGGCGGAAAGCCGATCCTGCTGGCGCATTTCGGCCGTCCGGGTGGCGAGCGCCGCGAGAACCTGTCGCTGAAACAGCTGATCCCCACCCTGACCACCGCTTTTGACGCAGATGTTCTGTTCGCGGCCGATTGCGTCGGGACCGAGGCCGAACTGGCCGCTGAACAACTGCAGCCCGGCCAGGTGCTGCTGTTGGAAAACACTCGCTTCCATGCGGCTGAAACCAAGAATGACGCCGATCTGGCCGCAGGTATGGCGCGTCTGGGCGATGTCTATTGCAACGACGCGTTTTCCGCCGCGCACCGCGCCCACAGCTCGACCGAGGCCATTGCCCGGCTGCTGCCCGCCTGTGCAGGTCGCCTGATGCAGGCCGAGCTTGAGGCGCTCGAGGGCGCATTGGGCGCACCGAAACGCCCGGTGACGGCCGTGGTGGGCGGGGCCAAGGTCTCGACCAAGCTGGAGCTGCTGGGCAATCTGATCACCAAGGTGGATTATCTTGTGATCGGCGGCGGCATGGCCAACACCTTCCTCGTGGCCAAAGGCGTGAATGTCGGCAAGTCCCTCGCCGAAACCGCGATGAAGGGCACCGCGGCCGAAATCATGGCCAAGGCCGACGGCGCGGGCTGCACCATCGTTCTGCCCACTGACATCGTTGTCGCCGAAAAGTTTGAGGCCGGTGCGCCGCACCAGATCCTGCCTGCGGACCAGTGTACTGACGAGGGCATGATCCTAGACGCAGGCCCCGACAGTGTCGCAGCGATCTCGGATATCTTCGACCAAAGCCAGACGCTGATATGGAACGGCCCGCTGGGCGCATTCGAGATCGAGCCCTTTGACGCCGCCACCAATGCATCCGCCCTGAAAGCCGCCGCCCTGACCCGCTCGGGTAACTTGGTATCAGTCGCTGGCGGAGGCGACACGGTCGCGGCGCTGAACGCTTCGGGTGCCGCCAAGGACTTCTCGTATATCTCGACCGCAGGCGGCGCGTTTTTGGAGTGGATGGAAGGCAAAACCCTGCCGGGCGTCGCCGCGCTGGATCAATAAAAACTCGACCTCTGACGCATTTTTGCGAATCAGGGGATTCACAACCCGAATCGCCTGTGACATAGTACTTTCAGAGGTCCAAAAGGGCCCGTTATTGAGGCGTTTCATACGGCGGTAAACAGAGTGTCCCGTTCCCATCGGCCCGGTTTGGGCGCAGTCGCATTCTTTATGGTAGCTTTTATGCTGGGTGTGTATTTCACCTTTGCTGCCGTTCAGGGTGACTATGGCCTGTTCCGACGGGTCGAGATTGCAGCGGAACGGGACGCCCTGTCGCGCGATCTTGGGAAGCTAGAAGCCGAGATTGCTCAGATGGAAAACCTCACACGCCGTCTGTCAGATACATATCTGGATCTGGACCTTTTGGATCAGCAGGCGCGTTCAGTATTGGGCATGATCCGTTCGGATGAGATCGTTATTCAGTGACCCTTTCTACTGAGTAAACCCAAAATACCTTCGCGACGATTTCCGCAGGTTTCGACGCTGCGTCACATTTCTCCTCGCCACAAAGCGACAAATGCTTTATTGAATAGTTTAACGCTAAACTATCTTGCCGAGAGGGGGAGATCGCCGATATGGCTGCGCGAAAAACCACAAAGAAACCAAATGTTTCTGCGGAAGAGCTCACCACATATTACCGGGAAATGCTGCTGATCCGCCGATTCGAGGAGAAGGCTGGTCAGCTATATGGCATGGGCCTGATCGGTGGGTTCTGCCACCTGTATATCGGGCAAGAGGCTGTTGTCGTCGGACTTGAGGCGGCAGCCGAAGAAGGCGACAAGCGGATTACTTCCTATCGCGACCACGGCCACATGCTAGCCTGCGGCATGGATCCGGGCGGCGTGATGGCGGAACTCACCGGACGTATTGGCGGCCTGTCCAAGGGCAAAGGTGGTTCGATGCACATGTTCTCGAAAGAGAAGCATTTCTATGGCGGCCACGGCATCGTTGGCGCGCAGGTTCCCTTGGGGGCAGGTCTGGCTTTTGCCGACAAGTACAAGGAAAACGGCGGCGTCACCTTCACCTATTTTGGCGACGGCGCGGCTAACCAAGGTCAAGTTTACGAGACGTTCAACATGGCTGCCCTGTGGGACCTTCCGGTGGTTTTCGTGATTGAGAACAACCAATACGCCATGGGTACAGCGCAAGCGCGCTCCACCTCTTCAGCGGATATCTATCACCGCGGACAAGCATTCGGAATCCCGGGCGAAATGGTCAACGGTATGGACGTGCTTGCGGTCAAAGCCGCTGGTGAGAAAGCCGTCGCACACTGCCGCTCCGGAAAAGGCCCTTATATCCTTGAGGTCAAGACCTACCGCTATCGTGGCCACTCGATGTCCGACCCGGCAAAATACCGCACCCGTGAAGAGGTTCAGAAGGTCCGCGAACAAAGCGACCCCATTGAGCATGTGCGCGAACTGCTGCTGACCGGCAAACACGCGACCGAGGATGACCTGAAGGCGATCGACAAAGAGATCAAAGAGATCGTCAACCAGGCCGCCGAATTCTCGAAAGAAAGCCCCGAGCCTTCCGTCGAAGAGCTCTGGACCGACATTTACGCCTGAGAGGACGACTAAGACATGGCAACCGAAATTCTCATGCCCGCCCTTTCGCCCACAATGGAAGAGGGTACGCTGGCCAAATGGCTGGTCAAAGAAGGCGACACCGTATCATCCGGCGATATCATGGCCGAGATCGAAACCGACAAGGCGACGATGGAGTTTGAGGCCGTCGACGAAGGCATCGTCGGCAAGATCCTGATCGCTGAAGGCACCGAAGGCGTAAAGGTCAACACGCCTATCGCGGTCCTTGTGGAAGAAGGCGAAGACGCTTCCGCCCTGCCCGCGGCTGCGCCCGCAGCAGCAGCGGTGACCGAGGCCGCCCCTGCGGCGGCCCCGGCCCCCGCTCCCGCCGCCGCACCAGCGGCACCGGTCGTTGACCTGTCGCCCGATTGGCCAGCCGATGCCGAGATGAAGTCCGAAACCGTCCGCGAAGCACTTCGCGATGCGATGGCAGAAGAAATGCGCGGCGACGAAGACGTCTATCTGATGGGCGAAGAAGTCGCCGAATATCAGGGTGCCTACAAAATCTCCCAAGGTCTGCTGGACGAATTCGGCAGCAAGCGCGTCATTGACACCCCCATCACCGAACATGGTTTTGCCGGTATCGCCGTGGGGTCTGCCTTTGGCGGCTTGAAACCAATTGTCGAGTTCATGACCTTCAACTTCGCCATGCAGGCGATTGACCAGATCATCAACTCCGCCGCCAAGACGCTCTATATGTCCGGCGGCCAGATGGGCTGCCCCATCGTATTCCGCGGCCCCAACGGTGCCGCTGCCCGCGTGGCCGCGCAGCACAGCCAAGACTACGCCGCATGGTATATGCAAATCCCCGGCCTGAAAGTCGTCATGCCCTATTCGGCTGCTGATGCCAAAGGTCTTCTGAAATCGGCCATCCGCGACCCCAACCCTGTGATTTTCCTGGAAAACGAAATCCTCTACGGTCGCTCCTTCGACGTGCCTCAAGTGGATGATCTGACCATCCCACTGGGCAAAGCACGCATCTGGCGTGAAGGCTCGGACGTGACCATCGTCAGCTTTGGCATCGGCATGCAATACGCGCTGGAAGCCGCCGACAAGCTGGCCGAAGAAGGTATCAGCGCCGAGGTCATAGATCTGCGCACCATCCGCCCGATGGACACAGGCGCGATCATCAACTCGGTGATGAAAACCAACCGTCTGGTGACGGTCGAGGAAGGCTGGCCGCAAGGCTCGGTCGGTAGTTACATCAGCTCGGTCGTGATGCAGGAAGCGTTCGACTATCTCGACGCTCCGGTCATCAACTGCACCGGTAAGGACGTTCCGATGCCCTATGCTGCGAACCTCGAAAAGCTGGCGCTGATCACCACGGATGAGGTGATCGCGGCCGTCAAACAAGTGACCTACCGGTAAGGAGCGACACAGATGCCCACAGAAATTCTGATGCCCGCCCTGTCGCCGACCATGGAAGAAGGCACACTTGCCAAATGGCTGGTCAAAGAGGGCGACACCGTGTCGTCTGGCGACCTGCTGGCCGAGATTGAAACCGACAAGGCTACGATGGAATTCGAAGCCGTTGACGAAGGCACCATTGGTAAAATCCTGATCCCCGAAGGATCTGAAGGGGTCAAAGTAAACACCGCCATCGCGGTTCTGCTGGAAGATGGCGAAAGCGCTGACGACATCAGCGCAGCACCTGCCGCAGCGCCCGCGGCTGCCCCGACAGTCGCCGCGGGTAACGAGGCCGCCCCAGCGGCGTCCGAGGCACCCGCCCCTGCCCCGGCTGCTCCGGTCAAGGCCGATGGCGGTCGTATCTTTGCCTCGCCTCTGGCCCGCCGGATTGCCGCGCAAAAGGGTCTTGATCTGGCGCAGATCACCGGCTCGGGTCCGCATGGACGTATCGTCAAAGCAGATGTGGAAGGCGCAACGGCGACGGCCCCAACGGCAGCGCCCTCAGCTGCAGCAGCGGCTCCGGCGGCGGCAGCTCCGGCTGGCCCGTCGGCAGATGCCGTAGCCAAGATGTACGAAGGCCGCGACTACGAGGAAATCAAGCTCGACGGCATGCGCAAAACTATTGCTGCACGCCTGTCCGAGGCCAAGCAGACGATCCCGCATTTCTATTTGCGTCGCGATATCAAACTGGACGCGCTTCTCAAATTCCGTAGCCAGTTGAACAAACAGCTGGAAGGTCGGGGCGTCAAGCTCAGCGTCAATGACTTCATCATCAAAGCCGTCGCCAACGCGCTGCAACAGGTTCCGGCCTGTAACGCGGTATGGGTCGGTGATCGGGTGCTGCAACTGAAACCCTCGGACGTGGCCGTCGCTGTCGCGATCGAGGGCGGGCTGTTCACCCCGGTTCTGCAGGACGCCGACACCAAATCGCTGTCGGCGCTATCGACCGAGATGAAAGATCTGGCCGGTCGCGCGCGCGAACGCAAGCTGGCGCCTCATGAATATCAAGGTGGCACCTTTGCGATCTCGAACCTGGGTATGTTCGGCATCGACAATTTTGACGCCATTGTGAACCCGCCTCACGCCGGAATTCTGGCTGTGGGCTCGGGCGTCAAAAAACCGGTTGTCGGAGACGACGGAGAGCTGACCGTAGCAACCGTTATGTCCGTCACCATGTCAGTGGATCACCGGGTTATCGACGGTGCGCTTGGGGCTGAATTGTTGCAGGCCATCGTGGAAAACCTTGAAAATCCTATGGTTATGCTGGCTTGATTCCCGCAAACTTGCAGAGGCCGCGTCGGGCAACCCCGGCGCGGTTTTTCATGGCCTGACGGGATGTGAGCCGACGTGATCAGGCGTACTATTGCTCGGGGACCTGTGGGGCTCCAGATTGGTGGCACGACATTCAAGGACGCACAGGTGCCATATGACCATCACTCAAATTACACGCACATTTCTGGTTCTTCTGATGCTGGCGGCGCTTGCCCCTGCGGACGCCTACGCCAAACCAAACAGCTATCCAGGAGA
This sequence comes from Ruegeria sp. HKCCD7628, assembly GCF_057221005.1. Classification (NCBI taxonomy): domain Bacteria; kingdom Pseudomonadati; phylum Pseudomonadota; class Alphaproteobacteria; order Rhodobacterales; family Roseobacteraceae; genus Ruegeria; species Ruegeria sp. HKCCD7628. Next base: position 530,191 of record NZ_JBWVBA010000001.1, read on the forward strand.
GAACTCGAAGTTCAATTCCAAGAGTGCGGTTGGCAAATGGGAGGCCGAACGTGCCAAACGCATTGAGGATCGTAAAAAGCGCAGGGAAGAACGTCGTCTCAAGCGGTTGAACGAAAAGAACAACCGCTCGAACTAAGACTGTTTACTGGTTTTTACCCAGCATGTGGTCCATTGAGATCGAGGGCTGATCGCACCCGGCCTCGCCCACGATCTTGGCAGGAATACCCGCAACGGTTTTGCAGGGGGGGACCTCCTGCAGAACAACCGAACCGGCCGCTATGCGGCTGCAATGGCCGACTTCGATATTCCCAAGCACCTTGGCACCCGCACCAATCAGAACTCCGTTCCCGATCTTAGGGTGACGCTGTTCCTCTTCTTTGCCGGTTCCGCCCAGCGTCACCGAGTGCAACATCGAGACGTTGTCGCCCACCACGGCAGTTTCACCGATCACTATGGAATGCGCATGGTCGATCATGATCCCCTTGCCAATCTTCGCTGCAGGGTGAATGTCGATGCCAAAAATCTCAGATGAACGCATCTGGAAGAAGTAAGCCAGGTCATAACGACCCTTACGCCAAAGCCAATGCGCCACACGATAGGCCTGCATCGCCTGATAACCCTTGAAATAAAGAATTGGCTGCAGCAACCGGTGGCAGGCCGGATCACGTTCATATACGGCCATCAGGTCTGCGCGCGCGGCTTCGATCAGTGATGGGTCGTCGGCATAAGCCTCGTCCACGATTTCACGCAGAACCATCATCGACATCTCGTTCGAGCACAGCTTGGCGGAAACACGATATGACAACGCCCGCTCAAGACTTTTGTGATGAAGGACACAAGCATGGACAAGCCCGCCCATCAGCGGTTCATTCTCCACGGCCGCCTGAGCTTCGGTCGTGATACGATCCCAAACGGGATCGACGGGGGTCACGTGACTGCGCTTTTCCAACATGGCTTTTCATCCTTTGCTGCGCCTAAGATGCCATTTAGTGGTAAAAACGCCAAACGCAAACCCGTGATCCGCACGATAACGAAAATGAATGACTCGGAACTGGCACATTTTAGCGCTTTGATCCTCGCTCGTCTGGACGAGTTGGCAGACAGCACTGCATCGGGCAAAAGCGCGCAGGCTGTGGTTGAGTTGGATCAGCAGGCTGTTGGCCGCCTTAGCCGGATGGACGCGTTGCAAAACCAGGCTATGGCCAAAGCACATCAAGCCAGTCGCGATCTGGAACGGCGCAGACTGACCGCCGCCCTGAGCCGGATTCGGGACGGCGAGTATGGTTTCTGCGAAGATTGCGGAGAAGAGATTCCTGCAGGTCGGCTAAAACTGGATCTGGCGGCCACAAAATGCGTCAGCTGCGCGTCTGGCTAAGATGAAGCCGTACCAGACTGTTCAAAACCATCGCGAAACACTGACAGTATTGTAGATCGTCAAAACTGGGTTCAACGTCCAAGGGACGGATACATGCTGCGGTTGCCAGCAATCCATTGCTGAATACCGGATGAAGATGACCGGTTCGACGCATGTACCGATCTGCCAACTCGGCCTCGGTAAGCATGCGCGCCGCAGCACTTACATCTCTGTGAAGAGCCGGACGTATGACTTAGCTTACGTCAAGGCTGACAGGTAGACCCGGACCATAACTGGCCGAGACCTGCGCAACCTGCACGGTGTATCCTGCGCTTACACCGTCGGCTGATTTCATTGCGGCCGTGTATATCCAACTTGGATTGGCTGAGATCAGTTCGCGCACCAACTCGCCTTCGGCGCGCACTTGCACCAGATAGGATTCCGTTTCTTCGCCTAATGGCACGTCGATACCCGACCAATCATCACCGTCGATGCGCGTGCGACGTATCCACGACAGCTGATCGTCACTCGCAGATTTGGCAACACGCAGGTGGGATGGCGCATAAGGGCGTAGACCATTGCCGTTGAATGCCTCGACCCTATGTACAAAGGACGGATCGTCATAACTGCGCGCCGCAGGGCCTATCCGGTAGTGCTTGGCGACACGGCGCTCAGACCTCAGCAGGTTGGTTTGATACACCCGTTGGTCCAAAAGCACAAAAGTCGAGCCTTCAGGCCATACCTCCGGGATTTTGGCGTCTGTCCCCAGTTGTCCGCGAAGACGGCCTGACAGAGTGTATACACCGCGTTCTTGCAGAGTGGCGCGTTCAAACTGAAAGAGTTCCCAGTTATCCGGTGATCCATCGCCGATTGCCGCAAGGTTTGCGCCGTTCAGCAACGCGTCGCGCGGTCGGGATTCCAGAACACCCGTAATCAGTTCGACAGTCAGGGGTGCCCCCTCATCCCACAGCCCGGCACCTGCCCGGCGCATCGGCGACTGCGTGAATCCGACAACAGCTTGCCCGCTGACCACCTCTTGCAAAGCATAGTCCTCATCAGTCGCAGAGGAGTAGACCGCTGCACTTCCCGGCCATGGATCAGCCGAGATCGCCAGATAAGGTGCGTGGGGCACCTCGGATCCTGTGATAAGCGGCAAGTCCAAGAAAACTGGAAATACGGGGACTGGTGCCACAAACGGGTTTTCCGAGACGTCGTCGTCTGGCAAATCGGAAGGCGTATAAACACCCGGTTCAACGCGAACAGCGTCAGCCATCTGCATTTCGGCCTGTTCGAGCCGGTCGATACGATACCGCGCGCCCTGTTCGCCGGACAGGGTGATGATATCACCCGCACCGACATTCAGCATCGAAGGCGGCAATGCAAACCGGACGCTCTCTCGCGACACGCGGGATTCGCTCAGCCACCGCTCGGCGGTTTGACGGCCTTCGGCGCGTGTCATCGACAACGGCATCTCATTGACGGAAACCGAATGGGTACTGGTATCCAGCAAAACGGCCTCTTCCGAGACGATATCATGATCCGCATCAGACTGGACAAATCGAAGTTGGACACGACCGGTCATCTCCGCCTCGGCTTCGCGGCGATGTTCGATGGTGCCATCGATCTCAGAACTGGTTGCAAGCAGGTCGCTATCAAGCTGAACCGGAGCCCGCCCGTTACGCATCTGAAAACGCAACACACCGTCGCGTTCGATAGCGTCAAAGCCATACCGAAGCATCAGTGGCTGCAACGCGGCGCGCCCGTCCGAAACCTGTTCGATCACGTATCCACGCACGATCCCGTGCAACTCCGTGGTGTCGATATCCGTGACGCCCGCGCCATGACAGATCTCGGCGACCACAGAGGCCAAAGTTCGCGATCCCGAGCGCCCATTCAGCCAATGGCCGCGGGCATAGTTTTCGCCATCGCTCCATTGACTGCGCTGGTTCGGAAAGGCGGGAAATGGGCGCGCGTCCCAGGCCCAGACATAGGCATTGGACATGTCCACCATCGGGCCGCCATACACGTCTGAGATCGGGTTGATCTTTGGGTCGGACCAATACCCCAGAACCGCTCGTAGGTATTGAACTTGCATAAAATCGTCACGCTGGCCGTTGGAATACACGGGCAAGCTCGACTCCGACGACTTTGGGTCCAGAAATTTGTTCGGCTGGTTTGTTCCTTTGTCTATCGCGGCACAACCCAATTCATCCACCCAGGCCGCATCGAATTGCGGGCCACGCAGCCCCTCGGGATCATGCGCCGAAAACGCCTGCGCCTCGGCCCCGTTGGGCCAGATCAGCTTGCGTTCCGATGCCTTCCAGACCGGCCGGCGGTCCGGGGGCGAGCATTGCAATATGCCGCTGTCGCCAAAAATCATCACGTCGCGCACCTGATCGAAGGTCTCACCCACCAGCGCCACCCGGCTAGCCTCACCGCGATCCAGCGGCTTGGGCCCTTCGACCATCGACCGCACCCATTCGGACCCTGCGCGCGTCTTGCCTGCGCCGCGCCCGCCCATGATCACCCAGGACCGCCAGCCGCCCTCGGGCGGCAGCTGGTGCGGCAGCGCCCAGAACTCGAAGAGGAAAGGGAGGGCACACAGCCCCCCCTCCCCGATGTCACTCAGAAACCTGTCCCGCACCGCAGCATCGGCGGAGGCGAGCCAGCCTGCACCCGATTTCAAATCGAGCGCGCTCAAGGTCGAGCGCATATCCCCCTTGGGCAATTCCGGCTTGTCTGTGATGTTGTTCGACAAAGCTTGTCTCCACTTTCTGACAACTTCGGATCAGCCCCTCTAACTGATCCAGTTGCTTGCCTGCTCCGGCAAAGTCTGCATCCTCCCCGGCGTCGATCTGCCTGCGCAGTTCTTCCGCTGCTTGGCGCAGATCGCGAATGGATCGCTCGAGCGACTGCAACAAGTCAGCCGTCTGGGAAATCCGCTCTTCCGGGGTAATCAAAGTCATGTGTGCCTGTGACCTCATGCGTGAGTTTTCTCCGCACGATAGAAACAAAAAACGGCCACCGGGGTTAACCCGGGGCCGTCGCCCATTTCTCCTAGCATGACACAAAACTACGGCATAAAGCGCGCAAAGTCAATATGTTGCGCAACACCCATGCAACGGGAACCGCACTGCCTGTTAAGACTGTTGGCGTCTGATCTGTCTACCCACCGATAACTCGCTCAGCCCCGAGCGATCTCCAGCACAGCGGCACTCACAATCAGTACCGCCCCCGCGGCCTCGCGCAGCCCAAAGGGCTCGCCCGAAAACACAGCAGCCGAAATTAGGCCGACCACAACCTCGCTCATCAATAACAACCCCACCCGAGCCGGTGTCAGTAAAGTCGCGGGCCAGATCGTCAGAAAGATCATCGGCAGAGTGTACAGCACCGACAGCATCGCAATGGGCAGCACACCGACAACAATCGCGCTTTGCTGTTGCAGTCCGCCTGCGCTGAACACCAGGCTGATCATCGACAGCAGCAGAGCCCCGGCAATAAACGCAAAAACCTGCCCCGGAACCGAAATGCCCGAGGAGCGATACAAACCCAGCGTGCCCACCGCCCAAGCCATGCCGGACACCAGCGCCGCCCAATCTCCGACATTGCTGGGCCAAGGGATGCCGTGGCCGCTGCCAAGGACGATCGCCATGCCTCCAAGGCCACATATCAACCCCAAAACGCGGGCTCTGGTCAGACGCTCGCCAAGAAAAACCCGGCCTAAGATCGTGCCCCAAACCGGCGTCAGGTAGAACAACAGGATGGCTCGAACGACATCCGTGTAGACCAGACTGATCGTGAACAGACCAAAGGCCGCACCGGTAAACATGCCGCTGAACATCAAATCCTGCCAGCGCCGTGCCAGATCGTGCCTGTCGCGCCACAAAAGCGGCAAAAGGCCAAGCAGCGCGACCGAATACATCACAATCCCCGGCCAAGCCCCGTCCAGCCCCTGATCCACGAAGTAGCGGACAGGGATCCAGTACAGCCCCCACATCATACCGCCCAGAACCAGGGCACCGCTGGCGAGTTTCAGGCTATCGCCCTGCTGTGCACTTCCTTTCATTCCCTACCCCAAACTTCGCCCCGTAGTGTTACGAAGCGCTAAACCGCCACTCGGAAATCGATGGCTCAAACTGATTGAGAACGCCAGCAGAATTTAGAACTCCGACCGCCAGTCCATCAGACAAATACTTGACAATGCCCGCGCCAACCCTCATGTGCACGCCATCAGCGCCGCCGCGTGAGCATTCGGGCCTTAGCCCCACCGGCGCACCATATCTCTCCTGGTTCCCCTTCACGCAGGGTTCTTGATGCGACGACCGGACGGTGCAGGATACGCCTGTGCGTCCCGAGGTCTCGCTAAACCCTGCCTGTCGCGCTTTTGCGCGGCAATAAGCATCCGCGCTCAAAGTTGCGGATATTAAAGGATTATTACGTGTTCGACTTCGACATGCTGGGCCTGGCTCCGGCTTTGAACGACGCCCTGAAACGGGCGAACTTTACCCAACCCACGCCGATCCAAAACCAGGCCATCCCGATGGCGCTGAATGGACATGACATTCTTGGTCTGGCCCAGACTGGCACCGGCAAAACGCTGGCTTTTGGCCTACCGCTGATTGATCACCTGCTTGCGCAACCGTCCAAACCTGCACCCAAGACGGTCAAGGCTTTGATCCTTGCTCCGACGCGCGAACTGGTGAACCAGATCGCGGACAGCCTGCGTACCCTCACGCAAAAGACAAAACTACGCGTCGCCACCGTTGTCGGTGGCCAATCCATCGGTAAGCAGATTTCCTTCCTATCGCGCGGCACCGATATTCTGGTCGCCACCCCCGGTCGTTTGATAGACCTGATGGAGCGCGGAGCCGTCGACCTTGGTTCAGTGCGCCATCTGGTGCTGGACGAGGCCGACCAGATGCTGGACATGGGCTTTATCCATGCGCTCCGAAAAATCGCACCCGCATTGGGCACGCCGCGCCAGACGATGCTGTTCTCGGCCACCATGCCGAAACAGATGGAAGAGCTGAGCCAATCTTACCTCACCAACCCGCAGCGCATTCAGGTGTCGCCCCCGGGTAAAGCAGCGGACAAGATCACTCAGTCCGTTCACTTCCTGTCGCGGGCGGATAAGCCTCGCAAGCTGCGTGAAATCCTCTCCGCCGATATGGACGCTCTGACGTTGGTCTTCTCGCGCACCAAACACGGGGCCGAGCGGCTGATGAAAGACCTCGTCAAAGACGGGTTCAACGCGGCTTCAATCCACGGCAACAAAAGCCAAGGTCAGCGCGACCGGGCCATCAAAGCCTTCCGCGCTCGCGAGGTCAATGTGCTGGTCGCAACCGACGTTGCTGCGCGTGGCATCGACATTCCAGGCGTCGCTTACGTGATCAACTATGACCTGCCCGAAGTGCCTGACAATTATGTCCACCGCATTGGCCGCACGGCCCGCGCAGGGCGCGAGGGCGAGGGCATCGCTTTCTGCGCCCCGGATGAGTTGGACCAGCTGAAGCAAATACAAAAGCTGATGAAAATCGACATTCCGGTCGCCAGCGGAACTGTGCCTGAATTTGCCGAGCCCAAGAAGCCTCGCAAACAGGGCGGCTTCCGGGCGCGTAAGCCACAAGGGGCCAAGTCCGGGCCCAAACCCGCCGCCTCTAAAAGGCGCCGCCCACGCAGGCGTCCAGCAGCATAATAAAAAAGGGCCGCGTTTCGGACGCGGCTCTTTTTTAGTTGCCCGAGCTGTTCCTCTGGGCTTCAATCTCGCGCCACTTGGCGACGTTTCGGTTGTGCTCGTCCAGCGTTTCCGCGAAAGCGTGCCCCCCTGTTCCGTCCGCCACGAAGAACACATAGTCTGTCTCCTCCGGTGCCACGGCCGCCTCAAGACTGGCCAACCCCGGATTGGCAATTGGTGTCGGCGGCAAGCCGTCAATCACATAAGTATTCCAAGGGGTTGCCCGACGAAGTTCACTCCTACGCAATCCGCGTCCCAACGTGCCTTGTCCCTTGGTAACGCCATAGATCACCGTCGGGTCGGTTTGCAGCTTCATGCCGCGCTCCAAACGGTTGACGAACACACTGGCCACCTGCCCACGCTCATGTGGAACACCGGTTTCTTTTTCGATGATCGAGGCAAGGATCAGCATTTCTTCGGGGTTCGAGATCGGTAGATCATCTTGACGGCTTTCCCAGATCGCGTTGATCCGAAGTTGCTGCTTGTCCTGCATCCCCTTCAGCACGGCCATCCGATCAGTTCCGCGCGCGATGTCGTAGCTGTCAGGCGCCAACATCCCTTCGGCAGGAATCTCAGCCACTTCGCCGGTCAAGGCGCCAATCTGTTTCAAACCTTCAACCACCTGCCACGAAGTCACGCCCTCGGCAACTGAAACGCGATAGCGCGTGTCCGCATCTTCGCTTTTCTCAGTATACGCGGCGGGCACGTCTTCATCGGTGACGTCAAAAGATGCAATTTCGTCAAAGGCCAGAGTGGCAGGATTCAGTTCACGTACACGGGTCTGGATACGGGTCACACCGATGCGATATTCGATCTCAGACCCGCAGGTACTGGCGCCACTGCTGGTGATTTCGTCGATGATCTGTTCCATCGACGCGCCTTCGCGCACCAGAAAGCTGCCAGCCTTCAACTGCTGGGACCGGTCAGTGTAATCCGCCGCCATACGAAATACCGTGGCACTACTGATTGCACCCTGATCCTGCAAAACCTGGCTGACCCCGCCCATATTCGATCCGCGTTCGACCCTCAAACAGATCGCCGTTTCCAACGGGCCTTCGCTTTTGTACCGCGACTGCCCCCACAGGATCAGACCACCCATCAAGAACAAGCCGACCACTAGAATGGTCAGCATGTTAGATGCCAGGGCCCGCCACATTTAGCTGACCTTTCCGAAGATCACGCTGGCATTGGTGCCGCCAAAGCCGAAAGAGTTTGAAAGCGCCACATCGATCTTGCGTTCGCGCTTGGCGTTAGGGGCTAGGTCGATCGGAGTTTCAACCGCCGGGTTATCCAAGTTGATCGTCGGAGGCGCAACCTGGTCACGGATTGCGAGGATCGAGAAGATCGCCTCGATCGCGCCCGCAGCACCTAACAAGTGGCCCGTCGCGGATTTTGTCGAGCTCATCGTGGCATTCGCCGCATGATCGCCCAGCAAACGCTCGACCGCGCCCAATTCGATGGTATCCGCCATGGTCGATGTGCCATGCGCGTTGATATAGTCCAGATCCTTGGGCTCAAGGCCCGCGCTGCGCAGCGCGGCCTGCATCGAGCGTTCAGCCCCATCGCCATCTTCGCTAGGCGCGGTGATGTGATAGGCGTCACCAGACATGCCATAGCCCAGAACCTCGGCATAAATCTTTGCACCACGCGCCTTGGCGTGCTCGTATTCCTCCAGGACCACGATCCCAGAGCCTTCACCCATGACAAAACCGTCACGATCAATGTCATACGGACGGCTGGCTTTCTTGGGGTCATCGGCAAATTTAGTGGAAAGCGCCTTGCACGAATTGAAGCCCGCGATGCCGATCTCGCAGATGCAGCCTTCGCCACCGCCAGCAACCATGACATCCGCATCACCTGCACGGATGATGCGGCTTGCATCACCGATGGCATGCGCACCAGTCGAACAGGCCGTTACAACCGAATGGTTTGGCCCCTTAAACCCACGTCGGATCGACACTTGCCCAGAGGCCAGGTTGATCAGTGCACCCGGAATAAAGAATGGTGAGACGCGGCGCGGACCCTTGTCGCGGATCAGATTGGCTGTTTCCGCAATGGACCCAAGACCGCCAATCCCGGAGCCGATCAGGACTCCGGTGCGTAAGCGCGCTTCTTCATCTTCGGGCATCCAACCCGCATCTTCGCAGGCCATATCGGCCGCTGCGATGGAATACAGGATGAAATCCTCGATCTTGCGCTGCTCTTTCGGCGGCATCCAATCGTCAGGGTTAAACGTCCCATTGGTGCCGTCCCCGCGCGGGACTTCGCAGGCGTAGGTCGTTGTGACCCCACTGCCTTCGGCATCAAACTGAGTGATCGGACCAGCGCCGGATTCTCCATCCAGCAGCCGCGACCAGGTTTCCTCGACCCCGCTGGCCAACGGAGTGACCAATCCCAGACCGGTTACAACGACTCTGCGCATGAAGTGCCTCTTGCCTGCTTCGTGTTTAAGAAACGCTCATACCCCGGCCCGGGGTGTGGGGGCAAGAGCAAGGGTACATTCCGCCGGAAAGCTGTTCGCGCCATCTTGGTATCGGCACACTGGCAAACAGCATAAAAGGCGGAAAACCGCCCTTGCTATAGCTTGAAAGGGCGGCGTCCTTGGGTTGGTCTTCGATTATTGGAACTCTGCGACCGGTTCATGCGCAGCGGTCGCAACCTCCAACGCATCGGACAGTTCCAATGTCTTACGGAATAGCGCGCGCCCAACCAGCGCACCCGAGATATTCGGGATGTAGGCCAGCCGTGAGATATCGTCGGCAGAGCGCACCACGCCACTGGCAATAATCGGCGTGCGTGACTTTTCTGCCAACCCGGAAATCAGACCCAGCTGAGCTTCGACATCGTTCATATCGCTATCAATATCGGTCACCAGAATGGCCGCAAAAGGCGTGTCTGCAAATGCTTCGACAAATGCGTCCGGCGTAAAGGCGCTTTGGCTGCGCCACCCCTCTGTCATGACGAAGCCCTGCCAGACATCAACAGCCAGAACGATTTGATCCGGATACAGCTTGGCCAATTCCTTCACCAGATTGGGGTCCCAGGCAGCTAACGTCCCGATGACGATCCGGCCCGCTCCCTTGTCAATCCAGCGTTCGACCTGTTCGCGCGTGCGCATACCGCCAGCCAACTGCACCGGGATTTCGGCTGACCGGATGATCTCTTCGACCAGTTCCGAATTGGTATCACGCCCTTCGATGGCGTCGAAATCCGTCAGGTGCATCCATTCCGCCCCTGCGGCCGCCCAGCTGCGGGCTGTTTCGGCAGGGTTCACATGCCAGATCATAGCTTCGTCCAGACGGCCCTTGTCCAGCGTGACACACCGGCCGTTCTGCAATTCCATAGTGGGGTAAATCCTCATGAGCCTGATCCTCCGCTCAATCCTTTGCACATGAGATCAGCATACACGCAGTACCGGTCCGCGAAATTACCAGTTTCGGCAAACTGCGGACTTTTTGCGGCATCGCAAACCGCACTGTCAGTGCCGCGTCGGAGGACCGTTTCGCCGCAACAGGCACACGCGAGACCCCTGATAATCATCCTCGCGCATTTCGACATATCCCAACCGCGCCGCCAGTTTTTGCGAAGCCAAGTTGTCGGAATTTACCATTGCAACCAATGGACCGGGCATAATCCGGTCGAACCAGTCATGGGCGGCCTGCGCGGCCTCAAGGCCCATGCCCTGCCCTTGGGCTTCTGGGGCAAGCACCCAACCCGCTTCGGGAAAGTCGTCGAAATCCTCGCCCAGCGCGCGATTGCCATAGAAAAACCCGGCCTGTCCGATCATCTGCCGATTCGATTGCTGAATTACAGCCCATTGGCCGAATCCGGCCATCTGCCAATGCCCCGCATTGCGCAAGAACGAATCCCAGGCTTCGCCGCGCGACCGTGGCTTGCCCCCGATATGCCGCACGACACACGGATTGCGCCAGATCTCGGCGAACCGGTTGAAATCCTCAGGCCGCATGGCGCAGAGCGTCAAGCGTGCCGTGTTTATCATCGGGGTGGATCGTATCATGCCCTGCCCGCTCTGAATTTTTTGCCTCAGTGGAAAGGGTGCGGACGAAAACAACCTCTGACAAGCCCGAATAGCGTCCACGCAACAAAAAACGGCGCCTCCGTTGCCCGGAAGCGCCGCTTTTTAGGATTCTCTAAGGTCTTAGGACGCTTCAGAGATGAATTTGACGGCGTCGCCAAAGGTCTGGATGGTCTCGGCTGCGTCATCGGGGATCTCGATGCCGAACTCTTCTTCGAAGGCCATGACCAGCTCAACAGTGTCCAAGCTGTCTGCGCCCAGATCGTCGATGAAGGAAGCGTTTTCCGCTACTTTATCTTCTTCAACACCCAGGTGCTCAACAACGATCTTCTTAACGCGATCTGCGACGTCGCTCATGTCTATTCCTCATTCCATTTCAGGGCATAGTGCCCGGTTCTGCCCTTGCCCGCTCAGGCTGGCCTTGATGTGCCCGTCTGGGCGGTTTGGGTTCCCGATTGCCGGGAAACTAGAAGGCCGACCCTACGGCCGACCCCCGAATTGATGCGCCGCCTATAGCACAGACAACGCCCAAGGCAAACGCTTTCGCGCCTGCCCCGACAGGTGGTCACAACATGGCCATACCGCCGTTTACATGCAAGGTGGTTCCGGTCACATATCCGGCCTCGGGGCTGGCAAGGTACAGAACTGCCGCGGCAATTTCCGACGCGTCCCCCATACGTCCGGCCGGAACCTGACCCAGGATGCCCGACTTCTGATCGTCAGTCAGCTTGTCGGTCATCGCCGTGGTGATAAAGCCGGGCGCCACCGCATTGGCCGTGATTCCGCGGCTTGCGACCTCGTATGCCAGCGACTTGGTCATCCCGACCATCCCCGCCTTGGACGCGGCATAATTCGCCTGACCGGAGTTGCCCGTCGCGCCCACCACGGACGAGATGTTGATGATCCGGCCCCAACGCGCCTTCATCATGCCGCGCAGCACGCCTTTGCAGAGTTTCGCGGTCGAGGTCATGTTAACGTCGATTACGCTCTGCCATTCGTCATCCGACATGCGCATGAACAAGTTGTCACGCGTGATACCCGCGTTGTTGACCAGAATATCGACCGACCCCATCGCATCCGTCGCCTGCTTTGGCAGGGCGACCACAGCCTCAGGGTCGCTCAGATTACAGGGCAGCACATGGGCACGATCGCCGAGTTCGGCGGCTAGCGCCTCCAGCGGTTCAACACGCGTGCCCGAAAGCGCCACCGTAGCGCCTGCAGCATGCAGAGAGCGCGCGATCTCACCACCGATCCCGCCCGAGGCACCGGTGATCAGTGCGTTCTTACCTGTCAAATCAAACATTCTCTTATCCTTTATCTACGCGCCACGCGACGCGCGGTATCTTACGATTCGGCCTGGGTCACATTCTGCACGTCATCCGGCGTGCCGACAGCTTTACCCGCGATCGAACGGTCGATTTTGCGGATCATCCCGGACAGAGCTTTCCCTGCCCCGATCTCCCACGTGCCGGTAACGCCCTGCGCGGCCATATACTGCACGCTTTCGCGCCAGCGGACCGAGCCGGTGACCTGCTCGACCAGCAACTGACGGATCAGATCGGGGTCACTGACCGCCTCGGCGCGCACATTGGCAATCAGCGGCACGGCAGGCGATTTGATTTCAACCCCTGCCAAAGCTTCGGCCATCACGTCAGCAGCAGGCTGCATCAAGGCACAATGGAAGGGCGCGCTGACAGGCAGCATGACTGCGCGCTTGGCGCCCTTTTCCTTGGCAATCTCGGCCGCGCGTTCCACAGCAGCCTTCGCGCCCGAGACCACAACCTGTGTCGGGTCATTGTCGTTTGCGGCCTGACAGACTTCACCCTGTGCGGCCTCATCCGCCACGGCGCGCACGGCCTCAAGGTCCAGCCCAAGGATCGCGGCCATCGCACCTTCGCCCACTGGCACGGCGCTTTGCATCGCCTGACCACGGGTGCGCAGAAGACGCGCAGTATCCGCAACCGTCAGCGCACCAGCAGCGGCCAGCGCGGAATATTCCCCCAACGAATGCCCGGCAACAAAGGCTGCATCGGTGATCGAGACGCCCTCGGCCTCCAGCGCCCGCATCGCCGCCATGGACGTGGCCATCAGTGCAGGCTGTGCGTTTTGCGTCAGGGTCAGCTCGGCAATATCACCGTCCCAGATCAGGCTGCTCAACTTTTCTCCCAAGGCTTCGTCCACCTCGTCAAAAACCGCCTGTGCGGCAGGGTAAGCCTCGGCCAGAGCTTTGCCCATTCCGATGGTCTGGGCGCCCTGCCCCGGGAAAACAAATGCGCGTGTCATTGCAACCTCTTGGATGACGTTAGGTTGCGGCGGGGTGTAAACTGTGTGATCGCGCGGCACAAGCATTGCCTGATCTCTGCACAAAGGCACCGTATCTGTGCGCCCTGCGCCCTTGAGTCCTGCCCGCACGGCGATAGGTTGAACCCAACCACCCTTTCGCCGGAGCACCCGATGCCCTCGACCAACACGTTTTCCAGCTATGGCAGCGTCACCAAGACCTTCCACTGGCTGACCGCCCTGCTGATCTTAACCGCCTTTCCGCTGGGCTATTTCGCCAATGATCTGGCACAGGCCATCTATGACCCGAACATCCCGACGACCGAGGATGACATCACCCGCGCGGCGCGCCTGTTCTCACTGCACAAAACGCTGGGCGTGGCGGTCTTTTTCGTAGCCCTCGCGCGCATTCTCTGGGCCCTGACCCAAACCAAACCCGGCCTTTTGAACGCCGACAATAAGCCCGAGGCTTTTGCCGCGGAAACCGTGCATTGGCTGCTATACGGCTCGTTGGTGCTGGCACCGCTGACCGGTTGGATACACCACGCCGCAGCTGAAGGCTTTGCGCCGATCCTTTGGCCGTTTGGTCAAAACCTGCCGCTGGTCCCCAAATCCCAACATCTGGCCGAATTCACCGCCAGCCTGCACTGGCTGTTCGTCTGGACTCTTGGAGGTGCGCTGGTGCTGCATATTGCCGGGGCGCTGAAACACCACGTCATCGACAAAGACAGCACATTGCGGCGTATGTTGCCTGGCTCAGCCCAAGCCCCCGAGCCCCCGGCCCAACACCATTCGAAGACACCCGCGCTTGCCGCGCTCGTCGTCTGGGGTGCGGTTTTGGTCGGCGGCTGGGGCATCGGCGCGTTCAGCCATCACTCTTACGCTCAGGGCGAAGCCACGGCACTGGCCGAAGTCCAATCGGACTGGCAGGTTCAGGAAGGAACTCTGGGCCTTACCATCAACCAGCTGGGTAGCCCAGTCACCGGTAGCTTCCAGGACTGGACGGCCGCCATAGCCTTTGATGAGCCCGCCGAGCCCGGCTTGGCCGGTTCGGTCGAGGTGACGATCTCAATCCCGTCGCTCAGCCTAGGCACGGTCAGTGATCAAGCTATGGGCGCGGATTTTTTCGACGGCGCACAATATCCCACGGCGCTGTTTAAGGCAGATCTATTCAAAACCGAAACCGGGTATGAGGCACGCGGCCCCTTGACCATCCGCGACAAGTCCTTGGACGTTGTGCTGCCGTTCACTCTGGATTTGCAAGGCGACACCGCGACGGTTTCTGGTGAATTAGAGTTGAACCGCATGGATTTCGATGTGGGCACATCGCAACCCACCGAAGCTTCACTGGGCTTCGCAGTCACTGTAAGCGTCGAGCTGACTGCTACGCGCGGTGAATAGCGGCGAACAAACGAAAACCGCCGGGGCAAAAAGCTCCGGCGGTTTCGATTCTAGAATAGTAGCCTTATTTACTCGGCTTTCTGCGCCTCGACCGAGATCTGAACATTAACCTCGTCACCCACGAAGGGTGCGAACTGGCCCAGATCGAAATCGCTGCGGATCAGAGTGGTCGTCGCGTCGAAGCCAGCCCACGGCTTGCCTGCCATCGGATGCTCACCCGCCTGGTTCAGCTTGGCGTCCAGTACGACCGATTTGGTTACACCATTCATTGTCAAATCGCCGGTGATATTGGCGGTGTTCTCGCCTGTCACTTCGATGCTGGTGGACGTGAAGGTAACAAGATCGCCTTCAGCGGCACCGAAAAAATCTTCGGTCATGAAGTGATCTTCGCGCGGTTTCCAGCCCGTGAACATCTCGATAACGGGCATCGAAACCGTCACGCTGGACGCAGCCGGGTTTTCCTTGTCGAACAGGATCTCGCCTTCAAAGCCCGAGAACATGCCATAGGTGGTCGAAAAACCAAGGTGGTTATAGTTGAAAATTACCTGGCTGTGGCTTGGGTCCAGAACGTATTTCTCGGCACTTGCAAACGCCGAAGTCGCCGACACGGCCAGTGCAGCAGCAAGAAGGATGGGTTTCATGACAAACTCCGCAATGTTGTGGATGCAAACCTGTTGGGTTGCTCGGTAACGAAAATGTGCCGCCAAGGGGCGGCACACAAGCTTTATTCGCTCACAACTTCTGTTCCTATATGAACAGAATAAAATTCAGGCGAAGATTGTTACACTTCCACTCAGTTGACCCTTGAGCGCTCGGCTGACATCCGCCGATTGCAACGGCAGCTTCATCAACAAGCTGCCGTCCACGTCGAACAGCTCGACCTGGTCATCGCTGAACTTGGCACCGCCCAGCGTGTCATAGCTGCGGCGCAGAACAGTCTGGGGCCGACCGTTTTCGTTCTTTTGCAAAACGCGCACCTCACGGCGGATCGGATCGAAATACGCATCAGGACGGGCATCCATCACCTGAATGGTCAGAAGACTGACACCGACAACAAGAAAGGCAAGCGACGCGGCCAGTTTGATCGGCCAGACTTCGGTAGCCATGGCAGAGCCCGGAGCGAGCCACATTGAAAATGCCATCACAATCAGGAACGCACCAACCATGCGCGCCAGGATCATGCGGACTTTCCAGTTCGGCGCGAACGCGATCAGAACTGGAACGGATTTCTCAAAACTCGCGTTTGACGCGGTCTGTTCGAGTGTATTCGTATTTATCGCGGTCATTTCTCTCACCCTGTTTCTCAGGTTGCCGACTTGGGTCCGGTGTGTCCGGTTATTGTCCCGGTATGAGAGTTAAGATCGAATTGAAAAGCGTCAGGAATTGGGCGTCGCGGTGGAAATAGCACGACTTCACCAAGGCATATGTGACGGGACTTGCCCCGTCGCAATAAACGTGTATACGGGGCCATCCTTCGCTAATCGTATGAATCGCGCAGCCTCTCGTGGCAGGGTCGCGAAGGACCAGATGGCCCCGCCTATGAAATGCGCCTTGATATAAACAGGAGTGCACATGCCACTGTATGAGCATGTAATGATCGCGCGTCAGGATCTGTCCAACGCGCAGGCAGAAAGCCTCGTCGAACACTTCGGCACCGTTCTGGCTGACAACGGCGGCAACGTCGTCGAAAGCGAGTACTGGGGTGTCAAGACGATGGCCTACAAGATCAACAAAAACCGCAAAGGCCACTACGCCTTCCTGAAAACCGACTCGCCTGCTGGCGCGGTTCAGGAAATGGAGCGCCTGATGCGCCTGCACGAAGACGTCATGCGCGTTCTGACCATCAAGGTCGACGAACATGCCGAGGGCCCCTCGGTCCAGATGCAGAAGCGCGACGAGCGCGAAGGCCGCCGCGAGCGCCGTTGATCAACGCCTGACGAAAGGACATTAAACCATGGCCGCAAAACCATTTTTCCGCCGCCGCAAGGTCTGCCCGTTCTCGGGCGACAACGCGCCGAAGATCGACTATAAGGACACCCGTCTGCTGCAGCGCTACATCTCTGAGCGTGGCAAGATCGTACCTTCGCGCATCACCGCCGTTTCGGCGAAAAAGCAGCGTGAACTCGCCCGTGCTATCAAGCGCGCCCGCTTCCTCGCCCTGCTGCCCTACGCCGTGAAGTAAGGAGAGACTGACATGCAAGTTATCCTGCTGGAACGCGTTGCGAAATTGGGTCAGATGGGCGACGTCGTTGACGTCAAGCCTGGCTACGCCCGCAACTTCCTGCTGCCCCAAGGCAAAGCCCTGAGCGCGTCCGAGTCGAACATCGCCTCGTTCGAAGCCCGCAAGGCGCAGCTTGAAGCGCACAACCTGGAAACCAAGAAAGAAGCTGAAGCACTGGCTGAAAAGCTGGACGGTCAGCAGTTCATCGTGATTCGCTCGGCATCGGATGCTGGCGCTCTGTATGGCTCGGTCACTCCGCGTGACGCCGCAGAGGCCGCGACCGAAGCTGGCTTCACCGTCGACAAGAAACAGATCGCCCTGATCGCACCGATCAAGGAACTGGGTCTGCACTCGCTCGCAGTCAAACTGCACCCCGAGGTCGAAGTCGAGATTCAGATGAACGTCGCCCGTTCGGAAGAAGAAGCCGAACTGCAAGCTTCGGGCAAGTCGATCCAGGAACTGGCTGCCGAAGAAGAAGCAGCCGCTGAATTCGAAATCGCCGAGCTGTTCGACGACATCGGTTCGGCCGCGTCGGACGACGATGACCTGGTTGCTGACGAAGCACCAGCTGCGGAAGAAGACGAAGCAAAAGCCTGATCTTCTTCACTGGATTTGAGAAAGGCCGCGTCATCATGCGCGGCCTTTTTTCATTCAAGGTCCCAACGGCATATTTCAGCCGGAATCTTCCGCTACCCTTGCGGACGAAACCAAGTTTCCTAGTATCGCGACAAACGCCGGAGATCTCGATGACCAAAATCATGCGCCGTAATCTGATTGCCCTGTTGCTCGCCGCGCCTCTTGCTGCATGCGGAAGCCCGGACACCCCGACACGTGCCGCATTTGATCCTCCGCTTTATCCCAATGAGACGCCCGAGTTGCGGGCCTCGATCAACAAATGGGCCGATCACTACGAGCTCCCGCGAGAGTTGGTTCACAAGCTCGCCATCCGCGAAAGCACGCACCGGCCGTGGGCGGTGAACCGTCCCTATTACGGACTGTTGCAGATCCTTCCGGCGACAGCCCGGTCCATGGGTTACAGTGGTGACCCACAGGGCCTATTGGACGCCGATACCAATCTGGAATTCGCGGGCAAATACCTACGCGGAGCATGGTTGTTGTCCGACGGCGATCAGCAGCGCGCGATTTTCCTGTATGCCAAAGGCTATTGGCCTGAGGCCAAGGCCCGCGGATTGCTCGTCGAGACTGGGTTGAAACCCGAGTGAGACAACTTGTCCTGCAGTCGGCAACAATCCGCAAAATACCGCTGCAAAAACAGGCCAATTCCTACGTATCTATTGCCATTTCACTGCATTAACACCATGCAAAGCGAACTATTTGCTTGCGTCACATCATCAAGGTGACGCAACGTATGCTTTAATTTGGACAGATACGACTATGCTCTGGGGAGAGGGTAGTCATCACGAAGGTTAGACACTTGAAACTCATCGACCTAGCCAGGATCGAACAGGAAGAAAGGTCTGCGGCGGACATTATCAATGCCGTTTGCAACGAACTTGGCTTTGATTACGCATCCTATGCAACTTTCAACCCCGTCAAAGGGGATGTTCAGGGCTATGCAAATTACCCCGACGAATGGAAGATCCACTACGGAAGCCAAGGGTTTCATCACTTCGATCCAACTTTGTACCAATCCATGCTTAGCATCGCACCGGTGGACTGGAGTCGTTTTAGCCAAGATGAAAAGTTTCACACGGTTTTCAAAGACGCCCACGACTTTGGAATTACCCCGAGGGGGCTGACCGTTCCGGTCCGGGGTCCCTATGGCGAATGTGGCTTGCTGAACGTGACCCGCAACTGCTCGGATGAGGAATGGGAAAGACTGAAGCGACACGTTATGGGAGACCTGCAGTTGGCGGCAGTCCAGGCGCATGACACCGTCATGCAGTCCGGGCTTTTGGCAAAAGCCCTGTATCTGCCAACCCTGTCCACGCGTGAGAAAGAGATTTTGCAATGGGTGGCGGAAGGGAAGTCGCAACAGGACATCGGCGATATTCTTTCGATCTCGCACCGCACAGTTGAAGTTCACGTTAGGTCCGGCCGCGAGAAACTCGGGGCTTTGACCACGCCACAGGCGATTGGTCGCGCCATAGGACTTGGAATAATCGCCCCTGGTTAACCAAAAAACCGCTTCTCTACGGGAAACCCCCAATAGTCTCAGATCATAACTTGGTTAATTTTCCATTCACGGTAACCAATCTGTAGGGGGATGGAAATGATCATCGTGATTGATGGTATAAACCAACATAAATTCAAAGACGTCTTGGACGAAATGTATCAACTGCGCGCGCGCGTTTTCGGCGACCGCTTGGGATGGGATGTGAACATCCGCGACGGTCGGGAAGTCGACAAATTTGATACGCTTAATCCTGCACACGTGGTCAGCCTAAACGACGAGGGGGACGTCGTAGGCTGCATGCGGTTGCTGCAGACCACGGGGCCACATATGCTGGCAGACGTGTTTAACTCGATCCTGGACGGCGAACCGCCTCTGCGCAGCGCGCAAGTTTGGGAAGCAACCCGTTTTTGCGTCGACACAAAGAAACTGGGGCGTGGCAGGGGCGAAAATTCGGTCTCGTACGTAACCAGCGAGGTCATGATAGGGTCGTTCGAATACGCAAAGATGGCAGGAGTGCTGGATTCGATCGCTGTGATTGATCCTGTCATGAACCGGGTTCTGCAACGGTCTGGTAACGCTCCGTATGACTATTTAGGCTCTGCCAAACCAATGGGCAAAGTTGTTGCCATGGCCGCACTTATGGATTGCTCGGACGAAAGGATTTCCGGAATTCGGAAATATGCAGGAATCGCGCACGATGTGTTTCTAAGCGACGAACAAGCACGCACGTTGTTCGACAAGACCAAAGCGGCACCCAAGGCTGCAAACTACGACCGTAAGCCGCTCAATCAGCTCGAAAAGTACTTTGTGGAACAAATGGGTGCAGCCACCTCGAAAGACGAAGTTGACGCTGTTCTGAGGCTGATTGAAGAACTTTCGGATAAGTTTACGCCAGAGCAGAAGTTCGCTCTGCTGAGTACCCCCCGCGCTTTCGCTCATGAGGCCTGACCCCCTCACCTCATAGCGTAAGCCACTCAAGCGGAGCCGTTGTTTCCAGACGGCTCCGCATTTTATCTTGCTCGCCCGAAAGGGGCGAAAGAGAATTATTCCTCTTCCAAAGCCTCGACAGCTTTCTGCAGGTCGTCTTTGCTGACGTCCTTGTCGGTGACCTGAGCCAGCTCGACAATATAGTCGATGACCTTGTCCTCAAAAATCGGGGCACGCAGTTGCTGCTGCATCTGAGCGTTCTGCTGCACGAACTCAAAGAACTGACGTTCCTGACCCGGGTACTGACGTGCCTGGTTCATGATCGCCTGAGTCATCTCCGCATCGGTGACTTCAACTTCGGCTTTCTGCCCCAGCTCGGCCAACAGCAGGCCCAAACGCACGCGGCGCTCGGCCAATGTGTTGTGCTCGTCGGTGGGTTCGATCGGATCGTGGTCATGACCTTCAACGTCCGGGTTTTCTTCGTGCCACAGCTGGTGTGCGATCTGTTTGGCTTCCGCCTCAACCAACGACGGCGGCAAGTCGAACGAGACTTTCTCGTCCAGCGCATCCAGCAGGGCACGCTTCATGACTGCGCGCGAAGCGCCGGCATATTCGGCTTCCAAACGCTCGGCGATCTGGCCCTTCAGGGCTTCCAGGTCCTCAGCGCCAAACTTGGTGGCCAGCTCGTCGTTCACTTCTGCAGCGACGGGTTCTTTCACCTCTTTCACGGTGCAGGTGAAAACAGCGTCTTTGCCGGCCAGATGCTCGGCACCGTATTCGGCCGGGAAGGTGACGTTCACGTCTTTTTCTTCTTCGGCTTTAACGCCAACCAGCTGCTCTTCGAAACCGGGAATGAAGCTGTTTGAGCCCAGAACCAACGGGTAGTCTTCGGCCGAGCCACCTTCGAATTCTTCGCCGTCAACCTTGCCGACAAAGTCGAATACGATCTGGTCGCCATCCTTGGCTTTCGAGCCTTTACGGCGCGCTTTGAAATCCTGCGCGGTTTCGGCCAGGTTGTTCAGCGCCTCTTCGATGGCTGCGTCATCGGCTTTGACGACCAGTTTTTCCAGCTCGACTGATTTCAGGTCAACCTCGGGGATCGCGGGCAGAGCCTCATAGGACATTTCGACATGGACGTCGTCGCCTTCTTTCCAGTCCTCGTTGGTCATCTTGACCTCGGGCTGCAGGGCCGGACGATCGCCGCTGTCTTCAAAATGCTTGTTCATCGCACCGTCGATGCTTTCCTGCATCGCTTCACCCAGCAGACGCTGGCCGAACTGCTTTTTCAGCAGCGCCATCGGCACCTTGCCTTTGCGAAAACCCTTCATTTCGACTTCTGGCTGCGCTTCAACCAGTTTCTCATTCACTTTGTCGTCCAGCTCGGCGGCGGATACGACAATGTTATAGCCGCGTTTCAGACCTTCGTTCAGCGTCTCGGTAACCTGCATTATGGTAGTCCCCATAGGATTCGGGGCGCGCAAAACGGCGCGCCGGGCAAATTTGACGCCTTCTATTTGCCCAGTCCCCCGCGTGCAAGAGGCAACTGCCCGATCAGCCTTGTTTTGACCGTCTTTTGTCTAAAATTGTTGGTGACTAGGTTCCCGCGACGCGGAAGAGACAGACAGCAACACAAGCCTGCCTCCAAAGCGCGATCAGGCTTCGATCTGTTTTAAAACAGCAGGCAACTGCTCGGGCAAATCCTCGGCGATCAGACCCGGACCAAAGTTGCGCGCGCATTCCACATGCAGCCAAGCGCCCGTTTCCGCCGCCTGCATCGGACTGAACCCGCGCGCCGAAAGGCCCGTGATGAACCCTGCCAGAACATCCCCCGACCCGGCCGTGGCCAACCACGGTGCCGCACGATCATAGACAGCGGCATTGATCGAACATCGCCCATCCGGCGCGGCAATCACCGTGTCTGGCCCCTTGAACAGAATGACACACCCCGCCCGCTTGGCGGCTTCGCGCGTGGCGTCCACCTTGGAATAGGCCGGGCCTTTGGTTGGCGCAGCCGCCAATTTCTCGGCAATATCCGGGAACAGGCGCGCAAATTCGCCCCCATGCGGGGTCAGAACGCAATTCTCGTGCAACTGCCCAAACAGGGCCGCCGGATCATCTGCAAACGCCGTCAGAGCATCCGCATCCAGCACGGTCGCCCGCTTGGCGAGCAACGCAACCGGCACCAGTTCGCGCGCCCGCTCCAACCCCATTCCCGGCCCAAGACACAGCGCATTCAACCGCTCGTCGCCCAGCACATCCGCAAACCCCTCGGCCCCATCAACCCGTTGCACCATGAGGGCCGTCACCTGCGCCGCCACCTCCATCTGAGCCGAGCCCGGCACCCCAAGCGTCACCAACCCAGCCCCAATCCGCAAAGCGCCCCGCGCCGCCAACCGCGCAGCACCAGTTTTCGCAGCGCCGCCTGAGAGGATCAGGGCGTGACCGTGGGAGTATTTATGCTCGTAAAGCTTTTTGAAGAGATACTGTGGCAAGTTGCTTTGATCTGCTTCCGTACACAGCACCCGAACCAGTTTTTCCTGATCGTGGAGCTTAACCAAAGCACTTCGGGCCGCTGAATCAGGCTTTTCCAGTGACGGCAGCCCAATGCCAGCCACAACAGTCTTTCCACAATATCGTGGACCATCCGCGATTAGATGACCAATCTTTCTAGTATGAAATGAAACGGTCAAATCAGCCGAAATTGCAGAGCCTATCGCCCGACCGCTGTCTGCGCACAATCCACTCGGTGTGTCTACGGACACAACCCGAACACCTTTCTCTGTTAGCAAAGTTTTCACCGCCTCTTGAGACAAAAGGCTAAACGCCCCCCCAAAAGGACGAGTCAAACCGGTTCCAAACAAGCTATCGACAATCAGGTCCAAATGATCCGGGAAAGGCAGATACTCATCCACCAAGGGTGGTGGATCAATCTTTCGAGCTTTGACAGCCCCCAACTCCATCCACCGCTCATAATTCACTCGCGCATCCGGCGGCAGCTTCTCAGCATCCCCGTACAGAAACACCTCAAGGTTCCACCCCAACGCATGCAGCAGACGCGCAACAACAAACCCATCACCGCCATTGTTCCCCGGCCCGCACAACACCACGGCGCGCGGTGGATCCCCTTCATCTGGCCTCAAATACCTCGGGGAGCTCGAGGGGCTGGCCCCTCGATCCTTGTACTCGGGCCACTCCTCATAAATCGCGTCGACAACGCCCTGCCCGGCCCGCTCCATTAGCTCCAGTCCGGTCACCTCACCAGACTCAATCGCGGCCTGTTCGATGGCCCGCATCTGAGCAGCCGTCAGCAGTTCCGTCATCTCAAAATTCCCAGTCGATTCAGTTTCGATTACTTTTTGTGCAACCTGATTAAAATTTAAACCTAAGCCTATTTTCCCAGCGGCCAAACGGGACCAAATTCGCAATCCGATTGCCGCCCGATCTTAGACGTGGTCACTGCGATCCTGACAAGAGTTAAAGGGAGCCCGGGATGAAGAAGATCGAAGCGATCATCAAACCGTTCAAACTCGATGAGGTAAAAGAGGCACTGCAGGACGTTGGCGTCCAGGGTCTCAGCGTGATCGAGGTTAAAGGGTTTGGTCGCCAGAAAGGCCACACCGAACTGTACCGCGGTGCGGAATACGTGGTCGACTTTCTGCCCAAAGTGAAGGTCGAAGTCGTTTTGGACGACGATCAGGTCGATGCTGCCATCGACGCCATCGTCTCGGCCGCTAAGACCGACAAAATCGGCGACGGCAAGATCTTTGTGTCGCCCGTTGAGCAAGCCATTCGCATCCGGACCGGTGAAACCGGCTCGGAAGCGCTGTAATCGAACACTCCAATCAGAGGAAAATAGAGTATGAGCAAGGACGCAGTTCTTCAGCTGATCCGTGATGAAGACGCAGAATACGTCGACATCCGCTTCACCGACCCGCGCGGCAAGCTTCAGCACGTCACCATCATGTCGGACCAGGTTGACGAAGACTTCCTGGAAGAAGGCTTCATGTTCGACGGCTCGTCGATCGCTGGCTGGAAGTCGATCGAAGCATCCGACATGAAACTGATGCCCGACACCGAAAGCGCTTATGTCGATCCGTTCTACGCAGAAAAGACCATCTGCCTGCACTGCTCGATCGTTGAGCCCGACACCGGCGAAGCCTATGAGCGTGACCCACGCGGCACCGCCCAGAAAGCCGAAGCCTACCTGAAAGCATCGGGTATTGGTGACGTTGCCTACATGGGCCCCGAGGCAGAATTCTTCCTGTTTGACGATGTCCGCTTCTCGAACAGCATCAACAAGGTATCCTACGAAGTTGATGCGACTGACGCGTCGTGGAACACCGACACCGAGTACGAGATGGGCAACATGGGCCACCGTCCGGGCGTTAAGGGCGGCTACTTCCCCGTGAACCCCGTTGACGAAGCGCAAGACCTGCGCTCGGAAATGCTGTCGACCATGAAGCGTCTGGGCATGAAAGTGGACAAGCACCACCACGAGGTTGCGTCCTGCCAGCACGAGCTGGGCCTGATCTTTGACAGCCTGACCAAGCAGGCCGACGAGCTGCAGAAGTACAAGTACGTCATCCACAACGTTGCACATGCCTACGGCAAATCGGCCACCTTCATGCCGAAGCCGATCGCAGGTGACAACGGCACCGGTATGCACGTGAACATGTCGATCTGGAAAGACGGCAAACCTCTGTTCGCTGGCGACAAGTACGCTGACCTGTCGGACGAAGCGATCTACTTCATTGGCGGCATCCTGAAGCACGCCAAGACCCTGAACGCCTTCACCAACCCCTCGACCAACAGCTACAAGCGCCTGATCCCGGGTTTCGAAGCACCTGTTCTGCGCGCCTATTCGGCCCGTAACCGTTCGGGTTGTGTCCGTATTCCGTGGACCGAAAGCCCGAAAGCCAAGCGCGTCGAGGCCCGCTTCCCCGACCCAGCCGCGAACCCCTACCTGGCGTTTGCTGCTCTGCTGATGGCTGGTCTGGACGGCATCAAGAACAAGATCGATCCGGGCGAAGCTATGGACAAGAACCTGTACGATCTGCCGGCCGAAGAACTGGCCGACATCCCGACCGTATGTGGTTCGCTGCGTGAAGCGCTGGAAGCTCTGGCCTCCGATCACGACTTCCTGCTGCAAGGCGACGTGTTCACCAAAGACCAGATCGATGGCTACATCGCGCTGAAGATGGAAGAGGTCGAAACCTACGAGCACACACCGCACCCTGTAGAATACGGCATGTACTACAGCTGCTGATCCAAGAATTTTCGATGAAAATTCTTTCAAGGGCGTCCAACCGGGCGCCCTTGTCTCATTCCGGGTGATCTTCCACACTAACGATTAGGAGGAGATCGCATGGACACCGAATTCACCAACTTCGTGACCACACCCGAAGAACTGGAACGGATCACCGGCGCGCCCCTGCCCCAGATCATCGCCAAAGAACTGCCGGCACTTGACCAGATGTGCCGCGACTTCATCGCGACCTCGCCGTTCTGCCTGATCGCCTCGGCCAATCCGGACGAGCATCTGGATGTATCCCCGCGTGGGGATCCATGTGGCTTTGTTCAGGTGCTGTCGGACAACTTGATCGCCATCCCTGACCGCCCCGGCAACAAACGGGTGGATACCTTTCACAACATCCTGAAAGACCCACGCGCCAGTGTTATCTTCTTCGTGCCAGGAAAGATGGAGACGCTGCGTATCCGAGGAACTGCCCAAATATGCGCTGATCCAAAACTACTGGCCTCGATGACTGTGCAAGCCCGACCGCCCAAACTTGCACTTCTGATTAAGGTGCAAACTGTTTTTGCGCACTGCCCTAAATGCGTGATCCGCGCGAACCTGTGGAGCCCCGAGGACTGGCCGGACTCGTCCAACCTTCCGAACATGAACGCCATGATGGTCAAACATGCCAAGATCAACAAAACGCCGGATGAGTGGTTTGAGGCCCTCAAGCACAGCGGAGAGTTGGACCTGTACTAAGCCCTTTGCCAGACCAAAGACGCATCGTAAGGTTGGGGTGTGTATTTTGGGATTATTATGATGTTGCGCTTGGCAATTGCTCTGACCGTTTTCCTTCCTACAGCTGGGCTTGCTGCCCAATGCGGAAACACCAGCGCCGGGTTTGAAGCCTGGAAAAAGGACTTCTCACGACAGGCAAAACGTGCTGGCGTCAAGAAAAAGGGGCTTCAGGCATTGGCCCAAACGACCTATGCCACCCGAACAATTGCCGCAGACCGCAATCAAAAAAGCTTTAAGTACTCGTTAGACAAATTCATGCAAGTGCGCGGAACAGATACAATCGTCGCGCAAGGGCGCAAACGAAAAGCACGAAACCCTCAGTTTTACGCCGCTCTCGAACGGCAATACGGAGTGCCCGCAGGTGTACTTATTGCCATCCATGGGATGGAAACGGGCTTTGGTGGTTTTATGGGCGACAGTCAGGTTGTATCGGCTATCACCACGCTGGCCTATGATTGTCGTCGGTCCGAGTTCTTTATTCCCCACGCAATTGGTGCCCTAAAACTGGTCGATCAAGGCAGCATTACGACAGCTACCAAGGGCGCGAAACATGGCGAATTGGGGCACACACAGTTTCTACCCGGCAATGCGTTGACCTATGGAGTCGACGCAACAGGTGACGGTAACGTCGACTTTTACAACATGACTGACGCGCTGGCATCGACAGCCAACTTTTTGCGCAAAAAGGGTTGGAAACCGGGGCGCGGCTACCAACCGGGGCAGCCGAACTTTGCGGTCATCCAGCAATGGAATGCCGCCACCGTGTACCAACAATCGATCGCGATAATGGCCGCCCGAATCGACGGCTGACCCTGGCCACATTTCCGCGCAACTGCCCCACATTTTGGTCACATTCTTGCCATGAACATTAAACGGCCCCCAAAATGCCTAGGTTTCCTGAGCGTAATCAATCTTTGCAATTTGTGATTTTTTTCCATTACCGCCCAAATCTGCCCTATTTTCCTTGCTAGGCTGTATTTCAACACAACATGCGGCAGAGGAATGCGCAGTGACTCCGAAGAACAGCTATCATGGTGGCCTGCAGTTTGACGGCGAGACCGATGGCGCGATCGAGCGTTTCAGCGCGATTGTGGCTGCGACTTTGGAAGATTATGGCCATCTGGTAGAGCGTAAAAGCGTTCTCGATTCCACCGAAGCCAGCATCGTTTGTAGCCAGTATCTTGTGCGGCTGACACTGGACACTCAGGTGCCAGCAAGCGAGACGCGGATCGAACGTGTGGACCGCGCGGCCGGATTGAAAACGATTAAACGCCCCGCCGTGACCTTGCCGCAAAATCGACTGACAATAACTGTGTCTCCCGTCTCAGAATTGCTGGATGACACCGAAATCTCAGAACTAATGCTGGTGGTGATCCTGTATCGCATGGTCGACATTTGCGCGACCAAACGGGTCGAGTGGCTATCGCCCAACACGGTTCTGACCATCGAACAATTCATGAGTGCATTTGACACTCTGCCCCCCGCTAAAAAAAAGCGGAATAGAAAGCAAGTTTTCGAGGCAGTTTCTGGCCCATTTGCGGAGCTGGACACTATTGAGGAAGACCCACTGGACGAGCCACAAAAAAAGGCGCCGCCTCCGGCAGCCCGGCCGATC
This sequence comes from Ruegeria sp. HKCCD7628, assembly GCF_057221005.1. NCBI lineage: Bacteria > Pseudomonadati > Pseudomonadota > Alphaproteobacteria > Rhodobacterales > Roseobacteraceae > Ruegeria > Ruegeria sp. HKCCD7628. Next base: position 557,930 of record NZ_JBWVBA010000001.1, read on the forward strand.
CAGTTGTCGGATGAGCAGTTGCTCAGCATCGCTTTTCGGACAGAACCTATCGAGCAGCCAATAGATCGGGAGGACACGCCCCCCCTCGACCACGAACAACCAAGTGACATCCTGCGACTGACCAGTTGGGGACTAACCGGTGCCGTGGCCAGTGTGTCTGTCCCGATCGCGGCCTCAATGGCCGCTGTGAACCTGATAAGGGGCGAAGACTTTCGCCTGAACACCCAGGTACTTGCCTATTCCGTAACGATCTCTGCTCTCAGCACAAGCGGGGCTTTCGCGGGCGTTGCCAACGCTTTGGGCATGTAACTCACAAAACAAGACCCTCCTAGGAGGCCCCGCCATCAGGCGGGGTTTTCTATTTTGCGCAGACGCTCTGCTGCCAAAACGTATGTGTGGATCGAAAATATGACTGCCTGCGATTTGGGAAGACGCAGCAGGGTTTGGCGCTCGCTTCGTAAGTAAGGTGCAGTACCGAGGTCCTTGATGTGGCGTTGTTCTTGAGCACTGCGCGGCTGGTACAACTCGGCGTTGTCGTACCACAAAGCATTATAACGCCACAGTGGTCGGCCGGGTTGAATTCCATCAAACAGGCGTTGCACGCGGCGCGCAACGTTTTCGTCATATCTGTCCACTGGCAGGTGGATGTCGATCAACGGACGCATGAATTTCTCGGACAATCGCCAACTGGCCGGAAAGCACAGGATTGCACCGGTCAGAACGTGCTCTTCGCCCCGCTTTAGCAGGATGCAAATATCCTCTTGCACCAAATTGCAAAGAGTCTCCAACGGGTGTTTGCGATCAATGCAAACCTCTTGCCCATCCGGTCGAATGACAGTGCCAGAACACCCCGGATAAGCGTGGTGAAGCACCAGATCCAACACTTCTTGCGCGGCAGGCTCGGCGGCGGGATCCAGCGCCAAAACGTCAGCGCGACGATCACGTAGCAACGCCCCTCGATGTTGCATCTGTGCGGCGAAGGCATCATCACGATGCAGCCACGTCTCCATGCTGGCAGGTTGGATGCCCGGCAGGGGCCTTTCCGAAAGAGGGTCGTACGGGATCGAGCTTTGCAAAATCGTCATGAGGTCGACTTACCACCACGCCATTCTGTTGTCGGTCAAAAAGCGACGGGCCGACCGTCGCAAAATATCAAGACGACAGCGCAATGATTCTCCACGCTTAATAAATAGGCAGGGAGGGCCGCCATGAACACTCACTACCGCGATGGTCGAAAGATCGACCCGACAAAGGGCGCGACCCTTGGCGATGGTACGCCAAACGACTTGGACCGGATTGAGATAGGCCCAACACAACTGGCCTTTGCCGAATGGGAGGCCGCTGGCCTGACCCTGCCCAATCTGGCATCAATGCGCGAATATCGATGGAAACGTCTGACCCAAGCTGTCGTTGATCGTGGTTACGGCGGCTTGCTGATGTTTGACCCGCTCAACATCCGCTATGCGACCGACAGCACAAACATGCAGCTGTGGAACACACATAACCCGTTTCGTGCCGTGCTGCTCTGTGCGGACGGCTACATGGTGATCTGGGACTACAAGAATTCTCCGTTTCTTTCGACTTTCAACCCCTTGGTACGCGAACAGCGCTCGGGCGCGGATCTGTTCTATTTTGACCGTGGCGACAAGGTGGATGTGGCGGCAGATGTGTTCTCGAACGAAGTACGCGCCCTGATCGAAGAACATAGTGGTGGCAACATGCGGCTGGCTGTCGACAAAATCATGTTGCACGGGCTGCGCGCTTTGGAAGCGCAAGGGTTCGAGATCATGGAAGGCGAAGAGGTCACCGAAAAAACCCGCTCCATCAAAGGACCGGATGAGATTCTGGCGATGCGCTGCGCGAACCACGCTTGCGAAACAGCCGTCGCCGAGATGGAGAAATTTGCCCGTGCCAATGTGGGCGACGGCAAGACGTCCGAGGACGACATCTGGGCTATTCTTCACGCTGAAAATATCCGGCGCGGCGGCGAATGGATCGAAACCCGACTGCTGGCCTCGGGGCAGCGTACGAATCCTTGGTTTCAGGAATGTGGCCCGCGCATTACGCAAGCCAACGAGATCATCGCCTTCGACACGGATCTTATCGGCTCGTACGGGATTTGCATCGATATTTCACGCACATGGTGGATCGGTGATCAAAAACCGCGACCCGACATGATCTATGCCATGCAGCACGCCCATGAGCATATCATGACCAATATGGAGATGCTGAAACCCGGCGTCATGATCCCAGAACTGACCGCCAACAGTCATCGACTGGACGACAAGTTTCAGGCGCAGAAATATGGTTGCCTGATGCATGGGGTGGGGCTGTGTGACGAATGGCCTCTGGTCGCTTATCCGGACAAGGCAGTGCCGGGCGCGTATGATTACCCTCTTGAGCCCGGCATGGTCCTTTGCGTCGAAGCCGCCGTCGGCGAAGTGGGCGGGGACTTCTCGATCAAACTGGAAGATCAGGTTCTCATCACCGAAGACGGGTATGAGAACCTTTCGACCTATCCCTTTGATGCCCAATTGATGGGGCTCGTTTGTTTGACCTTTTAATCCGGCCAGGTCGAACGCTTGACGTTACCATGCCAGTCCTCGGCCATCACTGCGCTGGCCGAGTGCGTGTTCGGCCAGTTCTGACCGGCTGAAAAACCGATAACCCCCGCCAACGCGATAACGATCAGAATGTCTGGGCGCGGTGTTGCGCCACGGGGTGCGGAAGTGACATGTGCCATGATTGCCTCCTTGGCTGCTTTGCTTCACAAGCCCAAGATGGGGAAGGTTCTTCCTTTAATAAAACGAATATTTGAAAGTCTATTCATCACAATCTGTGATGCTTCAACTTCTCTGCTTTAACTGCCATGATCTATAGGGGCGATCTTTCCTCACCTTCCCGTGACGGCCACGACAAATGGGTTGAGCGACCCCAAGTAAGCCCACAGTATTAAGGCAACTCGCGACGTAAGGAACTGCCATGCCCACCGAACGTATTACTTTTGCCGGTCACGACGGCAACCAACTTGCTGCGCGCTTTGACCTGCCGGACGGTCCGGTTCTGGCCACCGCTTTGTTTGCACACTGTTTTACCTGTTCCAAAGACATCCCTGCAGCCCGCAGGATCGCTGCGCGTCTGGCTGGGATGGGTATTGCTGTTCTGCGCTTCGACTTCACCGGGCTGGGCCATTCCGATGGCGAGTTTGCCAACACCACGTTCTCATCCAATGTCGAGGACTTGATCGCGGCGTCGCAATACTTAGCAAGGCGCGACATGCCACCGTCTCTGCTGATCGGACATTCGCTGGGCGGCGCCGCTGTTCTGCGCGCGCGCGCAGGAATTCCCAGCGTTAAGGCCGTAGTTACGCTGGGTGCGCCTGCCGATCCGGGCCATGTATCGCACCATTTCCAAGCAGCGCTGCCCGAGATCGAACAAGAAGGCTCGGCCGAGGTGACATTGGGTGGGCGACCCTTCCGCATTGGCAAGGCGTTTGTTGACGATATCTCGGAATCCGCAATGACGCCGGCCATCAAAGAGCTGAAGGCCGCGCTGCTGATCTTGCACGCTCCACTGGACGAAACGGTCAGCATCGACAACGCCAGCAAGATTTTCCTGACTGCCAAGCATCCCAAAAGCTTTGTCACGCTGGACGACGCCGACCACTTGATCACCCGCGCCTCAGACGCTGAATATGCTGCGGACGTTATCGCAGCCTGGGTGACGCGCTATGTCGCGCTCCACCCGCCTGCCCCACCGCCCGGCGCGCCCGAAGGCATCGTCCGCGTGACCGAGGCTGATCCGAATGGCTTTTTGCAGGATATTCAGTCCGGCCCCCGACACCACGCAATCGCGGATGAACCCGCGTCCTATGGCGGCACTGACCGCGGCATGTCGCCCTACGGTTTCGTGTCTTCAGGTTTGGGGGCCTGCACCTCGATGACAATACGGATGTATGCGCGTCGTAAACGGTGGCCCTTGACGGGTATCACGGTCGATGTCTGTCACAACAAGGTCCACGCACAGGACGCCGGATTGATAGGCGACGGCAAAGTCGATCTGTTCCGGCGCAAAATCCGGTTGGAAGGCCCACTGGATCAGGAACAACGCGCAAGGTTGCTAGAGATTGCCGACAAGTGCCCCGTTCACAGGACACTTGAAGGAACGGCTCAGATCACCACCGAATTGCTGGCTTGACGCCCGTTACCGTCGCGGCGACGGGCGATGAATCGGTGGGCGCGCGGTTGGCGGTCGCGCGACCGGCGGGCGCGGTCGGGCCGGCGGTTTCGCAACCGGCGGACGGGGCCGCGCGGGTGGTTTACCAATTGGCGGCACGGGTCGCGCAGGGGGGCGCCCCTCTGGCGGTCTTGGACGAACAGGGCGATCAACATCAATATCGACGTCGACATCGTGATAATAGTCGTTCCATAGCAGCGAGTCATAAAACGGGTCATACCCGTAGCCGACACCTACGGTGACTCCGTCGCAGGCCGAGAGCGTGAAACTGGCGGCGCCCAGGCTCAGCGCCAGAAAGGTTCTTCTGATCAGTTTACTGGTCATGTCCACTCTCCTCACCGCGCTGCCCGGAACGAGTCGAACACCGCGTTCAGGTCGTCCACGTAAGCCGGATCCGCGCCGTCGCGCAGAACAGCGACAGCAACGGCCACACGGTCACGCGGCAGATCGATTACCGTTGCGGTAAAGTTGACCCCCCGTCCTTCACGGGTTCCGGTGCCACGGATAACTTGTGCCGGCAGCCCGCCGATCCGCGTCGAGACGGTATCGGATACAACCGGGGACTTAACCAGAAACTTGTCAATGTCCTGCAAATACCGCAGCCCGCCATCTATAGAGGCGACCCCGGCCGGGGATACGAACCCGATCCAGACCGTATCATCGGTCACAGGCCGGACGCCCATCACCCGCGCGACAGCACGCGGATCACCCAGTTCGGTATCCTCGATCTCGCGCGGGCCACCGGTGCGGACCGCCCAAAAGTCGGGCACAGAAAAGCTGAACAGCGCGCGCCCGTTATCGGTATACGTGACCGGCGTTTCGGCCAAGGCCGGAACAGCGCTTAGCCATATCGCCGCAAAAGCAGAGCTCAATCGCAAAAACATATCCAAATAACCTATTGTTTCTTTTAACGTAGACTGACCTGTGATCTTCGGGTTTGTCCAGTCTTGGCACAACAAAAAACCCGCGCCAGGATTGCTCCTAGCGCGGGTCGTAAATGTGAGTTGCGCTGAAAATCAGGCGCGGGCGTCGCCCACCAGCTTCCACAAAGCGGGGATCAACAGGGCTGCAAGCGCCAGTTTAACCGCATCGCCCACCAGGAACGGAGTCATACCCCACTCCAGAATCGGTTGGTCCCAGCCATAAAGCTGACCCAGCCACAGCAGGCCCGGAACGTAGATCAGGACGTTCGCCAGAACCAGCGCCAGCGCCAGCTTTCCGACCGAACGGTCCCAACCGCGTGCTGCCAAAGCGCCCAACAGAACGGTCGCCATCAGATAGCCGACAAGGTAGCCGCCAGTGCCACCCATCATGTAGGTCAGGCCAAATTTCTCGGCCGACGATCCCGCGAATACATCAAAGCCCAACGCACCAATCAGCAGATAGCCCAGCATGGTCACAAGACCCAGACGCGCGCCATATGCGGTGCCGATGCTCAGCACTGCAAAAGTGCCCATTGTCATCGGTACCGGAAACATCGGTACTTTGATTTTCGCGGCAACGGCCAGAGCAACGATGCCCAGCGCGACCAGAACCACTTGCTTGACGCGCAGTGCTGTGCCCTCACGCGGGCCAATCGCGTTGGCCAGTACGTTTGCATTCATCTTCACTTCTCCCCAATTCGGATCGGAATTCCGCAACAGCAATGCCCAATCCGGGCGATCACTTCAAGGTGAATACGTTATCGCGGGACGTATTGCGTGTCCATTTCATATGATTTTCGCGGCCCGGATACGACCCAACGCACGTTCCAGCGCGGCCAGTCCTCGAAATCATAGGTCGCGTCATAGCTGTCAGGTGTGCAATCATGGTGATCGGCAACCTGCTGCAAACCTAGTTTCAACCGATGAAAATACCGTCCGTCGTCGAAATGTATCGCGATCCCATCACGATCCGCGTGCCACATATAGCGCCGGGTCCCCTTCATCTCGGCCTGACCGGGAATGCGCAGCGTGACCTCTTCGTCATAGACCAATCCGTGATCGGCGCGGCGCAGAACGGCTGTTCCGTCAGCCTGCACCACCTGCCCTGCCCGCGCATCGCGGATTGTCCGGGTTAAGGTCCATTGGCCTTCAAAATCAAACAAATCGCCGGGTGCGTTCATTCGGACAGATACCCATCCGTGATTTCGCCATTGTCATCAATGAAGCGAATGATCAAACCACTTTGCAAAACGTCATAACAAGCCCACAGCTCGGACGGGGGCCAGGTCGAGCAATACCTGTCCTCTCGCACCGCCCAACGTCCAGCACTGGGTCGCCCCGAGAAGTAATGCGTCACTCCGCTTGCTTCGAAGTTCTGCGTTACGCCCTCCGCGTAGCTGAGTGTCTGCCCGGCCAACGTCGAATGAATCTCATCTCCGGTCAGCGGCCAGAACTCGGTCGCGGCGGCAAAACCGGGCCAGAGAGCCAAAATCAGGGCAAACCGTCTCATCTGCGCACTCGCACCTTGTTCCTGTGGCGGGTCGGGTTTAAACCCCGCCGCAACGCCTCCTGCCAAATCACAATAAGGTGCCGCTGCCAATGATTCCACGTTATTCCCGCCCTGAAATGGTTGCCATCTGGTCGCCCGAAAGCAAGTTCCGCATCTGGTATGAGATCGAAGCCCATGCCTGTGACGCCATGGCCGATCTGGGCGTGATCCCGCGCGAAAACGCCGAGGCAGTGTGGAAAGCCAAGGATGTGGAGTTCGACGTAGCACGGATTGATGAAATCGAAGCCGTCACCAAACATGACGTCATCGCCTTTCTGACCCACCTGGCCGAACATGTCGGCAGTGAAGAGGCACGCTTTGTGCATCAGGGCATGACCTCGTCCGACGTGCTGGACACCTGCCTGAACGTGCAGCTGACTCGCGCCGCCGACCTGCTGATCGCCGATCTCGAAGGTCTGCTAGCCGCCCTGAAACGCCGCGCGATCGAACATAAGAACACCGTACGCATCGGCCGCAGCCACGGCATCCACGCCGAGCCCACCACCATGGGTCTGACCTTCGCGCGTTTCTACGCCGAGATGGACCGCAACCTGTCCCGGATGCGCGACGCGCGGGCCGAGATTGCAACCGGCGCAATCAGCGGCGCGGTCGGCACCTTTGCCAATGTCGATCCCGCAGTCGAGGAACATGTCTGCGACAAGCTTGGTCTGGTGCCCGAGCCGATCAGCACGCAGGTCATCCCCCGCGACCGACACGCGGCCTTTTTTGCCACGTTGGGCGTGATCGCCAGCAGCATCGAAAACATCGCTATCGAAATCCGCCATATGCAGCGGACCGAGGTGCTGGAAGGGGCCGAGTTCTTCTCGATGGGCCAAAAAGGCTCGTCTGCTATGCCGCATAAGAAGAACCCTGTCCTAACCGAAAACCTGACTGGTCTGGCGCGCATGGTCCGCGCCGCCGTGATCCCCGCGATGGAGAACGTAGCGCTTTGGCACGAACGCGATATCTCACATTCCTCGGTTGAGCGAATGATTGGCCCGGATGCGACGATCACGCTGGACTTTGCGCTGGCCCGTCTGACCGGTGTGATCGACAAGATGCTGATCTTCCCTGAAAACATGCTGGAGAACATGAACAAGTTCCCCGGTCTGGTCATGAGCCAACGGGTTCTGCTGGCCCTGACCCAAGCGGGCGTCAGCCGCGAAGACGCCTATGCCATGGTTCAGCGCAACGCGTTGAAGGTTTGGGAACATCGCACTGATTTCAAAGAAGAACTTCTGGCCGATGCGGATGTCACTGCTGCCCTCAGCCCCGCCGAGATCGAAGAGAAATTCGACCTTGGTTATCACACCAAACATGTAGACACGATCTTCGCCCGCGTCTTCGGCGAGTAAGCTGACTATTATCAATCCTTTCAAAGGCCCGGACTGCATTGGCGGATCCGGGCCTTGTTCTTTTGAAAATTCGACCAAATTCAGATAGTATGCTTGTGTATTTCCAATCAGGAGAAACACAATGATCCGATCTCTTATCTGCGCGTTGGCGCTGGCAAGTTCGACCACCGCCGCTTTGGCTTGCGGTGCGCACACGGAACAAACACAGTCCTGTGCGCCCGGAACCTCTTGGGACGCGGTAAGCCACAGCTGTAAAGAAAACGTCAGCGGCTAAGAAATTATTTCCTACTCGTGAATAAAAGCGAGCCTGCGGTTGTTAGCTTTTTGTCAGATCGCACTATGATTGATCAGAACAGCCCAGAGAACGGAGTAGGAATATGCGCCTCGTACTAGCTTCTGCCATTGCCTTTCAGGCATTTGCATTCGCACCCGCCGTATATGCAGCGGGTGGAAACGACACCCGTCCCCCCAAAACAACGAACACGACAAAGAAATGCCTGTTTGGTCGGGTGTATGACAAAGACCGTGGCCGTTGCGTAAAGCCCGACAAAACCAGCTTTTCGGAAGACGAACTGTATAGTGCAGTGCGCGAACTTGCGTATGACGGACAATTTGAAAATGCCCAAAGCATTCTGCGCATCATGGATCAGGACGATGATCGCGTGCAGACCTATTGGGGCTTTACCTTTCGCAAGATGGGTAAGCTGGAACTGGCAAATGCCTATTACCAGGACGCCATCAAGACGAACCCTGACAACATTCTTGCTCGGTCCTACATGGCGCAGGGCTTTGTGGCCGCGGGTAAAACTGATCTAGCCATCGAACAATGGCGCGAGATCAAGGCACGCGGTGGTGAGGGTACTTGGGCCGAGGCATCCCTGCGCGAGGCGATCCGCACCGGGCTGACCTTCAACTACTAAGCTTCAGCTTTTCTTTACCCGACTCTCTGTAGTCTGCCTGCGGAACAGCAATTTGGCACCGCAGGCAGATGCAGGACACAAACACATTGATACAGGTGGCACCGGGGGCCACACCTTCCGCAAGCGACAGTGTTGACGATGCCCCGCGCGTTGTACCACGCGCACTCAGCGGCCGGGAAAAGGCTGCCGTCGTTGTCAGGCTATTGCTGAACGAAGGGGCCGACATTCCGCTGGAGGAGCTTCCCGACGAGCTACAGGAAAAATCGACTCATCAGCTGGGGCAAATGGGGCTGGTGGATCGCGTAACACTGGACGCCGTCGCTGCCGAGTTCGCCGAGGCTCTGGAAAGTATCGGCTTGTCCTTCCCTCACGGATTGGCGGGCGCATTGGACGCCGTGAACGGCAAGATCGCTCCGGCAACAGCGGCACGATTGCGCAGAGTGGCCGGTGTACGCCAAGTCGGTGATCCGTGGCAGCGTCTCAGGGAAATTCCGGCCGAAGATCTGGCTCAGATCGCGCAGGCCGAAAGCATCGAAATCGCCGCTGTCATGCTGTCCAAACTGGAAACCGCCAAGGCTGCGCAAATGCTGGGGCATCTGCCCGGCCCCGTGGCGCGGCGCATCACTTACGCCGTGTCCAAAACCACCAATATCACGCCCGAGGCTGTTGAACGGATTGGCTGGTCTCTGGCGGCGCAGCTTGATCAACGACCAGCAACCGCCTTTAACGAAGGGCCCGGAGAACGGGTCGGCGCTATCCTAAATCAATCTGCGGCCTCTACCCGCGAAGGCCTGCTAACGGCATTGGACGAAGAAGATTCCGATTTTGCCAGCCTTGTGCGACAATCGATTTTCACCTTTGCTCATATCCCTGCCCGCATCTTGCCTAGGGATGTTCCCGCAGTCTTGCGGGGTGTCGACCAAACCGTGCTTGTCACCGCTCTTGCAGGGGCCGATACCGAAGGCGACAAGGCCTCGGTCGAATATCTTCTGACCAACATGTCTTCGCGGATGGCAGACAATCTGCGCGAGGAAATGGCTGAGCGCGGCAAGGTCAAGCAGGCAGAGGGTGAAGACGCCATGACACAAATTGTCGGGGCCATTCGCGCCCTGGTAAACGACGGTGCGATCTCTTTAGTGGAAGACGAAACCGAAGAATGACCCCGCCTTCAGCGTGTTTCGCTGGACGCTTGTGGTTGCGACCGTCGGCTTGTATGTCTGACATCCAATTCGAAGCAGCCGCCGAGACCCCGAATGCCCGTTGAAAAGTCTGAACTCAGCCGTTTTGAGCTTGGCAAATACTATGTGACCGGTCTTTTTCTGAGGGGCCTAATCGGCGCAATGCGGCTGTTGCCCTACGAGCGGCGGATAGCAACCATGGGCGCACTCATGCGCGCTCTGGCACCTATGGTCGGCTTTACAAAACGCGTGAGCACCAACCTCAAGCTGACCTGCCCAGAGCTGCCGGAAGAAGAGGTCAGCCGGATCTGCAAGGCAGTACCCGACAACGCTGGGCGCGCAATCATGGAGCATTTTTCACCCGAAGGCTTCACCGAACGCCAAAGCCACGCCAAGATTTCTGGTCCTGGTATCGCCGCGTTTGACGACGCGGTTGCACATGGCAAGCCGGTGATGATGATCACGGCGCATTTTGGGCATTACCTTGCCGCGCGGATAGCCCTACAAACCCGCAGCGGGCAACCCATTGGATGCCTGTATCGCCGTATGGCGAATCCGTACTTCAACGATATGTATGTCGATGCTTTCTACAAAACCGGTGCCCCGATGTTCGAACAGGGTCGCCGAGGAATGGTCGAGATGGTTCGCACGCTTAAGAAAGGCGGGATCATTGCGATTGTGTCCGATCTCCACGCGCATGGCGGTGAAGAGTTGACGTTTTTCGGAAAACCCGCTGTCACCTCGGTACTGAATGCGGAATTGGCGATGAAATACAACGCCGTTTTGATCCCTTGTTATGCTGTACGCCAACCTAACGGTATTGATTTCGAAATCGTGCTGCACGACCCTGTCGAGCACACCGACCCCAAAACAATGACCCAGTTCACCAATGACGACCTTGAGGCCATGGTTCGCAAGAACATGGGTCAGTGGTTCTGGATTCACCGCCGGTGGAAAACCTGGAATGGGCTGGGGGTCCAGCCCGAGGACATGCCCTGATTACTTGACCTTAGCCGCCGCAACAATCGGGCCGTGACCGGCCATCTGCACCAGAACGACTGCAGGCAAATCCGATGTCAGCTGAGCCGAAAACTGCTGCGGCGCGACCCCATCCCATTTCCCGGCCATCTGCCAGGATTCGACCACATTGGCATAGTCAAGCTCATGCCCCGCCAGCTCTCCGCGACGGATCGAGGCATGGCGCATGGGTGAATACTGGACCACCCGCACGTCGTAGGTCCCGCCACCTGGCAGGTCGACTGGGGTGACATCCACAGTCACTTCGTTTCCAACACGTGCAGCTACGACCTCGGCCTCGGGCGCGGCGGTCAGATGGGCGTCGATGATCCGTTCAAGCTCTTGCGATTTCGCGCCGACAACATCTTGCTGACCGTTGATGACCATCTGCGGCGTGTAAATCATCGAGCGCCCCCCCCAACGGGCATAGGCCCGCTGGCGCAAGGTGTGGTCGGGCTTGGCATATTCATCCTCCCAACCGATGTAATCCCAGTAATCCACATGCAGGGCCAGACCGATCACATCATCGCGCTTGACCAGCTCGTGCATCAGCTTGTCGGCAGGCGGGCAGGACGAACAACCTTGTGAGGTGAACAGCTCGATCACGACCGGGTCGCTTTCGGCCGCTACAGGAGCGGTCAAAACAAGTGAAAGCAAAGAGGCAATGGCGGCGGTTCTGATCATATCTGACCTCGGGCTGATAACTATTATGTCTGGATGCGATAACCTGCGTGAATGGTGTACCATTCTTTGCGCTTCACCCACCAATCAAGGTTTCTTGAGAAACCGCAATAGAAGCCTCTTGAATTGCATACCACCGCATACAAAATAAATGAGAAGGGTTTCCTGCGCCCATACAGGAAACAATCATGCTACAGAAAACCCATAGCGAATCCCAATTTCCAAGTCATTTGAGAGGGAGGCCACCTGATGCCCATCAAAACCGGACAGGATACCGCCAAGACACGCCGCAGTCTAAGCGTGAATGGCAAGTCCATTGCCTATTATTCAATCCCCGCCGCGCAAGAGGCCGGGCTTGGCGATTTCTCGCGCTTGCCTGCCGCTCTGAAAGTGGTGCTGGAAAATATGCTGCGGTTCGAGGATGCGGGCTTTTCCGTCTCGGTCGATGACATCAAGGCGTTTGGCGAATGGGCCAGCAATGGCGGCAAAAACCCTCGCGAGATCGCCTATCGCCCGGCCCGCGTGTTGATGCAGGATTTCACCGGCGTTCCCGCGGTGGTCGATTTGGCTGCGATGCGCGACGGGATCAAGGGCTTGGGCGGTGACGCGCAAAAGATCAACCCGCTGAACCCGGTCGATCTGGTCATCGACCACTCGGTCATGATTGACGAATTCGGCAACCCGCGCGCGTTCCAGATGAATGTGGACCGCGAGTATCAACGCAATATGGAACGCTACCAGTTCCTGAAATGGGGCCAGTCGGCGTTCAACAACTTCCGCGTTGTACCCCCCGGCACCGGCATCTGTCATCAGGTGAACCTTGAATATCTGGCCCAAACCGTCTGGACGGACACCGACCAAAACGGGGATGAGGTCGCCTACCCTGACACGCTGGTCGGCACCGACAGCCACACCACGATGGTCAACGGCATGGCCGTTTTGGGCTGGGGCGTCGGCGGGATTGAGGCCGAGGCCGCGATGCTGGGTCAGCCGATCTCGATGCTGATCCCCGAGGTTGTGGGCTTTGAGCTGACCGGCGCAATGGTCGAAGGCACCACCGGCACCGATCTGGTTTTGAAAGTCGTCGAGATGCTGCGCGAAAAGGGCGTGGTGGGCAAATTCGTCGAGTTCTTTGGCGAAGGTCTGGACCGTCTGCCGCTGGCCGACCGAGCGACCATTGCGAACATGGCGCCGGAATATGGTGCGACCTGCGGGTTCTTCCCGATCGACGGCGAGACCCTGCGCTATATGCGTAATACCGGCCGGGATGAAGATCGTCTGGCGCTGGTTGAAGCCTATGCCAGGGAAAACGGGCTCTGGCGGGATGAGAATTACAACCCGATCTACACCGACACGCTGAGCCTGGATATGGGCACCATCGTTCCGGCAATCTCGGGGCCCAAACGGCCGCAGGACTACGTCGCCCTGACCGACGCCAAATCTGCGTTCGAGCGTGAAATGGCCGAGACGTTCAAGCGCCCGATGGGCAAGGAAGTGCCTGTCAAAGGCGAAGACTACACGCTGGAATCGGGCAATGTCGTGATCGCCTCGATCACCTCTTGTACCAACACCTCGAACCCCTATGTGATGATCGGCGCGGGACTTGTGGCGCGTAAGGCCGCCGCGCTGGGGCTGGACCGCAAGCCATGGGTCAAAACTTCCCTCGCACCCGGGTCGCAGGTTGTGTCGGCCTATCTTGAGGCGGCCGGTCTACAGGCCGATTTGGACAAGATCGGCTTTAACCTTGTAGGCTATGGCTGCACCACCTGTATTGGCAACTCGGGGCCCATCCAGAAAGAACTGTCCGAGGCAATTGCCGAGGGCGATCTGGTCGCCACCTCGGTCCTATCGGGCAACCGCAACTTTGAGGGGCGGATTTCGCCGGATGTGCGCGCCAACTATCTGGCCTCACCGCCGCTGGTGGTGGTCTATGCGCTTGCAGGAACGATGGATATCGACCTGACCTCGGAACCGATTGGACAGGACAACGACGGCAACGACGTCTTCATGAAAGACATCTGGCCAACCCAAAGCGAGATTGCCGAGCTGGTGCAGCAGACCGTCACCCGCGAGGCGTTCCAATCGAAATATGCCGATGTCTTCAAAGGCGATGAGAAATGGCAAGACGTCGAGGTGCCCCAGCAGGAAACCTATGACTGGCCGCCCACATCGACCTATATCCAGAACCCGCCCTATTTTCAGGGCATGAGCCCAGAACCGGGAACAATCTCGAACATCGACGGGGCCAAGGTGCTGCTGATCCTTGGCGATATGGTGACGACCGACCACATCTCGCCCGCCGGGTCATTTGCCACGCAGACGCCTGCGGGCAAATATCTGACCGACCGTCAGGTGCAACCGCGCGAGTTCAACTCCTACGGGTCGCGCCGGGGTAATCACGAGGTCATGATGCGCGGCACCTTCGCCAATATCCGCATCAAGAACGAGATGCTGGATGGCGTCGAGGGCGGCTACACCAAGGGGCCGGATGGTCAGCAGACCTCGGTCTATGAGGCGTCGATGGCCTATCAGGCGCAGGGAACGCCGCTGGTGGTCTTTGGCGGTGAGCAATATGGCGCAGGCTCCAGCCGCGACTGGGCCGCCAAGGGGACTGCTTTGCTGGGTGTTAAGGCGGTGATCGCCGAAAGCTTTGAGCGTATCCACCGCTCGAACCTTGTGGGGATGGGTGTTATTCCGCTGGAATTCACCGGCGGCGATACCCGCAAGTCGCTGGGTCTGACGGGGGATGAGACGGTCTCGATCACCGGGCTGGACAGTGTTGAGCCGCTGCAAGAGGTGCCCTGCACCATCACCTATGCGGACGGGTCCGAGAAGACCATCACCTTGAAATGCCGCATCGATACCGCGCCCGAGATCGAATACATCGAGAACGGTGGTGTGCTGCAATATGTGCTGCGGAACCTCGCCAAAGTGGGGTGATCTAAGGCCAGGTTTGAAACCAGAAAGGACGCCAGCAGGCGTCCTTTTTTGCTTTACGAGGCTCTGCCCCCCGCTCCGAAATGTTTTTGAGCAGAAGAAGGGGCGGGTTCTAGTTGGCTGCCGCCTTTTCCAAAGCCGGGCGGATCGTACTTTCGATCACCCGCTGCGTGATCGGACCGGCAAAGCGCAGGATGATCGTACCCTCGCCGTTGATCACATAGGTTTCCGGCACGCCGTAGACGCCCCAGTCCAGCCCCATGCGGCCCTGTTCATCTCGTCCAATCCCCGCATAGGGATCACCCAGTTCAGCCAGGAAACCTTCGGCATTGTCCAACTGGTCCTTGTAGTTGATGCCGTAGACCGGGATGCCTTCGTCGGACAGCGCCTGCAGGTTCGGATGCTCAACCCGGCAGGGCGCGCACCAACTGGCCCAATAGTTGACCAGCTTGACTTCACCATCGCGCAGGGTGGCATCGTCGAAATTTGGCTTGCCCTCGAACTGTGTCAATACAACCGGCGGCGCGGGTTGTCCTTCGCGGGCTGAGGGGAGCGCGTTCGGATCGTCGCGAAACATTCCTACGGCGGCCAGCACGGCGAACGCCCCAAAGATCAGCGGTGGCGCAACCATCAGAGGTGAGATTTTAGCCATTGCGCGTCATCCTTTGCTCGACCTTCTCCATTTCGGCGCGGACTTTTCGGCCTCGCATCACGCTGAACACGATCAACGCGACCAGCAAAGCAATCGAGACGACATAGGACCACATCACCGTGTCGGCGTATTTTCCAAGATCAGGGATCATCCGTTTACCCTTTCTCGCGCCAGCAGCGCCTTAATCCGGCGCGCGCGGATCTCCGTACCCGTGCGATACAGCACCAGCGCGATGAACAGCAGGACAAATCCGATCATACACAGAAGCAGCGGATAGAAATATATATTGCTGACCTTTTCCTCGGTATCTGCACCGGTCACTGCGGCAGCCCGCATCACGGACGCACCCTGATGTAGCCCCTGATTCCAGAAATTCACCGCATAGCGGCTGAGGAGCGCAAAGACGGATCCCACTAGACACAGAACCGAGGTCAGATCGGCGGCGGTATCCGGGTCTTCGATCGCTTCCCACAAGGCGACGTAGCCCAGGTAGAACAGGAACAGGATCAGGAATGAGGTCAGGCGCGGATCCCAGGCCCACCACGTGCCCCACATTGGCTGACCCCAGATTGCACCGGTTGCCAACGCGATCAGCGTCATGACGATACCGATGGGGGCGGCAGCGCGCGCAGCCAATGCGCTGACATGGTGGCGACGCACCAGCCAAACCAGCGAGGTCGCCAACATCATCAGCCAGCAATTGATCGCCATCAGCGCTGCGGGAACATGCAAGTAGATGATCTTGACGGTTGATCCTTGCTTGTAATCATCAGGTGTGAAGAAGAACCCCCAGATCAGCCCCACGACGATGCAGGCGATGGACGTGATCCAGAAAAACGGCATCACCCGTTCACTGGTGGAAAGGAATTTGCGCGGATTGGCGTATTCCCAGAGGGCGTTGGCTTTGGCTGCGATAGACATGGGCCTTATCTAGTCCGAGTCGGGCGTGTTCTCAATTGACCTCAGTCAAAGTTTGAGCAGGTCACCGAAGGTTGATACGCAAAACGGCGGCGCTGGCAAACGGCAGCAGCGCAATAGTGGCGGCAGTGATCCCCGCCAGCATGAGCAGTGGGGTCTGGGTTTCCATCCCCGTGGCGCCTCGACGGGCGACTTCGGCGCCGAAGATCAGCGTGGGGACGTACAGCGGCAGGACCAGCAGCGACAGCAGCAAACCGCCACGCTTCAGGCCGACGGTCAGCGCGGCGCCGAAGGTGCCGATGACGCTCATGGCCGGGGTGCCGATCAGCAGCGAGATCACCAGCCACGAGAACCCCGGCACCGGCAGGTTCAGCAGCACGCCCAGAAAAGGCGCGGCCAGTACCAGTGGCAGGCCGGTGGTCAGCCAATGGGCCAACGCCTTGATCGTGACCACCGATTCCAGTGGCAGTGGTGCCGTGGCCAGCAGGTCGAGCGAGCCGTCCTCCCAATCCAGCGCCAGCAGGCGGTCCAACGACAGCAGGCAGGCCAGCAGAGCGCCCAGCCACAGGATACCCGGAGCGATGGTCGAGAGCAGCGAGGATTGCGGCCCCACTGAGAACGGCACCAATACGGTGACAATCAGGAAGAAGGCTAGACCAAGGCCGAACCCGCCGCCCGCACGCAGCGCCAGTTTAAGGTCCCGCAGCAGAAGGGCTATCACAGGAAACCTCCGTCGAAGTCGTCGATGGGTTTGGGTTTGGCCTTGTTGGGGCCGACATCCAGAACTTCTCCGTCCAGGCCGAGGTCGATATGGGTGGCAATCAGGGCCGAGCCCCCTTGCCCCAGATGCGTGCGTACCGCGTCGGCGAACATCTTCACCGCGTTTTGGTCCAGCGAGACGGTCGGTTCGTCCAGCATCCAGATCGGCCGCCCCGTAACCAGCATCCGCGCCAGCCCGAGACGCCGCTTCTGCCCAGCCGACAGGTTGCCCGCGTGGCGGTCGGCCAGATCATTCAGGGCAAAAGCGTCCAGCGCGGGCTGGATGCCTTGAGTTCCAAATACCGAGGCCCAGAAGTTAAGGTTCTCAACAACCGTCAACGTGGGTTTCAGCCCGTCGGAATGCGAGGCATAGGCGATCTGATCCTCGGCCCCTTCAATGCGCCCTTGCAACGGAGGCTGTAGCCCGGCCAGCGTACGCAGAAGAGTGGTCTTGCCGATTCCGTTTGGCCCACGCAGGATCAGCGCTTTGCCGGCAGGCAGCGTAAAGCTGAGCCCTTCGAGCACGGGAATGCCGCCACGGGTGATGGCCAGATCGGTCACGGTCAGTGTCATAGCGCCCGCTTAACGGATTGTGGAGGCGGACAAAAGGTGGGAATTGCCGCAGAGCTTTGACGGTGGCTTTGTGTGGTCAGGTCAGGAGTGAGGGGCCAGCCCCTCACGCTCCCCGAGGTATTTATGGCCAGATGAAGGAGGATCCTTCAGACAGGGAGTGCGGCCATCGCGATACGGCGACCCTCAGAAAGCAACACATTGTAGCTGCGGCAGGCGGCCGGAGAATTCATGATCTCGACGCCGATGCCTGCGTCTTCGAGCGTACGGCGCAGGGTGGCCGAGATATGGGTCAGCTCGGCACCGGTGCCGATGAACAGCACGTCGATATGATCGGCAAGGTTTAGCAGAGGTGTTTGGTCGTCATACCCGTTCCACCCGGTTGTTCCGTTTGGGCCGGTTAGAACCGGACCATCGTGGACCTGTCCGCCGATGCGAAAAAAGCCGGGGCCGTAGCCGTCTATCGGGGTGGCGTTGGTATAGGTGATCTCGTTAAGGCGCATAGAGGGGTTTTTAGCCCCAAACTGGCAGGCCCGACAAGGCGGCAAGTGCAATCGCAACATATGCGGCGGCGCGGTATAGCCGCTCGTATTCGGGGCGGAACAATTTCCCGCCCAGCCAGTTGCCGATCAGATTGGGGATGGCAAGCATGAGGCCCAGCAGCGCGGCCGCGAGGGTTACGCGGCCCATTCCGGTCAGATAGCCGAACAGCAGGAAGTCAAACGCGAACAGAAATAGCAGGATCGTTGCGCGGATGACGGTAACTGGCAGAGGGCGCGACATGTAGAACAGGATCACGGCGGGGCCTGGCAAGCCCGCTACTCCGCCCAGGAACCCCGCCGCGCAGCCGATCCCGACCACCATCGCGCGGCCGACAGGACCGTGGTAGCGCAGGCCCAGGATCAGGATGGCCAGCATCGCGAGGGCCAACAGGCTGACAGCGTATCGAAACACATCCGGGTCGACCTGCGTCAGCACCCAAAGGCCAACGGGCAAGATCAGCGCGCATCCGGCCACAAGGCGGATCAGATCGCCCCGCTCAACCTCGCGCCACGCGCGGCGCAGGTTGGGGAGCGGCCCGAAGATGTCCATGATGGTCAGGCCGATCAGCGCGCCGAACGGGCCGAGATAAGGTGTCGCGATGGGCAAGAAGATCAGAGCGGTGCCAAAGCCGGAAAACCCGCGCACGATACCGCTGAGGAAGGCCGCAAAAAGAATAACGGCCAGCCCCGCCGGGGACTGGCCGATAAAATCAGGCGTCGACGTTTGCAAACTGGTTGCCCGCCGTATTCGACGGCTTGGACCAGTCGCGTTTGACACCCAGCCACAGCAGGATGGTCGAGGCCACAAAGACCGAGGAATACGTCCCCACGATCACGCCCCAGATCATCGCGAAGACAAAGCCACGGATGACGTCTCCGCCCAGCACATAAAGCGAGATCAGCGCCAGCAAGGTTGTGACCGAGGTCATGACCGTCCGGCTGAGGGTCTCATTGATCGAGATGTTCAACACCTCTTTCAGGTCTTTCTTCTTGTACTTCCGCAGGTTTTCACGCACCCGGTCAAAGACAACCACCGTGTCGTTCAGCGAATAGCCCACGATGGTCAGCAGAGCGGCGATGATCGCCAGATCGAAGCGGATTTGCAGTTCCGAAAAGATGCCGATGGTCAGGATCACGTCATGCACAAGGGCCGCAACCGCCCCCAGGGCAAACTGCCATTCGAACCGTAGCCAGATATAGACCAGCACGGCCCCGATCGCGAGGACAACGGCGATCACGGCGGTCTGGATCAACTCACCCGAAACTTTGGGGCCGACGGATTCGACCGACACGAATTGAATATCGGGGGTTGCCGCCTTTAATGCCTCTTCCACAGCCGTTACCGTCGCGGCCGAGACCGCCTCGGCGTCGGCTTGCGCCTGAATGCGGATCATGGCGACGTTTTCGTCCTCGCCAAAGGTCGGGTCGAAAATCTCGGTGATGGTGACATCTCCCAATTCCAGCGGCGCGATGGCGTCGCGATAGGCACCGACGTCTATCTCTTGCGCGGATTGGGTGCGGATCGTGGTGCCGCCCCGGAAGTCGATGCCGAAGTTCAGACCTTGCAGCATGAAGGACGTGAAGGCCACGACCATCATCAGGCCGGAAATGCCCAGCCAGACCTTCCAGCGGCTGAAGAAATCGAACGAAGTTTCCTGCGGGACAAGTTTCAGTCTCATGATCAAACCTCGATCGTTTTCGGGCGGCGGCGTTCGAACCACATCACAATCATCAGGCGCGTCACGAAGATCGCGGTGAAGACCGAGGTGAGGATACCCAGACCCAGAGTAATGGCAAAGCCGCGTACCGGGCCGCTACCCATGGCAAACAGGATCGTCGCCGTGATGAATGTGGTGACGTTCGCGTCCAGAATGGCCGACAGTGCCTTTTCATAACCCAGTTCAATTGCACGGGCCGGACCTCGGGCGGATTTCAGTTCCTCGCGGATACGTTCAAAGATCAGCACGTTGGCATCCACCGCCATGCCGACCGTCAGCACGATCCCCGCGATCCCCGGCAGGGTCAGCGTGGCCCCTATCAGCGACAACAGGCCAAAGAGCAGCCCGACGTTCAGGATCAACGCGATATTGGCGAAGATACCGAACAAACCATAGCTGAGCGCCATAAAGACCAGCACAGCCACAAAGGCCACGATGGTCGCCACTTTGCCAGCGTCGATGCTATCTTGCCCAAGCTCTGGGCCGATGGTGCGCTCTTCCAGGAAATCCAACCCAGCAGGCAGCGCGCCTGCGCGCAGCAGGACGGCCAGATTAGTGCTTTCCTCGACGGTAAAATTACCGGTGATGATGCCCGACCCGCCCGGAATGTGGCTCTGGATCACAGGGGCCGAGATCACCTCATCATCCAGCACAATCGCAAACGGCGCACCGATGTTTTCCAGCGTATAGTCGCCGAATTTACGCGCGCCCGAGGTGTTGAACCGGAAGCTGACCGCCGGGCGGCCGTTCTGGTCGAACGCGGGCTGGGCATCGACCAGCTCCTCACCCGTTACAACAGGGGCCGAGTCGATGATGTAATACAGGCCCTCTTCGTCAATCGAGGGCACAACTTCCTGCCCGATACCCGGCGTTGCATCTGCGTCGGTGGTGCGACCGCCGACGGGATTGAAGGTCAGTTGGGCGGTCGTGCCGATGATGTCCTTCAGCTCACCCGCCGAGCCGATGCCTGGCACCTGAATCAGGATACGATCCGCGCCTTGGCGTTGAATCGTGGGCTCGCGGGTGCCGACCTCGTCAATCCGGCGGCGGATGATCTCAAGCGATTGGCGCACGGTGCGGTCGTCTGAGGCCAGCTTTTCGGCATCCGACAGTTGCACAACGATGGTGTCACCCTCGGCGCGGGCTTCGATATCCGTCGCGCCAACGCCCGAAAGCGTCTGGACCTGACGGGCTAAACCGCGCACGACCTCAAGAGCACGGGTCATCCCCTCGGGCTGGCTGATGCGCACGCGAATCTCATCGGGCGCCGAGTTCTGACGGCGGATGGTTCCCACGGTGGCGCGCTCATCCCGCAGTGCGTCGCGGATTTCCGGCCACATGGCATCCATGCGGGATTCGTAGACATCGCCGACCTTAACCTCGGCCAAAAGATGCGCGCCGCCGCGCAGGTCCAGCCCCAGATTGACCAGCGAGGACGGCAGCCAATTCGGCCACTGCGCCGCCTCAGCCTGCATGTCTGGGGTGTCGATGCCAAGCTCGATCGCGGCTTTGGCATCGTTGGATTGCTCGACGCGCGTGTAGAACGCATTCGGCAGGGCCATGAGCAAGCCGATCACGCAGACCGACCAGATCAGAACCCGCTTCCAGGTATCAATTTGCAGCATTACCCTGCCTTTTCAACGAGATATCGCGCGAAATTACTTCGCAGGCTCGGTCTTGTTCAGAACCTGAGCGATGGTCGATTTAACAACACGGACCTTGACGTTTTCAGCCAGCTCGACCTCAATCTCGTTCTCGCCTTCCTTGACCTTCGATACTTTGCCGATCAGACCACCTTGGGTGACGACCTGATCGCCCCGGCGCACGGCCTCGACCATGGCCTGATGTTCCTTCATCTTTTTCTGCTGCGGACGGATCAGCAAGAAATACATGATCGCAAAGATCAGGATCAGCGGGAGAAACTGGGCGATTGCGCCACCTTCCATGGGATATTCCTTTTGGTTTGGTGTTTGCGGAAAGGCCCGCAAATTTTGCGAGAACCTATTCTTTGAACTGACTGTTTGCAAGGAATGGCGGTACAGGTTTTTGCACCCAAACTTAGATAATGCGCAAAGATTTGGCCAAGCGTTGCAGTTAAGTCCTAGAAACAAGCGCTTGCGTCGATATAGTTGAACCGCGGGGGGTCCAATGGCGCACATTCATCTGAAACTGGGATTGCTACTTCAGATACTGGTCACGACAGTATGGGTTTGCCTTTGTGCGGTGCCTGCTTCTGGTCAGGAAACGGTCGAAGTCCCTGTCGAAAATGAAGAACAATCCGAGACTTTCAAAGCACCCGTTATCGTGGACGGTGATACTCTGTTTTTCTTACGTGGTTCCAGTGCACTACCAGCATCGGAACGCGCCGAAGCAGTACAGGAAAAAATAATAGAAGCGGCCGAAGCTTCGGATAGCCTCGAAGTCACAATCACTTATGAGGATACTGAACTCGGCACACGCATACTGGTCGACGGACTGTCGGTATCGGTTGTGACAGTCGCCGACGCGGAACTGGAGCAAATTGAACTGGAAGTTCTCGGTTTTCTCCATGGCGAGGCCATTGAGCAAGCGATCCAGGCCTACAGGTCCAATCGAACTGATCAAGCGCGAGTTTCCGGAGCGATCGAAGCCACCGCATGGACAATCGGCTTTGCTATCTTTGTTGCAATAATCCTTTGGCTGCATCGCAGGATCAGACGCAAGACGCTGAAATTCGTACAACGGCATCTGAAGGACGTGGAGACTGCCACCGCCAAAAGCGTTCAGGCTGAAGCAATTGCCGCACTGGTTCGATATGGCCTGAATTTCGTTCTGCTGGTGATCTTCTTTCTGGGTTTCTACTATTATCTGTCCTTCGTCCTGCTCGCCTTTGCAGAAACCCGGTACTTTGCGCAGCTTCTGCTGACTTACCTGACTGAGCCTGTTCTACTGATCTTCAAGGGCATCCTTAGTTACATACCCAACTTGATCATGCTGGGTCTAATCAGCTGGGTCACGCTTTATATCATTCGGGGCATGCGAGTGTTCTTTGACGCCGTCGAGGCCGGGTCATTCGATCTGGGGGATTTTGAAAAACACTGGGTGAGTCCAACTTTCAACATCGCACGCGTCGTCGTCATCCTGATCGCGCTGGTCTTTGCCGTTCCTTACATTCCGGGATCAGATTCCGCTGCTTTTCAAGGCTTGACCATTCTTGTAGGCGCGATGCTGTCACTAGGTGCGAACTCGGTCGTGTCGAACATGCTGGCCGGGCTGTTCGTCATTTACCGCCGCTCGACCTCAATCGGGGATCGCATTCAGATTGGCGACCACATTGGCGACGTGGTTCAGATCAAGCTGATGGAGACACATCTGAAATCCATCAAGAACGAACTGATCTCGATCCCCAACGCGCAGCTGATGAACTCGGACGTGGTGAATTTCTCAAAGAAAACCGATGGCAGCGGGCTGCTGCTGCACACCACCGTCGGCATCGGATATGAAGAACCGCCCGAAAAGGTCGAGGCCATGCTGATCGAGGCCGCCCGCCGAACCAAAGGGATCAAAGCCAAGCCCGAACCCTTTGTTTTGTGGACGGCTTTGGCCGATTACGCGATCAATTACCAGATCAACGGCTATAGCACGCGGGGCAGCATCATTCCCAAGATCCGATCCGACCTGCACCGCAATATCGTGGCCGTTTTTAATGAAAACGGAGTACAGATCATGACCCCATCTTACATGGCTGATCCACCCGAACCCAAGATCCCGGTCGGAGAATGGGATGGCCATCTGGCGCATGAATCCCACGAGGGAGCGGATAAGTCGTAACCGGTGCTACACCCTGCGGTTCAGATGGTGCATAAGCGGTCTCAGTGATTCACGCATTCAAGGATCTGAGACATGCACGACATCCGCGCCATTCGCGAAAACCCTGCCGCCTTCGACGCCGCCCTTGCGCGCCGTGGGGACGCGCCGGTGTCGTCGGACCTGCTGCGGTTGGACGAAAGCCGCCGCGCTAAAATTTTGGCCGCTGAGACCGCACAGGCCGAACAGAACAAGGCCAGCAAAGAGGTCGGTGCTGCCAAAGCGCGCGGTGATGAGGCCGAGTTCGAACGCCTGCGCGCGCTGGTAGCCGAGAAAAAGGCCGAGATCGCCCAAATGCAGACCGAGGCCAAGGACCTGGACGCTCTGCTTGCGGATCAACTAATCCGCATCGCCAACCTGCCCGCCGAGGACGTGCCCGAAGGCGCGGATGAAAACGACAATGTCGAGGTCAACCGCTGGGGCAACCCGCGCGAGCTGGACTTTAACCCGAAAGAGCATTTTGAGATCGACGCCGTTCAGACCGGTATGGATTTTGAAACTGCCGCTAAACTGTCCGGCTCGCGTTTTGTGCTGCTATCCGGCGGCGTCGCCCGCATCCACCGCGCGTTGGCGCAGTTCATGCTGGACACGCATATCAATGAAAACGAACTGACCGAGGTGAACGGCCCCGTACTGGTTCTGTCGGAAATGATGCAGGGCACCGGCCAATTGCCGAAATTCGGAGAGGACAGCTATCAGACCCGCGAAGGCTGGTGGCTGATCCCGACGTCCGAGGTCTCGCTGACCAATATCGTCAACGACACGATGATCGAGGAAAACTACCTGCCCCGCCGCTATACCGCGCATTCGCTGTGCTTCCGGTCTGAGGCCGGTTCGGCAGGCAAAGACACACGCGGGATGCTGCGCCAGCACCAATTCGAAAAGGTCGAGATGGTCTCGGTCACGCATCCGGACAATTCGGACGACGAGCAGAAACGCATGCTGCGCTGCGCCGAAGGGATTCTGGAGAAGCTGGGCGTGCCCTATCGCACTGTGATCCTCTGCACCGGCGACATGGGCTTTGGCGCGCGCCGCACTTATGACATCGAAGCGTGGCTGCCCGGTCAGAACACGTATCGTGAGATCAGCTCGGTTTCGAGCTGTGGTGATTTTCAGGCTCGTCGCATGAACGCACGATTCCGTCCCGAAGGCGGCGGTAAACCGGAATATGTCCACACGCTGAACGGCTCGGGTCTGGCGGTCGGGCGTTGCCTGATTGCGGTGCTGGAAAACGGGCAGAACGCCGATGGCACCGTCACCCTGCCCGAGGTGCTCTCGCCCTATCTAGGAGGCAAGCTGACGCTGCAAACGGACGGAACGCTGGCATAAGAAAACCGGCGCGCCGCAGCCGCAGGTTACAACAAGATCAAGGGGCGAAGAGGTCTTACTTCTTCGCCTTTTTCTTATCCTTTTTCTTGCCACTCTTCTTGTCATCTTTTTTCTTACTGTCTTTGGCTTTGTCGTCCTTTTTGGACTTTTTGCCCTTCTTCGTCTTGGCCTTCACCTTATCCTTGGCTTTCGAGAACACGGCTTCCATCTCTGCCCGTTTCTTCGCCGCTTTTTCAGCCTTGGCCTTAGCTTTGGCCTTTTTCTTTGCCTTTGCTTCGGCAGCTTCTGCTGCTGCTTTCTCCTCGGTCGCTTTACGCGCCGCCTCTTGCGCACGTTTTTCAGCGGCGGCAGCGGCCACGGTCTTGCGAGCCGCAGGTTTACGCGTGGCCGGTTTGCGTACGGCCGTCCGACGTGCGGCAGGTTTTGCAGTGGGTTTGGTTGCAGGTTTGGACGACACCGCCTCTTTCGCGGCGGCAATCAACAAAGGAGCGCGCGCCGCCCCAATTCGCGGGACCTTGACCAGATCAGCGGGGTTTGCTTTGGCAATGGCTTCGGCTGTTTTGAAGCCATTGGCTACAAGCGCTTTTCCCAACGCTTCGCCTACACCTTTGACATTGGTCACTGCGGTCATTCTTTGTCCTTTCTTCATCGCCCAATAAATTGTATATACACAGAATATACAATTCCGCAAGCGAATATGATCTATACGCTAGCTGCTATGGGCCAGATTTGTTGTCCGCGTCTTCTTTGGGAACGGTACCAGTCGTTTGGCATCCTCGTCCCACAGCTTGAGGTTCAGTGCCGCGACGGCCTCGGGGAACTTGATCCGGCGGGGCGTATATTCGGCAGGAAGGTTATAGTGGCATTCGCGCAGCCGATAGGATGGGATACGCGCATTGAAATGATGGATGTCGTGCAACGTGATGCAAGCGACAGCATTGTCGAACCACCAGCCGAAATCCAGCGCAGAGGAACCATGCAAAGCTGCCAGCTTGGGGTCAAGGTCGGGACGGCGGTCCCAGTAGGTGTCCTCGAAATTGTGCTGGAGGTACACAAGGAACACACCCAGCATCCCGCCCAGAAATGAGAACACAATCCACACCAAAACGCCGGTACCGCCAGCGATGAGGTAAAGCAGACCCAAAAATACGACGATCGACAGGTTGTGCAGTACCACCCCCGCCACCCCAAACCGGACAGTGTTTTTGGGCCAGCGATAACGAATGAAATAGGTAAACAACGCACCTACTGGAACCAGAATGAACGGATTGCGATAAAGGCGATAGAAAAAACGGGTTTTCCAGTCTGCCTCATTCCATTCACGCAGGGTCATGGTGTGGATTTCACCGGTTTCGCGATGTTCCAGATTGCCTATGCCCGAGTGGTGAAGGTTATGGTTCTGCTTCATCACTTCAAAAGGGGCAAATGTGAAGGGGGACAGCCCGTGCCCCGCCCACTCGTTTTGCTGGCGCGTCTCGAACAGTGAGTGATGCCCGCAATCATGCTGCAAGACGTAAAGCCGCACAGCTGAGAAGGCAAAAACTACTCCGGCAGGGATCATGATGAACCATTGATCCACATATGCAATCGCCAGCGCCAGCGACGTAAAATAAACGGCAAAAGTTCCAAAGTAACTCAGTGCAGCCAGGCGATTGTCCTGGACTGCGTATTGTCGTGTGTATTCCCTAAGATCCATCCAGCCCGCCCCTCACGATGGCCCGGTTCAATATCAACATGAAATTAAGCGCGGAATCTCCGCATGCAACCCGTGCGTGCAAAAACAGATGCACGCGCTTGAATGCTAGCGCGCAGTTCGAGGCATGTCACGCCCTACCGCTGAAAATGCTGAAAATTGGCGCAGTTACGCGCGACCTTTGAGATGCTTGGCTAAAGCACCAGCGTTTTTCTTGCGCCGTCCCTTGTATGGGTTCTTGTCACCCTGCCCGCGCAGCGTCAGGCGGATGGGTGTGCCGGGCATGTCAAAATCCTCTCGCAGACCATTGACCAGATAGCGGTTATAGCTTTCGGGCATCTTGTCAGGGTGCGAGCACATCACCACAAATCCCGGCGGGCGGGTTTTGGCCTGTGTCATATAGCGCAGTTTGATTCGGCGACCTTGCGGCGCTGGCGGCGGGTGCTGCTCCAGCATTGCGGTCAGCCACCGGTTCAGCGCCGCAGTCGGTACACGGCGGTTCCACACATCATGGGCCCGCAGGATGGCAGAGCGCAAGCGCTCCAGTCCCCGGCCTGTTTTCGCAGACACGGTGATCAGAGGCGCGCCGCGCAACTGCGGCAGCAGACGTTCGAAGGATTCCTTGAGGTCGCGCAGTTTCTCCTGCTTGTCCTCTTCGATATCCCACTTGTTCACCGCGATCACGACCGCACGGCCCTCACGCTCGGCCAGATCGGCGATGCGAAGGTCTTGCTGTTCAAACGGAATCGCCGCGTCCAGCAGGACCACCACGACCTCGGCGAATTTCACCGCGCGCAGGCCGTCCGAGACGGATAGCTTTTCCAACTTTTCCTGAACTTTTGCCTTTTTGCGCATACCCGCCGTGTCGAAAATCCGCATCGGCGTGCTATCGCCATCCGGGTCAGCCCAGTCAATACGTAGGCTGATCGCGTCGCGGGTAATCCCGGCCTCGGGGCCTGTCAGCAAACGGTCCTCGCCCATGATCTTATTGATCAGCGTAGATTTGCCTGCATTTGGGCGACCTACTACGGCCACCTGCAACGGCTTGGCCGCAGTGATCAGAGGCGTTTCGCCCTCACCATCCTCATCCAGTTCGATATCGGTTTCCGGGGCCTCATCCTGCGCCTGCTCTTCGGCCGCGTCGGCCAGAGGCATCAACTGGGTATAAAGGTCTGTCATCCCCTCGCCGTGTTCACCCGACAGGCGGACAGGCTCGCCAAGGCCAAGGTTATAAGCCTCAAGCACACCGGCATCGGCGGCCGAGCCTTCGGCCTTGTTCGCCGCAAGGATCACATGTTTCGAACGTTTGCGCAGGATATCAGCGAAAAGCTCGTCGGTCGGTGTCACGCCAACCCGCGCGTCGATCATGAAAAGGCAGACATCGGCCATGTCCACCGCACGCTCGGTCAGACGGCGCATCCGGCCCTGCAAGCTGTCATCGGTCGCGTCCTCAAGCCCGGCGGTGTCGATCACGGTAAAGCGCAGATCCGCCAGACGCCCCTCGCCTTCGCGCAGGTCTCGCGTCACGCCTGGCTGGTCGTCGACCAGGGCCAAGCGTTTGCCCACAAGGCGATTGAACAGGGTGGATTTGCCCACATTGGGGCGCCCCACGATGGCGAGGGTCAGCGACATAACATTCAACTTTCAAGACTCAGACGCGCCCTTTAGCGCATCTTTGCGTCAACGGAAAGCGTGTAGATCACCTTTGCTCGATACGACATACAGCGTCTGCCCCGCTACAACCGGCGCAGTTGTCGCCCCGCCAGGCACTTCCACACGGTTTAACAGCGTCCCGTCAACGGGATTGAAGAACCGTACAAAGCCGTCATTCGAGGCAACAACAATGCGCCCCCCAGCCAGAATGGGCCCATAATGGGCAACGATCGGTCCTCGGCGATTGGGCTTGTCCTTGACAAAACCCGGCAGATCCTGCGCCCATATGACCGCCCCATCGGATGAGTCCAGACGCACCAACTGGCTGCGGTCGCTGATCTGAAACAGGCTTCCGCCAACCGGCCATACAGTGTCAATTGCACCTTCATCGGCGGTCCATTTCCGCTCGCCCGATCCGATCTCGAACGCCACGGTCCGACCCGAGTGGTTGCCAATATAGATAGTGTCCCCGGCCACCATCGGCCCACCGGTAACATCCACGATCTGGGCCGCCGCCCGTCCTCGACGCCCTCCGGCGACCGAAGCATTCCAGCGACGAATTCCGCCCTTGCGGAAAGTGGCCGCCACATCGCCGGATCCAAATGCAAACACCGCAAAATCCTGCGCGATCACAGGGGCCGGAGCCCCCAGAACATTACCCACGCTCGGTGTGCCTTGAATCTGCCAGGCAATGCGTCCGTTGCTGGTATCCACGGCCCAACCTGTTTCGTCCCCTGCGACCAGATAGAGCAGCCCATCGTTGACCAGTGGCGCGCCACTTCCTGTCGCGTTCAAGCGCTTTTGCCAGCGGATTGCCCCAGTCTTGCCATCCAGTGCTGTCAGACGGCCAAACCCGGACGACACGTAAAGCACCCCGTTCGCATACGCCATTCCGCCGCCGGTTGCGTCCTCGTCACCATCATTTGCGGGAATAAGGTTCGTGCTCCAAGCTTTCTGACCCTGGGTCGAGGTCGCGGTCACATTAGCCTCGGAATCCAGCGTGTAGATCAATCCGCCTGCGACGACGGGCTCTGCTGTGATCCGTTGTTTACGCGAATCCCCTTTCCCAATCGACGCCGACCAAACCCGTTGAGGGGTCGCACGCAGTTGCGGGTGCGTTGTACGATAGGCAACAGTGCCGGGACTTTGCGACCAATTGGCGTTGGCCTGTTGTGCAGGCAGGCTGATCGGTTTCGATCCGCGTGTCTCGACTGCTTCATTGTCCGAGGCTGGACGAATATCCTCGCGGACGCCGGGCAGGATGACCTGAGGTTCCTCACATGCCGCCAAAAGCGTGACAGAGGCCAATGCGACCGACACTCCAACGCGAGAAAAGAGACTTGTTACCATGATGATCCGAACTCGTCTGTCAGTGTTGTTTGCGCCGCAGGTCAGCCCTGACGGGCCACCAAGGGTTCCGGTACGCCCCCAAGGGCCACAATCAGTTGCGCAGCGCGCTGCTGCAGGTCAGCACCGATCTCGGCATCTTGGCGCAATGTCTGCAACCGTTCGATAGCCGCATCGGTGTTACCCTCGGCGACGTCTATCAGCGCCAGTTGTTCTTCAGCCAGCAACCGCAGCGGTGCACCGGGCGCAGCAAGCGCCTCGAATTGTTGGCGGCGGTCTGCCGCGGGCATCGTATCGCTTTGCAACAGCAGCGCTTTGAAAGCGGCAATTGCACGGTAGATTTCTGGCAGGTCCCCCTGAACCGCAATCGTGTTCAGGCTATCCACTGCATCCTGCTCGGATCCGGCTTCAACCTGTGATGCGGACAGCAGCATGTTCAGAACAGCGTCACCACCCGGCGAGGCACTCTCGACTGCTGCAAGATCAGTCGCGCGTTCACCCGAGTCGTTCTTGGCCAGCGCTGCAAGAATCGCGTCGCCTAAATCCTGAGCCTGCGAAGTTGCCCGCGATTTGCGGATTTCGTTGAACGCGGCACCGCCGACGATAAGAACCACAAGCAGGACACCAATCCACCCCCACCGGCGCAACAGCAGGTAAAGGCGGTCTCGGCGCACCTCTTCGGTCACCTCATCAATAAAACTGTCGACGTCGCTCATCCCTGCCCTCCGGGCTGTGTCAGTGGTGTATGGCGCCATGTCATACCCCGGCACCCTTGCCAAGCCAAGGGCCGGAATTCGCACATTTTCACCCTATCCCGTCAGGGTTGCGCAAAAATGTGAACCAAACTATTCAGTTCAGCGTAGAAAAGATACATAATCAGGCCCACATTTATGCCTGAGCGCCGAAGAAATCTTGGCGAAGAATTCTGGGAGAAATTCTACATGCGTTTGATTTCACTGGTAAATGCCTTGCTCGTTGTCGTCGCGCTGTTTCTGCTAGTCTTCGAACGCGACGCCCTTTTCGCTTTGGCTGACCGTGCGGAAGCCGACGAAAATGTCGCTTCTGACGCACAAGGTGAGGCTGTTTCGGGGGCTTCTCAGGCCGTCGTCGGTGTTGTTGCCGTTAGGTCATCCGCACGCGAAATTGACAGTGCTGTTCTGCTGCGTGGGCAGACGAAAGCCAACCGGCAGGTCGAAGTTCTGGCCGAAACAACCTCGACCGTGATCTCAGATCCCAAACGTAAGGGCAGCTTTGTGAAAGCCGGCGACTTGCTGTGTGAACTTGATCCGGGCACGCGTCCAGCCAGCCTGGCCGAGGCCATGGCGGGCAAGCTGGAGGCCGAAAGCCGTATCCCCGAAGCCGAAGCCCGTCTGGAAGAGGCGCACGCCCTGGTCGCAGAGGCCGAGATCAATCTGACCGCCGCCGAGCGCCTGTCTGAAACCGGGTTCGGCTCGGAAACGCGCAAAATTTCAAGCCAGGCGGCCATGCGCACAGCCGAGGCAGGGATCAAGACCGCCGAGGCGGGGCTTGAGGCGACCCGCGCAGGCATTGAAGCCGCCATCGCCGAAGTCGAAGCCGCGCGGCGCGAAATTGATCGTCAGACCATTGAGGCACCTTTTGACGGTCTGCTGGAAAGCGATACGGCTGAACTGGGGAGTCTCATGCAACCGGGGTCTTTGTGTGCGACCGTGATTCAGCTGGACCCAATCAAGTTGGTTGGGTTTGTCCCCGAAGCCGAGGTCAACCGTGTGATTGTCGGGTCCGAGGCCTCGGCAACATTGGTGACCGGGCTGCAGGTCGCCGGTCGCGTCACATTTCTGAGCCGATCGGCCGACGAAACCACGCGAACCTTCGAAGTTGAAGTTACCGTTCCCAACCCCGATCTTTCGATCCGCGACGGTCAGACTGCGGATATCCGCATTGCCGCGGAAGGCGCCAAGGCGCATCTGCTGCCGCAATCGGCCCTGACCCTGAACCACGAAGGAAAAGTGGGCATACGGACGATCGGCAGTGGCAACGTGGTCGACTTCAAGCCTGTCAGTCTGCTGCGCGACTCGTCAGAGGGCGTGTGGTTGGGTGGGTTGCCCGAAACCGTTGACGTGATTGTTGTTGGTCAGGAATTCGTAACCAGCGGTGTGACGGTTGAGCCTACATACAAGGAACCCTCCGAATGACCGGTATCGTCAGTTGGGCCGCTGGCCGGGCCCGCATGGTCCTCGCCTTTATCGCGATTTCGCTGGTGATCGGTGGTTTTGCCTATGTTGGCCTGCCCAAGGAAGGCGAGCCGGACATCGAAATCCCTGCCCTGTTCGTTTCGGTTC
The DNA here is from genome assembly GCF_057221005.1 of Ruegeria sp. HKCCD7628. Lineage (NCBI taxonomy): Bacteria > Pseudomonadati > Pseudomonadota > Alphaproteobacteria > Rhodobacterales > Roseobacteraceae > Ruegeria > Ruegeria sp. HKCCD7628. The sequence continues at coordinate 590,074 of NZ_JBWVBA010000001.1, forward strand.
AGTTTCCAGGGATCTCGGCCGAAGACTCTGAGAACCTTCTGGTCAAACCGATGGAGACCGAGCTGGCCGACCTGGACGGCCTGAAAGAGATGACCTCGACGGCGGCAGAAAGCTACGCCGGGGTCGCGCTCGAGTTCGACTTTGGCTGGGACAAGACAGCCATCATGGCCGATGTGCGCGACGCGATGAACAGTGCTCAGGCCGAGTTTCCGGACGGGGCCGAACAGTATTCCCTGACCGAGATCAACTTTTCCGAATTCCCGATCGTGATCGTCAACCTGACCGGAGCAGTCCCCGAACGCACGATGGCGCGCGTTGCCAAAGATTTGCAGGACGATCTTGAGGCCATGGACTCGGTTCTGGAAGCCGGCATTGCGGGCAACCGGGACGAACTGCTTGAGGTCATCATCGACCCGTTGCGGCTTGAGGCTTATGACGTCACGGCCGCTGAATTGATCAACGTCGTCCAGAACAACAACCAACTGATTGCAGCCGGTGAGGTCGAAACCGAACAAGGTACCTTCTCGGTCAAGATTCCTTCATCGTTCAAAACGGCTCAGGACGTGTATGACCTGCCGGTCAAGGTGAACGGTGACCGCGTCGTCACGATGGGAGAGCTGGCGCAGATCAATTATACGTTCGAGGATCGCGAAGGCACTGCCCGGTTCAACAGCGAATCCACCGTCGCCTTGCAGGTAGTCAAGCGCAAGGGCTTCAACCTGATAGACACGGTTGAAGACGTCAAAAAGACCATTGCCGAGGCTCGCACCAAATGGCCGCCCGAGATGCAGGCCGCGATCCAGCTTGGCACATCGAACGACCAAAGCCGCATCGTCGGATCAATGGTTAGCCAGCTCGAAGGCTCGGTCCTGACGGCGATTGCACTGGTTATGATCGTGGTGCTGGCCGCATTGGGTACACGTGCAGCCCTGCTGGTCGGGTTCGCCATTCCGACCTCGTTCCTTTTGTGTTTCGCCTTTCTTGCAGTTATGGGTGTCAGCATCTCAAACATCGTTATGTTTGGTCTGATCCTTGCGGTGGGCATGCTGGTCGACGGCGCGATCGTTGTCGTGGAGTATGCTGACAAACGCATCAAGGACGGCGTCGGGCCAATGCACGCCTATGTCGAAGCCGCCCAGCGGATGTTCTGGCCCATCGTGTCCTCGACCGCGACAACGCTGTGCGCGTTTCTGCCCATGCTGTTCTGGCCCGGTGTACCGGGTGAGTTCATGGGCATGCTTCCGGTCACCCTGATCTTTGTTCTGTCAGCCTCGTTGATCGTTGCCCTAATCTACCTGCCGGTCATGGGCGGTGTTTCGGGCCGTCTGAGCCGTATGTTTGACCGCGCCTCGCACTGGCTACGTGCGAGGTTCTCATGGAACATGCGCGCCCTGATGGTGCCGCCCGCCCTTCTGCTGATGTTCCTGGGCGCGATGCAAATGTTGAACCCAGCCTTCCTGATTCCTGCGGGTGGCCTTTTGTTGGGCGCGGTTCTGTTCATCCTCGGAGCTTTTGCCGGGTCGATCACGCTGAGCGCGATCAAGATCGAGCGCGCTCCGGATCAGCACGTGCATACTGTGCGCGAACACACTCGGTTCGGGCATTTCATCAAGTTTCTGGTTGGCAACCCGATCATGCCGGTCGTTTCCATCGTCGTCGTTGCCATTCTGGTGATGGCGGTCATGTTCGCCTACGGCAATAACAACCGCGGGGTCGAGTTCTTTGTCGAAAGCGAGCCAGAGCAGGCCACGGCCTATGTCCGCGCACGGGGCAATATCTCGTTGTCGGAAAAAGACGAGATGGTGCTGGCTGCCGAGCAAATCATTGGTGCCCATCCTGCGGTCATCAATGTGTTTTCGTTTGCGGGTGAAGGGGGGCTGAACCAGAACAACGGTGGCGCACAGGCACCGGCCGACACGATCGGTCGCGTACAGTTCGAGATTATCCCGTGGGAGGACCGCCCTACCCTGTCCGAGCCGATCCTCTTTGGCCTTTTGGACCGCCAGACGATCGCTCCGGAGTATGACGGTGACTTCGTTCTGGATCAGTTGAACGCGGAACTGGCGACGTTGCCAGGGATCGTGGTCGAGATCCTGCCCTTGGAACAAGGCCCGGCTTCGGCCAAACCGGTGCACCTGCGCCTCAAGGGCGACAACCGAGAGCAGCTGACAGCCGCCACGACTGCCGCGCGGGCGGTGTTCGATAGAACTCCCGGCCTGATCAAGATCGAGGACACCCTCCCGCTGCCGGGTATCGACTGGCAGATTGACGTCGACGTCGCAAAAGCGGGCCGGTTTGGCGCGGATGTAGCGACCGTTGGCGCGATGGTGCAACTGGTCACACGCGGCCTTTTGCTGGGGGAAATGCGCCCCGAAACGGTCGATGAAGAGATCGAGATCCGTGTCCGCCTGCCCGATGAAGATCGCGTCTTGTCGACGCTGGATACTCTGAAAGTCCGGACAGCCGACGGACTGGTCCCGCTTTCCAACTTTGTCACCCGCCAGCCGGTTGCAAAACTGGCCGAGATCAACCGTGTCGACCAGCAGCGATACTTCGATGTGAAGGCGGATGTGGAACCGGGCCTCAGCAAGGTTACAACTCAGGCCGCTGACGGTACCTCCACAAGGTTGGCCGTGCTGCGACAGGTCGCTGCAGACACGACCGCAACCGATCTAAGCCTGACTGGCACCAACGGCGTTGAGTACGATGTTGTGTTGCTGACCGGGTCTGAAAACGTGGGCGCCCTTCAGGCGTTGATCGACGAAGGGTCCGCGTCGATCTCGCCGGTGAACCCCAACGAACGCATTGCAGTGCTGACAGAATGGCTGGACACGAACCCCTTTGGTCCGGCGATCTCTTGGGAATGGACCGGCGACCAAGAGGAACAGGCCGAATCCGGGGCTTTCCTTGCCAATGCATTCTTGGGTGCACTGGGGTTGATGTTCGTGATCCTGTTGGCGCAATTCAACAGCTTCTACAACTCGGTTCTGGTGCTGTTGGCGGTGGTGCTGTCGACCACCGGAGTGTTGCTGGGCATGATGGTGATGCAGCAGCCCTTCTCGATCATCATGACGGGTACAGGGATCGTAGCTTTGGCCGGGATCGTGGTGAACAATAACATTGTTCTGATCGACACCTATCAGGAATACAGCCGCTACATGCCTCGGATCGAGGCGATCATCCGCACCGCCGAGGCCCGTATTCGCCCGGTTCTGCTAACCACCCTGACCACTATGGCAGGTCTGACCCCGATGATGTTCGGCCTGTCGCTGGACTTTATCAACGGTGGTTATTCCATCGACAGCCCGACTGCGCTGTGGTGGAAGCAACTTGCAACAGCCGTGGTCTTTGGTTTGGGAATTGCAACCATCCTGACCCTGATCGTCACGCCATCATTCCTAGCCCTGCGCGTCTGGGTTTCGACCTATGCAGTGTTGCTTGCGAAACTTGTGGTTCGTGCGTCTAGCGGTCAGTCCAGCCAGGTCGCCCAGGACATGGAGACAGACAAGGCTGCACTTGAAGCACAATCGGCCGAAGTGATCTGGGACGACAAACCCGAAGACCCACGCAAGGACACTCCACCGGGGTCACCTCTTAGGGCCGCTGAGTAATACATCGGGGTCGGCAGTGCCGGCCCCGCTTCCTTACAGGCGCGTCCAGGATTGATGAGCGCAGATATGATGCTCGCAGCCCTTCACCCGCAAAGTATCGCCCTCAAGCGTCATCTGCGGCACGGCATCCACGTCAATCAGGGGAACCCAGAATTCGCCCCCTCCGTATTTGCCATTGCCTTCGCTGGTCACATCCCAAAACAGTTTCTTACCGATGTTGGGCGTCTGAACCTCTTTGCCCGACGCGTCATACGCCGACAGGATTTGCCCGCAAAACGCATCGCCACACGCGGTAATCTTGATGTGCGACGTCAGGTTCTTGCGATCCGGCTCGGTCTTCCAGACGCCTATGATCGGGTCATCTCCGGCCCAAGCTGCACTGCATGTCAGCGTTGCCACGCAAACAAAGGATATCCACGAAAACTGACGCATTCCAACACCTCCGGAGAATATCCCGAAGTCTAGCACAAGATTACGCTGCTTGCGCGTCCGATTGCTGCCGGTTCCACAATTGCGCGTACCGCCCTTCACGCTGCAGCAATTCGTCATGAGTGCCTTGTTCGATGATCTCGCCACGTTCCAACACAACAATACGATCGGACTCGGCGATTGTGCTAAGACGATGGGCAATGGTCAGCACCGTGCGTCCTTTGCCAGCTTGGGCCAACGCGTCCTTGATCTCTTGCTCGGTGTCGGTATCCAGCGCCGATGTCGCTTCGTCCAGCAAGAGGATCGGAGGGTTCTTGAGCAACGTGCGCGCGATCCCAACCCGCTGCTTTTCCCCGCCTGAAAGTTTCAGCCCACGTTCCCCAACCTTGGTGTCATAGCCTTCAGGCAACGTAACGATAAAGTCGTGGATTTGCGCCGCTCTTGCGGCGGCTTCGACATCCTCTTGCGTGGCACCATTGCGGCCGTACGCGATGTTGTAGCGGATCGTATCGTTGAACAATACGGTATCCTGCGGGACAACTCCGATGGCCGAATGCAGGCTGGTTTGCGACACGTCCCGTACGTCCTGCCCGTCGATTTTCAATGCCCCGCCGGTCACATCATAGAACCGAAACAGCAGACGCCCTATTGTGGATTTACCCGACCCTGTTGCCCCCACGATTGCCACAGTCTGCCCCGCAGGAACGGTCAACGACACGCCCTTCAGGATTTCACGGTCAGGATCATACCCAAACCGGACATCCTGTAGCGTCACCTCGCCGCCGGTCACATCCAGCGCGGGCGCATTGGGCTTATCCGTTACCTCGGCCGGCTGCTCTAACAGATCGAACATCTGCCCCATATCAACCAGAGCCTGCCGGATCTCACGATAGACCGTTCCCAGAAAGTTCAAAGGCACTGTAATCTGGATCATGTAGGCATTCACCATCACGAAATCGCCCACGGTTAATGTACCCGCTTGCACGCCCAGCGCGGCCAGCACCATGACCCCGATCAACCCACAGGTAATCAGGAAGGACTGCCCGAAATTCAGGAAAGCCAATGAGTACGCCGTTTTGAGCGCGGCCCCAGCGTAAGCCTTCATCGACACGTCATACCGCTCAGCTTCGCGTTCTTCCGCATTGAAATACTTGACGGTTTCAAAATTCAGCAGACTATCGATGGCGCGTTGGTTGGCTTCGGTGTCCTGATCGTTCATCTCACGGCGCAATTTTACGCGCCATTCTGTCACCGCAAAAGTGAACCAGATGTACAGCGCGATGGTGACCGCGACCACAACCAGATACCACACGTCGAACAACCACATCAGGATGATCGCAACCAATAGCAGCTCAAGGATCAAAGGCCCGATAGAGAACAATAGGAATCGCAGTAGAAAATCGACCCCCTTGACGCCACGCTCGATGATCCGGCTAAGGCCACCGGTACGGCGGGTCACGTGATAGCGCATCGACAATTGGTGTATGTGCTGAAAGGTCTCAAGCGCCAAGGCCCGCAATGCCCGCTGACCGACAGGTGCAAACGCCGCATCGCGCAACTGCTGGAACCCCACCGTCATCATCCGCGCAACACCGTAAGCGACCGTCAGCCCAACGGCTCCGAGTGCGAGCGGAGGCACCCCCTCGGCGGCAAGGCTGTCAACCGCGCCCTTGTAAAGGATCGGCGTGTAGACAGCGATCAGCTTGGCGATAACCAACATACTCATGGCGATAACGACACGTCGTTTCACCCATGGCTCATCCTCGGGCCATAGATAGGGGGCGACCTTGCGGATCGTTCGCCAGCCGGAACGGCGTTCGTCGACCTGGGGCATGTCGTCGGAATGCATATGGGCTGCTCGTCTCATCACGTACCAAACCTGCGGTCAGAGATTGGCCCCTGACCCAAGAGGGTCAGAAGTACAGGATTACTCGGGAATGGTGAAGACCTGCCCTGGATAGATCAGATCAGGATCACGGATCGCATTGCGGTTGGCTTCGAACACACGCACGAACAAAAGCCCATCCCCATAGCGATCACGCGAGATTGCCCACAACGTGTCGCCCTCCTGAACAGTGACCGAACGGATGACCGGCGCATCGGGTGCGGCAGACCCATTGGCGGCATCAGCGGCACGCAGAACTTCTAGAGGTTCGCGTTTGAAGGGCGTCTCAAGACGGCTGACGACGGTTCCGTCCGTACCGACCTCATCCACCCGCAAGGTGTAAACACCGGGGTCGACCCCCTCAAGCTCGCTGCGCCACTTACCGTCATCGGTTGGCGGCAAATCCGCAACCAATCGGTTGTTCAAGTAAAGGCGCACCACCGAACCATCAGGCACGCGGCCCGTCAACTCGACATCACCGGCGTCAGAATACCCGATAGTGTCCAGTGCAACCTGATCCGATGCGCTGTCCTGTGGAGACGCAGGTTGCACCAGCTCAATCCCGTCTTCACCCGAACGCAGTATCGCAACCTGTTGATTTTGGGTTTCTTCCTGCACAGGCTCTTCCGGAGCGTCAAGCACAGCATCCGCGGTCGGAGCGGTTTCCGCTTGCGCGGTGTCTAGCAGTTCGCCGCCCTGTGTCGGGGCGCCCGTCTCGTTCTGTTCATCGTCGGACTGCTGACTGGCGCTCGCGACCTGATCATCCTCGGGCACTGACGTCTCAGTCTGCGCAGTTTCAGCACCTGCCGAAGAGGATTCCCGCGCTTCGGGCGTTGCCGGTGCGTCTTCAGCGGGTTCAGCCGCCGTAATTTCGACCTTGGGCTCGGGTAAGGCAGCGATCAAGTAGTCATCCGACCGGACCGGCTGATCGTCTTTGTCTGTCTCCAACACAAGCCCCCGCGCGGTGTTGGCGAACGGGATCGTGACGAATACGGCAAACTGGCCGCTGCCGTCGACCGTAAAGCTGTGCAGAGTTTCCCCATCCAGCAGGACGCGCACCAAAGCACCTGGCTCAGCCGAGCCGGACAGAACCGCGTTCCCGTCCGGTTCAACGAATATCTGATCAAGAGTCGGCGGTGACACTTCGGGCGCCGCTTCAGTTTCTGCTTGGGCCGTTTCTACTTTCGGCTCTGCGGGAGCCTCGGTCTCAGCCGCTTCTGTGTTTTCCGAAGGGCTTGGTTTGCTGCCTTCACCCTCGGACACGGCCGCGCTTTGCTCTGTTGCGGTGTCTTGAACCGGCTGATCTGCCACATCCGTTTGAGCGCCCGACCCTTCGGGCTCTTGGTCAAACACCCCGGACATATAGGCCCCTGTGGCCCCGACCAGAACCAGTATCCCGATGATCACCCCCCAGGTGACAGGACCGGTGCTTTCGCTTCCCGACTTGGCGTCCATTTTTTTCCTTTCACTCCGCAGCGCAAATGCTTTGACTTCCACACATTCTGCGTGACGGTTGAGCCAATCTATCAATCCCGCTATCAGGGGTCAAAACCGCAGTTACAACCCCGGAGAGCCTATATAATGACCCAGAAATCCGTCTGTGTGTATTGCGGGTCACGCAATGGTGTTAATTCGGCCTATGCACAGGCTGCGCGCACATTCGGGCGGCACCTTGCCAAAGAAGGCTGGCGTCTGGTCTACGGCGCCGGAGATGTGGGGCTGATGGGAGAGGTCGCCCGCGCCACACAAGACGCAGGAGGAGACACGTTCGGCGTCATCCCAGTTCACCTGTTACAGCGCGAGGTTGGCAAGACCGACCTGACCCGTTTTGTGATCACCGAAACGATGCACGAGCGTAAGAAGGTCATGATCATGAACGCGGATGCGGTTGTCGTCCTTCCCGGCGGCCCCGGATCGCTGGACGAGCTGTTCGAAGCGTTGACATGGCGCCAGTTGGGCCTGCACGACAAACCCATTCTGGTGATGAACGTGGACGGGTATTGGGACGCCCTGCACGATCTAGTGCAGCAGGTCATTGGTCAGGGCTTTGCCGACGCTTCGCTGGGCGATTTCATTACGTGGGTCGACGGGCCGGAGACGGCCATGGCAAATCTGCGGACACTGTTGGCCGCCCGCATGGGATAAGCAGGCGAGCGTGTCGCCTGCTTTCGGAATTTAGTCTAAGTTGCAGGCTTCAAACGGTTAATCAAAACCTGCTCGACCTTATGGAGTGGGTGGTTGGTCAAAGTCTTGTCAACTTCGGCCACGACCTTGCCCAGCACTTCGCTGTGCAGACGCCGACGCAAAAGGCCCAGGACATGAGGGCTGGCGACCAGGACAAGCCGTTTATACGCTCCCTTCAACCCCTTTCGGTTCAACAGGTTAGCAACGTCTTGCACGAACAGAGACTTTGCCTGCGCTTTCCACTTGGGTTCTTCAACCGCGGATTTCTGGTTCGGACCAGCATCAGCGCGCCGCCCTGCCCGATCCGATGGTCGGCCTGCCGGCCCGTCGGTCTCTTCGACGGAAACAATCATCAAATTCGGGTCTTCCGCGTCCGTAATGTTCTCCATGAACAGTGCTTTTTCGCCGTCAGCAATGACAATCCAAGTTCCCTGTGAAAGTGCGACCATCGTGATCTCCTGTTGTGGTTTTATGTGACCATCCCTTGTTCAACGGACATAGGTATCCCTTTGCGCGCCAACGGTTTTTCAGCGCGCTGCTCGAGCTTTTTTAGTAGATTGGCGGTTCTCTCCCTCCGCCTAATATAGCTAGGGACGACCGGGGCCCGTACAATACTCATTCAGATTAATTCGAATTTATCGGCGGGAAACTACCGATGGGTACGCTAGCGAACCAGAAGCGGATGAAGATGCTAATATGCGAACCGGCAAATAAAGTTTGCCGCACAGTGCAACCAATTCAATTTCTGCCGAGCGGGACAAAGCTGCCGTTGGCCGCACCGCAGCACGCCTTACCCGAATGAACGTCCGGTTGGCGGACATTGGTGCCATTCGAGGAAAGCCTTTAGCCCACGCTCTCAAAATTCCACTTGCTAATTCTGAGCTTTGACGGGGACGCGAAACCCTCAAGCTCGGGTCGACCGAAATCAATGGCGGTAGACGTAGTCAAACCGATGCTGTACCGTGAACCGACGGCAGATCAGGCAGAAGCAATTCCTTTCCATCTTTGAGGGAAGTATAATGCCGCGAAAACCACCGAAAAACGATAGCGAAAGCTCTGTAGTCGACTTGGGCGTGCTTGCGTCCAAAAAGAACTTCGATAGCTATATAGATCACCTTTATACTGAAGAGGAGAATGTTCCTCACTTCGATTTTTATTCCGCCAAGGGAAAACAGGCTCCGGTTCATGTTGTTGGCAGTGATGTCAGTGAGGATGTTATTCTCACTGACTTGGACGATGTCGCCGAAATGGGTGACGGCAACGACGTGGTCGTCGGTCTGTATGGGAATGATACAATCTCGGGTGGTGATGGTGGCGACTATTTGTTCGGAGATACGGATTGGGCAGTTGGCTTCGGCCAGAACTCCGACGATGTTTTGAACGGCGGAGCAGACGATGACCTGATCGTAGGCGACGCTCCGAACCTATACGGCGACACTGTCGGAGGGAACGATATCATTGTCGGAGGGACTGGGAACGACGACCTCTGGGGAGATGGTTCTCTCTTTGAACAGGCCCAAGGAGGAGCCGACAGCTTCGTTTTTGAACCGGACAGTGGGCTAGATACCATCCATGACTTTGAAGTGGGAAAAGATAAGCTGGATATTTCCGGGTATGGTATTGCCGAGACAGAGTTCTTGTCGCTGGATATTCAAGAGATAAACGGTAACACGATCATCGACCTTGACAGCACCGCTTTGGACTTGAACGAAATTACACTTCTAGGAGTCGTCGGTGTAAGTGCTGATGATTTCGTCTTTGCCTAGTGTGGAAAGTCGCGTGAACCACCATTGATGCAATCATTCGCTGCGCTTTATCCAAACGTCTTCTTTGGGCTCAAAGCGGTCATAGAAATGAAGAATGCTGCCGATTCCTCAACCTCCTGCAGCAACTGTTTACTTCAAAAGAAAAAGGCCTGCTCACTCACGCAAGCAGGCCCTCAAAAACGTACTACCGGTCAGCCGATCACATCCGCGAGGCGACGTTTTCCCAGTTGACCAGATTGTCCAGGAAGTTGGTCAGGTAGGCCGGACGCTTGTTGCGGAAGTCGATGTAGTAGGAATGCTCCCACACATCGCAACCCAGCAACGCTGTCTGACCAAAGCACAGTGGGTTCACGCCGTTTTCAGTCTTGGTGACAGCCAGCGAGCCGTCTGCGTTCTTGACCAGCCAGGCCCAGCCCGAGCCGAACTGGCCAGCACCTGCCGCGCTGAACTGCGATTTGAATTCGTCAACCGAACCAAAGCTTTCGACCAGAGCCTTCTCCAGCTCACCGGGCATGGCGTTATCGCCGGGGCCCATCATCTCCCAGAACTGGTTGTGGTTCCACAACTGGCTGATGTTGTTGAAGATACCGTTCTGGGCGACAGCATTTGCGTCATAGGTCCCCACGATGATCTCTTCCATCGACTTGCCGTCCCATTCGGTTCCGGCGATCAGCTTGTTGCCGTTGTCGACATAGGCCTTGTGGTGCAGGTCGTGGTGATATTCCAATGTTTCCGCGGACATGCCCTTGGCTGCCAGCGCGTCATGTGCATAAGGAAGATCAGGAAGTTCAAAAGCCATCTCGGCCCCCTGTTGAAATGATTGTTGCGGTTCCAAAGGTTAAATGCTTTGGCAACGGCCATAGGTCAAGGGCAGAGACTAGAAAACCCGGAGGTCCGCGATGCTGACACAGGCGCGCAAGATGTTTTACCGCGCCCGCGGATACTATTCAGGCAGCCTGAATGGAGAACGGTTTCGACTGGACCCCTACCATTCGAAATTCTGGCGCAAGGCCACTGCTGGCCTGTGGGAGCCCGAGACTTTTGCCGTGTTGGATGCTCATCTGAAACCCGAAAGTGATTATTTGGATATAGGTGCATGGATCGGCCCTACCGTTCTTTACGGCGCGAGGCGCGCGCGACATGTATGGTGCTTTGAGCCTGACCCCACCGCTTACCGGTACCTGGCCTGGAACATGGATTTGAACAACGTCCGCAACGTCTCGGCCTTTGGCGTAGCCCTGTCGGATCGGTTCGGCGTTGCACGTATGGCCTCGGTAAGGGGAGAGCCCGGTGATTCCACCAGTTCCCTTTTGCATGACGCGGCTCATGGCAGTGATGCGCTGACCATTGCCTGGGATCAGTTCGAAGCCGCGACCGACCTGTCCAGTGTATCACTCGTTAAAATGGATATCGAGGGGGCAGAATACATGGTTCTGCCCAGCCTTATTCCGTTTCTGAAAGTGACCCGCCCCGCGCTTTATCTTTCTACCCACGCGCCGCTTTTGCCCGAGGCGCAACGTCAGGATCGAATGGCCAAACTGGCGGATTTGTTGTCGTTTTACCCATCTTGCCGCAATGCCAACGGCGAAGAGGTCGGGGTGCAAGCCCTGACTGCGCCAACGTCGTTGAACGGTTTTCAGTCGTTTGTCTTAAGCGGTTAGGCTTTTTCCCAGCCGCTTGTAGGTCTAAAACAAGGTAGGCGCGGATATCGGCTGGCAGCGCCCAATTCCACTGGGTCGGTTTCCCAAATTGGCCTGCGGGAAACTTGCCGACATCTTTAACTTGTTCGTCTCGGGGTCGACTGTCGCAGTATACGACACACGGTATTGGCGCGTAGAGTTTGAGGACAGTGTAAGGCGCCATGACAATCGGTATTCGCCTTTTCGCGTGAGTTTCAACTTGGCATTTGCTGGTGTGTTTTCATCAATCCGCGCAAGCTCATTGGCAGAGCGGATTGCGCCATCGAATGCCCGCGCGCGCTTAGTGTCAGCATCGACACTCAGCAAGACAACCGGAGGAATCCATCCTTGCGCTTCCAAGCTGTGTAACTCGCACTCATAATTCACGATGCCCGCCTGAGCAGACGCCGTACACATCACAGCCGCGATCGAATACAAAAACTGTTTCAAAATCCTAGTCTCCTAAATCAGGATTTGGGGGTTCCAATACCTTTGCAACGTCCTTTTGCAAAACCGTCGCGCGCCGCTCATGCGGATACAGTGGAAGGCTTTGTAATCGCTTTCATCGTTCTGCGATCCAAAGAAATCGAGAACTCCTGATCCCTCAAATCGATTGCATCAATACGCGATTCATTACCTGCATACGTTCTTCCCGTAGCCGCATAAAAACAGGTCTGACCGACCCACGCGATCGACAATTTGATCGGAGAATCTCGTCGGATTCGGCCCGGCCCTGTGTCAGTTACGATGCCCGGAATCTCGACCTCATGCAGCAGAGCGGAACGCCCGAATTCGTCCACTGGAAACACCACTTTCTCAGGTGTCGGACGATTCGCCAGGCCTTTGCCGAATGTGCACCCCAAAGTTTCTTTATATGTCTCAGCCAAAACCACAGCTGGCGAGACGATCAATGCGGCACAAACCGCAATCATTCTTAGTGAAATCATTAATTCCGTTTACTCTAGCAGCACTGTTGAACACTATCGGCACTCCACACGTCATACGTGATAATATCAGCCAACACTCTAACAATGAGTGTCGCTTGAAGGAAATCCATTCTTACGTCACGAACCAAGCTGATCGGATCAATCACAACTGTGCTGTCGCAGCAACAAAAAGGGCCACCAGGTTCCCCGGCAGCCCAAAAATCTAGCGTTTTAAAATGCTTAGTAAACACCAACCTCACTGCCCGGTTGCGCCGCAACCTTAAGCAGTTTGAACGCGTAGTCTGCGACTGATCGGAAGCAAACCACGCGGAAGGTCTCGGCGTCGTCCATCCAGAACGCGCCCGCAACCTGCGCCAAACGCGAGCGGCGGATCTGGCCGGGCTGGAAGGCATCTGCCGACAAATCAACCGGAGCCAGCTTGCCCATTACCTCACGCGCAGAAGATCCCGAAACGCAGAAGACCGCCCTGGCATCCGAGACGTTCACGGCCAGCGCATGTGTGCCGCTAAGCGTTTCGGTCATCTGCGCCAGTTTGGCGTTCACCTCTGAATAGGGCACCAGCACCAGCAATTCGTCCGGAGACATCCAACACACGCCGGTATCCCCGTTGACGCTTGCCTCGCGCTGACCGGGCACTTTCTGCCCGGTAGCGTCCTTGACGGACTTGGCCAGTACCTTGTCGGACAGATCGCCGCGCAGGGTGATCATTCCTTGCAAGCCGCATTCCGCTACCTTGGCGATGCCGTCATAACTGGCGTGGTTCAGTGCGCTGATGGGTTCAGACATTCTGCTTCTCCCCGTCCTTATCGTAAAAGATCGGATCGACGATCTTGGCCTTGTAGGTTTTGCCGTCGGTTCCCGGAAACTCGACAATCTCGCCCATTCGGTCAGGACCGTGCTTGATCAGGCCCATGGCGATGCCCTTGCCCAGATTGGCCGAGTAATAGGTCGAGGTGACGCGCCCGATCATGTTGCGCTGACCGTTGGCATTGACGCCCTCGCCCACCGCATAGGCACCATCGGGAAGGACAGAACCATCCACAGTCTCAAGTCCGACCAGTTTCCAACGGTCCGGATCGGCCATATGGCTGCGCGTGTGGGCGCGCTTGCCCAGATAGTCCTCTTTCTTTTTCGACAGCGCCCAGTGTAGCCCCAGATCTTGCGGGATCACGGTGCCGTCTGTCTCGTCCCCGATCATGATAAAGCCCTTTTCGGCCCGCAGGATGTGCAGACATTCAGTGCCGTAAGGCATCACGCCGAACTCTTTGCCCGCGTCGATCAGAGCATCCCAGAACGCCTGACCCTGAGACGCGGGAACCGCGATTTCATAGGACAGTTCACCCGAGAACGAGATGCGGTAGGCCCGCGCATCGAACGCACCGATCTTGCCGTCACGCCATTCCATGAAAGGCAGCGCTTCTTTCGAGACATCCATGCCGCCGCCTGCTTGAGCGTTCAGCTTCTCCAGCACCTTGCGGGCGTTGGGGCCAACAACAGCAACCTGCGCGTATTGCTCGGTGACGTTCGCGACATAGATTTTCCAGTCCCACCACTCCGTCTGCAGCCATTCTTCCATGTGACCATGGATACGCTCGGCACCGCCGGTGGTGGTGTGGCACAGCCATGTATCTTCGTCGATCCGCGCGACAACACCGTCGTCGATCAGGAAGCCGTTCTCTGAACACATCAGGCCATAGCGGCATTTGCCGACCTTCAGCGTGGACATCATGTTAGTGTACATCATGTCCAGGAACTTGCCCGCATCGGGCCCTTTGACGATCAGCTTACCCAATGTCGAGGCGTCCAGCAGGCCGAGGTTTTCACGGGTATTCTTCACCTCGCGATTGACCGCGTCATGCACGGACTCACCGGGACGGACATAGGCATAGGTCCGACGCCAATGGCCGACCGGCTCCCAGTCTGCACCGTTCTTGTCGTGCCAGTTGTGCATCGGGGTTTGGCGGATCGGCTGGAACACCTCACCGCGCGCTTCGCCACCGATCGACGCCAGCGAGATGGGCGTATAGGGCGGGCGGAAGGTGGTGGTGCCGACCTTCGGAATCTCTGAATCCAGGGCATCAGCAAGGATCGCTAAACCATTGATGTTACTCAACTTACCTTGGTCGGTCGCCATGCCCAGCGTGGTGTAACGCTTGGTGTGTTCGACGCTTTCGTAACCTTCGCGCGCCGCCAGCTGAACGTCGGAGACTTTGACGTCGTTCTGGAAATCCAGCCAGGATTTCATCCGCAAACCGATCTCGGCATTCGCCGGCATCAGCCAGACCGCCGCCATCGGAGCCTCAGCCGTGGTCTCACCGACCGGGGCCTTGGTGCGCTTCGCTGTGAACCCGGCCGCCTTGGCCGCTGCTTTACCCGCCGCATCCGCGTCGGTCAGAACATCGCCCAGCGCCAGCGGACCATTCGACGAGCCCGCGGCCAGCACGAACCCTTCGCCATCAGCACCAAGCGGAGGTCGCGACGGGTCAGGACGGAAATGCGCCTGCGCCTCGTCCCAGATCAACTTGCCGCCGCAATGCGACCACATGTGAACGACCGGAGACCAGCCGCCCGACATGGCGACCGCGTCGCATTCGACCTCTTCACGCGCGCCACCGATGCCTTCTTGGTTGCACAGCTCGACCTTTTTGACGCGCTTGCCGCCTTTGACCTTGGCAATCGCTTTGCCGGGGTCAACGCGGATACCAAGTTCGCGCGCCTCATTCGCCAGCGGACCAGCCGTGTCGCGTGCATCGACCACGCGCAGCACATCCACACCGGCTTTCTTGAGGGTGATCGCGGTGCGATAGGCGTCGTCGTTATTGGTGGCCACAATCACACGCTCGCCGGGGGTCACGCCCCAGTTCACCACATAGTCGCGCATGGCCGAGGCCAGCATCACGCCCGGCACATCGTTGCCCGCAAAGGACAACGGACGCTCGATCGCGCCGGTGGCAGTTACCACCTGTTTCGCGCGGATGCGCCACAGCCGGTGACGTGGGCCTTGGGTGCCCGGTTTGTGATCGGTCAGGCGCTCATATCCCAGCACGTAACCGTGGTCATAAACCCCGGCCCCCATGCAACGATTGCGCATCGTGACGTTGTCCATTGCTTCGAGTTCGGAAACCAATTGTTCCACGAACTTATCCACAGGCTCGTCATTGATCGTGCCGCCATCAACCGGAGCACGCCCTCCCCAATGCGCTGTCTGCTCGATCAGCATGACTTTGGCACCGGACGCGGCTGCCACCTTCGCAGCCTGCAGACCCGCCACACCGCCGCCGATCACCAGAACATCGGTGAAGTGATAGAAGTGCTCATAGGTGTCCGCATCGCGGTTGTCCTTGTCGGGCGCTTTGCCCAGACCGGCGGACTGACGGATGAACGGCTCGTAGACGTGTTTCCAGAACGGTTTCGGATGGATGAACGTCTTGTAGTAGAAGCCAGCCGGCAGGAACCGCGCCAGCGCCGTGTTCACGGCACCAATGTCGAACTCGAGATTCGGCCAGTGGTTCTGCGAGATCGAGGTCAAGCCATTGAACAGCTCGGTCGTGGTGGCGCGCTGGTTCGGCTCGAACCGGTTGCCCTGTCCCAGGCCGACCAGAGCGTTCGGCTCTTCCGCGCCGCTGGCGACAACGCCGCGCGGACGGTGATATTTGAACGACCGGCCCATCATCATCTGATCATTGGCCAGCAGGGCCGAGGCAAGCGTGTCGCCCTCGTAGCCCTGCATCGAGGTGCCGTTAAAGGTGAATGTGACCTGTTTCGACCGGTCGATCAGCCGGCCTTGGTTTGCGAGACGGGTGCTCATGTTGCGGACCTTTCGCAGGCGGAATTACGGGTGGCTGGGCGGATCATTCGAACTCTCTCCAGGTCCAGCCGGGGCGCTTGGCGGTTATCGCTTCGCGGATTTCTTTGGGCGGCTCGGTGGTCTGGGCCGAATAGGTGCCAAATACCTCTAGCGTGTCGGTCGCACGCGCGGCGTGGAACCACTTGCCACAGCCATTCACGTGACGCCAGCGTTCAAAGTGCACACCTTTGGGGTTTTCACGCATGAACAGATAGTCGTGGAACTCGTCATCAGACGCGCCGGGACCAAAGCGCTTCAGATGCGCTTCGCCGCCAGCGGCCAGTTCAGTTTCTTCGGCATCGACGCCGCAATAGGGGCAATTCAGGATCAGCATATGGTCATCCTTTTCTCGGTTGGTCGACACTCGGGCCGACCAGAATTCTGTGTTGTGGTCACTTCGGGCAGAGCCCTTAGTGTGCCACCCCGGCGGCGACGCTTTCGTCGATGAAACGGCCTTCCTTAAAACGCTCCAGCGTGAAGGCTTCGGTCAGCGGCGAATGGCCCGTGGCCATCAGTTGCGCCATACCCCAGCCCGAACCCGGAATGGCCTTGAAGCCACCCGTGCCCCAACCTGCGTTGATGAAACAGCCCTGCAGCGGCGTTTTCGACAGGATCGGAGACCGGTCGCCGGTCATGTCCACAATACCGCCCCACTGGCGCAACATCTTCAGGCGCGAAATCATCGGGAAGGTCTCGACCAGCGCCCGCACAGTTTCCTCAATATGATGGAACGAACCGCGCTGGGTGAAGTTGTTATAAGCGTCGGTGCCGCCACCGATGACCATCTCGCCCTTGTCGGATTGCGACATATAGCCATGCACGGTGTTGGCCATTACGACCACGTCCATGCAGGGTTTGATCGGCTCGGACACCAGCGCTTGCAGCGCTACGGCCTCAAGCGGCAGACGGAAGCCCGCCATCTCAGCCAGTTGACCGGAATGGCCCGCGACCACGATGCCTAGTTTTTCACAGTCAATCGCACCTTTGGTGGTGTCGACGCCGACAACGCGGCCATTGTCCTGACGTACGCCAGTGACTTCGCATTGCTGGATGATGTCCATCCCCATAGCCGAACACGCACGGGCATAACCCCAGGCCACCGCATCGTGACGCGCGGTGCCACCGCGTTCCTGCCAAAGACCGCCCAATACCGGATAGCGCGGCCCGTCCAGATTGATGATCGGCACCAGCTCTTTGACGCGCTCGGGCGTGATCCATTCGGTCTTCACGCCTTGCAACGCGTTGGCATGGGCCGTGCGCTGATAGCCACGGATCTCGTGCTGGGTTTGCGCCAGCATGATCACCCCACGCGGACTGAACATCACGTTATAGTTCAGATCCTGGCTCAGGTCCTCGTAAAGGCTGCGCGCCTTTTCATACAGCGCCGCCGACGGATCCTGCAAATAGTTCGACCGGATGATGGTCGTGTTCCGGCCGGTATTCCCACCACCCAGCCAACCCTTTTCGATCACCGCGACATTTTGAATGCCGTAGTTCTTTCCAAGGTAATACGCCGTGGCCAGTCCATGGCCGCCAGCACCGACGATGATCACGTCATATTTCTTCTTTGGCTCGGGCGAGCGCCAAGCGCGCTCCCATCCTGTGTGATAGCGCAGCGCTTCGCGCGCCACAGCAAAGGCTGAATAGTGTTTCATAAGCGAATCCATCCGGTTCGGTGATTGTGCGCAGATATGCCGTGTAACGACAGTATACCCCTGCCATCCAACGCCGTAATAGCGCACTATTGCGACATAGCCCTCAATATTGCGACATGAAGTCGTCTCGCGGCCATTTGCCCCTTTTTTCCGACTGCTCGCGGGTCTAAGTCAAGGCAGCCATTTAGGAGCTAACATGACTTTCTGGGCCCTCTTGATCCTGACCGCGCTGCTGATCGCAGTGTTCCTTGGATATTCCATGCTGAAGGGACGCAAAGACCGCGAACCCGCAGCCGCTTTTGACCTTCGCGTTTATCGCGAGCAGTTGGCTGGTGTGGACCGTGATCTTGCACGTGGTGTGATCAGTGAGGCCGATGCGGAACGGGTGCGGACCGAAATCTCGCGCCGGATTCTGTCTGCTGACGCGCAGATGCGTGCGCAGGGGACACAGGATGGCCCTCCAGTCTGGGCCAATACGGTGGCTATTGTCGTGGTTGCCGCTGTCCTGATCGGCGGCGGTTTTTGGATCTACCGCCAAATGGGCGCCGCCGGATTGCCGGACCAGCCCTTGTCGCTACGTAAGGAGTTGGCCGAAACAATGCGGGCCGAACGCCCTAGCCAGGCCGAAGCCGAAGCCGAAGTTCTACCTGACTTGCCCGAGCAACTGGACGAAGGATACGCCAACCTGTTGCAACAGCTGCGCAATACGGTTGCCGAACGTCCCGACGATTTGCAAGGGCACGTACTGCTTGCCCAGCACGAGGCGAATGCTGGCAATTTTGCAGCGGCATACAAAGCGCAGCAGCGGGTGATTGAACTCTCGGGTGGAGCGGTTCCTGCAGATGCTTACGCACATCTGGCCGAAATGATGATCCTGGCCGCTAACGGATATATATCACCCGAAGCCGAAGACGCACTTCGGCAGTCCTTGCAACGTGATCCCCGAAACGGCCCCGCGCAATACTATCTTGGACGGATGATGACACAGGTTGGCCGTCCTGACATCGGATATCGCATCTGGGTCGAGGCGCTGCGCACATCGCCCGCAGACTCGCCCTGGGCACAGGCCATGCGCGCCCAGTTGGAGGAGTTGGCGTTCCGCGCCGGTGTCTTCAACCCACCAAACATCCCGGCCCCGTCCGGACCGTCTCAGGAAGACGTGGAAGCCGCCGCAGACCTGACACCTGAAGAACGCCAACAGATGATCATGGGCATGGTCAACCAGCTTTCGGATCGACTGGCGACCGAAGGCGGACCACCCGAGGACTGGGCGCGGCTGATCAGTGCACTGGGCGTTTTGGGTGAAGGTCAGCGCGCGATCGACATCATGCAAGAGGCAAACGCGGTCTTTGCCCGGGATGCCGAGGCGTTGGAGATCATTGACGCCGCCGCATTGCAGGCCGGGATCGCGCAATGATCCATGACGCGTTCGAGGATTTCGCCGCTTCGCTCACACCGATGACCGCATTGATGGGATTGGATTTGGGCGAAAAAACCATCGGTGTGGCCGTCTCGGACCGGATGCGCGGTGTGGCCAGCCCTTTGGAAACCGTTCGGCGCAAAAAGTTCACTCTGGACTCTGCGCGCCTGCTGGAATTGATCGCCGAGCGCGAGATCGGAGGGGTCATTCTTGGCCTGCCGAAAAACATGGACGGATCAGAAGGTCCGAGGTGCCAATCCACGCGCGCGTTTGCCCGCAACATGATGCGTTTGACCGAAATTCCCATCGGGTTCTGGGACGAGCGCCTCAGCACGGTTGCGGCAGAAAAGGCACTGCTCGAGGCGGATACGACACGAAAACGTCGCGGACAGGTTATCGACCACGTTGCAGCAGGCTATATTCTGCAAGGAGCGCTGGACAGATTGCGCTTTCTCTAAGGATCGGATGACACCAATGACAAACATGGTCTGGAAACGGAACGAGGTCGAAAGCCCCTGCGTCCAGATTTGTGTCGTTCACCCGACCGAGCGGATCTGCACTGGTTGCTATCGGACCATCGACGAGATCACACGTTGGTCCAAGATGGACAGTTCCGAACGCGCCGAGATCATGGAAGCCCTGCCCGCACGAAAGCCGCAGCTTGCGAAACGGCGTGGCGGTCGTTCGGCCCGCCTGAACAAATCCTGAGCCACAGGCTGAGCCTGCGCCGTTGCAGGTTGGTCTGAACTCCGAGGGGGTCAAGTTCGAAGACAAGTGGTGAGTGAGTGGCAACCCACAACGGCGCGCTTCAGCATTGGTGTTTTCCAGACGTGGCAAGACCGGAAAACCCTTGAACCCTATTTCTTTTTTGACTGACTGATCAAGAAATAATCAGAGGCGAGCGCGCTTACCTTGCGTCAACCTAAGGGCGATCCAACTTGATGGTGCCGGTTATCCTGCAGCCAGCCAAGTTTTCGCGTGTTCAATATCTTCCGACGGGAAATATTGGGTTCGGGTGCCCAGCACATGACCGGCCACGCGTTGCGCCATATGCTGCCAGGCCTTGTCGCCAACAATCGCCGCACGATCCAGCAACCCGATATGACCGCGTGCCAGTCGGAAATGCGCAGCCAGAGCAGACAATCCCTGCCATCCGTCAAACTCCCGCAGGTCGATCAGCAGGCGAAAACCGGTTTTCCCTGCAAGCATCTGGTCCAGATGCGCCTCGGCCTTTTGATACTCTTCGGGGTCAACCTTACCCAACAGGCTGATCTGAACGCATGGCCCACCAAGATCGGTCACATGGATCAACCCGAGGGATTCGCGGATCCAACGACGCGCTGTTTCGACCTCGGACAGTTCAAATACCTGGACCGGACAAGGCAAAATCGGAGCCGCCAATCGCACACTGGTCTGAACCCAACTCTGATCGGCCACCACGGCAATCCGGTCGAACCCGCGCCAATGGCTTAGGCCCAACTTAGTGTCCGCCCAAGCAGCACCCAGGTCGTACCCTTTGAATTCGGGCTGAACGATTGCCATCAATCGAACGGTTTCATGTTCGATCAGCGCGGCCTCGATGGCGGGAATTAAAGTATCGCTGTAATCCGCGCTGGTGACTTCGCCGGACAGCTCGACTTCGATCTGTGCTCCGTCGGCGAGTGTGTGGACCGTAATCATGACCCCATACCTCCTAACCAATACATGGCTGTAGGTTACGGGAATTCGATCCACTCGGCCACACCGCCTTGGAATTCCGGGCGGAAATAGGCGATCATCCGACCATCTGGCCCAGCCGAAGCACTGTCCGACCAAGGGGCCACCCCATGCAGGCAGTGACGGTGCAAAAGATACGTCTCACCAGGACTGGCGGGCAATTCCAGGCGAGTGCAGGTCTCGAACACCTCGCGTCGGGCAGACTGATAGATGTCTGTAACATCCACCTCGTGCAACGTATCACGCGGTCTACCATGCAGAGCCTTTTCGAAAGCTGCCCGCAAGACCTTATGGCTGCCTTCCCATAAAACCATCGGCGAAGCATCAGCGCTCACTTCGGTCAGCGGAAGGCCAAGTATCCAGGCGTGCGGCTCGTCCACTCTGCGGCGACGGTCAGGACCCGTAGGGCGCAACCCATCCACATGCGCTGCATCACGGTTGCGTCGGTAACGCCCGGCTGCCTCGCTTTCGCCGCGGCGTGGCTTGGGGTAGCCGGGATACATCACAGACACCTGCCCCTTGTGCAACGGCAGAGTTCCATAATGCTCGGTCACGAATTCCAGCGCCTGGCCCTGCAGCGGCCCTGATCGCCCCACCCTGCCCTCTACATCGTTGTCCAGCGCATCCACACCGATGAACCACGTGCCTTCGCAGTCTATCCACTCGCCATGGGCCGGATCAACGACTGCAGCCCGAGCAGCTGGCAGAACGTGTGCTACCCATTCAGCGACGGCGGGGTCATAGGGAAACTTTACCCAGCCTTTCTGCCAAAACGTCGTCAAAGGCCCATCGCTTTGCGCAGCATATTAAGGGCCACCAGCGTCAGGAAAACGGCAAAAACACGTTTGAGCGGTTTGGGGTCCATCGCGTGGGCCAGCTTAACCCCCCAAGGGGCGGTGATCATCGTCATCGCCACAACAATCGCAAATGCCACCAAATTCACCGCGCCAACGGTCATTGGCGGGCGGTGTTCAGGCGCGATATTCAAAAACAGAAACCCGATGACGGACGGAACCGCGATGATCACCCCAAAGCCAGCTGCCGTCGCAACGGCCCGGTGAATGGGCGTGTTGAACAGGCTCATCAAGGGCACACCAAAGCTGCCGCCTCCGATCCCCATCAATACCGACAGAAACCCTACACCCGGTGACAAAGCGGCCCGGCGGAGCCCCTTGGGCATCGCGTCCCCAAGCCGCCATTCAGATTTTCCGAAACCCAAATAAGCACCAATCACCATCCCCAGAATGCCGAACAGCGCCTGCAGTGCCTCGGTGCGTAGGGCCGAAGCCACGGTAACTCCGATCACTGCCCCAATTGCGATCCCCGGCCCCCAGCCGCGCAAAATTTCCCAGTCTACGGCCCCTTTTTTGTTGTGGGCCATCACGGACCGGACCGAGGTCACGATGATGGTCGCCAGAGACGTCGCCAGACACAATTGCATCAATTGCGGGCCGCCATAGCCAAGGGTTTGAAACGCATAGAAAAATGCAGGCACCAATACGATGCCACCGCCAACCCCTAGCAAGCCCGCCAGAACTCCGGCCAATGCGCCGATCACCAGCAATAGGCCCAGCATCTGGGCCAGCAAAAACGTTTCGGGCATTCCCCCCCCATATCGGCCGGTTGGCCGCTTTTTAACTCACTTCGACCTGCGCGTCGGGCGCGACCCGATCCAGCGCCTGCAGCAGAACCTCAGGGCCTGCCCCCTCGTGAACGGCACCTTCGGACAAGACGCGCCGCCATGCACGCGCCCCTGGCCGCCCTGCAAACAGCCCAAGCATATGACGGGTGATCTGATGCAAACGCCCGCCGCTGGCAAGGTGTTGTTCGATGTAAGGCACCATCTCATGAACCACCTCGAACGGGTCCGCAGGTTGCCCAGCCTCAAAGATCAAAGGATCTGCCCCTGCCAGGATGTCTGCAGGCTGGTGATAGGCAGCGCGTCCGATCATTACCCCATCAAGGCCGGCATCTAAATGCGTGCGCGCCTCCTGCAAAGAGTTTATTCCACCGTTGATCGAGATATGCATGTCGGGAAACAACGCCTTCATGCGGTGCACCAAGTGATAGTCCAGCGGAGGGATATCGCGGTTTTCCTTTGGACTCAGCCCTTGAAGCCACGCTTTACGTGCGTGGATTGTAACCCTCTGGCAACCCGCAGCGTGGATCGCATCCAGAAACGCTGGCAGCACGAGGTCAGGATCCTGATCATCTACTCCGATCCGGCACTTCACGGTGACCTCGACGCCTACAGCCTCGCGCATCGCCGCAACACATTCGGCTACACGCGCGGGATCTTTCATCAGCACCGCACCAAACGTGCCAGATTGCACCCGGTCGGACGGGCAGCCGCAATTCAGGTTGATCTCATCATAACCTACCTCGGACCCCAACCGCGCGGCTTGCGCCAGCTCTTGCGGGTCCGAGCCGCCCAGTTGCAACGCCACAGGGTGTTCCTGCGGGCTGTAGTCCAGCAGATGCAACGCCCCACCCCGAACCAACGCCGGGGCCGTTACCATTTCCGTATAGAGCAAAGTCTGACCGCTCAGCAGTCGATGCAGAAACCGGCAATGACGGTCCGTCCAATCCATCATCGGCGCAACCGAGAGCCGCGCCGCCCGCCGAGTTGTGGCGTGGTTTGAATGTGCGATCTGAACCTCTGGCATTTTCCTGGCTTTTACCTCGAAACACATCTTACGAGGGGGGCGTCTAGCACTGTTTAGACCATAAACGCCACAGGCAAAGCCATCCAAGCGGACAGCGAAGGGGGGGTCAAATGCCATAACGGCTAAGTATCATCTCAACACTGCTGTCAATCGTAGCCGTCATTTCGGCCTCACTCAGGACGCTGCCAGTGAAGACCATCGGCCAGAATGCCTTGGCCTTGATCAACCCGATGAACTCCTGCCCCGCACTTTGAGGGTCGTCTATCCGCAACTGCCCGTCTTCTGCCGCGTCCTTCAGCATCGACACAAATATCGCAGTCTTATCCAGTTTGCCCTGCGCCGCTGCCGCCAGATCGGGGTTGCGCAAAGTTTCGCTGATCACCATACGCGACATCGCCATCACCTCGGGCAACATCAGGATGCGCCCTTCGGCCCATGCCAGTTCGATCAGTTGCTCCCGGATATCACGGCCTTTTTCATAGCGGATATCCAGTACACCGGCAAAGCGGTTTGATAGCTCGACCACAATAGAGCGAAACAGGTTTTCCTTGCTTTCGAAATACTTATACAGCGTCCGCTTGGACACTTCGGCGCGGGCGGAAACACGGTCCATGCTGGCGGCGGCGAACCCCTTTTCCTGGAACTCGGCCACCGCAGCCTCGATGATCTGAGCGTGTTTGGCCGCATTCGGCGCGCTGCATTCGTTCATGTCTGAAAGCTATAGTCCCATTGACATGACAAGGTCAAACACTAGGTAAACCCACGGGTTTACACGATTGACAACGTCACTTATGGTAAACCCGCAAGTTTACCGATTCAGGTAGCCAGCCCAACATGGAGTATCCCCCCTCATGTCACTGACCTTGAAACTGAACGGCCAGACCCACACGGTCGACGCCGAACCCGGCACCCCCCTGCTTTGGGTGATCCGGGATGAGCTTAAGCTGACCGGAACAAAATTCGGCTGCGGCGTTGCGTCCTGCGGGGCCTGCACCGTACATCTGAACGGCGAGCCCGTACGGTCGTGCCAAACTTACATCGAAGACGTCGAAGATGCCGAGATCACCACGATCGAGGCCGTGGGCGACGACAAAATCGGCGCCGCAGTCCAGCAAGCCTGGGTCGAACTGGACGTGGTTCAGTGCGGCTATTGCCAGTCGGGTCAAGTTATGTCGGCTGTCGGGCTGTTGTCTGAAAACCCCAAGCCCTCGGCCGAGGAAATCGACGAGTACATGTATGGCAACGCCTGTCGCTGTGCCACCTATCAACGCATCCGCGCCGGCGTCCAGCGCGCATCCGAGATTCTGGAGGCCTGATCCATGACCATCAACACCTCTCGCCGTGGATTTCTGAAAGGTGCCGCTGCTGCCGGTGCCGTGCTGCTGGTCGGTGCCCGCCCCGATGGCGCGCTGGCTGCGGCTTCGTCCGAGACCGCTCAATTCAACCCCTTCGTGAAAATCGACGCGGATGGCACCGTAACCGCCATCGTAAAGCATTTTGAAAAGGGTCAGGGCCCGGCCACCGGCCTGCCGACGCTGATCGCCGAGGAAATCGGCCTGACCATGGATCAGATCGAATATGAATTTGCGCCGTCGAACCCGAATGTCTATAACAACCTGCTGTTCGGCCCGTTCCAGGGTACAGGCGGATCGACCGCGATGGCGAATTCCTGGCTGCAATATCGTCAGGCCGGTGCTGCCGCACGCGAGATGCTGATCAAGGCCGCCGCCCAAAGTTGGGGCGTGGACGCATCGGGCATCACTATCGAGGAAGGCATCGTCAAGGCTAGTGACAAATCCGCTCCGATTGCGGAGTTCGTGGCGGCCGCTGCGCAGCTAGAAGCGCCGGCCGAGCCGCGCCTGAAAGACCCGTCCGAGTTCCGCCTAATCGGCAACGCAGCCGTGCGCCGCAAGGACTCGGCCATCAAGGGCAACGGTCAGGCGATGTATGCGATGGATGTGCATCTGCCGAACCAGATGGTCGCGATGATCAAGCGGCCTGAATCCAAGGGCGGAATCGCACTTGGCTTTGATGACAGCGCATCAAAAGAGGTCAAAGGCTATATCAGTGCCGCTGTTCTGCCCAATCAGGCGGGTGTTGCGGTCTATGCCGAAAACACCTGGGCCGCGATCCAGGCCCGCGACGCGCTTGAGGTCGATTGGGACATGTCGGGCGCGGAGACCCGCGATTCAGATCAGATCAGGTCCGAGATCATGGCCGCGCTGGATGCAGAGCCCACCTACATCGTGAACAAGGCGGATGTTGCAGCGGTTTCAGCAGCCATCGATGGCGCGGATAAGGTGGTTGAAAAGACCTTTTATTTCCCACTGCTGGCCCACGCGCCGATGGAGCCGCTGAACTGCACCATCGAACAAACTGCTGAGGGTGACATCGTTCTGCATGATGGCGCGCAGATGCCGACGGGCCCGCATATGGCCTATCAGCAGATCTTCCAGATGCCGCCCGAGAAGATCCACATCAAGACCATGCTGGCCGGAGGCTCGTTCGGTCGCCGCGCCACGCCCGATGCGGATTATCAGGTCGAAGCCGCGCTGGCCTTTGTGGTCACAGACCGCTCGCGCCCGGTGAAACTGGTCTGGACGCGAGAGGATGACATTCGCAGCGGTTACTACCGTCCTGCCTTCGGCCATAAGGTGCGTGTGGGTCTGGATACGGATGGCAATATCGTAGGCTGGCAACATCAGATCGCCGGGCAATCGGTGATCAAAGGCACCGCGTTCGAGGCCGTTTTGGTCCATGATGGCGTCGATCACAGCTCGGTCGAAGGTGTGGCTGACAGCCCATATTCCATCCCTGGAATGGCCGTTGGCCTGACCGACACGCCCAAGGCGACAACGGTTCTGTGGTGGCGCTCGGTGGGTCATACCCATACAGCCTACGCGATGGAAACCATGATGGACTTGGTGGCCGAAGCCGCAGGTCGTGACCCGGTTGAATTCCGTCTGGCCCACCTGTCCGATAGCGCCAATCCAGATCAGCAACGCAAGGCCGCCGTTCTGAAACTTGCGGCTGAAAAGGCGGGTTGGGGCAACGCACCTGCGGGGCGCTCGCAGGGGATTGCGGTGCATAAATCCTTTGGGTCTTATGCGGCTGAAGTCGTTGAAATCTCGGGCGATCCGGAAGACGGCATCAAGATCGAAAAGGTCACCTGTGCCGTGGATTGCGGCATCGCGGTGAACCCCGATGTGGTCAAAGCGCAGATGGAAGGCGGCATAGGCTATGGCATCGGCCATGTGATGCGCGACCAGATCACGCTGACAAGCGGGGCGGTCGATCAGTCCAACTTCCCGGATTACGAGCCGCTGCGCATCAGTGATATCGCCGCCATCGACGTGCATATCGTGCCGTCTGCCGAAGCGCCGACTGGCGTGGGCGAACCCGGAACCCCGCCTTCGGCACCGGCGCTGGCCAATGCGATCCACGCGATGTCAGGCGTTCTGGTGGCCGAACATCCAATGGCTGAAAACGGTGTAAGCTTCGCCTGACCCTCTGCCCCGCGCCGCCTGAACCCGGCGCGGGGTTAATTTGATCAAATTTCGTGACAAGGCGCGTCGTGTCGACTAAACCTCGGAGGAACCACAATGATGGAGCCCCCGATGGACCTGAGCGCCTTGCACAGTTTTCGCGTTGCAGCCTGTGATCTAAACGGTCAGTTGCGGGGCAAACGCGTGCCGCCCTCGTATTCCGACAAGCTGGACAAAGGCTCCGTGCGGATGCCGTTCTCGGCGCTGAATGTGGACCTGTGGGGCGCAGATATTGACGGCAGTCCGCTGGTGTTTGAAACTGGTGATGCCGATGGTGTGCTGCTGCCCACCGATCGCGGTGCGGTCCCGATGCCTTGGCTTGAGGTGGACACCGCACTGGTGCCGATGTGTCTGTACGACGACCACGGCACCCCCTTCGCCGGAGACCCCCGCCACGCGCTGAGCGCTGTACTGAACCGCTATGCCCAGCGCGGTTGGTCCGTGATCGCGGCGACCGAGCTGGAATTCACTCTGCTCGATTCCTCGGGCGCGCAGCCACAACCGCCGATGAACCCCATTACCGGGCGCAGGCTGGTGGATGAGGCCGTGCTGTCCATGGCCGAGATGGACGCATTCGATGCCTTTTTCACCGAGCTTTACGATGGCTGCGCCGCGATGGGCATTCCCGCCCAGACCGCCATTTCCGAAAGCGGCATTGGCCAGTTCGAGATCAACCTGAACCATCAGGGCGCAATGCGCTGTGCTGATGATACATGGCTTTTCAAGGTGTTGACGCGCGGTCTTGCCCGCAAACACGGGTTCACCGCGACGTTCATGTCCAAACCCTATGCCGATGACGCAGGCAACGGAATGCATGTGCATTTTTCGGTTGTAGACGATCAGGGCCGCAATGTGTTTGACAATGAAGGCCCCGAGGGGACGGACACGCTGCGCTACGCCATTGCAGGCTGTCTGGCGGCGATGCCCGGCAGCACACTGATCTTTGCGCCGCATGGCAATTCCTATACCCGGCTGGTTCCCGGCGCCCACGCGCCCACCGGCGCCAGCTGGGCCTATGAGAACCGCACTGCCGCCCTCCGCATTCCCGGCGGTGCCCCTGCCGCCCGCCGGATTGAACATCGTGTGGCCGGAGGCGACATCAACCCTTACCTCATGCTGGCCGCCGTTCTGGGTGCTGCGATGAACGGGATCGAGGACGCAACCGACCCGCCCGCCCCGATCACCGGTAACGCCTATGATATCGACGGCCTGCCCCAACTGGCCGGCGATTGGGAGGCCGCGATCACTACCTTCGAATCCGATCCCCACGTGGCGCGTATCTTCCCCGCTGATATGATCCGCTTTCTGGCGATGACCAAACGGCAGGAAATCCGCCGCTTCGCCGAGCGCCCCCCAGAAGAGCACTGGCTAAGCTACGTCGAGGCCGTCTGACCCCCCTTGCCCGGCCCCTTTTGGTTCGTTAGAATGAATTTGATCAAATTTGGTGACCTATGAAAATCGGCATCCTTGTAACCGGCCACCCTCCGGATGAGCTGCGTTCAGACTTCGGCACATATGACGGCATGTTCCGTACCCTGCTGGGCGGCAACGGCTTTACGTTTCAGACCTACAACGTGGTGGACGGCCAGTTCCCTGACGGCACAGACTCTGCCGACGGCTGGGTCATCACCGGCTCGCGCCATGGGGCGTATGAGGATCACGCGTGGATACCCCCGCTGGAAAATCTGATCCGCGCGATCCGCGACAAAGGCCAGCCGCTGATTGGCGTCTGCTTTGGCCACCAGATCATCGCACAGGCGCTGGGCGGAAAGGTTGAAAAGTTCACCGGAGGCTGGGCCGTTGGGCGCACCGACTATGACCTTGATGGCCAAACAGTTACGCTGAATGCGTGGCATCAGGATCAGGTAGTCGCCCTACCCGACGGCGCACGCGTCACCGGTACCAACGATTTCTGTCGCAACGCCATGGTGGCTTATGGCGACACGATCTGGACCGTACAGGCCCACCCTGAATATGGTGACAGCTTTATCCAGGGCCTGATCGAGACACGCGGCAAGGGCGTGGTCCCCGATGAATTGATGCAAGCGGCCACTGACCGCCTGCCCGCCAATGACGACAACCCCAAAATCGGGCAGTTCATGGCGGAGTTTTTGAAGAAAGAGAGGGCCTGATGGCCGACTGGACAGACCAACTGCCGCAGGCAGCCCGCACCTATTTCGAAGACCACCGACTGGACGAGGTCGAATGCATCATCTCGGACCTGCCCGGCATCGCGCGCGGCAAGGCGGTACCCGCCTCGAAATTCGCCAAGCAATCCTATTTCCACCTGCCCGACAGCATCTTTTACCAGACCATTACCGGTGATTGGGGCGAGGCCGCGGGTGAGGACGGGTTCATCGAACGCGACATGATCCTGAAGCCTGACTTCTCGACAGCATCCGCGGCACCGTGGACCGGCGACTGGACGTTGCAAGTGATCCACGACGCCTATGATCGTGATGACAATCCGATCCCGTTCAGCCCGCGCAACGTGTTGAAACGCGTGGTCCAGATGTATCACGACAAGGGCTGGAAACCCGTCGTCGCACCCGAGATGGAGTTCTTTCTGGTCGCCCCCAATGTGGACCCTGCGCAAAGTATCAAGCCTATGATGGGCCGCTCGGGCCGTCCGGCGGCGGCGCGGCAGGCATACTCGATGACGGCCGTGGACGAATTCGGCCCGGTGATCGACGACATCTATGATTTCGCCGAACATCAGGGGTTTGAGATTGACGGCATCACGCAGGAAGGCGGCGCGGGCCAGTTGGAAATCAACCTGCGCCACGGCAATCCAGTGAAGCTGGCCGACGAGGTGTTCTATTTCAAGCGCCTGATCCGCGAGGCCGCCCTGCGCCACAACTGCTTTGCCACCTTTATGGCGAAACCGATTGTGGATGAGCCGGGCTCGGCCATGCATATCCACCACTCGATCATCGACATGGAGACCGGGCAGAACATCTTTTCCGGCCCACAAGGGGGCGAGACGGACGCATTCTATCACTTCATCGCCGGGTTGCAGAACCACCTGCCCTCGGGTCTGGCGGTGATGGCGCCCTATGTGAATTCCTATCGCCGCTATGTGAAAGATCACGCCGCGCCGATCAATCTGGAATGGGCACGCGACAACCGCACCACCGGCATCCGCGTTCCGCTGTCGGGGCCCGAGGCGCGCCGGGTCGAAAACCGCATCGCGGGGATGGACTGCAACCCTTATCTAGGCATCGCGCTATCTCTGGCCTGTGGCTATCTGGGCTTGGTCCAACAGGAACGCCCGCGCCGTCAGTTCTATGGCGACGCTTACGAAGGCGAAGGCGATATCCCTCAGGTCATGGGCAACGCGCTGGACCTGTTCGATGAGGCGACCGCCTTGCATGAGGTTCTGGGCCCCGAATTTGCCCGCGTCTACGGCATCGTCAAACGCGCCGAGTATGAAGAGTTCCTGCAGGTCATCTCTCCGTGGGAGCGTGAGCATCTGCTGCTGAACGTCTGATCCGCGATGAACCTGCTTTATTCCAACGACCGCAAGGCTGAATACCCGGCCAGCTGGTACGCGGCTACGGCCAATTCGATTGACCGCTTTCCTGTTCTTGCAGGCGATGAAAAAGCCGACGTCTGCGTGGTGGGCGGCGGTTATACCGGCCTGTCCGCCGCGCTGCATCTGGCTGAGGCAGGGTTCAGCGTTGTGCTGCTTGAGGCGCATCGTGTGGGCTTTGGCGCATCAGGCCGCAATGGCGGGCAATTGGGCAGCGCGCAGCGGATGGATCAGGAAGATCTTGAGCGGCTGGTTGGCGATGACGACGCCGCCAAGCTGTGGGATTTGGCCGAGGACGCGAAGGCGCTGGTCAAATCGCTGATTGCCAAGTACCAGATTGACTGCGATCTGAAACCGGGCGTCGCCGTTCTGGGCCTGTCCGCTGGAGAACAGCAGGAATTGCACGACCACGCGGCGCATCTGTCCGACCGCTATGGCTATGACCAGATGGAACTGCTGGACGAAGGCGCGGGCCACGGTCTGTGCCCCTCGCCCGCCTATCGCGGAGGCTATCTGGACATGGGTGCCGCGCATCTACATCCACTGAACTACGCTTTGGGTCTGGCGCAGGCAGCGGCCAAGGCAGGCGTGCGGATATATGAAGGCACCGAGGTGAGAGGGGTCGAGGAAACCTCACCCGCCATCATCCATACCGCGCAGGGCAAGGTCACGGCCGATCACGTTGTTCTTGCCTGCAATGGATACCTTGGCGATCTGAACGGCAAGGTCGCCGCGCGTGTTATGCCGATCAACAATTTCATCGCCGCGACCGAGCCTTTGGGCACCGATGCTGCCCGTGTTCTGACCCGGGACGTGGCGGTGGCCGATACGAAATTCGTGGTGAACTATTTCCGCCTTAGCGCGGATAACAGATTGCTGTTTGGCGGCGGCGAAAGCTATGGCTATCGCTTCCCGGCAGACATTGCCGCCAAGGTCCGCAAACCAATGGTCGAGATTTTTCCACACCTGCGCGACGTCAAAATCGACTATGCCTGGGGCGGCACGCTGGCGATTACCATGCGGCGGATGCCGTATCTGACGCGGGTTGCGCCCAATATCCTGTCAGCCTCGGGCTACTCTGGTCACGGGGTCGGAACAGCCACCCATGCGGGGCAATTGATGGCACTGGCCATTCAGGGGCAGGCCGAAGGGTTCGACACCATGGCCCGCGTCCCCGCCCTACCTTTCCCCGGAGGCCCCGCCTTGCGCAGCCCCCTGCTGGTGCTGGCGATGACGTGGTTTGCTTTGCGGGATCGGCTGGGGGTGTGATCGAGCCCCCAGTTAACTGAGGTCTTGCAGACTATCAAAAATCGCGTAGCACTCGAAACCCAGCGGCCATTAGCCTTGCGTCCTCATCTACTCGCCCGCGCGAAGCGACCCTAGAGAAATCCATAGCGGTCCAATAGGCACCACCTCTCCCGACGCGGTCTGTACACGCAGGCAACATAGCGTGTCGCAGATAGTCACTTACAGTCGCAAAACCTATGTGAGTTGAAGTCCAGCAAGACATTGTACGCTCAACTACATTGCCTGACATATGGCGCAATCCCCACGCATTGGCGGCGTCGAGATCATCAACCCGAACCGGATGACCACGCCGTGCCAGTTCCGGACGCTTGACACCCAACATCTCTTCGGTTGGTTTGCCGTGGAAATTGACTTGATCGGTTGTTACTTCCTCACCCTGAGCAAATGGGGTCTGCGTTCCGGCGCGTGCTGCATACTCCCACTCTGCTTCCTTTGGCAAACGGTACACATCGGCGCCAATCTTGTCGTTGAGCCATTTTGTATAAGCCACGCCGTCGGAATAAGAGACATCAACAACCGGGTAGTTGCCCCGAACATCTACGCAGGCAGCATCGCGCTGTAATATACAATCGCGCGGAACATGCCCTCCACAGCCACCGTCATTGACGCACGCCATCCACTGTTCATGCGTCACTTCATTTCGACCAATAGCAATTGGCATATCAATCTTAACAGGATGAACAGGGCCCTCGTGGTACGCGATATAGGGATCCTCAGGAGTGGCCCACCGCATAGGATTCGCGCCCAAGTGAATTTTCAAACGAGATTCACCCGGCGGCCCGCCGATCAGGAACTCTCCCAACGGCAACACGATCATCTCGGGGCAGACGTCGCATTCCTGAAACATCTCAAGCGGGGCTACCTCGGTTCCGTCGGACAGGACGTATTGCGCCTGAGCTGGCAGAGCGAGAATGGACAATGAAAAAGCAAGTCTAGCAAGCATGATGGGAACAATCCGAACCGTGAAATGCAATGTTTAGATTTTCCCATTGCCACCCGGATTCCCCAACGGATGCAAGGCGCTATCCGGGGTCCGAACGAAGTTATCCTCTGGATTGCGACAGTTAGGTGAAATTTTGCTGCATGGTCACGTAAGGGCTTGGATTGACGCTCTTTTAGCTTTATCTTTTCCAAAGATAGAATTTGGGAAAATCAAATATGACGCTTCCGCCTAACGTTCATGACGCCGAACCCATCCCTGCCGCCGCGCGTGAGGCCATCGACGCCCTGATGCAATCGGGCGACCTGTTCCGCTATACCGCGCCGCAAGACGCGCCGGTCGCGCTTCTGGAAAGCGAATTCGCGGCCCTTTTGGGCGCGAAATACGCGCTGGCCGTATCGTCCTGCTCGGCCGCTTTGTTCCTGTCGCTCAAGGCATTGGGTCTGCCTCGGGATGCGCGGGTGCTGATCCCCGGATTTACCTTTGCGGCCGTGCCGTCCTCGGTCGTTCATGCGGATTGCATCCCGGTGCTGTGCGAAGTGGGCGAGAACTATCGCATCGACATGGCCGATTTCGAGGCCAAACTGGACAGTGTTCAGGCCGTCATCATCAGCCATATGCGAGGCCATACATCCGACATGGACGCGATCATGGCGCTGTGCAACGCGCGTGACATTCCAGTTGTCGAGGACGCGGCGCATTCGCTGGGCACCACATGGCACGGCAAGAATATCGGCACGATTGGCAAAGTCGGCTGTTTCTCGTTCCAGTCCTACAAGATGATCAACGCGGGCGAAGGTGGCATTCTGATCACAGACGACGCCGATCTGGTGGCGCAGGCCGTGATCATGTCAGGCGCGTATGAGCATAACTGGAAGAAACACAAAACCCCGCACGGCGACAACTCGCCCGAGTTGGAGCAGGCCTTTGCCCGCTGGCAGAACAAACTACCACTGTATAACCTGCGGATGAGCAACCTCAGCGCCGCCGTGATCCGTCCCCAGATTCCCGAACTGGCGCGGCGCGTCAAGGATGGCTTGGCCAATCATGACTATGTGGCCGAGCGTCTGAATGGCTCGGATTTCATCGACGTCCCTGCCCCCCTGTCGCCCGAGCGCCGCGCACCGGATTCGATCCAGTTCAATCTGGTGGGCCTCAGCGATGACGAGATCCGCGCCTTTGCCGAAGCTTCCGAGGCGCGTGGGGTCAAGGTTCAGGTCTTTGGTCAAAGCGCGGATAACGCTCGCGCCTTTTGGAATTGGCAGTTCCTACCGGAACAGTTTGAACTGCCGCAGACGCGTGACATGCTGATGAAGGCGTGTGACGTGCGCCTGCCCGTGCGTCTGACGCGTGAGGAACTAGACGTGATCGCCGACATCCTACTGGCTTCGGTTGGTGAAGTAACCGGGCCGGTTCCGGTCTATGGCACCTAGCTGCTAGTTCCCTTGAGGACCAACAAGGTCCGACGAGACAAACAGCGCCGTGACCCCTTGCGCGGTCGCGGCAACACGCGACAGAACGGCTGCCACCTGTGGCCCCTCCGGGCCATCCACCAAAAGCGGCGCACCCGAATCCCCCATCATCACGGGGCAAATAGCCACTAAAATTCCTTGCTCTGCGCGGGTTGGCGGGCATGACGGGGTGCGGCTCAGGACATGCGGCCGCACGCCGGGATAGCCCACCAGATAGGATGAGGGCGCAGCGGTTTTCGCTAAAGGCACCGGTGCGATCTGTTGTCCAAGAGGCTCGGTCAGTTCCAGCAGCGCCCAGTCCAGATCCGCGCGCCGGTTGAATGTTGTTGGTCCCTGCCCGGGCGGCAGCCGATAGCCCGACACGCCCGAGACCGCGACCGCTTCTCCTCGCTGATAACCAGCTGCGAACCGTATGCTGGCGGGTGGGATCCAACGGTTGCGTGCCGTGTTGAAAAGGCAATGCGCCGCAGTCAGAACCAAACGCTCTGCCACCAGAGTGCCAGTGCAATGTGATCGTTGGTCCCGACCTGCAAAATTGACCCGCCCGACTGCGCGCCAGGGCACTTGCGTCGCGTCCTGGATCTCTCGTTCACGCACGGCGTCGCAACCGAGTGAGGCCGCGCTGCCCAACCTGCAAACCTCGGACCAATCATCCGAATAAACACCTTGCGACAGCGCAGGGCTTGACCACGCTAATGCGACACCCAAAACAAGCCGGAGCATTACCGGTCGCGTCAATTCAGCTTGGATAGCTTTTGCTGCAGCTCAGCCAGTTGTTTCTTGATTTCGTCCAGATCCTCTTTGGGTTCTGTCGAAGGCTGTTCTTCTTTGTCCGGACCGGACCAGTTGCCCGAAAGTCCACCGGTCATCGCCTTCAAAAACGCCTGTTGCTGCGCCTGCATCGCTTCGAACCCCGGCATCTGCGACATCGGATTCATGGCGCTCATGTTTTCCATCATCTTCGACTGGCTTTCGCGCAGCATCTCGAACGAGCTTTGCAGGAACTGAGGCATCATACCCCCGCCCGGCAGCATGTAGCTGCGGACCAGATCGTTTAGCACGTTCACCGGCAGAACGTTTTCGCCCCGGCTTTCGTGTTCCGCAATGATTTGCAGCAGATATTGGCGTGTCAGGTCATCCCCTGTCTTCAGGTCGATAATCTGCACTTCGCGTCCATCGCGGATGAACACGGCGATATCCTCTAGCGTGACGTAGTCGCTGGTCTCGGTGTTATACAGCCGACGGCTGGCATAGCGTTTGATCAACAACGGTTTTTCTTGTTCTGACACCGTTTACCCTCCCCAAGGATGATGCGTTGCAGCAGAGATTATGCGACTGCAGAACAAAAAGAAAGGGCAGGTCTTTCGACCTGCCCGACGCGATTGCACCAGATGGGAGGATGGGTGCGCCTCGCGGCCTTACTTACTTGGCAGCTGTTGCTTTCTTGGCAGCAGCAGTCACCTCGTTGGTGGCTTTCTTGACAGCAGCAGTTGCGTCTTCTGCAGCGTCTTTACCGGCAGCCATCAGCAGCTCGACGGTTTCGCTCTGAACTTTTTTCGCGATTTCAGCGAAAGCAGCCATGTTTTCAGCGGCAACTTCGGCCGACGCGCTTGCGAAGTCGGTTGCGGCTTTTGCGTAGTCAGCAGGCTCTGCTTTTGCTTTCGACATCTCGGTCAGTTTGGCCAGAGTGTCTTTGGTCCATTTGTTCGAAATTTCTGCCGATTTCTCTGCAGCTTCCAGAGCAACACCCGACAGTTTTTCGTTCAGGGTTGCGGTCGACTTGAAGGCACCTTCCAGTGCGGTGGTGTCAACGGGAAACGCGCCCATGATGTCTTTCAGAGCAGCGGTGAAGTCTTGTGTCTTAGCCATTGTCCAAATCCTTTTTGCCGAACCGGGCCTGCCCCGGTTTTCATCAGCTTGAGGACAATATGATTGCTGCATCGCAGCATTACAAGAATTTTCTTGCTGCGATGCAGAAAAAACTTCTGATTCCCTGATAAATCAATCGGTTGCCTTGACCAAAACATAGGTTCCGGGTGCCGGACACAAAGACGGATGGTCCGAATCGCCCGGTTCACGCGCCGGGATTTGCTTGCCAGAACGCTTTTTCAACCAAGCTTCCCAAAGAGGCCACCACGATCCCTCATGGAAATCCGCCTCTTTCATCCAACCATCGGCATCCGCCTTTAGATCGGGATTGGTATAGTGTCCGTATTTCTTCTTGCTGGGCGGATTGACAATCCCGGCGATATGGCCGGATTGCGAGACAACAAACGTTTTTGACCGCGAGCCCATCTGCTGCACGCCACGGTAGCAGGCTTTCCATGCCGCGATGTGATCCGTTTCGCATGTTATGGCCATCAATGGCACATCCACATCGCGGATATTCAGCTTATGCCCCAATAGCTCGAACCCATCATTGACGAAATCATTGCTTTGGCAAAGACCCCGAAGGTATTCGATTGCCATTCGACCGGGCAGGTTTGCTCCATCCCCGTTCCAGAACAACAGATCAAAGGCCGGGGGGGTTTCGCCCATCATATAACTACGGATTGCAGGACCATAGATCAGGTCATTGGACCGAAGGAAAGACATCGTCCGCCCAACCACCCAAGCTTTGAGAACACCGTCTTTGCCGACCTGATCCTCGATCCCGTCGACAAAGTCATTCTGGAGGAACGGGGTAAACTCGCCCTGATCTCCGAAGTCGGTCAAAGTGGTGAAGAATGTGGCCGACTTGATCGACTTGTCCCCGCGCTGTTTGAGCAGCGACAAGGTCAGACTAAGCGTCGTTCCCGCAATACAATAGCCTACAGCGTTGACCTGCTTGACCTTGCAGATCTGTTTCACCTGCTCAATCGCGGTCAGATAGCCTTGCTCGATATAGTCGCCCATCCCGATATCCGCGTGGGAGGCATTCGCGTTCGCCCAACTGACAACGAATAGAGTATAGCCTTGTTCAGTCACCCACTTGATCAGGCTGTTCTTCGCCTTGAGGTCCAGAATGTAGAACTTGTTGATCCAAGGCGGAAAGAGAATAATCGGTGTTTCGAAAACGGTCTCGGTCGCGGGTTTGTACTGGATCAGCTCCATCAACTCATTGCGGTAGACCACCTCACCCGGTGTCGTGGCAATATTGCCTCCAATCTCGAACGCGCTGTCATCGGCCAGACGTACGACCATCTCGCCATTGTTGGCTTCGAGATCAGAGACGAGATTCTCCAGACCTTTAATCAAGGATTGACCTTCGGTCTCAACCGCCTTTTCCAAGGCATCGGGATTTGTGGCCAGAAAATTCGTAGGGGACATCATATCGATGATCTGCTGCGAGAAAAACTGAAGCCGTTGCTTGTCTTTTTCGGGCATATCGTCAACTGACGCGACCGCCTGAGCGATCGCTTGGGCGTTTGTCTGGTATTGCTGACGTACAAAGCGGAAATAGGGGTTTGTGTCCCACATCGGGTTGGAAAACCGCTTGTCCTTCGGGCCGAGTTCCGCAGCGTCGGTGTTTCCGGACGCAAGAGCCTGCTGCGCTTCGGCAAAGTTCAGAACTGACTTTCCCCAAAACTCGATCTGATGCTCCAACAGCTTGGCAGGATTTTGCCATGCCTCGGTCATATAGGCCGTTGCTGCTTTTGCAAAAAGATCTTGATTCGGGCCATCTAACGCGGGGGAATGCGCAGTTTTTCCAGCCATGACTTCAACCAGCCGCTTCGACAAAGCTTCGACTTTGTTCATATTTTCTTTAAGCCGCTCAAGGTGTTCCTCGGTTAGCTCTGGCGATCGGTCTTCGGTTGTTGTCATTTTAACAATTCCCCCCTACTATTTTCTGCTATGCAGAATAACGTCGCGGAAACTATAAGGCAAAGCGACGAAAAGTCCTTACGTACAGGCTGACACTCATAGGGGGCCCAATCCATGCGCTACATGATGACCTACGATCTGATGGAAACCATGCGCAATACCAACCAATGGATGGGCGCGACGGCAAGTGCGATGGCTTCGTACCCGCTGTTTGCAATGGTACCCAATCCCGCGTTCAGCATGATGGCTGCCTGGGGCGAAGTGACCGAACGGACATTTCAGCGAATGATTGTCAAACCCGACTGGGGCATTCGCACCTTCACCTGCGAAGATGGTAAGGACCATTTGGTAGACATCGTGCCTGTGTTGGAGCGTCCTTTCGGTGACCTGATCCACATCCGCGTCAACGGACGAAAAGAACAACCTCGCAAGGTTCTGTTGGTTGCGCCCATGTCCGGGCACTACGCCACCCTGTTGCGGTCCACAGTCAAAAGCTTGCTGGTAAATTGCGAAGTGTATGTCACCGATTGGCATAATGCGCGCGACATCCCTGTGTCTGAGGGCAAGTTCGATGTAGAGGACTATACGCTATATCTTGTTGATTTCATGAAGGAGCTCGGCCCTGAAACGCATGTAGTTGCCGTCTGCCAACCTGCTCCTTTGACCTTGGCCGCGACAGCCTATTTGGCCGAAGTCGAGCCAAAGGCACAACCCTGCACCCTGACGCTGATCGGAGGACCAGTGGACCCGGATGCAACGCCAACTGACGTCACCGATTTTGGCCGCCGCGTGACCATGGGGCAGTTGGAAGAAACGATGATTCAACGCGTGGGCTTCAAGTACAAAGGCGTCGGGCGTATGGTCTATCCCGGCCTGCTGCAGCTTGCCTCATTCATGTCGATGAATGGGGATCGCCACTCCAAGGCGTTCTCGGACCAAATTCAGCGCGTCATGCGCGGTGAGGCGTCGGACCATGACGCACATAACCGCTTTTACGATGAGTACCTTGCAGTGATGGACATGACGGCCGAGTTCTACCTGTCCACCGTGGAGCGCATCTTTAAGAACCGTGAAATTGCAAAGAACGAATTCATTGTAGCGGGACACAAAGTAGATATCGGCAAGATCACTGACGTAGCAGTTAAAACGGTTGAAGGCGCGAATGACGATATCTCTGCGCCTGGCCAGTGTATCGCAGCGCTTGAACTTTGCACCGGCCTGCCCGCTTCGAAAAAAGCCAGCCACGTCGAGCCCGGCGCTGGCCACTACGGCATCTTCGCAGGGCGAAGCTGGCGCGACAATATTCGTCCGTTGGTTATCGATTTCATGAACGCCAACACGCGCAAGCCTCAACGTCGCCCGGCAAATAAAAACAAAGTCGCCTGACCAAGATGCGTAAGGCAAAGGCAGTGGATACAGCCTTTGCCTGTTCGTGTGGTTGTCTGCGCGGTCATATTACCGCGGCAGGTATAAGGTCTTCGACACATGTCGTTTGCTATTGCAACGACTGCCGCGCGGCCCAGCTCTATTTCAACCAACCCGATCCAGCGCCCGGGCCGGTCGAAGTTCTGCAGATGTTGCCCGAAGAAGTTCGTATCGAAACCGGTGCCGAACAATTGGCATTGATGCAACTCAGCCCAAAAGGAATGCTGCGCTGGTACGCCAGTTGTTGTGATGCCCCATTGGCCACCACGTCACGCACAGCGAAATTCCCATTCGCAGGATTCATTGTCGCGCGCATGTTGGATACATCCGCCCTCGGCCCTATCACCACACGTGGCTTTGTTCCAAATCCCGGCGGCAAACAAGAGCATGAAAAGCTGGGATAGCGGCTTTCGGGCTTGTCTCACGGGTACTCAAGTCTCTTTTGACAGGAAGCTGGAAGCACACTCCGTTTTTTGACATCGGCACGGGTGATCCGATCAGAACCCCTGTTATCCTAACCAAGGCTGAACGTTCAGCACTTTATAAGTAAGGCAACCCGACTCTAATATTCAGCCATTCTTCCAGCGCTTGCGTGACTTCTGCGGGCGTCTCTAGAGGGGGCAAGTGCCCTGCGTCTTCCATAATCTTCAGTTCGGCGCTAGGGATCATCTCGGCCATAAACCGGTGCCGCTTGACTGGCGTAAGCTGATCATGTGCCCCGCAAATGATCAGTGTCGGCACGTTTATATGCCTAAGCGCAGGTTGCTGATCCGTGCGCCTCTGCAGCGCCCGCATCTGCCGTTCAAACAGCTCTGGCCCCTGATCCTTTGCCATGGCCATAACCTCGTTCAAAATCGGTACGCGCCCCGGCCCCGGAGCAAGCGTCTCCGTTCCAATCAAGCGCTGCATGACCTCTTCGAACCGGCCTGATTTGGCCCCTACGAT
The DNA here is from genome assembly GCF_057221005.1 of Ruegeria sp. HKCCD7628. NCBI lineage: Bacteria > Pseudomonadati > Pseudomonadota > Alphaproteobacteria > Rhodobacterales > Roseobacteraceae > Ruegeria > Ruegeria sp. HKCCD7628. The sequence continues at coordinate 630,850 of NZ_JBWVBA010000001.1, forward strand.
CAACTCCTCTCGGTCAGCAGCAATCTGGGGTGTATCGGCCTGTGCGTCGGTAGACATCAGACACAAACGCGTCACCCGGTCAGGAGCCCTACGGACAAGTTCCAAAGCAACGACCCCGCCCATGTTAAACCCGCAGAGCGCAAAGCGATGTGGCAACTGGTCCAACAACCCCGAGGCTATTTCCTCGATCCGCTCGCCGCCCGATACCGGGGCAACCGTCACAGCACGAGCACCAGAAATCTGCAAAATCTGGGCGCCGAACAACCTTGCATCACACATAAACCCGGGCAGAAATACCAACGGTTCAATCACACAGGGCCTCCTTGAAATCGACCACTTTGTGTTACGTTTTCCGTAAGATGCGTAGTTTTGTTGAACTGGGCAAGCAAAAGTTCAGGGATAAGCGATCCCCTTGAACGGCGGAAAATCTGCATAGCGTGCGCGCCGTCGATGCTGATTTTCTGCAGGCTCGGCGCCGGGTCGCAACAGGCATCTGCGCGGCGCAATATAACTGTCGATCCGCTTGTGGGGCATCGGCCTCCAGACCAAATTAAACGCGCAGAGTTTGGGAAAAAACCATATCTCGGAATAGTCCAGATGATCGTGCATCCACCACGCCAGATCCCGCCAGTCCCGGCCTGCGTCATACTGATCAGCAAACCAAGGAATCACGATCGAAGCCCCCGCTATGCGCGCGTCCCCTTCGCCCCGATCCCAGATGTGGCACTCCAATGGATTGTCGTTGCGCGCGCAATTCAGCCGGTTTTCATTGCCGAACCGGTTCAGCGACGGCGACCGATAGCCCGAGCGTACGGCGACACGCCCAAAGGTTTCCTCTAAAGGATCCAGCAAGGTTTGGCACAGGGCTTGACCTGTTTCTATGGCAAGGTTGGGGTCATCGGGAAGGTTTTGTTTTTCATGGAAATTCCCGATCTCGGAATACAGGAAATCGCGCATGTAGAAATGTTTGGACAGTCGCACGCGGCCCAACGCCTCAAGGCTCCACATGCTGCCTGGTTTGCGCATGGTTATTCGACCCCCAGAGTTTTAAGCCATGCCAGAATACCCGATACGGTCGCATCGGTTTGCCCCGGCGACATCAGGCGTCCGGCTATGACATGCGATGCCGGATCATCCTCGGGGCCCATAGTCACCAGTTCGACCACAGCCGGTCCGCCCCAGGCTTGCGCAACTTTGTGGGTTAGATCAGGGCGCACCACCTGATCGTCATCCGAGAACCAGAATAATGCCGGCACCTGCGCATCCGAAAAATCAAGCGCATAGACCACATCCAGCAATACAGTCATGGGAACCACTGCTTCCCAAGGATAGGACGCTGACCAATAGGTGTTCTTTTCTTCGTCCGGCCCCGAGACATCACGGGTTTCACCCATCACCAGCGGCAACCAGCTTCGCGCCCATGGCAGACCAGGAATCCAAGCCCCGGGCGCATTCACACCGAAATTCGGTGACACGAATACCATCCCCGCTACATCCTGGCTTAACTCAGGGTTTACCGCTACTGCTGCTGCAAGTGTCCCGCCGGTTGAGGTTGAGATCACTATTACCTTTTCCCCAACGGCGCGGGCTGCGGCCAATCCTTCGGCGACATCCTGCATCCAACCCGAGGCCGTGCCCTCAGCCATTGCCTCGCCACTGCGGCCATGACCTTGAAGCCGTGTGTAGACCAGATTGGCCCCAAGCGCATCGGCCACCAAATCAGGGACCGGGCGGATTTCCTCGGATGAGGCTGAAAACCCATGAAGATACAAAATGGAAACAGGTGTGCGCTGCTCTTTGAAACCGTCCTGCCAGATCACGCGCTTTTCAACACCGGGTACGATATCGTCATATGCCGATTCTGTGCTTTCGAAATAGACCTGAACACCTTCCCCGAACTTGCGTGACTCGAATGTGGGGTTGAGTTCCACCGGTTCGCGTGGACCAAACCAATAAGTCCCGAAACCTACTGCGACTAAAAGCAGACCAGTCCAAACCAATGCGCGCTTCATTGTGATGGCATCACGTCAAGTACCGCCTGTTCGATCAGCTCAAGACAAGGGCCATCCGAAAACCGATGGTCGGCGTCTTTGACCAGCAATAGCCTCATATCCGGCCCGTCGGCGTGGTCCAGCAGACGAACGGCAGTTTCAGTGGACACGGCAGTATCTGCAGTGCCTTGCAAAAACCGAACTGGGAAGGGCAAATTCAGCGCTGCGCGCAAGACCAGCCTTTGCCGTCCGTCCTCAATCATCCGCTTGGTTATGACGTAAGGCTCCATGTAGTCCGAGGGCAGTTCCACATGCCCCACCGTCTCCAGCGCTGCCTTCTGCTCATCACTGAACGAGGCCCAATACCCGTCCTCGGTAAAATCCGGCGCAGCAGCGATTGTAACCATCCCGGCGATCCGTTCCGGCATCGCGTTTGCCAACAGCAACGCCTGCCATCCGCCCATCGACGATCCCACAACGACCAAGGGCCCTTCGGTCAGTGCCTCAATCGCCGCAACTGTATCCTCATGCCAGTCCCCAATGCATCCCTCTTCGAACGTGCCGGAACTTTCTCCGTGCCCAGAGTAATCGAACCGTAAAAACGCCTGCCCGCGTTCCTGTGCCCACGCCTCAAGATGCACCGCCTTGGTACCCTCCATATCCGACTTCAGCCCGCCAAGAAAAACGATCGTAGGCGCCGCCCCCTCGCTTTTGCGAAACGCCAACCGCCGCCCCTGCGCGGTGTCCATAAATTCAGCCACTGCCATAAAACCCTCTTTGCTTTACCGACATCATGCACGTCCCAACCCCAACCGCAATTCCCTGATCCGCCCTTCATCTGGCCCAAAATACCTCGGGGTGCGCGAGGGGCAGCGCCCCTCGCTCCAACACTTGACACACGCGCACCCACCTGCCAAAGCAGCCAGATGCAAATAACCCGCAACCGGGCGTTCAGTGGGCGCCAAACCGACGAGGAGAGCCAACATGGCCTTGGATTCAAAATCCGTCTCACTCACCTTCCCCGATGGCAATGCACGATCCTATGACGCAGGCATCACACCTGCGCAGGTGGCAGCCGATATCTCGACCTCGCTGGCCAAAAAGGCAATCTCGGCCACGGTCGATGGCAAGCATTGGGATTTGCAATGGCCTATTGAGACCGACGCACAAATCGCCATCCACACAATGAAGGATGAGGAACAGGCCAATGAGCTGATCCGCCACGATCTGGCGCATGTCATGGCCCGCGCCGTGCAGGAAATCTGGCCCGCGACCAAAGTCACCATTGGCCCCGTCATCGAAAACGGCTGGTACTACGACTTTGACCGTGAAGAGCCGTTCACGCCCGAAGATCTCGGCCTCATCGAGAAAAAGATGAAAGAGATCATCAACAAACGCGACCCCGTCACCACCGAGGTCTGGGACCGCGACCGCGCGATCGAATTCTACAAGGCCAATAACGAGCCCTATAAGGTCGAGTTGATCGAATCCATTCCGGGCGATGAGCCACTGCGCATGTATTGGCACGGCCACTGGCAGGACCTGTGCCGCGGCCCGCACCTGCAGCACACCGGCCAACTGCCCGGCGATGCGTTCAAACTGATGAGCATCGCGGGCGCCTATTGGCGCGGCGACAGCGACCGCGCGATGTTGCAACGCATCTATGGCGTGGCCTTCACCGGCAAGGAAAAGCTGAAAGCCCACCTGCATATGCTGGAGGAGGCCGCCAAGCGCGATCACCGCAAGCTGGGCCGCGAGATGAACCTGTTCCACATGCAGGAAGAGGCCCCCGGCCAAATCTTCTGGCATCCCAACGGCTGGAAAATCTACACCACCCTTCAGGACTATATGCGCCGGATGCAGGAGCATGACGGCTATGTCGAGGTGAACACGCCTCAGGTCGTCGACCGTAAGCTGTGGGAGGCCTCGGGCCACTGGGACAAATACCAGGAAAACATGTTCATCGTCGAGGTTGACGAAGATCACGCCCGCGAAAAGGCGATCAACGCGCTGAAGCCGATGAACTGCCCCTGCCACGTGCAGGTGTTCAATCAGGGTCTGAAATCCTATCGCGACCTGCCGCTACGCATGGCCGAGTTCGGGTCTTGCGCACGTTATGAACCCTCGGGCGCGCTGCACGGGATCATGCGGGTGCGCGGCTTTACGCAGGATGACGGCCATATCTTCTGTGCCGAGGATCAGATCGAATCCGAGACCGCAAAGTTCATTGCCTTCCTATCCAAGGTCTATGCCGATCTGGGCTTCCACGACTGGACGATTAAACTATCCACCCGCCCGGAAAAGCGCATCGGGTCGGATGAAAGCTGGGATCTGGTGGAAAAGGCCCTTGGTGATGCCTGCAAGGCGGCCGGGTACGACTATGAGATCCTCGAAGGCGAAGGCGCGTTTTACGGACCCAAACTGGAATTCACCCTGACCGACGCGATCGGGCGGACGTGGCAATGCGGCACGCTGCAGGTTGACCCCAACCTGCCCGAGCGTCTCGATGCCAGCTTTATCGGCGCAGATGGCGCAAAGCATCGCCCCTTCATGCTGCACCGGGCAACACTGGGATCGTTCGAGCGTTTCATCGGCATTCTGATCGAAGAGCACGCAGGCAAACTGCCCTTCTGGCTCGCCCCGCGTCAGGTGGTTGTCGCCTCGATCACCTCCGAGGCGGATGACTACGTCAATGAAGTGGTCGAAACCCTGCGCGCCGCTGGTGTCCGGGCCGAGGCCGACATTCGCAACGAGAAAATCAACTACAAGGTTCGCGAGCATTCAGTCGGCAAAGTGCCTGTCATTCTGGCCATCGGACACCGTGAAGTTGAGGAACGCACCGTCAGCGTTCGCCGTCTGGGTGAGAAACAAACACAGGTTCAATCACTTGAGGCTGTAACAATTGAACTTTCCAAGTCGGCAACTCCGCCCGATCTGCTGTAACATTCGGTGAAAATTCACCGCTGATCCGGCCCCAAGATAGGGGCCGGGTTGAAATATTTTCCTTTTTAGATTTCAAAAACAATGTGTTAACTTGCAATAGGGCATGACAGTGCCTGACGGGGTTGTGAGACACGGGCTCGTGAATTCAACTCTGCCCCGCAAGCTACTACCTTTGTTAGTGTCAAACACGGACATACGCAGTCATCAAAAGGATTACCGAGATGTCGAACACCGCTAAATCCCTGGTTATCGCAACCGCAGTCGCAGCCGCCGTATCCGGTGCCGCCACCACCGCAACCGCCCAAGCCAAAGAAAAGTGCTATGGCGTTTCGCTGGCAGGTGAAAACGATTGCGCAGCAGGCCCCGGCACCACCTGCGCCGGTACTTCGACCGTTGATTATCAGGGTAACGCATGGACGCTGGTCGACGCAGGCACCTGCGCCGATATCGAGCTGCCCCAGACCGCAGACGGTTCGGACCGCAAAGGCTCGCTCGAGCCGCTGGACCGCGACCTGCCGGCATAAGCCCGCGCTTAGGAAAACCGAAGGGGCGGGCCTTGTCGCCCGCCTCTTTGTCGCGAACCGGAGACCATTGTAATGCTGGACAACGCTATTCGATCAAACAGACTGCCCGCAGCGCCGGGTATCGGATACAAACCCCAGCATTTTCAACAGATTCTGGATCACGCGCATCCGGTGGCATGGCTGGAAATCCATGCCGAGAATTACATGGGCGATGGCGGACGCCCGCTGGCGCAGCTGCGCCACCTGTCGGAACAGTTTCCTGTTTCTGTGCACGGTGTCGGCCTGTCCATTGGCGGCGAAGGCCCATTGGACCCCGATCATCTGGCCCGTCTGAAACATCTGGTCGGCTGGCTGAACCCAGCCAGTTTCTCTGAGCATCTGGCGTGGTCAACCCATGACAGCCACTTCCTGAACGACCTGTTGCCTCTGCCCTATACTGACGCAACACTTGCCCGGATTTGCGAACACATCGATCAGGTGCAAGCGGTTATCGGGCGGCAGATGCTACTGGAAAACCCTTCCAGTTATCTGGCGTTTGAGGAAAGTACGTGGTCCGAGCCTGACTTCCTGCGCGAAATCTCGCGCCGCACTGGCTGCGGCCTTTTGCTAGACGTGAACAACGTTTTCGTCTCGGCCACCAATCTGGACTTTTCACCACAGGGCTATATTGACGCCTATCCACTGGAAAAAGTTGGCGAAATTCATCTAGGCGGCCACGACGAAGACGAGGACGACCACGGTCGCCCCCTGCTGATCGACAGCCACGGGCGCGAGGTCGTGGACCCCGTCTGGGCATTGCTGGACTACGTGCTGGAAAGTTCGGGTCCGAAACCAGTCCTGATCGAATGGGATACAGATGTTCCCGACTGGCCTGTTCTTCGAGCCGAGGCTGACCGGGCACAAGCGGCATTGGACCGCATCCCGGCATGAGCGTGTCTCAATCCACCTTTCACACTGCCCTTTTGAACCCGTCTGAGGCGGTTCCAGAGGGGTTGGTGGATGCCCGCGCCCAACCGGCAGGCCGACGGTTCAGCGTTTATCGCAACAATGTTGCGGTGTCCCTGACCGAAGCAATGCATCAGGCCTTCCCGGTAATCGCGAAGCTGTTAGGCGCTCAGAACATGGATGGTCTGTCGGGAATTTTCCTACGCCAGCATCCCCCGACGACGCCGATGATGATGTTCTACGGCGAAGCGTTCCCTGAATTTCTGGCGGGAATGGAGCAGCTTTCGCACCTGGGATATTTGCCCGACGTTGCCCGGTTGGAACTGGCCCTGCGTCGCTCCTACCACGCGGCGGACAGCACGCCTGCACCGGGTGACGCACTGGCCGTGGACCCAGAACAGGTCATGCGGGCCAAGCTGGAATTCGCACCATCAATGCAGGTGGTCCGCTCTGAGTGGCCAATATTCTCGTTGTGGCGGTTCAACACCATGGACGACGCCCCCAAACCCCAGCCCGGTGCTGAAGACGTGCTGGTTACCCGCCCCGAATTTGATCCCGCGCCGCATCTGCTGCCTGCAGGCGGCGCAGATTGGATATCTAAGATGCAGACCGGTCATACGATCGGTCAAGCATTCGAAAGCGTATCCGCTACCACCCCCGAGTTTGACCTTGGGGCCACTCTGGCGCCTCTGCTTCAAGGTGGCGCCATTACTTCTGTGACTATCGAAAGGCTGGCACAATGACTGCCCTGATCTCTCTTCACAACAATGTCCTGGGACGGCTGGACAGCTCGGCCAACTGGCTGACACCGACCCTGGCACGGCTTGTTTTTGTTGCTGTATTGCTTGTTTACTACTGGAATTCGGCCACTCTGAAGATTGACGGGTCGATCTTCTCGGCGTCAGCCGGTGCCTTTGGCCAGATCTTCCCCAAAGCGGCTGAAGCCGTTTTGTATGACGTCACCCAGATGACCTTCTTCCAGCGTATCGTGATCTTTTTAGGCACCGTGGCCGAGTTTGTTCTACCAGCATTGCTGCTGGTGGGTCTACTCACCCGCGTCGCGGCCCTGGCCATGATCGGCTTCGTCTGGGTTCAAACCATCGTTGATGTCGCCGGTCACGGTGTGAAACTGGGTGGGCTGTTCGACAATGCCATCACCTTGATGGACCAGCGCGTCATGTGGACTTTCCTGTTCCTGGTCATCGTGATCAACGGTGCAGGCCCCATTTCAATAGACCGCATCTTGCGTCTAAAGTGATTTAGAAATGCGCCTTGGGCTCGTCCGGTTTACCCGCGGCCAGCCCAAGGGCCCCTGCCACCCCGGCAAATGCAACCGGGAACATGGTAAAGGCATTGAACCCAAACGCGTAATACATGCCGCCGGCTGAAATTAGCAACAATGCCCCGCCAATCAATGCCCTCGCCTTGGCCATAGCCCCTCCGGCAATCGCCAGCAAAGGTGCCAGGATCGACATAGCCTGGATAAGCTGCGCGTTGTCCACCTGCTCGGCAAGGCCGTCGATCTCTCCGAACCGGTCGATCAGTTCGACATATCCATAGCCGACAAAACCGACCAACATGCCGATTAGCCCGGCAATCACACCCAAAATCATCGCTGCGTTACGCATCTTTCGTCCTCTTGCTTGCGCCTTTGCAGATAAGCATCCGCTCAGTCGACGCCAAGAGCCGCCTTCGTCGCCGCCGTCCAGCCAAGAAAAAGCTGCCCGTCACGCTCGATCAAAGGACGTTTCATCAAGGTCGGATGATCGTGCAACAGCTCCAGCGGTGCCCGCGCGCGCTCGTCTTCGCTTAGGCCCCGCCATGTCGTGGACCGGGTGTTGAGCAAAGCCTCGCCGAATTGTGTAAATGCCTGTGACAGCACTGTTTCGGGCACCCCATCCGCTCGCACGTCGACAAAATCAACACCTCTCAATGATTTCAGTACCTTACGGCAGGCATCACAGTTCTTTAGTCCATATAGGCGCATTTTAGGGGGCTTCCTATGCTTGTGTGAATTTTAGGCAAATTCGCCAAGGTGTTCCGGTAATTCTTGATTTTTTACTTCACCGTGCAATGTTGAAAAAGACGAAATACGCAATTCGGGCCGAAGCGTGTGGGCGCGGCGGTGATGAAAGGCGGTGGCGTCAATCACTTCCCCCACCAATTTGTGGGACAACTTGTAAGTAGAAGGAGACACGGGAAATGCCAACTGGCACCGTGAAATGGTTTAATACCACTAAAGGCTATGGGTTTATTGCCCCCGATGAAGGTGGCAAGGACGTATTTGTACATATCTCGGCTGTTGAACGGTCAGGTCTGACCGGGCTCGCAGACAATCAGAAAGTCTCATACGAATTGCAGGACGGACGCGACGGTCGCCAGATGGCCGCCGATTTGAAACCGTTGTAAGGCCCCCTCCCGACGGGAAGACAAAGCAGGGCAACGGCCAATTTCCGGCCGTTGACCAATAATGGTTCGACCAATGTTAACCGCGCGCCGGATCTGTGTCGGCGTGCGTGAACCAGTCTTGACCCATCGCAACGATGCAGGACGTGCCGGTCGAATAAGTGACAACCATCGTCCAATCACCTTTCTCGCTAGTCCAGACTTCCATGATCTGTTCGGGACTGCGCACCCCGGTGGCCGCGCGCTGCGAGCCGAACTGACGTTCAAGCTTGTCGTGCATTCGGGATGTCGGTTCACACAATACCTCGGCAATCGGAGACTTGGCGAAAACCGGGCCGCCAAGCAAGCAAAAGAGGCATGCAAATCGGATGTAAGAAAGACATGTCATGAAGCCAATGTAACAGCTTCACGACAAAACGTATAGACAAACGATATGCGATTAGCTTTCGCGGATGACGGCCTCAAACTCGCGCCACTCGCGGGCGGTCATTCCCGAATTTTCCTGAGAAACGGTTTCCCCGGACAACATTCGCCGCAGGCAGTCGACCATCTGCGCGGATAGATTCACCGCGCCAAGACGGTAATCTTCAAACGCCTTGTAAGCGAAAGGAACCCAGTCGGCGACGATTTTGCACATCGTGTCCGCATATACACGGATTTCATATTGCGCGTGGGGGTCCGCTCGCAGCCGCAGGAAGTGGAACAGATTGTGCAGGTCCACCTTCCAGTACCATTGAGTGTAGATATTCGCCGGAAGGTTCATCCGCGCCAGTTCACGTGCCAGACCCTGCTGACCATCCTGACTGATCATCGCCTCGTAATTGTCATAGCACCGGGCACTGTCTGCCTTGAGCATCTCAAGTACGCGCGCGGCTTCTTCGCCCTGCAGCGCGTCGCCCCGGCCCTGGTTGTTCACCTCGGATTGTGCCGCGACATGGTCGGGCGCGGGGATATAGAACTCGCGGTCCAGGATAGAATATCGCGCCGAGTATTCATTCACATTCGCAGTCCGATGTCGGATCCATTGCCGCGCCACAAAGACGGGCAGTTTCACATGCAGCTTGATCTCGCACATTTCAAAAGGGGTCGAGTGCCAGTGACGCATCAGGTAACGGATCAGGCCCTCATCATTCTGTACGGATTTGGTACCCTTGCCATAGGACACACGGGCAGCCTGACAAATCGCCGCGTCGTCGCCCATATAGTCGATCACACGCACAAAACCGTGGTCCAGAACCTGATGCGCGGTGTACAGGTGATCCTCCATCCCCGGGGCAACAACACGACGCGTTTGATACGATTGCGCCCGTTGCGCTTCGATCTCGGTCAGTTGGTCAGAGGACAGCGGCATGAAATTTCCTTTCCAGCGAATGAGTCGCAGACCACTATATATCGGCAAAACCACGACAGGAACCGCGATATGTGCGCTAACTTGCGCAAACTCTAAATTGTGTCCGCTGCGCCCCTCGACAGACTACGTTAGCGCGCTAAGGTGCATGGCATCACCTGAACAAAAAAGGAAACCGCAATGGGGCTGACATACCTCCACACCATGGTCCGTGTGAAAGATCTTGAGAAATCCATGGCGTTTTACGAACTGCTGGGGCTACAAGAAACCCGCCGGTATGACAGTGAACAGGGGCGGTTTTCGCTGATCTTCATGGCGCCTCCGGGGCAAGAAGATCGTCCGATCGAGCTGACATATAACTGGGATGGCGACGACGGATTACCTGGCGATAGCCGCCATTTCGGTCATTTGGCCTACGGGGTCGATAATATCTATGAAATGTGCCAACTGCTTCAAGATAATGGCGTCGTGATCAACCGGCCGCCGCGTGACGGGCGCATGGCGTTTGTGCGCTCGCCCGACAACATTTCGGTCGAGCTGCTGCAAAACGGCGACGCGCTGGACCCCGCCGAACCCTGGGCCAGCATGGAGAGCACCGGACATTGGTGATCCGCTGGCTGGCAACCTTGGGCTTGGCCGTATTGGCCAGCCCCTTGCGGGCCGAGACCTGCCGACTGGCGCTTGCCTTGGCGATGGACATATCGACCTCGGTGGACGCCACTGAAGACACATTGCAAAGGCAGGGTCTGGCCGCAGCTCTTGTCGCGCCTGAAGTGACCAAGGCGTTTTTCTCATCGCCAATGCCCGTCGCGCTTGCGGTCTATGAATGGAGCGGGCGCAGCACGCAGCGCGTCATTCTGAACTGGTCGATGATCCGTACACGGGCGGATTTGCTGGCTGCAGCCACGACGATACAGCAATCAGTTCGTTCCGATAGCGGTTCGGCCACGGCGATGGGATATGCGTTGGCCTTTGGTGCGACACTGATGCAGCAAGCCCCGCCCTGCCTTTTCCAGACCATTGATCTGTCTGGTGATGGGTCGAACAATGACGGGTACGGGCCGGATTCGGCCTACCGCCACTTTCCGTTTCAGGACGTCGTGGTGAACGGGCTGGTCATCAACGCTGCTGATTTCGAAGGCGAGCTGTTCCTTATCCCGTTTTTCGAGAACAATGTCCTGCATGGCCCCGGCGCTTTTCTTGAAGTGGCGCAAGGGTTCGAAGACTTCGAGCGCGCCATGCGCCGGAAGCTTGAGAGGGAATTGCAAGGCCTGCAAATCGGCGCTTTGTCCGGTGAAGCGCCAAAATGATCCGGTACCTTGCCGCTGTCGCAGCCTTTTTGGGAACACCCGCCCTGTCTGAGTGCAGACAGGCTCTTGCATTGGGTCTGGATGTCTCTGGCTCGGTCGATAGCGCCGAATACAGTTTGCAACTCGGTGGTCTGGCCGCTGCCCTGCAACAACCCAAGGTCAAGCAACTGCTTCTTTCGGGCCTTGGTCCTGCGGTGCGGCTCGCCGTATTCGAATGGAGTGAGGCCAGTCATCAGCACATGCTGCTGGACTGGACAGAAATCCGATCCGAGGAACAACTGGTTGGCATTTCAAACCTGTTAAACTCGGTAATGCGCAGCTCGGCGCCTCAGGGGACAGCAGTTGGATCGGCAATGCTGTTTGGCGCTGAATTACTGTCCCAACAGCCCGAGTGCTGGAAGCAAACGCTGGACCTTTCTGGCGACGGAAAGCACAACATTGGCCCTCACCCCCGCGAGGTGAAACAAGCACTGCAAGCCAGCGGGATCACCGTCAACGGTCTGGTTATCGGCCCCGATGACGCCAATGTCGGGGACAAGCGCGACGTACAGATCAGTGAGTTATCCGCTTACTACAATGCCTGGGTCATTCTGGGCCCCGACGCCTTTGTCGAGGTTGCCGTCGGGTTCGAAGCTTATGAGGATGCGATGACCCGCAAGCTAATCCGCGAGCTTGAGGGCTTGGTCCTGTCCGACGCCAGGCCATACACCCGACCCTGATCAGTAAATATAACGGATCTGGTCCGTCCAATACCGTTCAACCCGACGGAGAGAGGTGGTGATGTCCTCAATCCCCTCAAGCCCCAACACGCCACGTGACTGCAAACCATCGGCATGGCGCGCGAACAGCTCGGACACAGTGTCACGAATTTCACGTCCACGCGGCGTCAGACGCACACGGACCGAACGGCGGTCAATCTCGCAACGCTGGTGGTGCATATAGCCCATCTCAACCAGCTTTTTCAGGTTATAGCTGACATTACTGCCCTGGTAATATCCCCGGCTTTTCAGCTCACCTGCCGTGACTTCATGATCGCCGATGTTGAAAAGCAGCAATGCCTGAACCGCGTTGATTTCAAGTACGCCGACACGTTCGAACTCGTCCTTGATGACGTCCAAAAGCAGACGGTGCAGCCGTTCGACAAGGGCAAGCGCCTCAAGATAACTGGTCATGAAGCCCTTGGCCCCGTGCGCGGAGACCTGCATTTCCATACTCATCCGATCCTCCGATTCAATCGCGCTGTTTCAGGCAGAATGAATCGAAAAACCGAAAATTCGGTTAAACCGTCTTTTTCTTTATTTTTGAAATGTTTGTGCGATATCAGTTATCAGATCCCCGAACCGCTCTGGGGCGGTGACCTGCCCGGTCACCCATTGATACAGGTCCTGATCATTTTCGTGCAGCAGCGCATCATAGGTTTCCAACCCCGCACTGTCCATCGCCGCCAAATTGCGTTCGGCATACGCTTGAAGGATCAGGTCCATTTCCTTAATCCCCCGGCGCATGGAGCGCATTTTCAATCGCTTGATCTGAACGTCACGCGGCTCGGTCATTGATTTCGCACCAACATCAGGCGCACGCGTTTCTCCAACTTGGCGGCCCGTTCGGCGCTGGCCCGCATCTCGCCACGGATGGCGCGCAACTCGGTCACGACTTCAACAAGCTCAGGCGCGTTTTCCACCACTTCAACCGGGGCATCCATGCCCTCACCCTCGCCAGTCAAAAGCCACATGATCGAGACGTTGATCATTCCAGCCATCATCGACAAACGGTTGGCGCGCGGCTCAGACAGGTCGTTTTCCCAAGCGACGATCGTGGCCTTCTTGACGCCAAGCCGCCGCGCAAGCTGCGATTGCGTCATACCTGCCGCTTCACGCGCGCCTGCCAGCCGGTCGCCAAAAGTTGCTGATTCCGGGCCGTACCAGTCGCTTTCGTCGTTCATTCGCGTCTCCAATTCCACTGTGCATATCGCTTGATCGTCATTCGGGCGCACCCTATGACAGACAGGTTGAACATACAAACCGAGGCCCATCATGAGTTTCCTGTCTGCGACACTGTCACGCGTAAAACCATCACCGACCATCGCAATGACAGCGAAAGCCGCCGAATTGAAGGCCGCAGGGCGCGACGTCATCGGACTGAGCGCGGGCGAACCCGATTTCGACACGCCGCAGAACATCAAGGACGCGGCTGTCGCCGCCATTGCCGCGGGGAAAACGAAATACACCGCGCCCGATGGCATCCCCGAGTTGAAACAGGCGGCTTGTGCCAAAATGAAACGTGATCACGGGTTGGACTATAAGCCTGCCCAGATCTCGGTAGGTACCGGCGGCAAGCAGACGCTGTATAACGCCTTAATTGCTACCATGAACGACGGCGATGAGGTGATCATCCCCGCCCCCTACTGGGTCAGCTATCCCGATATGGTTCTGCTGGCAGGCGGCACGCCGGTCGTGGTGGAAACAACCTTGGAAAACCAGTTCAAGCTGACAGCCGAACAGCTTGAGGCCGCGATCACGCCGAACACCAAGTGGTTCATCTTCAACTCTCCTTCCAACCCTACTGGTGCGGGTTACAGCCGGACCGAGCTAAAGGCGTTAACCGATGTGCTGATGCGCCATCCGCATGTTTGGATCATGTCTGATGATATGTATGAACATCTCGCCTATGACGGGTTCGAATTTTGCACTCCGGCTGAGGTCGAACCCGGCCTGTATGAGCGCACACTAACCTGTAACGGTGTGTCCAAAGCCTATGCCATGACCGGCTGGCGGATCGGGTATGCCGCAGGCCCGGCCGAGTTGATCGCAGCGATGCGCAAGATCCAATCGCAGTCGACCTCGAACCCTTGTTCGGTCAGCCAATGGGCTGCGGTCGAGGCGCTGAACGGCACGCAGGATTTTCTGGCCCCCAATGCCGAGACATTCAAACGACGCCGCGATCTTGTGGTGAAGATGCTAAACCAGATCGACGGCATCACCTGCCCCACGCCCGAAGGTGCTTTTTACGTCTATCCTTCGATCGCGGGTCTGATCGGAAAAACAACCCCGGCGGGTACCGTGATCGCATCGGATGAGGCATTTGCCACAGCGTTGCTGGAAGAGGCTGACGTTGCCGTTGTTTTTGGTGCCGCGTTTGGCTTGTCTCCGAATTTCCGTGTCAGCTATGCTACATCGGATGAGGCGCTGACCGAGGCTTGCACCCGCATCCAAAATTTCTGCGCTGCACTGACCTGAGCCCGGAGGCCGTATGGCGACTGAACTGCCCGAATACTATTTCCGTATCCGCGAGAATGGAGCTGCGGTATTCCGGATCGACACTGAAAACCGCCAGCAACGGATCGAGATGGACCAGATCGCCGTCATCAACATCCGAAATGGCGAGGTCAAACCGCAAGGCCAGCGCACCCTGACCGAAGCCGACCAAGCCGAAATCGCGCGCTGGATGGAGGCGCGCAAGGCCTTGCTGGCCCAGCGCGACATGGATGATATCCACCGGGCCGTGGATTACCTGAACCTGACGACTCAATGGGCACAGTCAAAGGCGACCGATGATCAGCTTGAGGATGTGACCGACAGATTGTTGATGGCCATGCATGACCTGCGCAGCGTCCTCGTGCGCAAAAAGGCGGATCGACTCAGCAAGGGCTAAGCCGCCACCGGCACAGACCGAACCGATCGCATCCAGAACCGTGCCATCAGAAGCACCGCCGCACAAGCCAGCCCCAGAACAAGACCCAGCCAGACTCCAATTCCGTCCATCCCCCGGACAAAGCCAAAGTAATACGACGCTGGAATGCCCACGACCCAATAGCTAAGCCCCGCCATTACCATCGGCACTTTGGCGTCCTGCAAACCACGCAACAGGCCCAGCGCAATCACCTGCGCGCCATCCACCAGTTGGAACAGGGCCGCCATGGCCAGCAACCCGGTGCCAATCAACAGGATTTCCCCCCGCTGCGGATCGTCTGTTTCCATAAACAACGAGATCAACGGCTCGGCGCAGGTCAGGAACAGGATGACCGTCAGCACCGACATCACCAAAGACATGCCCGTTACGGCAATCGCGCCTTTTTCCAGATGCGCCCGGTCCTTGCGCCCCAGCGCGTTGCCCGCTCGGATCGTGGCTGCGTTCGACAGGCCCAGATGCACCATGAACGTAGCCGAGGCCAAATTCAGCGCGATCCCGTGCGCCGCCAGCGGCACCTGACCCAGCCACCCCATCATGATCGCGGACATCGCAAACAAGCTAACCTCGGCCAGAGTAGTCAATCCGATGGGCACGCCCAGACGCAGGACGCTGAAGAAGAACTCCCAATCCGGGCGCCAGAAACGCTGAAACAGGCTGTGTTCGGGCAAGACACGCACCGCATAGATCACCACAAAGACCAGCGAAACGATCTGTGTAACCACCGAGGCCACGGCGGCGCCGATCACGCCCATCTCGGGCGCGCCCCAGTTCCCGAAGATCAGCGCATAGTTAGTTAGGCCGTTGACCACGGCGGCTGTTACCGTAATCCAAAGAACGATCTGGGTCCGTTCCAACGCGGCCAGATAAGACTTCAAGACCATCACGATAAGCGCCGGGAACAGGCCCCACCCAGCAACCCGCAGGTACTGGGAAGCCGTTCGCGCAACATCAGGGTCCTGATCCAAAGCAATCAGGATCGGGTAGGACCACCATAGCAACGGCATCATAAGAGCCGCATAGATCAGTGACAGCCACAACCCCATGCGGGTCGAGCGGCGAATACTCGTTTCGTCCTCTTCCGCAGCGGCCGTGGCGACGATAGGCATAACGGCCCAGCCGAACCCGGCCCCGAACAGAAACAGCACGAAATAGTAGCTGCTGGCCAAGGTTACAGCAGCCAAAGCCTCGACCCCGTACCAGCCCAGCATGATTGTATCGGTCAAGCCGATCGCGAACTGCGCCAGATGCCCGCCCACCAACGGCAGGCCGAGCACGGCGATGGCCCGGAAGTGGCCGCGATATGTCATCACCTTGTTCATTGCCCCAGCCTTATGCCCGGCTAGAAGCCGGGACAAGACCAGATCAACGAAATTTCAAGATGAGACTCATTATCAAGAGCCGGTAGTCAGCTTCAAATGGCCCTTTCAAGCGTCCGGATGCAGAGACGTACCCAGTATGTGCTCGGACCGATGGATCACGTGATGTGCCTGCCCGACGATCAGAGGATCCGGATCGCTTACGATGTCATGGTTCTTACCGGGATAGTCCAGCGTCGACAGGAAGTGGCGCATCGTGTTCAGACGGGCACGTTTCTTGTCGTTGGACTTGATGATCGTCCAGGGCGCATCGGCCGTATCGGTGTAGAAGAACATCGCCTCTTTCGCCTCGGTGTAGTCGTCCCACTTGCTAAGACTCGCCTTATCGATCGGTGACAATTTCCACTGTTTCAGCGGGTCGGTTTCACGGCTTTTGAACCGGCGCTGTTGCTCTTCCTGCGTGACTGAGAACCAGTATTTGTAAAGCTGAATGCCAGAGCGCACCAGCATCCGCTCAAAATCCGGGGTCTGACGCATGAACTCCAGATACTCATTGGGCGAACAAAAGCCCATCACCCGCTCAACGCCCGCGCGGTTGTACCAGGAGCGGTCATAAAACACCATTTCGCCCACGGTCGGCAGTTCCTGAATATAGCGCTGGTAATACCACTGACCCTTTTCTTCCCAGGTGGGTTTGTTCAACGCGACCACACGGGCCTGACGCGGGTTCAGGTGCTCCATGAACCGTTTGATCGTGCCACCCTTTCCAGCAGCGTCGCGGCCTTCAAACAACAACACAAACCGCTGACCCGTCTCTTGCGCCCACAGCTGAACCTTCAGCAACTCGGCCTGCAACTCGGCCTTTTGCGCCTCATACGTCCTGCGCGCCATTTTGCGACCATAGGGGTATTTGCCGCTTTCAAAAGCCAGGCGAATTTTCTCGGGACTGGGCGCTGCAGAGGCGGGCACCACAGTAACGGGCGTTTCTGTCTTTTCTATCTGTGCCGCTGTTTCCATTCAGTTTCTCCTTGCTAAGCTTGTTAGATGAAAGGCTAACAGGGACCGGCACTTCGCGCTTTGATTGGTGTCAAATTGCTGTATCTTAGGTGCTCTGTATTTCGATTTCAGACCATAGGGTTAGCCCCATGAACAGCAGGTTTGTCACACTCAACGGTCAGCCGTTTTTTCTACGCAGCTGGGGTGATCCAAATTTGCCCACGCTGCTGCTGCTGCACGGCTTTCCAGAATATGGCGGCGCATGGGCCGATCTGGCACCGTACCTCGCCCCGCACTACCATTGTGTTGCGCCCGATCAGCGCGGTTACGGGCAAAGCTGGGTGCCGGAAAGCGTTGGCCACTACACCCTGTCCAACCTGGTGACGGACATGGCCGCACTGATCGAAACGCAGGGCGGGCCTGTAACGGTTCTGGGTCACGATTGGGGGGCTTCGGTGGCCTATGGCCTGGCTATGTTTCGGCCCGAACTGGTCGACCGCCTGATCATCGCGAACGGAGTTCATCCGGTTCCATTTCAGCGCGCCATGGCGGCCGGAGGAGCGCAGTCCGCAGCCTCGCAATATATCAATGACCTGCGCGCCGAGGACGCAGCCGATCGATTTTCAGCCAATAACTTCGCCCTGCTTGAACGTTTCTTCAGATACGGCATGGGGTTGGATTGGTTGTCTGATCATCAGATGCAAGACTATCGCACCGAGTGGGGTCGGCCCGGTCGGTTGAACGCTATGTTGAACTGGTATCGCGCTTCTCCTTTGGTGGTGGCCAAACCGGGCGAGCCTTTGACGGACCTGCCCGAGTTGCCGGTAGAGCGCCTGATGGTCCGATGCCCGCATCTGCTTCTTTGGGGACCGGAAGACAAAGCGCTGCTGCCAGAGGCGACCTCTGGGCTCGAAACCTTCGCGCCCGACCTGAAGCGTGTCGACATTCCCGGTGCCGATCACTGGCTGCATCACCAACGACCTGATGCAATGGCGCAGGCAATTCTGGACTGGAGCGGTGCCTGACGGCCTAGCGATGCCCCCAATCCGCCGGGTCCTCGGAGTTGTTGGGAGATAGTCCCAAAACATCCCCATCGGTGTCGCACCCCAGCCCCAGAACAGTGCGGTTGGCATACGAGAAATAGGCGCAGACCTGATTAATCTCGAGTATCTGGCCGTCATCCCACCCCGCCGCGCGTAACGCGTCGATATCTGCTTCTGTCATATCCGCCGGTGCCTGAGTCAACATGCGCGCATAATGCATCCCAGCGACCTGCGCGGCATCCAAAGGGGCGGTATCTGGCGCTTTGGCCTCAATCGCTGCACGAATAGCTTCTGCGCGTGCAGGATCGTCCAGCAAACGCTGTAGACCACTGAAGTGATGCTCGACACAGTATCCACAACGATTCAACGAACTGACCCAGACGCCCAGAACCTCGAGAAACCATTTCGGAATGGTGTTGGCCGAATGGTGCAACACGTTTTTGTACAACGCCATGTGGCCTTCCATCGAATGCGGGCGCAGGGAATGCACCATCATGATGTTGTCAACGTTGTTCCCCGGCCCGGTGACCCGTTCATACAGTTTCTTCAGTCGACCTGTTGCCTGCTCGAAGGGCACCGTCTTGATCCAACTCATTCCACTTCCTTACGATTTTGGTCGCGTCAATCACAGATTGAGTTGTTACCGGCGATGCCCCAGGAGGCAAGCTTCGATTTCAAAGGTGGGGTTAATCCATTTGTCCGACAAAAGTCGTGGCCGACAAGGGCATCACCATGTCCTCTGACCCAAATCGCTGATCCAATGCCTTTGCCATTTCCACCGCGACCTCCTCGGGATCGGCACCGCCGCGCTCTTTTATTTCGTCCACCAAAGGGTTTCCGAACACCAAAGCGCGCGAGAATGCCGCGGGATCCAGGATCTTTTTACTCAACCGTATCGTCTGGAATGTCACATTGTGCCAACCGGCGGCGGACAAGTCAGCCAATACGGCCTGCGGGTCTCCGTAGTGAAACGGAACTTGGTAAAAACCCGGAGGGTCGTCCGGGAAGACCTGCGCAACAACGTCCTGAGCCATCTGCGAAACCGGGTTTTCAGCCATAGAACTCCAGACATTAAAAACGTAACGCCCTCGGGGTTTCAGCACTCTCGCGGCCTCACGGAACGAGGCGACTTTGTCGGGAAAAAACATCACGCCAAACTGACACACCATTAAATCGAACTTTGGTGTTTCGAATGGCAGTTCCATCGCGTTGACAACGTCAAAACGAACGTTTTCCGAGCTAGAAAACTTAGTCTTGGCAACATCCAACATCGGCGCGTTCAAATCAGTGACCAGCAGGTTTGCTGCTGCAGGCAACTGATCTCGGAGCATTCTGCTGACTATGCCGGTTCCGGCTGCAAGTTCGACCACTTCGCTAGCGGGTTCGCTGCAACATGTCTCGACCAAGTGTTGTGCGTAATCGACGAAAATATTTGGTCCAAGACCAGTGTCATAATATGTCGGAATGTCACCAATAAACTCTGCGGAATTTGCCGTCATCCAATTGCCCCTAGTTGATAGAAAATACAAACTGCCCCCATCTTAGTCGAAAACAGGCCATATACGAAAACCCGCGTGATCCTCGCATTTTTCTACAACACTTCGCGCCCCTCTTCCCCCGGACTACATCACCTGCCATAATGGATAAAACTCAAAAACAAGAGCAGCACCGATGCCCGACGATCTGTTGACGCCTGAAGCGACTTCCACCTATGACGCCTCCTCGATCGAGGTGCTTGAAGGGCTGGAACCCGTTCGCAAACGCCCCGGCATGTATATCGGCGGCACGGATGAGCGCGCGCTGCATCACATGGTGGCCGAAATCCTCGACAACTCGATGGACGAGGCGGTCGCCGGTCACGCCAACCGGATCGAGGTCGAGCTGCACGCAGATTACGCCCTGACCGTGCGCGACAACGGGCGCGGTATCCCAATTGATCCACATCCGAAATTCCCGGACAAATCCGCGCTTGAAGTCATTCTGTGTACCCTGCACGCGGGTGGTAAATTCTCGGGCAAGGCCTATCAGACCTCGGGCGGTCTGCATGGGGTTGGTGCCTCGGTGGTGAACGCCCTGTCGGACTCGATGGTCGTACAGGTAGCGCGGGACAAGACGCTGTTCGAACAACGGTTCTCACGCGGTATCCCCTTGGGACCGGTCGAGAAAATCGGTGCGGCTCCCAACCGGCGCGGCACCACCGTGACATTCCACGCCGATGCCGAAATCTTTGGCCACCACAAGTTCAAACCGGCGCGGTTGTTCAAATCCATCCGGTCCAAGGCCTATCTGTTCTCGGGCGTGGAAATCCGCTGGAAATCCGCCATCGACGACGGCGAAACCCCGACCGAGGCCACGTTCCATTTCCCCGGCGGCCTGTCTGATTACCTCAAGGAGACGATGAACGGCTCGTCCACCTACGCCGAGCAGCCCTTCGCAGGCACCGTGGACTTCACCGAGAAGTTCGGGACACCGGGCAAGGTCGAATGGGCGATCAACTGGACACCTTCGCGCGATGGGTTCATCCAATCCTACTGTAACACCGTCCCCACCCCCGAAGGCGGCACACACGTGGCGGGATTCTGGGCCGCGATCCTCAAGGGGATCAAGGCTTATGGTGAGCTGATCAACAACAAGAAAGCCGCGCAGATCACCCGCGAAGACCTGATCACCGGCGGCTGCGCGCTGGTGTCCTGCTTTATCCGCGAGCCGGAATTCGTCGGCCAGACCAAAGACCGTCTGGCCACGGTCGAGGCCCAGCGACTGGTTGAGAATTCGGTCCGCGACCATTTCGATAACTGGCTGGCCGCGGACACGAAATCTGCCGGCGCGATCCTCGACTTTGTGATACTCCGAGCCGAGGAGCGTCTGCGCCGACGAGCCGAGAAAGAGACACAACGTAAATCCGCCACTAAAAAACTTCGTCTTCCCGGCAAGCTGGTGGACTGTAGTAGTTCAACACGGGACGGCACCGAATTATTCATTGTCGAGGGCGACTCGGCCGGTGGCTCGGCCAAAATGGGGCGTGACCGCAAAACGCAGGCCCTGCTGCCCCTGCGCGGCAAAATCCTGAACGTGCTGGGCGCGGCCAGTTCGAAACTGGGCACCAATGCCGAGATCAACGATCTGACCCAAGCGCTGGGTGTGGGCCTTGGCACCAAGTTCAACGTCGACGACCTACGCTATGACAAGGTCATCATCATGACCGACGCGGATGTGGACGGCGCGCATATTGCGTCCTTGCTGATGACGTTCTTCTTCACCCAGATGCGGCCAATGATCGACGCGGGCCACCTGTATCTGGCCTGCCCGCCTCTGTATCGCCTGACCCAAGGCGCCAAACGCGTCTATTGCCTGGACGAGGCCGAGCGCGACGAATGGCTGGAAAAAGGTCTGGGCGGCAAAGGCAAGATCGACGTCTCACGATTCAAAGGTCTGGGCGAAATGGACGCCAAGGACCTGAAAGAGACAACCATGGACCCCGCCTCCCGCAAACTGATCCGCGTCACGATTGACGAGGACGAACCCGGCGAAACCGGAGACCTGGTCGAGCGCCTGATGGGCAAAAAACCCGAACTGCGGTTCCAGTATATTCAGGAGAACGCGCGGTTTGTGGAGGAGTTGGATGTTTGAGGAAAGTAATTGAACAAGCTTTTATTGTTTGGAGTTTTTGTAACCACGCTCTACGCTATTTTTCTTACATACCTATTGGTAGAAAACTGGGGTGAGTTTTCCTCGTTAGACCCCAATGAATGGGGTGACTTTTTAGCCGGTTCACTAGGGCCTGTAGCCGTATTTTGGCTAATTCTTGGCTATTTTCAACAAGGTCGAGAACTGCAGCACAGCGTCGAAGCCTTGAATCTGCAAGCTGCAGAACTAAAGAACGCAGTTGGCCAACAAAAGACAATGGTCGGTGTAACCCGACGCCAATTGGAAATTGAAGAAGCAGCGTTCAAGGAGAATTCGTGGATGAGACAAGAGGCTGAGATGCCTCATTTAGTCGTCTCGCGGCACAGGCACGGGACGAATTACGGCCACCCATTCTATGAATACAAGATCACTAATATTGGCAAATCGGCGGTCAGAATTAGCCTATCGATATCGCCCACGCTGGAGAAGGTTTACCCCCTTGAATTCAGGGCAGTACCAAGCAACGGGGAAGTCACATTCGAAGTTGTATTTGACAATGAGACGGAACAGGTAGACTTCCAACAAACTCACGAATTGACACTCATTTCAGAGAACCAAATGGGCCGCACGAAAATCCAGCCCTACGACTTGAAGGGAACTGAGGTGGTTCAGACGCGCACTACGGTCGAAACGGTGGCGTGGTAGCCTACAAACATGTTGACTTCCTAAACGAGTTTAGGATGCGTACGCACCCACCCTCGGGCCGGGAGCGTACATTGTGCTTCCCAACATGCATTAGTTGGATAGCGCGGGACGCCCCCCCAAACGATCTTCAAACACGCCCCTTGCCTAACCCGTTGATCCCGTTCACACTTACTCTCAACCCGTCATGCAAGAACGACATTTGAGGTTCCCGAGCGTCCAAGAGCCATTTGACCCACTGATCTCTCAACGGGAGGACGACATGAAGACATTACCCCTCGGGCTGGCCCTGACTCTGCTGGCCAGCCAAGTGACCGCGCAACAAACGCTCAGCACTGCATCGCCAATTCCGGATGGGGCTGAGACCCGGTTTTGCTATTACGCAGGCATGGCCTATTCACAGGACGCTTTTGTCGTGATCTTCGGCGACAATACTGTGACCGACACGATCAGTACCCGTGAAGAGCACCTACTGCGCTGTGTCAAGAACGACGACGGCTCACTCAGCTGGAAACCCCAAAGCAGCTTTCAGATCAGTCGGTGACACCCGGCGTCTGATCCAGCCAATCCGCGATCTGTCCGGCCGGTCCTTCCCAGCCGGGCTCCATAAACAGAAAATGCGCGTGGTTCTCGGCGGGTAGAAAGGTTGCGCGGTCGCCGTAGAGTTTCGCCAACGCGCGGCAGGTGTTGGGGTTCACGGCCCGGTCCTCGGTGCCGGAAACGATCAGGACGGGACAGTCGACCTTGTCGATATCCACCTTCATCGCGTGGTGGTCGTCGAACATCCAAAAGAACATCTCGAACATCACTCGCCCGCTTTCGGGGCCGAGTTGGTCGAACACCTCATGCTGCTGCGCTTCGGGCATTTTATTCAGCGCAAAGGGCGCCATCAGGTCGAAATCAACCCGCATGGGCTGTTTCCAGAATGCCCCGCCCTCCATCAGCGCACGCGGCACGGCGCGCTCATCATCGGTTTCAGGCAACGTCCCCCAGGCAGCGTTCGGGTTGATCAGAACAATGGCGCTGGCCAGCCCGCGAGACGCCACCTGCTGCGCCACAACCCCCGCGATGGCGTGGCCGAGCAGCACTGGCTTGCTGTCCAGCCCCTGCACGAATGCGGCGATGTCATCGGCGTAGTCCATGACGCTGGTGTCGGTCAGGCCGGGATCGGGCTCGGCCTTAGGGTCGCCGCCATGGTAGCGCAGCGCAGGGGTGTGAACCGTCCAGCCGCGCGCGCGGAAGAAGCCCGCGTAATCCTCCATACACCACGGCCCGGCAAAGGCCCCGTGGATCAGAACAATCTCTTTGGTCATGAAAATCTCCCTCACCTGCACACAGTATGCGAGGTGAGGGAGCGGGTCTGCAACCCTGTTACAGCGCGGCTTTGAACAGCGCGGTCAGGTTGTCTTCGGTCAGTTCAATCGGGTTGCCGCCACAGGACGGGTCAGTGATCGCGCCTTTGACCAGTTCAGGGATCGACGCTTCGGTCACGCCCAGATCAGAGAGTTTGCGCGGGATGGCAAAGCTGTCGTTGAACTCCTGCACAAAAGCGCGGAAGCCGTCAAAGCCGCCTTCTATGCCCAAATAGGCCGCGGCCTGCTGGAGCCGTTCGGCGATGGCGGGCGCATTGAAGTCCAGCACGGCGGGCATGCAGACCGCGTTGGTGGTGCCGTGATGGGTGTTGAACACCGCGCCAATCGGATGGCTCATCGCGTGGATCGCTCCGAGGCCCTTTTGGAACGCCGTCGCCCCCATCGCCGCCGCGCTCATCATCTGGGCGCGGGCTTCGATGTCGGTGCCGTCGGCATAGGCGCGCGGCAGGTAGTCCTTGACCAGCCGCATCCCCTCCAGCGCGATGCCCTGGCTCATAGGGTGATAGTGCGGGCTGCTGAACGCCTCGACACAATGCGCAAACGCGTCCAGACCGGTGCCTGCGGTGATGAACTTGGGCATCCCGACGGTCAGCTCGGGGTCGCAGATCACGACCGCAGGCAGAACCTTGGGGTGGAAGATGATCTTCTTCGCATGCGTTTCCGAGTTGGTGATGACGCTGGCGCGGCCCACCTCGGACCCGGTCCCGGCGGTGGTCGGCACGGCAATGATCGGTGCGATGGCGTCGGCATCCGCGCGAGTCCACCAGTCGCCGATATCCTCGAAATCCCAAACAGGGCGGGTCTGGCCGCACATAAAGGCAACCATCTTACCCAGATCCAGCCCCGAACCGCCACCAAAGGCAATCACCCCGTCATGGCCACCCGCATTATAGGCGGCAACCCCGGCTTCGAGGTTCTTTTCATTGGGGTTCGGGTCTACTTCGCTGAATAGCCCTCTTCCCAGCCCGGCGGCCTCAAGTATATCCAGAGTGGCCGTGGTGATCGGCAGATCAGCCAACCCCTTGTCGGTCACCAGCAGAGGGCGTTTCATCCCAGCAGCCGCGCAGGCCTCGGGCAATTCCTTGATCCGGCCAGCGCCGAATTTGATCGCGGTCGGGTAAGACCAGTTTCCAACAAGGCTCATGATGTCACCTTTTTCAGATGGTAGGATTTGGGACGTGTGAGGTTGTGATAGCCGATGACCGACAATCCGCCCCCGCGCCCGGTATTCTTGCAGCCGGTCCAGCACAGGCCCGGGTCCAAATAGTCAGCACGGTTCATGAACACGGTGCCGGTCTCGATCTGGTCGCCCACCTTCGCCGCACGATCCACATCGCGGGTCCAGAGGCTGGCAGTCAGGCCAAATTCGCTGTCATTCATCAGCGCGATGGCTTCTTCGTCCGAGGACACTTTCATGATGCCCACAACCGGGCCAAAGCTCTCGTCCCGCATCACGCGCATGTCATGGCTGACATTGGTCAGGATCTGCGGCGTCAGGTAGGCACCACCATCGTCCTCGGCGAAGGTCTCGATAAGAGCGACGGCACCTGCCGCGACCGCCTCAGAAATCTGCGCGCGTACCTCATCAGCAAAACGAACATTGGCCATCGGCCCGATCGTCGTCTCCTCGTCCAGCGGGTTGCCCAGCTTATAGCCCCTTACGACCTCTACCGCCTTGGCGACGAAATCGCCATAAAGGCTCTCATGCACATAAATCCGCTCGATACCACAGCAACACTGGCCCGAGTTGAACATGGCCCCGTCGATCAGCGTATCGACCGCCGCATCCAGATCGGCATCCTCCATGACATAACCCGGATCCTTGCCACCCAGTTCGGTGCCAACGCCGGTAAAGGTGCCCGCCGCCGCGCGCTCCATCGCCTGCCCGCCACCGACCGAGCCGGTAAAGTTCACGAAATCAAACGCTTTGCCCGCGATCAGATCATTGGTCACGTCATGGCTGAGGAACACGTTCTGGAACACATCCGCGGGCACTCCCGACGCATGGAACGCCTGCGCCATACGCTCACCCACCAGCAAGGTCTGCGTGGCGTGTTTCAACACCACCGCATTGCCCGCGATCAGCGCAGGCGCAACCGTGTTGATCGCCGTCATGTAGGGGTAATTCCACGGCGCCACCACAAACACGACCCCGTGCGGGATGCGCTTGATATAGCGTTTAAAGGTCTCATCCTCACCCACGGCGATATCGGCCAGAGCGTCTGAAGCAATTTCGGCCAAATGACTGGCGCGCTCATTGAACCCGCCAAACTCACCGCCATAGCGCACCGGACGGCCCATCATATGCGCAAGCTCAGGCACGATCTCATCATTCATCGCCCCAACTGCGGCCACACCTGCCATTACAAGATCAATCCGCTCCTGCAATGGGCGCGCCGCCCATTCCCCCTGCGCCGCACGCGCCCGCGCGGCGGACTTGAAAGCCGCTTGTGCCGACAGCACTTCACGCTCTGCATAAACCGATCCATCAATCGGCGAGACACATTTCAACATCTGCCCCATCTTTACTCCATTTCCGAAAGAAACAGGATCCCTGCTTCATCTGGCCAAAAATACCTCGGGGAGCGCGAGGGGCTGGCCCCTCGCTTCCACCGCTAAGCCCGCTCAAACCCGCGCGCAATTTCCCAATCGGTCACCACACGCTCGAACTCTTCAATCTCGACCTCTGCCGCGCGGGCGTAGTGATCGACCACGTCATCCCCCAGAGCCGCGCGCAACATGGCCGACCCATGCAACGCATCCCGCGCCGCACCCAGATTGCCGGGGATCATGCCCGTTTCCCCCTGGTAGACGTCGCCCTGTGTCGGAGGCTGCAATTCCAGCGCTTCCTCGATCCCGGCAATCCCTGCAGCCAGCATCCCGGCCATCGCCAAATAGGGGTTCATGTCCGAACCCGGAATCCGGCACTCCACCCGAACCGCCTTGGTGCCATCGCCGCAAAGACGGAACCCCGCCGTGCGATTGTCCACCGACCAGATGATCCGCGTCGGCGCAAAAGTACCCTTCATGAACCGCTTATAGCTGTTGATATAGGGGGCCATAAAATAGGTGTAATCAGCGGCGTATTTCAGCAAACCCGCCATATAGCTTTTCATGATACCCGACATGCCCAGCGGATCTTTTTCATCAAAAAAGGCTGGCACCCCATCCGCCCAAAGCGACTGATGCACGTGGGACGAGCTGCCGACTTTCTCATGATGCCATTTCGGCAGGAACGTCGCCGCGTGGCCGTGCTGCCAGGCAATCTCTTTCACCGCGTTCTTGGCGATCGAGTGATACTCGGCCGTCTCCATCGCGGGGGCGTATTTGATGTTTAGCTCTTCCTGCCCGGTCTCAGCCTCACCTTTCGAGTTCTCGACCGGAATCCCCGCGTTCCACAGATGGTTGCGGATCGGGCGCATCACATGCTCTTCCTTGGTGGTCTGCAGGATGTGATAGTCTTCGTTATAGCCCGAGATCGGCTCCAGATCGCGAAACCCTTCCTTGCGGATCTGGTCAAAGCTCTTCTCGAACAGGAAAAACTCCAGCTCGGTGGCGCACATGGCGTCATAGCCCATGGCCTTCAGCCGGTTCACCTGCTTTTTCAGGATGGACCGAGGTGCGTGGGGTACTTCCTCATGCGTATGGTGATCCAACACATCGCACATCACCATGGCGGTGCCCTCAAGCCACGGAACCGGGCGCAGAGTGCTTAGGTCAGGCTTCATCACATAGTCGCCGTATCCCCGTTCCCAGCTGGTGGCAGCATAGCCATCGGGCGTCGCCATCTCGAGGTCGGTGGCCAACAGATAGTTGCAGCAATGGGTCTCTTCCCACGCGCCCGCCACGAAATGCCCCGCGTGGAACCGCTTGCCCATAAGACGCCCCTGCATGTCGACCATGCAGACCAGCACGGTATCGACCTCACCGGCTTCGACCTTGGTTTTCAGGTCGTTCAAACGTGCTTCATTGCCCATCCCGTTCATCCTTTGTCACTTTCCGGGACTGTTGTCCCAAGCTCTTGCCCTCGGCCTTAGTCCTCGACCGTTTCGTTATCCATTTCCATCACCAGACGTGTCTCCAGCAGCTGCCCGCTTTGGTAGAGGATCGGATAGGCGATGGCGGCGATATGCCCGTGCAGGTCGCGCATGGCGCGCAACGTCTCAAGATGCAGATCGCTTGAGGCAAAGCTTTCGGTCTGCCCCCTCTCAAGCCGCTTCAAATGCGCCTTTCGGCTGTTCCGCGACAGGCGCTTAACCTCGGCCTTGTCCAGCACCAGACGGCGGGCGCAATCCATGTCATCCACCAGCAGCACATGACGAGCCAGTGAGAAACTGGCCAGCACCGCCGCGTGCAAATCCTTGAGTTCCTTCCAGCCCTGTGCCGAAAAATCGGTGCGTTCGGTGTGTTTGATCTGCGCGGTTCGGGTCATGCGGTTCGACACCACGTCGCCCGCCGCCTCAAGCCGGATCGCGTATTCGACTAGGCCGCGCGCGGCCTTGATCTGCGCTTTGTTCATGTTCTGGCGCGGCAGTCGTGCAACAAAGCGTCGGATTTCGGTCAGCTGCGCGTTCACCCTCTCATCCTGCTGCCACAGAGCCGAGATCGCATCGCTGTCATCCTGCTCATAGATATCCAGAACCGGGCGGAACATGCGCTCAACCTGTGTGACCATCTGCAACAGCTCATGCCGGACCGAGGACATCGCAACATTCGCCCCCGAAACGCTGGGATCGTTCAGTGGGCTAAGCGCGTCCGAGAAGTGGTCCATCGCGTGCGCCTTAACCTCGGGCTCGGGCAGCAGCAGCGCCATCGGTCGCTCCATCCAGTCCACGAACCCTGTGGCCAGCACAAAAACGGCGAGGTTGAATCCGATATGAGCCAGGATCAACGACTGCCCTGCCCCCGCGACCATCAACGTCTGATGCGTGCCGGTCACGTTGACCACAATCAGCATCACCAGCGCCGCGCTGCCGCGTAGCAGAAGGTTGGCCAGTGGAATACGACGTGCGGAAACGGTCAGGTCACGGGTCAGCCAGATCGGAATAAAGGCCGAGCCCAGATTGGCCCCAAGAACCAGCGACAGCCCGGCAGCAAAAGGGATGGCTCCGATCTGAACCAGTGTCACGCACATCAGGATCGTCGCAACCGAACTGTGCATGACAAAGGCCAGTACCGCGCCCACGATAAAGGCGCTGAAATAGTCGCTTTCCAGATAGCCCGCGATGGCGGGCAAAAAAGCGCTCTCGCGGATCGGGTCAACCGCATCGCGCAAGAACTGCAGTGAAACCAGAATGAACGCGATGCCCAGAACAATGCGCCCGATCAGCCGCACATTGGCGCGGTCGGACTTGAGGTACAGCCACCCGCCCAGCGCCAGCAGCACGGGCTGCAGCCAGCCCAGATCATAAGACAAAACCTGAATGACAAGCGCTGCGCCCAGATCCGCGCCCAGCACCCCGGCCAATGCAAGGCCAAAGCTGACCATGCCTGCCGCGGCAAAACCGGTCAGCAAAACTGTAACCGCAGCCGAGCTTTGCAGGATCGTTGCCAGAACCATTCCGGCCCCACCGGCAACAAAAGTGTTCGAGTGACGCGTCAGCAGCGACTGGAACAATGCGCCAAAACGTCTTTCGATGCCCGTACGGACCAGCCGCACCGCAAACAGCAGCAACATGGTCGCCGCAAAAATCTCGATCAGGAACCCAGCTATCGCCATTGGCCTATACCCTCCTCGCCCGGTTCACGCCAAAGCGCGACCAGCGTGTTCTTGTCTGTATCAGAGGCAAGCCTAGCATCAGGGATCGGGGGTCCAGAGGTCCAATACCGGCACGCGACCGAGGCCGCGCGCCGAAATTGTATGGAATTTAGCCGTAACGATAAGGCCGTCCGGCCTTGAGCATGTCGGCGTTATACTGCTTGAAGATTTCGACAACCTTGGCCTTGGTTTCGGATTCAGCTGCGATCTCATCCCAGAAGGCAACGGCGGCCTCTTCGACCTGCGCCCATTCTTCATCGGGGATCGTGGTCAGCTGCATCTTGTCGCCATTCACCCGCAGGCTGGCCTCGCCGCCCCAATACCACCATTGACGATAGTAGTGCGACTGGTCACAGCAGACACGGAACAGGGTCTGCAGGTCTTCGGGCAGCTCGTTCCAACGGTCCATATTGGCAAAGAACGATCCCGCCCATGCGCCCGAGATATTGTTCGTCAGGAAGTAGTTCGTCACATCGGCCCAACCCACGGTGTAGTCCTCGGTGATGCCCGACCACGCGATGCCGTCCAACTCGCCGGTTTGCACCGCGACCTCGATGTCTTCCCACGGCAGAGTGACTGGCACAACGCCGAACTGTGACAGGAAGCGGCCCGCTGTCGGGAAGGTGAAGACGCGCTTGCCCTGCAGGTCGGCCAGGCTGTTGATCGGATCTTTGGTGGCAAAGTGGCACGGATCCCAAGCACCCGCGCTGACGTGCTTGACGCCGACCTTGGAATATTCCTCATCCCAGATCTCGTTCAAGCCGTATTGGTTGAACAGCACCGGCACGTCCAGCGAGTAGCGCGAGGCAAATGGGAAATAGCCGCCGAACACGGTCACATCGGTGGGCGAAGCCATCGAGTCGTCATCTGACTGAACCGCATCAATCGTGCCCTTCTGCATGGCGCGGAACAGTTCTCCGGTGGGAACCAGCTGATCAGCATAGAACAGCTCGATCTGCATCCGGTCACCAGCGATCTTGTTGAACATCTCGATCGCGGGGTCGATCACGTGAGCAGCCAGCGCAGGACCGGCATAGGTCTGCATCCGCCATGTGATCGTGCTTTGCGCCAATGCCGGCGCGGCCAGAGGGGCAGCGGCAACGCCGACCCCGGCTGTTTTCAGAAACTTACGTCTTGTTGTCATGTCATTTCCTCTCTGTTGCAGGTTCGCGTGCCTCTTGAGCGGGCATTCTTGTTAATTTCCGTAGACATATCCGGGCAGCCACAGGGCCAGTTCCGGGAAGATCATGATTATCGTCAGCGCCAGCACCATCACCGCCACGAACGGGAAGATCGAGCGATAGATGTCGCGCAGCGTGATCTCGGGCGGGGCCATCGCGCGCATCAGGAACAGGTTATAGCCGAAGGGCGGCGTCATATAGGCGATCTGGGTAGTGATCGTATAAAGCACCCCGTACCAGATCAGGTCAAATCCGAGCACGCCCACCAAAGGCACATAGAGCGGCGCCACGATGACCAGCATTGCTGTGTCGTCCAGAAACGTACCCATGACGATAAAGCTGAGCTGCATCAGGATCAGGATCACCCAGGGCGACAGGCCAAGCTGTTCGGTGAACAGGTTGTCGATGGCTTTCACCGCACCCAGCCCGTCGAACACCGCGCCAAAGCCAAGAGCCGCAAGGATGATCCACATAAACATGCACGAAATCGCCAGTGTCTGCTTGGTGCAGTCTTCGAAAATCTTCCACTTCATGCGGCGTTTCACGACTGACACCACCAGCGCCGTCAGCGCCCCGATGGCCGAGCTTTCCACCAGCGAGGTCCAGCCATTCACAAAGGGCACCATCATAGCGGCAAAGATGATCAGCGGCAGTGCGCCCGCGCCCAGCAGCCGCAGCTTTTCCGCGCGTGGCACTTCATGGGCGTCTTTCATCGCGGGGCCAAGCTCGGGCTGAATGCGACAACGGATCCAGATATAGAGGATGAACATACCCGCCATCAGCAGCCCCGGCACGATCCCCGCCAGCCACAGCTGCCCCACCGGTTGCCGCGCAATCATCGCATAGAGAACCAGCACGACCGAGGGCGGTACAAGGATTCCCAGACTGGACCCCGCCTGAATGACACCCGTGACCATCGTCTTGTCATAGCCCCGCCGTAGCAGTTCCGGCAGCGCAATGGTCGCGCCAATGGCCATCCCCGCGACGCTCAGCCCGTTCATGGCCGATACCAGCACCATCAGGCCAATCGTGCCAATCGCAAGCCCGCCATTCACCGGACCCATCCAGACATGGAACATCCGGTACAGGTCATCGGCCAGACGGCTTTCCGACAGCACGTAGCCCATGAAAATGAACATTGGTAGCGTCAGCAGCGGATACCACTTCATCAGCTTCATCGCGGCCGAGAACGTGATGTCCTGCCCGCCTGTACCCCACAGGGCCAGTGCGGCCACTGTGGCAACCGCTCCGATCGCGCCAAAGACGCGCTGACCTGTGAACAGCATCAGCATCATCGACGCGAACATGAAAATGGCGATATATTCCTGGCTCATGCCCGAGCGACCCCGATTTCCTGCCCGTTGATCCGGGCAATGTCTTTGAAAAATTCCGAAATTGCCTGCAGCAGCATCAGGAAGAAGCCCAGCACCATGATCGCCTTGATCGGCCAGATGTAAGGCCGCCATGCGGTGGACGAGCGTTCTAGCCGCCCGATCTCTTCACTGCCGGTCAACAGACCAGTGAAGTACGAGATCGGAGAATCCCCCCAATATCCAAGGCTATAGGCGGTGGACCCCAGCCCGCCGTAAAACAGCACGCCCAAATACAGGATCAACAACAGAACGGTGAAGGCGTCGAACCACGCTTTTTTCTTGTGGCTCCAGTTGTGATAGAACAGGTCCATCCGCACGTTCGAGCCCAGCTGAATCGAATACGGCCCGCCCATGATGTAATAGGTCACCATGGCAAACTGCGCCATTTCCAAGGTCCATAGCGATGGCAGGAAGAAGGTTTTCGAGATCGACGACCACAGCAGGATGCCCATCATAACGAACAGACCCCACATCATCACCCGTCCGATCCTGTAATTGACCGCGTCAACAACACGGACATATACGCGCATGGCCCGGATCATTCTGCCGCCCTTTCTTCAAACCCTGAAAGAGTTCGCGATATCCAAGGAACAAGGCAGCCCGCCACCGCATTTTGCTGCTCGGGCGTGCGGATCAGATCATTCCGAACCTCGATCATCACATTCAGCAAACCATTCGGCAAAGCCTGCGCATCCAGAGTGTGTGCAACGCCATCAGCGGCCGAGTATGGCTCGTTCAACATGGTAACATAGGGGTTTTCAACCGCTTTATGCGCCATCATCGCTGCTGCAAACCGGTCATCGGCGCCGTGCAGGATACCCAGTTCGACCTGTCGGCGCTTGCCCAAATAGACCGGAGTGAAACTGTGGACCGTCACCATCAGCTCAAGCGTTCCCCGGTGCTGCAGGATCAGCTTGGAGAGGGCTTGGCGAAACGGTTCGTAGACGCCCTCAATCCGCGCCTGCCGTTGATCCTGCGTCATCCGAGTATTTGCGGGTATGTCGATATCTTCACTGCGCGACGGCATAGCGCCTTTTGCCTCGGGCGGCCGGTTGCAATCATAGACCAACCGGGACACACCACCATGTACCAGCGGTGCGGCCATTTGCACCGACATCCGCTTGGCCACCGCCAAAGCTCCGGGATCCCATGCGATGTGGCTTTCACGTGCCTCAGCACTTAGCCCCATATCCCCCAGAAACGCCGGGATCCGGTTCGACGCGTGCTCGCAGACAAGAACGACTTTTGGCGCACCGTCTGCCATATCCGTGTGAACGACTGTTCCGAAATCCAACCTACTGCCCTGCGATTCCCAAAATCCTCATTGCGGAAAAATTTCCACACAGTCCGATCACCTGTCAATAATTTTCCTGTATAATTTTCTCCACACTTGATCTTGATGAAAAATTATTCACATTATGCCTTTGTCGCATACAGGAGGATCGTTCAGTGCGGGTGACGGACAGGCTGCTGGCCCATCGGGACAAGATGACGCCCTCGGAACGGCAACTGGTCAGTGTTCTGCTGGATGACTATCCAATGGCCGGGCTGGGCAGCATTACCGAATTGGCCAGCACCGCCTCGGTTTCGACCACCACAGTTGCGCGGATGTTGCAAAAGACCGGGTTTGACGGCTATCCGCAATTTCAGGCCGCCCTGCGGGGCGAAGTGAAAGAGATGATCTCGGGGCCCATAGCCAAGCGCGACGTCTGGCAAAACGACTTGCCCGAGGAACACATACTCAACCGCTACTCCCAGCAATCCCTCGCCAATCAAAAGCGCACGATTGATGAGGTCGACCCAGAAGAATTCGACAGTTTTTGCAACCTGTTATCTGATCCCGATCGGCGCATTTTCATCACTGGGGGGCGCATCACGGGTACAATGGCGCAGTACCTGTACCTGCATTTGCAAATGATCCGTCCCGACGTCCGAATGCTACCGGTGGCTGCGTCGTGGACCCATGATCTGCTGGATGTACGCAAAGATGATGTCCTGATCGCGCTGGACGTGCGACGATATGAAAACTCGACCATGTTGATCGGTCAGCTCTGCCAGGAACGCGGGGCCGAGATTGTGCTGTTCACAGACCAGTGGCGTTCCCCCATTCACCGGCTGGCCAAACATACCTTTGCCGCACGGATCGCGGTGCCGTCCGCTTGGGATTCGATGGCGTCAATCCTGACACTGATGGAATGCGCCATCGCCGAGGTTCAAGAACGCCTTTGGGACTCAGTCAAGAACCGCACCGACGAGCTTGAGGCCGCTTTTGACCGCACCAAGCTGTTTCGTAAATTCGGCCAAAGCTCGGGTTCTTAACATCTGAATTTGCTATAATTTACAACTGCCCGTGATCAGTGTTGCCACTTGGGGGCCGCGCGTTCACTTTATGGGCATGAGCTTTATCGCCGATAACCAACTGCCGCTTCTGATCCTGTTCTTTCTGGTCGGACTCGTGGGCACCGGGTTTCTGTTCCGCAAACCTGCGGGGCATCGGGCGTGGAAACTGGCCGATCTGGTTTGGGTCGTGTTGGGCGGTATCGGTGCGTTGGTTGCCGTTTTGGCCGGTCTTTACACCGCCGACAGTTCTCGGTTGGACCGGCAGATCGACGTAGCCTATGCCGCAACCCTGGCCTTTGACCGAGACGCTGCCCGCTTTCGCCTGCGGTTTTGCGACCCGGCCTATGATGATGACATTGGCGTTCTGTGCGAAAAGGTGGAGTTCCTATCGGCCTCAACCGCCAGCAACGCTGACCTGCCCCTGTTTATCGCCGTGACCAACGAAGTCGCGCCGCTGCAAGGATTGCACTTCCTATTCGGACGTCAGGCAAAAGACGATATGGACGACGCACGCGCGATGGCCGCAAAGGCCAACGCTTTCGACATTGACCAGTTTCTTGTCTTTACGACCGTTGACGACAAGACCCAGATTGCCATCGACAATATGCGCCGCAAGGTGCCTGCGATAGCCGGTGACTATCTGATCCTTGCCCGAAGCTATGAGGATCTGATTGCGCAGGTCGGAAAGCTGAAGGACGAATGGGAATACCTGCAGGCCAACGCACATATCCTAGTGCTGCAGATTATCGCTTTGTGCCTTGTCAGCTTCGCCGCCCCGTTCCGATTGGGCAAGTCGATCGTAGAAATGCGCACTGCCTTCAGCGCCGATACGCCCGCGCCAGTTTTGCAGGATCTGCCCCCAGAAAATACCGCAACAGAGTCCACAGATTCCGCGCCCCTCGGCGCATCCACCCCGCCTTCTGGTATCGATCCGCGCTCGTAAACGCACGAGAAGGCAATAACGCGACGCCCCGCACCCGGCGCATAAGTGCAACGTCTTCCATGAGGGGTTGATCCGGGAACCCTCCGGCCTGTTCATAAGTCCGTCGCGGGATCAGCAACCCCTGATCCCCATAGGGTAACCCCAACACCCGGCTGCGCAGATTGGCCCATCCAGCAACCCAACCGGGCGCAAATCCCACAGCGCGAAACGCCAGTCGGAAAACCGCTGGCTTGCCTGATCGAAGGTGATCGCCGACAGCTTTGGTCCAACCATCCTCGAGAACCGTGTCGGCATGCAGAACCAGCAGCCACTCGCCTCTCGCCTGTTTGCACCCGCGACGCAACTGCCCGCCACGCGACGCGGCGCCGGTGACGATCTCGGCCCCGGCCTCATCCGCAATCTCCAGAGTTTGGTCGGTGGATCCGCCATCCGTAACGATCAATTCGCGGATCAGCCCGGTGTGCAGTCCTTCCATCAATGCCTGAAGGGTCGCAGGCAAGGTCTCGGCCGCGTTCAAAGTCGGAATGACAATCGAGATCGGTGCTGGCACGTGGATTACCCTCTGGTCTTGTCGGCGCGAACTCCTATATCACGGGACCGAGGGAAAGCACGAGGATACCCCCATGCCCAATCGCCGCATCCTGCGCCTGAGCGGCGCAGACACTGACAGTTTCCTGCAAGGGCTGGTGACAAATGACATCGGCGGGCTTCAGGATGGTCTGGTCTACGCTGCGCTTTTGACTCCGCAAGGCAAATATCTTGCCGATTTCTTCCTCAAGCGCGAAGACGATGCGGTACTGCTGGATGTGGCCGAGATTTTGGCCGAAGGGCTGGTCAAACGTCTTGGGATGTACAAGCTGCGTGCGGACGTCACCATCG
Source organism: Ruegeria sp. HKCCD7628 (assembly GCF_057221005.1). Lineage (NCBI taxonomy): Bacteria > Pseudomonadati > Pseudomonadota > Alphaproteobacteria > Rhodobacterales > Roseobacteraceae > Ruegeria > Ruegeria sp. HKCCD7628. Next base: position 667,538 of record NZ_JBWVBA010000001.1, read on the forward strand.
AGGAAAGTGGGCTGAACCTGCAGCGAGGCACCGGCCCGGCACCACAAGGTGCCTTACCTGACCCGCGTCACGTTGACATGGGCTGGCGAGCCTACACCGCAGCACCCGAAAGCGATGATGACTCCGATTGGGATGACATCCGCGTTCGCCATTGCATCCCGGAAACAGGCATCGAGCTGACCCCAGAAAGCTATATCCTTGAATCCGGGTTCGAACTGCTGAACGGTGTCGATTTCAAAAAAGGCTGCTATGTCGGGCAAGAGGTTACAGCTCGGATGAAGCACAAAACCGAGCTGCGCAAGGGACTACGCCGCGTGACGGTAGATGGAAGCGCCCCGGTCGGGACTGAAATCTTTGCAAACGGCAAGCCAGTGGGAACCTTGTTCACCCAATCTGGCGGCGCCGGAATTGCCTATCTGCGACTGGATCGCGCCACAGGGGATATGCAGGCCGATCTGGCCAACGTTGGTCTAAGCGATTGAATTGTTGCGCAAGCGGCACGGCTGAACTGCGGCACAGCGCGTATAGATTGCACCCCCTACCCTGGCCCTGTCACAATACGGGCAGGTCACAAGACGGGTGCGGGCATGTTCAAACTATATAGGGCAATCTGGCGTGCCAGTGCCGGACGGCAGATCATCCTTATCATTCTTTCGATCGCCGTGGCCGCTTTGGCGGCTGTACCGCTTGAATTTCAGCGCGACATTATCAATCACCTTACAACCGACGATGTGCAGGCTGACCGCCTGTTATGGCTAGGGGCCGGTATGATGGCGGTCATTCTTCTAAGCCTCGGCCTGAAATGGGTTCTGGGTTATCGCGCCGGAACACTGGGCGAAGACATGGTCCGCCTGATCCGCCAACGGCTGTTGTTGCGTTCGGCCGATCTGAATGAAACCGGCGAAGATGTACGTAAGGGCACCATGACCACCGCCATTTCCGCCGAGGCCGAAGAGCTTGGCAAATTCGCAGGTGGTGCCTTTTCTGACCCCGTCGTGCAGATCGGGACTTTGATCAGCGTGATCGGCTATATCTCATCAACACAACCGGGACTGGGGCTGATCGCGTTCTCGATGATCGTTCCGCAGATCGTCATCGTGCTGGTTTCACAGCGCAAGGTGAACGTCTTTGTCGCCGAACGAGTCCGCATCCTGCGCAATGCGACCGACCGACTGACCACTGAGCAGATCGAGGAAACCTCGCGCGAGATCGAGACTGAATTCGATTCAATCTATGAAACCCGGCGCAAAATGTTCATCTGGAAACTATCCGCCAAATTCCTGCTGAGCGTCATCAATGGCGCAGGTACTGTTGGCATATTGATGCTGGGTGGCTGGCTGGTCCTAGAAGGCCGCACAGATGTTGGCACTGTGGTCGCTGCGACAAGCGGGTTGGCCCGGATACAGGGACCTACCGCGTTTCTGATCGCCTTCTACCGACAGGTAAGCGCCAACCGCATCAAGTATGAGCTGATGTTGGAACTGTTCGGCCCCAACCCCGAGCAATACCGCCACATCAAGCGCCGCACATAAAAAAAGGCCGCGTATGGTTGCTGACGCGGCCTCTTGGTGATTTCAACGCGGATCAGGCGCGTTCGGAGTATTCCATGGTCTCAGTGTTCACCACGATCATCTCATCCTGACCAACAAAGGGGGGAACCATGACCTTGATGCCATTTTCCAGAATGGCCGGCTTGAATGAGTTCGCCGCGGTCTGACCTTTTACGACCGGTTCGGTTTCAACGATCTTGCAGGTCACCTTTTGGGGCAACGAGGCGTTCAGCGCCTCGGATTCGTAGAACTCGACCACAATTGTCATGCCGTCCTGCAGAAAAGGGCGACGCTCACCCAACAGGTCCGATGGCAGTTCGATCTGCTCATAGGTCTCGGAGTCCATGAACACCAGCATCCCGTCGGATTCGTAGAGGAACTGCTGATCCTTCTGTTCCAGCCGCACGCGCTCAACCTTGTCCGCCGAGCGGAACCGTTCGTTCAGTTTCGACCCGTTGCGCAGGTTGCGCAGTTCGACCTGAGCAAAAGCGCCGCCTTTTCCAGGCTTTACGTGATCAACTTTTACAGCGGCCCACAGACCGTCATTATGCTCAAGCACATTGCCGGGGCGAATTTCGTTCCCATTTATCTTGGGCATGACATAAATCCTTCACAAACGGTTGATGCGTCAGTTGCGCTTCCTATATCTGGCGGGACAACACGTGGCAAGACAACGAAACCTTGCGTTGCAGGTGCAGCGAGCCATGCAGATGACGCAACGCAACTATGCATATTAGCTGTATCCGAATCACACTTTATCGGTCATAAGGACCGTCACGCCGAAAATGCAAGAGCAAGAACAACAAGGAAAACGAGATGAGAGATTTCGTTGACGGCACCGCCTTTAACAACGAACAAGGCAACCGTGCGCGCAAACTTTTTGCAGCCGTTGTGTTGGCTGCGCTGGATGATGCTATTGCCGATGACAAGAAATATGGCAATGGCCCCGAACAAATTGCCCGCTGGGCACGTTCGCGCGACGGCCGCGAAGTGCTGTCCTGCGCCGGTATCGACCCGAACGAACGGGTTGTGAGCGGCTTAATGGATTTCGTTGGTCGTGGTGTGCGCACCTCGGTTGCACTGTCGCGTGAAGAAAGCGAACGCCGTAACGCTGCTCAGCAGGCCGAAGCCGCCTGACCTAAGCCGCTGTTTCCAAGAAAAAGCGCGCTCGTGCATTGCAGAGCGCGCTTTTCTTTTGGCCAGTGGCTATCTCAGAAGAACATCAGCCATTGCCGCGCGACCCATATTTCCGCTCCAAGCAACACCCCAAAGAACATCTTGGTCGAAGCGTCTAACCCGCGCCGCCAGAGTATCACGTAGGATGCCGCACACGCCGTGATCGAGACGGGAACAACCCATTGCGCATGATGGGCACTGTCCCAATAGCTGACCGGGCTATGAAAAACCCAGTTGCTTATCGGCCAAAACTGCGGCCGCCCATCCCCGGCATGCAATACAAAGTCGGTTATCAAATGCAGTAACCCGGCCGAGGCCCCAAGGACCACAGGCCGCGCGCCCACCCACAGCGCCACGACTAAAGCCAACCCCCAAACCAGAAACGAATTGTCGATGGAGAATACTGTTTGCCATGCATCGGAATAGTACAGTTGCCCGAAGACCACCTGCTCGGGGATACCCAGAATGAACAGCGACACACCAGCCATCAGGTAAAGGGACAGATCCGGCAAAACTGATCCGATCAACACTGCGCGCAGAATGCGCCCTTGCGGCGGGCGGGCAAAGACGGCGGCTCCGATCAAAAGATGGGCGGGTGTGTTCATCCGGTCTTTTCCTCTCCCGTCAAATCGGGTCATGTGCCCGTCAGGTTATAGGAGATCAATCATGGTTCGCGCCATCATGATTCAAGGTACTGGCAGCAATGTGGGCAAATCGGTTCTCGTGGCCGGCCTGGCACGCGCTTATTCACGGCGTGGGCTTAGAGTGGCTCCGTTCAAGCCGCAGAACATGTCGAACAACGCAGCCGTAACCGAAAACGGAGGTGAGATCGGGCGTGCGCAGGCGCTGCAGGCGTGGGCTGCGAACAGGCCAACTCACACCGACATGAACCCGATCCTGCTGAAGCCCGAAACCGACACCGGTGCTCAAATCATCGTTCAGGGTCAAAGGGCGGGCACGATGAAGGCGGGTGACTACCGCAAGGACAAATTCAAGCTGTTGAGCGCCGCGCTGGAAAGCTTTGACCGTTTGTGCGGTGATGCCGACCTTGTCCTGGTCGAGGGCGCAGGCAGTCCGGCTGAAACCAACCTGCGCAAGGGTGATATTGCCAATATGGGATTTGCTTGCGCTGCAGGCGTACCCGTAGTGCTGGTCGGCGACATTCACCGCGGCGGCGTGATCGCGCAGATCGTGGGCACGCAGGCTGTGCTGGATGCCGGTGACCTTGCGATGATCAAGGGCTTTGCAGTGAACCGATTCAAGGGCGATGTGTCCCTGTTCGACGAGGGGCGCGATGACATCGCCGCACGTACCGGTTGGCCATGCCTGGGCGTCGTGCCGTGGTTCCAAGACGCCTGGAAGCTGCCCGCCGAAGACATGATGGACATCCGCTCTCACACCGGTGGGGCATGCAAAGTTGTAGTCCCGCAACTGGAACGCATGGCAAACTTCGACGATCTGGACCCGCTGTCTGCCGAGCCCGGCGTCACGGTCGAGGTCATTCCAGCTGGTCGCCCCCTACCCGGTGACGCGAACCTCGTGCTTTTGCCCGGCAGCAAATCCACCATCGGTGATCTGACCTATTTCCGCGCACAGGGTTGGGACGTTGACCTTTATGCCCATGTGCGGCGCGGGGGGCATGTGCTGGGTCTGTGCGGCGGCTACCAGATGCTTGGCAAGATCATCTCTGACCCCGAGGGCGTGGATGGGCGACCCGGTACTGTCGAAGGTTTGGGTCTTTTGAATGTTGAGACCGTCATGGTCGGACAGAAAAAAGTGACACTCCGAACGGCGCGCGCCCTACCGGGACACGAGCCGGTAACTGGATACGAAATCCACATGGGTCGCACGGATGGCCCCGATTGCGCGCGTGCCTGGCTCGAGGTTGCAGGCCGCGCCGAAGGTGCCACTGATACAACCGGACGCATCCGCGGCAGCTACCTGCACGGCATATTCTCATCAGATGCGTTCCGCGCGCGGTATTTGTCGGAACTAGGCGTAACTTCCGATCTGTCCTATGAGGACGGTGTCGACAAGACATTGGACGCACTGGCCGATCATTTGGAACAGAACATGGACTTGGACCGACTGCTTTCGCTGGCCGAAACACCCCGCAGGGCGTGAGCGTTAGTCGGGCTTGTGTTCCGCCAGCGCGCGGTAGATTTCGCGCCGCACCAGTTTGCGAACGTTGCGCGTGATCCGCTCACCCAATACGCCCTGCAGTTCTTCGCGAACCACCTGTGCGATCAAGTCCCGGAGCGCGTCTTCATCCAGCGGTGTGTGCTCCGTTTTAACGTCTTGCACCGGGTCAGCCTTCGCCGTCACCTTCGGATCGCGGATGAAAGTGGCTTTGGTTTCCGAGACGAGCGGTGCGTCAGCGGCAACTGGTTCGTCTTCGTCGGCCTCGGCCTGCCAACTCAACGACTGAGTCAAGGTCCCAGCATAGGCATCTTGACCTTCACCGTCGGGTTCCCACTGATCCTCTGTCTTGGCGATCGCCGCCTCCAGCGCTTCGATCTTCGAGCTCAGGCTTTCAACAGGATCGTTTACGTGATCTGTTGGCTCTTCAATGCGTGGCTCGTTTTCTTTCACTGCGTCGGACGACCGCAGAACCATGGGCTTCACAGAGACCTCGGCCGCATAGCCTGATACCTTCGTATCAGACGGAGTTTCCTTATCACCTTGGGATTCGCTTACGCGTAAGGAATCGGTCAGAACCAACCGGCCAGGCTTACGCGCACGAGTGGATTGCATGATATCCGGGATTTTGCGGCCTTCTTCGCTTACCAACCGCTTAATAGAGGACAGGACGTCCTCTACATTCCCGTTTGCGACATTGTCCGACATTCTTGAATACCACTCTTTCCTCAGGATTGAGTGTAGCCAAACACTTTCAACCTCACAACAGATAGTCGCGGCGTTTAATCACGCCGCAATGCTTTGAGGACGCGATCCAGATCCTTGCTCTGCCTGCTAACCTGTGCTGGGGCTTTCTTCACCAGATTGTAATAAAGCGTCGGATCATAAATCTGCACCGCAAGACCCAGGCGTTCAGCGGTAAGCAAGCCTTGCGCTTGCAGCAGCTGATATGCCGCCCGCGACCGTTCAGTGCGCGAAGCAACTTCGTTCAACTGCGCATCCAGCAGATCTTGCTGCGCATTAAGCACGTCCAGCGTAGTCCGAGCACCCAGTGTTGCTTCTTCGCGGATGCCATCAAAGGCAACTTGCGAGGCCCGAACCTGTTCTGTCGAGGCCCGAAGGCTAGCCGCTGCAGCCTGAAAGTTGGCGTAAGATGCCGAAACGCCCTGAGTGATGTCCTTTTGGACGTTTAGCAAGTTGGCGCGGGATGCATCACGTGTCGCCATAGCGCGACGGACCTGAGCGGCCAACGCACCGCCGGCGTAAATAGGTTGGTTGAAGTTCAACGCGATCGTTGCATCTTCGAGGTCATCATCATTGTCAAAGCTTTCGGTGATACCCGCATCGGCGTTCAGCGACACGTTCGGACCCAGATTGGCCCTTTGCTGCTGAACCAGCAGATCAAAAGCGCGCACTTCATGCTGCGAGGACAAGATCGCCGGGTGGTTGCGTTGCGCAAAAGCAATGGCCTCAGATTCTGAATTGGGAAGGCTCGGCAAATTGGGCTGACCCGCCGTAGCGCCGGGGGCATTACCAACAGCGTTCACATATTCGGCCTGCGCGGTGCTGAGGTTACCGCGCGCGACCGCCAGTTCTGCCTGTGCACTGGCAAGCTGTGCTTCGGACAGCGCCACGTCAGTACGAGTTACTTCACCAACGTCAAATCGGTCCTGCGACGCACGCAGTTCTTCGGCCGAGACTTCGACATCGTTTAACTGAATTTGGACGGTTTCTTCTTGAAGAACTACATCCAGATAAGCGTTCACAGCCCGGAACAAAACGGCTTGTTCGATATCAATCAGATTTTGACGCGTGGACAGAACGATTTCTTGCGCAGACTGTTTGCCCAGCACCGAAAAACCACCATCATAGATCAATTGGCTCAACGTCAGGCCGGTAAAGAAGTTAGTCGGTTCCTGACGGTTCACAACGTCATCAACAGTCGAGCGAGTGTAGTCTTGACTGATTTGCACGGTCCAGTTGATGATCGGCCGCAAAGCTGCCAGCGCAATCGCAACGTCTTCGTCAGCAGCACGCAGCAAAGCCCGGTTCTGCTCGAGCAACCCGCTCGTATTGTATGCCCCGATGAACGCATCCGTCAGATTATCCGCCCAGGCGAACCGCCCGGGTAAAACACTAAGCGCAATTCCGGCCGTCAGCGCCATCGCCTTGACCAGTTTACCTCCCGCTTTGGAACTCATCACGAAATCCTCTCAAATCAAAAATTACGCTGCCCTGTCGACAGTTTGCGTGTTTGTTTTCAACTAATCAAGGCGACAGAAAAAACTATCACGGAATTATAGCGAAAATACACTTTCTGTGGAAAATGCCGCCAAAACCGGTGCATTGGCGTTGAACGCATGACGCCAGGTCACACGGCCATTCGACTTATGACCGATCCGAACGGTGCCCAGTGCACCTTCCGTGAACACGCACGCAATTCGACCGTGGTCTTTCAACTGATCAATCAGCCTGTCCGGAATCTGCTCGACCCCTCCTTGCACCATGATCACGTCGTATGGCCCATGCTCGGTCGCGCCTTGCTCGAGCGGCCCGACATGGACGATGGCATTGTCGGCGTCTGCGTCCATAAGAATGGTCTGAGCCTCTGCTGCCAGGTCTTCGTCGTCTTCCACGGCCACGACCAATTCGGCCATCCGCGCTGCAATTGCTGTCGAATACCCCATGGCCGGAGCAATATCCAACACGGCTTCATCATTGGAAATATTCAACACATCCAGCATCTTAGCCAGAGTTCTGGGTTCAAGCATACAGCGACCGTTCCCGAGGTCGATCAGCTCCTCGACATACGCCGCCTCGCGCTGCGAATCCGGGACGAAATTCTCGCGCCGGACGGTAAGCATCGCGTCGATGATAGGAAATTTCGTGACGTCAGAGGGTCGGATTTGCGTGTCAACCATTGTACGGCGACGGGCTGCGAAATCTGTCATTGGATCGCTCGTTCTGTTCCCTAGTGTGCGTGGCTTGTGCCATATCCAGAAGAAACCGGCAACGCCTCAGTGCCTTCAAACTTACGATATCAGGCAATAATTCAGGACAAGAGCACTGCTGTGACAAATAAGCAGACTGAAATTTGCGCCCACCCCTCTGGACGCCCCAGACGAAAGCTGCTAAAACGCCGGCCACACCACGACAAGTATTTGATTTTACTTGAAAAGGCGAGTTGGCGGAGTGGTGACGCAGCGGATTGCAAATCCGTGTACACCGGTTCGATTCCGGTACTCGCCTCCACCCCCCAAACCCCAACAAATATGGCCGAAAACCCCATAAAACAGGGGGTTTCCCGCTTCATTCCGTCGATGCCGAAACTGCACTGAAATGCACCGCGATGACCCAACATCGCCGGTTTGTCTGGAAAAAACCTGGAATCTTTTTTACATTCAGCGTGGGGCCAGACGCGGCAACGTCCGACCCCGACACAGCCGAGCCACGGAAAGGAACACCGGCCATGCCTAAACAGAAACTATCAGCCCGTGAAATCGCGGCAACCCACATCGAAGCCGCCTTAGATACTGGCGTCCGTGGTGAACTACGCGACGCACTCAAGAAGGCCGCTGACATTGCAGCCGGACGACGCGCAACAACAATCACCGACCTTGAGTATCGACATCTAGCCGAAGGCGGCAAGCTGGCTGACCCTGACCGACCAGGTCTTTTGATGCGCAACGGAAAGCGCACCGGCAAAGTCTGGATATACCGTTACGAACATCCGAAGACCAAAAAGCAGGTCGAACTACAATTCGGCCGGTTTCCAGAACTCGGCACCGCCGAAGCGCGCGAGTTGTGGCGCACCCTGCGAGAACAACGACAGGCAGGACATGAACCAAGTCTGACAACAAACGATGCTGACGCGCCAGCCGGTCCGACTATCGGTGAACTGGTCAAGCGGTTCATGGCCGAGTACGCGCGTCCGGTAAAAGCGGCTTCGTCGGCGCGCGAAGACGAACGCATGTTGTCGAAACATATTCTGCCACACTATGCAGACCTGCCCGCATCCGACTTCGACCATCTGAAAGCAAAAGCTGTGTTGTCCAACATCCACCGGTCCGGCGCACCGCGCGAGGCTGAGAAGGTCCGGTCTGTTCTGTCCACCATGTTCAACGTGGCATCCGGCAAAACCCGCAAAATATCGACGCTTGACGGTACATGGTTACCACCCGACCACCCCAACCCCGTTGAAGCGGTCATGTTGCCCAAGCGCGAACCCAAACAACACAATCCGACGCCAGCAGAATTGCGCAACTACGTCCGCAATCTCGACCAGCTAGGCGTGTTCGGCGATGTGCTACGCATACAACTGGAAACCTTTGCCCGTATCGCCGAGGTCACGGGAATGCGTTGGGATGAAATCGACCTGGACAGCGCGACATGGACGCTACCCGCAACACGGTCGAAGAACCGAAAGGCGCACACCGTCATGCTGGCCCACCAGACCGTCGAGCGGTTACGCACACTGAAAGCCGACAGCCAGTCAGAATTTGTCTTTACCGCACGCACAGACGCGACACGTCCGCTATCAACATCACTGGCAATCAACACGCTTGGTAAGAACCGCGACAAGCTTGGGATTCCTGCCGAGTTTACCAGCCACGCGACACGACACGCCGCGCTAACATGGGTTGCCGAGAACGGCGGCGGTCGTGACATCCGCGACCGGTTGTCCAACCACACGCCACCGAAAGACGGTGCGGACCACGTTTACGTTGCCGCCGAACACAACGAAGCCGCCCGCCAATGGACGCAGCGTTGGGTTGACCACCTGACCGGTCTTGAAGCTGACAACGTGACCAACATCGGGGGTAAACGGGCATGACCAACATTCAGTTTAATCTCATCAGCGGCGACGAAGCCTAACAACTGCATAGCGACCCGAACACGGTTTATTCTGTCCGCGGGTTTTACGCCAAGAAGGACGACGAAGGCCGGTTCTACATGGTCGACCAACCAGACCACCACCACAGGCTTTTAATCCTTGGCGGTTGGGACGAACCGGACATCGTATGGAAGACGCCGGAAGACGCGAACAAGTATCAACGCCGACTCCTGAAGCGTATTGACGAACTGGAATACGCTGTTGGTGACATGGGCAGCGACATTGCCCGCGAACGCAACACAGCCAGCGAACTGAACGACATCGTGGGTCGGTTGCGTGAAATGTACGCCCACCTAGAAAACGAAGCCGGTGACCGTGTCCGCGAACTGCTTGACGAAATCGACAACTCCAAAGCCAAACTCGGCCGTTTCAAAGTAGGACCGGCGAAGGGTCGTGCGGTTGGAGCCAGTAAAGCAGATGAGCGGCGAGAGTGGTTTGCGCAAAATAAATCGGTTGCTTTGGCAGAAGCCAAAGGTGACGTCGGCCTTGCACAATCACTAATAGCCCTCTGGATGCGTGAGTGGGCGACCGGCCATCCCCGGCAGACCCCCGACGACGCGTGGAAACTCGGCACGATTCGCAACAATTGGCGTAAAGTAGGCTGGCCGAACACGCCCGAGTCTGTCACAACCGTGCAGGCTTATGTCACGACCGTCGACGGTTGTGAGCGAACAAACGATAATTCGTGACCCGCCCTAGCACGGCGGGTCTTTTCTATTCCTGAGAGCGCACAAGCGCGCCTCGGAAAGGAATAGAATGACACGAGAACCAGATTTGAAAGTCGGTGACGCCGCGAAAGAACTCAGCATCAGCGAACGCTTTGCATGGGAACTAATCCGCGGAGGTGAACTGCAATCCTACAAGGTCGGCCGGTCGCGTCGCATCCCGCGCGAAAGCCTGGACGAATACAAAACCCGCCAAGCGGTTAAAGTCAAAGGCGCGGCGTGATGAGCAAACGATGCCATCGGTTCGAGCGTCGGCCGCGTAATTATTATCCGACGCCCGCGCCAGCCGTCCCGCCGCTTATCCCACATATCCAGACAGGAATCCGCTTTGCCGAACCGATGGCCGGTGACGGCGCGCTGGTTGACCACCTGAACCGCGCGGGAATGACCTGCGTTCACGCATCCGACATAGAACCACGCCGTGAGGATGTGGCGACGCTGGACGTATTTGACTACTCGGCCGCATCGGACGTCGACGTCATTGCGACCAACCCGCCTTGGGAACGCAGAACGCTTCACGCGGTCATCGAACACCTGTCCGACCAACGTCCGACCTGGCTTCTGTTCGACGCCGACTGGATGCACACGATGCAAGCCGCGCCTTACGTGCCGAGACTGACAAAGGTCGTTGCAATCGGTCGTTTGAAGTGGATTCCAGACAGCAAGCACACGGGCAAAGACAACTGCGTCTGGGGCTTGTTCCAGAAGGCGTCAGCCAAACCCGCGTCTTTCTATGGGAGGCAAGCGGCATGAACGGCGCGCAACAGACCGCCCGTGTGTTGAACCACGTCACCGACATCGTGGTCCATCGCCAGAGCAAACACGGCGACGCTATCCAGACGCACGACCGGATAGCAAAATTCTGGTCCGCCTATCTCGACCGCCCGCTAACGGCAACCGACGCGGCCATCATGCTGAACTTGCTGAAAGTCGCGCGCATCGCGGAAAGCGCTAGCCCGCCACAAGACACATTTGACGACCTGGTCGGCTACTCAGCCATCGCGGCGGCATGTGCCGAAGCAACAAGACCTCAACCGGACCTGTTTAACGGCGACATCTTGGAAAGCGAGGTGCCAGCCACCTGAAAACAAACGAAACGCAACGGACACACTTTCCGTTTGCATGAAAAATGACCCGCCGAAGCGGGTCAGTATTAGAAACAACCATGAATGGAGGGACCACAATGGCCCGTATTCGCAAAAGCCGTCGCGCCGCCCCCGGTCAAAATAATAGCAACACACCGGCGTCAGTCAAAATCGACCTGAAAACCGCCGCTGCTCAAGCCGCTGTGACCGTTGAAGACGGTGACTACGACGTCGAGATTGTCGACGCAGACTTTGCCGTCAACGACCGCAAACAGACCGTATCGTTGCGGCTGACTCCGCAGGTCATCGGTTCGGATGAACGCATCCGCTTGCAACCGCTCTGCATCCATGACGGCGGCGCGCCCGACGTGCCTTGGTACGTCAAACGCAACGCCAAGCTGGTGACCGACATCCTAGAAGCCGCTGGCAAACCGGTGCCGGACAGCTTCGACGACCCGTCAATTTTCACCGGCCTACGCATCGGCATCGCGGTCATCGAACAGCAAGACGGTCGCGGTCTGCCCATCAACGAACTGACCGAAGTCTATGAACTGGACGCAGTCGACAACGTCACCGACCTGAAGAAAGAAGGTGACCGTGATGCCGGCTAAATTCCCGCCCACAGATATGACCGCGGACCAGTTCAACACGTACTGGAACGAACAACTCGAACTTGGGGACGCGAACCAGATAACGATATCGCTTGCTGGCGGCTTCGTTGGCGAAGGCCCCGAATATATTAGCGTCGACTACTCCGAAGACCTCCTAGCGCGCATGCGCAAACGTTCCGACATGGCACGCAAAATAATGCTGGCGGCGATTGAGATGCTTGCAGAACACATGGTGTTGGAAGACTGGTCGTCAGCCGCACCGCACTACACGGAACCCGGTGATGTCTGACGCAACGACCTTTGCCGAAGCCGCACCGGATATGCACGCGAACGGCTATGCGCCTATTCCGCTGGCACCGGCTACCAAACAACCGATGCTGACCGGCTGGTCGTCGCTTAACGGCGACGGCTGGCAGGTCGACCGGCTAGCGGCTGAAATCAGGCACAACGCAGACGCCGCCTGTGGTTGGGCGGTCGGACCGAACAGTCTGGCCGTGGATGTCGATGTCATCGACAAAGACATCGCCAGCGAAGCCGCCAACATCGTCGCGCAAACACTCGGAGACACGCCGCTTGTCCGCATCGGTCAGGAACCGAAACGCTTGTTGATATACCGCACGGACGGGACGGTCCGGTCGGCCAAGCCACATCCGGTCGAACTGTTTAGCGGAACAGGACAGTGCGCCGTGTTCGGCTGGCACGCAAAGGCCGGACGACCCTATCTCTGGCCGCAAACCAACCTGCTGACCCTACCCGTCGACAGTTCCGACGTCCCGCTGGTGACGTCCAGCCAGGTAGCAACGATGATGTCCCGCCTTGAAGGACCGTTGCGACCGCTCAGACGCAGCACATGGGCCACACAGCGCCGGTCAGCTACCTCGCATCATGCCGACCCTCAAAAGCACCTTGCGAACCTTCTGCGTCGCCTACCGTGGCGCACAGCGGCCCGTCGCGTGTTGGAAGCGGCCGACGAAGGCAACCGACACACGTCGCTCTATGCCGTCATCACATCCGCCCGTCGCCACATCATCGACGAAGACGCGCTGGTCGCACTCATGGAACGCCACGCCGCCGACCTGCTGGACGACATCGGGGTCGAATACGTCGAACGCACGCTGGACAGCATTTACGGCCCGCCAGCCGAAAAAACGCCGGATTGGGCGCAACAAATCCTGACAAGCCGTGCTGGCATGGAAAGAAAACGCGCAAGACGCTGAAAAGAAACAAAAAGCAACGGACATGACATCCGTTTGCATCAAATTGAGGACGAAAACGGATGAACCTGGACCTTGACGCAATACGCGCAAACGCCGCCGAAGATGACGACGGCATCGTCGATTATGACCTGATAATCCAGCTTGCCGAAAAATGGGTCGAAGACCACCCGTCCGAAAACCCCCCACGTAATGACATTGCCGACAAGATGGAAGAATTGGTCGCGGCTTCAGACGGTGCGGGACTGGTCCGTGACGCAGTAATTGACGCGCTGGTGGCACGCTGGTCGTCGCTGAAGGTGCCGAGCCTACAAACAGAATGGCGCGACAGCATTGAGGCGCACAAAGACGACAACCAAGCCGAAGATGAATCCGACATCGACGAACGCTTTCTGGCAACCACATCAATAAACTTCGACGAACCGGCGACCGAACCGGTCGACGGCCCAAAGCTATTCGCCGACATCGTGGGCGCGCTTACAGATAACAGCCTGGTCTATTTCAGCCAGCCCGAACAAGCTGAAGCCGTGGCGCTTTGGATTATCGCAAGCCGCTTCATGGATAGCTGGTCGCATTTCCCACATCTGACAGTCACGGCACCGACACCGGAAAGCGGAAAATCCGCCTTGGTGACGATGGTCAGCGCGCTGACCCCTATCGCCAAGCAATTCGGGCGCGTAACGCCAGCGTCTATTCGCAACATCTATGCAGAAGTCCCGTCGGAAGACGCTGATGGTCGCCCGCAATATCTGACGATAACCGTAGACGAAATGGATTCGGTTTCGGACGGCCAAGCGGCGGCGCTGGTCACGGATATGAAACTCGCCTTTGACCGCGTGAACGCGACGACCACGAAAAACGTTGCGGACGACACCAGCCCGACAGGAATGCGTGTTGTGACAATCCCGATATGGGGGCCAAAGCTTATGGCCGGTATCGGACTCGACTGGATAGACGCGCCGCTGAAGTCCCGCGCGGTCGTCATCCACATGCGACCGAAACCCGCGGATATGGTTATCCCTGAAATCCCCCACGATATTGCCAAACAATTCGCCGACGTCCGGTCCCGACTTGTGCGGTTCGGTTTCGACAACGCACTAACCGTCCCGAACGCAGACATTCCGGATTGGCTGGCCGCGAAAGGTCGCCAGCGTAACGCGTGGGGGCCGATGGTCCGCGTCGCGTCTGTGTTGGGTAGCAACCACCCTGACCAGGCGCGTCGCACTTTCGATGCGCTTACGACCAGCCACGCTCTAGACGCCAGCATCATCGGCATCGCGGAACAGGCGCTTCGTGACGCACACACAGTTATGCAGGAACCACCGACCAAAGCCCGCGGACGCCGCGTCGCGATGACGCGCGGAACGGACGGCAATGCTGTCGGGATGACGCCAACCGACCTCGTGAAAGCTATGGTCGCGATGGAGGACCGCCCGTGGTCTGAACTCGCTCGCGGTCAGGAACTGTCAACAAGGAAACTAGCCGAGTTGTTGGCCGCTTTCGACGTCCGGTCCAAGAAAACGAAGAACGACAAAAAAGATTCACCGCGCGTCTATCGGAGGGCCGACATTGAAGCCAAAGCACTGCCGCTTTTGAGCCGCTGGAACACCGACAACGGGGAAGTCGAGTGAGCATATACCCCCCGACGCCCCCGGAAAACGGGTTTCAATCCGTCCACCGGTCCATTTTGCAACACAATCAATGACTTACAGCGCTTTCAATCCGTCCACCGAAACATCGCGGTGGACGGATTGGTTGTCTCGCAACCTATTGAAAACAAACGAAAGTGGACGGGTGAACGGATTGAATACGCATTTCAGGGGGTCCGACAGGGGGTATATGTCCGCCGAACTTTGCACCGACGCGCACAACAAAGACCAGAAGCGCAAGAACGCACAAACAACAGGAATAACCTGATATGTCGGACGCTAACCAACTGGAACTATTGGACACCCAACGGACTGTTAGTCCGCTGCGCACCACAAAACAGCTATTTCAGGCTATCCGCGCGACCGGTGCGACGCTGTATCGACAACCAGACGGAACAGTCACGGTCGACACCACTGACGCCAGCATTGCCGCCAGCGTGAGCCACCTACAGTCCGACATCGTGGCCGCGGTTACGCCAGCAATCACAGGCGACCAACGCAAAGCCGTTGCTGACCTGCTGGCAGGTTACACCGTCAACATCGTTACCGACGACACGACCGCCCGTGGTGCCGTTCAGACGCTTCTGACCGATGCCGACCAGTCCGGCTGTCTGGCGTTCGATACCGAAACAGCCGTCCGGTTGGACCTGTTGGGGCCGATACCAGTTGCGCTGACAAAGACCGGCACAGTCGCCAAACGTCAGCCGAAGACCGGTGTTGCGGGCTATGCACTCAACCCGCACAAGTCGCGCGTCCGGTTGTTTCAAGCCTACGCGGGCGGCGACCAGGTCGTGTTGTTCGATATGGAGCGGGTCGACTGGTCGGTCGTCACGCCTCTGTTCCACGACGTCCCTGCCCTAGCCGCGTTCAACGCCGTCTTTGATGTTAAGTTTTTGCTGGCCGGACCAGGCATCGAACCGACCGCGCGCATCTACGACACGATGACGGCGATGCGGTTGGTCGACGGCTCACGCGACAACATGGCTAAGACCGCAAAAACCCTGCTGGACATCGACATTCCTAAAGGCTTGGGCGCATCCGACTGGCACCGGCCGGACCTGGACAAAGACCAGTTGGACTACGCCGCCGTCGATGCGTTGGTGACCTTCTGGCTATGGCAGGCCCAGCGCGACCACTTCGACAGTATCGACGAACACGCGCAACAACTGGCCGACGACCTGGTTGTTCCCGTTTCCCGCATGGAACTGGCCGGACTGCCCATCGACAGGCGCGCACACGCGCAAAAGGTCGGCGAATGGCACGCCAGCCTTGAGGACGCACAGAAGGCACTCAAACGCGCCACAGGGGGCCGTCTAAGCGGGATACCCACTAACCGACAAGTCGCGGACTATCTGACCGAGACGCTACCCGCTGACAAGCTGGCATCGTGGCCCAAGACGAAGTCAGCGAAAACGCTATCCGTCGCGCAAGCTATGTTGAAGAACCACGGCGAAGACGTTGAAGGCGTTGAAGAACTGCTTGCCGTGCGCGCCTGGGCAAAGGCGCTGTCAACTTATGGCGATAGCCTTGCCGAACACATCTACGAAGACGAACGCATCCGGTCCAGCTTCCTAATTGCTGGCGCACGGACAGGGCGCTTTGCCAGCCGTTCCGTGAACCTCCAAAATCAGCCGAAGCGCGGAAAGCTGTTGACGGGATTCCGCAACATCTTCGCCGCCAAGCCTGACAACATCATTATCGCGGCTGATTACTCTCAGATTGAACTGCGTATCGCGGCCGAAATGTCCGGTGACGAAAACATGCGCGGTGCGTTCCGCGATGGCATCGACCTACATACCCGCACGGCGTCTATGTTGACCGGCGACGGCCAACCCACTGACGCTGACCGCACGATGGCAAAAGCGGCTGCGTTCGGCTTGTTATACGGGTCCGGCGTCCGCGGGTTCCGCACATACGCCAAAGCCGCGTTCGGTCTGACATTGTCCTACGACGATGCTGTCGACCTGATTGACGGCTTCTTTAACGCCTACCCCGACCTACGACGCTGGCAACGCAACCAGGAACGCACAACCCGCCGCAGGGGTGACGTCAGCACCATCGGCGGGCGGCGCTGGCAGTTCCGCTGGCGGTCACACACGCCGGACGACAAGGGCTTCGATGAACTGGAAGACTGGCAGGTCGACGACTGGCTGGACGGCTACGAACGCAACTTCGCACTAAACCACCCCATTCAAGGCACGGCAGCTGAAGTCATCGGGGTCGCTCTGGTCTACGTCGACGAAGCCTTGCGCCACCTGCCCGCCCACATCGCAGCCACGGTTCACGACGAACTGGTCATTGACTGTGGGGCCGACCCGCAAACAGTCCGCGCTGTCCGACGCATCCTGAAAGCCAAGATGACGCGCGCTTGGCTTGAGTTTTTCCCCGACGCGCCCTTCCGCGGCGTTGTCGACATCACCACCGGCCCAAGTTGGGGCCAACAAGAAGAGTCATCACCGTGACACGCGAAAACATCCGAACCGAAACCGTCTGTCCATGCTGTCGTAGGCCAGCAACGCATTCCGTATCCGAAAACGACGGCTGGACCTATACGCGTCGGGGGGCAGAACGGTCACAGTACGTGTCGTGCGAAACGTGCGGCATAGACCCCCAGCCGAGAGGTCTGGACGATGCGTGACCCGATTATCTGTCCCAACTGTAGCCAGACCATTCCAACACACGATACGAATTCGTAGTCCGTCCGCAATATCGTCCGAAACAACACCGAACCCGAACCGCCAGCATGTCCGCACTGTTTAGTAGAGCAAGCAGGACCAACCGAAGCGGAACTCAGACAAATCAAGCTGTTATGCGCCCGTTGTGCTGACAGTGTTGTAGATGACGATGACGACAACTGCGTCTAGCCAACCTGTCTGGCTGACGATGGCTGGTCGGTCGACACAACACCGTTGCCCGAAATGCTACGACGCGTCGGTTTCGACCGCGTTCTTAGTTTCGAGTGTTACCAATATGACCGCGGTCGAAGCGGTCACTCCGGTTTACGTCTAATACTCCGGTTTACGTCTAATATTGCATCTGGAAGACAGCCCGGACGCGATGACGTCTATCAGCTGGTCGCCCAGCGCCCGCGGGTTTCGTCGGAAGAAATGGCAAACGCTGTTTGGTACGGTTCCGCCCGACACGATAAACGGAGTTCAGGCCGCGCTTGGTCACATCGACCCGCCAGCGTGGGCCAAGACAGACATAGACGGACGGATCACCAAAATCAGAGAAACGATACGAGAAAGCGAATTGGCGTGACACAGGCAACCAACCTTGTCATTCACCGCAAGTTGCTCGCATGACTTTTGTGCGGACGTTCCGGTCACTGACACCTTTGTCCGGAACGAACGCAAATGGTCCGGAGTTGCCTTTCACCAGACTACAAAGTGCCGCAGCACGGCCCGTCGGGTCGGACATTTACTGCAAATGTATAATTCGGAATAGGCGAAGTCACGGTATGCGGGTCTCCCAAAGGTCCACGCGCCCGGCCAGTCTGCCCCTCAACGGCGTTCATTTGGGAAAGGCTGGCCCACACGATCTCAGACACCGCCAAGCAAGCTTGTATTTCGGTTAGATTAAAGTTAACTGTCGGTCATTGGCATGACGATGTTGGGAGTGTTAATCGATTAGCTTGAGGTTGAAATGGAACAGACCAGCGGCGCCAAATTGTGTCTCTCGGATTAATCCCAGTGATTTATCTCAATTAGCTACGGATTGTTTTGGATCATGATTGGAGTTCTTCTTTCAAGTCAACGCTGCGGAACGAACGCATTTCGTTCTTGTCTGACCGGAAGCCGCTTCGAAACACGTGGAGAAGTCTTCTCTAAGACCAGCGTTAGGGACAACTACTTTCTTTGGCGCCTGCCCTTTCTTAGCCTTGAGGGGCCGCTAGGAGCATTTTACCCTGATGAGATGGTACAGTTACTGAATAGTTACTTCGACTGGCTTGATAACAAAACATCTGAACGACCGCTTATTGTTGACATCAAATACAATACCTTCTTGACCCTTGATACTGACATGCCTTGGGAACTTGGAGAGCCAGTACTGGTGCACATCATAAAGCAGCGACAAATGCCAATAGTGCATTTGATTAGAAAGAACGCATTCGCACGATATTGCTCATGGCAGATCGCTAAAAAGTATGATCTATTTCATGTGTATAATGATGAGCAACGCCCAACAGACATCTCGATATCGATTGACCCGAAAGATGCAGAACGAAATATCTCTGAGTATGTCGGCAATGTGAGAAAATTCGCGGAATTTTTTTCCCGCTATTCTTTCTATAAAGAATATTATTATGAAGATGTTTTTGATAAGCAAGGCATGACACATGACGCTATCAGCAGTGTCGCAAGTCAGTTTCACGTTCAAACCCCTACAGACTATGAGGCGCGAAACAAGAAGATAAACCCAAATCTTTCTGATAGAATAGAAAACAAAGACGAAATCATACAGTATATGACAAAATCTCCATATTATTGGATGGTTAGGGAAATATTCAACCGAGATCTGGGTTAGATCCTGTAGCCTAAGTTACACCCAAGCAGAACACCTGAACCAGAACAACAGATGTGAAATCAGTTGTGTCTTGTTTATTATCAATAGATTATAGACACACTGTCCTGATTAACGTCGTTATTTCAACGTTGTTTGTGAATTATGCCGCCTACGCGACCAGTTTTGCGGGGTGCGCGTATGCATCCGGCCAACCATCCACGCGCTGTTTATGCGCCCACTGACGGACAAATTCCGCATTGAAACCGGCCAGCGTCGCCACTTCGTCCAGGTCCGGCCCGAAGCACAACCAAACGCGGGCCGTGTGAATCGCATCATCCCTGTTTTTAGGTACGGCGACCGGTTTGCCCTGAGCGTCTAGGATAGCCACCCGCAACACGCCCACCCACAACAGGCGTTCCGGTGATGTGGCTTCAATTCCGGAATAAACATCCACCAAACCTGAACCTGTTTTCATAAGCTACCGCTCCAATGTCCTTGCCAAATAAACCGCCAACGCCAACGACAGCACAGCGTCATCGTGCGCCCCTGCCCTCGCTTCCTGCTTTTGATACTTTCCGCCCTGCGTCGATACGAAGTCACTCATTTCACGCAACAGGATGTCCCGGCCGTCCGCATCGGGGTGAACAGTCAGGCCGTGATACATTTCATCCAGCAACGACGACACCAGGTAGCCTTTGCCCACGCTGACGCGCCCGTTGACCAGTTTGCCACGACCGGTCCCACCCACGATGACAACCGGCACGAGTCGTTTCAGGTTCGCACCCTGAACTAATTCGGTGACGCCATCCCCAACGCCGCTAGCATCGACGGCCAGCATGTCCAGTTTGTCCAAGCGCGGTTGCAAGTGGTCCAACTGGTCGCGGTAGGGTACACCAACAGGCAATTGCGCCACGTCGACGACCTGCCAGCCGTCTGTATCAAAACCATCGACACGGCGCAACGTCGTCAGAACGCTGTGGTCGGAGCGGCGGGCTAGGTCAAGTCCACCTACTCGCACGCCGAATCACCGAGATTCAAAAGGTTACGGCTCGAACACCAAAACACTGGCCGCTTTTGGAACCGATATTCAAGACGTGCCTCACGGGGCTTGGCAGGCGAGAGATAGCTTCTCGACGACCCTGTCAACCTCGGAGGAAGGACAAAGAATGAGGACGTAAAATGATTTTTAGAAAAACAGCACTCGCCGCTGCCACGCTGATGGCTCTTACCTCCCCTACTTTCGCTCAGTCTTGGGAATGGGTCGCCGACGGAAAAGATGCAGGTGGTCACTACGATATGTTCAGGACCTTCGAAGGCAAACGTGTCTTCTACCGCGCAGAGTACAAAGATGGCTCCGAAGAAAACTGGTTCAAGGACAATAACTGCGCCGCCCAAACTATCACTGGTGTTGGCAATGATGTCAGACGGGTCAAAGACTCGCCGCCCGGAAGCATTGCTCGCAATTTGTTCGAACAAGTGTGTGGTTCTATCAAATAACTGGCTGACACAGTCACGCCACAGCGTAATCCCGACGCTGTGGTCGACCCTACCTACCCAGCCCAGAACACCAACCAACATCAGACAATCGGTCCGCCGCGGAATCTCGGTCGCGGTGCGTGCGGGTCATATCCGTACGTGTCATCTGACCTGTATGCCAATTGCGGCGGCTCTGTGTGCGCCGACAGGAGCGTCAACATAACAACGACCGCAACGACCTCATCTGCTTGTAGGTCCAGCAACGCATCAACGTCGGTCGTGCGGGCGCTGCGCTTCACCAGCCGTTCAGCCGCCGACATCGACGCTCTGATTTCTTCCCGCGTCATTCCTGGCGGGTCTTCGTCGGTAAAGTTGTCAAACGAAACAATGATGCGGTCTGGCACATAGGGCTTACCGTGCCGAACGTCATCCGGTGCCGTCTTGGCGACGTTTGCGTCGAACCAACTGACCAGCCAACGCGCACCAACGACCGTCTGTCCGTTCTCGACAGTGCGTATACCGGTCAACGGGCTGTCGTCGCCCGCCGTCAACCGGAAAGCCGAAACACGCGTTTGCGCATCCTGTAGCGGACGAAACAAGTCAAACGCCGCTGGTGACTGGCTACTCTCAAGAATAACGCTCGCAGGAATCGTCGAGCGGCTTTTGTGCTTTGTCCGCCAGCGCTCCAAGTCAGCAGCAATCCATTCAGACAAGACGCGATGGTCTTTTGACGCAAACCAGGCTGCACGGAATGCGATGACTTGCGGCGTCAGCCACGTACGCCAGTCATCTTCAAGTGCCGTCCAGTGGATGTCAGACGCAAGACACACAAGCGGTTGGTTAGGAGCACCACCCGCCGCAACGTAAAACCGGCCCGACTCTTTCGACCGATTGACTGACCGTCTGCGTCCAAGTCTCATTCAGGAAATCCCACTACCCGCAACGGTCCAGACGCACGTTCGCGCGCCTCCAGCTTTTGTTGGACCTTGAACCGCTTTTCCAAATCCATTTCAGCCTCGACACGCGCGTCATCATCGGCGGACAGGTCCGCGTCGGTTGGGGCGAACATCCGGTCCAATGCGTCCGCATCGAACACCGACGACGCGCTGGCAACGAACTCGGCGTCCAGTTCCTGGCGTGCCATCTGTTCGCCAAGCCGTCCGCGTATCTCTTTGATGACGTCAGGGTCGAAGTGGCTAACCGATGACGCTGGTATCTGCATAAACTCGACGCCAGTCTGGTGCGCCAAATCATAAATGATGCCAGTCGGTCCGTTGGGCGAACTGATTGCAATCAAGCGCCCTTTGGACGCACCAACCATCGGCAGAATAGCCGGTGCCAGTTCCGGCTTTGCAAACGCCAGCTCGTCCGCCAGCAACAAGTCGGCCGTATAGCCGCGCAAAGTCGACGCACGGTCACCATGCAAGACCTGAACAGTCGACCCGTTGGGCAATGTCAGACGTTCTCGCACCCGCGTCACAGGCTGGCCG
Source organism: Ruegeria sp. HKCCD7628 (assembly GCF_057221005.1). Classification (NCBI taxonomy): domain Bacteria; kingdom Pseudomonadati; phylum Pseudomonadota; class Alphaproteobacteria; order Rhodobacterales; family Roseobacteraceae; genus Ruegeria; species Ruegeria sp. HKCCD7628. The sequence goes on from NZ_JBWVBA010000001.1 coordinate 690,053, forward strand.
GAACCGTTCAACGCATCTTCCACTTTGTTTGCCAACAACTGAGATTGTCTGAAGCTTGGTGAAACCACGGCAACGCGCAAACCGGAACGCGTCATCGCTTCAAACGCCGCCTTTGCACCAGTTATTACAGACTTCCCGCTTTGTCTGGCGGCAACACAAACAAGCCTGTGGTGTTGGCTCCGCATAATACGCGCTTGCCACTCATCCAGCGGAAACCCTAGCGCCTGTTCTGCCCACACGACCGCATCGGGGTGGTCGCGCAGTTCCAGAAGCGCGTCAGTTCGCGCGATTGTCTGGCGCGCCCTGTCCATCAGTTCGCGCATGGCCGCTGACCGCCGCATCCATCATCCCCGCTTGAAGCTGTGCAATTTCGGTGCGCAAGCGTTCGTTTTCTTCAACCAACGCCGCGTTCGACTGTTCCAGCGCGCTGACAATCTCGTTCATGGTTTCGTCGCGGACTAGGTCAACCGGTGCCAGCCGCTCGACCACCAAACGCACTGATGTCGATTCACCTGACTTCAAACCTTTTTTCAGAGCCGCCAACGCTTCCGGTGCCAGATTGCGTATCTCATCCATAAAGGTCGGCGTGACGACGCGGTCCTGACCACGTTTGCTTTTCTGACCAGCCGCCGCCGCACGCGGGTCGCCTTTTACAAAAGTACCGCCTGACTTCGCCAAGCCGTTATCCCCCACATAAAGGACGTTAAAAACACGTTAGGAACGCGTTATCCCGTCATAGCATGTGCATAGACTGGAAAGAATACAATTAAACCACTGATAACAAATAAAACATACCAGATTGCAAATCCGTGTACACCGGTTCGATTCCGGTACTCGCCTCCATTTTATTCTAAATCATTGACTTAGCCCTGTGGTGCTCGGGTGTGACACAAAGTGGGACACACCTACGATGAAATTGTCATCCTATCTAACCCTCTCAAGACATGGCGTTTATTACTCCCGGTGGCCAATCCCTCCGTCCATAGAACAAAAGCGAACATCTGTAAAAATATCGCTGCTTTAGCGAAAACTACTGGGTTGCCCTCTGCAACGCCCACGTCCTCCGGGATGGATTAAAAACCATAAGTGACAATCTGGATAGCCGAGTGCGCCATTGAACTCAGGGCAACGCTGCGCGCGTTGGCGTGCGCCGATTGATGTTAGGCTTACCGCTTTCAAGCGAAAGTCACAAATACGGTCTTTGATCTGAAAAAAGGACGCTGACTTTCACTAAGACACAAGCGTTTTTCGATGTGCGACTGGAAAAAAGCAACTTGGCATACATGCTTGCACGACCTTGTAATCGCGAAGTAAGCAGGCGAAATCCTACTGAACGCATAGGCATGAACCAAGCGGGCAGTACCGGATCTACGGAAAACGGGCGGCTCGCGGGAATGCAAGCTCGAAACTTGCGACATGATTGGCACTTAGTATCTGAACAGGTTTTCCTAGGGTTTGTCTATTGACGATACTTAGGTTTATCCGCACACAAATTGACTGTTGCCCCGGTGGTTCAGGTAGTTCAGTGACCTGAAAAAGTGGCAGCGAGCCCAACACTCGCCGCCTCTTTTCCAAGCCGGGCAAAGCGTTTTCGCGCAGTGCAATTGCGTCATTCGGCCCGACGTCCCTGAGGAATAACCTCGTATCCGGACGCTTCCGGCTCGTAGTCTTCCATTTCGGACGGGAAGCCGGGGGCCGTGATATCCAGCCCGGTGGCCTCTTCCAACCGCTTGATAATATTAGGTGATAACTCTCGGTCGCCATAGCGGGCGATGCCGTCGTCAAAGATACGCATCATCACCGGGTTGATCTCGAGCGGCACCCCCGCCCGGTCCGCCACATCCTGAAACAGGCCAATGTCCTTTTTCACCAAATCCATCGTGAACGAAATGTCCCGCGAGCCGTTCAGAATGACTTGGCTTTCGGTTTCATGCACGAAGGATGTCCCGGATGAGATCTTGATTGCCTCGTATGTGGTGTTCAGATCCATCCCGGCGGCTTTGGCGGTCACAAGTGCTTCTGCGCAGGTGATCAGGTTGGCGGTGGCGAGGTAATTGGTCAGCACTTTCAACACCGAAGCGGTCCCTAGGTCACCGGTATGCAGAACCCGTCGGCCCATGGTGGTCAGAAAGGGCAGTATGCGCTCGAATGTGGCCCGGTCGCAGCCCGCGAAGATCGAGATATTGCCCGTCGCGGCGCGATGACAGCCACCCGATACAGGACAGTCTACCGCTGCGCCGCCACGTTCGATCACCTGGGCGCCCAATCGCTTGACTTCAGCTTCATCAGTGGTGGACATCTCCATCCAGATTTTGCCGGGGCTGACCTCAGGCAGCATCTCCTGCATCACCGCGTCCGAAGCGGCAGGCGATGGCAGGCAAGTAATAACCGCGTCGCAATCGCGCATCAGCTGGGCCGGGCTTTCGGCGGCCTTGGCCCCCTGTGACACGAAGCCGTCGACGAGGTCAGAGTTCAAATCATGTACCGTCAGTTCGATCCCGTTGCGCAGCAAAGACCCTGACAGTTTGCCGCCCACATTGCCCAAGCCGATAAAGCCCACCTTCATGCGATACACCTCCTTTTTTGGCGTCGTTTTGTTCATGGCACCATGCCGCCCCACCCAAAGTCATGCCGCCCAGCGACGCTGTCAGGTCGCTTTTAACCCGAGGTGCGAAAGATGTTTGCGACTCGCTTGACAAGGGCCTGCCCGGTGCCGCATGTCCGATCCGTTGGTGTCCATCTGCAGATGGATGAAAAGGGAATGCGTCAGCGGGTCATCCGTCAAACGCAGCCGCCCCCGCGACCGTGACCGGAGAGGGTGCCCAAGCCACTGGCCAACAAGGCCGGGAAGGCGGGTCATCCGACAGGGTAACCGCCCTGAAATCCGCAAGCCGGGAGACCTGCCAGCACCCGCGATTGAAACCGGACGGGGTGTTCCGGTGCCGGGTCACGCACGACCCGCATGAAACCCCGTCCCCCACGATGAGGATTTAGGGGGATGAGAGACATGACCGAAACCGCTCCGGTCGAGCTGCTGGTTTGCACCACCTGCCGCCGCGGCCTACCCATTGAAGATGACGCCCAACGCCCAGGCACGTTGCTGCACAAGGCGTTGGAACAGGCTGAACTGCCCGAGGGCGTGGCGCTGAAGGCTGTTGAATGCCTGTCGAATTGCGATCAGGGCTGTTCCATCGTGCTGCGCGGCGGGCCGGAACGCTGGACCTTTGTTTATGAGAACCTGAACGAAGTCGATCATGTCGACGTGATCGTAGACGGTGCCACCAAGTATCTGGCCACCGAAGACGGTCTGGTCAAATGGCGCGAGCGCCCCGAACATTTCCGCAAAAACTGCGCCTCGCGTATTCCCCCGATTGGAGCCTGACATGTCCACTTTGGAAAAACTCCCCGTTACTGTGATCACCGGCTTTTTGGGTTCGGGCAAGACCACGCTGGTGCGACACCTGATGCAGAACCCGCAGGGCAAGCGTCTGGCCGTTGTGGTCAACGAGTTTGGCGATGTCGGCGTGGACGGCGATATCCTGAAATCCTGCGCCATCCCCGATTGCCCGGCGGAAAACATCATGGAACTGGCCAATGGCTGCATTTGCTGCACCGTGGCCGATGATTTCATCCCCACGATCGAGGCGCTGATGGCGCTGGAGCCGCGCCCCGAGCATATCCTGATCGAAACCTCTGGTCTGGCGCTGCCCAAGCCGCTGCTGAAAGCGTTCGACTGGCCCGATATCCGATCCAAGATCACCGTTGACGGCGTGATAGCGCTGGCCGACGCCGAGGCCGTTGCCGCCGGTCGCTTTGCCCCGAATGTCGCGGCGGTGGATGCCCAGCGTCTGGCCGACGATTCCATCGACCACGAAACGCCTCTGTCCGAGGTGTTCGAGGATCAGATCTCCTGCGCCGACATCATCCTGCTGACCAAGCCTGATCTGGCCGGCCCCGAAGGTGTCGCCAAAGCCAAAGAGATCATCGCCGCAGAGGCCCCGCGCCCTCTGCCGGTCGTCGAAGTGGCCGAAGGCGTTGTGGACGTGCGCGTCGTGCTGGGTCTTGAGGCTGCCGCCGAGGATGACATGGAGGCGCGGCCCAGCCATCACGATGGCCACCATGATCACGAGCACGATGATTTCGAAAGCATCATCGTCGAGCTGCCGGAACAGACCGACCCGGCCGATCTGGTCGCGAAAATCGAACGTCTGGCCAAGGAACTGAACATCCTGCGCGTCAAAGGCTATGCCGCTGTTCAGGGCAAGCCAATGCGCCTTCTGGTTCAGGCTGTGGGCGCGCGCGTGCGTCATCAGTACGACCGTCCGTGGCAGCCCGGCGAAGAGCGCCGTTCGCGTCTGGTGGTGATTGCCGAGCATGACGACATCAAAGAGGCTGAAATCCGCGACATCCTCGCGGGCGTCACCGAGGCTGCCGAGTAAACCATGCACGTCGTCTTCCGCGAAAGCCACGGGTTAGAGGAATCCGAAACACCAACCGATCTGGGCCAGAGCCCGGCGGATTTGGTGGTGCTGTCGTTCTCAGACAGCGACCTTGGTGCTTTCGCGGCAGGCTGGCATCGCGGCGGCGGGCCCGAGGGTCGGATGCCGACCTTGCGGCTGGCCAATCTGACGGCACTGAAACATCCCCTCTCGGTGGATACCTATGTCGAGCAGACGCTGGAGGGCGCCAAGGGCATCCTGATCCGACTGATCGGCGGGGTGCCCTATTGGTCCTACGGACTGCAGCAGGTTCTATCGCTTGCGCAGACCAAAGGGATTGCTGTGGCCGTGCTGCCCGCCGACGGGCGCGAGGATACGCGGCTGGATGACTATTCGACCCTGCCCGTCTCCACCCTGCGCCGCTTGGCGCATCTTTGCGACACCGGTGGCGAGGTTGCAGCACAAGCCGCTTTGGCGCAGATGGCATTGGCAGCTGGTCTGTATGCGGGCCCGGTGATGGGCACCAAGTCCTTGCCCGACTGCGGCGCATGGTGCCCGGACCGCGGCGTGATCCCGGCGGAACAGGCGTTTTCCGGGGATGCGAAACGCATCCTCGTCACCTTCTACCGCGCTTATCTGACATCCGCCGACACCGCCCCCGTGGCCGCCCTAATCCGCAGTCTGCGCGCACGTGGATTTGAAGCCGTGGGGCTCTTCGCCCCCTCTCTGAAAGCCCCGGCTGCTGCCGACTGGCTGCGCGACACCATCGTATCGCTGGCCCCATCCGCGATCATCAACGCCACGTCCTTCTCAGGCAAAGGCGCGTCTGGCACCTCGCCCTTAGATGCTGCGAATGTGCCCGTCTTCCAAGTCGCACTGGCCACTTCGCGCCGCAAAGCCTGGGCCGAAGCGGAACGCGGCCTCTCGCCCGCCGACCTCGCCATGCATGTGGTGCTGCCCGAGGTGGACGGGCGGATTTCAGCAGGCATCGCCTCGTTCAAGGAGCCGGGCAAGCGCGACCAGCATCTGGAATATTCCCGCTTTGCCCACCGGGCCGAAGAGGAACGGATCGAGGCCATCCTTGACCGTGTTACCGGCTGGCTGAACTTGCAAGACAAACCCAAATCCGATCAGGTGCCCGCGCTGGTTCTGTCCACCTATCCCGGCAAAGACTGGCAGATGGCCCATGCGGTCGGTCTGGACGCGCTGGCCTCGGCCGAGGCAATGCTGTCCGACCTACAGGCCGAGGGCTATGACACCGCCCCTGCCGAACCGATTTCTGAAACTCTGTTGGACGCGCGGATCGCATGGCCCCTTGCCGACTATCAGGCCGCGCTGGCCGACCTACCCGAACAGCTACGCACCGACCTGCAAACCGTCTGGGGTGCGCCCGAGAGTGATCCCGCTTTCGCGGATGGTGCCTTCCACTTCACCGCGCTGCGCCGGAGCAAAGTTCTGGTCGCACTGCAACCCGAGCGCGGCGCGCCCGAGCTGCGCGATGACAACTATCACGACCTGTCACGCACCCCGCGCCACAGCTATGTCGCCTTCTACCTGTGGCTGCGCAAAAGCCTGCGCACCGACGCGCTGATCCATATCGGTGCCCATGGCACGTTGGAATGGCTGCCCGGCAAATCCGTCGCGCTCTCAGCCGATTGCTGGCCCGAAGCGCTTATCCGCGATCTGCCGGTGATCTACCCTTTCATCGTCAATGACCCCGGCGAGGCCGCGCAAGCCAAGCGTCGGATCGGAGCCGTCACACTGGGCCACATCCCGCCCGCTTTGAAAGAAAGCGGTACACCGGATCGGATGGTACGGCTGGAGTCCCTGCTGGACGAGTTCTCGAACGCCGATGGTCTGGACCCCAAGCGCCGCGACCGACTGCAAGAGGATATCCGCGACGAGGCACAGGCCATAGGGCTGGAGAGCGATCTGGGTCTGGATCAGGCCACCTGCACCGCCGAGGCGATCACCCGCATCGACCGCTTTGTCTGCGACATCAAGGAAAGCCAGTTCGGCGACGGGCTGCACATCTTTGGCCGGGTGCCCGAGGTCACGGGCAATTTCGACCCCGCGCCCTCGGCCCAGTCTGAACACCGCGCATTGATTGATGCGCTGGCCGGAAAGCGGATTGAGGCCGGGCCGTCCGGCTCGCCCTATCGTGGCCGCTCGGACGTGCTGCCGACGGGACGGAACCTTTATACCACCGACCCGCGATCCGTGCCCACGCGCGCTGCCTATACGCAAGGGGTGAAACTGGCCGAAGAACTGGTGCGGCGGCATCTGCAAGAGGAAGGCGATTATCCCAAGGGCCTGATTGTCGACCTCTGGGGCTCGGCCACCATGCGCACGGCGGGTGAGGAATTCGCCATGGCGCTGCACCTGCTGGGCGTCAAACCGGTCTGGGACAAAGGGTCCGAGCGGGTCTCGGGCATTGAGGTTCTGCCGATCACCGATCTCAGCCGCCCACGTTTGGATGTAACGCTGCGTGTTTCGGGCCTGTTCCGCGACGTGTTCCCGACGCTCTCGGCGCTGTACGGTCAGGCGATCCGGGCCTTGTCGGCGCGCGATGAGGCGGCCGACTGGAACCCCTATGCCGGTCAGGAACCCGTTGCTCGCGTCTATGGTCCTGCCCCCGGAAGCTATGGCGTGAACATGACGCAATTGTCGGAAGTCTACACCGACGAGGCGCGCGCGCAAGCGGGTGAAGCATGGCTGGATGCCAGCTCTTACGCGTTGGAGGGCGAGCACATCGCGCAGGACAAGGACGGCATCACCCAACGCGTCGCCAATGCCGACAGTTTCGTCCACCTGCAGGATCTGACCGAGACCGACCTGCTACTGGCCAATGATTACGCCACGCATGAGGCCGGATTTGCCGCCGCCAAAAAGATCACCGGCGGCACAGCGCAGCTCTATCATCTGGACAACACCAACCCCGACACCCCGCGCGCGCGGACCCTGCCCGAAGAGATCAGCCGCGTGGTCCACGCCCGCGCCGCCAATCCGGGTTGGATCGCCGGGATGCAACGCCACGGATTCCGGGGCGCAGCCGAGATCGCCGCGACGCTGGATCATATGGCCTCATTCGCGCATCTATCTGGCACAGTCGCGCCGCATCTGTTCGACCTCTACCACGATGCCACGTTGGGCAACGAAGACGTCGACGCTTTTCTGGCCAAGGTCAACCCGAAGGCCCATCAGGCCATGCAGGACCGGTTCCGCGCCTTGCTGGAGGCGGGGCTTTGGAACACACGCCGCAACTCGATTCGCGCCGATCTGGAGGGGCTGGGATGAGCGCTCCCATCGTCCAGGGCTGGTGTCCCGGTGCGCACCGTCCGATGATGTCGGGCGATGGGCTGGTGGTCCGGGTGCGGCCGCGACTGGCCCGTCTGACAGCTGAGCAGACCATGGGTCTGTGCGATCTGGCGGAACGCTTCGGCAATGGCACCATCGACCTGACCAACCGCGCTAACCTGCAGCTGCGGGGTGTGTCCGAGACGAATCATCAATCCCTGCTGGCCGAACTGGCCGCGCTGAACCTGCTGGACGCCGAGCCGGGGATCGAGGTGCGCCGCAACATTCTGGTCTCACCTCTGTACAAAGCCGGAGACCTGACCGCCCGGCTGGCGCAAGAGCTTATTGACCGGCTGGTGGAACTGCCCGCCCTGCCCGCCAAGTTCGGCTTTGCCATCGACACCGGACCTGAGCGCCTGCTGGCTGGGAATTCAGCCGATATCCGGCTGGAAACAGCTTCAGATGGCCTGATCCTGCGCGCCGATGGGGCCGAGACCGGACGTCTGGTCCAAGAACCCGAGGCCATCGACCAACTGATCGCCCTGGCCGCATGGTTCGCCCAAACCTACACGCCCGAGACGCGACGCATGTCACGCGTGGTCTCGGTTCTGCCACCGGAGTGGCAGGGCGCAGCTCCGGGATCTATTGGGCCTCCGTTGCGACCCGGCCCCTGCGATCCGGGAAAGCTCTATGGTGCGGCCTTCGGGCAATTGCCTGCGCACGCACTGAAGGACCTGATCGCGCAAAGCGGGGCCGTTGCCTTACGCGTCACCCCGTGGCGGTTGATCCTGTTGGAGGGCGGGGCGGCGATACCCGCCCCAGCCTTTGTCACAGATGGCACCGACCCGCTGATGATCACCGACGCCTGCCCCGGCGCGCCATATTGCCCGCAGGCGCAGGTGGAAACCCGCGACATCGCGCGCGCTTTGGCGGCACGCGTACCGGGCAGCCTGCATGTCTCTGGCTGCGCCAAGGGATGCGCGCGCATAGGCCCGGCCGATGTGACCCTGATCGGCAATGCCGGAAGATTTGATCTTGTCAAACAAGGCCGCGCGGGGGATGAGCCCTGCCAGACCGGCCTGACCGAAGAAACACTTATGAATATGGACTTCACCTGATGCCCTATACTTATGAAACCGATGGCGCGGCGATCTATAAGGAGAGCTTTGCCACCATCCGGTCCGAGGCTGATCTGGCTCGGTTCGACGCCGACGAAGAACAGGTCGCTGTCCGCATGATCCACGCCGCTGGCATGGTGGGGCTGGAGGAGTTCGTGCATTTCTCGCCCGGGTTTGTGGCCGCCGCCCGCGCGGCAATGGAAAACGGCGCACCGATCCTGTGTGACGCGCGCATGGTCAGCGAGGGCGTGACCCGGTTCCGTCTGCCCGCCGACAATGAGGTTATCTGCACACTGCATGACGAACGCGTGCGCCCCTTGGCCGCCGAGATGAGCAACACGCGTTCGGCGGCCGCGCTGGAACTGTGGCGCCCACATCTGGACGGTGCCGTTGTCGCCATCGGCAATGCCCCTACTGCCCTGTTCCATCTGCTGAACATGCTGGAAGACCCCGACTGCCCACGCCCCGCCGCGATCATCGGCTGTCCCGTGGGCTTTGTCGGCGCGGTCGAATCCAAAGACGCCTTGTGGGAGGCACAGCCGGTACCGTCCTGCATCGTGAAGGGTCGTCTGGGCGGCAGCGCCATCACCGTCGCCGCCATCAACGCCATCGCGAGCCGCGCGGAATGAGCGGCACCATCTATGGCGTGGGTCTCGGCCCCGGCGATCCCGACCTTATGAGCGTGCGGGCTGATCGCCTGCTGCGCAATGCGCGCCATGTGGCGTTTTTCCGCAAGCCCGGTCGCAGTGGGCAGGCGCGCAAAATCGTCAATGGGATGATCCCCGAAAACGCCGTTGAATTCCCGATGGAATACCCGGTCACGACCGAAATCCCATTGACCGATCCGCGCTATAACGAACTGCTTGCAGCGTTCTACGAAGACTGCGCCGCGCATCTGAAGGCGCTGTCTGATAATGGCGAGGATGTGGTGGTTTTGTGCGAGGGCGATCCGTTCTTCTACGGCTCTTTCATGCACCTTTACAATCGCTTGCGCGATAAAACTGATGTTGAAGTCGTACCTGCCATCACTGGCATGTCCGGCGCGTGGACAGCGACAGGTGACCCGATCACATGGGGCGATGACATCCTGACTGTTCTGGCAGGCACGTTGTCCGAAGACGTTCTGGCCCAACAGATGGCGCAGACCGACGCGCTGGTCGTGATGAAGATCGGCCGCAATATTGACAAAGTGAAACGCGCGCTGAAAACGGCTGGGCTGTATGACCGGGCGTGGATCGTCGAATATGCCCAGATGCCCAATCAACGCGTCTGCAAGCTGTCTGAAAACTGCGACGGCATCACTCCCTATTTCTCGATCATCATCGTGCATGGACAGGGGCGCAGACCATGAGCGGCTGGGTCAAGATCGCCGGTCTTGGACCGGGGGATGAGGCGCTGGTGACGCCCGAGGTGACCGCTGCTTTGGCCGAGGCCACGGACGTGGTCGGCTATATTCCGTACGTGGCACGCGTGGCCGAACGCGAAGGACTGACGCTGCACGCCAGTGACAACCGGGTTGAGATCGACCGCTCGCAGCACGCGTTGCAGATGGCTGCGGAGGGCAAACGCGTGGTCGTTGTGTCCTCGGGCGATCCCGGTGTGTTTGCAATGGCGTCGGCAGTGTTTGAGGCGCTGGAGAATGGCCCGTCCGAGTGGCGCAATATCCAGATTGACGTGCTGCCGGGGATTACGGCGATGTTGGCGGCCTCGGCCCGTGCGGGCGCGCCAATGGGGCATGATTTCTGCGCCATCAACCTGAGTGACAACCTCAAGCCGTGGTCCTTGATCGAAAAGCGCCTGCGGCTGGCCGCGCAGGCAGATTTCTCGATGGCGTTTTACAATCCGCGGTCGAAGTCCCGCCCTGAAGGCTTTGTAAAGACGCTGGAAATCCTACGTGAGGAATGCGAGCCCGAACGGCTGATCCTGTTCGCCCGCGCAGTATCGCGCGCGGATGAGGCCATTCGGATTTCGACACTGGCCGACGCCACACCCGAGATGGCAGATATGCAGACGGTGGTCATCGTCGGCTCGTCCCGCACTCGCGTGATCGAGCGTGACGGCGCGCCGATCGTCTACACCCCGAGGTTCACGCCAGAATGAGCCAGCCAGTCCAGAACCTGAGCGACGCTCGACAGTTCGACCCGCTGCGGCAGGGCCGGACGGTCGATCATCAGCACTGGCAGGCCCAGCGCCCGCGCCGCGTCCAGCTTGGCGCGCGCGCCAAGGCCGCCTGCGTTCTTGGACACGACCAACTGGATCTCATGACGCTGCATCAACGCCTGATCATCGGCCAGAGTGAACGGCCCGCGCGAAACAACCACATCGCAATTAGGCAACGGCAGAGTACCCGGTTCATCGACCAGCCTCAGCAAGTAGCGATGCTGAGGCTGTGTGGCGAACTCCTCAAGATGCATTCGGCCCACGGCCAGAAACACCCGCTGCGGTGCGCCGGACAGGGCGGCCACTGCGCCGTCGATATCCGGAACATGTTGCCAGCGGTCTCCATCCTGTTCCGTCCACGCCGGGCGGGTCAGCGAAGCCAGAGGCACCTCGGCCTGATGGCAGGCGGCCACCGCGTTGGCGCTCATCAGCGCGGCAAAAGGGTGCGTGGCGTCGATCACATGGGTTACAGTATGGTCGCGCAGATAGGCGGCCAGACCGGCAACGCCCCCGAACCCGCCTACGCGCACCAGCAGCGGCTGCGGGCGTGGATTGTCGACGCGACCAGCATAAGAGTAGGTCGCTGGGATGCCCAACTCGGCCACGGTTTTGGCCAGTGCGTTGGCCTCGGTGGTGCCGCCAAGGATCAGGAGATGTGTCATGCATGAAGCTCCGTGGCTGACCGTTCTGGGCCTGGGTGAGGATGGGCTTGATGGCCTGTCGCCCGCAAGCCGTCAAGTGCTGGAGCGCGCTGAAATCATCATGGGACCGCCGCGCCATCTGTCGCTGATCCCCGAGAGCCCCGCCCAAAGGGTCGAATGGCCGGTGCCCTTTGCCGACGGGCTGCCCATGCTGACCGGGTTCCGGGGGCGGCAAACCGTGGTGCTGGCCTCGGGTGATCCGTTCTGGTTCGGCGCGGGGTCTGCCATCGCGCGCAATTTCGAAGCCGGGGAATGGACCGCCCTGCCCGGACAGTCGACCTTTTCGCTGGCCGCCGCCCGGCTTGGCTGGCCGCTGGAGGCAACGCTGACTTTCGGCCTGCACGCTGCCCCCCTGACCCGGCTGCGACCGCATCTGTCGCCGGGTCTGCGCGCCATCCTGCTGCTACGCAACGGGGCTGCGGTGACGGAACTCGCGACCTACCTGACCGAGACCGGTTTTGCTGACACCCGCCTGCATGTGATGGAGGCGCTCGGCGGCCCGCGTGAGCGTTCCCGCAGTGTGTCCCTGACCGAGGCGCTGCTGGGCGGGTTCGATCACCCGGTCTGCGTCGCGCTAGAGGTCGCGGGTGATGGGCGCGCACTGCCGAAATCCTCGGGCAAGCCGGATGAGATATTTGAGACTGACGGACAGATCACCAAACGCCCCATCCGCGCCCTGACTCTGTCTGCGCTGGCCCCACAGCGCGGCGAGCATTTGTGGGATATCGGCGGGGGAACCGGCTCGATCAGTATAGAATGGCTGATGTGTGATCCGACACTGACGGCCACCACGATCGAGCCGCGCGCAGATCGAGCCGAGCGTATTCGCCGCAATGCGGATGCGCTGGGACAGGATCGGCTGAGTGTAGTCCACGGCACTGCCCCAGATGACTTGACCGGGCTTGCGTTGCCCAATGTGGTGTTTATCGGCGGCGGATTGAACGCAAACCTTCTGGCATGGTTGCGCGATGCGCTGCCTGAAGGCACGCGGTTGGTCGCTAATGCGGTGACGCTGGAAAGCGAAACGTTACTGGCGCAATGGCACGACGCATTAGGCGGCGACCTTCTGCGGATCGAACTGGCTCAGGCTGCGCCTTTGGGCCCCCGACGCGGTTGGAAATCTGCCTATCCAGTGGTTCAGTGGAGCGTCACGCTATGATCATCGCCGGCCTTGGCTTTTCCTCAGCCGCGACCGCGGACAGCCTGCGCGCGGCCTTTACGGCTGCCGCCGCACTCCACCCCGTCAGCGCCTTGGCGACCGTCGCGGACAAGGAAGGTCACGCCGCGCTTGCAGAATTCGCCGCCGAAACCGCCCTGCCCCTGCATTTCATCGCACCCGCCGATTTGGCCGGGCAGCGCACGCTCACTTGCTCGCCCCGCAGCCGCGCCAGTTACGGCACCGGCAGCGTGTCCGAAGCGTCCGCCCTTGCCGCCGCCGGACTGGGCGCGCGGCTGCTTTCACCCCGACAGATATCAGACGACCGGCTGGCCACCTGCGCCATCGCCATCGGAGGACAAACATGACCGTTCATTTCATTGGCGCCGGACCGGGCGCTGCCGACCTGTTGACCCTGCGCGGGCGCGATATCATCGCGTCCTGCCCCGTGTGTTTGTACGCGGGTTCGCTGGTTCCCGAAGAGATCCTGAGCCACTGCCCCGAGGGGGCCAAAATCATCAACACCGCGCCGATGGATCTGGATCAGATCATGGCCCAGATCGACGCCGCGCATAAGGCCGGTCAGGATGTGGCCCGACTGCATTCAGGCGATTTGTCGGTCTGGTCCGCCATGGGTGAGCAAATCCGCCGGTTGAAAGAAATGGGTATCCCGGTCAGCGTCACGCCCGGCGTTCCCTCTTTCGCTGCGGCGGCCGCCGCTCTGGGCGCCGAACTGACCCTGCCCGGCCTTGCGCAATCGGTGGTGCTGACCCGCACGCCGGGCCGTGCGTCTTCGATGCCCGAGGGTGAGACGCTTGAGAATTTCGCCCGTACCGGCGCGACGCTGGCCATTCACCTTTCGATCGGCAATCTTGACAAGGTCATCGCCGACCTGACTCCGGCATATGGTGCCGATTGCCCGGTGGCCGTGGTCTATCGCGCCAGCTGGCCCGATGAGCGGATCATCCGCGCCACCTTGGAGACGCTGAAAAACGCGCTGGACGACGGCATCGCCCGCACCGCGCTGATCATGGTCGGCCCTGCGCTCACGGGCGAAGGGTTCGACGAAAGCTGTCTGTATTCCAAGGATTACGACCGCCGCTATCGCCCGCAAAGCGCCGATAGCCCGTGGTCCAGTTGGAGCCCCGAGGATGAATGACGCGATGACTAACCCTCCGGGCCTTTTGATTTCCGCGCCGTCCTCGGGAACGGGCAAGACCACGGTCATGCTGGGCTTGTTACGTGCGCTGGCCGAGGATGGTCTGACCGTTCAACCCTTCAAAAGCGGACCCGACTATATCGACCCAGCCTTTCACCGGGCGGCGGCGGGTCGGGCCTCGTTCAATTTGGACAGTTGGGCTATGGGTGAGCCTCTGTTGAATTCAATTTCAGCGCAGGCTGAGGGCGCGGATATCGTAGTCGCCGAAGGTTCGATGGGGCTGTTCGACGGCGTCGCCAAGCCCGGTGAACTGGGTCATGGGTCCAGTGCGGAAACCGCGTTACGGATGGGCTGGCCGGTGGTGCTGGTGCTGGATGTGGGCGGCCAGGCGCAATCGGCGGCGGCGACGGCTTTGGGCTTCAAAATGTATAACCCCGATCTGCCCTTTGCCGGCGTGATCCTTAACCGCTGCGCCAGCCCCCGGCATGAGCGGTTGACGCGGTTGGGAATGGAACGCGCGGGCTTGCCGGTTCTGGGCGTGCTGCCCCGTCGTGGAGACCTGACCCTGCCCGAGCGGCATCTGGGCCTGATCCAGGCGGTTGAACATCCCGATCTGGAAAGCGCAATTGTGGGCTACGCCGCGTTCCTGCGCGAGCATGTCGATCTTGAGGCGATCAAGCGGGCGGCGTCCTCAGGCCCGAATGGGCCATCGTCCGCCGCGCTGCCGCGGCCACCGGCGCAACGGATCGCGCTGGCCCGTGATTCTGCGTTTTCGTTTACCTATCCGCATTTGTTGGAAGGCTGGCGCGCGGCAGGGGCCGAGGTGTTGCCGTTCTCGCCATTGGCGAATGAAGCCCCTGCGGCGGATGCCGATCTGGTTTGGTTACCGGGTGGATATCCCGAGTTGCATGCAGGCACTCTGGCCGCTGCATCAGTCTTTCAGGAGGGGCTACGGAAACATGCGCGGACCAAGCCCGTGCATGGGGAGTGCGGGGGGTACATGGCGCTGGGACAGGCTCTGATCGATAAAGAGGGTATTTCGCATCAGATGGCGGGGTTGTTGGGGCTGGTGACGTCCTATGAAAAGCGCAATTTCAATCTGGGCTATCGCCGCGCCGAACTGCTGGCCCCGATGCCCGGCTATGCCGTAGGCACGGGCCTGCGGGGGCATGAGTTCCACTATTCCTCGATCATCGAGCAACCTGACGCGCCTTTGGCCCGTGTGTTTGACGCAGAAGGGGCCGAAGGGCCGCAGACCGGATCGGTGCGTGGCAACGTGACCGGCACGTTCTTTCACCTGATCGCGCAGGCCTCAGCATGAGTGGGTTTGTTTCGTTCATTGGCTCAGGCCCCGGCGACCCGGAGCTGTTGACGCTGAAGGCTGTGGACCGGATGCAGAAGGCGGATGCGGTGCTGTTTGATGACCTCAGCAGCGGGCCGATCCTGAACCATGCGCGCGACGATGCCGATCTGGTAGGCGTGGGCAAACGGGCGGGCCGCCCCTCGCCCAAGCAGGACCATGTCAGCCGGTTGCTGGTGGATTACGCCCTGACCGGGCAGCGGGTCGTGCGGTTGAAATCCGGCGATGGCGGCATGTTCGGGCGTCTGGAAGAAGAACTGGTGGCCCTGCGCGCGGCTGGGATCGAATACGAGATCATACCCGGCATCCCCTCGGCCGTCGCGGCAGCGGCAGCGGCGGGCATCCCGCTGACCCGCAGGCTGACCGCGCGGCGAGTACAGTTTGTCACTGGTCATGATGTCAGCGGCAAATTGCCCGAGGACCTGAACCTGCCCGCTTTGGCCGACCCGGATGCGACCACCGTCGTCTTCATGGGCAAGCGGACTTTTCCTCTGCTGGTCGAAACGCTGAACGCCCACGGTCTGCCGCTGGAGACGCCAGCACTAATGGCCGAATCCGTCTCGACCCCCGAACAAAAGCTGCATCGCAGTACTGTAGGCGCGCTGTCCGAAAAACTGGCGGATGAGATAGGCACCGCCCCGGCGCTGATCCTTTATGGCCCGCTGGCAGAGTTTGACGATGTTTGACCTGACCTTGATCGGCATCGGCACCGGGAACCCTGACCACGTGACCTTTCAGGGCGCGCAGGCGATCCGCTCGGCGGACCTGATCCTGATCCCCCGCAAGGGCGAGAATAAGGCCGATCTGGCCGGGCTGCGCGAAAAGGTCATTGCGCAGGTGACCGACACGCCGCCGCAGATCGCCTATTTCGACATCCCCAAGCGCCGCTCGGAAGACGGGTATCTGCGCGGGGTGGACGAATGGCACGAAGCGATTGCGCTGCGCTGGCGCGAGGCGATTGCCGCCCATCCCGGCGCACAGCACGTGGCGCTGCTGATCTGGGGCGATCCGTCGCTATACGACAGCTCACTGCGAATCGCGGCGCGGTTGGACCCTCAACCGACGACGCGGGTGATCCCCGGCATCACAGCGCTGCAGGCGTTGACGGCGGCCCACGCGATTCCGATCAACGAACTGGGTGCCCCCTACATCGTTACCACGGGGCGGCGGATTCGCGACGAAGGGTGGCCGGACGGTGCATCAAACGTGGCGGTCATGTTGGATGGTGAGTGCTCGTTCCAACATCTTCAGATGGCAGATTATGACATCTGGTGGGGGGCTTACGTGGGCATGACTGAAGAAATCCTGATCAACGGCCCTCTGACCGGTGTTGCACAGTCGATTCTGGACACCCGCGCCGCTGCGCGCGCTGATCATGGGTGGATCATGGATATTTATCTTCTCAAAAAGCGCATGATCTGACCTAAAACGTCGCAAATGACGATTGCGCTGCAGCAGATGGAACGGCTAAATGAACCTGTCTGGTCCTGTCGGCAATACCGGCAAGCTAAGAGGGAATGTGGTGAGACCGCGCGCGATCGAATCCACAGCCGCCCCCGCGACTGTAAGCGGTGAGCCCTGTTCAACCAGCCACTCCTGAGTTTCAGGGGGAAGGCGAACAGAGGCATCGACCCGCGAGCCAGGAGACCTGCCAGGCACGAATGAAAACACCAACCGTCGGGTGCGACGGTAAAGGAGAACTAAAAATGGCAACTCAAGCAACAACCGCTTCGACCTCACGCGTTGGTATCCTGCCGGTTATGTTCGCTGTGGTTCTGGGCCTTGGCGTCATCACGCTGACCGGCCACGTTCAGGCCGCGGCCCTGCATGACGCAGCCCACGATGTGCGCCACGCGACCGGCTTCCCCTGCCACTAAACCCATGTTTAGCCGTATCCTGACCAGCGCGTTGTTCGCTGGTGCTGCAGCGGGGCTGATTGCCGCCTTGCTGCAGTTGGTCTTTGTGCAACCTGTGTTGCTGCACGCGGAACTGTATGAATCAGGTGAATTGGTCCATTTCGGCGGTGACGTCGTAAGTGCTCACCCCGAGCTGCCGGGAATGTTCTCGGACCTGTTCCGCGATGCGCTGAGCGTCATTTTCACGATGCTTATCTATACCGGTTATGCGCTGATGATGATTGCGCTGATGTCCGTGGCTGAGGGCAACGGCCACAAGATTGACGGGCGCACCGGCGTTTTGTGGGGGCTTGCGGGGTTCATTGCCGTGCACCTCGCACCCGGATTCTCACTCGCGCCAGAAGTGCCCGGCGTGGCAGCAGCCGATGTCGCTGCGCGTCAGATCTGGTGGTTTGCGACCGTCGCCGCAGCAGGTGTTGCCATGTGGCTGATTGCCTTTGGCGGCACCCTGATCAGCTATGTGATCGCAGCCGCCCTGCTGTTGGCCCCACATCTGATCGGCGCGCCCGAGCCGGACGTGTTTACCGGCCCCGTTCCGACCGAGATCGGCGCGCTGTTTGCCGCACGCGCCTTTGGCATCGGACTGGTAGCCTGGGTTTTGGTCGGGGCATTCGCCGGATACTTCTGGCGACATGAAAGCCAGCGTGCCGAAGCTGCGGCCTGACCAGCACGCTTATGAACACGCCGAGACCAGCTCGGCGTGTTTCTACTACCATCAAGGAACATAAAATGGCACGCTCACTTGCCCTGTTTGCAATTGGCATGGTTTTTGGCAGTGGTGCAGGATTTGTGGTTGCGGCTGCAAATGGCGTCACTTTCGACGGCCGTGACCATGGCGATCCCGCACATCACAGTTCGTCTCACGCCGAGGCAGCCGCACACGATCATTCGACTGCCATCAACCTGCCTGCTGGCGCTGATGCTCCGGGGCTTGAGATCGCTCTTACGCCCGATCCTATGGCGGGCTGGAACCTGCATGTCATGCCGCAGAACTTTCGGTTCTCACCACAAAATGCCTCAAAGACCGATGTCGACGGCGAGGGGCATGCACATGTCTACGTAAATGGAGAGAAACTGGCCCGGCTGTACGGTAACTGGATGCATATCGACCATCTGCCGCAGGGCGAGGTCGAAGTCTCGGTCTCTCTGAACGCAAACAGCCACAGCCCGCTGATGGTCGACAACATCCCCGTCAGCGCGGCGGTCACACTACAGGTCGACTAAAGCGCCGGAATACGCGCCCGCAAACACATCCGGAGCCGCCCGCAAGGCCGGGCGTCTTCGATCCAGCCTTTGGGGCTTTCCAGATAGGTCCGGCAGGTCGCCACGATATCATCGGCGTCCGAAGCGACATCGACCCCTGAAAACACATATGACGCACCGCCATCGGCCTGCAGCGCGATGGCCACGGGTTCAGAGCATCCGCTGAAACAGGCGTGCTGATCGACCGAAACCCTTCCCTCAATCCCCGCGCGGGTCAGGGCTAATTCGACAGCTTTGACCTCAGCCCCGCAATCGCGGGCACCGGCACAGGACGAACATATCAACAGGCGCATCTGATCCAATTCGGACCTCATCGGGTGGCACTTGCCTGTTTCTGGGGGTTTCCGGCCACAGGCGCAATCGGGAAAACGCACAAGATTGTGAGTGCGCCCTGTCCCGCTTTCTGGCATCACAGTCTCAACCCCGTAACAGGAGGCCCCGATGAATGCCCTTTGGACTGCGATAGCCCTGATAGCGACCCCTGCTTTGGCAGAAGAGCCCCTTTCGGGCTGGGCCAGCTATACAACCGACAAAAGTTATGACGCGTTGGTTGCCGACACCAAGGATGCCATCAAGGCCAATGGTCTGATCGTGGTCACGCAGGCAGGCCCGACCAAGGCCGCCGCATCGCGCGGGATCACCATCCCCGGCAATCGGGTTATCGGGGCCTTCAACAACGACTACGCCGTGCGCGTGCTGGAAACCTCGGTGAACGCGATGATCGAGGCACCGATCCGCTTTTATGTCACCGAGAATGAGGACGGCACCGCCACCCTGTCCTACAAGACTCCCAGTTTTGTCTTCGCGCCCTACGTTTCTGAGGGCGGAGCCCCCCTACGTGAGATCGCCGAGGAACTAGATGGCAAGTTTCAAGCTGTCGCTGAAACAGCAGTCAAATAGTCACACTGGCGTGATCCGCCTTGCGTCTGGGGCCGTCCTCCGCAATCTGCTGTGAAACAGTTTTTCGGAGCATGACTTATGCAAGACCTCTCGCCCCGCGCAGCGGACCTTCTGGCCCAACGTTTGTACGAGGCCGGATGTCGCCACGCCTTTGGAATGCCCGGTGGTGAGGTTCTGACCCTTGTCGATGCGCTGGAACAGGCCGGGATCACCTTTCATCTGACCAAGCATGAAAACGCCGCCGGTTTCATGGCCGAGGCCGTGCATCACCGCGATGGCGCGCCCGCCATTCTGGTCGCCACCCTTGGCCCCGGTGCGATGAACGGGATCAACGTGGTCGCCAATGCTTTGCAAGACCGTGTGCCCATGATCGTTCTGACCGGATGCGTCGATGCCGATGAAGCGCTGACCTACACCCATCAGGTGATGGATCACGCGCAGGTCTATCGCTCGATCACCAAAGGGACGTTTACACTGACCGCCAAAGGCGCAGACATTATTGCCGATAAGGCGGTTACGTTGGCCAATCAGCCGCGCCCCGGTCCCGTGCATATCGACGTGCCGATCTCGGTCGCGGATACCCGCGTGTCGGGCGTGAAACCGCGCCGCCGCGCCAAGATTGCCTCTGTATCCCCTGCGGGCGACTGCGTCGAGAAAGCCCGCCGATGGGTGTCGCAGGCCGAACGGCCCATCGCAATTGTCGGGCTGGATGTTCTCTATGACGACTCGCGCAACGTGGTGCAGGCATTTCTGGAGCATTTCGACATCCCCTTCGTGACGACATACAAGGCCAAGGGCGTCGTGCCTGAGGATCATCCTCTGTGCCTAGGTGGCGCGGGCCTTTCGCCGCTGGCTGACAAACATCTGGTTCCGCTGGTCGAACAGGCTGATCTGGTGCTGTGTCTGGGCTATGACCCGATCGAAATGCGCCCCGGCTGGCGTGAGATCTGGGACCCAGCGGAAAAGCGCGTGATCGACGTCTCGGCTGTGCCCAATGACCATTACATGCATCAGGCGGGGCTGAATTTGGTGGCACATACCGGCGAGACGCTGGAGGCCATCGCCAAAGGCACCCCGTCGCGCAAGACATGGCTGGGTGGCGAACCCGCGCAAGTCAAAGCCGCTTTGGCGCAGGCGTTTCCCACGGATGACGACTGGGGACCCGCGGCGGTTATCGCTGAAACCCGCGTTGCCCTGCCCGCCAACACTCTGGCGACGGCCGACAGCGGCGCGCATCGCATCCTGCTGAGCCAGATGTGGGATTGCTCCGAGGAACGCGGGCTGATCCAATCCTCGGCCCTTTGTACCATGGGCTGTGCCGTGCCGATGGCGATTGGCCTGAAACTGGCCGAACCCGACCGCCCGGTGATCAGTTTCTCGGGCGATGCTGGGTTCCTGATGGTCGCCGGAGAGCTGTCGACCGCTGCCGAGATGGGCGGTAACCCGATTTTTCTGGTCTTTGTCGATGCCAGCCTTGCGCTGATTGAGCTGAAACAGCGCCAGCGCCAGATGGGCAACACAGGCGTAGATTTCGACCGCCACGACTTTGCCGCCATGGGCCGCGCGTTCGGCGGTAACGGCCACACGGTGCGCAACCGCGAAGAACTGCGCGCGGCGCTGGATGCGGCGGTCAAGGCCGACGGCTTTACCGTCATCGCCGCCGAGATCGACCGTGGAGGCTATGATGGCCGGATCTGAGGGGCCGCTGAAGGGTATCAAGGTTCTGGACCTGTCCCGCATTCTGGCAGGACCGACCTGCACGCAATTGCTGGGCGATCTGGGCGCAAACGTGATCAAGATCGAAAACCCAGCAACCGGCGGCGATGATACGCGCCAGTGGGGTCCTCCGTATGTGACTGACGCTGATGGCAATGCATCTGATCTGAGCGCCTACTTCATGTCGGCCAACCGTAACAAGAAATCAGTGGCAATCGACATCACAACAGCCGAGGGTCAGGCGGACATCCGACGTCTCGCCTCGCATGCCGATATCCTGATCGAGAATTTCAAACCCGGCGGGTTGGCGAAGTACGGGCTGGACTATGCAACCCTGTCGCAGGAATTTCCCAGCCTCGTTTATTGCTCGATCTCAGGCTACGGACAGGACGGACCAAACGCGTCGAAGCCCGGATATGACCTGATGGCACAGGGTTACGGCGGGATCATGTCTCTGACCGGTGATCCCGAGGGCGCGCCCATGAAAGTGGGCGTTGGCATCGCTGACGTGATGTGCGGCATGTACGCGACCGTCGGCATTCTGGCCGCGCTGCGCCACCGGGATCAAACAGGCGAGGGCCAGCAGATCGACCTTGCGCTGGTTGACGCGCAAATTGCATGGCTGATCAATGAGGGCGTAAATTATCTGACTTCGGGCAATGTCCCTCAACGGCGCGGAAACGGGCACCCGAATATCGTACCCTATGACGTCTACCAGACGGCAGACGGGCACGTGATCCTGGCCGTTGGCAACGACAGCCAGTTCAGACGGTTTTGTGACTTCATCGGACAGCCTGACCTGGCGGACGACCCCCGTTTTGCAACCAACCCATCACGTCTGGAACATCGTGATGCGCTGAACGCAATTCTGCGCCCAGCCGTGCAAAACTATGACACTGAAACCGTCATTGCCGAGCTTGAGGCGCGCAAAGTGCCTGTGGGCCCGGTGCAGACGTTGGATCAGGTTTTTGCCACCGATCAGGTCGCCGCAAGGCAGATGCAGATCGCCATGCAAGCCGACCCGGCACAGGTGAATCTGATCGGAAATCCACTGAAACTGTCCAAAACGCCTGTAACATATCGCAGTGCTCCACCGACCTTTGGCGCGGACACTCAGGCCGTTCTGAACGCCGAAAACCCGTTTGAAGACTGAAACACAATGCCTAATTCGCCGGCATGTTGCTGAAACATGCCGTTGAATCGGCGGTTTTTTTCACGTTTTGCACACACAGCATTTCACCAATTCGAGAGGTCGGTCGATACTGATACGACCCCGCTAGAGTCTCTGATAAGTCGAATAATGTACTAATTCTCAACGGATCGGACCACGAGCATGAAACAAGACGTTTTCGGACAGATGAACACCCTGAGCCATTCGGCAAGCGCCGAGGCATGGGATGGCGTGCTGCTCGGGTTCATGGCGCATGCGGCGGTGACGCCTCAGCATCTGGGAAAAGTCTTGGAGCTTGAGCCGGATTTTGCCCTGGGCCATGCGATCAAAGGTCTGTTCATGGTTCTGCTGGGCCGCCGCGAGATGATGCCAGTCGCCGTCGATGCTCTGGCCGCCGCCAATGCCGCGATGGAGCGTCAACCGGTAACCGCACGCGAACGCCTTTATGTACAAGCGCTGGAGCTGTATCTGTCCGATCTGCCCTCGCAAGCCGTTCAGAAGTTCGAGGAAATCCTGTGCGCCCATCCGCAAGACTCGCTGGCGATGAAGCTTAGCCATGCCACCCGCTTTGTTCTGGGCGACGCCGAAGGCATGCGTCGCTCGATCGAACGTGTGATGCCGGCTTATGAGCCCGATCATGCGGGCCGTGGATATCTGTTGGGCTGCCATTCTTTCGCGCTGGAAGAAACCGGTGCCTATGAAAAAGCCGAGATTGCAGGCCGTCAGGCGCTGTGGATGGTGTCAGATGACGCATGGGGCCTGCACGCGGTGGCCCACGTGCATGAAATGACCGGCAACGCACAGCTGGGTCTGGATTGGCTGGCCGGGCGCGAGGACGCTTGGGCGCATTGTAACAACTTCCGCTATCACGTCTGGTGGCACAAGGCGCTGATGCACCTGGATCTGGGCCAGGTCGATCAGGTGATGGATTTGTATGACAACTACATCCGTCAGGACAAAACCGACGATTACCGCGATATCTCGAACGCGACCTCGTTGTTGTCCCGTCTGGAACTTGAGGGCGTAAACGTCGGCAATCGCTGGGAAGAACTGGCTGACCTGAGCGCCAATCGCACCGAAGACGGCTGCCTGATCTTTGCCGACCTGCACTATTTGCTGGCTCTGACTGGCGATAACCGGGACGAAGCAACCGGAAAGATGCTGAAACGCATCCAGAAAGACGCCCAACGCAATCAGGGCGACACCCCGATCCGAATGTCCGATCCGGGCATCGCGGCAGCTAAAGGGTTGGAAGCCTTTGGCGACGGCCTATACGGCCAAGCCTTTGATTTCCTTTCGACGGCACGTGACGGAATGCAGATGGCAGGTGGCAGTCACGCGCAACGTGATGTATTCGAGCGCATCACAATTGATTCCGGCCTGCGCGCCGGGCGTCTGGATGCGGTCGAGCGCATCCTAGATGATCGCCGCGCAAAACGGGCCGGTGGCGAGGACAATTACGCCCTTGCGCGCCGCGCATTGATCGACGCGGCACGCGATGACCGGGATGCACAAAGCGTTCCGGCTGAATAACAAAAATAAAAAGACCAAAGAAGGACAGAACACGTATGGCGACAGCATCGCCCGCTTCTGATTTTGCGCCTGTGGCGGCCCAAGCAGCCGCCCCTGCCCGCGTGCGCGACCCGCGGCTGGATTTCTATCGCGGCATCGCGATGTTCATCATCCTGATCGCACACATCCCGAACGACCCTTGGGCCAGATGGATTCCGGCGCGGTTCGGTTATTCAGATGCAACCGAGATTTTCGTGTTCTGCTCGGGCATGGCCTCGGCCATTGCGTTCGGCGGGGCTTTTGCCCGCAAGGGTTGGTGGATGGGAACGGCTCGCGTGGCGTTCCGCATCTGGCAGGTCTACTGGGCGCATATCTGCCTGTTCTTCTTTGTGGCCATGTCGATGGCGGCGCTGGACCAGTCGGGTTTCTTCGAGAAAACATATATTTCCTCGCTGAACCTCCAGCATTTCTTCAACGAACCAGCGCCACAGATGGTCGGTCTGTTCACGTTGACCTATGTTCCGAACTACTTTGACATCCTACCGATGTATCTGGTGGTTCTGGCGCTGATGCCTGTTTACATGGGCCTGTATCGCATCGGGTTCTGGGCCGTGGCAGCCACGTCGATTGCGATCTGGCTAGTCGCACAAACCGGTGCGCTGGCCCTGCCGGCCGAGCCTTGGTCGGACCGCCAGTGGTTCTTCAACCCCTTCGGCTGGCAGTTGCTGTTCTTTACCGGCTTTGCCTTCATGCGCGGGTGGATCCCTGCCCCCCCTGTATCGAAAACCCTGATCTGGGCTGCCGTACTGTTCCTGATCCTGTCGGCCCCGTTTGGATCGTGGAAGGTCTTCACTTGGATCAACAATGCCGCGCCTGAACTGGGTGCCGTGCTGCGCAAGGGCTGGCCCCTGACCTCGGAACTGCGGGGCAAGACCGAGTTTGGCCTGCTGCGCTATGTTCACTTCCTCTCACTGGCCTATCTGGGCTGGGTCGTCGCGGGTGAGCATGGCCATCGCCTGATCGCAACCGGTCAGGGTGCAGCCGCGAAAGTTTGGGAGTTCCTGCTGGCCGCCATCACCAAGGTCGGGCAGCAATCCTTGGCAGTTTTCGTCTTTTCCATGGCAGCAGCGCGCCTGATCGGCGTTGGGCTGGACCTGAGTGGGCGGGATGTTGCCAGCGTCTTCATCGCCAACATGATTGGCTTTGCCATGATCATCGGCGTGGCCTATCTGGCCGGTTGGTTTAAGTCACACCCCTGGAAGTCTAAAAAATGAATTTCACACGTCGCGCATTTTTGGCCTCAACTTCGGCGCTTGCTTTCGCTCCGGCCACCTTTGCTGCCGGTGGCGAGGTCCCCTTTGACCGCA
Organism: Ruegeria sp. HKCCD7628; assembly: GCF_057221005.1. NCBI lineage: Bacteria > Pseudomonadati > Pseudomonadota > Alphaproteobacteria > Rhodobacterales > Roseobacteraceae > Ruegeria > Ruegeria sp. HKCCD7628. The sequence goes on from NZ_JBWVBA010000001.1 coordinate 715,288, forward strand.
ATGACGTGATCGCACTGGCCCGTGAACTGGCCAGCCAACCCTATGCCGAGCGTGAAATGGTTCCGCAGGAATGGCAGGACTTGACGTATCAACAGTATCGCTCGATCCGGTTCCGGCTGGACCGTGCGCTGTGGTATGAAACCCAGACGCCGTTCAACGTAGATTTCTTTACGCCAGGCCTGTATTTCCCGCGCACTGTTAAGGTTTCAACGGTCGAGGACGGTATGACCACCCCGGTGACGTTCGATCTGTCGATGTTCGACAAATCCGAAGATGTGCCGACCCTGCCCATCGACGACACGCTGGGGTTCTCGGGCCTGCGCCTGCGCACCGAAATGCACCGCCCCGGTAAGACCGATGAGTTCTGCGTCTGGCAAGGCGCCAGCTATTTCCGCGCCATTGGTCTGCACGAGGTTTACGGGCTGTCCGCGCGTGGTCTGGCCCTGAAAACCGGCGATCCGGATGGGGAGGAGTTCCCGGAGTTTATCCGCTTCTGGCTGGAACGCCCCAAACCCGGCCAGCGAAACATGGTCGTGCATGCGCTGATGGACAGCCCCAGCGTGACCGGGGCCTATCGGTTCAACGTCACCGCCGGGGCCGACTGCATCATGGATGTCGAAGCAACGCTCTTCCCCCGCGAAGAGCTGCCCCATGTGGGCATCGCGCCCGGCACCTCGATGTTCCTGTTCGACCAGACCAACCACAGCCGGTTTGACGACTTCCGCCCCGCCGTTCATGACAGCGATGGCTTGATGGTTCGCAATGGCGCGGGTGAGGTGCTGTGGCGGCCTTTGGCCAATCCCACCCGCCTGCAGATTTCGTCGTTCGTGGATACGAACCCACGCGGCTTTGGCCTGATGCAGCGGAAACGCAAGTTCTCGGACTATGCGGATCTTGAAGCGAACTATCACAAGCGCCCCGGCCTGTGGGTCGAACCCAAGGGCGATTGGGGCAAAGGCACTGTGACGCTGGTCGAGATTCCGGCGGATCAGGAGATCTATGACAACATCGTCGCCTATTGGCGCCCGGCCGAGCCCTATGCCGCCGGCAGCCAGATCGACATGTCCTATCGTCTGATCTGGGGTGAAGAACCCCAGCGCACGCCCATGCCACGCGTGATCAACACCGCGATGGGCGACAATACCTTCGGCGAAGGACGCCTGGCAGTGATCGACTTTGAGGACAGCGAGCTGTTCGATGACCCCGATGCGATGACCATCTTTGTTGACTCGCCCCATGCCGAGACCTCGGAAGGCGTGCTGCAACGCAACCCCGATACCGGCGGCTTGCGGCTGGCCTTCTCGTTCCAGCCGGGCGAGCGGAACCACGTAGAGCTGCGCGCGCAGCTTCTGAAGGACAAACAGCCCGCCTCTGAGGTTTGGCTCTACCGTTGGACCACATGAGCCGCGATCTGCATATCATGCCGCCCGAGGCCCCTCTGGCGATGCCCGCGCAGGATTTCAGCGCCGGGTTTCGGGATGCGCAGGTGCCGAATGGCAAGCGCGCCTCGGCCGGGTTCTGGCGTGCGCTGGCCTTTTCGCCTGCGATGGCGGCCACTCTGGGGCTGCTTTGGGTGATGTCCGACTGGTTCGGGGCCGAAGGGATCAACCTGATCGAAGGCATCCTGCTGACGTTGATCTCGTTTAACTTCTTCTGGATTTCTTTCACGGTCTGCACCGTGCTGCTGGGCATGGTGTCCCTATCGCGGCAGGAACAGCCCAAACGCGAAGGCCGTCCGCAACCTTTGCGCGTCGCCCTGTTAACCCCGGTCTACAACGAGGTGCCGTGGAACGTGCTGGGCAATGCCCGCACCATGCTGGAGGATCTGAGTAAGCGCGGTGGTCAGCATCACTATGCCATGTTCATCCTGTCCGACACGCGCGACCCCGAGATCGCCGCGCAGGAGCAGGCCAGTGTCGAGGCGCTGCGCACCACGCTCGCCCCCGGCCTTGAGCTGTATTACCGCCGTCGCCCTGAAAACACTGACCGCAAGGTGGGCAATATCGCCGATTGGGTCAGCCGCTGGGGGGCTGATTGGGACGCCATGCTGGTGCTGGATGCTGACAGTCTGATGACCGGTCGTGCCATCACCCGCCTGACTGACGCTTTGGCACGCGACCCCGGAGCCGGTCTGATCCAGAGCTATCCGCAGCTGATCGGCGCGCAATCGGTCTTTGCCCGGATGCAGCAATTTGCCAACGGTGTCTACGGCATCGCCTTTGCCGAAGGTCTGGCCCGTTGGTGCGGGCAAGAAGGCAATTATTGGGGCCACAACGCCATCATCCGCACGCGCGCCTTTGCTTCCAGCGCGGGTCTTCCCAAGCTGCGCGCTTTAAATGGTCAGGAAAAGCTGATCATGAGCCACGATTTTGTTGAAGCCGGACTGCTGCGCCGCGCCGGGTGGGCCGTGCGCTTCCTGCCGCGCATTCGCGGATCCTATGAAGAGACGCCTCCGACACTGATCGACCACGCGCTGCGGGACCGGCGCTGGTGTCAGGGCAACCTGCAACACCTGAAATTGCTGGGCTCGACCGGGTTCCGCGCGGTGTCCCGCTTCCACATGTTCCACGGCGCAGTCGGTTATCTGATGTCGCCGCTGTGGTTTGCCCTGCTGGTGATGTGGGCGCTGATCGGTCAGGGTGAGGACGCGTCGGTCCTGTATTACTTTAGCCCCGACAACCCTCTGTTCCCGCAATGGCCCGAGATGTCGGAAACCCGCCATGTGCTGATAATCCTAGTCATGTACGCCATGCTGCTGGCGCCCAAGGTGCTGGGCGTTCTGGCCCTGCCGCTGAGCGGTGTGCGCTATGCCGAGTTCGGCGGTGGCTTGAAATTCGTCACCTCGTTTCTTGCCGAAGTGGTGCTGTCAATCCTCTATGCGCCCATCCTGATGGTACAACAGATGATTGCCGTCTTCCGCACCGCCTTCGGTGTTCAAAAGGGGTGGTCTCCGCAGACGCGCGATGGCGGCAGCTATGGCTTGCGCACATTGGTCCTGTGTCACGCACTGGAAACGGTAAGTGGCATTGCGTTGAGTGTGGGCATTCTGTCGGGCCTGGTGTCCATCTGGCTGGCCCCGATAGCGATCAGCCTGGCCTTTGCGATCCCGCTGTCTGCGCTCAGCGGGGTATCTTCGGCTTCTGCGCGCCGCATGGTCGGGATGAGAGAGGACGTCAATGAACCCGGGATCACCCGGTCTGCCCGCCGTCACAGAGACGAGTTGAAGCGCGTGATCGAGGGCAAAGGCGTGATGACCCCGGCAGAATGATCACCCGCCGGGCAAGCCCTCGTACCAATCCACCATCATATCGGACCAGCCTTTAGGTACGGTATGTCCGCCTGGGAACAACGCAAATTCCAGCGCGCTGCCATCTGCGCAACCGCTCCAATAGCGGCGCATAAAGGGACCCGTGGTCGAAAAACCGCTGGGTTTGGTATCAACGCAGCCATTGGCCAAGCGCCAGATTTCCAGCCCGGCAAAGATATCGCCCTGATGGAACCGGCCCCCACCCAACAGCCGCCCTTCCAGCGGCACCACATTGTCAATCCAGCCATGAGTATGGAACAGGCGCACCGGACCTTCGCAGGTTTCGGGATGCGGCCGCCAGAACCCGCCTGACACGGGCACATAGGCCGAAAACGTCTCGGGTGCATCGCAAGCCAGATAATTGACCATGAACCCGCCAGCCGAGAATCCGCCCAAAATCACACGGTCCCTGTCGATACCAAACCGTTCGGCAGCGTCATCTACCACTTCGGTCAGAAAGGCGGTCTCGTCCCGGTCACCGAAACCGGGATAGAAATTCCAGCTTTTGATTCCGGGGCGGCTTGGTCGTTCCAACCCTTCGGGCGCCATCACGGCATATCCCCGTGCAAGCAGGGGCTTGACCATGCTGCGGTTCTTCATGGTGCCAGTACCGCTGCCCCCGTACCCGTGCAGAAACACGACCAGAGGTGGGTTGTCTGCTTTGGGCAGTTCGATGTGATACGCACCCGAGTCGGTCTGACACGCCCCATCCTGATCCGCGCAAGCGGCATAACTGGCCTGCCCCGCAAATACAGCGGCCACCGCCATCGCGACAGCGCGGATCATTGGCCTGCCTCGTCATATGCGCCGACGGGCAGCCCGGCACGCACCCAACCCGGCCCGGCTGCGGAGCCCAACATACCTTCCGGCACGTCGATAATATTGGTGAACCCCGCCTCGCTGAGCCTGTTGCTGAGCCGCGCAGACCGCACTCCGCGCGCGCAAATCAGCGCAACCGGCGCGTTCTTGTTCCCGTCGGTCAATTGATCCAGCGCTACAACGAAATCGTCGCGACGCATGTCCAGCGGATAGGCCCCTTCGCCCACGCCCGTCGCCTGCCATTCCCGAGGCGTTCGGATATCCAGCAGTAAAATGTCGCCAGACAGGGCTTGCTGGTGCGCGGCTTCGACACTGAGATGTCCGCCAGCATAGCTGGGCGGGATCAACCGGTATTCCCGGATTGCGAAACCGGTGGCGACAAGCGCACCACCGCCAACCAATACCCACCTGCGGTTTTTGACTGTTTTGTCTGTCACGTCCGACCCTCCTGAACGGTCTTCGACGTTCTATCACACAGAGACAGTCAATTCCGCGCAGAATTTGCGAGTAGGGATCAAGTTCTTGTCAGAGATTTTTTCAAAATATGCATTTGATTGCACCCCTAGAACGAAGTGAAAAACTTGCAATAGCTGGACAGTCGAAAAATTTCCCTTACAAAAACAGTAGTACATTGACCGCCAAGACCGGAGTATCGCACTTGTCCCTATTCCTCATCGCGGCCCTTCCCTTTCTCGGCGCTGTGTTTCCAGCCCTGCTGATCAGGGCAGGACGAAATGCAGCAGCCGCGGCCGCGGGTTTGACCACGTTTCTGGCCCTTGCTGGTCTGCTGATCCACATTCCGTCTGTTATGCGCGGGGATGTCGTAACCGCTCGGTTCGACTGGATACCCCTTCTGGGCCTGAACGCGAATTTCATGCTGGATGGGCTTGGTTTCCTGTTTGCTCTGCTGATTCTTGGCATTGGTCTGCTGATCATTCTCTATGCGCGGTTCTATCTCTCGCGTGAGGACCCAATGGGTCAGTTCTACACCTATCTGCTGCTGTTTCAGGGCGCGATGGTCGGAATCGTCCTCTCCGACAACATTCTTCTTTTGCTTATCTTCTGGGAGCTTACATCTTTAAGCTCATTCCTTTTGATCGGTTATTGGAAACATCTGCCCGAAGGCCGTCAGGGCGCACGAATGGCATTGGCTGTCACCGGTTCGGGCGGTCTGGCGATGATCGCCGGGATGCTGATTTTGGGCAATATCGTCGGGTCGTATGACCTGAGCGTGATCCTTCAGAACAAAGAGCTGGTCCAAGCCTCACCCTATTACCTGCCGGCGTTGATCCTGATCCTTCTGGGGTGTTTCACCAAATCGGCGCAGTTCCCGTTCCATTTCTGGCTGCCCCACGCGATGGCCGCCCCGACGCCTGTTTCGGCCTATCTGCACTCGGCCACGATGGTTAAGGCGGGGCTGTTCCTGATGGCGCGGATGTGGCCGGTTCTGGCCGGGACCGATGCGTGGTTCTATATCGTGGCCACCACCGGGCTGGTGACGATGCTGATGGGCGCGGTGATTGCGCTGTTCAAGGATGACCTAAAGGCGTTGCTGGCCTTTTCGACCGTGTCGCATCTGGGTCTGATCACCATGCTACTGGGCTTTGGTACCAAATTTGCTGCCGTGGCTGCCGTATTCCACATCATCAACCACGCCACGTTCAAAGCGGCGCTGTTCATGACCGCAGGGATCGTCGATCATGAAACTGGCACACGCGACGTAAAGCGGCTGGGCGGTTTGCGTCACCTGATGCCAATCACCTTCACGATTGGCACCATAGCGGCCCTGTCTATGGCCGGTCTGCCACCGTTGAACGGTTTCCTGTCGAAAGAAATGATGCTGGAGGAAACCGTCCACACCACCTGGCTGCATTCGCACTACCTGGTGCCTGGGCTGGCCCTTCTGGCGGCTCTGTTTTCGGCAGCCTACTCCTTCCGCTTTGTCAGCCATGTGTTCCTGGGTCCAAAACGCGACGACTATCCTGCGCATCCGCATGATCCACCTGTAGGTCTTTGGCTGGCCCCTGCGTTTTTGATTGTTTTGGTCGTTCTGATCGGCCTGTATTCTGCAGCGATTGTTGGCCCACTGGTCGCCGTGGTTTCCAGCGCGGTGATTGGCGGTGAAAAACTTCCCTACTACTCGCTGAAACTGTGGCACGGATTCACGCCTGCGCTTTACATGTCAGTCGTCGCAACCTTGGGCGGCTTGTTCCTGCTGTCGCAGCATCGCCGGGCGGAAAGCCTTTGGAACGCCCTGCCCCGCCCCGAGGCCAAGGTGATCTTTGAAGCTGTGATCGCAGCGTTGACTGCGCTTAGCCGCCGGATCACGGACTCACTGCATAATGGCGTGATCAGCCGCTATGCCATGATCCTGATCGTGTTCACCGTGGGTTTGGGATACTATGCCTATGCCACAGGCACGATCGGTCCGGTCACCCGCGAACCGCTTAAGCTTGAGATCATTCCGGTCGTCGGCTGGATCTGTCTGGTCACCGCGACACTGGCTATCATGTGGTTCCACCGCAACCGCCTGCTTTCGCTGGTTCTGATCGGCGTCGTTGGTCTGATTGTTTCGATGGCGTTCAACTATCTGTCGGCACCTGACCTTGCGCTGACTCAGATCTCGGTCGAAGTGGTGACAATGATCCTGCTTTTGTTGTCCCTGAACTTCCTGCCCACGGACACACCATGGGATAGCAGCGCGGCGCGGCGGTGGCGCGATGCAGCAATCTCGGTCGGGGCCGGGATCGGTACAGGCGCTCTGGTCTATGCACTGATGTTGCGAGACTTTGCCTTTCCCACAATCTCAGAGTTCCATCTGGCCAATTCCTACAAAGGTGGCGGGGGAACCAATGTGGTCAACGTGATCCTCGTGGACTTCCGAGGGTTTGATACGTTCGGAGAGATCATCGTGCTGGGCATTGCCGCTTTGATCATCTTTGCGCTGACGGAATCCGTTCTAGCGACCAACGTTCGGGCCTATCTGCTGAACCGCAAGCCGCACTGGCCTCAATCCGGGGATTCGCATCCTTTGATGATGGTGGTGGTGACGCGTATGATGATGCCCATTGCCCTGATGGTGGGTGCCTACATCTTTTTCCGCGGTCACAACCAGCCTGGTGGAGGGTTCATCGCCGGCCTGATTGTGGCAATCGCCTTCCTGATGCAGTACATGGCCAGCGGCTATACTTGGGCGATCGAGCGTCAGCGGTTCTACTACCACGGCACAATCGGTTGGGGTGTTCTGATCGCTGCGGCAACAGGCATCGGCGCCTGGTTCAATGAACGGCCGTTCCTGACCAGCGACTTCGGCTATATTCACTGGCCCCCGCTCGAAGAGTTCGAATGGGCAACAGCAATCCTGTTCGATACGGGCGTTTTCCTGGCGGTTTTGGGTGCGGTCATGCTGGCACTGGACAGCCTGTCTCGTTTTGCGTGGCAGCCGGGTATGGCGCAGGAATTCCCGATGGATATCAACCCGCTGCGTGACGATCCGCCAGAAGAAGAACAAGAGAAGGAGCAGGTCTGATGGAAGCGCTGGTTGCCTCTGCCGTAGGCGTCATGACCACTGCCGGGATTTTCCTGATCCTGCGCCGTCGTACATTCCCGGTTATTCTGGGCCTGTCGCTGATCACCTATGCAGTGAACGTGTTTCTGTTTGCCACTGGTCGGTTGGCGCTGAACGCGCCTGCGGTGCTGAACAAATACGAAGATGTCCCTTACACCGATCCGCTGCCGCAAGCGCTGGTGTTGACGGCAATCGTCATTTCTTTTGGCATGACAGCGGTGATCGTGATGATCTCGTTATCCGCCTATCTGTCGGCGCGTAATGACCACATCGACATGAACGCGCAAGACAATACCGACCCGGCAGGAGATGACGCATGAACCACTGGATCGTAGCGCCGATCGTCCTGCCCGCGATCCTGGCCCCATTCATTATCATGGTCCTGCGCTACCACCTTGACCTGCAGCGCATCTTCTCGGTCGCTGGTGTGGTGGGCCTGCTGGGGATCGCTCTGACCATCACGGCGCAAGCTGCAGGCGGTGATATCCAGGTTTATGAACTGGGCAATTGGCCTGCACCCTTCGGTATCGTTCTTGTGCTGGATAGGCTGTCAGCCATGATGGTCCTGCTGACCGCGCTGCTGGCCTTGCCTATCGTGCTATATGCCATCGCCTCAGGTTGGGACGACAGGGGCAAGCATTTTCACGCGTTGTTTCACTTTCAGCTCATGGGTGTGTGTGGCGCTTTCCTGACGGGTGATGCTTTCAACCTTTTCGTGTTCTTCGAGGTCCTTCTGATCGCGTCCTATGGCCTGATGACCCATGGAGGCGGCGCGGTTCGCCTTAAGGCGGGGGTGCAATACGTCGCCTATAACCTGCTGGGCTCGACCCTGTTCCTGTTCGCGCTGGGCACGCTTTATGCGGTGACAGGCACGCTGAACATGGCGGATATGGCGGTGCGCGTTGCGGAATTGCCTGCCGAGGATACTGCTCTGTTGCGTGTGGGCGCGGTGCTGCTGTTGCTGGTCTTCTGTATCAAAGCCGCTGTTCTGCCTCTGCACTTCTGGCTGCCCGCCAGCTATGCCAACGCGCCACTGCCGGTCGCGGCCTTGTTTGCGATCATGACCAAAGTCGGGGCCTATTCGATCCTGCGGATGTATACGCTTGGCTTTGGCCCCGAGGTCGAAGCCACGCAGGGCCTGGTCGGGACTTGGTTGCAACCCGCCGCACTGGTGACGCTGGCCGTCGGAGCGATTGGTATCCTTGGCGCGCAGCACATCGCCCGGATGGTGGCCTTCTGCGCCATCGCCTCGATGGGGACGCTGCTGGTCGCTATCTCGTTGTTCACCGAAGCGGCAACTGGCGCGGCTCTCTACTACGTCTATCACTCGACACTGGCGACCGCCCTAATGTTCCTGGTGGCCGATCTGGTCGTCGAACGTCGCGGCGGGGCGATCGCCCCGACCGCCCCAATGCCGCAAAGCGGGCTGGTCTCGGCCCTGTACTTCGTCGGTGCGATTGCGTTGGCTGGCATGCCGCCCTTGTCCGGGTTTATCGGCAAGCTGCTGGTACTGGACGCAGCACGGGACGCACCGGACGCAAACGCCATCTGGGCCGTCGTGCTGATCGGGTCCTTCGTGACGATTGTCGGACTGGCCCGTGCCGGGACGCTGATCTTCTGGAAAAGCCACGACGCGCAGCATATCGGCGATGGCAGCCAGGGTGACGTGGCCGAGCAGCCAGCCCCCGAACCCAATCCTGCTCTTGCTCTGACCTCGGTTTTCGGGCTGGTTTTGGGTTTGGTTCTGCTTACTATTTTTGCCGGCCCTGCCCTGACCTATGCTACGAAAACGGCCGAGCAGCTTTACACGCCTGACGCCTACATCTCAGCCGTATTGGGAGGAGAAGAATGATCAGACTTCTGCGCCGGATTTTCCCCCACCCGCACCTGACGTTTCTGCTTACGGTCGTCTGGGTGTTACTTGCCAACACGGGCTCGTTGAACTCGGTCGTGTTTGGCCTGCTGTTGGGAATTATTATCCCCTTCATCACGCAACCTTATTGGCCCGACCGCCCGAAACTGCGCAACTGGCCAATGATCGCAGAATATATGCTGATTGTGCTGTGGGATATCGTTGTTGCCAACGTCACAGTGGCCATGATCATCCTGTTTAAACGTGACGCGGACCGGAAACCGTGCTGGATCAGTGTCCCGCTGGAGTTGCGCACACCCGAAGCGATCACAGTGCTGGCCGGCACCATCACGATGACGCCCGGAACCGTCAGCAGCGACCTGTCCGCTCAGGGTCACTGTCTTCTGGTTCACTGCCTGGATACGCCGGACCCCGATGCGGTTCGCAACCAGATCAAACAACGTTACGAGCGGCGGCTGAAGGAGATTTTCGAATGATCGACGTGGCGATACAATTTGCCTTTGTCTGTTTCGGTGCCGCCATCATGATGTGTCTTTGGCGGATCATCACTGCTGATGGCGTGGGTACCCGGGTTCTGGCCTTGGATACGATGGTGATCAATACGATCGCTTTGATTGTGCTTTACGGCCTGTATCTCGGCACCGAGATCTTTTTCGAAGCCGCCATGATCATCGCCATGCTCGGCTTTGTCTCAACCGTGGCTTACGCACGCTTTATGCTGCGCGGCAACATTATTGAATGAGGGCGGAATGACATTCATTTTCGAACTGTTGATCGCCTTCTTTCTGGTTATCTCGGGCATCTTTGGATTTGTCGGCTCGTTTGGGATGATCAAGTTAAAAGACCCGATGTCGCGCCTGCATGCACCGACCAAGGCGACCACTTTAGGGGTGGGCGGCGTTTTGCTGGCCTCAATCTGCCACTCGGTACTTCTGGAAGGCAAGCTGTCCCTTCATGAACTGCTGATCACTCTGTTTTTGTTCCTGACTGCCCCGATCACGGCCCTGTTCATTGCCAAATGGCATATTCACCGCCATGAAAAGCCTGACGATCTGCCGGATGCTGGCGAGGATGAGCTTTGGGCCACCCACGCGGTCGAACAGGTCGAAGACGTCCCGGACCACAGCAAGACCTGATAACCATGCACATGCCTCCGCTGCCCCTGACCCGTGATCTGGTTCTCATTGGCGGAGGCCACACGCATGCGCTGCTACTGCGCATGTGGGGGATGAACCCCCTGCCCGGCGCGCGCGTCACCGTGATCAACCCCGGCCCGACTGCGCCATATTCCGGCATGCTGCCGGGGTTTGTCGCCGGTCACTATGAGCGTTGGGAACTGGATATCGATCTTGTTAAACTGGCCCGTTTCGCAGGCGCGCGAGTTATATTGGGGGCCGTTCAGGGCATCGACAGCAAAAACCGTACCGTCCATGTCCCCGGACGTCCTCCGGTCGCGTTCGATGTGGCGTCGGTGAATGTAGGGATCACCTCTGACATGCCGGCACTGCCCGGTTTTGCCGAACACGCCATCCCCGCGAAACCGCTTGGCCCCTTTGCTGCACAATGGGCGGCCTATCTGGACGGCACCGGCCCTGCCGCTGTTACCGTGATCGGAGGCGGCGTCGCAGGGGTCGAACTGATCATGGCAATGGCCCACGCCCTAAAGGCCAAAGGTCGAACGGCGCAGGTCACCCTGATCGACAATGCGAAAGCTCTGACCGCGACTGGGGAAAAGGCAGCCGCCACTATCCGCCATACCATGGCTGAGCTTGGCGTCGACGTGATCGAAGACGCCGAAATCGACAGGATCGCAAACGATCATGTCGCACTGAAAGACGGGCGCACTGTTCCCGCAGGTCTCGTGACCGGCGCAGCAGGCGCACGCCCTTACAGCTGGATCGCCGACACAGAGCTTGATCTGCAAGACGGGTTCATTTCCGTAAACGGCCAGTTGCAATCCAGCGATCCGGCTATTTTTGCGGCCGGGGATTGCGCCCATCTGTCCGAAAACCCCCGCCCCAAGGCAGGTGTTTATGCAGTCCGCGAGGCGCCAATCCTGTTCAACAACCTCCGAGCCGCGCTTGGGGCCGGAAAAATGCGCCGCTATGCACCCCAAAAAGACTATTTGAAACTAATCTCGTTGGGCGGAAAATCCGCACTGGGGGAGAGGTTGGGAACATCGTTCAGCGGCCCGTTGATGTGGCGTTGGAAAAACCACATCGACCAGTCTTTTATGAACAAATTCCGCAACCTGCCTGAAATGACACAGACTGCTCTACCGGCACAGCACGCGGCTGGACTTGCCGAAGCCGCTGGTGACAAACCCATGTGCGGTGGTTGTGGAGCCAAGGTTGGTCGTGGCGGATTGCGGTCTGCCCTGTCGGCGCTGCCCCGATCGGAAAGGCCAGACGTCTTATCGCTGCCCGGCGACGACGCCGCAATTCTGACAACCGGTGGCACGCGCCAGGTGATGACCTCGGATCATCTGCGGGCTGTGACCGATGATCCGGTAATGATGACCCGTATCGCCGCAGTTCACGCGTTGGGGGATATCTGGGCGATGGGGGCCGCGCCGCAGGCCGCGACGGCAACGCTTATTCTGCCTCGTATGTCTGCTGACCTGCAGCACCGCACGATGGCCGAGATCATGACGACCGCCCATAAAGTGATGCGACAGGCCGGCGCCGAGATCGTTGGCGGGCACAGCTCGATGGGGGATGAAATGACCATCGGCTTCACGTTGACAGGGCTGTGCGAGCGCGATCCGATCACTCTGTCCGGCGCCCGCGCGCAAGACGCCTTGATCCTGACCAAGCCACTGGGCAGTGGTGTCATCATGGCCGCGGAAATGGCGGGGGTGGCCAAAGGTGAATGGGTAGCGCAAGCCTTTGACCAAATGGTTCATCCGCAGGGTGAGGCCGCCCGGCTTCTGGCCGACGCCCATGCAATGACCGATGTGACGGGGTTTGGGCTGGCCGGGCATCTGCTGGGCATGTGCGAGGCCTCGGGGTGTGGCGCGACACTGGATTTGGACGCAATTCCCTTGATGAAAGGCGCGCTGGAACTGACCCGGACCGGCGTGCGCTCGACCCTGTTTGCAGATAACCGAGTCGCGGCTCCGGATTTGCCCGAAGGCGGCAAGGCCGACCTGCTTTTTGATCCGCAAACCGCCGGAGGCTTATTGGCCGCCGTCCGCGCCGAGCACGCCCATGGAATTTGCGAGCGCCTGCGCGCGGCAGGGTATCCAGCTGTGGTGATCGGACAGATTACGGAAACGGCCGGCGTGCGGCTTTCATAGCTGGTCCAAAACCGCTTTGATCTGATCCGCGGCATTGCTCAGACCAACAGCGTCCAATGACGCAGCATCGATACTTGCGATCACGTTCGACACCCGAGTACGGCTGGACTTGGTATAGGCCGGGTCATAGTGCTGCTGCATCAAAGCGCTGGTCAAAGCACCCTTATCTCCGGCCTCGATCAGTTTGATCCAACCATCGACCACGTCATGGCCCCGGTGGAACCGCAATGGCGACAGGCGATCTTTGAGCCGTTCGGTATCTGCTAGGACATCCTCATAGGCGGACACAAGATAATCCGACCGGGCCGCGATCGATGCCCGCACAAGTATGCGCGATGCATTGCGCAAAGCAGACCAGACCGAGGGCGGCAGGATCAGAGTTCCGATTTTAGACGATTCCGCCTCAACAACGACCGGGCGGCTTGGATCCAGATTGCACAGAGCACAGGCCAGCGCGGATTCGAAGGCCTTTTGACTGGGTTGTCCTCCGGGCATCTCGCCCAGCAAAGATCCTCGATGATTGGCCAAGCCTTCAAGGTCCAGCACTTGAACGCCCTGGGCCTTGAGAAGCGTAAGTAGCTCTGTCTTGGCAGTTCCGGTATAGCCATCCAGCGCATATAGGCAGTGGGGCAACGGATCATCATAGAGGTACCGCTTCACCAGCCTGCGATATGTCCGATAGCCGCCCTCAACCACCTCAGCCCGCCAACCGATCTGTTGCAACATCCAAGTAAACGACCCGGATCGTTGACCGCCGCGCCAGCAATAGACCAGCGGCTTCCAACCGCCTTCGTGATGCGACAGGCTGTTTTCGATATGATTTGCGGCATTTCGGAAGACCAGGGCCGCCCCCAGCTTACGCGCCAGAAATGGGCTTTGCTGAACGTAAATTGTACCGACCCGCGCGCGCTCATCATTGTCCAGAACGGGAAGGCTGATGGCGCCCGGCAGGTGATCCTCGGCGAATTCAGCGGGGCTGCGCACGTCGATCACAGTGTCGAATTCGTGCGCGTAGAGATCGGGCAAACTGTTAAATGTCAAAGCCATGCCAACGATCTATCTTGCGCAAGCGGGCTTGAAAAGGACGGCCGTCATTCGACCAGAGGCTCGATCAGTGACGACCCGCTGGCCCGGTTCGAATTCACGACCGGGTCAACGCGGTGGTATGTCAGGACATCTTCGGCACCCGGCGTCATAAGTCGCGCGGCCCCTTTCCCGGTCTCACCCAGCCACATTGGCCAGTCCTGTTGTTCAAGGATCAATGGCATACGGTGATGAATGGCCCCAAGACGCGTGTTGGCGGGCGTGGTCACGATGGCGCATGTCCCTTGTCGGTTCTCGTCAGAGCCCCAATTCTGCCAGACCCCCGCAAAAGCAATCGGCGCTTGATCCTGACGATGGATATACCATGGCAGGCGGTCACCGTTTGGAGTTTTCGTCCATTCGTAAAACCCTGTCGCTACAATCAGACACCGCCTCTCACGGCAGGCTGCGCGATAGGCAGGTTTTTCAGCCAGGGTTTCTGACCGGGCATTGATTAGCAACGGCCCGGCCGTTTCAGTTTTGTACCAGTGCGGGATAAAACCCCAGCGCAAGGGATCAAGGGTGCGCCCGTCCTGATCCGAGCGGACCACATGCACTTGATTTGTCGGGCAAACGTTAAAGTTGGGCACTGCGGGCAACGTATTCGCGGGCCGCGCTGAAAACAGCTGCGCCATAGCGTCGTTTGGAAGAGTTATTGCAAACCGTCCGCACATAGGAGATGAACCATCAATATTCGTTTCGTTCGGGCAAAGGTTCTCACGGGGTCTCATGCAAAATCAAACAGCGAAAACCATAAAAGGCAAGGCTGTGGCCGCTTTAGAGGCTGGCAAGCTTCAACAGGCACTGAAAAAGGCGCAGTTGGGTCTGAAGAAATTTCCGGCTGACACGGATTTTCACGCCATTTCCGGGTTTGTCCTGACCGAGTTGAAACAGTATCGAAAATCCATTCCACATTTCGTTGAGGCATCCAAACGAAAGCCAAACGATCCCCAGTTTGCGGAAAACCTTGCAAACGCTTTGATGCAGACCGGGCAAATTCCAAAAGCATTGGAGTATGCCGAGCAAAAACTGCAGAAATTTCCCAATAACAAAGAGCTGAGCCGGGTTATTGACGAAATTGAGCTTAAAGGCAGCAACTGGCGTGCCATCATCGACAACGCAACCAAGAAGCTAGAAAGCGACCCGGACAATGCCAGCCTGTTGTCGTCTCGCGCCAGAGCTTATGGGCGCATTGGCTTTGTTGAAGAAAATACGCGCGACATTGCCCGAGCTTTCGAGCTTGCTCCGGACGACGAGAGCATCGCGTTCCAAAAGGCAATCAATTTGCACCAGAGCGGCGACAAGGAAACCGCCGGTGAAATCCTGCGTAAGATTACAGCACAAAACCCCGAGCACGTTTTTTCACTTCTTCAGTTGTCGACAATGGCCAACAAGGACAGTGCGCCCGACTTAATCGAGAAGGTTGAGACAGCCATTGCAAATAGCGAACACAAGCTGTCCGAGCTTGAATTTGCGAAGGCACATTTGCTGTCCAAAACTCAGGGGCTTAACGCTGCGCTGCCTCAATTCGAGCGCGCGAACGCAATTCAACACGAAACAATCCCGTACGATTTCGCGGCAGAAGAGCAAAAGTTCGAAGTGATCACCGGGCAGTTCCGTGAAAACACCGATCTTCCATCCTCTGATATAAGCGAACGCCCTGTACCAATCTTCGTTCTGGGACAGCCCCGTTCGGGTACGACCTTGATGGAGATGATGCTCAGTTCTGCCCCCGGGGTTGCAGGATGTGGCGAGCTGACGGTGGCCGCCGATCTCTCGCGTGATTTTGAGCAGGCGTCTCATGCTTTCAGCTCGCAGAATGCAAGCGAGTTCGCACAGGACTTTCGCGCCCTGATGCCCCCAATCCCAGAAGGATCGGTCGCGTTTGTCGACAAGATGCCACACAATTTCCAGCGAATTGGATTCTTGCTAGCAGCTTTTCCGAACGCAAAGATCATTAACATGCTTCGGGATCCGCGGGACGTCGGTTTGTCAAAATGGATCAGGCGCTTTCCAGCGGGTGGAATGCGGTATGCTTCAAACCAAAAGGCGATCGCTCATACCGCGAATATGTATCGACGCTACATGACGCATTGGAACACGGTGTTTGGCGACCGAATACTGACAGTCCAATACGAAAAACTGGTCGAAGACCCAAAGACTTACAGCCAACAGGTTGCTGCGTTCTGTGACCTCGAGTGGACCGAGACGATGATGCATCCGGAAGAAAACACCAAGCAGGTCAGGACGGCTAGCATCGATCAGGTGCGTAAGAAGATTTCAACTAAGTCGATCGGCGGTTGGCGCAGCGTATCCGACCACCTTCAGCCGATGTTGCAGGGCCTCGATCCCGAGCTTTGGCCAGAATACGATTTTGACTGACCAAAAAAGGCCGCGCAGCATGGCGCGGCCTTTTCCAATAGTATAACGGGTTACTTCTGCTTGATGCGCCCGTCCAGGTACGGCGTGTAAGGCGCGTTTTCCGCAAGATATTCAGCAGTTACATCCGCCAGGTCCGGGCCATAATCATAGGCGTTCTTGTCATCGCCTTCGAACATGTCATAGCCGTCGCCGCCATTACGGACATAGTTGTTGGTCACGACAAGATAGGTCGCCGCCGGGTCAATCGGGACAAAGCCCCCGTCCTTGGCTACCATCACATCGCTGATACGCCCTTCGTTCGGCGCAACCGCAGGATCCCATGTGAAAGTCATACCGGCCACTTGCGGGAAACGGCCCTTGACCTCTTCTACCTGGCTCACACCGTTTTCCAGCGCATCAATGACGCCCTGACCGCTGATCTGGAAGGTTGAGAGCGTGTTCTGGAACGGCAGCACGGTCAGCACTTCGCCCATGGTCACGTCACCCGGATCAATCGAGGCACGCAAACCACCCGAGTTTGCAATTGCAATCTGCACACCCTGATCGGCAACACGGGCCAGCATGGCATCGGCTACAAGATTGCCCATCTGGCATTCTTGCACTCGGCAGACAGCGCGGTCGCCCTCAATCGCGTCAGCAGCACTTGCCACAACCTTGTTGCGAATCTCGTCCAGCGGCACGGCCAGTTCCGCGATGCGATCCAGCGCCGACTGATCCTCGGTCACAGTGTTGTCCATGATCAGCGGCTCGCCCGCGGCTTCGACCACATTGCCATCGTCGTCAAAGGTCACGTTCAGCTCACCCAGGAATTTGCCATAGGCATAGGCCTGAACGATCTGGACCCCGTTCACCACGGTTGGATAGGGACCCGCCGCCTTGTCCGAGACGTTGGACAGATACGTGTTGGAATGTCCCCCCACGATCACATCGACACCGGTTGTTTCACTGGCTACGCGTTGGTCCACGCCAAAGCCCGAATGGCTGAGTACGATGATCTTGTTCACCCCCTCGCCGGTCAGTCTGTCAACTTCGGCCTGCACCGCCGGGACCGGATCCGAGAAGGTTATGTTCGGGCCGGGTGAGGCCAGATCATGGGTGTCTTCCGGGGTCAGGCCGATCAGGCCGATTTTCTCCCCGCCCACTTCAATCACGGTCGATTTCTTGATCTTGTCGGTCAGCAGCTCTTCGTCTTTGACATCGGCGTTCGACATCAGCACTGGAAAATCGACCGAGTCGATGAAACCGCGCAGAACCTCGGGCCCGTCGTCGAATTCGTGGTTGCCCACGGTCATCGCGTCATAACTCAGTTTGTTCATGAACTCAGCCGCGACCTTGCCCTTGTAATAGGTATAGAACAGGGACCCCTGAAATTGGTCTCCGCCATCCACAAGGATCGAGTTCTCGGCACGGCCACGGGCATCGTTCACTGCCGTTACCAAACGGGCCGAGCCACCAAAGCACTCGCCTTCGGCATTGTCTTCGGCGCTGCAGCCGCTGTCATATTTGTTGATGGGTTCGAACCGGGCGTGGAAATCGTTGGTATGCAGGATCGTCAGCTTATATTCGGCTGCTGCCATGCCTGCTGTCAGGCCCAGAACGGCGACCGATGTCAGTAAGCGGGTGAACATGTTCAAACTCCCAATTGTTATTTGTCGTGATCGTGCGCCGTGCCGCGCAAAGAGTCAAAGGGGGAAATCCAGCTTGATTCTACCCGCCGTGCGAGGCATCACGGCCCCATGCTGATTTACAAGATTTTCCGGGCCGACGAATGGGCCGCTTTGCAGTCCGATGGGGCAACGGACGGTGCTCCGATTGATGTCGCAGACGGCTATGTCCATTTCTCGACGGCCGAGCAAGCAGCCGAGACAGCGGCCAAGCATTTCGCCGGGATCGACGGTCTGACCCTGTTGGCCTGCGACGCCGGCGCGATGGGTGACGACCTGAAATGGGAGGTCTCGCGCGGGGGCGCGCTGTTCCCGCATCTCTACCGACAGATCAGGATGACGGATGTGCGTTGGGCCAAGCCTTTGCCTTTTGACGGGCAGGCCCACCAGTTCCCCGAGGAGATGGAATGACCCGCTACGTCGACCCCGAGCGCGCTCAGTTCGAGGCGTTCAAGAATCTGGACCGTGATCATCCGATCGAGATGCTCAATCTGGTGAAATTCCGCGTCAAGGCCGCGTACCCGGATGACCACGATCTGGCCGATGCCGGTCTGACCGGCGCGCAGGCCTATCGCAACTACGGGAGCGAAACCGCCCCGATCATCGCTCGTATCGGCGCGCATATTCTATGGAGCGGCGCGTTTCAAACAACCCTGATCGGCCCGCAGGACGAGGTTTGGGACGCAGTCTTTATCGCCCGCTACCCCACCGCCCATGCGTTCATGGAAATGGTCACGGACCCGGATTACCAAAAAGCGGTCGTGCATCGTCAGGCGGCGGTGGACACGTCGCGCCTGATCCGTTGCGCTCCGACCCAAAGCAGAGAGAGCTTCGGATGAAACTGACCGAGAAACTGGGCCTTGCCGCCCTGCACCGGATGGATCCGGAAGCCGCGCATGGGATGTCGATAAAGGCGTTGAAAGCGGGCCTTGCCCCTGCGCCCGGTCCTGTGACCTCGTCCCGATTGCGCACGCAGGTGGCTGGGCTTGACCTGCCCAACCCGGTCGGGCTGGCCGCTGGGTTCGACAAGAACGGCGAGGTTCTGACACCCCTGTCTCGCGTGGGCTTCGGGTTTATCGAGGTCGGCGCCGTGACCCCGCGCCCGCAGCCCGGCAACCCCAAACCCCGCCTGTTTCGCCTGAGCGAAGACAAGGCCGCCATCAACCGCTTTGGCTTCAACAACGAAGGCATGGAGGTCATGGCCCAACGTCTGGCGGATCGTCCCAAAGACGCGGTGATCGGCCTGAACTTGGGTGCAAACAAGGACAGCGACGACCGCCCCGGCGATTTTGCCAAGGTGCTGGCCCATTGCGCGGCACATCTGGATTTTGCGACGGTCAATGTTTCGTCCCCCAATACCGAGAAACTGCGCGACCTGCAGGGCAAGGCCGCGCTAAGCGCGTTGCTGGCTGGGGTGATCGAGACCCGCGATGCTCTACCGCGCATCCTGCCTGTGTTCCTGAAGATCGCCCCCGATCTGACCGAAGACGAGCTGCAGGATATTGCCGAGGTCGCTCGGGAAACCGGCGTGGATGCGGTGATCGCCACCAATACCACCCTGTCCCGCGACGGTCTGCGCAGTGTTCACAAGGATCAAGCCGGAGGTCTGTCCGGAGCACCTCTGTTCGACAAATCCACCCGCGTATTGGCGAGATTGAGCCAGTTGACCGACGGCCAGATCCCCCTGATCGGTGTTGGCGGGATCAGTACGGCGGAACAGGCCTATGCCAAGATTTGCGCCGGAGCCTATGCCGTGCAGTTCTACACGGCGATGGTTTATGGCGGCATTTCACTGGCCGCGGAGATCGCGCAAGGGTTGGACAAACTTCTGGCGCGCGACGGGTTCGACACGGTCGCACAGGCTATGGGCAGCAAACGTGAGGACTGGCTATGATCGAATATTGGCACAACCCCCGCTGTTCCAAATCCCGCGCAGGGCTGGCGTTGCTTGAGGAAAAAGGCGCGCAGGTCGAGGTGCGGAAATACCTTGAAGACGCGCCCTCGGCGGATGAGTTGCGCGCAACACTGGCCCTTTTGAACGTACCCGCCATCGACATGATGCGAACGGGCGAGAAACAGTTCAAGGAACTCGGGCTGACCAAAACCACGTCAGAGGACGCATTGATCGCGGCCATGGCGAAACACCCGATCCTGATCGAGCGTCCTCTGGCGATCAATGGCGACAAGGCCGCCATCGGCCGCCCGCCCGAGAACCTGCTGGACCTGCTTTAAGCGATCTGCGCCTCAAGCCGGGGATAGCGCCAGCCCAAGGTCAATCCCCGCGCGATGTTCAGAACCATCAACGCGGCCCAAAGGCCGTGATTGCCCAGAGTCGGCACCAGTACGAACAGGGCAACCACGTAGATTGCAACCGACTGGATCATCGCGTTGCGCATATCCCGCGTCCAGGTTGCCCCGATATAGATGCCGTCGAACATCCAGCTAGCCACTCCGATCACCGGGGCCAGCGCCGCCCAGATCAGGTATTCTCGCGCGGCCAGACGGACCTCGGGAGAGGTAGACATAAGGTCGATCAGCGCAGGCCCGGCAAGGTAGAATACCGCGCCCAGCGCGAAAGCACCCCCTACCCCCCACTGCGACGCGATGACCGAAGCCCGCCGCACCTGATACCGGTCCCGCGCCCCCACCGCGCCGCCGACCAGTGCCTCGGCTGAAAAGGCAAAGCCGTCCAGCGCAAAGGCGGTGATCTCAAGAAACTGCAGAAGGACCTGATTGGCCGCCAGATTGACGTCGCCCAGATCCGAGCCCACGAACAGAAAGGTGGTGAAAGAGCCCGTCAACAGGACCGACCGGATCATGATATCTGTATTCACCTGAACCATCCGACGCAGGCGAGCCGAATCGAAAATCCGAGGCCAATCGCGCCATTGACGACCCGAAAACGCGCTGCGGCACAGCCATAGACCCAACGCCAGACCGGTCCACTCGGCGATGAGAGTCGCAACAGCCACACCTTCGACACCCCATCCCAGCCCAAGAACGAACCATAGGTCCAACAGAATGTTCAGCCCGTTCATCCAGATCTGAAGAAGGAACACGCCACGGGTGCGCTCGATAGCAATCAACCAGCCGGTCACGGCATAAAGCGCAATCGTCGCGGGCGCACCCCAGATACGAATTTCAAGGTATGCGCGAGTCAGGGACTCGACCTCGGGACTGGCCGGGGACAGCGCGAAGGCCCCCCAGAACACCCACACTTGCGTAACGATAAAGACAAGACCCGCCGCACCGCCCAGAAGCAGGCCGCGCATCAACAGCGCTCCGGTCTCGGCCGTGTCGCCCGCCCCGCGCGCCTGCGCTGCAAGGCCGGTGGTCCCCATGCGCAAAAACCCGAAGATCCAATAGATCGCAGACAGGATGACAGCACCCATGCCGACGGCTCCGATGGGTGCCGCCTGCCCCATCTGACCCACAACGCCGGTATCGACCGCGCCCAAAATCGGAACGGTTGCGTTTGACAACACGATAGGAAGGGCAATCTTCAGCACCCGTCCATGCGTTATAGGTGCCGAAGCGTCCTGCATGGTGTTCTAGCTATCCTTGGCCTTAGGTTGCGGCATCAGGAAATGCCCCGATGCCTGCGCATAGGGACGCGCGTGGTTGTCCTGCCACGCTTCGACCCTAACCGATGCATAACGCCGCCCCGATCGGCTGACAAAAGCACGGGCATAGGCGTCGCGTGGCAAACCCGATCGCAAATAGTCGACCGTGAAGTCGACCGTTTTTGGAAACCGGATCGACTCGTCCTTGACGATTGCATCGGCGTCCAATTCACCGCTTTCGATACTGGGCAGGAAGTACTCCCAACTCAGCGTGATGACGGCCGTCACTTCGAGAAAAGCGGCAGTGACCCCGCCGTGCAGGGCTGGAAGCAGGGGATTTCCGATCAACTTTTCGTCAAAATTCAGCACTCCGGTCAGCTCGTCCCCGCGCCGGTCGAAGGCAATATTGAGGAACCGGATGTAGGGGACACCATCGACGATCGCGTTCAGTGCCGCATCGCGCCTGTGCTTGACCACCTGCATGGGTTCGGGACGTTGCCGCGCCATCACAAACCCTCCACCGTGAAAGACCCCGAGGCTGTGGCAACAGGCAACTCCTGATCCTCGTCCATCGCGGTCGCGCGCACAAAGGCGACATTGCGGGTCAAGTGGTAGCACGTAGCGTGGGTCGTGATGCTCTGACCCGGCGTCGCAGCCCTCATATAGTCTATTCTCAGGTCAATCGTAGCCGTACCGCCGGGGGCGGCAGGATGGCTCATGACGGCGGCTCCGCAGCACGTATCTAGTACTGCAAAAACCGCACCTCCGTGAATGACGCCAGTGCGCGGATCGCCGACCAGTTCGGCATTATACGGCATCGTTATTTCAGCCTCGCCATTCCCGATTTTGTTCAGCTTCATACCCAACGCGCGAGCATGCGGAATCGCTTCGATGAACTGGCGCGCGATAGCGGCTTTGTCGACCATCTGCTTGTGTCCTCTTGATTTATCCCTTTATGAGCGTGTGACCCGCAAAAGAGCAAGCCCGCCTGTTGCGCTTGAAGCCGACAGGTCATAGGCTGCCGCAGAGGAGATCAGGAATGTCCGACGACCGTTTGTCATTCAAAGAGATGTGTGCCGAGTTCGATGTGACCCCGCGCACCCTGCGTTACTATGAATATATCGAGCTTTTGCAGCCTGATCGTGAAGGCCGCTCGCGGTTTTACGGTCCGCGCGAATGTGCGCGTATGACGTTGATCATGCGGGGGCGCAAATACGGGTTCCCTCTGGAAGACATCCGGCAGTGGTTGCTGATCTATGAAGATCAGGGGAATCAGGCGCAGATGAAGACGTTTGTCGAAATGGCTGACCTTCAACTGATCGAGCTGAATTCACAGAAACAACAGCTTGACGATGCGATCGACGCCTTGAAACAGATGCGCGATCAGACCGCGAAATCCCTGAACTGATCGCGGCCACCCAGCCCTTCGATATAGTGCTATTCCTTTCGACCCTGCTGTCGCGCTGTTGACTGGCAGGGTTATTTTGTTGCGCCTCCACGCCCCAATCTGGTTGTTTCCGACACTATTCGTGACGTGACGTTACGACCGCCCAGCCTCAAATCCACTTGACGCAAACGGAAGTTACGTCAACTTATTTGTGACGTAGCGTTTGGATTACGCGAACGCCATCTCCGTGTTGTAAGTGGCGCACAAACTGCGCAACTGAACCACATCAACGCCAGTGAACAAGAGTGCTGAAGCCATGACCGAAGATCTGATGACCATTCGTGAAATGTGCGAGACTTATGATGTCACGCCGCGAACTTTGCGGTTTTACGAGGCCAAGGAACTGCTGTTCCCGAGCCGTGAAGGACAGAAACGTCTGTTCACCAAACGTGACCGCGCCCGTCTGAAACTGATCCTGCGCGGTAAGCGTTTTGGGTTCAGCCTCGAGGAAATCCGGCAGTTGCTGGACCTTTATCATGTGGGTGATCAGCAGATGACCCAGATGACCCGCACATTTGAGATCGCCCGTGAACGCTTAGCCGACATGGAAGCACGCCGGGAAGAACTGACCCAGGCGATCGACGATCTGAAAGAACAGTTGCGTTGGGGCGAGAAAGTGATCGCCTCGATGAAAAACGACAAAAAGGCCGCCGAGTAAATCCCGGCGGTCCCAATCACCGGACATTCGAATTTTAAAGGGAGCTTCAAATGCCCGTCTACAACGCGCCAACCAAAGACATGCAATTCATCCTGCACGAAGTGCTGAACGTATCGGGATCGGACATTCCCGGTTACGACGAACTGGACGCGGATTTCACCGCTGCCGTGCTGGAAGAAGCAGGCAAGATTTCATCAAACGTTCTGCATCCGCTGAACGTGGTTGGCGATACTGAAGGCGTTCGCCACGAAAATGGTGTCGTTTACACCCCTACAGGGTTCAAAGACGCTTTCGAGCAAGTCAAAGAAGGTGGCTGGACCGGTCTGGACATGCCCGAAGAGTTCGGCGGCCAGAACATGCCCTACGTGATCGGCAGTGCGGTGGGTGAGATGTTCTCATCCTCGAACCAGGCGTTCACCATGTATCAGGGCCTGACCCATGGCGCGGCCTCGGCCATTCTGGCCCACGGCACCGACGAGCAGAAAGCGACCTACCTGCCCAACATGGTCAGCTGCGAGTGGACCGGCACCATGAACCTGACCGAACCGCATTGCGGCACCGATCTGGGCCTGATGCGCACCAAAGCTGAACCGCAGGACGATGGCAGCTATAAGGTGTCGGGTCAGAAGATCTTTATCTCGGCCGGTGACCACGACATGGCCGACAATATCATCCATCTGGTTCTGGCCAAAATCCCCGGCGGCCCCGAGGGCATCAAGGGCGTATCGCTGTTCATCGTGCCCAAGTTCATCGTCAACGAAGACGGCTCGCTGGGCGAACGCAACGGCGTTTCGGTCGGCAAAGTCGAAGAGAAAATGGGCATCCACGGCAACTCGACCTGTGTGATGAACTATGACGAAGCCACCGGCTTCCTGCTGGGCGACCTGCACAAAGGTATGCGTGCCATGTTCACCATGATGAACGAAGCGCGTCTGGGTGTAGGTATGCAGGGTCTGGCACAGGCCGAGGCTGCCTATCAGAACGCGGTAGAATATGCCAAGGACCGCCTGCAGGGTCGTGATGTAACCGGCGCCAAGAACCCCGATGGTCCGGCCGATCCGCTGATAGTCCACCCCGACATCCGCCGCAGCCTGATGGATCAGAAAAGCTTTACCGAAGGCGCGCGTGCGTTTGCCCTGTGGGGTGCCACGATGATCGACAAGGCGCATCGCTCGCATGACAAGGATGCGGACGGCCTGATCTCGCTGCTGACGCCGGTCATCAAGGGTTTCCTGACCGATGAAGGCTATGACATGACCGTCAAGGCACAGCAGGTGTACGGCGGCCACGGTTATATCGAGGAATGGGGCATGTCGCAGTATACCCGCGACGCCCGCATCGCGATGATCTACGAAGGTGCAAACGGCGTTCAGGCGCTGGACCTTGTGGGTCGTAAGCTGGCCACGGATGGCGGCAAGCACGTGATGGCCTTCTTCGAGATGGTCAAGAATTTCTGCAAGGAAAACGGTGGCCAGAACGAAGCGCTGGACAAGGCGTTCATCGAACCGCTCAAGGCGGCCTCGAAGGATCTGCAGGCAGCTGGCATGTACTTCATGCAGAACGGCGCCAAGAACCCCAACCACGCGCTGGCCGGTTCGAACGACTTCATGCACATGTTCGGCCATGTCTGCCTGGGCCTGATGTGGGCACAAATGGCAAAAGCGGCTTATGCAGCCCTTGACGGCGGCACCTCGGATACCGAGTTCTACGAGACCAAGATTGCCACCGGTCAGTTCTACATGGCCCGTCGCCTGCCGGCTACTGCGCTGCACCTTGCACGCATTCAGACCGGTGCCGACACCGTCATGGCGCTCGAGGCGGCAAGCTTCTGATCTGAAACCGGCTGCGGGGCTGTTCCCGCAGCCGGGTTTTCGAAAGGATAGACATGCCGAAACGTTTTCGACTGACCCGCCGTTTCCCGGTTGCCATGACCGAAGATGGATATCGCCGCCTCAGGGCCTTTTCCCGCGAGGCCGGTCTGGACGAAGGCGAAGCACTGTCTTTCCTGTTTGAAAACTTCAACAGCGTCATTCACGAGGAGAACCTGACGCACCGCTTGCGTATCTTCAATTCGGAACTCGAAGCGCGCAAACGTTAAAGAACCGCGACCGCCCGACAAAGGGCGGGCGAAAGCCAACGGCACCACTCGGTCGGGCATACGTCAAGGGAGGCTAAGGATGACCA
This sequence comes from Ruegeria sp. HKCCD7628, assembly GCF_057221005.1. NCBI lineage: Bacteria > Pseudomonadati > Pseudomonadota > Alphaproteobacteria > Rhodobacterales > Roseobacteraceae > Ruegeria > Ruegeria sp. HKCCD7628. Next base: position 741,134 of record NZ_JBWVBA010000001.1, read on the forward strand.
TCAAACTGCACTGTTTCAGCGTCAGCGGAAACTCTTACAAGGCTGCGCTGGCTTTGGAGATGTCCGGGTTGGACTGGGAGCCAATCGAAGTTGATTTCTTTAACGGCCAGACCCGCACACCGGAATACAGGGCGAATGTCAACGCGATGGGCGAAGCGCCCGTCTTGGTGGACGGTGATTTCAGCACCAGCCAGTCTGGTGCCATTCAAGCGTATGTGACCGAAAAGACCGGAAAGTTTGGTGGTAATTCTCACGCTGAGCGGTACGAAGTTCTGCGCTGGGTTTTGTGGGACAATCACAAGCTCAGCTCAGGAGCTGGAATGACACGATTTTTGATGAATTTCCTTCCCGCAGAGCATCGGAATGCTGACGTCATTGCCTTTAATCAGGGCCGTTTGAAGTCGGCCTATCAAATTCTGAACGCACATCTGGATGGCCGCGACTGGATCGTGGGCGACGGCGTGGCTAACGCCGATCTCAGCTGCTGCGGATACCTGTATTACCCCGAGCCCTTCGGTTTTGACCGTTCCGAATGGCCCAATATCGACAAATGGCTGACGCGGCTGTCTGAACAGCCGGGTTGGCAACACCCCTACGACCTGATGCCCGGCCAAGTGCCGGATCGAGCTTAAGGAGAGCATCATGACCGAAGCTTACATCTATGACGCCCTGCGCACACCGCGCGGAAAGGGCCGCAAGGATGGCAGCCTGCACGAGGTAACCTCGGTGCGACTGTCCGCCGTCGCCCTTAACGCAATGAAAGAGCGTAACAACCTGGAAGGCCACGCCGTTGAAGACGTGATCTGGGGCAACGTCACGCAGGTGATGGAACAGGGCGGCTGTCTGGCCCGTTCTGCAGTTCTGGCATCGGATTTGGATGAATCGATCCCCGGTCTGGCCATCAACCGCTTCTGCGCCTCGGGCATGGAAGCTGTGAACCTGGCCGCCAACCAGATCAAAGGCGGTGCCGGTGACGGCTACATCGCCGGCGGCGTCGAGATGATGGGCCGCGTGGCCATGGGGTCGGACGGTGCGGCGATTGCCGTTGATCCGTCGCTGGCGATGGACACGTATTTCGTGCCGCAGGGGATTTCCTCGGACATCATCGCGACCGAATACGGCTTCAGCCGCGATCAGGCAGACCAGCTGGCGATGGAGTCGCAGCGCCGCGCCGCGCAGGCGTGGGAAGAAGGCCGCTTTGCCAAGTCGATTGTCCCCGTCAAAGACCGCAACGGCCTGACCATTCTGGACCATGACGAATACATGCGCCCCGGCACCGACATGCAGAGCCTCGGCGGCCTGAACCCCGCCTTCCAGATGATGGGCGAGCAGATGCCGGGCTTCGACAAAGTCGCCCTGCTGAAATACCCGCACCTGGAAAAGATCAACCACATCCACCACGCGGGCAACAGCTCGGGCATCGTGGACGGGGCTGCGGCCGTTCTGATCGGCAACAAGGAATTCGGTGAAAAGCACGGCATCAAACCGCGCGCACGGATCAAGGCCACTGCCAAGATCGGTTTGGACCCGACCATCATGCTGACTGGCCCGGTTCCGGTGACCCAGAAAATCTTGGCCGACAACGGCATGCAGATTTCGGATTTAGACCTGTTCGAAGTGAACGAAGCCTTCGCTTCGGTCGTGTTGCGGTTCCAGCAAGCATTTGATGTGGACCCAGAGCTGGTTAACGTCAATGGCGGCTCGATTGCGATGGGTCACCCGCTGGGTGCAACTGGCGCGATGATCATCGGTACTCTGTTGGACGAGCTGGAGCGGCAGGACAAAGAAACCGGTCTGGCCACGCTCTGCATTGCGTCGGGCATGGGTGCCGCGACCATCATCGAGCGGGTCTGATGCCCAAGCTGGATCTCTCTCAGATCCCGTTTATTGGGGGATCGTCCTATCCTGGCAAGCTGGCCGAGGCGACCGCAGGTCGTTTCGTTCAGCGGCTGGGGGATGCGGGCGGTCTGACCCAATATGGGGTCAACATCGTGCGGTTGGAGCCTGCGGGGATGTCCTCGCTGCGGCACTACCACATGGAGCAGGACGAGTTCGCCATTGTGCTTTCCGGCATCTGCACCCTGATCGACGACGATGGTGAGCATGAGATGCAGCCCGGTGATTGTGCGGCCTGGCCCGCAGGTGAGCCCAACGGCCACCACCTTGTAAACAAAACCGATGCGCCCGCGACCTTTCTGGTGGTGGGCACGCGGACCCCGACCGAGACCGGCTTTTATAGCGATATCGACATGATGGTGAAGGACGACGCAGATGGCGAATCCTTCACCCGGAAAGACGGCAGCCCGCTGACGGCTGACCAGATTGGAGACGACGGATGACCGAGTTTACCCTGACCAAAGACGCCGACGGAGTCGGCACGATTACCTGGGATGTTCCCGGCAAATCAATGAACGTGATGTCCTTTGACGGACTGACGCAACTGGACGCCTGTATCGATCAGGCGCTGGCCGATGACGAGATCAAAGGCATCATCATCACCTCGGGCAAGAAGGGTTCCTTTGCCGGCGGCATGGACCTGAACCTGTTGGCCGTGATGAAGGAAGAGGCCGGTGACGATCCCGCCAAAGGCCTGTTCGAAGGCACGATGAAAATTCACGCCCTGCTGCGTAAGATTGAATTGGCAGGCATGGACTTCAAAACCAAGAAGGGCGGCAAGCCGATTGCAGCCGTTCTGCCCGGCACCGCCGCCGGGATCGGCATGGAACTGCCCCTGTCGACCCACCGCATCTTTGCCGGTGAAGATCCCAAAGCCAAATACGGCCTGCCGGAAATCATGGTCGGCATCTTCCCCGGCGCAGGCGGCACCACGCGCATGATCCGCAAGATGGGTACGATTGCTGCAGCGCCGCTGTTGCTGGAAGGCAAGATGCTGGACGTCAAAAAAGCCAAAGGTGCTGGCTATATCGACGAGATCGCCGCCGACCCCATGGCCGCCGCGAAAGAGTGGGTTCTGAACGCCAAGGAGACTGATCTGGTCAAACCTTGGGACGCCAAAGGGTACAAGATGCCCGGTGGTGCCCCCTACCACCCAGCCGGTTTCATGAACTTCGTCGGTGCCTCTGCGATGGTGCACGGCAAAACTCAGGGTGCTTACCCAGCAGCCAAAGCTTTGCTGAGCGCGGTTTATGAAGGCGCGCTGGTCGATTTCGACACCGCCCTGCGGATCGAGGCTCGCTGGTTCACCACTGTGCTGATGAACCCGTCATCAGGTGCAATGATCCGCTCGCTGTTCTTGAACAAAGAGGCACTGGACAAAGGCGCCGTGCGCCCTGCCGGAATCCCCGATCAGTCGGTCAGGAAAGTCGGTGTTCTGGGTGCAGGTATGATGGGGGCCGGTATCGCGCTGGTCTCGATCCAAGCCGGTATGGAGGTTGTCCTGATTGACCGCGATCAGGCTGCCGCGGACAAAGGGAAAGCGTATTCCGAGACCTATCTGGACAAGTCGGTCAAGCGGGGGAAGATCTCAGAAGACAAGAAAGACGTTATGCTGGGCCTGATCACTCCGACACCTGATCTGGAGAAGCTGAAAGGCTGCGATCTGATCATCGAAGCCGTATTCGAAGACCCCGCCATCAAAGCCGACATGACCAAAAAGGTCGAGGCGATTATCTCGGACGACTGCATCTTTGCCTCGAACACATCGACCCTGCCGATCACCGATTTGGCCAAGGCCAGCGTGCGTCCTGATCAGTTCATTGGTATCCACTTCTTCTCGCCGGTCGAGAAGATGCTGCTGGTCGAGATCATTAAGGGCAAGGAAACTGGTGATCGTGCGGTTGCCAAAGCGCTGGATTATGTGCGCCAGATCCGCAAAACGCCCATCGTGGTCAACGACGCGCGGTTCTTCTACTGCAACCGTTGCATCATCCCCTACCTGAACGAAGGCGCGCGTATGGTGACCGAAGGTGTCAGCCCCGTGCTGGTCGACAACGCCGCACGTCAGCTAGGCTTCCCGGTGGGACCAATTACCCTGACCGATGAAACCTCGATCGATCTGGGGGTCAAGATCGCCCGCGCCACCAAGGCCGCGATGGGCGATGCCTATCCGGCAAGCAGCGCCGACGATCTGATCTTCTGGATGGAAGAACAGGGGCGTCTGGGCCGCAAGTCCAAGGCCGGTTTCTTTGACTATGACGAAAAGGGCAAGCGTCAGGGATACTGGAAAGGTCTGCAGGACAAATTCCCGCTGGCCGAGGACCAGCCCGATCTGATCGAAGTTCAGGAACGCCTGATGTTCGCTCAGGTTCTGGAAGCCGTCCGTGCGCTGGAAGAAGGCGTAGTGGAAGACATCCGCGAGGCCGATGTTGGCGCGATCCTGGCTTGGGGCTTTGCGCCCTGGTCCGGTGGTCCGCTCAGCTGGGTTGACATCATCGGCGCACCTTATGCGGCCGAGCGTTGCGACCAACTGACGGCGAAATACGGTGATCGGTTCGCCTGCCCGCCGCTACTGCGCGAGATGGCCGAGAAAGGCCAGACCTTCTACGGCCGCTTCGACCCCGAAGCGAAAGCAGCCTGAACTAAAAAACTGGCGCATGTTCTGCATGCGCCAGTTTTCCTGTCTGCGGGTTGGCGCAATGTTGACGTCAAATCAACCCGTGATCATATCCCGAAATCATCAAAGCCGTAGCCGAACCTTTCGATATCTTCGGCACACGTCGCAGCAACAGCGGCGCGTGTCGTTGGCGTGAAATAACCTCGGTAATCTGCAACACGGTCTGAACGGTTCGATTGTGGCAGCGACAGCCTGAACCCGAGATGTTCAAACAAAGGCTCGGCGTCTTTCTCGAACTGTTCCAAACGGATATACGCGCTGCAGTGCTCGACCCCGTTCGCCAGAGTCATATAGCGTCGCGCCGGGTTGGCTGCGAAAGACTGCGCTGTATCAGCGTGCAGAACGAACTCTGTGAACGGCAGTTTGCGGGCCAGGCCGACTGCCGGGTGTTCGAAGGTTTGATCCCTTAACCAGTGATAGTAGCTGACCATCCGGTCCCAAGGATTCCGAACCAGAGTGAAGGTGAACATCGACCGAAGTTCGTCCGCGGATACTATCCCGTCGATATCAGACAAAACGCCGTGTTTCCTGAGACGTTCTGCGCCCGTCATCGCCTTTAACCGCTTGCGGCGTCGCAGCGCCTTGGGTGTATCGCCCACAAGGATGTCATCTTTCATAGCCCGGTCTTCCAAAGCCAAAGACAGCGATGTCCCTCCGCTTTTGGGGATATGAACAAACACGTATCGCCGACCCCTGGAAATGATCATGCGATGGCGTTCTCGGGGGATGTGCGCCCGGCTCTCCAGCCCAATACGGCGCCCGCCGTCGCGATCAGGGCAATCCCTGCGATCTGCATAACGCCGATCGACTGGCCAAAGGCAACCCAGGCGAACAGGGGGCCAAAAATCATGACCGAGTATTCGAATACCGCGACATAGGACGGCTCTCCGATCTGATAGGCTCTGATCAGCATGAAAACGGCGATTGTCGATCCAACGGCCTGAACGACAATCCAGGGGATAGCAGGTTGCATCTGCCAAACCCATCCGCGCGTGACGAACCCCTCCGGCCCTTCAGGCGATGTCAGAGGAAACACCGTCAAGGCGATCACACCCGTTGCCCCCGCCAACCCCAAAGTGACGACCATGGCCGCTAATAGAGCGACGGTACTTTCCCCTGCGCAGTGACTGCGCGTGATAACAGCGCTCAGCGCATAGAACAGCCCCCCGGCGACAGGTAACAGCGTCTTTACATCGAACTCATACGGGTTCGGTTGCAGTACGCATAAAATGCCGGTGAACCCCAGAAAAACAGCGAAAATACGCCAGGGCCCGATCTTTTGCCCCAGCGCCAGCGTCGATATCAGAAGCACAAAGATCGGCGAGGTAAACAGCCCCGCCAAGGCCTGTGCAATGGGCATCAGGGCCAACGCGCCAAAATAGAATAACATCGCCAACGTGATCAGCACACTGCGCAACATCACAGGCCCCAGACGATTTGGGCGCAACTTCCCGAAACCCAATAGCGACAATCCTACGATCAACGGCAGCATCAACGCGGCGCGGCTTAGGTGGAACTGCCAAAGGCCGATCGTCTCGGCCAACAAGATCACCACATTATCCACCACCCCAATGATCGCCATCGAGCTTATCATCAGGATCGAGGCCAAGATCGGTGAGGTCTGCGTGTCGGGCGACATGGTATGCCTTGTTGTTAAACCAATAAAGCCTTGCCCCCAAGGCCCTGCACCATCCAGCACATTTACAGAACCAGGCGCAACAGGTTTGCGCCACTGGATTTTTGCGTGCTAAACTGACCTCAATCAATAATGAGCAGTTCTCACCGTGATGACGGCCCTGAAACAGTACCAACGGATCGAGGCCACCGGTCTGTGGCGTCCTTCGCCCGACGTTCAACGGCGCGAGGTAGTGGTTTCCATCGGCGAAGCCACACTGACAATCTCGGATTTCAATGACAAGGCGCTGACACATTGGTCCCTGGCGGCGCTGGAACGGCAGAATCCGGGTGGTTATCCGGCGGTCTTCAACCCCGATGGCGACCCGGACGAGACGCTGGAGCTGGAAGAAACCGAAACCACCATGATCGAGGCGATAGACCGTTTGCAACGCGCCATCGACCGCGCGCGCCCGCATCCCGGGCGTTTGCGGTGGCTCAGCGTGGCGGGTGTCATTGTCGCTGTTCTGGCCTTGCTTTTGCTTTGGGTTCCGGTTGCGCTTCAGAACCACGTGGTCTCGGTTGTTCCCGAGATCAAACGGCATGATATCGGTGGTGCAATCCTTGACCGGATCGAGCGAGTATCGGGGCGGGCCTGCACGTCCGAAGATGCGCAAGAGGCGTTACATCAACTGGCCGCACGCACAGGTGTACGCGAAGTCGTCATCCTTCCGGCGGGCGTGCAAAGCAGTCTCAGCCTGCCGGGCGGGATCGTGTTGTTAAACCGGGCGCTAGTCGAAGATCACGAGGATCCCTCGGTTGCCGCCGGGTACATCATTGCAGAACGCGCACGAACGCAGGCGCAGGATCCACTTGAGGATCTGCTGAACCGCACCGGAGCAGGCACTGCCTTTAGACTGCTGACAACCGGCGAACTGACCCCAGACATCGTGGATGCCTATACCGAAGAGGTCCTGTCAGAGCCCCGCCCTTCCCTGCCGGATGATGACCTTCTGGAGGTCTTTGCCCAAGCCGCTCTGCCCTCGACACCTTTTGCCTATGCCAAGGATGTAACCGGTGAAACGGTGTTAGGCCTGATCGAGGCTGACCCAATGGCAGGACGTCCCCAACAGCAGGTCCTGCCGGACCGCGATTGGGTCCGGCTGCAGAATATCTGCGGCGGATGATCCGACTTACTTGGTACCGAACATCCGGTCGCCCGCGTCGCCGAGGCCGGGCATGATATAGCCTTTGGAATTCAGCTCTCGGTCCAGTGACGCCGTTACGATGTGCACGTCCGGATGCGCCTCTTTCATCCGCGCAACGCCTTCGGGGGCAGCCAGCAGGCACAGGAATCGGATATCGGTGGCACCCGCCTCTTTCAGCAGATCAATCGCCGCGGCCGAACTGTTACCGGTGGCCAGCATCGGATCAACCGCGATGACCAGACGGTCTTTCAGCCCCTCGGGCGCTTTGAAATAGTACTGAACGGGTTTCAGCGTTTCCTCATCGCGGTAGAGGCCGACAAAACCCACGCGGGCCGAGGGCACCAGCTCCAGCACCCCATCCAGCATCCCGTTTCCGGCCCGCAGGATCGACACCAGCGCCAGCTTCTTACCAGCCAGGATGGGGGCGTCCATCTCCTCCATCGGAGTTTCGATATGGCGGGTGGTCAGCGGCATCTCACGCGTGACCTCATAGGCAAGCAGTTGAGTGATCTCGCGCAGCAACTGCCTGAAGCTGGCGGTCGAGGTGCCCTTGTCCCGCATGAGCGTCAGTTTGTGCTGCACCAGCGGGTGGTCAACGACGGTCAGGTGTTCGCTCATATTCTCTCCAGTCTTGTCTTGACCCGCGCGCGGGTCTCTTCATCGCAAAAAGCCGCGTTCAGTGCGGTTTCGTTCAGCGCGGCAAAAACTTCAGCATCCCAGCCGAACGCCTTGCTCAACATCTCATATTCACGCCGCATTGTGGTGTGGAAAAACGGCGGATCGTCCGTGGAAATTGTGACCTTCACACCCGCATCGCGCAATTTGGCAATTGGATGCGCGGCGAAATCGGGGAAAAGCCCCAGTACCACGTTCGAGCCGGGGCAGACCTCAAGCGTGATGTCGCGGTCCACAATCTCGCGGATCAGGTCTGGGTCTTCGGCGGCGCGTACGCCGTGGCCCACACGTTCCACACGCAAGTCTCGAATAGCATCACGCACGCTTTCGGGGCCACCAAACTCTCCGGCATGCGTGGTCAGGCGCAGACCAGCCTCGCGGGCGCAGTCAAAAGACCACTTATAGTCCCCCTGAGCTCCCATAGCCTCGTTCCCGCCCATGCCAAAGCCGGTGATCCAATCACCAACGGTTTCCGCTGCACAATGGGCGCTGAGCTTTGCTTTTTCAGGACCGAAATGGCGCACACAGGTCACGACCCCACGCAGGGTGATGTCGTATTTGCGCTCGGCCTCATCCGCCGCGTCCTGGATGGCGGTCAGGTAGTCGCGCCAGGCGTGTAGGTCTCCGCCGCCGCAGAAATCGGGGCTGAGGAAGGTTTCCGAATAAACCACTCCGTTCGCCGCGCTTTCTTCGAGGATGGCCAGTGTCAGGCGGCGGAAATCCTCGGGCGATTTCAGCACTTCGCAGGCGGCCTCATACACGCTGAGGAAATGGGCGAAATCGCGGAAATCATAGCTGCCGTCGGGTTTGAAAATCCCGCTCAGGTCGATGCGCTTTTCATGGGCCAACTGCCGGATAAAGGCGGGCGGGGCCGCGCCTTCGTGGTGCAGGTGCAATTCGATTTTGGGAAGGTCTGCGACGCTCATAGAAAACTCCGCCCCGGCCCCTGCGCCGGGATGTTCAGGTGGTGTGCGATGCTAGCCGCAATATCGGTGAAATTCACCGCGCCGATCTGGCCCGCGCCTCGCCCGGCGATCAGAACGGGCACCTGTTCGCGCGTATGGTCGGTGCCGATCCAGCTGGGGTCATTGCCGTGGTCGGCGGTGAGCAGCATCAAGTCTCCGGGCCGCAGACGGGCGATGATTGCGCCGATCTCACGGTCGAACCATTCCAGCGCGCTTGCATAGCCGCTGATGTCGCGGCGGTGGCCGTACAGGCTGTCGAACTCCACGAAATTGGCGAAGATCAGGCTGCCCTCTTCCGCCTCATCGACCAGATCGGAGAGGTGACGCATCAGCTCGGCGTCCGAGCCTTTGCGCAGCGTGTCGATCCCCTGCATCGAGAAGATATCACCGATCTTGCCGACCGCATGCACGCGCCGCCCGGAATCCTGCGCCCAGTTGGTCAGAACCGGCGCAGGCGGCAGGATGGCGAAATCCTTGCGGTTGGTGGTGCGGGTGAAGCCCTGTTCCGGCGTTCCCACGAATGGTCGCGCGATGACCCGGCCCACTTTCATCTCGTGCAAGCGCGGGGCCAGAGTTCGGCACATTTCCAGCAATCGGTCTAGGCCGAAATGCTCCTCATGCGCGGCGATCTGGAACACGCTGTCAGCCGAGGTATAGCAGATTGGCCAGCCGGTGCGCAGATGTTCGGCGCCCAGGTCTGCAATGATCGCCGTACCCGAGGCGTGGCAATCGCCCAATATGCCGTCGGTTCCTGCAGCCTCGGCGGCGGCCCGGCTGAGGTCGGCGGGAAAGGCTGGCTGCGTATCCGGGAAATAGTGCCAGTCCCAAGACACCGGCAGCCCGGCCAGTTCCCAATGGCCCGAGGGCGTGTCCTTACCCGGCGAATGTTCCCGCGCGCAGCCCCACAGGCCGGTCGGTTCCGCCCGCAGCCCCGGCGTGTCTGCGCCCGAGGCCAAACGGGTCGCCGCCCCCAGCCCCAACGCATCCAGATGAGACAAATGCAGCGGGCCCGAGCGCCCATCCTCGGCCCGCCCCTCAGCGCAGGCCTGCGCGATATGGGCCAGCGTGTTGGCCCCCGTATCGGGCACCGTGCCGTTAAAAAATTGATCCGCATCCGGCGCGCCGCCGATGCCGACCGAGTCCATCACGACCAGAAACGCGCGGGTCATGCGGTGATCCTTTCATGCACGATCCCCGGCAGCGAGGGGCTGTCCGGCCCGAGGCTGATCGCTTGCAAGACGGCTTGCGCCGCCTGTTGCGCCGCGTCCTCGCGCGCGGCGTGGATCACGGCCAACGGCGTACCTTTGTCCAGCTTGTCGCCCAGTCGGACGATATTGGAAATCCCCACGGCGGGGTCGATCACGTCGCTTTCAACTTGCCGCCCGCCGCCCAGCGCAACGACGGCCAGTCCCAACGCTTCGCCATCCATCGCAGTGACATAGCCCGTGCTTGGCGCAGGAACTTCAAGAATCACGCTGGCCTCGGGCAAGTACCGCGACCAGTTGTCGACGAAATGCAGTGGCGCGCCGACGGCGGCCATCATGCGCCCGAACCTTTCGGCCGCGCGGCCAGAGCGGATAATTTCGGCCAGTTTCTCGCGCCCCTCATCCAAGGTTGCGCACATCCCGGCATCCACCAGCAGCACGCCGCCCAACTCGGCCGAGATTTCGGCCAAGGGCGTATTGCGCCCGCCGGTCATGGCTTTCATGACCTCGCAGATCTCTAACGCGTTGCCCAGCGCCGGTGCCAGAGGTTGGTTCATATCCGTGATCACCGCCGAGGTGCGGCATCCCGCGGCATTCGCGGTCTGGGTCAGGGCCTGTGCCAGATTGCGCGCATCCTCGTGGGTTTTCATGAACGCGCCGCTGCCCACCTTGACGTCCAGCACCAGTGCATCCGGGCTGGCGGCCAGCTTCTTGGACAGGATCGACGCGGTGATCAGGTCGAGGCTTTCCACCGTCGCCGTCACATCGCGGATTGCATAGAGCCGCTTGTCCGCAGGGGCGATCTGCCCCGTTGCGCCAACGATGGCCGCGCCGGTTTCGCGCAAAATCTGCGCCAGACGATCTTCGCTGATCTGAGTGGTCACGCCCGGAATCGACTCGAGCTTGTCCAGCGTCCCACCGGTATGGCCCAACCCACGACCCGAGATCATCGGGACATAGGCCCCCATCTCAGCCAGTGCAGGTGCAAGCACCAGACTGACACTGTCCCCCACCCCTCCGGTCGAGTGCTTGTCGATCACCGGGCCATCCACGTCCCATGTCAGAACGTCGCCGCTGTCGCGCATTGCAACCGTCAGGTCAGCGCGGCCCTGCGCGCCCAGACCGCCCATACAGACGGCCATCGCAAAAGCCCCAGCCTGCGCATCACTGACGCCACCATCAGCCAGACCTTGCGCGAACCAGCGCAGTTCCTCGGCCGTGGGCACCTGACCCCGGCGCAGTTTGGCAATGATCGAACGGGCGTCCATGGCTCACTCCATATGCGAGGCGCCAAAGGCCCCCGGCAGCAGATCGCCAATGGTGGTTTCCATCTCAGACCCTTCGACCGATGCCAGTGTCACCTTGACCTCGCGCTTGCCGAACTCAGCCAGTTTCTGACGGCACCCCCCGCAGGGCGGCACGGGCTGAGGCGATGAGGCAACCACATAAACCTCGGTCAGTTCCTGCTCGCCTGCGGCGACCATGGCGGCAATCGCCCCTGCTTCAGCGCAGGTGCCTTCGGGATAGGCCACGTTTTCGACATTGCATCCGGAATAAATCACGCCCGAGGCAGATCGGACCGCCGCCCCGACCTTGAAGTTCGAATAGGGCGCATAGGCGTTTTCGCGAACTAAGAGGGCTGCGTCTTTCAGGCTCATGGCGATTCCCCGATTTTTGATCATCTGGTCAGAAAAATACTGTTCTAGTGAAACGGCGCGCCAAGGTGAAGCCCCGCGCGCCGCAATTCTTACCCCAGCCGTGTGTTGAACGTGCCCGGCAGCGTCACCTCAAGCAGTTCCACATCATCCGACGGGTCCGACAGGCGCGTCCGCATCCCCGGAGGGATCACAAACGCGTCCCCTTGTTCCAGCGGGTATGGCTCGCGCCCTTCACCTTCTAATGTGACCGCGCCGTTCATGACAAAGGTAAAATGGATATCTGTGTCATGGGCAGCCCATTGCGGATCACCCTGCCCTTTGCGCACGACCTGCACCCCGGCCACGCCCTTGGTGTTTTCCGCAATCGTGGTGTCGCGGCAGATATAGCCCGGCAGGCGGAACGGCACCCAATCCGCGCCCTCGGCCTGATTGAAGACGAACTTCTGCCCCTGCCATTCACGATCGGGGCGGTAGTGCGGGGTGGGTAGGTCCATATCGTGATCAATCTCTGTGACGTGCTCGGCAGGCACCCCGATCTCGATCACCTGCACATTGTCCGAGGCCTCAAGCACGCGGTGACGGATTTCGGGCGGTTGGATAAAGCAATCGCCAGCAGTCAGGCGCATCTTGTCGCCCTGATCCTCGTAGACCACATCCACCCAGCCGTGGATGCAGAAGATCAGTTGGAATCCGACCTTGTGGAAATGCACCATGTCCGGCACCGGTCCACCGTCGGGAATGCGGATATGGCTAGCAATGATGGACCCGCCCAGCCGGTCGGGCACCAGATCACGATAGTGCATCCCGGCGCGACCAATGATCCACGGGGCCTGATCCTTGAGCCTGCGCACAACGAAAGAATGCACCGTGTCCGGCATGACCATGGGCGGATTCAGCTCATCAATCTCGACCTTTGTTCCGTTCGGGGCCACTAGGCTGCGCTGTCCGTCGGCAAAGCTGTCGGGGTCATCGGTCAGGATGCGCAACGTGCCGGGGCTTTCCGGCGCGTCCTTTTCAATCCGCAGCCGCAGCCCGTGGCCGGAAAACACCGCCACCCGAGGGTCATCGGCGGGATAGATCATATCCATCCGCATCCCCAGCACCTTGGTAAAAAAGGGGATATCGTCGCGCAGCTCCCGCGTGGGCAGACGAATCTCAGCTTTGGTCTGGTTGTTGGTCATTCACTGTCTCTTCGATCTTGGCTTTCGGCCATCCGATCAGAACAGCGGCCAGAATGCCAATCGAAAAGAACATCTCAAGCGTTTCTTCCAGCACAAACAGGCGCAGTATCATGGTCTGAGACATATCCGCGCCCATCATCCCGGACACCTCTTCCAGCAGTTGCGCGACCACTGCCGACATCCCCGCCAGGAAAAACACCAGCAAAAACGGCGCGCGTGCCTTCAAAGCACGCCAACCCGTCGGGACACCGTGCCAGATCAACCCACCCAACACGATCACCGCCAGCACTATGCGCACGGCAGTCATGTCCAGCATCACGTCCAAACCACTGAGGATCGTATGAGGAAAGGTTCCAACCGAGTAGACATCCGCTTCAAGCTCGCGCTCGGCCAACAGAAGACACACGACGCCGATGTACAGGCGCTTGACGCCGGGAAAGCGGTAAAACGCTGCAAAGCCCGCCGCCAGCAAAGCAAAAGCCGAGCCAGTCTCGATCAAGCCGCCCTCTTGGTTGAAACGCGATGCCTGTTCCGGCCAGATAGAGATAACGACCAACACAAGCGCCATTGCGGCCAGAGCAGCAGGAAGCCCAAAGTAAATATGCCCTTTGGAAGCAGTCCGGAGATCCTCATTAAAGCTCATGTCTGGCCTTTGTTCTTGCGTCTGAAAGACAGGTTTTCGAAGATGCTCGAAACTAGTTACTTTGAATTGAAATGCAACTCACGCGCTCATGTCGCCGAAAACATGCTGCAAAATGACGTAACGTAGCCAAGCCGGAAAAAATGGTTTAACGGTCAATCAAATTTCGGAACGGAGATAAATCGCCAATGTCTGACACCCCCAGCCTGCGGCAGGCCGCGCTTGACTACCACGCCCACCCAAAGCCCGGAAAGCTAGAGATCAAAGCCACTAAGCCGATGGCCAACGGTCGCGACTTGGCGCGCGCCTACTCACCCGGCGTGGCCGAAGCGAGCCTTGAAATTAAGGCCGACCCCCAAAATGCCGAGCTTTATACGGCGCGCGGCAACCTTGTGGCGGTGGTCTCAAACGGGACGGCGGTTTTGGGACTGGGCAACATCGGTGCGCTGGCCTCAAAACCAGTGATGGAAGGCAAGGCCGTTCTGTTCAAGAAATTCGCTAATATCGACTGTTTCGATATCGAGGTCGATCAGCCCGATCCCGAAAAGCTGGCTGATATCGTCTGCGCGTTAGAGCCCACTTTTGGTGCGATCAACCTAGAAGACATCAAAGCCCCCGACTGCTTCGTCGTCGAGAAAATCTGCCGCGAGCGGATGAATATCCCCGTTTTTCACGACGACCAGCACGGCACTGCCATCGTTGTGGGGGCGGCCGCCAAGAACGCGCTGCACGTTGCCGGCAAATCGTTCGAAGACATCAAAGTCGTCTCGACCGGCGGCGGGGCGGCGGGGATTGCCTGCCTGTCCATGCTGGTCAAGCTAGGCGTCAAGCGCGAGAATATCTGGCTGTGCGATATTCACGGTCTGGTCTACGAAGGCCGCGCCGAGGATATGAATCCGCACAAGGACCAGTTCGCACAGAAATCCGATCTGCGCACGCTGGATGACGTGATAGGGGATGCGGACCTGTTCCTTGGCCTAAGCGGGCCGAATGTGCTCAAGCCCGATATGGTCGCGAAAATGGCCAGCCGCCCGATCATCTTTGCGCTGGCCAACCCGAACCCGGAAATTCTGCCCGATGCCGCGCGCGAGGTTGCGCCGGATGCAATCATCGCCACGGGCCGCAGCGACTTTCCCAATCAGGTGAACAACGTCCTGTGCTTTCCCTTCATCTTCCGCGGCGCGCTGGATGTTGGCGCAACCGAGATCAACGATGAGATGCAGATCGCCTGTGTCGACGGTATCGCCGAAATGGCCCGCGCCACCACCAGTGCCGAGGCCGCAGCCGCCTATAAGGGTGAACAACTGACCTTCGGTCCCGACTATCTGATCCCCAAACCCTTTGACCCGCGCCTTGTGGGCGTGGTGTCATCCTCAGTGGCCAAGGCCGCTATGGCGAGCGGTGTGGCCAAACGCCCGATTGCCGATATCGAAGCGTATAAAGAACAGCTCAACCAAACCGTTTTCAAATCGGCGCTGATCATGCGACCGGTTTTCGAGGCCGCCTCGGCCGCGTCCCGCAAGATCGTCTTTGCCGAGGGTGAAGACGAACGCGTCCTGCGCGCAGCCCAAGCTATTTTGGAAGAAACCACCGAGACCCCGATTCTGATCGGTCGTCCCGATGTAATCGATGCCCGATGCGAAAGGCTGGGTCTGACCGTCCGGCCGGGTGAGGATTTCCAGATCGTAAACCCGCAAGACGACCCGCGCTATTATGATTATTGGAATACATATCACGGACTGATGCAGCGCCGTGGCGTTACGCCTGATCTGGCCAAGGCGATCATGCGGACCAACAACACTGCTATTGCCTCGATTGCCGTGCATCGGGGCGATGCAGACAGTATGATCTGCGGAACCTTTGGCGAGTACCGCTGGCACTTGAACTATGTGCAACAAATTTTGAGCGACGGAGACTTACGTCCGCACGGCGCGCTGTCGCTGATGATCCTGGAAGACGGGCCGTTGTTTATTGCTGACACCCATGTTCGGCAACTGCCCTCCCCCGAGGAACTGGCCGAAAGCACAATCGGGGCAGCGCGTCACGTGCGCCGCTTTGGGCTTGAACCCAAAATCGCCTTTTGCTCGCAATCCCAGTTTGGCAATCAGGCGGAAGGGTCAGGCAAACGTCTGCGGGCGGCGCTGGATATTCTGGACTCGGAGCCACGTGACTTTACCTATGAGGGCGAGATGAATCTTGACCTTGCGCTGGACCCCGAGCTGCGCTCGCGCATCTTCCCGAATTCCCGCATGGAGGGTGCAGCGAATGTGTTGATCTTCGCGCATTCCGACGCGGCCAGCGGCGTGCGAAACATTCTGAAAATGAAGGCGGACGGGCTGGAGGTTGGGCCGATCCTGATGGGGATGGGCAACAAGGCGCATATCGTGACGCCATCAATCACCGCGCGTGGGTTGCTGAACATGGCCGCAATAGCGGGTACGCCCGTTACCCACTACGGGTAGTCGTGTAACCTGATCTGTCAATAATTCGAACCGGGCGCCAGCTAAGGCGCCCGGTATGATTCTGAGACTTGTTTGCTCAGCCCTCTTTGCAACTTTGCAAAAATTCCCCACGATACCCACCTTACTGCGCCCAAAAAGTGCATTTGCAAAAATTTGCACCTCTACTTCCAAAGATATGCAAATATTTTGCGATAAAGTGACGCTCCGACTTAAGCGTCGCTTGTCCGTTACCCTTCGGCCACTTTACACAAAGCGCACTGAACTATCGGAGGAGATTATCGTGGCTTACCAGGACGTTTTCGACAGCTGGAAATCCAACCCAGAGGAATTTTGGATGGAGGCCGCCAAAAGCATCGACTGGGTGCGTCCACCGACCAAAGCCCTGTTCGACGACAACGCTCCGATCTACGAATGGTTCTCGGACGCCCAAGTCAACACATGCTGGAACGCCGTGGATCGCCACGTGGAAAACGGCCGCGCCGAGCAGACGGCAATAATCTACGACAGCCCTATCACCCACACCAAGCGCGAGATCTCGTATGTCGAGCTGCGCAATCGCGTCGCGATGCTGGCCGGTGCATTGCGGGCCAAGGGCGTGGAAAAAGGCGACCGGGTTATTATCTACATGCCGATGATCCCCGAAGCGTTGGAGGCCATGCTGGCCTGCGCCCGTCTTGGGGCCGTACATTCGGTGGTGTTTGGAGGCTTTGCCAGCAACGAGTTGGCTGTTCGGATCGACGATGCGAAGCCCAAAGCAATCATCGCCGCCTCGTGCGGGATGGAGCCCGGGCGCGTTGTCCACTACAAACCCCTATTGGACGGGGCCATCGATTTGGCCGAGCACAAACCCGATTTCTGCGTTATTTTCCAACGCGAGCAAGAGGTTGCACAACTGATTGAAGGTCGCGACTTCAACTGGCATGGCTTCCAATACGGTGTCGAACCGGCCGAGTGTGTTCCGGTCGCCGGCAACGACCCGGCCTATATCCTCTACACCTCGGGCACGACAGGTGCGCCCAAAGGTGTCGTTCGCCCCACCGCAGGCCATTTGGTGGCGCTGAACTGGACGATGAAGAATATCTACAATGTGGACCCCGGTGACGTGTTCTGGGCAGCATCCGACGTGGGATGGGTCGTGGGTCACTCTTACATTTGTTACGCGCCTTTGATCCACGGAAACACCACGATCGTGTTCGAAGGCAAGCCGGTGGGCACACCCGACGCCGGCACGTTCTGGCGTGTTATTTCCGAACACAAGGTCAAAAGCTTTTTCACCGCACCAACAGCGATCCGTGCGGTCAAACGCGAGGACCCGCAAGGTGAACTGATCAACAATTACGATATGTCCCACTTGGGCGCGCTTTACCTGGCCGGTGAGCGGGCTGACCCGGACACGATCGTCTGGGCGCAGGATGCACTGAAAGTGCCGGTGATCGATCATTGGTGGCAAACTGAAACCGGCTGGCCCATCGCAGGAAATCCGCTTGGGATCGAGGAACTGCCGATCAAACTTGGGTCACCCGCCAAGCCTATGCCTGGTTATGACGTGCAGATCCTGGACGAAGGCGGCCACCCCATGAAAGCCGGAGAGCTGGGCGCAATCGCAGTAAAGCTTCCCCTTCCCCCCGGCACTTTGCCAACACTGTGGAATGCTGAAGAACGGTTCAAAAGCGCATATCTTGAGCATTTCCCCGGCTACTATGAAACCGGCGACGCGGGCATGATCGATGAGGACGGGTACCTATACATCATGGCCCGCACCGATGACGTGATCAACGTCGCGGGTCACCGCCTGTCTACTGGCGGTATGGAAGAGGTTCTGGCCTCTCACCCCGACGTAGCGGAATGCGCCGTGATCGGCGTAACCGATCAGTTGAAGGGCCAGATGCCGGTTGGCTTCCTTTGCCTGAATGCAGGTTGTGATCGTGACCACGGTGAGGTCGTGCAGGATGTGGTTAAGCTGGTACGCGACAAGATCGGCCCAGTCGCAGCCTTCAAACAGGCTGTTGTGGTGGATCGCCTGCCCAAGACGCGGTCGGGCAAGATCTTGCGCGGGACGATGGTGTCGATTGCCGACAGCAAGGACTACAAAACGCCCGCAACCATCGACGATCCGGCCATTCTGGACGAGATCACAGACGCCCTGAAAACACTCGGCTACGCCCAGAAATAGAGCACAGTGCAGCGCTGCTGCACCCCTGCCCTTGCAACCCGCCTTGGGGCCTCTACAGTCTGACTAAGACAGTGAGGCCCCATGACAATACGTGACTTATGGCGTCTGAACGCCACCGACCTGACGAACCTGACCCGCAAGGGCGAGATCAGCACGGAAGACGCTATAAAATCCTCGATCGACAGGTTGCATCAGGTCAATCCCGACCTCAATGCCGTCGTCGAAGACCTTAGTACCGAGGCCGTCAGCCATGCGCGTGAACTGGACAATGCAGTCGCCGGGGGCGCGGAACCCGGCCCACTGCACGGCGTGCCTGTCACCATAAAGATCAACGTCGATCAAAGAGGGCATGCAACCACGAACGGCGTCGTTGCTTTAAAGGATGTGATTGCACCCGATGATGCCCCGGTCGTCAGAAATCTGCAAAACGCAGGTGCTATTGTGATCGGCCGTACCAATACACCCGAATTCTCGTTTCGTGCCGACACGGATAACGACCTGCACGGCCGCACGTATAACCCGTGGGGGCGGCATATCTCGCCGGGTGGATCTTCGGGTGGTGCCGGTGCGGCGGTGATGGCGGGGATCGGGGCCTTGGCGCATGGCAATGATATCGGCGGCAGCCTGCGGTTTCCAGCGGCCGCCAACGGCGCGGTGACCGTGAAGCCAGGTCTGGGCCGCGTACCCGCGTTTAACCCAAGTCAAAAGGTTGAGCGTGGCTTGCTGGCGCAATCCATGTCAGTGCAAGGGCTGATCACCCGTTCGGCTGCGGATTTGCACCTGTCGATGCCCAGCCTGATCGCGGCTGATCCCCGCGATCCGTTTCATGTTGCCGTGTCGTGGCGCGGGGATAAGACCGACGGGCCCATCAAGGTTGCCTTTACCAAGAACACCTACGGCTATGATTTACACCCCGAGGTCGACAAAGCGCTGGACACCGCCCGTGACGCGCTGATGGACGCGGGGTATGACGTGCAAGAGGTGAACACACCCGACGTGTTCGAATGCGGGCGCGGTGGGTATCGCGCGTTGATGGGTGAAGTTCTGACCTTGTTGAAAACAGATATCGAGGCCGCCGGATCGCAAACCATCCGCGATATCTTTGAAGTATACTTCCAGGAATTTCCGCCCATCACCGGAACCGAGTTGATCGGAATGTTGGCCAAGCGAACACAGTATGCGCGGGAATGGGCATTATTCATGCTGGATTATCCGCTGATTCTGTCACCGTTTCTGCCGCAACCCTTTTTCGGCCCCGACCGTGACACCGAAGGCCCCGAAGGCGTCCACGAAGTTCTGGGCTGCGCGGTCTATTCCTACGCGATGAATTTCCTTGGCCTTCCCGCCGCCAGTGTTCCAGCGCGTCTGGCCGATCTACCAAACGGGCCACAACCGATAAACGTCCAGATTGCTGCAGCGCGCTGGCGCGAGGATATGGCCGTAGATGCCGCCGCCGCGATCGAAGCACGTGTGGGACAGATGTGCCTACCGCTGTGGGAAAAGATGGATCAGGTCAACTGACCCCTGCCAAAAGAAATTGACCCCGGGGTTTTGTACCCGGGGCCCACTTTCTAAAATATGCCCGGAGATCCGATAACAAGCGTAGCACCACCTACCCTTGCCAGCGCGAAAACTGCGCGTTCATTTCGAAAACACCGTTGGCGGCCACTCACTCCCGCCGTTGATGTGTCTCCGGGTAAGTTCACATTAATCCATGGTTAATCAATCTCCTGTGAACTGGTTCACACAAGAGTGAGAAAATTGCCAACAGCACGCAAAATCAGGTGAATTGCTCCGAGATCAGCCGCTCTTCCAGCCCATGACCGGGGTCGAAAAGGATGCGATGCTGGATCGAAGGCTCGGACCTGATCTCGACCCAGTCGATATCCGGGAACGAGATAGAATCGGCGTCCGCCATGACCGGGCGTTTATCCGCGTCCAGCACATCAAACCGAACCTTGGCGATCTTGGGCAACAAAGCGCCCCGCCACCTGCGCGGGCGAAACGCGGCGATCGCGGTCAGGGCCAGAACATCGGACCCAATCGGCAGAATCGGACCATGGGCCGAGTAATTATAGGCCGTGGACCCCGCAGGCGTGGACAACAGCGCCCCGTCACAGACCAACTCGTCCATGCGAACCCGTCCGTCCACACTGATCTTGAGGCGTGCGGCCTGCGGACCGGCCCGCAGCAGCGATACCTCGTTGATCGCAAGCGCCTCATGCATCTTGCCGGACTGGTCCATCGCGCGCATGGCCAGTGGATTGATGACCTCTTCTATCGCTACATCAAGGCGTTCCATCAGGTCAGTCTCATGGAACTCGTTCATCAGAAATCCGATGGTGCCACGGTTCATGCCGTAAACAGGTGTATCCAGATGCTGCATGTTGTGCAGCGTGTGCAGCATGAAGCCATCGCCGCCCAGCGCAACGACCACATCGGCATCACGCGGCGCTGCGTTGCCATAACGCCTGACCAGCGTGTCGCGCGCGGTTTGCGCCACTTTCGCGTCGCTGGCAAGAAAAGCGATTCTCTGAATCATCTGTTGCGGTTTCCGGTGCTGCACATTTGGTTCCGAAACAACCATACCTTTCCCCGATAGGCCAGTCTTGACGCCGCAGTTGGCCAAATCGTCGCTTTAAGCCTTTTGCCGCTGGCCAGTTTCCGATAGGAAATCCGCAAATTACCCCCCAGTATGTGGAGCCCCCATGAACGCCAATCTTCGTGATACCGGATTTTTCACCCAATCCCTCGCTGACCGTGATCCCGAGCTGTTCGGCTCGATTACATCCGAGCTGGGACGTCAGCGCGACGAGATCGAACTGATCGCATCCGAGAACATCGTGTCTGCCGCGGTGATGGAAGCGCAGGGTTCGGTGATGACCAACAAATATGCCGAAGGCTATCCGGGTCGTCGTTATTATGGCGGTTGCCAGTTCGTTGATGTCGCCGAAAATCTGGCCATCGATCGCGCCAAAGAACTGTTTGGCTGCGGATTTGCCAACGTTCAGCCGAACTCGGGCAGCCAAGCCAACCAGGGTGTGTTCCAGGCGCTGATCCAGCCCGGCGACACCATTCTGGGCATGAGCCTGGACGCAGGTGGCCACCTGACCCATGGCGCAGCCCCCAACCAGTCCGGCAAGTGGTTCAAGGCTGTTCAATACGGCGTGCGCCAGCAGGACAACATGCTGGACTATGATCAGGTCGAGGCGCTGGCGAAAGAGCACCAGCCCAAGCTGATCATCGCAGGTGGCTCGGCCATCCCGCGCCAGATCGACTTTGCCCGCATGCGCGAGATTGCCGATATGGTCGGCGCTTACCTGCACGTGGATATGGCGCACTTTGCCGGTCTGGTTGCAGCAGGCGAGCATCCGAGTCCCTTCCCGCATGCGCATGTGGCCACCACCACCACCCACAAGACCCTGCGCGGTCCCCGCGGTGGCATGATCCTGACCAATGACGAGGCGATCGCCAAGAAAGTGAACTCGGCCATCTTCCCCGGCATTCAGGGCGGCCCGCTGATGCACGTCATCGCTGGTAAAGCTGTCGCCTTTGGTGAGGCGCTGCGACCCGAGTTCAAAACCTACATCCAACAGGTCGTGACCAACGCGCAGGCGCTGTCGGACCAGCTGATCAAAGGCGGTCTGGACACGGTCACCCACGGCACCGACACCCATGTGGTTCTGGTCGACCTGCGCCCCAAAGGCGTAAAGGGCAACGCGACCGAGAAAGCCTTGGGTCGTGCGCACATCACCTGCAACAAGAACGGCGTTCCATTCGACCCCGAAAAGCCAACCATCACGTCGGGCATTCGCCTGGGCTCGCCTGCAGGAACCACTCGTGGGTTTGGTGAGGTCGAGTTCCGCCAGATCGCGGATTGGATCATCGAAGTGGTCGACGGTCTGGCCGCTAATGGCGAAGAAGGTAACGGCGCGGTCGAAGCCAAGGTCAAGGCCGAAGTGGCCGAACTGTGCGCGCGCTTCCCGATTTATCCGAACCTGTAAAGTGTCAGGATATCAAAAAGTTGAACGGCGCCCCAGCGGCGCCGTTTTTCATATGAAGCCCTGCCACCGCAGAAACACAAGCAGCAGAACCGACAGGGCCAACAAGTTGAAAGCCAACCCACCCAGCATTCCCAGAAACCAGCCCAGCCTGCGGTCGGCCAGATTTATGCCGGTCAGATGATCCTGCACCTCATCTGACGCGCGGGCCAGTTTGGGCGTGTCCAGCACCAGCCTCAGCTTGGGATGGGCCGCCATCTGCTCGGCATCCGCCAAAAGCAGCGCCTGTTTGTATATGCGCCGGGGCAGTTGACGTTTGGCTTTTCTGACCGAGGCCGTCAGAGTCTTGTCCTGCACACCCAACTTGTCGCGCAACAACTGCACGGTCTGCGCGATTTGAGTTTGGATGTCGGGGTTTTGCGCCATATCGGGGCCTCCTGCCGCGGCACTGTATCCGGGCCGGACACGCGCCACAATGGGGCTGGCTGTTTGTCGGCACGACAGGTATCACACGGACATGCTGAACACTATCATCCATGGTGAACCGACTTCAAACCCGCCTTTGCTGATTGCCCATGGGCTATATGGCTCGGGTCGAAACTGGGGTGTCATTGCACGCAGACTGTCTGATGAGCGACAGGTCGTGGCCGTCGACATGAGAAACCACTCCAACAGTAAGTGGACGACACAACATGACTACCCGAGCATGGCCGATGACCTGGCAGAGGTGATTGATCATTTTGGTGGACAGGCGGATGTGCTCGGTCATTCGATGGGCGGCAAGGCGGCCATGACGCTGGCCTTGCTGCATGGCGAGAAGCTGCGCAAGCTGGTGGTCGCTGACATCGCGCCCGTTACTTATACGCATAGCCAGATCCAGTTCATCGAGGCAATGCGCGCCGTTGACCTGTCATCTGTCACGCGTCGGTCAGATGCCGAACAGCAACTGGCCGAACAAGGTGTCGAGAAAGCCTTACAGAGCTTTTTCACACAGTCGCTGGACATCAAGGGTCAACGGTGGTTGCTGAATCTGGATACTCTGTCTGCCGAGATGCCGACAATCATGGGCTTTCCCGAGCTGACAGGCACATGGGACAAGCCGACCCTGTTTTTGTCCGGGGCTGAATCTGACTATGTGCTGCCCGAATACCGCCCCGCGATCCGGGCGCTGTTTCCAACTGCGCGCTTCGCCAAAATACCCGGTGCGGGACATTGGTTGCACGCCGAAAAACCGCGTGAATTCGAGGCTTCGGTTCGGGCCTTCCTGAACGCTTAGGAGAAAGTCCGCAAAAGCGACCGGCGCGGCTGCTACCGCGTCGATCCTTTAACATTCAGCTTCAAGTCATTCGCTTCAGGAGCCCGCGACGTCGCCGCCACCTTCAACCCAGTCTTTGAAACCACCCAGGTTATAAACCTGCGCGTATCCCATATCCTTTAACAACTTGCCCGCCAGCGCCGCGCGCCCTCCGGCTGCGCAATACAGAACAATGGGACGATCCTTACGCAGCTCGGGGTCATGAGATTGCAACGCATCGTCGGCATGAAACTCCAACATCCCCCTTGAGATGTGATGCGCGCCTGCAGCCCGACCCGTTTTCATCAATTCAGCCCCATCACGTACGTCCAGTAGTAAACCACCCTGCCCCAGAACCTCGGCCGCGCGGGCCATATCTATCCGTTCAACAGCGGCGTTCGCGGCTTCCATCATCTCTTTCACGGTTAAGGACATAGGCGTTTCTCCTGTTGGTGTTCCCAACAAGATAACATGCGAAAACTGGAAGGTGTAGGTTGAAGACCCTACACCCGTGATCAATGTTCGCGGAAGGCACGCGACATACTGTCCGTCACCGGTTTGGCGATATAAGCCGCAAAAGTGCGTTCTTCGGTTTGAATCATGATCTCGGCAGGCATACCCGGAGTGGGGATAAAGCCCCGTACCCGGTCAATCTCGTCCGGGGCCAGTGAAATCCGGGCCAAGTATACCTCTTGAGGCGTTCCTGACGAGTCTTCGACCAGAGCATCCGCCGAGACATAGAACACCTCACCGCTTAGTACTGGCGTCGTGCGTTGGTTCAGCGCCACCAAACGCACTGTAGCGTTCTGGCCCTTGCCCACACTGTCAATTTCGGTTCGGGGAATTTGCGCCTCGATGATAAGGGGCGCATCGGCAGGTAGGATTTCAGCAATAGGCTCGCCAGTTTCGATCACGCCCCCAGGTGTGTGATAGTGAAGCCTTACAACAGTCCCAGTGACTGGTGCGCGAACAACGGCACGATCCAGAACACTACGCGCCTGACGTGCCTTTTCGCGGACACTTTCCAGATCGGCTGCAATCACACCCAACTCATCCAACGCGGCTTCGCGATAGGCCGATTGTGTCCGCGTGATCTGTTCGTCATACTTCAGCAACATCTGGTTGATTTCCGCCGTCTCAGCCGCCAGCCTCGCCTGCTGCCCCTCCGCCTCAGCCTGCACGCGACGGATCGTGTTCAAATCTCCCTTTCGAACCAAGCCTTTGTCAAACAACGCTTTTTTGGTTTCAAATTCTTCCTGCAGGATTTCCGCGCGACGTTTCATGCTGTCCAGTTGCGCCTCGAACCCGCTGGACCGGATCCTGAGGGCCTCCATGTTGCGTTCCAACAATGCGATATCATTCAGCAGGGTTTTGCGGGATACTTCGAAGCTGATCTTCTGGCCATCAAGAATGGTCATGACTTCGACATCGTCAGTGGCCGAAAGCAACTCGGCGGAAAACTCCAACTGATCCATCTCGTTGTGTTCGGCCTCAAGACGTTCAGACATGGCTTGCAAGCGGATTTTGCGAATGAACAGTTCTCGTTCATTGGCCTCGGCCGAAGTTTGGTCCAGCGTCATCAACACTTCCCCCGCCTGAACCGACTGACCTTCAATCACTTTGATGTTTTCAATGATCCCGCCCTCAAGATGCTGTACGATCTTGTTGCGACCAGTGGCCACGAAACTTCCCTGCGCAATCACCGCAGCAGCTAGCGGTGCGCTGAAAGACCAGACGCCAAAGCCGCCAAAGCAGACGACCAGCATAACTAAACCAACTACGACCAACCGGTTGATCGAGCGCGGTACTTCAGCGTACCAGGCAGTTGGGTCTTTGGGGTCATTATTGACCGGCACGAGATCATTCATTACGCATCCCCTTTCTGCTGGCCTTCAATCCCAGCCTGTTTGCGCGGGCCGTTCAATTGTTGCAGCACCTGTTCACGCTGCCCGAACAAAGCAACACGTCCATCCGTCAGCAGCATGATCTTATCGACCACGTTCAACAGCGTTGGCTTCTGCGTAATCACCACGACCGTAATCTTGTTTTCCTTGGCCTGCGCGATGGCCCGTGCCAGCGCCTGATCTCCGGCCACATCAAGGTTCGAGTTCGGCTCATCCAGAACCACAAGCCGCGGATTTCCAAAGAAGGCACGCGCAAGGGCAATCCGCTGCTTTTGACCGCCGGACAATGGCGAGCCATCGGCGGCCACAACAGTCTCATACCCTTGGGGCAACGTGGCGATCATGTTGTGGACATCAGCTAGAACGGCAGCATCGTGGATCTGTTCGTCCGTTGCATCTTCGCGCATACGGCCAATGTTGTCCTTGATGGTGCCCGGAAACAGCTGCACATCCTGCGGCAGATAGCCGATGCTTTCGCCGAATTGGCGCGGATCCCAGTTGCGGATATCCATCAGGTCCAGACGCACACTTCCGGATGTCGGCAAAATCGATCCGACCAGTGTTTTACCCAACGTGGTCTTACCCGCGCCCGAGTTGCCAATGATCGCCAGAGTCTCACCCGGATTCAGCGCAAAGCTGATCCCATTCAATACAACGCGCTTGGTGCCGCCGGGAACAAAAAGCAGCCGTTCCACATCCAACCGCCCTTCTGGCCGCGGCAAGCGCAGTTTCTCGAACTGAAGCGCCGAGTTGGACAGCAAGTTCTTGATCCGCCCGTAAGCCCCACGTGTCAGCAGGAAACCGTTCCACCCTTCGATGGAGCCTTCGATGGGTGCAAAAGCCCGCCCGGCAATGATCGACGCCGCGATCACCATCCCGCCCGTGATTTCGCCCTGCAGGGCCAGGAATGCCCCCCACCCCAGAATGGCTATCTGTGTCAGCAAACGCACCGCTCGCGAAATAGCGGCGAAAATAACGTTCCGGTCCTGTGCTCGCACTTGCCACGTCAGTGACTGCGCAGTGTCTCGGCCCCAAATACGCACGGCCTCGGGGATCATGGCCAGAGCATTTATAATCTGGCTGTTGCGCGACATCGAATCCAGATGCTGGTTGGCCATGGATTGCGCCCGGTTGGCCTCGGCAAAAGGTCCGGCAGTCATACGTTGGTTGATAAGGGCAATGACCATCAACAACAGCGCTGTGACGATCACGATCATACCCAGCTGGGGATGAACCAGAAAGATCATAAGGATGAACAACGGTGCAAATGGCACGTCCAGAAACGAGATCAAAGTCCCCGATACTAGAAAACCTCGTACCTGCTGAAGATCACCCAATGTCTGATATTCGCGCCCTGTGCCATGCAACGAAGCATGAGCGGCCGCGCTGAGGATCGGAGCGCCCAGCCGTGCATTAACCTCGACCGCGGTTCGCATCAGCATGAAGCGACGCACCGCATCGAAGGCCGACTGAAAGATGACAGCGCCAGCCACGATCGCGGTCAGCATGATCAACGTATCCAACGATCGACTGGTAAGCACGCGGTCACTGATCTGAAACAGGTAAATCGGGATCGCCAGAATAAGGATATTCGTCGCACAGGTCAGGACCAGTACAAAGGCAAGGTTGCGCAGAATCGCACGCAGCGAGACTTGCAGGGTACGCTGAAAATCCTCGGGCGGGGTGCGTTTGTGAAAGGTTTGGGGTGGCCCATTACCATCTCCGCCGCCGCTTTTCTTCAACGGCAAAGGTTGGTTCGCCTTGGCCTCGATAGTGGTGCCAATACTCGCACCGCCTTTGGAGCGCGACAGGGGGGGGACCCGCGCGGTCTCCTTTCTGGCGGTTTCAGGACCGAGCCCTTCAGCATCGGCCACCCCAGCATCGCAGCCCTTAGTACCGTGACCTTGATCAGGCTGCGACGTAGCGCGCCGAAGGGAATATTCAGCGCGTTTCTGAATATCGTCAGTTTCGGACCTTTGATCGGGGTCCAATCTGATTTTGTTTGCTTCCGGTTTTTCGGGCCCTTTTTTCAAAGGCCGCACACGCATGTCTTCGCTTAATCGTAATTCGGGCAATATGCCGGACGCCATCGCCGTTCGTGCGGCAACTGATTTGACTGGATTGGCCCCACCCCCGCCGTCCATAGGACTTGCAAAGAGAGAGCGACGCGACGAAAACGTTCTCGACATACTCAGACTTTCGGTTCACTCGTAAAAAAAACTGGGAAATTAAGCTAACATTGAGGACAGCGCATCATCCACGCTGGCCATTTCAGAGGGCGTCAGTTTGTTGTGCCCCGGGGCAAGGTCTGACTTACCCGGTCCAGATGTTTCCTGCATCAGGATCGCGATGGCTTCATTGGCCAGCTCTGTACCCAGATCTTCGTCTTGGGTGTCAATCAGGCTCGCCTGATGCAGAACGACGTCCGAATATTCGCCTTCCGATGCCATAACGACCGAGTCCACTCCGATGGTCGAGATACTCGCCGCATTCAGCACCGCATTTCCAGCACCCAGCGCTGAAGCGATGGCACCATTCCCTCCTTGTACGTGAATATCATCCTGGTCCTGCAGGGTAGTCACCTGTTCGACGACGTTGACCTGCACCAGATCACCTTCGATTTTCAGAACCCGCACCTGCTCCATCCCCGCAAATTGAGGATCGTTCAGCAGTGCATCTTCCAAAGCGTCGGTATCCATCTCCTGCAGAGGTAAAACTTCGGCCAGCGTTTCCGACAACTCTTCATGAGTGTCTTCCCCAATGGTCGTCAGTTCTACGTGGTTCATGACAAGGTTGTCATTGTCTTCCTCGGCGATCACCCCCGAGACTACATCGTCATCCACCAACGCAATCGTCTGATGGACAAAATCCACCGAAACCATGTCTCCGCCGATTAAAACCAGATCGTAATAGCTGCCGAGCTGAACGACGCTGACCTCATTCACCAGATCGTTGTCACCCAACACAAACAGGCTGGTCGTGGCGTCGATCTGGGTTTCAATATGGTCGATATCAGTGGCGTTGATTTCTTGTTTCACGAAATTTGTGACGAACAGATCACCCGAAATCCAGGTGATCGCGACAAGAGGATCTTGTCCCTCTTCCGAGACATTATCATCAAGCCAGGACGCCTCATTGGATTCCACTGCAATACTTGACGACTGAACCACCGTGGTTTCGCTTTGACTATCCTCGGGCCCTTCGTCGACATCCGAGACAATCGCCACCTGGCTTACAACGGTTAGGTTGACCGACTGCCCACCGACCGCAATTACCGGAGCATCGACCCAACCGACTGTAATGGCCACCTCGTTTATCGCTAGGTTGCCCCCCGCGATAACGGTGTGACCATCGCCAAAATCTGCATCGTCTGACTGATCCCACTCAGTTGGCAACAAATCAGGGTGGTCACTGTCATCTTCTTCATCAGGAAGATGGTGACTTGGCACCAATTCCAGAAAATCCGGAAGTTCCTCGACATGTTCACCGTTCACAATCGTTCCTATGGCTTCATCGCCTTGAAACTGGTGGACAGTCACATCCTCAGACGGGGCTTCGAACGGGGCCTCCATCTCGGCAACAATCGATTCGAGATGCTCGATCGACTGATAATCGGAAATACTAAAGGATGGGGACGATACCGCGTGTAGAGAAAGCGCAACATCAGCCAGTTCCTGACCTTGCTGCACCAATGAGTCCACATCGCGGAAATCCCCCTGACCGATGGTGTCGTTGTCGTTCAGGTCCAATGTCTGAATCGCATAGGTGACAGCCGAGCCGATCAGTTCGGGGATCAAAACCGGTTTTGCGACTAAGATCGGTATCGAGGTCGACGCGATCGCCGCATCGGGAAGCACTTGATCGGGACCCGGGCCAGTCTGCAATGGACCATCGGGAACCGGCCCCAACGGTTGAGGGTTTGGAGCCAACGGAATGTCAGTGTGACTAACCGATGGCGCATAGGGCAAAGCGTCGTATTTTCCGGGGTCAAGGTTAAGGTCTGCCCGTACTTTCACGGCAGCACCTTCTTCCAGCTCTTCCATCTCAGCCTTGCGCCTGAGAGCAGTAAATTCCTGATATTGATCTCGCAACCGAGCTTGCTCGGTCGTCAGATCAAAAGTTCCGATGAAATGGGCAATCGTCTCACTGATACTATCAAACGACATTTCAATTTCCTTTCCCGCGGCGTTCAAAATCAACTGCCTTGGGTTAAGTTGAGTCGGGGCCATCTGTCCTTGGCCCCGACAGTTTTTCAGAAGTGGTCAGAGCCTGGAAACCCAAGCTCTGACCCGGCCACCACGCAAGTTACGCGTCGGCGTCGTCGCTGGCGAAGCTGGAGGTCATCGAGCCACCGACCATGGTTGTGTCGACCGAGTTGCCAAGAACGTTGGCGCCCATGACAATCGACTGGTTGAACGCCGAAGTGTCGACCACCGCAGCCGCCGAGGCATAGGACTCGCCGTTCACAATGCCGTCTCCGCCGTTGCCGGAGCCCCACTCGCCTGCATGGCCACCGGTCCCGCCAGCACCCGAATAGGCACCCGCAGCGTCACCGCCGTTGACCATTGCGCCGGTCGTCGCACCCGAGGTCGCAGTGCCGATCGCGTCGCCACTGGTTCCGCCGTTACCAGCACCAGCGCCGCCGCCGCCACCAAAGCCGGACATGGCCGACCCGGTCGCGCTGCCCGCGCCCGTCGAGGTTGCGTCATTGTCGGACATCGCGTCACCGCCATACCCTGCAATGGCACTTGCCAGACTGTCTGCAGACCCGTCCGTATCCGCGACCGAGAACAGACCAGAGTCGCCGCCCTCGCCTGCGGTGTTGGTTGCATCAGCAGACCCTGCACCTGTACCGCTGGACATCGCATCCTGCTGGATCGCGCCGCCACCGCCACCGAAACCATCGGCAGTCGCGGTTCCGGTACCGGTACCTGTTGCGGACCCGTCGGTGGTGTTGCTACCGGCCGCGCCACCGTCACCGCTGTTGTTCTGCGGCAGGCTCGCGGTTCCGTTCACATCGCCAGGCGATTGGGTGACGTTCGGGCCAGTCGTGGTTTGATCGCCAACGCCTTGCGCGCCAGAAGTCGCACCCGCGGTACCTCCGGTTGCCATTCCGCCCGAGCCATCGCCGCCCGAACCAACGCCACCGGTCCCGTCACCGCCACCAGCGCCACCGCCAGTTCCGTCGCCACCCGAACCGAAGGCACCTGTGCCATCGCCGCCAGAGCCGACTGCGCCCGAACCAACGCCACCGGTGCCCGGATTACCGTGATTTGTGTCTCCGCCACCATTGCTGGCATCAGCATGACCAGCATTCAGTCCAATCAGACCATTCTGCTGATTCAAAGCTGCCAGAGCTGCGTCAACCTGACCCGAGTCACCACCGGTACCCGCGCCGCCAGTTCCGGCACCGCCAGTTCCAGCTGCACCATTACCGCTGCCGCCCGATCCGGTTGCACCGTTGCCGTTGCCGCCGGTACCGCCACTGCCGTTACCGTTGCCACCAGTGCCACTTGCACCTGTGCCATTCCCGGTATCCGCATCGGCCGCACTGCCAGCCAGGCTTCCTGCAAGCCCAAGGCCCAGATTGCCGGCGTCTGCGTCATTGGCCTCGGTCTCGCTGCTTCCGGCGTTGATCGCGACACCATCGGTGTCGGCATAACCGTCGCCACCATTTGCACCGTTTGCGTCAGAGTCATTGGTCCCCTGACCAGCACCCAGCGCACCAGCATGCGATACGTTATCTCCGCCGCTGGACAGACCGCCGTTCTCGGCACCCGAGAGCCCCAAGCCCAGGCCCAAGCCGACGGATCCGGCATTACCGCCTTCTCCGGCTACGCTGGTGCCATCGGAAACCGAAGCGCCGCTGTTATGCGCGGCCGAGTCACTGATAGCTTGACCACCTGCGCCTGCACTGCTGCTGCCGTTGGACTCCGCACCAGACAAGCCCACGCCCAAACCGACATTAGACGCATCACCCGCGTTACCACCGTCACCACCGACACCGGTACCATCGGCATCACCGGTGTGACCGCCCAGTGCGTATGCATCGCTGCCAGTCGTATTGCCCGAGGCATTCCCCGCATGGGTGCTGCCACCTTGGCCCGAATTGCCGCCGTCGGAATGCGTGCTGATGCCCTCATCGGCTGTCGCGGAGCCGCCGCGCGCGTTACCGTTCTGGTCAAAGCTACCGGTATTGGTTACCGCAGCCGATCCCAGATGATCATCGTCGCTGAGGTTGGCGTACTGGTGGTTGATGGCGGACATGTCGTTGCCCTCACCACTCAGGTCAATATCCAGGTTCAAATCGTCGCCCGGATCGTAGTCGAAATCGTTTCCAACAGTGATCACATCATCAATCGACGACCCGCCGGATACGTCGACGTCGACCAGGTCGTCGTCACGGCCCAAAGGCTCGGCATCGCCAAAGTCGATGTTGACCCAGTTCGAATTGTCATTGTTGCCATTGGTCTGGCTTTGACCCTGGCCCTGATCCTGACCTTGACCCTGGTCTTGGCCCTGATCCTGGCCCTGTCCCTGATCCTGACCCTGTCCATTCTCGACCACGGTCGCCTGACCCTGGATTTGATCCTGGCCTTGACCCTGTTCATTTTCGACATTGGTGTCCTGATCAGTCAGATCAGCTTCAATATAGGCGTCGTCAACGTGAACATCTGCGTCCACGGGAACATATGCCGTACCGATGTTAACTTCATCAATGTCTGTGATGCTGTTATGCGGTTGTTGACGTTTACTCATATCAATAATTCCACTTACTGAGCGCACGGACCGTCATTCATCTCCAAAACGGTGACTGGCGCGTTGAAACAATGAGGCACGCAAGCGCAAACCGCGCATGGGTGCGTGTCTTTTCAGTGATTCCTCTCCCACCCTCCTTTCTCGGCCAAGCCGAAACTACGTCTGAAGAAAAACGTCGCGAAAATGCGCGATGAGCAGACGCAATAGGAACTTCAACTCCGCAAATTGGAGTGCAATCATGGTTGCAGCAGTAAGGTGATCTGGATAGCTAGCCGTAAGCGCTAGAACGGTTAACTCTATATTTTATATTGAAAAAATTTCGATCGGCCATTAGCGAGTGGTCGAGACGAAACAAAAAATTGGTTTAAAACCTGCAAGTTACTTCCCGCAACTATCCAGATTTTATTTGGAAAATCGCACCGATGACGCCTATCCGAAAGTTCTAGAACTCTTCACAATTGAACGACCGGACACGGAAGAAAATTCTACTTTCTTCTATGGCCATCTACTCAAGTGCGTTAATATTCAGTTAATATTAATCTAATGTTCAGTTAATGATTTCGCCGCTTGTGTGGCGTGGTAGTGATAAGGGGGAGGTTATGAACATTCCGCTTCAGGATAATACCCTGAATAGTCAATATTTATTGGAAGAGTTCTCAATCAATTTCATCGGCAAGGAGCTGTTTTATTCAGAGCAGACCATCGAAAGTGTTCAATCTGAATTTGGTGTCTCTACGCATCGCTTCGAATCGATTGCGTCCCTGCCAATTTACGGCGCGGAAAACAATGGTCCCGGAAGAATTCTGATTGTTGACCAGATGTTGACAGAAGATTTTCTAGCCCGCCCGCGACACTATAAGGACAGTGCAGGGCTAGGTAGCCTCGTATTTGCGTATCGCAAGGA
Organism: Ruegeria sp. HKCCD7628; assembly: GCF_057221005.1. NCBI lineage: Bacteria > Pseudomonadati > Pseudomonadota > Alphaproteobacteria > Rhodobacterales > Roseobacteraceae > Ruegeria > Ruegeria sp. HKCCD7628. The sequence goes on from NZ_JBWVBA010000001.1 coordinate 774,350, forward strand.
AGATGCGGCTCGGTTTGTATTTGACCGTTGGGATCCCGGTGCACATGGGGACATAGGTTACCTTCCGATGAATATTGCACCCGACGCGTGGCGGTCGATCCTTCGCCTTCTCTTACATGAAGAACTTTATCTTCCCAGTTTTCTCGCCAACTCAGTGTGCAACGCAACCTCTCCAACGCAGAAACATTCGGTTGAGTCGACAGACCCGCACCCGCTTTATTCCAAACTGACGCGAAGGGAAAAGCAGGTGTTGCGATTGGTCTCAAAAGGTCAAAGCAACAAGATTATTGCATCAAATCTAGGGATCACTGAACATACGGTGAAGTTGCATATACACAATGTCGCGGGAAAAATCGGTGTAAGCAATCGAACCGCGGCGGCACAGTTCTTTTTTGAGGTCGCCCCGCAAGAGGCGCAGCACACGACAATTGACTGAAGATTTTGAAGCCCGTTTCGATCGTCTCATCCTGCTTGTCGGCAGGCTGAATTATATGTGGACCAACACCGAAAGCCTTTTGATCCATTTAATCGCCGGCCTGTCTGGCACGCCCAAAGACACAGCCGTCATCATCTTTTTAACCTTGAATACAACAAGGGCGCGCATCGACCTTGTAGAACGTCTGGCCAAAATGGAAGGGCGGCCTGCCGAAATACGGGACCCAATACTCGAGCACACACACCGCCTGTCTAAACTGTCTGGCATCCGGAATCGGTATAATCACTGCATCTATTCCTTCGATCCAGACAGCGGGAATCCAAAAACGATTCTTATGCGCATCGCTGACCGAAAAACCGACATCAGACTGGGACGTGAAGACACAGTCGATGACGAGGCCATGCGGGAAATTGAAAAAGTTGTCACCCAATTGTCCGAAGCCAACCGCGATATCTGGCGACTTATTGGGCAGCTTGGCTTTCCGGTATGACAAATGGTGCGGATGGCTAGGATCGAGCCCGAAAGCCTTAGGGGAATGTATTTTAAGTCGCTGTTTTTAAAACCTTTTATGACTTAATAGAACCTGCTGAGGGTCTGCGCAGTCAAGAAAACAAAACTGGTCGCCTCATAGCACGTCCTGAGGTCTCTCAGGATCCAATCGAAACATGGCCTATAGCGGCGATCAAAGATGACCACGAAACTCACTCAGGCGACAGTGCACCGGCTGGCCGAGGACCATCCATCGGGCACCCAGATTTACGACAGCGAGGCGAAAGGCCTCAGGCTATTCTGAGGCATGCGCAAATCTTACTGTCGCCTAAGAAGTTGGTACCCGCGGCCGGACTCGAACCGGCACGGCCTTCCGGCCCAGAGATTTTAAGTCTCTTGTGTCTACCATTCCACCACGCGGGCGAGCGTGTCGGGCCTAACTCGGTCCTGAAAATCTCAATACGGCCACAAGGCTATGAGTACAATGCGCTTTCGGCGACCTGAAGTGTTAAAAGGCGCAACCTCAAGAATATTGCTTCAAACATCTCGCAATCTGAATCGATTTGACTAGGCAAAGAATTTCAAGTTGCGCACTCGACTAGACCGCTCTCTTCGTTTGCTAACGCCCTTTGTGCTGTCCATCTCGGCAAATGAATCTCGGTTTAGAGATGAAACTCCACTTACGAAGACCACAAACCTGATCTTCGGTCGACGGACTAAGCACGCCCACAATGCATGGATGGCAACATAGACGAGGCATTGATCGGGGCGTAGTCGGCGACGCACTGAATACAAGCCTTAGATGCCCACTGTGCCCGAGAGCTTCACAGTCTCTCTCACGGGCGGTGGGTTTTCCCCAGCTTAACCGCCCAAGGCAACCCTCAAACGGCGCTTCCTGGGCCGATCCACACTCTGAACCCGCAAGTGGGACCCGTACTCGTCCAGTTGTTCCGCAGCCCGTCTTTCACGTTGGGTTGCCACTGAAGCCGACCGGATTCCCACAGAGTAGGTGGTTTTCGGTGAGTCACAGTGGTGTGAGAGGTCCTGTGGCACTCCTCGATCGGAATAGTATGTGCCGTTCTTTTTGAAACAGAAGGGCACTGAAATGTCCGTTGCCTGCAGCGCTCTTAAGAAGCCAATGTGCATCAATGTGTTGACAAGGGAAGTGGTGCCCCCACACGGACTCGAACCGCGGACCTACTGATTACAAATCAGTTGCTCTACCAGCTGAGCTATAGGGGCATTGAGTGTCGATTAATGGCTCTGGCGAGGGACTGCAAGCCTCAAATTTCATCCTTGCTTAAGGAAAGTCCGATTTCTTCTTGTCCAATTGGGCAAGCGCTTTGTAATAGCCCGGGTTTGACTGTACCACGCTCAGACTGTAATCCGGCAGACAAGGCCAAAGACGTAAGGACGTATACCAACGATGCAGGTTGCCATCCACGCCGGTGCTGCTTTTACCGACGAAGGCCGGCTACTCACGTCTTTACAGACCAACAATACAACTCTGTCCCAAACAGGAACCCGATTTTTTGGCCCCAGAAGATTTCGGCAAGTTTTTAATCCGGTGTTTCAGGCGTTACACTCGGGCTCTTTGACCCCAAAAGGCGAGGATCGGTTGCGAAATGTGCTGCCCTCGGACGAAAACGCTCAACGCGCGATCTTCCTGAGCAACGAGTTCGCTGGTGATCGCGGAGCAACTCTTTTGGACGGGCAGCTTTACCCTCGCGCGGGCGAAAGAATGGCCCTGCTCGAGCACGCGTTTCATGGCCATCAGGTCGAGATCTTTTTGGCCCTAAAAAACCTTGGGAGCTTTATCCCCAAGTTGTTAATGTCATTGCCAGAAGCGGAACGCGCGGCGGTTATCGACAACACTGACCTGAGCTGTCTCAGCTGGATCGGTATGATTGACGATATTCGCGACCTTGCCCCCAACGTGAAAATAACGCTTTGGTGCAACGAAGACACGCCGTTCATTTGGGGCGACATTATCCGCGCGATTGCGGATCTGCCGGACGATACTCCGATCAACAAGGAATTCGATCTGCTTCTGTCTTTGCTGACGGACGAAGGAAAGCAGAAGGCAGCAGATTTAACGCAGCCAGATTCAAACCTGACTCGCGGTGAGGTCACGGACGCCCTTGCACTGATTCTGACAGAGAATGCGCAGCCGGACAAAATCGAAGAAGAACTCGACCTTTCTGGCTGGAATTCGGATATTGTGGACGCGTTTTCAGAGCTTTACGAACAGGATATCGACCGGTTGGAGACCACAACCGGCGTCCGCTTTCTTCGACCGTAGACAAGAAAATCGATAAACGCATTCTTTGCACCTCAATGATCGAGATGCCACCTCTACTGCCCCTACAATTTCGGTCAAATAGGGACCTGTCGCCCGCTAAATTAGGCTGTAAGTTTCCCGGACTTACTCAGTTCATGCCCAGCGCTTCTTTGTACATTTCAAGTACAGCTTCTTCCTCGGCAATATCATCCTGGTCACGCTTGCGAAGAGCGATAACCTTACGCATGACCTTGGTGTCGTAGCCGCGCGCCTTGGCCTCGGCCATGACCTCTTTTTGCTGCTCAGCAATGTCTTTTTTCTCAGCATCCAATCGCTCGAAGCGTTCAATGAACTGGCGCAATTCACCCGCTGTCACACGATAGTTGGCGGTGGCCTGATCTTCGGTCATATCTTCCATTTTCGTCTCTCTCAGCGATTGCGGTTTGATGCTGTAACAGCGGCTTTCGCGGGATACCTTGCCTCTGCACCTACCGCAAGCGCACAATCCATGGTCAGGCTTGTGTGACGCAGTACGATCCGATAAGCGCTGAGGAAATCAGTGAACCGTTTGTGGGGAACCATGTTTCAAATCATCACATGGGGCGGTGCTGCCCTCTCGCTCGCAGGCCTTCTGGGATTGGTCTGGTGCATTTTACGGGTGATGAAGGCGCGCAAGTCCGGTTTGTCGGATGATGAGTTGCGCGCCGTTGTTCAGGGCGTTCTGCCTTGGAACCTGGGTTCGCTTTTCCTGTCGGTTCTCGGGCTGATGCTTGTGATACTTGGAATTTCGTTCAGTTGAGAATGTGCCTTAGACTGGCAGATTATCAAATCGCGCTTCCATTGCGTCTTCGCACAACGCCGCATCCAAACGCCGCAACCGCGATGGGATGTGGACACCTTGCTGACGCATACGCTCGATGATTTTGGTCACGCTGGGTTGAAGAGCCAGCCGCGTCTCAAGACAGGCACCCTGCAACTTCGCTTCAAGCTGCTCAGCTTCGGAATACAAATTGCTTGTAGACATGTTCATCCTCCCAAATGCTGTCTGATTAACCTCATATAGGTAACCGTTTTAAGACTTGCCGATCTTAGCCCGCATACGGGCGAAAACTCGCCTGCCAAGTGCCCGGTCATCGTGTGGTTTTGCGGATTGTTTAAATTCTATGCCAATCCAGCCTAAGCTGCCTTGACAGACATCAAGTCACGAACTGTTGATTGCCTTATATTCCGCAATTAATATATGAATACTGAGGCACGTACGGAGAGCAAAATGACACCTAAGGTGAAAGCGTTTTTTGATACAGATACATTCACAGTGTCCTACCTGGTTCAGGAACCCGAAGGTCAAGCTTGTGCGATCGTCGACAGCGTTCTGGATTTCGACCATGCCTCGGGGCGGACAAACACCAACTCGGCCGACATGATCATAGACTTCGTCCGAAAGCACGACCTCAAGGTAGAATGGATCTTGGAAAGCCACGTGCACGCCGATCACCTTTCGGCCGCTCCATATTTACAGCAGGAACTTGGTGGCAAAATCGGCATCGGCGACCAAATCGTGACCATTCAGGAAACCTTCGGCAAGATCTTCAACGAAGGGACCGAGTTTCAGCGCGATGGCAGCCAATTTGATGCCTTGTTCCGCGAAGGTGACAGCTTTCACGTTGGCCAGATGCGCGGAGATGTGTTGCACACACCGGGCCATACACCAGCCTGCCTGACATATGTGATTGGAGACGCGGCCTTTGTCGGCGACACGCTGTTCATGCCGGATTTCGGCACTGCGCGGTGTGACTTCCCTGGGGGGTCTTCTGAGATGCTGTATGCATCGATCCAAAAAATATTGTCTCTGCCGGATGAAACCCGAGTGTTCGTTGGTCATGATTACAAAGCACCCGGTCGGGACGAATACGCGTGGGAGACAACAGTGGGCGAGCAAAAAGCTCTGAATGTGCATATTGGTCAGGGACGACCGGTCGAGGAATTCGTCGAGATGCGCGACGCGCGTGATGCGACCCTTGGTATGCCACGCCTGATCCTGCCGTCTCTGCAGGTCAACATGCGTGCAGGTCAGATGCCGCCTGCGGACGAAAAAGGTGATGTTTTTCTGAAGCTTCCCATCAACAAGCTTTAGCGCCGAAAGGGAGCGAACAATGCAAGTCGCGTGGATTTGGGGATTGGCGGGGGGACTACTGATCGGCTTGGGCGCCGCAGTTTACCTGCTTGGGAACGGTCGCATAATGGGGGCCAGCGGAATTCTCGGGGGGCTGGTCGACAGCACGGATCGCACCGCCGAGCGGCTGGCTTTTGTCGCGGGGCTGATCGGAATGCCCCTGGTGCTGTGGCTGTTCATGTCCCCTGCCCCGCAAACTCATCTGACCGGCAATCTGCCTGTCGTTATAATCGCAGGAGTCCTGGTTGGTGTCGGAACGCGGATCGCGAATGGCTGCACCTCGGGGCACGGAGTTTGCGGTATATCGCGGTTCTCGCTGCGCGGTATCGTGGCAACGCTTATCTATATCGGTTCAGGTGCTGTAACTCTGTACCTGCTGCGACACATGTTGGGATGGGTTTGATGCGGGTTCTGATCGCTTTGCTAGCTGGGTCGCTGTTCGGAGCGGGTTTGTTGATTTCGGGCATGACCGATACGACGAAGGTGCAGGGCTGGCTGGATGTGTTCGGCAACTGGGACCCGACGCTTGCCTTCGTAATGGGCGGGGCGATCCTGCCGATGTTGGTCGCCTGGAAAATCGCCGCGCGCGGTCAACCATTGACAGGGGGCAAGTATCCGCAAGCGTCCCGGCCCGAGCTGGATCGTCGACTGGTCGTAGGTTCCGTGATGTTCGGTATGGGATGGGGTCTGTCCGGCTTATGCCCCGGCCCCGCGATTGCCTCTGTCACCTATGGTGGCATCGGTGGAGTGGTGTTCCTGATCGCCATGATTGCCGGGATGTTCGCCGCACCCGTCGTCGGGGCGCAACTGGACAGAGCCGCAAACCCGGCCTAATCAATTGTCATGGAGATTCGACCAATTACCCCCCGCTACGCTGTCTCGCCGCAAATTTCGGTCGAGGACGTTCAGACCATTGCTGATTTAGGCTTTGTTCGGGTTATCTGCAACCGACCTAACAGTGAAGTTCCGATGGACCTGCAATCTGACGCGATTGGACAGGCGGTTCGCGCGGCTGGAATGGAATACGAAGTGCTGGAACTGACTCACCAGACGATGACGCCGGAAAACGTCGCCCTTCAGCGCGAACTTGCCGAACGCTGCAGCGGCCCGGTTCTGGCCTATTGCGCCTCGGGAACGCGCTGTTCGGTTGTCTGGGCCCTTGGGCAATGTGACCGGATGAGCACAGATGACATTCTGGATGCAACCACCAAAGCCGGTTACGCGCTTGAGAACCTCAGACCGGCGCTGGATCAACTTCGCAGCGTGAGCGACTAGGCAGCATTAGTCAGGTTTGCCATCCAGCCCAGCAAGCTTTGAAATCTCGGCTGCAATCTGATCTGAATCGCCCAGGGTCAACTCACCCTCAATCGTTTCCAGTGCCTTTCGGGTGATCGGAACAATATCTGTTTCAAGATCATGCTCGGGTTTGGATTGCGCCGTTGGCGACCGGGCTTCAAGAAACTCATGCTCAGCCGCGTTTAGCGGGCTGGGTATAGTTTCGTGTTCGTTCAATCGCACCGCGCGCATTCCGCCACATTGGCCCAAGCGACCCACAGCAGCCCGTGATCGGTCAATCGTCAAGACTTCGGCCTTGTCTACACGCGCCCCGACCAGCGGAAGAACATCACCTTCCGATAACCCAGACAATGACGCAAAGGGCAACGACATACGGCAGATCACCGTGTTCAGCTCCGCTCGCAATACGCCCGACGACTGCTCGAGATTGGGGCCTGCGACCTGTTCGTCGGGGTCATCAAGGTCACCATCTTTTTGACGATCCGGCAGAAACAGGGAAATCTGTCCCTGTCGCACACCTCCGCCAAGCTCGACCGTCAGTTCGTATACGTCATAAATATCTTCGACCATAGCCAGTGTCAGCGTGCGCTTGTCCGGCAAACGCGCCTTGTATTCATACCCCGTCAAACCGGCCTGATCGCCCGAGGATTCGACTATACGGGATGCGCGGGTCAGTACCTCTTCGATCAGAGGTGCGACCATAGCCGCATCCGTATCCGTGCACACGCGCGCGGAAGGCGGGTCCGACATGACCTGCCCAAGTGTCTGCACCTGAACGATTGCAGACATTGCGCCAGGATCAAGGCACACGGCCGCTGAAACACCATCCCCATTTCCCAGCAGCACGAAAAGCCAGTCATCCTTGGCAACTTCAGCCAATGTATCCACCGGTCGACATGATTGTTTTGCGCCGATCACCGTCACGGGCAGCTTCATCACATCCCCTGCCGCTCGTGCGAATGCCAATCGCAGAGCCCGCAGAACAGAGCGCGGTTTGTCACCCCGCTCCTCCTGACTTGCCGAGAGCTTGCGCGCCAACGCCGTGCCGACCGGTTGCGTCATTCCCAAAACCGCCCTTCGTTCCTGTGCCTGACATCCGGTCTAACCCAGCTGAGGTTACGAATGTCTTTACGCGCCCACTACTGAGCGGCCTGACGGTAGGCCAATGGAACGCGAACTCGGAACGCAGCGCCGCCCTGACCGGGAAGATAGGTGATCTCACCCCCCAGCCGCTGCATGATCTCGCGGCAAATTGCCAGGCCCAAGCCCGCGCCTCCGGCCTTTTCACCGCTCACACGGGCAAATTTCTCGAACACCATTGAACGAGCTTCCGGAGGGATGCCGCTGCCATTATCGGCAAAATCAACCACCACTTGCCCACCAACGTCATGAGCCGAGATGGTCAGCACAGGTTCATCCGCGTCGCAGTATTTTTGCGCATTCGAGATTAGGTTGATAAAGACTTGCCCCAACCGATCCAGGTCGGTGTGAAGCGGAATACGTTCGGCCGACTTGGATCGCCGCACCTCGATACCAGTGCTTGATCCCGCCAGGGCGCTTGAGACGGCCCGGTCCAAAACCGAGCGCAGCGTATCGCCCCCCATGTTCAGGTTCACCCTGCCACTTTCCAAGACGCTCAGGTCCAGCAGATCATCCAACAGGCGAGTCAATCGGAGCGCCTCATCGTGGATGATCGCAGCATAGCGCGTCTGTTCCTCGGGACTTAATCCGTCAGTGTCGCGCATGATTTCGGAAAAAGCCCGAATTGAGGTCATAGGCGTGCGCAATTCATGGCTGACCTGGCCCAAAAAATTGTCTTTTTGCTCAGAAATTTGAGTCAGTTTTGTGTTCGCATCCCGCAACTGGCGCGCCGTCCGGGTCAGCTCGGCCGACTTTGTCTCCAACTGGCTGGAGTATTCCAACAGTTGCGCCGATTCATCGGCCACAGCCAGCAGGTCTTCGACCGAGACCGACGAGCCGCCCACAATCTGCCCAATCATCGCATGCGCCGTCGCCGCGCCGACAGATCCGCTGAGCTCTCGCTCCAGCCGTTCCAGAAAGGCAGGTGTCGGCTCTGGCAGACTGGAACGTCCACCTTGCCGTTCCGACTCGGCCTGAAAGAAGTCCTGCGCCGGACCCGCGCCCAGGATACGCTGGGTCATGATCATCAGATCTTCGCTCTGCGCCACAAAGCCGCTCCAGCCCCGAGGCGCTACGGAATGGTCGAACACATTGACGAACTGCGCACCCTGCAAGCGCTCCAGCGGGCTGGGAAAACTAAGCAACGAGGCCACGCAGAACGCCACCGTGTTCAGAGACAGTGACCACATGACCGAATGCACGATCGGGTCCATATCTTCGATCCCGAACAGCGCCTGAGGTCGCAGCCACTCCAAACCGAATGGACCGTTCTGAATGATGGTACCAGACATGAACCCGCCACCCATCTCCGGCAGCAACAAGGTGTAAATCCACAATACAAACCCAACGGTCAACCCGACAAGAGCCCCTGTCCGGGTCGCCCCGCGCCAGAACAAACCACCCACAAGGGCCGGCAAAATCTGGGAAATTCCGGCAAAAGCTATAAAGCCAATAGACGCCAGGGCCGCTCCGCCACCGGACAAACGGTAGTAAAAGAACCCAAGCGCCATGACGACTGCAATGGATATCCGCCGCGCCATAAGAACAACATGCCGGACATCCCCCGAGACCGATCCTGCCCCCCCTTGCGTGCTAAGCCAGATCGGCATGACAACATGGTTAGACACCATCGTCGACAACGCCATGGCTGTGACAATCACCATGGATGTGGCCGAAGAAAAACCGCCGATGAACGAGAGCATCGCCAGCCACTCATTCCCTTGAGACAGAGGCACGGTGAGTACGAAAAGGTCAGGGTTGGATCCTTCGGGCAAAAGGTCCAACCCCACAACTGCGATGGGCACGACAAACAAACTCATTAGCAGCAGGTACAGAGGAAATGCCCATGCGGCTGTCCTCAGATGCGCCTCGTCCGAATTTTCGACCACCATGACTTGAAACATCCGAGGCAAGCAGACGAAACATGCCGCCGACAGAAACACAAAAGTAGTCCAGCGCCCCGCATCCACGTTCCATTGACCGATTTCGGACGAATCGATCTGGTCCAACATGGGACCAAGCCCGCCCGCGACGCCCCAAACCACAAAGATCCCAACAGCCAGAAGGGCAAAGAGCTTGACCACCGACTCCAGCGCGATGGCGGTCACAACCCCGTGGTGCCGTTCATTGGCGTCAAGGTTCCGTGTTCCGAACAGAATCGCGAAGACTGCCAATCCGGCAGCGACCCAAAACACACTGGATCCTTCGCGATAAAGACCTGTCGGATCGGCCTCGGCGAAAATCGAGAAAGACAGGGTGATGGACTGAAGCTGCAAGGCGATGTAGGGCGTACCCCCCAAAACGGCCAACACGGTCACACAAATCGCCAGGGTGTTGGATTTTCCGTAACGCGAAGAAACAAGGTCTGCGATCGAGGTCACCCTCTGGCTGCGCCCCACCCTTACCAGTTTGCGAAGGCCCCACCACCAGCTGATCATGACCAGCGTGGGACCAAGGTAGATCGTCACGAATTCCAACCCCGATCGCGCAGCGTTCCCGACCGCGCCATAGAATGTCCAGGCGGTGCAGTAGATCGACAGCGACAGCGTATAGATCAAGGGGGATCGCAGCCACGCCCCACGGCCTGCAGCTGCCAGCCTGTCAGCCGCAAAGGCTACACCGAACAACAGTACAACATAGCCCAAGCACACCAGAATCAGGACGTTCAGCGTTGCCATCAGTCTGGTCTCTGATCGGTTTCGTCTTGAGTGGCCATACGTCTGGCTGCAAAACCAAAAACCAAACTGATGCCAATCAGAACGGCCCAGCATACGAAGATATAAAGAATGGCCGACGATAGCCGAATGCCGTCTCCTGCCTCATCAGACCCCGGCCACAGCAATGGGATGGCAAACAAAGCGGCGCCTAGAATCGGCAAAAAGCGAGCGGCATCCGACAGTCGGCGACGGCGATAGCTTTGACGTTCCAAAAACAGCGAAGGCCGAACACCCTGTGGCCGTCGATCTTCGCTAATGCTCATGACCGCGTAGCCTGAGCGTGCAAATCCCGCACCGCGGTCAAAACCTCGGCATTCGAGAACGGTTTGGTCATGAAACGACTGACTCCGGCATTTTCGGCCATCTCGCGATCCCGCAGCTGTCCGCGCGCGGTCAGCATCAGAACCGGCAAGGTCTTCAAGTCTTCAAGCTCGCGCAGGTCGCGCAGGATTTCCATCCCGCTCTTGCCCGGCAACATGACATCCAGAATAACCAGATCAGGGTCGGCGCTTTGGATAACCCGCAATGCGTCCAACCCTTCGGCATGCGTTTCAACCTGCCAACCCTCGCGCGTCAGCAAAAACCGAATAGCCTCGGCAATGTTCGGCTCATCCTCAATTAACAGAACCTTACGGCTCATTTGTAGTATTCCTCCCCGTGACGGGCTACCCATCCGTAAACCTGTCTAGGCCAGCTTACGCCGTCTGTCAGGAAACTGTCAAAAACCTTCGCTCAGAATTGACGGTTCACGACGAGATTCACATTCAGCGTTCGGACACACGCGACAGCTGGGGCCAACACGAGCCACATTCTGCGCATCCTGAGGGCCTTCATCCACTGATCGCACCAACATCACAGAACGATACACTGGTGCGTCATCATAGCCCAAAGCCGCTTGCGGCCATGCATAGGCAAAACAGTCAAATTCGGCCGCTGAACGCCCCAACTGAACAATCCGCTTTCGGATGGGCACAAGAGGTCTGTTTAATGCCTGAAACAAGGGCCACAACGGGCACGCCTCGCCAAAGCGTGGCATCGCAAAGCCCGGAACCGCCTTGGCGAACAGAATACTGCCTGAGGCATCACATATCACCAACCCAGTCGGTCGCGACAGAACGCCCGGCGGCAAAGCAGCCAACCGGCGCAAGACGGTCGCGATATCCACCGAAAACTGCCGCGACAGCTGCAGCGGGTCAGGTTCAGACCCTTTAAGTGCAGCCTTTACAGCCTCCAACGGCATCGCCAGCGCATCCTGTGCATACACATCCAGAAACGCGCGGGTCACGCTTTTTACCGCGGCGGAATCAAGCGCCTCAAGATCGACTTCGCTACTGCTGCCGCCGCTTTCGATTTCAGGAAAATGGTGGCTGCGCGCCTCGAAAAAAGCCTCCGCCTCCTCCAGTGGTACGCCGCGTCGGTCATCCGCCGAGTCAGCATCGTCCAGATAAGTCACCAACGATTTCGAACTGTCTGCAAGCCGTTCTGCATCCTGGTGCAGGTTGCGGTGAAAACGGTCCTGCCATTCCGGCTCGATTTCCTGAGTTTCTGCCAGAATTGCAGCGGTCGAACGAATGGCGGCGGCGGTCGACAAGACCTCATGCATCGAAGCCGCAAGATGCGGATCATGGGTTAGACGGTCCGACAGCGTTTCGACTGTGCGCTCCAGAGAGACTACGCGACGATGCATCTGTGCTAGCACACCTGCCCAACCGGAGAACCGCCCCGCGAACTCCTCAACCGCATCGATTTCAGCGTTTTGTCCGATTGCGTCCGCCGCCGCTTCCCGCAATGCCGAGATCAAGGTGGCTTCGACCCCCTGCGTCAGCACCGAAGGTTCGACAGCAAGAGCCGATGCAATGTCAACAAGCAGCTTGCCCCCGATCCTTCGGCGATTATGCTCGATAAGGTTCAAATAAGACGCTGATATCCCGACCTTTCGGGCCAATTCCGCCTGCCGCAACCCCGCGATCAGACGCCGCTCGCGAATTCGGCTACCTGTCAGTGTATCGCGCATGTTTTGGCCCCTCCCCAAAGGCATATTCCGCGACTAACCTACCTTCTATTTTCAGAACTATTCAATAAATACTTTTACTTAAGGACTAGTTTTCAATCTCTATTTACATAGTTAACAATTCTGACAGAACGCACTCTCGCGCCCGAAACGTCAGTTTCTGTGCCCAACCCCTTCAATTCCGTGTCAATTCCCGGCACGATGCAAGAATGAGTGACCCTGCGTTCGAATACGCCCCCATTGGCCTTGTAGAGCTGGAGAACCGGATCATCCGGCGCTGCAACCTGCAATTCGCGCGTACGTTTGGCGGGGAAGAGACAGAGTACCGCAATATGCCGCTGCTGCACCTTTACCCATCAGTCGCGGATTGGGAGAGGATCGGCGCGCGCAGCCTGCAGGTGATGCGCGGCACAGGCTACTACACGGATGAACGAGTCATGCGTCGACGCAATGGCGATCTGTTCTGGTGCCGCGCGCGTGGACGATCCTTGACCCCTGACGACCCGTTCCGCCACGGGATCTGGAGCTTTTCCGACATCTCCGAGGAACGCCCTCTGGTCGAGCTAACTCAGCGCGAACGCGAGGTTGCCATTCTTTCATGCCGCGGCTTATCCGCCAAGGAAATCGGCGCCGAACTGGGCCTGAGTTACCGCACTATCGAAGCCTACCGCGCTCGCCTGCTTGAGAAATTCGGCGCCCGAAAACTACCTGAACTTGTGGCAAAACTCTCTGGAATGCCGCTTTAGCGACTTTTTGCTTGAATTACTCGACCAAAACCGCACCGCGACAGGTCGAGACGCGCTTTTCATGGCAGTGCGCTTGGCTTATAACGCTGCGTAATCAGACCAAAGCCCGCAACGCACAGACGGGCCAAAGGGGAACCGTCGAGGACACTCATGACAGACACCAAACACGAAGCGGACGTGGCATTCATCAAAGCTCTGGCTGAACTGCTGCGCGAAAATGACCTGACCGAATTGCAGGTCAAACGCGAGTATGGCGAAGAAGACAGCCTGAACGTCCGGGTCAGCCGTATGACCCAGGCTGCGGCCGCGCCGGTTCAGATGGCCGTTCCCGCTGCTGCACCCGTAGCAGCCCCTGCTGCAGCAGCCCCTGCCGCACCCGAGGCCCCCGCAGCGCAGGAAGATCCGGCCAGCCATCCCGGTGCTGTGACCTCGCCTATGGTGGGCACCGTCTATATGCAGCCCGAACCGGGCGCGCCTTCGTTCATCTCGGTCGGCGCATCGGTGTCAGAAGGCGACACGTTGCTGATCGTCGAAGCGATGAAAACTATGAACCACATCCACGCGCCCAAATCGGGCACCATCAAGCGTATTCTGGTCGGTGACGGCGACGCTGTGGAATTCGGCACCCCTCTGGTCATCGTTGAGTAAGGCGGGCCCATGTTCGACAAAATCCTGATTGCCAACCGAGGCGAGATCGCCCTGCGCGTCATCCGCGCCGCGCGCGAGATGGGGATTAAAACGGTCGCCGTGCATTCAACAGCCGACAGTGACGCGATGCATGTGCGCATGGCGGACGAATCGGTGTGCATCGGCCCTCCGCCCAGCCCGCAAAGCTACCTGTCCGTGCCCGCCATCATCTCGGCCTGCGAGATCACCGGCGCACAGGCGATCCACCCCGGCTATGGCTTTCTGTCCGAGAATGCCGAGTTCGTGCAGATCGTCGAAGACCACGGCATCACCTTCATCGGCCCCACCGCTGAACATATTCGCGTGATGGGTGACAAGATCACCGCCAAGGACACGATGAAAGCCCTTGGTGTTCCTTGTGTTCCCGGCTCCGACGGCGGCGTTCCGACGCTGGAAGACGCCAAGCGCATTGGTGAAGAATTCGGCTATCCCGTCATTATCAAGGCCACTGCCGGTGGTGGTGGGCGCGGCATGAAAGTCGCGCAGACGGCGGATGAGATGGAAAGCGCCTTCATGACCGCTCGCGCCGAAGGCAAAGCCGCCTTTGGCAATGACGAGGTCTATATCGAGAAGTACCTGACCACGCCGCGCCATATCGAAATTCAGGTCTTTGGCGACGGTAAAGGCAAAGCCGTTCATCTGGGTGAGCGCGACTGCTCGCTGCAACGTCGCCATCAGAAGGTATTTGAAGAGGCCCCTGGCCCCTGCATCACCCCCGAAGAACGCGCGAAAATCGGCAAGATCTGTGCCGATGCAGTCGCCAAGATCAACTATATCGGCGCGGGCACCATCGAGTTCCTGTATGAAAACGGCGAGTTCTATTTCATCGAAATGAACACCCGTCTACAGGTGGAACACCCGGTGACCGAAGGCATCTTCGGCGTCGATCTGGTGCGCGAACAAATCCGCGTGGCCGCTGGCGAGGACATGTCCTTCGGCCAGGACGATCTGGAAATCAACGGCCACGCCATCGAGGTTCGGATCAACGCGGAAAAATTGCCCAACTTCTCACCCTGCCCTGGCAAGATCACGGCCTATCACGCGCCCGGCGGTCTGGGCGTGCGGATGGATTCGGCGCTCTATGACGGATACTCGATCCCGCCCTATTACGACTCACTTATTGCCAAGCTGATCGTACAGGGTCGTGACCGGGCCGAGGCGCTGGCGCGGCTGGAACGTGCCTTGGGCGAGCTGATCGTGGATGGTATTGACACCACCGTGCCTCTGTTCCACGCCCTGCTGCAAGAGCCTGATCTTCACAGCGGTGACTACAACATCCATTGGCTGGAAAAGTGGCTTGCCGAGAACATGGCAGACTAACATACTAAGGGCGAAGGGTTTTTACCTTTCGCCCTTTGAGACTCCAGTATGAGCCTGACCCCCGACCTCTTACTGCATGGCTACTCCATCGGCATTTTCCCGATGGCTGAGCACCGCGATGACCCCGAGTTGTTCTGGGTCGACCCCAAATTTCGCGGTGTGTTCCCGCTGGACGGATTCCACATTTCCCGCAGTTTGGCGCGGCGCATACGCAACTGCGGGTTCTCCATCACGATCAACCGGGACTTCGCTGGGGTCGTCGATGGCTGCGCCGACCGCGCCGACACGTGGATCAATGACGAGTTGCGCAACCTGTACCAACACCTACATCACACGGGCCATGCACACTCGCTGGAAGTGTGGGAGGAATCGGCTCTGATAGGCGGCGTCTATGGCGTTTGCCTTGGGGCCGCGTTTTTCGGCGAAAGCATGTTTTCGCGACGAACGGATGCGTCAAAGATCGCATTGGCCTATCTGACAGACAGGCTTCGCAGAACAGGATTTCATCTGTTCGACACCCAATTTCTGACAGCGCATCTGGCTTCTTTGGGTGCGATAGAAATACCCCGCACGCAATATCGGCAAGAACTGGAAGAGGCGATCAGCGCCAGCGCGGATTTTACCGCCGACTTAACTCAATCGCCGGATGGCGTTATACAACGAATAACCCAAACGTCGTAGCGCGAATGGTCCAGTGCATTCAGCGCCGGTGACGTGGCGATCATCCAACCGTCAAACAGTTGGTCAGTCTTGCCATTTTCCCAAATCGTGAGATAGGCAAAAGCATCACCTGTCGGGTTCTCGGCCGGATAGCGGCAATCGCCCAACGCGACGTCCAGACCAAAAACGGGCTGTGTTTCACCGTTCCGCATCTCGACGTCAACGGTTTGGCCGCTGACCTTGTCCAACCCACGCAGCATCGCACCCGGCCCCGACTGGACTTTTTGCTGCGCCGATGCGCCCGTGGCGGCCAGCATGGCAAGCACAATGGCGAGACGCCGCATTAGCTGCCATCCCCGGCGACAAACTTGACCAGAAGCGAAATCAGACTAACCGCGCCCTGGGTATCAGTGACCTGATCCCCAGGCTCGAAATAGAAAGGCGAGCCGCCCGGCATCACTTCAACGAAGTTACCGCCCAACAATCCCTCGGACGAAATTACAATCGCGCTGTCATCCGGAACCAGAATACCGTCCGAGATCGAAAACGTCGTATCCGCCCGGTAGGTTTCGGAGTTGAGCGTTACATCCGTTACAGTACCGATCTTGACCCCGGCCAATCGCACATCTGTTCCAACACCGACGCCTTCAAGCGACCGGAAAGATGCGCCCAGTTCATAACCCGTACCACCTTGCGACAGGCCGGTGGACTGGCTGGCATAGACCCCAAAAGCAACGGCACAGGCCAACACGGCGCCGCCAACCAGGACTTCGGAAACATTGTAGCTCGACATAATTTGCCTCGTTTATTCGGGGCTCCAAGCCTCGTAATCGGAACGTTCAATCGGGTCCGGGCGACGCAGGGACCCTGCAGGAGTATAGGCAAGCGCCGAACCGGTCAGGTTTTCCTGATGTGGTTTTTCCCACGATTTGTGCGGCAATGGTTTGTCAGTCGGAGGCTCGTCCCATGTACGGTGCAGCCAACCATGCCAGTCAGGATCGACACGGCTCGCCTCGGCTTCGCCATTGAAAATGACCCAGCGCTTGCTGTCATCCGCATTGCGGTAGAACACATTGCCCTGGTTGTCCTCGCCGACCTTTTCACCCTTGCGCGCAGTGTAAATCTGCGTGTTCAGAGTGGCCCCGTTCCACCAGGTCACGGCTCGCAAAAGACTGTTCAGGATCCCCATGGGCTGCCTCCGGCAATTCTGTTTCCGCAGATATGGACCAAAGGCGCGCCAAGGTCCAGTGTCACAAGGACCGCACCCCCTATTCCGGCAAATACGCGGTCACTTCTATTTCAATTCGGTATTTCGGGTCGATCAAATCGCATTCGATCATTGTTGCGGCCGGAGGATTCGCACCAAATGTCTCGCTCAAAATTGGCCAGCATGGCTCAAACTCAGCCTTGTCGGGTAACATGTAAGTTACACGAACAACGTCTGAAAAGCCTGCACCAGCTTCGGTCAGTGCCTTTTCAATCACCGTCAGTGCCGAACGGCACTGCTCAACCACGGTATCACCCTGCCCGACAGTACCAGAGACGTGCACCCAACCTCCGGCAACCACGGCGCGGCAATACCCTAGCTTAGGTTCAAATTCGCCACCTGATGAGATGCGCTTGATCATTTCAGTATCCTCATAAGAAAACGGCGCGGAGAACCGCGCCGCATGGATCAGATATGTAAGGTCTTAACCCGCCGAAGCAGATTCGGCCGCATCCGCATAAATGATTAGAGGCTGCGATTCAGATGTCACGGCCTCTTCGTTGACCACAACTTCGGTCACGTTTTTCAGACCCGGAAGCTCGAACATCGTATCCAGCAGGATGTCTTCCAGAATCGAACGCAAACCACGTGCCCCGGTTTTCCGTTCGATGGCTTTCTTGGCAATCGCCTTGAGCGCATCATCGGTAAAGGCCAGCTCGGCATCTTCCAGTTCAAACAGGCGCTGATATTGCTTGACCAGCGCGTTCTTGGGCTTGGTCAGGATCGTGACCAGAGCATCCTCGTCCAGATCCTCAAGCGTTGCCAGAACCGGCAGACGTCCAACAAATTCAGGGATCAGGCCAAATTTCAACAGATCCTCAGGTTCCAGATCCTTGAAAATCTCACCGACGCCACGCTCATCATTGTCACGCACGTCTGCCCCGAAACCCATGGCCGAGCCCTTGCCACGCTGTGCAATGATCCTGTCCAGACCGGCAAATGCACCGCCGCATATAAACAGGATGTTGGTCGTGTCCACCTGCAGGAACTCCTGCTGCGGATGCTTACGCCCGCCCTGCGGCGGAACGCTGGCCACGGTGCCTTCCATCAGTTTCAGCAGCGCCTGCTGTACACCCTCACCCGATACGTCGCGCGTGATCGACGGGTTTTCAGATTTGCGCGTAATCTTGTCTACCTCGTCGATATAGACGATGCCGCGCTGCGCACGTTCGACATTGTATTCGGACGCCTGCAGCAGTTTCAGAATGATGTTTTCGACGTCCTCACCCACGTATCCCGCTTCAGTCAGAGTCGTCGCATCCGCCATGGTGAACGGCACATCCAGAATTCGCGCCAGAGTTTGGGCCAGCAGCGTCTTGCCGCACCCCGTGGGGCCAATCAGAAGGATGTTGGACTTGGCAAGCTCAATATCGCTGCCCGCCTTCTGCGCGTGGTTAAGACGCTTGTAGTGGTTGTGCACGGCCACCGACAGGACCCGCTTGGCCGTGGCCTGACCGATCACGTAATCGTCCAGCACTTCGCAGATATCCTTGGGTGTCGGCACTCCGTCGCTGGATTTCAGGCCGCTGGCCTTTGTCTCTTCGCGGATGATGTCCATGCACAGTTCGACGCATTCGTCACAGATAAACACTGTGGGTCCGGCAATCAGCTTGCGCACCTCATGCTGGCTCTTGCCGCAGAAGCTACAGTAGAGCGTGTTTTTGCCGTCACCGCCTGAATTCGTCGCCATGTTCTACCTTTCGGGCTTCGTCCCTGCGGCCCCGCCCGGGGCCGCGCTTGCCGCATGTTGCTGCAGCTTAGGCCACCACTGAGGCGGCTACAATCTCAAAAATGTACCTCGCGCACGTGACGCGAGGACTTATTCTCAGCTCTCTTCGCCGTCCATTTTCGCACGGTTTTCGACGATTTCGTCGATATGACCCCAGTCTTTTGCTTCTTCCGGGCTCATGAAGTTGTCGCGATCCAGTGCTTTCTCAACAGCCTTTTTTGTCTGCCCTGTATGACGCACATAGATGTCATACAGTCGATCTTTCAGCTTTTGCGTCTCGGCGGCGTGGATCATGATATCGCTCGCCTGCCCCTGATATCCGCCGCTGGGCTGGTGCACCATGATACGGCTGTTGGGCAGCGAAAAGCGCATTCCTTTCTCGCCCCCGGCCAACAGAACCGACCCCATCGAGGCCGCCTGACCGATCACCAATGTCGAACACTTAGGTTTAATATACTGCATTGTGTCGTAAATCGACAAACCGCTTGTCACGACACCGCCAGGCGAATTGATGTAGATTGAGATTTCTTTGTTAGGATTCTCGGCCTCAAGATGCAGCAACTGAGCCACCACCAGATGGCTCATTCCGTCATGGATCGGGCCATTGATAAAAATGATCCGCTCTTTCAACAGGCGCGAGAAAATATCATAGGCGCGCTCACCCCGGCTGGTCTGCTCAACGACCATGGGGACGAGCGTATTCATGTAGGTATCAACGGGATCAAACATTAGGAACCTGCCTGCTTTGCTATGGATCGGGACTTTACCCGAAGAAACGTTACCTGAGTCTTAGTGTTGCCATAGAGGGGCTGCAAGGGGGGCCGGAGACTTCTGATCAACACATTGCTTTTTGTCGGCCATCGGCAGTTGTTTCTGCGTGGCGCGACACCGCCACTGCCCGTTTTCAACTAGGGGCTTCTTTTGTCTGCGGATGCTCTCTTTCCCATCACGTCATTTTGATTCATGCATATGGACAGATTTGGTCAGTATGTGCACTTAAGCGGCTCGAGTAACCGAGTCCGGATTTTACGTAGACCATCGCCCGACTGGGCATAAAGGACAAGATAATGGCACTGGCGCAGGTTAAGCAGGACATACCAAACGATAACATCGAGCTCATTGCAGGAAGCGCGACGCGGGCTTCGAATTTTCTGAAGGCGATCAGCCACGAAGGACGGCTGATGATCCTATGTCATCTTATATCCGGCGAAAAATCTGTGACAGAGCTAGAAGAGTTGCTGTCAGCGCGTCAGGCTGCTGTGTCACAACAGTTGTCACGACTTCGCCTTGAAGGGCTTGTTATGCCGCGCCGCGAGGGCAAGGCGATCTATTACCGCCTTGCTGATGACCGCCCCAAACGCATGCTCGAAGTGGTCTATGAATTGTTTTGTGAGGAACAGACAGCCTGAGCCGAACTGTTAAAATCACGACCCGTTTGCGCAAACCAGAAAGCTCTGTGCCATAGCCTGCAGCAACGTGGGGTAGAGCTTCGGACCTGGATCAACAGCGATTCCGACAGGGTCCAGATCAAGGATCGTGGCGCCTGCCCCCTCAATCGCGGTCTCTACCAGCCGGGTGTCGTATTGAGGCTCGGCAAAAGCGCAGTCTATTTGATCTTCTGAAACTTTTTCCCGAAGCGTTGCCAAGCGCGCGGGACCGGGGTTGGCCGCGTCCCCCAAGCTGACAGAGCCTGATGTTTCCAACCCAAAACGCTTTTCGAAATACTGATAGGCGTCGTGGAACGTGATGAAACGATGCGCCTTCATGTCGGCCAAATCTGCGTTGATCTGGTCGCCAAGCAGAGTCAATTCATTGTCGAACGCTTTGGCATTGTCTTGGTATGCCTGCGCATTTTCGATGTCGACCTCGGCAAGAATATTGGCAATCGCAAAAGCCCATGTCCGCGCATTCTCCGGATCAAGCCACGCATGTGGGTCTGTTCCGTCGTGGTCATGAGCATGATCTTCATGACCATGGTCGTCGTGGTCCTTGTGACCAGCATGGTCATCATGATCCGCGTGGTCCTCATGACCATGGTCTTCGTGGTCCTTGTGACCAGCATGGTCGTCGTGATCCGTGTGGTCGTCATGACCACTCTCTTCAACAACATCGCGGTATTCATGCAGGATCGTACCGTCAACCTCCAGCAAAGAAATCTTTTTTGACCCTGCCGACAAAGTGCTCAGCGGCTTGTCCATCCAAGGCGTCAATTCCTCACCAACCCAAAAGACAATGTCAGCAGATTGCAACGCGCGCGCCTCGGACGGGCGCATCGCGTGGCTGTGAGGCGACGCCCCAGGCGGCACGATCAGTACGGGCTCCGCGACACCATCCATAACGCGCGCAACAAGCGAATGAATCGGCGCAATATCAGCAACTACTTTGGGCGGTTCCGCAACAACCTGACTAGCCATAACAGCGCCAAGAACGCATACCGTGGAACGCAGCATAATGCCTCCTGAATGATATGTTATTACATTTACTGGTCGCTTGATATGCCCCACGTTATAACATATCAAGCCACAAAATGACGGAGCCCCTAATGAGTACAGTCGGTTTCAGGCAACATGATCACACGCATTGCGTTCAGACTGCCCTTGCGCAAGCCGAGGCCAAATGCAAAGCGAAACGCTTGCACTTTACGCCTGTCAGGCGGCGCGTCCTAGAGATCCTGCTTGAAAAACATAAGGCCATGGGAGCCTATGAAATTCTTGCAGTGTTATCCACCGAAGGGATGGGGTCGCAACCGCCTGTCGCGTATCGAGCCCTGGATTTTCTGGTTCAAAACGGGTTTGTCCACCGTATCGAACAACTTAATGCATATGCTGCCTGCGCGCATCCGACACACGACCATGTACCGGCCTTCCTGATATGCCGGGCGTGCAAGGCCGTCGCGGAAACAGAAACTGAACTGACTCAGGGCAGGCTGGGCGCTGCCGCGAACACTTCGGGCTTCCAGATCGAACGCGTCGTTGTCGAAGCCGAGGGTCTGTGCCCCGAATGCATAGGATTGCAGGCGTGACAAGAACTCTGATTACGCTGAAAGACCTGTCGATCCGCGCGGACGGCAGAACTATCCTTGAACATGTGAACGCAACTGTCTCGGAAGGTGAGATCGTAACGATTGTCGGGCCAAACGGATCAGGTAAGTCCACGTTACTACGCGCGATGATCGGGGCGGCTTTGCCCGCACATGGGACTGTCAAACAGGCCAAAAACCTGCGGATTGGTTATGTTCCGCAAAAGCTGGCACTGGACGCGGCTTTGCCCATGACGGTTCAACGGTTCCTCAGCCTGCCCCGCCGCGTTTCCGCACGTGACGCCATAACCGCGTTGGACCATGCGGGTGTACCTGACTTGCGAAACCGTCAGATGACCAAGCTGTCCGGCGGCCAGTTTCAGCGTGTCCTTTTGGCGCGCGCGTTGCTGGAGAAGCCGCAATTGCTTCTTCTGGACGAGGCAACCCAGGGGCTAGACCAGCCGGGTGCCGCCGCGTTTTATCAACGTATCGAGCAGGTTAGACACGATCTGGGATGCGCGATCGTAATGGTCAGCCACGACTTGCATGTCGTTATGGCGGCCTCAGACCGTGTGTTGTGTCTGAACGGGCATATCTGCTGCGAGGGCTCTCCGCGCTCGGTCGCAGACGCACCGGAATACCGCGCCTTGTTCGGAAGTGGGACGAAGGGAACAATGGCGCTTTACCAACACCAACATAGTCATTCACACGACCATGGTCACGGCTCGACACTCTCGCAGGAAAAGGCAGACTGATGCTGGATGACTTTATGGTACGCGCGGCCCTCGCTGGTGTCGGAGTAGCCATCGCAGCCGCTCCGCTTGGATGTTTCGTGGTTTGGCGCCGCATGGCTTACTTGGGCGAAGCAACCGCGCACGCTTCTGTGTTGGGAATTGCTCTGGCCCTCGCATTTTCCCTGCCAATTTTGCCCGCGATCATCGTTTCGGCCCTTACAATGGGACTAACCGTAACGCTGCTGAGGGGAAAAGGCTTCGCGATGGATACTCTGTTAGGAGTCATCGCCCACACCGCACTGGCGGCCGGACTGGTGAGCGTCGCACTTCTGTCGGACGTCCGGCTTGATCTGGATGCCTTTCTATTCGGCGACATTTTGGCCGTGGCAAAAACAGACTTGGTGACGATCTGGGTCGGTGGCGCTCTTATTCTGGCCGTGATGGTTCAGAGATGGTCTGCCCTGCTGGTTTCCACACTTAATCCAGACTTGGCCTATGCGTCTGGTATTGATCCCAAACGCGAGGAACTTTGGCTGACATTGGCTATGGCCCTGGCTGTGGCCGTGGCGATCAAAGTCGTGGGTATTCTGCTGATTGCGGCGCTTCTGGTCATCCCTGCAGCGGCTGCACGATCTTTGGTCCGAACCCCCGAAGCCATGGCTGTCTGCGCCGCGATCCTTGGCTCTTTGGCGGCGTTGGGTGGGTTGGCGGGGGCTTATATGGCAGATACGCCCGCCGGTCCCAGCATTGTCTGCGCCGCGGCCCTGGTGTTTCTGGTAACCGGGGTCAGCGGCCCCTACCTTTACCGAAACTGAAACCGCCCAAACCGCTGGTTACATACGGGAAAAACTGCTACGACGCTCAGAGAACAAAACCTATGGAGCAAACGATGATCCGCACTCTACTAATTGGGGCCGCCCTATTGACTTTGACAGCGTGTGAAACGGCAAAAGGTGTCGGGAAAGACATCGGCAAAGCTGGCGACGCGATTAGCAACACTGCAAGTGACGTACAGCAGGCTATTTAACGACTGCGGCATGTGACCTGAAGCCGGTGATACAGCAGCGCATTCTCTACACTCGGTGACGCGATCACCGGGTCAACCAAAAATCTGGCGAACGCGCAGCCACACCATTTTCAGGATTTTCAACAAGTTGGGTCGGACAACGGCTTCGTTTCGCCACACGAGGCTGCGCTGAAGGTCCGCACGGGTCAGGAAACCGATGCCGGGAACACATTCCGACATCGGGCCATCCTGCCCTTATCGCGAGCGATCCAGCCACCGCCCGACCCGTCTCCTCCCTGTGGAGACCAATTTGAGAAGCGCTCCGACCCGGCCGGAATTACCCACTAAGCGCTGCAGATTAACTACAGCCGGTACCCCCTACAGCCCAACCGGACCGGAAACGCTTCAGTTCACCTGACGTTCCAGAACGGTGCTGTAGGTCGTTCCGCGACGCAGGCTACGGAAATCCGCATAAATCTTGCCGTCCTCATACCGGGCATCAATCAGCGCATTCACACCGATCTCGGGATTGGCCGAGCTTTCGACGATGCTGATCCGGGTCGGGTCGTCCAGGCTGATGGTCCCGGTGGCATCCAGCATTCGCCAGTCCTGAGCGGCACTTGACCGCCACTTGCTGGGCCCCCAGAACACATTGTCTTGCTGTTTTTGGATATCCAGCACCCACTCGGCGTTGTTGAACCGGGGCACATCGCCGGTCGTTGTCCGGTTCGGGCCGACGGCAGTATAGCTGCCCACCCACGTCCCGCGCAGGTCGGGCGTGTCGGCCATGGCTGTCGTTGCAAGAGTAAGGCTCGTGGCCAGAGCGGCTGCTCCGGCAGTCATAAATCTGGTCATTGTCTCTTCCTCCGTTTTGTCCAGGCCGGTGCTGGCCTGCTGAACAGATTGGGAGGGTGCAGACGCGTTACAACATTTGTGAAGGAAGCTTCATGAAGGGTTCAGATTGCGGTTAATCAGGCCCACGCCAAGGCGGTTCCGGCGACAACCAAGGCAATCCCGATCCCTTCCCGCATCGAGAAATCTTCACCGAACAAGAAGAACGAGGCAATGGCGATCAGCACAACCTCGGCCCCCAGAATGCCGGTATAGATGATGCCCAACCGCTCCTCGCGCAGCGCGGCAAGCTCCAGCGTTGCGGCGGCCAGCAGGGTTGCCACGATCAACAGGCTAAGGCCGAGGCCGGGGATTTTCCACCAGAACTTCATCGAGATCATGGCAATGGAATAGAGACCTGCCGATCCGAGGGCGATTATGGGGACCATGGACATAGGGGCCTCCTGCCGAAGTTGCCGCTAGGTCACCACTAACAAGTTTTAAAAAGTTGGGCTGTGAGCTGGATCACAGATTCGGATATCCTGTTTGGATTTCAAGTGATTTTACTCAGCCCTCAAGCTTGAAGTGCATAACGGTCCCGCAGAATATTCATATATTCTGATTCGAATTTTCAGGGAGGGGAGCAATGACGACGTTTCACGAAATCGGTCTAACCGGGGTGCGAATTCCTCGAATTGGTTTTGGGTCAACAGGGATAGGTAGCATTCCGCAAATCTATGGTTACGAAGTTGATGAGAATAGGGCGCGAGAAACCTTGCGCACAATACTTATCCGCCCCGACGGGTTTATCGATACCGCCCGCGGCTATGCTATGGGCCGAAGTGAAGACCGCATTGGGAGCGTAATTCGTGAACTCGGTGGTTTGCCAGAAGGCTGTGTATTGTCCACGAAAATCGACCGCGACATGGAGACGAGCGTGTTCGACGCTACCCAAGCGAGGCGGTCTTTAGAACAAAGCCTGAAGGCACTCGGCGTAGACAGCGTCGACATCCTTCACCTCCACGACCCGGAATACGCCGGTGATATGTCAGAGATCACGCGCAGCGGAGGTGCGCTGGACGAGTTGTTCAAAATCAAAGAGGAAGGCCTTGCAACTGCCGTTGGTTTGGCCGGCGGACGGCTGGACGTCTTGTCGCCTATGCTGCGCGACTGGGACTTCGATGTTGTGATGACGCATAACCGGCACACACTTGTAAACGTGAATGCTTCACCCCTAATCGAACAAGCCGTTTCCAAGGGTGTCACCGTGTTAAATGCAGCACCCTACGCGGGAGGAATTCTGGCAAGAGGTAGCGCGGTTCACCACTTTTACGTTTACCGGCCAGCAACAGAAGAAATGCTCGCGCCTGTGCGCGCGGTCGAAGATATCTGTGCCCGATACGACGTTCCAATGGGCGCGCTGGCGCTGCAATTCTCGCTTCGAGATGCAAACATTGCTTCAACAGTTTGCGGGGTGACGTGGCCCCAGCATGTAAACCAAACGCTTGAGTGGGCCGATTGGGACATACCTGAGGCGGTCTGGACTGAACTCACCGACCTCGGACAATCGGACGCCGATCCAGAATCCGCGTAAACTTGGACAAACCAAGAGGAAGAAATGGACAGCCTCAGCTGTCCATCTTCAGCGCCGAAATAAACGCCTCCTGCGGGATATCCACCTTCCCGAACTGACGCATCTTCTTCTTACCCGCCTTCTGCTTGTCCAGCAGTTTGCGTTTCCGCGTGGCGTCGCCGCCGTAACACTTCGCGGTCACGTCCTTACGCAGCGCCGAGAGGGTCTCGCGGGCGATGACCTTGCCTCCGATGGCGGCCTGGATCGGGATTTTGAACATGTGGCGCGGGATCAGGTCCTTGAGCTTTTCGCACATCGCACGGCCCCGCATCTCGGCCCGGTCGCGGTGAACCATGGTTGATAGCGCATCGACCGGTTCGTCATTCACCAGCACCGACATCTTGACCAGATTATCCTCGGTATAGCCGGTCATCTGGTAGTCGAAGGACGCATAGCCCTTGGTTACCGATTTCAGACGGTCGTAGAAGTCAAAGACGACCTCGTTCAGGGGGAGGTCATAGACGACCATCGCGCGGCTACCCGCATAGGTCAGATCCAGCTGGATGCCACGGCGGTCCTGACACAGTTTCAGCACGTCGCCGAGGTATTCGTCGGGCACCAGAATGGTCGCCTTGATGCGCGGTTCCTCGATATGATCGACCTTCGAAGGATCGGGCATATCGGCGGGGTTGTGCAGCTCGATCATCTCACCGTCTTTCATGTAGACGTGATAGATCACCGACGGCGCAGTGGTGATGAGCTCGATATCATATTCGCGTTCGATGCGGTCGCGGATGACCTCAAGGTGCAACAGCCCTAGGAAGCCGCAGCGGAAACCAAAACCAAGTGCCGCCGAGGTTTCCATTTCGAACGAGAACGAAGCGTCGTTCAGCGCCAGTTTGTCGATCGCATCCCGCAGGTCTTCGAATTCGGAACTGTCGACGGGGAAGAGGCCACAAAACACCACCGGCTGCGCGGGTTTGAAGCCGTCCAGCGCGTCCTCGGTGCCGTTGCGGTCATTGGTGATCGTGTCGCCCACGCGCGTGTCGCGGACCTGTTTGATTGAAGCGGTCAGAAAGCCAATCTCACCGGGTCCGAGGCTGTCGACCATTTCCATCTCGGGCCGGAAGACGCCCACGCGGTCGATATGGTGCAGGGTGTTGTTCGACATGAACTTGACCCGCATGCCCTTTTTCAGCGTGCCGTCCATGATGCGGACCAGAACGATCACGCCGAGATAGGCGTCATACCACGAATCCACCAGCATCGCCTTGAGCGGCGCGTCGAGGTTGCCCTGCGGTGCGGGCAGTTGCTGCACGATGGCTTCCAGCGTCTCGTGGATACCCTGCCCCGTTTTGGCCGAAACCTGAATGGCGTCGGTCGCGTCGATGCCGATCACATCCTCAATCTGTTCTGCCACACGGTCACAGTCGGACGCGGGCAGGTCGATCTTGTTCAGCACCGGCACGATCTCATGATCAGCGTCGATGGCTTGGTATACATTTGCCAGCGTCTGCGCCTCGACCCCCTGGGTCGAGTCCACTACCAGCAGAGAGCCCTCGACCGCGCGCATCGACCGGCTGACCTCATAGGCGAAATCCACGTGGCCGGGGGTGTCGATCAGGTTCAGCACATATGCCTCGCCATTGTCGGCGGTATAGTCGATGCGGACCGTGTTGGCCTTGATTGTGATGCCGCGTTCACGCTCGATATCCATGCTGTCGAGCAGCTGTTCCTTCATGTCGCGATCCTTGACCGTTCCGGTCTCTTGGATGAGCCGGTCAGCAAGGGTGGATTTGCCATGGTCGATATGCGCGACGATGGAGAAATTGCGGATATGAGCGAGGTCTGTCATGGGTTGGGGATATGTAGAGGAATCGTGGGTTGGTCAATAGAAATGGGTTCAGCATCATGGCGGAAATCGAAGATCAGTATGACTGCGAACGTTGGTTGGCTGGGAATACCCCCAAAGCCCACAATGTTATCGCTTCACGGTCGGCAGTTCGATCATTGCCATCCATAACAGCAGACGAAGGAACTATTTCAGAATCCGTGCTCTTACCATGCCTCCGCGCAGGGATCAGCGCTGTTACCCATTCGGTAGAATTGGATGGCCCCTCGGGGTTTGCAGCTGCAAGAGCAGCCAGCGCGCTTGATACCATAGCTGCTGTAAACGGCAACTCTCCCTCCCCTCTTGGCCACTACTCCGTTTCAGCGGGATGTACCGCCATTCTCGCAGCAGCAAATTGTGCCTTAGCAAACGACACTCAAGCCGAGGCGTTGCAGGCGATAAACAATAGTGTGTTTGTCATCGATGAAGAACTGGCAAAAGCGTTGGACGCAGTAGAATCGGATATGGAGAAGATAGATTCCGGATTTTCAGCGCGGCAAGTCTACCAATATCCGTTATGGCCTCACCATTCTTTGCCGAATGGATGGCGCTATCTTAATGATGAGTTTATTAGCCACCTTGAGGCGACTCCCGAATTTTATACGTTCTGGGCGGATTGGTATCGCGCAATTTTGAATGGTGATCCATTGGACTGGGATTTGCAGCGGCAAGTCGCGACATTGGAGAATAAAGTGTGGGATGCAGGCCCCGAGGCTGTTGCGGCTGAGATTGAACAGATCAAGGCTCGCACAACAGTTGAAGTAGCGTTTGATGACCTCAGAGATAGCTTGAACACTCGGGTCTCCGCTCGCCTCGGCATTGGAGGGAACAACCCTCCCGAGAGCATTCCAGATGCGCATTTAGCCGGTTCAATTACTTTGATCTGGGAGGCCGAGAACGAGCTTTCGGGCGCCTTGGAAGAGGAAAAACCTGATCGTGAGCGGATTGATTCAATCTTGGCAAAGTTCAAGTCGGGATTGGCCGGCTTTCTCAAATGGTGCGCCAGCAAAGGCGATCTGGCGGTCGATACTTTGATCAAGTGGGGCATTCCTGCAATCGGGGCGGGGTATGTCGCTCTATATCCAGAGAAAATCAAGGCATTGATCGAAGCTATCGAGCGGTGGCTACCATTCCTTCCGTGACCGGCACCGTTCTGAGGCCAAGCCTACGGGCTGAGGTGACTCCGACTGGTGGAATCACAATTTTGAAACGCCCGATTGATCCCGAATCCAGTTTGATTCATACTCCGCCAAAGGCCGAGAGGGGCGCAAGATCCCTCCGGGCAGGCAAAAACGAGGCTCGAGCATGAAAAAGTTCCTCCTGATCGCATTCTGCGCTGCGTCTGTGGCAACCACTCCGCTGGCCGTCGGGGCCGCTCAGATCAAACAGGCATGTCTGGCATCCGACCGTTCGGCAGCGACACGCGACCGATGCAGTTGCATTCAGCGCGTGGCCGATCAGGCGCTGACGCGCAGCGACCAAAAGACCGTCTCGAAATGGTTCGCTGATCCTCATAAGGCGCAGGAGTTGAAGATGTCGCGCAGCGCGCGCGATGATGCTCTTTGGGATCGGTATCAGAATTTCGGCCAGATGGCGCAGGCGATCTGTAGCTAAACACCTCAGCATCCTTGACCTGACCCGCCCTGCGCCCCAGAAAAGGCGCAATGAAAGAGGTGTTCGATGGTGATGAAAGGGCTTACTCTGCGGGGACTTGAAGTGTTCGAGGCCTTGGCGCGCACCGGTTCGGTGGCGCAGGCGGCCGAGATCACCGGGCTCAGCCAGCCATCGGTCAGCCAGCAATTGCGCAATCTGGAAAACGCGTTGGGCACCGAACTGGTCGACCACGGACGCCGCCCGATGCGCCTGACGCAGGCCGGACGCAGCTTTCTGGCCCGCGCCGGGACCGTTCTTGCCGAATTGCAAATGGCTCAGAGCGAGTTGACCGTGATGGATCTGGGCCATCTGACCATCCTGTCCATCGGGCTGATCGACGATTTCGACAATGACCTGACGCCCCGGTTGGCGACATTGCTGGCCGACAGCCTAACGCGTTCGAAATTCAAGCTGATCACCCTGCCCAGCCTGGATCTGTTTGCCGATCTCGAGGCACAGCGCCTGCACATGGCCGTATCAGCCCATTCAGGTGAAGTGCTTGAAGGCGTTGCCGAATACCCGCTGGTGCAGGACCCGTTCATTCTGGTTACCCCTAAAGGAGCGCAGGATGCAGTGCAGACCCTACCCTTTCTGCGTTATGCCCGTGAACAGCTTATCAGCCGCCAGATCGAGGCACATCTGGCCCGCCAGAAACTAGAGTTCGAGGAACGGTTCGAGATCGGTTCGCACCTTGCGTTGATGGCGATGGTCGCGCGCGGCCTTGGCTGGGCTATCACCACGCCCTTGGGTTTCATGCGCGCCGCCCGGTTCCACGACGGGCTTGAGGCGCACCCTGCCCCGTTTGGGGACTTTTCTCGAATGATCTCGCTGTTCACCCGCACCGACTGGTCCGATCAGGTTCCGCAAGAGGTGGCCGATATGATGCGCCGACTGATGCGCAGCCAGATCGTGGACCCGGCCTTGACGCAACTGCCTTGGCTGGACGGTCGGCTTAAGGTGATGGCCTAACCACGCAGATGAGCGGCGAGGCCTTCCACAGCGGCCTCGATCAAGTCCAAAGCTCCGTCAAAATCACGGGTGTAATAGGGGTCGGGCACATGGTCCGCGCCGGTTTCTGGGGCAAAATCGGTCAGCAAGCGGACCGGAGTGTCGCTGCCCTCGGGGCGCAGATCCTCAATATTGGCGATGTTATCGGCATCCATGCCAAGGATCAAATCAAACCGGTTGAAATCCTCCGCCACAAATTTCCGGGCGCGCAAATCGCCCAGTGCTACCCCCCGTACCATTGCTGCCTTCTGCATCGGCCCATAGGGCGGGTCGCCGACATGCCAGCCCGAGGTCCCGGCGCTATCAGTCGTATGATGTGGTGCACGGGCGCGAAACACGCCCTCGGCAGCGGGTGAACGGCAGATATTGCCCAAACAGACAAACAGGATACGGTGGCTCATGCACCAAGGTGTAACGTGTGAGGTAGGAATGGAAAAGATTGTCATCCTGACCGGAGCCGGAATCTCGGCCGAAAGCGGGTTGGGCACATTTCGGGACGAAGGCGGGCTTTGGTCTCAGCATCGGATAGAAGATGTCGCTACACCCGAAGGGTTTGCGCGTGACCCGGCCTTGGTACAGGGGTTCTACAATGCCCGCCGCACACAGGCGGCGAACGCGCAACCCAATCCGGCCCATCAAGCGCTGACCCGGTTGCAACGCAACTGGCCCGGTGATGTTGTGATCGTGACCCAAAACGTAGATAGCCTGCACGAAGCCGGCGGGGCCAAAAACGTTCTTCATATGCACGGAACTCTTGCAGGGGCGCTTTGCGCCGCGTGCGACCACCGCTGGGTTGCCCCCCCGGAGATGTCCGTGGGTGAATCCTGTCCCGCATGTGCCGCACCGTCTGCCAGACCCGACGTAGTTTGGTTCGGAGAGATGCCTTATCACATGGAAACCATCTACGATCACCTTTCCGAGGCTGCGATCTTTGCTTCGATCGGAACTTCTGGGCAGGTCTATCCGGCCGCCGCTTTCGTGCACGAGGCTGCCAATGCTGGTGCACGGACCGTCGAATTAAACCTTGAACCCTCGGATGGCGCGTCCAGCTTTGAAACGGTCATCCTCGGCCCGGCGTCGGAAACAGTCCCACGCTGGGTCGACGACCTGCTGGGGCAACAATAGACGTCAGATACAAAAGAGATTTATTGTATACTGAACCCGCGACCACAACCGGAGGCCCACATGACCGACCCTCATACGCCGCACGAAGAAATCCTTGATAGCCACAGCCTGGACGGTCGCGAAGCGATGGGAGAGCAGCTGGCCAATCTGTGGTGGACTTTTTTGTTGCGCGGCATTCTCGCCGGTGTGTTGGGGGTTGCAGCGTTGTTCTGGCCGACGGGCAGCATTTCGCTTCTGTTGCGTCTAGTCGGTCTGCTACTGGTGCTTGACGGCGGCGTCACCCTGTTTGGGTTCGGTCGACGCGGCCTGATCGGAGGATTCGGAATAGGCGCTTTGCTTATTGGGCTGGTCCTTCTGATCTGGCCCGAGGGCGTGGCGCGACTGACCTTCTTCCTTTTGGGTGCATGGGCCCTGATTGCTGGCGTCGGTTCGCTGGCAGCGTGGCGACAAATACCGGATCAGCATCCAGATTCGGCAACCTTCCGCAATTCAGGGATCGTCGCGTTGCTGATTGGGCTGGTTCTGATGTTCTGGCCAGGCAGCGGAATGGTGGCACTGGGCTGGGCCATTGCGTTCTCGGCGCTGGCCTTCTCGGGGGTCATGATCTTCCTCGCATTGCGTTTCAAATCCGCCCGCGACCGCGTTTCGATGCGCGTCGTCAACCGCTAGACTCGACGCAAACAGGCCGGGCTCAGCCCGGCCTGACGCGTGGATGACCGCCGCAAAGCGGCGCGAAGACGCGCTGAGCTTCAGTGCGAATGCGACCCGTGCCCACCAGCGTCGTGACGCTTCAGATCAACCGGAATGTCGACCTCGACCTCGCCTGCCTTTTCGAAGATCAAAGTGACGGGGACAGTGGATCCTTCTTCGAAAGGCGCCGTCAGCCCCATGAACATGACGTGGTCCCCTCCGCGTTTCAGCGCACGAGCTTCACCCGCCGGGATCACGAACCCTTCCTCGACATGGATCATCTTGGCAACGCCGTTGGCATCAACCTCATGCGTGTGCAGTTCAACCCGCGCCGCAGCCTCAGATTCAACGGCGATCAACCGGTCATCTGCGTCACCGGTGTTTTCGATCATCATGAACGCCGCACCGGCTTTGGCAGTCTTGCCGGACGAACGCGCATAAGCATCTTCGACTGCAATCGAATCCTGTGCCACTGCGGCGGTTGCAATGGTGGCGGCGGCCAGAGTGGCCAATAGTTTGAATGAAAAGCGCATCTGGCTTCTCCTGCTTTAAGTGTCTGAGAATAAGTTGATTGTCAGAACACGACAGGAGGAGCCCGCGCAGGGTGATGTGGAATTGGTGCCGCAATCAGGTTGCGGCGTGTCCGTGCGGGTTGAACCTGATCGGGCTTTGGCGCTTCGGGCACGCGGGACGAAACATCAAGGACCGCCCCAAGCAACGTCATCGCATAGTCCGGACAGAAATGCGGAGGCTGCGTGGGTTGTCCATCCGCATCCGTATAGACGACCACAGGGCCGTCTCCGGTACACAAGACCATCTGCCCAACGGCAGTTTCCATGCCCCTAGACGCGGCTACTCCTTGCCCGGTGAGCAAGACAAGCAGCGACAATACAAAAGGCAACGTCTTATGCAGAACAGCTTTCATTTCGCCTTTGATATAGGCCGGACGTTAAGAGGGCTTCAAGCGCAATCGAATACGCTTGAAGCCCGTGGGTCAGGAGGAAAGTATCAACCGTCCCGTTCGGTACGCTTGACAGACCCTTTGGTCAGGCTTGTATGCAACCTGTTCACCTGACGTTGCATCCGAAAACATGTCCCAAAGGTTTTGCCGAAAAAAGCGGCCAACAGGGAGAAAGATTCGAGAGATTTGAAAGACATGAGAATGATCTCCGTCGGATGAATATGCTTAAACATAACGTCATTCAGACCGGAGGTATGTGAACAAAATCACTCCATATCCACGGATTGTCACCAAATCGCGCTTTTTGGCTTTGATGCAATAGAAAAGGCCCTGCGCCATCATGGGTACAGGGCCGAATATTTTACATGTGAAAAAGGCTTAGGCCGAGGCTTGTGCCTTGGCGATTTCCTTTTTCACTTTCAGCGCGTTAGCCGACAGTTCGTCGTCCTTGGCTTTGGCCAGGAACGCGTCCAGACCACCGCGGTGGTCGACCGAGCGCAGAGCAGCCGCCGAGATGCGCAGCTTTACGCCACGACCCAGGGTTTCCGACTGCAGGGTAACGTCGTTCAGGTTCGGCAGGAAACGACGACGAGTTCTGTTTTTGGCGTGGCTGACATTGTTGCCAGTCATCGGGCCTTTTCCGGTCAGTTCGCAACGGCGCGACATGGTTTCTTCCTTTGTTTCTGGAGGCCCGGCATAACACCTCGGCCAAATCACAAGGGGCGCAACCCGAAGTCGCGCCCGAAAACTGGTTGGATGCGTGTAGTGGGAATCGACGGAAGGGTCAAGACGGATCGCGCGGATTCTTTACGCCAACTTTGTTTGTTCAGCCAGCAGGTCCCGATTGCGACCACAAAAGCGGTTTACCGTTTTTAAGATGGCGTTCCAACAACCGGGCTTGCTGCCGTGCCTCAGGTATCAATCTGGCGGTTTCTCGTGTGGGAAGACCCTTGGCCAAGTCTGGGAAAATCTCGAAAATCTCACGCCGCGCATTGGGGTCCAACGCCCGCAACGCCTCAACACCGGTGAAAAGGCTTTCAGTCGGCGCTCCTCCGGCAAAAACAACTTGATGCTCACCAAACAGCAGGTGGAAATACTCTACCTCATCCACGTTCTCGTCAACGAAAATTCCGGGCGTATCAACAAGTCTGATCGCGGCAACAAGAACTTCAGGCGCACCAAACATCCGCTGCGCGATCCGGGACCGCACCAGCATTCGATGCTGTCGCGATACCAAAAGGTCTTCGTGCGGCAGGCCATCACCAAGCGCCCCTGCTAATATACGAACTGGTCGCAGACGAGGGTTGGCCTGTAAATCTGCCTTGAAAATGCTGCGTCGCCCAATCCATCGCAGCGCTTGCACGCCTTGTCCTAGCGTCAGAACTTCGTCCCCAACCCTCAGCGTCTGGATGCAACGGTCACCTTTGGGCGTCAAAATCTTGGTGTCTCGAGTAAAGCACGGCACGCCCGACCCGTTTTCGAAAGCACTGTATGTGACGGTTGCGCCCGACGGCAGCGTGAACGTGCCACTGGACACTGAATAGGCAACGCCGGCCTCAACCGTGAACGTACCGAATGTGGCGTCGTTAACGACCGTACCTTCCGGTAGGTTCAGCGTGTCTGTACCGCTTCCGCCGACGACGTCATCGCTGACGGCCGTACTGCTGAAATTGAGCGTGTCATTACCCGCCCCAAGCCTGATAGAGCCGACATTAGACCCGCTGACTGTTATCGTATCGGAATTTGCACCGCCCGAGACTCGTCCAATCACAGTACTATTGGAAATGACGATGTTGTCGTTACCCGTATTCCCAACAACGTTGTCGGAAATCGTGCTGTCCGTGACCGTGATATCGTCATCGCCGCCTCGACCGCGAATGTTATCAATAGGAGACCCTTGCGGAGTGCCGTTCAGCGTCCCGCTGTCGTTTGTGACGTCAATATCATCGCCACTGTTGGTCCCATTGATACGAGGCATAGTCTCAGGTCCTGCGATTTATGCGATCAGGATACCATCTTTACGCGCATTCGACAGCCCCCTGCACGCAGCACGGGAAACTCGGTTTCACATCACGCAATTCTTGTCTTCAGGAGTATCCCTGGCCCGGCATCAGGTTCGATAACAGTGTTTCTGCCGCCACTGACGGGCTTAGTCCGTCTTCTCGAACCGCGTTGCCCAGCCGTTCCATCTCGGCGCGGACCTGTGGGGTCGAAAGCCGCGACAAGAGCGCATTGCGCACTTCCTGTTCAAACCAGAACTGCGCCTGCTCCGCTCGGTTCGTGGACCAATACCCGCTTTCCTTGCGCCAATTTGTTAAAGAGCGCATTTCGTCCCAGGATTGCTCAAGCCCATGCTCTTCAACCGCAGAGACCGTCATGGCCTTGGGGAAACCTTCAGGGTCCTGCGGGCGCTTTCTCAGCAAACGCAGCGCTCCTGCATAGTCGGCACAGGTCCGTGTGGCCGTTGCCTTGAGATCTCCATCCGCCTTGTTGACAAGAATAATGTCGGCCATCTCCATAATACCGCGCTTGACCCCTTGCAGCTCGTCCCCACCTGCAGGGGCCAGCAGCAAAAGAAACAGGTCTGACATCTCGGACACCACGGTTTCCGACTGCCCTACTCCAACCGTTTCAATCAAAACCACGTCAAACCCAGCTGCCTCGCACAGGGCGATGGCTTCGCGCGTTCGACGCGCAACACCGCCCAAATGGCTTTGGCTGGGGGAAGGTCGGATAAAGGCGGCAGGTTCCCGGCTTAGGCGCTCCATCCGGGTCTTGTCGCCCAAAATCGAGCCCCCAGAACGGGTCGAACTGGGATCGACGGCCAGAACCGCCACGCGCAATCCCTGACCGATCAGCATCATGCCAAAGCTTTCGATGAACGTGGATTTACCGACGCCCGGCGTACCTGACAGCCCAATCCGCAATGCCTGTCTCCCCGCGCCTGCGAGACGCGCCAGCAATTCGCTGGCCTGCGCTCGGTGGTCGGCGCGGCCGCTTTCTACCAAGGTTATTGCACGGGCCAGCGCGCGCCGATCCCCGTTTAAAATCCTGTCACTCAGGCTGTCTATTTCCATTTTAACCCCGATCTTTTGCGGCACGACTACTTGCCGTCGCTGAAGCCGATTTGTCCAGACCGGACTGCGCCGGAATCCGTCTGGATGTAAGCAGGTAGTCACCCGCAAACCACAGAACTGGACGCGGCCCGGTGCTTGGCGGATAAAGCCCGCATGACTCGCCTGCCCATTGAAGACGCCATCCCCGATCTGCTGGACGCCCTACGAGCTTCGGGGCGCGCCGTGCTGCAAGCGCCCCCGGGCGCGGGCAAGACGACTCGTGTGCCTTTAGCAATGCTCGAGGCAGGGCTGTGCGCTGACAAGATCGTGATGCTGGAACCCCGTCGGCTGGCTGCCCGTGCCGCAGCGGAACGCATGGCCGAAACGCTGGGCGAGCGCGTGGGGGAGACTATCGGCTACCGGGTGCGTGGCGAGGCAAAAGTGTCCAAATCCACCCGGATCGAGGTTGTGACCGAAGGCATTCTGACCCGGATGCTGCAATCTGACCCCGACCTGCCCGGCGTCAGCGCAGTGATCTTTGATGAATTCCACGAACGGTCCTTGAATGCCGATCTAGGGCTGGCGCTTTGCCTCGAAGTGATGGGCGCGCTGCGCGACGATCTGATCCTGCTGGCAATGTCCGCGACATTGGACGCTGAACCGGTCGGACATTTGATGGGCGCTCCGCTAGTGACGTCTGCGGGCCGCAGTTTTCCGGTCGAGACACGCTGGCTGGACCGCCCGCTTGGTCCGCAAGCACGGCGGTTGGACGCGTTAGTCGATCTGGTGGTTCAGGCCGAGCGTGAAACGGCAGGTGGGATGCTTGTGTTCCTGCCCGGGGAAGGTGAAATTCGCCGCGCTGAGGCCGCTTTGGCCGGACGCTTGCCTAACAGATGCACGCTGCGCCCCCTGTTCGGCGCAATGCCCTTTGCAGCACAATGCAAGGCCATAGCTCCGATTGAGGAGGGGCGTAAGATCGTTCTTGCCACGTCGATTGCCGAAACCTCTCTGACCATTCCAGATATTCGAGTTGTGGTCGATATGGGGCAGGCGCGACGCGCGCGGTTTGATCCGGGCTCGGGGATGTCCAGGTTGGTCACCGAACGCGTCACACGTGCCGAGGCCACCCAGCGCGCAGGCCGCGCGGGGCGCGTGGCAGAAGGGGTCTGCTATCGCCTTTGGTCCAAAGGAGAAGAGGGCGCGCTCGCGGCCTACCCCCCAGCCGAGATCGAAGCCGCCGACCTAACCGGTCTGGCGTTGGAGCTTGCGCTTTGGGGGGCTGAATCAAACGACCTCGCTTTTCTGACCCCTCCGCCCGAAGGCACCATGGCCGAAGCCCGCAGCTTGTTGACCATGTTGGGCGCTTTGGACGGCAAGGGGCGGATCACCGATCACGGACGCGCCCTTTCGGCCCTACCCCTGCATCCCCGGTTAGGCCACATGCTAGAGCATGCCGGGTCGGACGCATCCTCTCTGGCCGCGCTGATGGCCGAACGAGACCCGCTGCGCGGCGCGCCGACCGATATGTTGCTGCGGCTAGAAGCACTACGCGATCTGCGCGCTTTTCAGCGCAATCGCATCTGGCAAGTGAATACGGGGGCAATTGACCGCATAAAGGTCGAAGCCAAGCGGCTGCGCCGAAATGGAAAGCCATCTGATCTGAGCCCCGCAGCCATGGCTGCGCTGGCCTACCCCGACCGTATCGGCCAGCGTCGCAAGGGTGACGATCCGCGATATGTTTTGTCTGGCGGAAAAGGTGTGGTGTTGGACAGTGCCGACACTTTGGCAGCGAGCCCTTATCTGGTTGTCACAGACACCGACGGCAACCCCCGTGAGGCGCGTGTGCGCATGGCCGCGCAAATATCCGAGCGCGAAATTCGCGATCTGTTCGCGGATCAGATCGACTGGGTTGATAGCTGCGTCTGGTCCAAACGGGACCGCCGCGTTGTTGCGCGTCGGCAAGAGCGGCTGGGTACCATAACTCTGGACGACCGCATTTGGAAAGACGTGCCCGAAGACATACTGGCTATGGCAATGCTGGACGGAGTGCGCGATCTGGGTCTACGACTGAACGGCGCATCGGCGCGTCTGGCCGCGCGGGTCGAATTGGTCAGGGCCGAGGGCGTTGACCTGCCCGATTTCTCACCTGACGGGCTGGCTGCGTCGTTAGAGGACTGGTTGCTTCCGATGCTCTCGGGCGTGCGGTCGGCTGACGACTGGAAAAAGTTCGACCTGCTACCTGCATTGCGCGCCCGGTTGGATTGGAACCAGACAAAGGAACTGGACCGGCGCGCACCCGGATCATTCGAAACACCTTTGGGTCGGAAAGTGCCGATTGACTACGGCGGTGCGGCCCCCGAAATCTCGGTCCGGTTGCAGGAGCTGTTCGGAGTAACCCGCCATCCGATCGTGGGCGGCGAGCCCCTCAAGATCACTCTGCTGTCCCCCGCCCAGCGCCCAATCCAGATTACACGGGACTTACCGGGGTTCTGGGCCGGCTCATACGCAGATGTTCGCAAAGATATGCGCGCCCAATATCCCAAACACCCGTGGCCAGAGGATCCAACCCAAGCTGATCCGACACTGCGCGCAAAACGCCGACGTTGATCCGCTTGTGACAGTCTGATCCTTTTCCGGGCACAAAGACCGCCAACACGGATCAAACCTTCACCCGTTCATTGAACATATACCATTTCGTTGTTATGTGCTGCTCCGAGGAGGCGCCCTAACCACAGGGCGTAAGAGCATGACAAAATGGCTGCACAATATTTGGGAAGAGGTCGCAAGACCTCTGATCCTGCGCCCGCGCAGGGTGCAATTTGCCGCGTTGTGCACTCGGAATACAAACGAAGGCGTGCAGGTTCTGCTGATTACAAGCCGCGATACCGGACGTTGGATCATACCAAAAGGTTGGCCGATTGACGGGCTCAATGGTGCACAGACCGCAAGACAGGAAGCCTGGGAAGAAGCCGGGGTAAGGGCGCGAACCGTTCAGGAAAAACCCATCGGGAAATTTGCATATGAGAAAATCCTCAAGGATGGCTCGGCACAACCCGTTCTGACGACTGTTTTCCGCATCGAGGTTCAGGACCTGGCCGAAGACTACCCAGAAAAAGATCAGCGCACACGCGCGTGGGTATCGCCCACGACCGCAGCCGAGAGGGTGCACGAGCCCGAGCTGCGTGACTTGCTGAGACGATTGTAACAATTAAGCGACAAATTGATGACAACGGTGTTGTCCCTGAACCGGAAACCGGATAGCGGCATGCGTCGATCCGATTTTCGGTATGAAACACTATGTCAGACCAAAGCTCAAAAACCCGATGGCAAACGCTGGACAGCGATCTGAATCGTATCTCACGCGTTGAAACCGCGAATGTCCACGTGGCACGCCCCATGCTGGCACCGGGGATTGCGCTGGCCTTTATTGCCCTTGCCGGTTTGTCGGCGGCAGTTCTGTTTGGCCAGGCAGATGGTGGACTAATCGTAGTCGCAGCAGCCGCGTTCGGCGCATACATGGCAATCAACATCGGCGCCAATGACGTGGCCAACAACATGGGCCCAGCCGTCGGCGCCAATGCGCTGTCCATGGGTGGCGCCATTGTTATCGCAGCGATTGCCGAAAGCGCTGGAGCATTGCTCGCCGGAGGAGACGTGGTTTCCACGATTTCGAAAGGCATCATCGACCCGGCCTCGGTTCAGACAAGCAACGTGTTTATCTGGGCTATGATGGCTGCGCTGATATCTTCGGCGATGTGGGTTAACCTTGCCACTTGGGTTGGCGCTCCGGTTTCGACCACACATTCGGTCGTGGGTGGAGTTATGGGCGCAGGTATTGCCGCAGCCGGTCTAAGCGCCGTCAACTGGGCAACCATGAGCGCCATTGCGGCAAGCTGGGTCATCTCTCCGGTATTGGGTGGGGTGATTGCTGCGGGTTTCCTTGGGTTGATCAAGGCCAAAATTCAATATCAGGATGACAAGATCGCTGCTGCACGGCGATGGGTTCCCATTCTGGTCGGCGTCATGGCCGGAGCATTCGCAACATATTTGGCCGTTAAAGGGCTGAAGCGGATCGTGAAAGTCGATCTGGAAATCGCACTGCTGGTTGGGCTGCTGTCAGGAATTTTGGCGTGGTCGGCAAATATTCCATGGGTGCGCCGCAAATCCGAAGGGCTGGAAAACCGGACCAAATCACTGAAGTCGTTGTTCGGTTTGCCGCTGGTCATCTCGGCTACATTCCTGAGCTTCGCCCACGGCGCCAACGATGTCGCCAACGCAGTCGGCCCCTTGGCCGCAATCGTGCACGCGGCCGAGTTCGGTGACTTTGCTTCGAAAGTTGCGATTCCGACATGGGTTATGGTGATCGGGGCCTTCGGGATATCTTTCGGCTTGTTCCTGTTCGGGCCCAAACTGATCCGCATGGTTGGCAGCCAGATCACCAAACTGAACCCGATGCGTGCCTTTTGCGTGGCACTGTCGGCTGCGATTACCGTGATCGTTGCAAGCTGGCTGGGTCTGCCCGTCAGTTCGACACATATCGCTGTTGGCGCCGTGTTCGGCGTTGGTTTTTATCGTGAATGGCATTCAGATCGCCGCTGGAAAGCCTCGAACCAGCAGCGACCGCCCCAGCGTCGTTTGGCGCGGGAAGAGCACAAGCGGCGTAAACTGGTGCGGCGTTCGCATTTCATGACCATTATCGCGGCATGGGTTGTTACGGTTCCGGCTGCTGCTGCTATGTCAGCCGTGATCTTCTGGATGCTGACGGCCTTTCAATAAAACAATGCTCAACCCCTGATTTGCCGCGGGGTCATCGAAGTGGTGGGTCGACCTTCGATAAGGTCGCGAACCTTCTGGCAAATCGGCGCAGCCCGGCCCTGGACAGCCGCGAGGCGAATGATCTGACCTTGCAGGCTGTCAATCTCGGTTGGCCTACCGTCCATCAGATCATAGGCCATGGATGTGCGCGCCGAAGGATCAATCGTCAACATCCGGGCGGCTATTCGACTAAACAGCAGGGTCGGCAGGCGCAGGATGAAAGGCGTCATCCAAGCCGGAAGCGGTGTGGTCGAGACCACGGAAAGACCTGCTGATTTCAGAACCGCATGGGCTTCGGCCATCTGATCGGCCATCAGCTTGCGCCATTCCCGATCCAAAAGCTGGTCCTTCAACGTCAGTCCCGACAAGGCATTCAGCGCATTATTGAGGTTGATCAGCAACTTGCCCCATTGCACCGCCTCGATCTGATCGCTTTCAACAACTGGCAGGTTCGGACTGCTCAGCTTTTGCCCCAGCGCGCTGGCACCGCTCTCGATCACAATCTCTCCCGAAGTCGCCCGATGGAAACTGCCGGGGTCGGTCGGGACCACATTGAACGGAACCATCCCGGCCCGCACGTCCCGCCCCGGCAGGGCCGCGCGCAAAGCCCGGGTGTTTTCCACCCCATTCTGCCACGACAATATTGGCGCTGACGACGGTGCGTATCGCGCGATCAATTCAGCCATCTCGGCCGTCGCCGGGGTTTTTACAGTCACGATGACGGCTTCGGCATCTGCAAGACAGTCCGGAACCTCGGAGAGGGTCAGGTCCGAGACATGTTGCTGCAGACCCGAGAAATCAGTGACCGTCAGACCTCGGTCCTTGATCGGAGCAAAGATGCGCGCACGTCCTAGCAGTGTGACATCGTGGCCGCCCTGAGACAGCAAAGCCCCGCAATAACACCCGATACTGCCCGCGCCAGCGATCACGATTTTCATGGCGACCCTCCCCTTTCGGTAAAGATCGCCGGGATCGGAGTCGTGGACAAGACCCCCTGACGCCTCGTCAGCGCGCAAGCCTTGGGCGGGTGCGTTCCAGTTCTGCCGAGATCGGAATGTATTCTTGATCATCGCCGGGCGGCAGGTGGAACGCCCCGTTCGCCCAATCTGCCGTTTTCCATTCCCGTGTTGCGACCTCGATCTTTTCTTTCGAGGACGACACGAAGTTCCACCAGATGTAACGATCCTCGTTCAGCGTTGCACCCCCCAGCAGCATCAGGCGCGCGCCGGTCGGGCCGGCCTTCACAGACAACCGGTCGCCGGGGCGGAACACCATCATGCGGCCCGCATCAAATGTATCGCCTGCGATCTCGACCGCGCCTTGGGTGACATAGACCCCTCGGTCCTCATGATCATCTGGCAAGGGAAAGGACGCGCCCGGATCAAGCTGCACATCCAGATAAAACGTTTCGGACAGCATCGTCACAGGGCTGGTCTCGCCATAGGCCGAACCCAGAATCAAGCGGGCGGACACGCCGTGATCCTGGATATGGGGCAGCGCGCCTTGCTTGTGATGTTCAAAATCCGGGGCCATATCCTCGTGTTGTTCAGGCAAGGCGATCCAGGTCTGGATGCCGAACAGGCTGTGACGTGTACCGCGAGTCTGGTCGCTTGTCCGCTCGGAATGGGTCACGCCGCGCCCGGCCACCATCCAGTTGACCTCACCGGGATAGATCATCTGATGGGTGCCCAGACTGTCGCGATGTTCAAATTCTCCCTGATACAGATAGGTCACAGTGCCCAACCCGATATGAGGGTGCGGACGCACATCGATGCCGCCATCGGTTATGAATTCAGCCGGGCCCATCTGATCGAAGAATATGAACGGCCCCACGAGCTGCCGCTCGACTGAGGGCAAAGCCCGGCGCACCTCGAACCCGCCCAGATCACGCGCGCGAGGAATGATCAACGTCTCAAGAGAGGTGTTTTCGGACATGCATTCGGGGCTGTGGGTCGGGTTCCAACTCATTGCTATGCTCCTGCGATCTGAGTTTCGTGCATTTTTGCAATGTACGGCACATTGATCGGCAATAATATCATCATATACGCACACCACCAGTGCGCTGGCCCCCAACCCAGTTGATGAGATCAGCTAGCCTGACGAGGCCACAACTGCGGAAAAAACGGCCCCGCGATGCGATCACCCTCGCGATATCCTGCGGCCTCGAACTGTGCGCGTTCGCCTTTGGCCCAGTCCCCACGATACCGGAGCACCCCGTCCGGTGCCGTCATTCGCAAAGTAAACCGCCGAACCGTCTGGGTTGGTGTGACCGAGGACAGTCCACCATGCAGAGTTCGCATGTCAAAAAAGATACAATCCCCAAGCGCCATATCCCATTGCAACAGTTCAAAGGCATCTGGGTCCGCGTTTACGTCGGGCGGTGGATGATATGTACGCCCGGCAACTTCGGTCGGTTCATAACTTGGGTGGCCATCAGCAAAACGAACGCGCATGAACAGTTTGTCCCATAAATGCGAGCCTTTGACGAAGGCAATCCCGTTTTCCTTGGTGACGGGTTCAAGCGGCAGCCACAAAACGCACATTGTCCCTTCGAAATCGAAATAGGACAAATCCTGATGAAACGGTGGGCGCGAGGTGGATCCCGCCTCTCGCAGGAACCAGTTGTCCATGACCAGATTGATCGCTTCGGCGTCCAAAAGCTGTGCAGCAAGCGACGCACAGGGCGAGTTATGGACGAAATCCCGGAATTGAGGAATCTTGTTCCAAGCCCAGTAATCCTCGAAATACGCGGGCGCGCGCAGGTCTTTGGTATGACGGGCAAAATTGTCGGTCGGGTTGGCCAGATCGGCATCGATCCCGGCGCGCAAAAGATCAAGCCAATTGGTCGAGAACTTGGATCTTAGAACAACTGCCCCATCGCGCTGAAAGGCGGCAATTTCGTCTGAGGTGATGCGATCTGTTTGGGTCATGTGGCTGGCCTCATGGGCAACAACGTCCTGTAGGTCAGGATTGCAGCCGACTGGCCATCCGTCAAAGGAATTCACAATTCGCAAACACCCCTCGGAATGGATGGCAAGCGTGCTATCTATTACATGGTTGCTGGCTTCAGGAGGTTTCCATGACCCGTTCATCACTCAACCGTCGCTCTCTGATCGTGGGCGGAGGGGCCGTGTTGGCCTCGGGTCTGTTTGTGCCTGCTCGGGCAAAGGGCTTGGCGGCAACACCCTCCATGAGGGGCGGATCCAACAACTATCGCGCGGGCGCGCCGATCGTTGAACGGATCGGAGGCGGCGGGTTCTGGATGACCGGAACTGTACGCCGCGCCG
Source organism: Ruegeria sp. HKCCD7628 (assembly GCF_057221005.1). Taxonomy (NCBI): domain Bacteria; kingdom Pseudomonadati; phylum Pseudomonadota; class Alphaproteobacteria; order Rhodobacterales; family Roseobacteraceae; genus Ruegeria; species Ruegeria sp. HKCCD7628. The sequence continues at coordinate 818,951 of NZ_JBWVBA010000001.1, forward strand.
GCAATGGCGCGCCACTGCCCGGTCAGCGCATCCAGATCTGGGCCCATACAACCGAAGGCCATGAACGCGACCCTCAAAGCCACGGGGCCACGTTGACAGATGCCAACGGAGAGTTTCGGCTGGAGATGCCGCAGATTGTGCCTGCATTTGGCCAACCGCATGGCCATCTTGCCTATGACAGCGGTGAATTCAAAACGGTGTTCCTGCGTCCGGTGATGTCCAGCGCGAGGGACAAAACACTTGCCGCACATTTCGTACTTCAACCTGCCTGATACATGCGTCAGATCACGGCGATTTGGGCGGTTCTGATCGCCGTCATTTTCATCCCGGTCATTGCCGCTGGGTTCAGCCCATACCTCGCGTGGCGGGATCCGGTCTATATCGCGGCAGGTTTTGCGGGTGTCTCCTGCCTGAGCCTTTTGTTGTTGCAGCCACTATTGGCCGCAAAAGACTTGCCCGGTCTTACGCCTGTGTTCAGCCGCCATCTGCATCGCTGGGTTGGGATGGCATTGGTGGGCGCGATTGTGATCCACGTCGGAGGGTTATGGATCACCAGCCCGCCGGACGTCGTTGATGCCCTCACCTTCACGTCGCCCACGCCATTCTCGGCTTGGGGCGTGATCGCGATGTGGACGGCATTCGCGGCCGCTGCGTTGGGGATATTGCGTCAGCGCACAGCCCTTCGATTTCGGGTCTGGCGATTGACGCACACCACGCTGGCATCAGTAACTATCGCAGGCAGCATCATCCACGCGCTACTGATCGAAGGCACGATGGAGATCATGAGCAAGATCATACTGTGCGTTTTGATCTTACTGACGAGCGCGCGAACGCTCGTCAGATTACGCGTCTGGGATGTTTCCAGACGTTAAACGCCCAGACACCAGCGCATGACTGCCTTTTGCGCATGCAGACGATTCTCGGCCTCGTCAAAAATCACCGAATTCGGGCCGTCCATGACCTCGGACGTGGCTTCTTCCTCACGGTGGGCAGGCAGGCAGTGCATGAAAAGTGCATCGGGCTTGGCATGGGACATCAGTTCGGGATTGACTTGATAGGGGCGCAGCAGATTGTGGCGACGCTCCTTGGCGGATTGGCTGTCATGCATCGAGACCCAAGTGTCAGCTACGACCAGATCGGCCCCCTCAACTGCTTTGAACGGATCACGTTCCACAACGATCCTCGACCCCTTCTGACGGGCAAATCCCATAAATTCTTCCTCGGGATCGAACTGCGCAGGGCCAGTGAAGGTCAGGTTGAAGCCGAATTGACCCGCCGCGTGCAGGAACGATGCGCAGACGTTATTGCCGTCGCCGGTCCAGACCACTTTTTTACCCGCAATGGGGCCACGGTGTTCCTCAAAAGTCAGGACGTCGGCCATGATCTGGCAGGGGTGGGTACGATCGGTCAGGCCGTTGATAACGGGCACGTCCGAATATTCAGCCATTTCGGTCAGGATCGTCTCGTCAAATGTACGGATCATGATCATGTCCACATAGCGCGACAGCACGCGGGCGGTGTCGGCGATCGTTTCGCCATGGCCCAGCTGCATATCCTTTCCGGACAGCACCATTGTCTGCCCGCCCATCTGGCGCACGCCCACATCAAAAGACACACGTGTCCGGGTCGAGGGTTTTTCAAAGATCAGCGCGACCATACGGTCTTTGAGCGGTTGTTCATCATCCAGCGCCGCTTTGGGCTGCCCAAGGCGCGCCTGTTTCATTGCGCTGGCCTGATCAATCATGCCACGCAGCGCGGCGGCGTCGGTTTTGTGGATATCAAGGAAGTGGTTCATATCATGTCACTTTTTATTCAAGTATCTCTCAGGCCGAGGCCATGTTTGCAGCAACCTGCGCGGCCGCTTTTTCCAGACGGATCACGGCCTGCGCGATGTCGTCCTCGGTCAGGGTCAGCGGTGGCAACAGGCGGATCACGTTGTCGGCGGCAGGCACAGTGATAACTTCGTTGTCATAACCTGCGTTCACCACGTCGATATTGGTGGGCTTACACTTCAGACCCAACATCAGGCCGGCGCCACGCACCTCTTCGAATACATCAGGATGATCGGCGATCAGACCTTCCAGCTTTTGCCGCAGCAGGCCCGCCTTGCGGTTCACACCCTCAAGAAATGCAGGCGTCGATACTTGGTCAATCACCGCGCACCCCACGGCGCAGCCCAGTGGGTTGCCGCCATAGGTCGACCCATGCGTGCCCGCAGTCATGCCATTGGCCGCATCCTCGGTAGCCAGAACGGCACCCAAGGGGAAGCCTCCGCCAATGCCTTTGGCGACCATCATGATATCCGGCGTCACACCTGCCCATTCATGGGCGAACAGCTTGCCGGTGCGGCCAACACCGCATTGCACTTCGTCAAAGATCAGCAACAGGCCGTTGTCGTTGCAAATCTGGCGCAGGGCTTTTAGTTCTGCATCTGGCACGGGACGAATACCGCCCTCACCCTGCACCGGCTCGATCATGATCGCAGCAGTTTGGGCGGTGATTGCGTTGGTCACACCGTCGAGATCGCCGAACGTGACATGTACGAAACCGGGCAGCAGAGGGCCAAAGCCCTTGGTCATCTTCTCGGACCCGGCCGCTGCGATCCCGGCCGAAGACCGACCGTGGAACGAGCCGTCAAAGGTGATGATCTCGACCCGCTCGGGCTGGCCTTTGTCGTAGAAATGCTTGCGCGCCATTTTCACGGCCAACTCGCACGATTCCGTCCCGGAATTGGTGAAGAACACCGTGTCGGCAAAGGTATGTTCAACAAGCTTGTCGGCCAGCGCCTGCTGTTGTGGGATGTGATAAAGGTTCGAGACATGCCACAGCACGTGCGCCTGTTCCGTCAACGCATTGACCAGCGCCGGATGCGCGTGCCCCAGCGCGTTCACCGCGATCCCGGCGCCGAGGTCCAGAAAACGTCGGCCATCCGCCTCGGTCAGCCAAGCGCCTTCACCCTTCACAAAGGTCAGGGGAGCGCGGTTATAGGTCGGCAGAACGGACGGGATCATCGGATCATCCTTTTCGATATGTTAAGCCCCGTGAGTGATACACGAAGGCCCTAGTCGTCAACTGATTTGGTGAGGTTTGCGCGGATTTACAGCGCAATAGATCAAACTGGCCGGTTACGCAGCGATGCGTCGGCGTCGGAGTAGCAGAATATGCGCGTTTTTGATCATGCCCGTCGTATAGCGGGGCGCGCCCGGTCAGGGAACCCCAAAATTGCGCACGGCTCAAAATGCGATTGTTGTGTGAAATTGACACTTGTCATTTGACCGAGAGTGCCCCACCGCTTGAGCATGACACCTGCGCGCCACAACCCGCCCCTTGCGGCACTTCTGATCCTTGCCGCCAGTGCGCTGTTGGCAGGAACAACCCTCCTGGCCAAAGCTCTTGGGACCGACGAGCTTGGCCCGCCCCTGCACCCGACGCAGATAAGCCACGGCCGCTTTCTGTTCGCATTTCTGGTGATCGCCTGCACAGTTGGCGTTTTGCGTCCGCGCCTCAGTCGTCCACATTGGGGTCTACATATCGGGCGCACCAGCTTTGGGTGGGTCGGCATCACGCTGATGTTTGCTTCCGTTGCGTATATACCAATCTCGGATGCCACGGCGATCTCGTTCCTGAACCCGGTTTTTGCGATGATCCTGGCCATACCACTCCTAAAAGAGAGCATTGGCCCATGGCGCTGGCTCGCCGCCGCCGTCGCTCTGGCCGGGGCTCTCGTTCTGCTGCCTGCTGCGCCCTACGCCCGACAGCTTTCAACCTGCGGCCTTGTTGGCGCAGGCAGCTGCTGCATCAATCGGGATGGAACTAATTTTCATTAAAAAACTTGCGGGTCGCGAGGTGCCATTGCAGATCCTGCTGATCAACAACGCGATGGGACTAACGATCGCCTCAGTCGCAGTCAGTTTCGTTTTCCGAACGCCTACATCAGAACAATGGGCAGCATTGGCGGGAATCGGCGTGTTGATGGCCTGCGCGCAAGCGTGCTTCGTCAATGGCTTGGCACGCGCCGATGCGTCGTTTGTGGCGCCGATCAGCTATGCCACCCTGGTGTTCGCTGCGCTTTACGATTTTACCGTGTTTCGGGTAGTGCCGGATTATGTCAGCCTGACCGGCTCTGCCATCATCCTGTCCGGTGGACTGGTGCTGGTCTGGCGCGAGGCGCGTACCACCCCCCCGATCACCTCAAGGAAAGATCCAAACCGCTGATATCCGTGGCGCGCGGGTTGAGCCAATGCGCGACCTTAGGTGGGTGGACCGGGTCAATTGCATTGACAACAAACTGGCCAATCTGTGCATCCGGGAAATTGTTTCTTACGTCTGAAAGAGCAACTTCGCGGTATTGATCAGTCAATACCTCAACAATTTTCAGGACTTGAGCGACAGAAATCGCACCATCTTTTCCAATCTTTGCCCAGAACAGATATTCGGGGCCGTGCTCGGCCTCGGCGGCACTTGTATAGGCCTGCTCGATTTCGCCAATGGCGTCCTGCGCCGACATCCTTTGTTTCTCAGCGAGCTTGGCAGCCAAGGTCAGCAGCGTCCGGTCCGTCTCAAGCGTTATCGTGGTGCCGCCTTCGACAAGAGACGATGAGGTCATTGCGCAAGCTCCACCGCCGGTTTCTGGTTTTGCACAAGCCGCAGGCACATCTTTTCGATTAGCTTGCCGCGCGAGTGCAATGGGCGTGCAGGTGTCAGTTGGGTAACGGCCAGATCCGGGAAAAGGAATGCCAGCTCTTCCAAAGCGTCAGGACCCAGCATCTTTAGCGCTTCGCTTCCGGTGTACAGCGACTCGGTGTAGGCGTGTTCAGCAATGACGATCGAATGCTCTTCCAGGACAAAATGAAAGTATTGGACTTCAGTGCAGTCCGCCTGAACGTCGATATCGGGCAGGTGAGTTAGCTTTTTGGCAGGAACCAGCGCCTCCGCGTCGCCCAAAACCCGTTGAGCCACCTTGGATCGCAGCATCAACCGGTGCTGTGGTGACACTTTCAGATCATGATTGGGCATCCCCTGCCCCAGAGCGCCCTGGCGGATCAGAACCGGACGCATGTTCGGATTGGCCAAAAGATCAAACCGATCCAGGGTTCTAGAGCCAATCCACCGGATCGGTTTTGCTTCACCTTCCAACGTCGAAACAAGATCACCGACCCGCAAGTCTTCGACGTTTACATCACCGCGCGGTGTTTTGATCCGCGTGCCGGCGGCAAAACAGACCATAAGCGAAATATTATCGAGGATGCTGCCAAGGCTGTTGTCATCCCCCCCTTCGGTAAATCGCAAAGTATAGTCGCCTTCGGCGCCAAAATCGAAATTGAACTCTACCCGCGTGAATGACCCGTCAGAAGTCGGCGTCACGGTCTGCGTAAAAATGACGTTGTTATTGGAATCGAGAACTTCGACCAACACAGGATCATCAAAAGGGCCACCGCTGCCGGTTTGACGAGCTGCGATATCAAAGCTCAGTGTTGCGGATTTATTGTCACCAGTGACTGTAAAGGTTTGTTCCGCGACAGAGGTTTCGTTTCGGTTCCCATCCAGTTCCAGAACCAAGTTCGTCGTATCGCCTGTGTTTAGAAACAGGTTTTCGCGGCCAATCTCAATTTCCGTGCCTGTCCATGACCCATAGGATCCGAAAATCTGGAAATTGCTGGCATTCGAAATACCGGGGCTTTCAAAGTCGCCCCCAACAATCAATTCCTGCATGTTCAGCCTTTCAGACCGCGCCTTGTTATCTGCAACGACCGCCTAACACACAAGCCGTTAACATTTAACCAAATTTTCTCACTTTAAAGATTTTCCGCTTCTACGATTTCAATCTGTAGCCTGTCCGCAGCATTGTCCACGCCGAACCGCCAATCACGAGCGTAGCCACACCGCAGATCACCACCCCTACCCATACTGGGCTGTCAGAAACCCCGATCATTCCAAAGCGCAATCCGTCGATCAGGTAGAAAATCGGGTTTGCATGGCTGAGGACACTAAGCACTGGTGGCAATGCCTGAACCGAGTAAAACGTGCCTGACAGGAAGGCCAAAGGCGTCACGATGAAGTTGGTAATCGCGGCCATCTGGTCGAACTTGTTGGCAAAAATCCCAGCCAATAAGCCCAAAGCACCCATCAATGCTCCACCGAAGACAACAAATACCAGCGCGATCAGAGGATATTTCGGCACGATTCCCAACACCAAAGCCAGCGCAACGGCCACGATCGATGCGATAAGCACCCCGCGCACGATGGCTCCGGCCAGATAGCCCAGAAGGATTTCCAACGGTGACAGAGGCGGCATGAGGGTGTCAACGATGTTGCCCTGTACTTTAGCAACCATCATCGAAGAGGAAGTATTGGCAAACGCGTTCTGGATCACCGTCATCATCATGATCCCTGGCGCCAGAAAAGTTAAAAACGGTACCCCCATCACTGCTGATCGACTGGGGCCGATGGCAATATTGAAGATGAGCAAAAACAATCCGGCAGTGACCAACGGGGCAAGTAAAGTCTGGGTCCAAACGGACATGAACCTCAGGGTCTCACGTCTGGACAGCGTGTAAAGACCCATCCAGTTGACCCTGCCAAAGCGACGTTCGGTGTGTTCTGCGGGAATCTGCATGCTCTGCCTCTGACCTGATTCGAAGACCGCTTGTAACTCGGGCGGCAGTGATTAAAATAGGGGGCTGAGACGATTTCCCAAGGCGGCCCGAATCCGGGGCCGCTTTCCGCTTTTGAAAGGCAAATGATGTCCTGGACTGACGAGCGTGTAGAGCTGCTTAAAAAGATGTGGGGCGAGGGCCAGTCGGCCAGCCAGATCGCCAAGGAACTGGGCGGTGTGACCCGCAATGCGGTTATTGGCAAGGTCCACCGTCTGGGTCTGTCGAACCGCGCCACCGGAGCCACCCCCGCCAAGGCCGAGCCCAAGGAAAAACCCGCCCCCGCAGCCCCCAAGGCCGAGGCCAAGCCGAAACCTGCACCAAAGACCGAACCCGCGCGCCCCGCGCCTGCCCCGGCGGCCGAGGCGAAGCCCGCCGTGCCCGCCCGCCGCCAGATCATCCCAGCCGGTCAGCCCCTGCCACCGCAGCCCTCAGCCAATGAGATCAGCCCCGAGGCGCTGGCCAAGGTCAACGAGGTCGAGAAAAAGGCCAAGAAGCTGACCTTGATGGAGTTGACCGAGAAGACGTGCAAATGGCCCGTCGGCGACCCCGCGACCGAGGATTTCTGGTTCTGCGGCCTGCCGGTTGAAGCCGGCAAACCCTATTGCGAGGCGCATGTGGGCGTGGCGTTCCAGCCCATGAGTTCACGCCGCGACCGGCGGCGGTGATTGGGAACGACAGAACCCAATTCTGTATTGTGGGATGTGGAAAGGCTTTAGCCGTTTCTCAGACCCTCTTATCGGCAGTTTTGCAAAATCACGGACTCTGACAAGAAAGACACCCTCGCAGAAAGCTGCGAGGGTGTTGCAAGTCAAGGCGTCGGACGTGCATGACGTAACTGCCGTTACCAAGTTGGGCAAACACGTGAAACTGACCTGTCTGAGGACAGGTCAAGAACGACACCTGGGGATTAGATCAGCGACTTCCAGAAAACGACTTTGTCATCCCCCGCCGCCCAGAAATCCCTGATACGAGCTTCCTCGCTGTAGCCGTTTTTGCGATAAAACGCGCGTGTCTTTGCGAACTCGTCTGAACCCGAAGTGTCGGCTATCAAAATGCGTTGTCCACGCTTCTTGAGTTCGACTTCTAGATGCTTAACGATGGCGCCGCCAAAACCTTTACCCTGCTCGGTTGGCAGAATTGCGATGGCGAGCATGTTCCATGCACCTTCGGCAAGTTCCTCGGGGACAGCATAGCAAAACCCAACAGCCTTACTGTTTTTTTCACATGTCAGCCAAATCTCGAGGCTTTGACCGTCGGATAGAAATCCATCCACCATGTCAGGGAGCATTTCACTGGAGAACAGCTCTGTGCCGTTAAGCACCTCCTGCAAGGCAGCGATATCGTTTTGCTTTGTTAGTCGAATTTTCATTGATTTTCCGTCTTTCTTCGTGCCGTCAATCAAGCAAATACGCGTGCTGTGACGGGCGCAAAGCTCATGCATCGGTGATGTCAGTTAGAGCGTTCACGAGCCATGCGAAAATGAAAGCCTAACACTTTCGTGCAGGCACTATTTGGCTTGGTCGTCCTTTATTGAGGACTTAGCGGTTTCCCGCAATCGTAAACATGAAATCTCCACTGCCCAGCTTATGTGCCAAGCGTATAGTAAGGATATCAGTACAGTAGCTTACGAGCAAGGCGAAGTAAGATTGGGATAAACCCCTACATTGAGGTTCCGGTAATCTTGGAGGCACTGGCCCAACTTCAAACTTTCACTGCGCCGGATGTGACGGCAAATCCGGAATCGGCACCCACCCCGGCAGATCATCCGGCGAGACCGAGACATGCAGTCGCTCGGACCGGTCGCGCCCCACTTTTCGGTACTTACGCAGCAGGAAAATCTTGCCCCAGCCGCGCCATGTGCCTACCGACCGCGCCGATGTATTGATCGGGAACCGCTCGCGCCACCCGTCAGGTAGAGGCAGACCGTGCATCTCGGCCTTGTCCAGCATCCAAATCAGGGAAATGTTGCTCAGCGGACGGGCCTCTTCGAACCCGTTCAACTGGCCGCCGACGTCCCCGTGCGTACCGCGGAACCAGACCTGCTCTACATGACCTTTGAAATCGGGGGTACATTTCCACAAAACCGGTTCGAACACCTCGCGGGTCTCATCCAGCGCCATGGCGTGATAGCCGTGGCGCGTGGCGGGGCCGAGCTGATGGTTGTGAAAGGAATGGCGTTCTTCGGCCCAGCGCCACAGCAGCGGCAAGCGCAGGCCCAGCGCTTTTACCGTGTCCCAGACACCAACCATTTCGATCGCCACATCCTCGTGGCAGAAGGCTTGCCGGAATTCAGCCGCCGCCTTGCCGTTGGCGTTGCACTCATAATGACGATAGGCCTGTTTGATGTTTCGCTCGGTCGCGTGTTCGGCCTTGAGCAACCCGATCAAATCGATCACCCCGGCAAGGCTGCGTACGCCGTAGGCTCCGCGCGAATAGCCGATGAAATAAATCCGGTCGCCGGGTTTGTAGCGCGATGCCAGATAGCCATAAGCACGCCTGATCTGGCGGTTGATCCCCCGCCCCATCATCACGTCCAGCGAGGACCTCCAGCTTTCCCACTGCACCCCGGATTCGTAAAAGACAGAAACCTTGCTGCCCATTTCACAACACAGGCGCAAGGTCTGGCCCGCGTGGGTCTCATACCCCGGTTCCAGCGTCGACATGGTCCCGTCGAGGATAATCACATGGCTGATCGGTTCACGGTGGCGCGACTCGGCTGAGTGTTCGGACCGCAGAGGCCGTCCGAGCCATCCCAGTACCTTTCTACTCAGCCGCGACAGATCCATGCGTCAGCAACTCCCATACTCTTTGAGGTGTGAAAGGCATATCCGCCTGTCGCACCCCGTGATCCCAGAGCGCATCCTGAACCGCATTTGCCACTGCGGCCAGCGCGCCCACGGTGCCTGCCTCACCGCATCCCTTCATACCCATCGGGTTTGAAGTTGACGGAACCGGCGCCGAGGTAAACTTAATCATGGGTATCTCGGCGGCGCGCGGCAAGGCATAGTCCATCAACGAAGCCGTGAGCAGTTGCCCCTGCGCATCATGCACAACACGCTCGGTCAGCGCCTGTCCGATCCCCTGGACCACACCGCCATGTACTTGCCCTTCGGCCAGCATCGGGTTGATAAGGTTACCAAAATCATCGACCACTGTATAGCGGTCGACCCAGGTTTCTCCGGTGTAAGAATCGATGACGATTTCGGCAACATGTGCGCCATTGGGATAGCTGCGCGCATCCAGGTTGGCGCGCGCGTGATGTTGCAGCAGATCAGTACGGCCATCGGCGCGGGCCATATCCGCGGCCTCGGTCAGGGTAGGCGTCAGGTTCGACCCCGACGCGCGAAAGGTTTCGTGATCGAAGGTCACATCGCTCTCCTCCACACCCATCTTATCGGCCAGATAGGGCGTGAATGCGGCGATCATGACGTCGATTGTCGCCAGTGTGGCCGTGCTTTGCACCGTAACGGACCGAGACCCACCAGTACCGCCACCATGAGGAAGTTGATCGCTGTCGCCCTGCACCACATTAATCCGGTCCGCCGGAATCCCGGTCTGATCGGACAAGAAATGGGCATAAACCGTCTCATGCCCCTGCCCGTTCGATTGGGTGCCGACATAGAGGTTCACGGTGCCATCCTCGCAGAACTCCACTTTCGCGTTCTCGGAAGGATCGCCCAAAATACTTTCGATATAGTAACACAGGCCCTGCCCCCGGATCAGGCCGCGTTCGGCATCGGCGGCCTTGCGGGCGGCAAACCCCACAGTCTGTTCGCCCGCGCGGGACAGGATCATGTTGAAGTCGCCCACATCATAGGTCTCGCCGGTGGCCGAGGTGTAGGGAAACGCCTCGGGGCGGATGAAGTTCTTGCGGCGCAGCTCCCACGGGTCCACGCCCAGTTCGCGCGCGGCGCGGTCCATCACGCGCTCTAGCACATAAATCGCCTCGGGGCGGCCCGCACCGCGATAGGCATCGACCTGTGTGGTGTTGGTAAAGAACCCTTCGACCCGCAGATAGGTCGTCTGGACGTCGTAGACGCCCATCAAAACCTTGCTAAACAGGCTAGTCTGAATCGCCTGCCCGAAATGGCTGTTATAGGCCCCCAGATTGATCTTGCTGTGAACGCGATAGGCCGTGATCCGGTGATCGGCATCAAAGGCCAGTTCGGCCAGCGAGGTCAGGTCGCGGCCATGATGGTCAGACAGCATCGCCTCGGACCGGTCGGAAATCCAGTGCACGGGTTTTCCCAGCTTCTTCGCTGCAACGGCAGTGCAGAAATACTCCGGGTAGGGCATCACCTTCATACCAAAGCCGCCACCTACATCCGGAGTGGTGACGCGGATGTCTTCAGGCTCAACCCGCAGCTTTTGCGCCAGTTGAGCGCGCATGGCCCAAACCCCCTGTCCGCCATAGGCAAAATGCAAGCGACCATCGACCCAGTTGGCCTGACAGCCGCGCGGCTCGATCGAGGCAATGATGACCCGATTATCCATCACATTGAGCGATACAGTATGCGCCGCAGCCTGGAACGCGGCCTCGGTCGCGGCCTCGTCGCCCAGACCCCAGTCAAAGGCGCGATTATCCGGCGCTTCGGGGTGCAAGGTCTCTCCGCCTGCATCCACGTCCAGCTTGGCGGGGCATTCGTCAATCTCGACCAAGACCAGTTCGGCGGCGTCACGGGCCTGGGCTTGAGTGTCAGCAATAACCACCGCGATCGGTTCCCCAACAAAGCGCACCCGGTCGGTCGACAGCATGTGACGCGCAGGCGCTGCTGCGGGCGAGCCGTCCCGGTTCTTGACCGTCGTCGCATTGATCACGGTGTCAATCCCGGCCTCTTTCAGATTCTCCAGCGTCATCACTAGCCGAACCCCATCAGCTGCGCGCGCCGCGTCCAGATCAAGCGCCGTGATCACCCCATGCGCCACCTGCGAGCGGACAAACACGGCGTGCATGGCACCTTCTGGTACAACATCATCCATGTAGTGCCCCTGCCCGGTCAGAAACCTCTGATCCTCGGTCCGTTTGACGGGCTGGCTTCTGCCGAATTTTTCCATGGGGCGACCCTCGTGCGCGGTTCCGAAGGCGACCCTAGCCCGCGTGTGGGCGATGTCCAGAAAAAGACAGGGGTTTGGACTTTAAGTTCTGCGGGATTCCGATAGCCTCAGACCCCATGACCTGGACACATGATACCGTTTTCCCTTTCTCTGCCGCGATGACGAGCGGCAAGACCGCAACCCATGACGTTTATGCCGGGGGCGAAGGCCCACCCATCCTGATCCTGCAGGAATTGCCCGGAATCGGACCGGAAACGCTGGATCTGGCCAAACGCCTGAACGGGGCGGGGTTTCGTGTCTACCTGCCGCATATGTTCGGCACCTATGGCAAAGTCACGATGGGCCGCAACATGGCCCGACTGTTCTGCGTCCGGCGCGAGTTCAACATGTTCCTCAAAGGCCGCCAAAGCCCCATCGCAGGCTGGATGCGGTCGTTGGCGGCCGAGATAAAGTCCCGTGACAACGCAGCAGGCGTGGGTGTCATCGGTATGTGCCTGACCGGCAGCTTCGCTCTGACCCTGATGGCCGAGGACGCGGTTCTGGGCGGCGTCGCCAGCCAGCCCGCCTTACCGATCTTTGGCGGCGATAAGCTGCAAATGAGCCCCGATGACATCGCACAAGCCCGTGCGGGCATGGTCGCCAAAGGCACGGGGCTTGCAATGCGTTATGCGGATGACAAGCTGGCCCCGAAACGGCTGATGTGTGCTCTGCAAGACGCCTTTGGTGACGACCTTGAAACGCAGGAATATGAGGGCAAGGATCACTCTCTGCTAACGCTGGATTTCCACGAACCAGCCTATCAGAGGGTGCAGGACTACTTCCACGCCCGTTTTGCACAGGCCGGATAGCACACGCACCCTTCCCCTTCCTGCGCGCATTCGCTATTGCAATCGCTGACCCGAGATTGATGACGCAGGACGCAACCCATGGCGATGGAAAAGACATTCAACGCGGCCGAGGCCGAGGCCCGCATTTACAAGGCCTGGGAACAGGCCGGAGCCTTCAAGGCAGGCGCGAACCGCTCGCGCGACGAAAGTTTTACCATCATGATCCCGCCGCCCAACGTGACGGGCGCTTTGCACGTGGGCCACGCGTTCAACAACACCCTGCAAGACATCCTGACCCGCTGGCACCGGATGCGCGGGTTCGACACGCTGTGGCAGCCTGGTCAGGACCACGCCGGCATCGCCACGCAGATGCAGGTGGAAAAGATGCTGGCCGCCACCCAGCAGCCGGGACGTCGTGAGCTGGGGCGCGAGGCGTTTCTGGACAAGGTCTGGGAATGGAAAGGCGAATATGGCGGCACGATCATCGAACAGCTGAAACGGCTGGGCTCCAGCTGCGACTGGTCGCGCAACGCCTTCACCATGGCGGGCGCGCCGCGTGATCCGCGTACCGGCCACGAAAATTCTGCGAATTTTCACGACGCGGTGATCAAGGTTTTCGTCGATATGTACGAAAAGGGCCTGATCTATCGCGGCAAACGGCTGGTCAACTGGGACCCGCATTTCGAGACTGCGATCTCGGATTTGGAAGTCGAGAATATCGAAACGCCCGGCCACATGTGGCACTTCAAATACCCGCTGGCCGGGGGCGAGACCTATACCTATGTCGAAAAGGACGAGGATGGGAACGTCGTGCTTGAGGAAGAGCGCGACTATATCTCGATCGCCACGACCCGCCCCGAAACCATGCTGGGAGACGGCGCGGTTGCGGTTCATCCGTCGGATGAGCGTTACGCCCCAATCATCGGGAAACTCTGCGAAATCCCGGTTGGCCCGAAAGAACATCGCCGCCAGATTCCGATCATCACCGATGAGTATCCCGATCCCGATTTCGGCTCGGGCGCGGTAAAGATCACCGGCGCGCATGACTTCAACGACAACATGGTCGCCAAGCGCGGCGGCATTCCGATGTACCGCCTGATGGACACCAAAGGCGCGATGCGGGCCGATGGCGCGCCTTATGCCGATGAGGCCGACAAGGCACAGGAATACGCGCGTGGTCGCGAATTCACCGAGAACGAGATCGACGCGATCAACCTGATCCCCGATCACCTGCGCGGCCTCGACCGGTTTGAGGCGCGGGCGAAGGTCGTCGAGGAAATCACTGCCGACGGTCTGGCCGTGATGACCCGCGCGGATGACCCGCGTCTGGGCACCAAGCTGGGCGAGGATGGCGACCCGGCGACGCTGGTGCCGCTGGTCGAAAGTAAACCGATCATGCAGCCCTTCGGTGACCGCTCAAAAGTGGTGATCGAGCCGATGTTCACCGATCAGTGGTTCGTGGACGCCGAAAAAGTCGTCGGCCCCGCGCTGGATGCGGTCAAGGACGGCACGGTCAAGATCATCCCTGAATCGGGCGAAAAGACCTATTACCACTGGCTGGAAAACATTGAGCCCTGGTGCATCTCGCGCCAGCTGTGGTGGGGGCATCAGATTCCGGTTTGGTATGGGCTCGATCTGTCGGCCGAGAACTTCAAGGATGACGAAAACGACGGCAACCTTGATCTGGTCGAATTGGGCCGTTTGCTGAACGAAGGCGGCATGCTGCATCGTGGCAATGTCATGGAATGTGCTGCAAGCCTTGAGGCCGTCACTGAAAAATTCCTCGACGATAACGCTGACATTCCTAGCCCTTTGAGCCACGCGACGGTCATCGAAGTCGCAGACAAGCATGAAGCGATCCATCAGTTCGCTGAAAGCCTTGCCCATTACGCGGTCGAACAAGACCCGACCAAGCTGGTCTATCCGGTGTGGCGCGACCCCGACGTCCTCGACACGTGGTTCTCCTCCGGCCTCTGGCCGATCGGCACGCTCGGCTGGCCCGAGCAAACCGAGGAATTGGAGCGCTACTTCCCCACCGACGTTCTGATCACCGGCGCGGATATCCTGTTTTTCTGGGTCGCCCGTATGATGATGATGCAACTAGCCGTGGTGAACGAAATCCCGTTTCACACCGTCTACCTGCACTCGCTCGTCCGCGACGAGAAGGGCAAGAAGATGTCCAAGACCACCGGCAACGTCATCGACCCGCTAGAGATCGTGGACGAATTCGGTGCCGACGCGCTGCGCTTCACCAACGCCTCGATGGCGGCCATCGGCGGCGTCCTGAAACTGTCCCGCGACCGCATCACCGGCTATCGCAACTTCGGCACCAAGCTGTGGAACGCCGTCCGCTTTGCCGAGATGAACGAGGTTTTCACCGACACCGTCCCGCAACTGGACGTGGCCGACCTGAAACCCAAAGCCGCCGTGAACCGCTGGATCATCGGCGAAACCGCCCGCGTGCGGGCCGAGGTTGACGCGGCACTGGAAAGCTACCGCTTCAACGACGCCGCGAACGGGCTTTATGCCTTTGTCTGGGGCAAGGTCTGCGACTGGTACGTGGAGCTGTCGAAACCCCTGCTGCAAGGCGACGACGCCGAGGCGCAGGCCGAAACCCGCGCCACCATGCGCTGGGTTTTGGATCAGTGCATGGTCCTGCTGCACCCGATCATGCCGTTCATCACCGAGGAACTCTGGGGGCTGACCGCCGACCGCGCGAAAATGGTCGTCCACGCCGACTGGCCGACGTATGGCACCGAACTGGTCGATGCCGATGCGGATCGTGAGATGAACTGGGTGATCTCGGTCATCGAAAACACCCGCTCGGCCCGTGCCCAGATGCGGGTTCCGGCAGGGCTTTACGTGCCGATGCTGGTGACGGAAATCGACGCCCATGGCCAAGCCGCATGGGACCGCAACGAGGCGTTGATCAAGCGTCTGGCCCGGATCGACAGCCTGACCAAGGCCGATGAACTGCCTAAAGGCACCATCTCGATCGCCGCTCCCGGGGCCTCTTTCGGCCTACCGTTGGCCGATATCATCGACATTGGTGCCGAAAAGGAACGGCTGGAGAAAGCCAAGGGTAAACTGGCCAAGGAGTTGGGCGGTCTGCGCGGACGTTTGAACAACCCCAAATTCGTGGCCTCGGCCCCGGAAGAGGTGGTTGAGGAAGCCAAAGCCAACCTAGCCGCCCGCGAGGAAGAAGAGGCCAAGCTGAACGAGGCGCTGGCCCGTCTGGCCGAGATCGCCTGATCTTCAGGCATATACACTAAAGCAGACCCCGCCCCTTTGGCGGGGTTTTCTTTTGCCATCAAAGGGCTTGCCGCGTGGTTCAAAGGCTTGTTAGCTCTGGCACATGACAACGCCCGAGGCCCAGATGACACGCGCAGCCCCTCCGCTCCAGACCGTCTCGACCGGGTTGGTCGTCGCGATTGTCGGCTTTTTCAGTTCCTTCCCAATCGTGCTGCAAGGGCTGGCCGCGATGGGGGCATCGGCGGCGCAATCCGCGTCCGGTTTGATGATGGCGGCGATTGCGATGGGGCTGACGGCAATCGGGTTAAGCCTGTGGTACCGGCAGCCGATCAGCGTAGCCTGGTCCACGCCGGGCGCTGCGCTGCTGGCCGTATCCGCCATGCCCGCCGCCGGGTTTGCCGAGGCCACCGGAGCCTTCCTGTGCGCAGGCGCGTTGACGGTACTGGCAGGGCTTTGGAGACCCTTGGGCCGGCTCGCCGCCGCGATCCCCACAACACTGGCGCAGGCGATGCTGGGCGGCGTGTTGCTGCCGTTGTGTATCGTCCCATTCAAAGCCGCTGTAGAGTTGCCCTGGCAGGCGCTGCCCGTGATCCTGACATGGTTCATCGCCGGTCGGATCAACCGCCTGTTTGCCGTGCCCGCAGCTGTGGTGGCCGCGGCGATCATGGTCATCTTGAACGCGGGTGAGGCATCGGTAGCGCCAGCGCAATGGGTGTCGGCCCCGGTGTGGACGATGCCCACAGTCTCGTTGGCCTCGGTCATCGGAATCGGCGTCCCGCTTTTCATCGTCACTATGGCCACTCAGAACATCCCCGGTATCGCGGTGATGCGCAGTTTTGGCTATGACCCCGCATCCGGTCGGTTGTTTTCGTCCGTTGGCGCGTCCAGCATCCTGTCGGCGCCGTTTGGCGCTCCGGCCACCTGTCTGGCTGCGATCACCGCTGCAATGTGTTCGAACGAGGACAGTCACCCCGACCCTACCCAACGCTATTGGTCGGCAGTGATGGCGGGCGTGTTCTATTGCATCTTCGGCGTGTTCGCTGTGGCCATAACCGGCTTTGCTTTACACGCTGATCCGCTGCTGATGGGCACCCTGACCGGAATTGCGCTGATCGCAGTGCTGGCCAACGCCACCGCCGCCGCACTGGAGGTTCCGACCGAGCGCGAGGCCGCTATTCTGACCTTTGCGATCACGGCCTCGGGTATCTCGGTCTTTGGTCTGGGGGCAGCGGTTTGGGGCTTGCTGGCCGGGGGGCTCGCCTATCTGGTGTCGAACCGCATCCGCTAGCGCTTAGCCTTACTCTGACCTATTATCAGCCCATGTTTGGATCGTTTTGGAAAACTCATTGAACGCCAGATCAGGAAGGCGCAAGCCGAAGGGCAATTGAAGGGCCTTGAGGGGGAAGGCAAACCTCTGCCTGATCGTTCGTCCGATGCGCAGTGCGATCCAGCTATCGCAGCTGGTCACAGGATTATGGCACAGGCGGGTGTTCTGCCCCAGGAATTTGCGATCAAGAAAGACCTCGATACCGCCCGCAAGGACTATGCCAAGCTGACCGATCCGAAGGCCCGCAAGCGGGCGATGGCGCGCATCGCAGATCTGGAAATGCGCTATAACATGGCCCGCGATGCGCGACGCGCCTTCATGCGGTGATCACTTGAAGACCGGTTTGCGGCCTTGCATCTGGGCTGCGATGACCTCCATCTGCTCAGGCTTGCCGATCAACTCCACCTGTTCTGAGGATTCGGCCAAAAGCACCTCGGCACGTGGTTGAGTTTCGGCCAAGTCGATCAGGCGCTTTGCGGCGCGCACGGCTGAGGGGCTTTGCCCGGCGATGTTTTCAGCCAGCGCAATCGCTTCGGTCAGCGGGTCATCTGAAAGCTTGGTTACCAGTCCCCATTCCTCCGCCTGCGCCGCGCCGATGGGTCGCGCAGTATAGGTCAGCAGGCGCAGCACATCCGTGCGCACCAGTTTGGGCAGCAACACCATCCCCCCCATGTCGGGAATAATGCCCCATTTCATCTCCATCACTGCCAGTTTGGTGTCGGGATGGGCAATCCGGATATCTGCGCCCAGCGCGATCTGCAAACCACCACCATAGGCCACGCCCTGGACCGCACAGATCACCGGCATAGGCAAACGCCGCCAGATCAAAGCGAGTTCCTGCATCTCATTCGCGTCTTCATGGCTGCGTGTCATCAACCATTCCGACGGATCAATATGCGCCATCTTGGCAAAACTGGCCATGTCCAACCCAGCGCAAAAGCTTTTGCCTTCACCCGACAGGACTACCGCCCTCGCGTCCGAGGCGGCCACTTCCTGACCCGCGTTCAGGATGGCTTTGATCATCGCATCATCCAGCGCGTTCATCTTGTCGCCGCGTGTCAGCGTGACGTGGGCGATATGATCTTTGTATTCGACGGATACGCGTGACATGCAGGCCTCTCAATTCAGGTTTGCACAACAATGCCCCGAAGGCTCGTCAAGTTCCAGATCAACGTGGGGGCAGGTCTGACGCAGACATCCGACCGAACCACGGCGAATCCAGCGTCATGACATAAAAATCCTCCCCCACGACCCGGCCACCGGTCGTGATGCCCAGCCGCCCCCCCGGATCTTGTAGGTTCTGAAGGATGTTTCCTTCACCGTCGAACTGAATCAGCATTCCCCTGTGAATCGGTGCCGGCCTTACCATTGGCCCAAGTCGCCAGATCACCTTGCGAAGAAATGGATAAGGCATAAGCGCCTCGGTTGGCACGCGCGGGCTGGCGAACGCCATCCAGTAGGTCCCGTCGCCCTGCGCCTCGATATTGTCCGGATAGCCCGGCAGGTTATCCAACAGAACCTCGCGCTGGCCGGATTTCTGACCCTGTAGCCACAGCTTGTGGACGCGTGCGCGACCGGTTTCGGCGATCAGCAGAAAGTCTTCGTCCGGGGACAGGGCAACCCCGTTGGTATAGACAAACCCCTCAGCCACTTTCTCGGTGCTGCCGTCAGGATTGCGTCGGGCCACATAGCCTGTATCCGACTGCTCCCAGATGGTCAGTACCGAGGTTGGCTTGGTGCCGCCCATTGTCTCGGGGTCGAACCGATCGGAAGAATTCGAGAAATAGACCGTGCCGTCCTGCGCCACATCCAGCTGATTGGCATAAATCACCGGCGCACCCGCAATATCGGAAACCAGCGTTTCCAGCGTACCGGGGCCGGTCCAGCGCATCAGACCACGGAAACTGTCGGCAATGTAAAGCGCCCCATCCGGTCCGGCCTTCAGCCCCAGCGGGCGACCGCCAAGTTCATCCACTTTTTCAGGCGTGTTTCCATCAATGCGGTACAGCGCACCGGACAACGAAGTCGTGTAGATCGCCCCATCTGCCGTGATTGCAAGGTCTTCAGGGCCCTCTGCATCTTCGGGCAGGCGGATCAGCTCCAGCTTGTCCAGCGCGTTATTTTCCGCGAATTCGCCGGAAAATTCCGGGGCTTTTGAGGGCTCCCATGCAACGGGATCAACATCAACCGGCCAGAATACCAGATAGGCAAGCCCGATCAGAATCAGGCCGAATACGATGCGCATGAATGTTCCTCTCGCTGCCTTGCAAGCAGACTGCGCGGCGACGGTTTGGAACACAAGCTTGCCTGACGGGTGACCTTACGTTTATCTGCCCACATGACCCAACCTCGATACACTCCTCTTGCTCTGTCTTTGCCTGCCACAGTGCCGTTCGTCGGCCCCGAAACGCAGGAGCGGCAGCAGGCCGCACCATTTGTGGCCCGATTGGGTGCGAATGAAAGCGTTTTCGGCCCCTCACCACGGGCGATCGAAGCGATGGCCGACACTGGCATCTGGATGTATGGCGATCCCGAGAACTATGATCTGCGTAACGCCTTGGCCGACCATCACGGCGTCGCGCCTGAGAATATCGTCGTGGGGGAAGGAATTGACGGTCTTCTTGGATATCTTGTGCGCTTGTTCGTTGGTCACGGCGATGCGGTGGTGACCTCGGACGGGGCGTATCCGACTTTTAACTATCACGTGGCCGGGTTCGGAGGGATCCTTCACAAGGTACCCTATCGTGGTGACCATGAAGACCTTGACGCGTTGTTTGCAAAGGCGGCAGAGGTTGACGCCAAGTTGGTTTATTTGGCCAATCCAGACAACCCGATGGGCAGTTGGCACATGGGCGCAGACATCGTTTCTGCAATGGAGAAACTTCCCGCAGGATGCTTATTGGTGCTGGATGAAGCCTACGTAGAATGCGCGCCAGAAGGTACTGCTGCGCCGATTGATGCCGGTGATCCTAGGGTGATCCGAATGCGCACGTTTTCCAAAGTCTATGGCATGGCGGGTGCGCGGGTGGGATATGCGATTGCTGCGCCCGGTTTAATTTCGGCGTTCAACAAGGTTCGCAACCATTTCGGGATGAATCGCGCGGCGCAAGCCGGTGCGCTGGCGGCACTGCAGGATGCCGAATGGTTGGAGCGGGTTCAGGCGAAGATCACCGACGCGCGCGATCGGATTGGACAGATCGCGCGGGACAATGGGTTGGAAGCCTTGCCTTCGGCCACGAATTTCGTGGCAATCGATTGTGGCCGGGACGGGGCTTTTGCCAAGGCTGTGCTGGAGGCACTGGTCGCTCGGGGTATTTTTGTTAGGATGCCATTTGTGGCGCCCCAGAACCGTTGCATTCGGGTCAGCTGTGGTGCGGTTTCTGATCTGGATTTGTTTGCAGCCGCGCTGCCAGAGGCATTGGCTGTAGCGCGGGGCGGCTGATCGCATAGGGGGGGCTGTCTGCCCCCCATCGCGCCGATGCGCGATTCCCCCCGAAGATATTTTTGGCCAGATGAAGAGCGGACCCTCTGTTCACGCGGCCAAGATCGCGGCAGCGGCCTCCAGCGCGCCTGTGCCGCGAGGTATGTTGAGGGCTGCCATGGCCGTTTCCATCCCGCCAAGCATCGCCATCACCATTTGGCCATTTACGTGACCCATATGGCCAAGGCGGAAACAGCCGTCCCAATCCTCCATCCCCAACCCGATTCCAAGGGTGAGGCCAAGTTGGGTTTCAGTGAACTGACGCAGCGGGGTTCCCTGCCCGTCGGTCAGGCGCAGCGCGGTGACGGCATGGCTGCGGTCGGTACGGTCGGCGACATTGAGGTGGAGGGCTCCACCATCGGCCCATGTCTCGCAGGCCGCCCAAATAGCTGTGGCGAGACGTTCGTGGCGGGCCCAGACATGTTCAATCCCTTCGGCGTGGATCAGGTCGAGCGCAGCCCTCAGCCCATACAAATGATGCGTCGGCGCGGTGCCATTGAAATACTGGTAGAACAGTTCGGGTTGAGTGCGGGGTATCCAGTCCCAGTATTGTGAAACGCGGGGCATTGTGGCGCGTTTGGCAGCGGCTTTTTCATTGAAATAGACAAAACCGATGCCAGCCGGGGTCATCAGCCCTTTCTGGCAGGCGGTGACCATGACATCGACACCCCAGGCGTCCATCTCGAACCTGTCGCAGCCCAGCGATGCGATGCAATCTGCCATCAGCAGCGCCGGGTGGTTCAGGTTATCCAAAAGGGCCCGCAGAGCCGGGATATCATTGCGGATCGAGCTCGACGTATCCACATGCACCGCCAGTACGGCCTTGATCTCATGCGCTTTGTCGGCGCCGAGGGCCTCGGCAATCAGGTCGAAGTCCCACCCCGAGGATGTACCGAAATTGATTACCTGCGCCGTGGCCCCGATCCCTTCGGCCATTTCTGCCCAGCCATAGGTGAATCGACCCGACGCAGGGGCCAGCACCGTTTCGCCGGGGGCGATCACGTTGGACAAGGCTGCCTCCCACGTGCCGTGACCGTTGGCGATGTAAATCGCCACATGGTGGTCGGTTCGGGCCACACGTTTAAGGTCGGCGGTCAGGGTGGGCATCATCTCGATCAGTTCGCCATCGTAGATATTGGGCGAAGGCCGATGCATCGCTTGCAACACTGCGTCGGGCATTACTGAGGGGCCAGGAATGGCCAGATACTCGCGCCCCTGCGCGAGAGAGATGTGGTTTGTCATGGGGTCAACCTGTCTGAATTGACGCCCAATTTAGTGACGTCCGGCGCGGCGTCAATCCATCAGCTGCGACGCTTCACGTGCAAGTTTTTCGATGCCGGTCCAGTCGCCATCGATGACCATTTGTTTGGGCGCGACCCAGCTACCGCCTGCGCAGGCAACATTCGACAAGGACAGGTAATCGCGTGCATTTGACGGAGACACGCCACCTGTCGGGCAGAATGTGATTTGCGGAAGGGGCGCGCCAATAGCCTTAAGCGCCGGGGCGCCCCCGGACGCTTCGGCCGGGAAGAATTTAAGCATGTCGTAGCCCTGTTCCAGCAGACGCATCGCCTCGGACGCAGTGGCAGCGCCGGGGAGTAACGGCAAGCCCTCGGCCTCACACGCTGCGATCAAAGCATCGGTTGCGCCCGGTGAGACACCGAATTGAGCACCTGCCTCTTTCGCGGCGCGGACGTCTTCGGGGGTGATCAGCGTGCCTGCGCCGACCACACCGCCCGGCACCTGCGCCATGGCGCGGATCGCACTGAGCGCCGAGGGGGTGCGCAATGTGACCTCCAGCGCGGGGAGGCCACCTGCGACAAGCGCCTCGGCCAGAGGCCGTGCTTGAGCAGCGTCATCGACGACCAGAACCGGCACGATCGGGGCCAATGCGCAAATCTCGCGGGTGTGTTGGGTTTTGGACATGTTTTACACTCCGAAAATGCTGGCGCCAGTGTCAGCGGACCCGACATTCTGGCGGAAGGCTCCGAACAGGTCGCGCCCCACGCCGTGCTGATTGGCGCTGAGGTCGGCGGTGGCGGGCGGGCGGTTCAACACGCCGGGCGTCAGGATTTCCAAATCGCCTTTTACCGCATCAACGCGCAGGATATCGCCGTCTTGCAGGCAGGCGATGGGGCCACCGTCCAGCGCCTCGGGAACCACATGGATCGCAGCGGGGACCTTGCCGGATGCGCCCGACATGCGACCATCTGTGACAAGCGCGACCTTGTGGCCTCGGCCCTGCAGGATCGACAGCATGGGCGTCAGAGAATGAAGTTCAGGCATTCCGTTGGCCTTTGGCCCTTGAAAGCGGACGACTACGATGACATCGCCAGTGAACTCTCCAGCCTTGAACGCGGCTTTCACCTCGTCTTGGTCGTGGAACACGCGGACCGGTGCCTCGACCACCTGATGTTCGGGGGCAACGGCCGAGACTTTCATGACGCCCGTTCCCAGATTGCCCGTCAGGCGTGACAGGCCACCGGTGGGTTGGAACGGGTCGCTGGCCGGACGGAGAATTTTTTCGTTCAGACTTTGGCCCGCGCCTTCTTCCCAGACCAACTCGCCATCTTTCAGCTTGGGTTCTTTGGTGTAATTGTGCAGCCCCTGCCCTGCGACCGTCAGCGTATCGGGGTGCAGCAGGCCGTCCTCCAACAAAGTGCCGATGCAATAGCCAAGCCCGCCTGCGGCGTGGAAATGGTTCACATCAGCCAAACCGTTCGGATAGACCCGCGCGACCAAAGGCACCACGGCGGAAATGTCAGAGAAATCCTGCCAGTCCAGCACGATCCCGCCCGCGCGGGCCATGGCGATCAGGTGGATCAGCAGGTTGGTAGAACCCCCTGTGGCCATCAGGCCGACAATCCCGTTCACAAAAGCGCGTTCGTCGAGGATCTGGCACACGGGCGTATAGTGATTGCCCAGCGCGCTGAGAGACAGGGCGCGGCGCGCGCCTTCCTCGGTCAGGGCATCGCGCAGGGGTGTGTTGGGATTGACGAAGCTGGAGCCCGGCAGGTGCAGGCCCATGAACTCCATCAGCATCTGGTTGGTGTTGGCGGTGCCATAAAAGGTGCAGGTGCCGGGGCCGTGATAGGCGGCCATTTCGGCTTTCATCAGCTCATCGCGGCCGACTTCTCCGGTCGCGAATTTTTGGCGGACCTTGGCCTTTTCATCATTCGGCAGACCGCTGGTCATGGGACCTGCGGGCAGGAAAACAGCGGGAAGATGGCCAAACGCCTGCGCCCCGATGATCAGGCCGGGGACGATCTTGTCGCAGACGCCCAGGAAAACAGCAGCGTCATAGGTGTTGTGGCTGAGTGCCACGCCGGTGGCCAGCGCAATCACATCGCGCGAGAACAGCGACAGCTCCATCCCCGCCTCACCCTGCGTGACGCCATCGCACATGGCGGGAACGCCGCCCGCGACCTGCGCCGTACCACCCGCTGCGCGGATCGCATCGCGGATCAGAGCCGGGTAACGCTCGAACGGCTGGTGCGCCGAGAGCATGTCATTGTAAGCGGTGACGATCCCTAGATTGCCCGCTGTTCCGGTGGCCATTGATTGTTGGTCTTCGCCCGCGCCCGCATAGGCGTGGGCCTGACCGCTACAGGACAGGTGCGCGCGGGCCGGGCCTTTGGACTTGGCCTGTTCCATCCGTTCCAAGTGAGGGCCGCGCAGATCGGCGCTGCGGTCGATGATACGTTGAGTGACGTCGGTGATTACAGAATGAACCATGTTTATCCTCCGATCTGACGCCAACGGCGCCCGTCGCGATGCATTAGCATCAAGGCTTCTTCGGGTCCGGAACTTCCCTGATCATACCGTGCAGGCCGGTCGCCGCGGTCCTCCCAACCCTGAATAATGGGATCAACCCAAGCCCAGGCGGCCTCGGCCTCGTCCCCACGCATAAACAGGGTCTGGTCGCCGCGAATGACGTCCATGACAAGCCGTTCATAGGCGTCCTGCGCCCGTGCATCCGCGCCCAGCGCCTCGGCAAAGCTCATGTCCAGCGCCACGTCGGACAAACGGAACCCACCCGGACCCGGGTCTTTGATCGTGGTGCGCAGGGTGATGCCTTCGTCCGGTTGCAGACGGATCACCAGCACGTTGCCGTGCAGAGGGCCAACATTCGGGAAAATCGTATGCGGCGGGTCGCGAAAGAACACCGCAATCTCGGACTCGCGCGCGCGCAGGCGTTTGCCCGTGCGCAGGTAAAACGGCACGCCGGCCCAGCGCCAGTTGCCTATATGAACCTTCAACGCGATATAGCTTTCGGTGCGGCTGGCCGGATCGCCCACATGATCGACATAGCCGTTTTTACCATCCGAGGCGCGGTACTGACCGCGGGCGATGTCTTTAGGCTCGACCGGTTCCAGCGCCTCGATCACCTTGACCTTCTCGTCGCGCACCGCGTTGGGCGCGAATTTCGAGGGTGGCTCCATCGCGGTCAGACACAACAACTGAACCAGATGGTTCTGGACCATGTCCCGCATTGCACCAGACTGATCGTAGTAGGCCCCCCGCCCCTCGACCCCCACGGTTTCGGCCACGGTGATCTGGACGTGGTCGACATGGGTGGCATTCCACAGCGGCTCGAAAAGGGAATTGGCGAAACGCAAAGCCATCAGGTTCTGCACGGTTTCCTTGCCCAGATAGTGATCGATCCGATAAATCTGATGCTCTTCAAAGCAAGCCCGCAACCCTTCGTTCAGCGCCTTGGCCGAGGCCAAATCATGCCCAAACGGCTTCTCGACCACGATACGGCTGTCCGGCGTCGCAAGTCCGTGATCGTTCAAGCGTTGTGCAATCCCGGAAAACAAGCTGGGCCCGACGGACAGGTAGAACGCGCGCACCACATCGGGGCGCAAGGTCTTGGCCAGATCCGACCACCCCGCATCACCCAAAGCGTCCACCGGCACATATTCGACCTGTGCCAAAAATCGATCCAGGACATCCTTTTTGAACCCGGGTGCGAATTCCTGCATCGACGCTCGAAGCTGCTCGCGGAACCCGTCACTGTCCATGTCAGACCGCGCTGTACCAATCACCCGTGCGTCAGGCGGCATCTGGCCAACCTCGAATCGATGATAAAGTCCGGGCAGAATCTTGCGCTGCGCCAAATCCCCGGTCGCGCCAAAAAGCACCAGATCAAAGGGGTTAACGGGAATAACGCGTGAAACCATCGACGGGCTCCTTCAGATTCAATGGCATCGCCAGACATGTTATCGCTAACATTTACCGTGCAACTAGTCAAAACCGGCGTTAAAATCAACACCAGATTTGAATTATGCCCCCTGCGGCGCTGCGATCACCCCTGATTACGTAGCCATTCCATCACTGCTGGTCGCACGGATTGTTCACCACGGTGCCGGGCATCCGCGATAATCTTGCGCAGCGATTGCAGATCGGCGCGCAACAACACGCTTTTGACTGGACCAATCGAGGCCGGGCGCATCGACAGTGACCTGATGCCCATAGCGGCCAGGCACAAAGCCTCGACCGGGCGACCAGCATCCTCACCGCAAAACGAAAGTGGCGTGTTCGAGATATTGCAGCGCTCGACGATACGCTCGATGAAGCTGAGGAAACTGACGTTCAGAGTATCATAGCGGCGGCGCACCAGCTCGTTTTCGCGGTCAGCGGCGAAGAAGAACTGTTTCAGGTCGTTGCCACCGATCGAGACGAAGTCCACCTCGTCAAAAAATTTCTGCGGCGCAAAAGCCAACGAAGGCGTTTCCAGCATCGCCCCTACTTCGATCTTTTCCGGCAGGACGTGACCCAGACGCTTTTCGCGTTCGATGGTTTTGTTGACCTCCCAACGGGCTTCGCGGAACTCATCCGCCTGTGCAACGAAGGGGAACATGATCGACAACGGGCGGCCGTTGGCGGCGCGCAGCAGCGCTTGCAACTGCATGCGCATCACGCCGCGCTTGTCCAACCCCACTCGGATCGCGCGCCAACCCAGCGCAGGATTGGGCTCGGCCACGTGTTTCATATAGGGCAACACCTTGTCCGAACCGATATCCAACGTTCGGAACACGACCCGCTTTTCGCCCGCCGCATCCAGTACGCGCTGATATTGCGTAACTAATTCGGATCGTTTGGGCATCTGCGTGCGGATCAGGAATTGCAGCTCGGTCCGGAACAGGCCCACACCCTCGGCGCCGGAATTGTTCAACGACGGCAAATCGGCCATCAGTCCCGCGTTCATCACCAGATTGATCCGCTCACCATCGCGGGTTACGCACGGGGTTTCGCGGATCGAGGCATAGCGTTCCTGCGCCTTCGCCTGCATCGCGATCTTATCGCGGAAGGCCGAGACCACCGTATCTTCGGGGCGCAGATGCACGGTGCCGTTGTCGCCGTCGACCAGGATATGATCCCCATTCAGCGCCTCGGTCGTGATGCGGCCCACATGCACCACAAGCGGAATCGCCAGCGCGCGGGCGACGATGGTGGCGTGACTGCCGACCGAGCCTTCCTCAAGCACGATGCCCTTAAGTGACCGGCCATATTCCAACAGATCGCCGGGGCCGATATTGCGCGCAATCAGGATAGGATCAGGGGGCAGATCTGTGCCATTTGTATTGCCCTGCCCCGTCAGAATACGCAGCAGACGGTTCGACAGGTCATCCAGATCGGCCAGCCGTTCGCGCAAATAAGGGTCTGTCACTTGGCCCATGCGAGCGCGGGCCTGAGACTGCTCTTTCTCCACGGCGGCCTCGGCGCTGAGGCCACGCGCGATGTCTTCCTCCATCCGGCGCATCCAGCCTTTGGAATTGGCAAACATCCGATAGGCTTCCAAAACCTGCAACTGCTCGGTATCGCCATCCTTGGAAATCTCGAGCATCTTATCGACGCCCACCCGCAATTCATCCACCGCTTCGATCAGGCGTTCACGTTCGCGGTGTGGATCTTCGGCGATCGGGTTGGTGACAACGACACGAGGCTCATGCAACCAGACATGACCCTCGGCAGATCCTTCCTGCGCCGGCCCTCCGGTCAACTGTACAGATTGCTGATGACGGGGCGACAAGGCCGCGCCTTCGCCCACAAAGGCGCCAAGCTCGGCCATTTCGGCCAGAACCATGGCCACCACTTCCAGCGCGTAGACCTCATCGGCTGAGTATTCCCGCGCGTCCCGCGACTGAACCACCAAAACGCCCAGCTTTTCGCCCAGGCGCTGAATCGGGACACCAAGGAAAGACGAAAACCGCTCCTCGCCCGTCTCGGGCATATACCGAAAGCCCTTGGCTGAAGGTGCATCCGCCGTATTGACGATCTGGCCGGATTTGGCGACCCGCCCAACCAGCCCCTCGCCCATGCGCATCCGGGTCTGGTGAACGGCTTCGGGTGCCAGCCCCTCGGTCGCGCACAGTTCAAGCGTGTCTTCATCGCGGAACAGGTAAATCGAGCACACCTCGGCCCTGATGCTATCCGCAATCAGGCTGGTGATCCGGTCAAGACGTTCCTGACCGGCGGCCTCGCTCGCCATCTCTTCGCGCAGCCGCCCCAGCAGCTTACGAGATTCTGTTTCGGTACCGTCCGCCATGGCCCACCCAAATTAGTGCGTCAGGCAAGACCCTTGGCTGAAACGCTCAGGCCGCCTTGTCCAATTCAAAGGCATCATGCAGTGCCTGAACCGCAAGTTCCATGTATTTCCTGTCCACAAGCACGGAAATTTTGATCTCGGAAGTTGTGATGACCTTAATGTTGATCCCCTCATCCGAGAGAATTTTGAACATCTTGGCTGCAACACCCGATTGTGACCGCATGCCGATGCCAACCACCGAAACCTTACAGACGTCTTCGTCAGCGACCAATTCGGCGTAGTTCAGCTCACCAGCATCCTTGATCGCCAACAGGGCTTTTTCAGCGCGTGCCACCTGATCGGTGGGGCAGGAAAAGGTCATGTCCGTGCGCCCCTCGTCCGAGATGTTCTGAACGATCATGTCCACATTCACGCCTTCATCGCTAAGCGCGGTGAAGATGATCGAGGCGATGCCGGGGCGGTCGGCCACGGACACGACGGTCATCTTGGCTTCGTCGCGGGAATAGGCCACACCGGCCACAACATTGGATTCCATGATATCCTCCTCATCGACGACCAGCGTGCCGGCCTCGTTGGATTGTTCTTCGAAACTTGAGAGAACGCGCAGTTTCACCTTGTAGCGCATCGCCAGCTCGACCGAGCGGGTCTGCAGAACCTTGGCCCCCAGCGAGGCCAGTTCGAGCATTTCCTCGAACGAAATCTTGTCCAGCTTGCGCGCCTTTTCACAGATTCGCGGGTCGGTGGTATAGACGCCGTCCACATCCGTATAGATGTCGCACCGCTCGGCACCAAAAGCTGCGGCAAAGGCCACCGCCGTCGTGTCCGAACCGCCGCGGCCCAGCGTGGTGATACGACCCTCGGGGCTGATGCCCTGGAACCCGGCGACCACGGCAACCCGCATGCCTTCGCCGAACTTCTGATTCAGATTGTCGGTCGGGATTTCCTCAATTCGGGCCTGGCTGTGGGCGCTGGTGGTCATCAGCGGCACCTGCCAGCCCTGCCAACTGCGCGCAGGGATATCCATTTCTTGCAGCGTCAACGCCATCAGACCAGCGGTCACATTCTCGCCCGAGGACACAACAGCATCATATTCGCGCGCATCGAACAACGGAGAGGTTTCGTTCACCCAGCCCACCAGCTCGTTGGTTTTGCCGGACATGGCCGAGACGATGACGATTACGTCATAGCCTTTTGCCACTTCAACGCCGATACGCTTGGCCGCACGGCGGATACGGTCCAGGTTGGCGACGGATGTGCCGCCGAATTTCATCACGAGTAAGGGCATGGGGGCAGTCGTCTCCGCGCCTTGGAATTCAGATCCCGTGCGTCTTAAGTCAGGGGGGCGTTAAGGGCAAGTGTTCAAAACCTGTTCGGTCGCGTCGTACGGTCGCTTTACAACCGCTCCTAGCGGTGTCAGCTTGCTCTCATCCGTTATTTCAGGAAATCCAACATGCCCCGTCTTGCTCTTGTCTTTGCTCTATTGTCCACACCAGCGCTGGCCCAGGTTTCAACACTGGCAGGAACAGACGGGAAAAATGCTTTGGGAACTGTCCCTTGCGCAACAAATGCCGGAGAGCCGCTGCGCAGCTGCAATGCCGAGCTGCGCCGCCATGACGATGGGCAAATAACTTTGGCTGTTGGAATGGGCAACGGCGAAGTCCGCAACATCTATTTCACCGATGGCGTGCCGGATTCAACAAATTCAGCCGCGCGCCTTAGCTATGAGACGCAAGGCAATGTCATGGTGATCTTCGTCGATCCCGGCGAAGTTTATGAGATCCCGACGGCTGCCCTGACCGCTCAGTAAGCATGCGCTTGGCCGTCAAAGGTATCAAAGCAGCCCGTATTTTCCAAAGACAGGTCTTTGAACCGATCTATCAGGCCATCCACGGCCTGATCTACGGTGATCTCAGCTGCGGGCCCGCCCATATCTGTCTGAACCCAACCCGGATGATAGATTCCAACAGCAATGCCGTCATGACGAAGGTCCGTTGACAGGTTACGACCCAAATTTAACACAGCCGCCTTTGAAGAGCGGTAAATATAGCTGCCACCCGGCGCCCGCGTATGCGAGGCCATCTGCGAAGACAAGATGGCGATTTTCCCCTTGGCCTTGCGCAGATTGGGTAAAAGCGCTTGAACTGTCAGAAATACTCCGGTCACATTGGATGCAAATGTCTGAGCCCACATTTCGGCCGGGTAACCCGCGATGCTTTCCGACTTATCCAGATAGACACCAGCATTGCAGATCAGCAGATCGACGGCAGTGTCTCTAAGCTGTGACGCCATCGCGCGCTGCTGGTCAGGCTTTGTGACATCCAAAACGATCTCGGCACTGCCATCGCGAGCGGTTCCGGTCACATTATGCCCCTGCGCCCGATAACGATCCGCCAGAGTGCGTCCGATTCCACGGCCTGCTCCGGTGATCACAATATGCATGGGTCAGTTGGTCTTTCGCGTTGGAACAAATGGCAAAGGCGCCACCGGAACGCCGTCATCTATCAGGGCCTTTGCCTCTTCGGGTTTGGCCTCGCCATAGATCGCCCGCTCGGGCGCATCACCCAAATGAATTTTGCGGGCCTCACTGGCAAAGTCCTTGCCGACATAATCCGAGTTCTCTTCGACCTTGCGACGTAGTTCGGCAAGAGCCTGCTCAACATCCGGTGTAGGCGTCGCCATATCCACCGACTTTTCCGAACATTCAGAGGGTTCCGAGCGCGCCTCAATGGTTCGGGCTGGCCGGACACGCGGCGTCATAATCGCTTTTTCGACCTCGCTGTTACCACAAACAGCACAGCACACCATCCCTGCAGCTGCCAGCTTGTCGTAAGCTGCAGCCGATTGAAACCAACTGTCAAAACTGTGACCGTTACTGCATTTCAACGCGTATTGAATCATGATCCGTCCAGACTTCAGATGCGGAATAGATACCGCCCATCAGCGCAATATCAATACCTCTATGGCTGCAGGTAACCGTATGGGCACCGCTGTCGCATCACGGTTAAGCAATGCGCTGTCCAATATCCTACATTCGCGCAGAGAGCTTACGTAAAAGCTGATCATGAGGAATGTCGGCGTCAACGGCAAGGCGGCGCAAGCCAAAATGGACCCGGGCGATTTGTTGGTAATACCGGCTGTACACGAAGTTCGTCCCGCCGCCAGCCAACGCCCCAAGGACAGGAATAGATTGCGTCGCAAGCTTTTGCCCCAGAACCACTGACAGTTTCGGCGCGACGGCAGCAATCAGCTTTTGCATGGCCGGCCCTGTCAGAGTCAGGCGGACCGAGAAAAAGCCCAGATCGGCGCCGTCATCGTATGAAAGTGGCCCGGCAGCCGAAAGAACGCGAACACAATCAAACTTCACTCCGTCCTCTGAAGGATTGAACCCCTCATACGCGGCGGCACCCTGTATCGCACGAAGCAGCATTGTTGTGGTCGCTGGCAGCTCCATCAATGCGGACGACACACCGCCTATCCCACCTGCCGCGCCCATTACTGTGGTCACGGCTGTGTTTACCCATGGCTTTTGATCCGGCACCGCACGGCGCGAACCTTCTGCCGCGTGCATGGCAGCCCATAGTGCCTGTTCAGTCGCGCCTGTCAGCCCCCGCCTGACCGGGTCTGGCAGCTGATCCAGCAAGGTTTCAGCCGATCCGCCAAGACTGTTGAGCAGTTTGACGCCAGCACCCCCTGCAGATTTGTAATGCGCGGCAAGCCGATCCAACTCGGCCTCTGTATCTAGTTTTTCTACAAGAGCGATGTCCTGCATGAAATCCTCCTGACAGAAACATCGGAACTTGTTGTCTGATTTTCAATAGCTCAGCGCGACCATCGGATCACCGAACCCGTGACTCCAAACCATGCCGCTTCAGTCAGCTCCGCGCCCAAAACCCTATCTGGGTTGGTTGGCGGAGGCATCTTGATGTGTTCCAAACGTGAGAACCCGAACCTTGCGTAATAAGGCGCATCACCAACCAGCATAACGCGCTGCCACCCCTTTTCGCGCCCTGCTTGCAGGCCTTCGTGAATGAGGAATCCGCCCAAACCCTCGCCCTGGTGTGTTGGGTGCACGGCGACGGGCCCTAAAAGCAGGGCATCATGACCCCCGACATGCACGGGCCAGAACCGGATCGCTCCTGCCAAAATCCCTTGCCCATCCCGTGCGACCAATGAAAGCCCGGAAACAGGTGGCACGTCATCACGCAAACGGTACGAGGACAATGCCTCGCGCCCCGGCGCGAAACACAGGTCGTACAAAGCCTCGACCTCCCACCAATCGTCCGGTTCCTCCGGCTTGATCGCGAATTGCTGCACCCCTGCCCTCTTTTCCTTGCTGGAATTCGCCCTAGCACTTCGTTAGGCCTTGGGCAAACGCTTGGAGTACATATGTTCTATCGCCCCGAAGACGGCCACGGTTTGCCGCATAACCCTTTCAACGCCATCATCACGCCACGCCCGATCGGCTGGATCTCGTCCCGCGACAAGGATGGAGTGAACAATCTGGCCCCGTATTCGTTTTTTAACGGCGTCGCATATACTCCTCCGCAGGTTATGTTCGCCACGACGGGCAGGAAACCAGATCAGGACGGTGGCAAAGACAGTATCGCCAACATCGAAGCCACAGGTGTTTTTTGTGTGAATGTCGTGGCGCATGCGCATCGGGATGCAATGAACGCAAGTTCTGCGGGATTGCCGAAACACGTGGATGAATTCGACCATGCAGGTTTGACTGCAATAGAGTGTGAAACCATTCCTTGCGCCAGGATTCAGGGGGCGCCTGCTGCCCTTGAATGCAAGCTGACCCAGATCGTGAAGCTGCCCGGAGAAGCAAACCGCGTTGTCTTCGGAGAAGTAACTGGCGTGCATTTAAGAGACGACTGTTTGAAAGACGGTAAATTCGACGTCACCACATTCCAGCCGCTGGCACGGCTAGGGTACCGTGACTACTCCGTGGTCACGGAACTGTTTTCCCTCAACCGTCCCGATGACTGATCGCAAAAAGGGGCTCTGCCCCCGCCGCCCTGCGGGCGTCTCCCCCGAGGTATTTTTAGCCAGATGAAGCTGGGGATCCTATATCCATCTGGCTGTAACAACCCCGGAGCGCGAGGCAGAGCCTCCCTATAGCCTCAGTGGCCACCCAGAATGCCGGTGCGGACAGAGTAGTCCACCGCGATTTCATAATCCGGGTCATCATCACTATCGACCATCAGATGGCCGGCCTTGTTCAGCAGTTTGTGGCAATCGCGGCTCAGGTGGCGCAGCATGACCCGTTTGCCTGCGGCTTCGTATTTTCCAGCGATGTTCTCGATGGCCTGAAGTGCTGATTGATCGACAACGCGGCTTTCGGCGAAATCCACAATTACGGTTTCAGGGTCGTTCAAGACATCGAAGAGTTCGACAAACCCGTCGGACGACCCGAAAAACAGAGGGCCCTGGATTTCATATACCTTAGCGCCTTTCTCGGTCGCCGAGTCACGTGTAATCGCGTGGATGCGTTTTGCGTTGTTCCATGCGTAAGCCAGCGCCGAGACGATCACGCCAACTACGACTGCGACCGCGAGGTCCTCCATCACCGTCACAACCGTCACCAGCACAATGACGAACGCGTCCATCAGAGGCACTTTTCGCATGATGTTAAACGAATTCCAGGCGAAGGTGCCGATCACCACCATGAACATCACTCCGACGAGTGCAGCCAGAGGAATCTGTTCGATCAGTGGTGAGGCAAAAAGGATGAAGATAAGCAGGAATAGCGCAGCGGCGATCCCGGCGATGCGAGTCCGCCCCCCTGACTTCACGTTGATCATCGACTGTCCGATCATCGCACAGCCACCCATGCCACCGAAGAAACCGGTTGCGACGTTGGAAACGCCCTGCGCGATACATTCCTGCGATGCACCGCCGCGTTTGCCCGTTATCTCACCCACAAGATTCAGGGTCAGCAGCGATTCAATCAGGCCGATGGCGGCCAAAATGACGGCGTAGGGCAGGATGATTTCAAAGGTTTCCCAGGTCAGCGGCACCATCGGGATGTGGAAGGGCGGCAGGCCACCTTCGATCGAGGCCAGATCACCGACGCGCGGCACGTCCAAGCCAAAGCCGATCACCAGCGCGGCAACGACGACAATCCCGGCCAGCGGGGCCGGAACAACCCGCGTGATGCGCGGCATAACCCAGATCACCGCCATGGTCAGCGCGACCAGACCCAGCATGGTATAGAGTTGCAGACCCGAGAGCCACTCACCTCCGCCCATGCCATGGCCGGTGTTCTCCATGGTGCCGGGCACCTTGAACTGGCCCAGCTGCGCCAGAAAGATCACGATGGCCAGACCGTTCACAAAGCCCAGCATCACCGGATGAGGCACTAGACGGATGAACCGACCCCAATGCATCGCCCCCGCGATCACCTGCAAAATTCCCATAAGAACGACGGTCGCAAACAGGTACTCGACCCCATGTTCTGCCACCAGCGCCACCATTACCACCGCAAGAGCCCCGGTCGCGCCCGAGATCATACCCGGACGCCCCCCGATCAGCGCCGTGATCAAACCGACCATGAAAGCCGCGTACAACCCCACCAACGGATGCACACCGGCAACAAAGGCAAAGGCCACAGCCTCGGGCACCAGCGCAAGGGCCACAGTCAGGCCGGACAAAAGCTCGATCCGCAGGCGCGAGGCGGTCAACCCCTCATCCGGCACCCAACGCAGGTCGGGTTTGGCGATACGGTTGGCAAAGCTTGCCAGCATGGCTCGGGGCATAAGATGTCCTGTCGGTTGGTGCGCGCGCGAAAGGGGCTTTCTACCCGTCATCGAACCTTGGAGCCACCGCACCAGGTGGGAGGCTGCTATGCAAAAAGCGCATACCGAGCGATCGCAGAGTCGTGAGTTGAACCGGGCGTCACGGATACGCACTTATTGGCCATGCGATGGTTGATACTTTTCCTACTAGCCCCGATGGCTGCGTTCGCACAGGACCTGCAAGGCAATGACACGGCCAGCAATTGGCGCGTGACCCATTATGAATCGTTCGGCGTGTGGAACTCTATCTGCGACGAGCGCGAGGAATACGGCGCGCTGAAGCAGCGCTGCTATATTCGCCGGGCCGAGGTCTTCTCGTACCGCCCAAAATTCGGCGCCCAATACGTCTTTATTACCCCTGCCCCGACCGGAGTTCAGGTCGAATTCGGAATAGAACCAGGCACCTTGTTCTGGCCGTCCGGCTTCCGCATTGACGGCAGCGACGGCGTTGTCTGGCGCACCCGCAGCCCTGGATGCCTTACCGGCCTTGGTTGCACCTTCGACGGAAGCGGCGCGGATGAGATCATCGCTGCCATGTTGGACGGAGACGCTTATCGCTTTGTTTTCCGTGACCGACATGGACAGGCGCAGGACCTGACATGGCCATTGCAGCAATTTGATGCAGCGTGGAGTGATTTTCAGCAGCAGGCGCAAACCCGTAACCTTTTGACGCTGCAGTAACTCGTATTGACCCTTGTCAAACCCAAAACTGCGGCGCACAAATCCCGGATCAGGCACCACAACCCGGAGAGAACAAGTGACCCAGACCAAGATTGCGGTTATCGGCGGATCAGGCATCTACGACATTGACGGGCTAGAGAACGCTGAATGGGTCACTGTTGAAACACCATGGGGCAATCCGTCAGATCAAATCCTGACGGGATCACTGAACGGGGTCGAGATGGCGTTCCTGCCGCGCCACGGGCGCGGCCACGTGCATTCCCCTACCGAGGTTCCAAATCGCGCGAATATCGATGCGCTGAAACGGCTGGGCGTAAGCGATGTCATCTCGGTCTCGGCCTGCGGGTCATTTCGCGAGCATATGGCGCCGGGTGATTTCGTGATCGTGGATCAATTCATCGACCGGACTTTTGCCCGCGACAAAAGCTTTTTCGGTACTGGCTGTGTAGCCCATGTCAGCGTCGCCCACCCGACGTGCCCCCGCCTGTCGGATGCATGCGAAACCGCTGGCAAGGCGGCAGGGATAAACATCCACCGGGGCGGAACCTATCTGGCGATGGAGGGACCGCAATTCTCGACGCTGGCGGAATCCAAAATGTACCGCGAACACTTGGGCTGCGACGTGATCGGAATGACCAACATGCCCGAGGCCAAGCTCGCCCGTGAGGCCGAGCTGTGTTACGCCTCGATCGCGATGGTCACCGACTACGACAGTTGGCACCCGGACCATGGCGAAGTCGACGTGACCGCAATCATTGCAACTCTGACCGGGAATGCCGAGAAAGGGCGCGCACTGGTCAAGGGGTTGCCCGATCTGCTTGGGCCGGACCGTGCGCCTTGTCCTCATGGCTGTGACCGGGCGCTGGAATATGCGATCCTGACCGCGCCTGAAAAACGCGACCCGGCCCTGCTGGCTAAACTGGATGCTGTGGCTGGTCGGGTATTGTAATCCGGCCTACCGCGACAGGGCTGTTTGCACCTCATCCCACAGGCCATGTGACCATAGGTCGTTATGCGTTCCGCCCGGGATGACGAACAACTGAACGGTCTCGCCTGCCAGTGCGGCCAAAGCCTGACCGTGCGCAACCGGAATGGTCTCATCCAGAGTTCCGTGGAAGATCAGAGTCGGCACTTTAACACTCTCAATCAGGTCCCGAGTTCTAAACTGGTCCTTCATCAGGGCAGAGACAGGCAGAAAAGGATAGCGCTCGGCCGCGATGTCCACTGTCGCTGTGTAAGGAGCCTCAAGCACCAGCATTCGGGCATTCGGGCGTTTGGCTGCTACGGCCGCTGCAATTCCTGTCCCCAGGCTTTGACCATGCAAAATGACCGAGGCACCATCGGCCTTTAGCCGGTCATACATCAAAATCGCATCCGCGATCAGCGCCTCCTCTGAAGGTTCGCCGGCACTTCCGGGAAAACCACGGTAACTTGGGGCGAACAGGCCAAACCCACTGTTGAGAATTTCGCGCAACCTGTCGGATCGGTCGCTCAGGTTCCCGCTCTGACCATGAAAGAACAGTACCGTCGGCGCACCTTCTCGCACCGCAGGGGCTGACCATGCTGTGAGCAAAGTGCCATCAGCCATGGGCAGTGACACAACCTCCATGTCCGCTAACCCAACTTCTGATGGTTTCGGCAATTCACCATCGGGTTTGAAAACCAATGATTGCTGGTTGAAATAGATGTACCCAAGCACGCCTGAATAGAGCATTCCGACCAACAGAAAAGCCACTACAAGGCACAGCTTCAGCCGCCCGAACCCGGACCGCGCAGAATTTGTGCGCGCGTTCGTAGCGGTCGTCTCAGTCACCATTATCAACTCCTTTGCGCAGCACGTGGTTTCGTCCGAGGTCGTGCATCACGTGCCACGTTTCAAGGCGCAACTCGCGAGTTTAATCCAATCTTTATCTGCGGCGGTGGGGCAGGTCACCTCTTGTGTACCGAACCCAAAATGATCCGTTGCCCGCGCTCGCGATTTGTTTATCCCGGTTGGGAATTTAAGCCGCAGTTGCGCCACAATGGCGTGTCAAACCGAGGTCGAGACCGCATCAGAGGGCAGTATGCAAAGATACGAGGCTTTGGACGCAGCCAGGTTTCTGGCCTATTGCGGCATGGTGTTGGTGAACTTCCGCATCGCAGCACAGGTCGTTCCGGGTCAGGATTGGGCCTCTGGTTTTATAGACGCATTAGAAGGGCGCGCGGCGGCCTTGTTTGTCATTTTAGCAGGCATTGGGATCGGATTGGCCCGGCTCTCGGTCAGCTTGTTGCTTCGACGCGCGGCGTTTCTGTTTGTGCTCGGCCTAATCAACATGACGGTGTTTGACGCCGATATCCTGCATTTCTACGCGTTGTATTTCCTGATTGGAGCCGCATTTCTGGCATCCTCTCCACGCGGTTTGTGGCTTGGGGCACTGGGAATCGTTGGGCTATCTGTTCTGGCGCACCTGACCTTCGATTATGATCGGGGTTGGGATTGGCGCACGCTGACCTACACCGACCTTTGGACCCTGCCCGGCTTTCTGCGCAACGCTGTTTTCAATGGCTGGCACCCAGTGTTGCCATGGGCTGCTCTCCTTTTGATCGGCATGGCCATCGGGCGGTCGCAACTGCATACGATCTGCATTCAACACCGCCTGATCATGTGGGGATTTGGAGCCGCGGTGTTGGCCCTGTTTCCCAGGATACTGGTCTCGGACCCTTATCTTGGTACCGCGTCGATACCGCCCGGCCCGTTCTATATCCTGGCAGGAACCGGATCATCCTGCGTCGTAATCGGGTTGCTGCTGAAGCTTTGGCCACGCATTCAGCGACTGGGAATTGCTGCAGCCCTAACAGCACCGGGACGCATCAGCCTGACGCTGTATGTGGCGCATATTCTGATTGGCATGGGTATTCTGGACGAAGCCGGATTGCTGAACGGTTCCCTGAGCGCGGTTCAGATTTTAGGGTATGGCGTTGGGTTCTGTGTCGCATCCTCCGGATTTGCACTGGTTTGGCGTCGGAGCTTCTATCGCGGTCCGCTTGAAGCTTTGATGCGCTTCGTGACGGATCGTTCGAGGGCTTGACCTGACGCCAGCGCACAGGCTTTGTGGTGCAAAACGTTTAACAGGATGCCTTATGTCCCTTGATCTCTGGCTTGCCTTTGTGGCTGCTTCGACCGCTTTGCTGCTGATCCCCGGCCCAACCGTTCTGCTGGTTCTCAGCTATGCGTTGTCCAAAGGGCGCAGCGTCGCTGTCGCCTCGGCCACAGGGGTCGCTTTGGGCGATCTGGTCGCGATGACAGCGTCATTGCTTGGGTTGGGGGCGTTGGTTCTGGCATCAGCAACCTTGTTTTCGGTGCTGAAATGGGTAGGCGCGGCTTATCTGATCTGGCTTGGAGTAAAGCTTTTACGCAGCGCGCCCATGGGCGGCGTAGAGACGGTAGAGACCGGTCGCGATGTTACAACGCGCAGTGTCTTTGGGCACGCTGCAGCTGTCACGGCCCTGAACCCGAAATCGATTGCGTTCTTCATCGCATTTGTCCCGCAGTTCATTCGTCCAACAGACCCCCTGGGCCCGCAATTCGCCATCTTAATCGCGACATTTGTCGGCCTCGCATGGCTGAACGCTCTTGCCTATGCGTTGATGGCTGACAGGTTGCGCATGATGATCGGACGCGCAGGCGTCCTGAATGCCATGACAAAATTTGGAGGGTTGACCCTGATCGGAATGGGCGTGGCGACCGCAGTCCTGCGGCGCCCGGCCTAATCCTCGGCGTTTTCCTTCATGAAACCGCGGATGAACCGCCGGATTTCCCGTGCGGCCGAGGTATCCAATTCTTTGCACAGCTCAACGAAAGCATCACGCTCGTCTTTGTCTAAACGCAGAACCAATTGACTGTTTTTCTTGGTAGAACCTTTACCGTCTTTCTTAGCCACGCGCCCTATCCCTGACAGACCCTTGATTCTTTGTGCGATGCAATGTATATACATAGCATAGAAATTGTAGTTATCGAGCACCTAACAATAAAAAAGGATTATGGCAATGAATCTGCATGCTGCTCAGGCATTTCTTTTGCGAGACCAACGCAATTGGCGCAAACCCCATTTGTCGTGGCTGCCTTCGTCTCTGTACCGATACAAGAGCTTGCCGAACGTTCTTTTGAAACGCCGCAAATAAGATCACACAATCAATCCTTGCATGACTGACCCCAATGGGCCAAACAGCCCAGCGTATTCTGACGCCAAAGGGGTCCGCCATGTCCAGAAACAAGTCGGTCAAGGATTACATCCGCACCATCGTCGACTTCCCACATGAAGGGATCATGTTCCGCGATGTGACCACCCTGTTCGCAGACCCACGTGGGTTTCGCATGGCGATTGATCAGATGCTGCATCCCTATGCGGGCGAACGCATCGACAAGGTCGTGGGCCTAGAGGCACGTGGCTTTATTCTGGGTGGCGCGATTGCTCATCAGCTTAGCGTTGGCTTCGTTCCAATCCGCAAGAAGGGCAAGCTGCCCGGCACCACGATCAGCCAAGACTACAAACTGGAATATGGTGAGGCCATCGTCGAAATCCACGATGACGCGATCCAGCCCGGCGAGAAGATTCTTGTCGTGGATGACTTGCTGGCCACAGGTGGCACCGCAGCGGCTGGCATCAAACTGATCGAACGATTGGGCGGAGAGATCGTGTCCTGCTCGTTCATCATCGACCTGCCCGAGCTAGGCGGCCGCAAAGTTCTGGAAGATCTGGACATGGATGTGCATGTTTTGTGTGAATTCGAAGGTCTTTGACGGCCCTTCGATCACAAAAACGTGAGTGGAAATTCCAACCCGCGTCGGCTTAGCGCGGGTCACTGCATATTCAATAACAATTTATCGATATATTCAGTGATCTTGTTGTGATTGGGCGCCGTACCCCTTGTCGATGCCACTGACGGCATTCCAACAAGGGAATCTGTTACCATGTTTCGCAAACTCGCTATTGCCGGTGTGTCCGGCGCTCTGATCGCATCGGCTGCATTCGCCGGAGCCAAGAAAGACATCGTGGACACCGCTGTCGGCGCGGGCAGCTTTGAAACTCTGGTCGCCGCAGTTCAGGCCGCCGAGCTGGTTGATACGCTGAAAGGCGATGGCCCGTTCACTGTCTTCGCGCCGACCGATGAAGCCTTCGCAGCTCTGCCCGAAGGTACCGTCGAGACACTGCTGAAGCCCGAGAACAAAGATCAGTTGATCGCCGTTCTGACCTATCATGTGGTACCGGGCAAGGTGATGTCGGGCGATCTGTCCGATGACATGACGGCTGCAACCGTTCAAGGCGGCGAAGTGACGATTGATCTGGACAATGGCGTGATGGTCAACGACGCGTCTGTCGTTCAGGCAGATATCGAAACAACGAATGGCGTTATCCACGTCATCGACAAAGTGATTCTGCCGGCCTCGTAAAACGGCCACAAGCGGCTCGGGGACACCCGAGCCGCATCTATCACTTCAGAACAGCCCCGGGGTTCATAATACCCTTTGGATCAAGCGCTGACTTGATAGCCCGCATGGCGGCCAGCTTGGCCGGATCCCCATACCTTTCAAGATCATCCGTTTTCAGGCGACCGACACCATGCTCGGCGCTAACTGACCCGCCGAGCTTATCCACCAGATCGTGGATAACGCGTTTTATTTGTCCGCGCTGCGCATCATAGTCCGACCTTTGGCGCCCGGCCGGAGGGAACACGTTGTAGTGCAGATTCCCATCACCCAGATGGCCAAAGCAGTTGATACGGAACGGTCCAATCCGCGCAAGTTCGTCCGGACCCCGCCGGATGAACTCGGGAATATCCGAAATCGGCACTGAAATATCATGACTAGAAACCGAGCCGATTAACTGGTTCGCCTCGGGAATGCGCTCGCGTACTGCCCATAAGTCCGCCCGCTGGGCCTCGCTTTGCGCGATCACGGCATCCGTGACAAGGCCCCGTGTGTCCGCAGCAGCGTACAGCGTCTCTAGCGCTGTCTGAGGGTCCAATCCGCCGAACAAACCAACCTCGATCAGTACCGACCATTCGGGTGAAATCGCGAAAGGCTGGCGAACGTCCGGCAACACCTCGGACAAAAACTGCAACCCCTGCCTGTGGATCAGTTCGAACGTGCTGACACCATCGCCCAACTGATCCCGCGCCAGAGCCAACAGATCTATGGCCGCCTCAGGCGACGTAACCTGTACCATCGCCGTTCCGACCCCGGCCGGACGCGGGGACAGCTTGAGAGACGCCGCCGTGATGATGCCCAACGTTCCCTCGGACCCGATCAGCAGATTGCGCAGATCATAGCCGGTATTGTCCTTGCGCAACCGGCTGAGCCCGTGCCAGACCTTACCATTCGGCAAGACCGCCTCAAGCCCCAGGCACAGATCGCGCGCATTGCCATAGCGCAGCACATTGACCCCGCCCGCATTGGTCGCAAGATTGCCGCCTATCCGGCACGATCCTTCTGCAGCCAAGGACAAAGGAAACAGGCGGTTGTTACTCTGGGCGGCGGCCTGCACATCAACAAGGACAGCGCCTGCTTCGGCAATCAGGATATTCTCCGTCGGATGAACAGCGCGGATCGCGGTCATCCGCTCTAGCGATATCAAAAGGGGCGCAGGTCCGGCGGAAATGACTTGTCCTCCAACCAGTCCAGTCCCGCCTCCATAGGGGACAACAGGCACCGACGCGGCTGAAGCCAGCTGCACCAGGGCCGCGACCTCTTCTGTTCTGCGTGGGGCCGCCAATAGGCCGACCTGCCCTGAAAACCTGCGACGCGGCTCCTCAGCATAGCGCGGTTCAGGCTTGCGCAAGACCTCGTCGCCAAGGGCGTCACGGACGGATTGGGCAAAGGCGTCATCAGCGGGATTCAAAGTCATAGGCTTTCCTTGCCCAAGTCCGGCAGACCCGACAAGCTTTATTCGATGTCAATCAGGTATTGAGGCTCCAAAACCACGACCGTTGGCCGGTCCGGAAGGGTGCGAAGCGAAACGACCAACTCAGAAACACCTTCCCGCTCGACTGGAAATTCGTCCCGGATATCGACGAGAAACCGATCCAACGAAAAGCCTGAAAACCAATGCATCGGAATAATGACCGAACTTTTCAACCGTTTCAGCACCTGCACCATCTCGGGCAAAGGCATGGTCGTCCCCCCATCCACGGCTGCCATGACCACATCCAACCGTCCCAAGGCCGCAAACTGCGCATCTGACGGGATATGGTGCAAATGCCCCAGATGCCCGATGCAGAGCCCTTCAATCTCAAATACAAAAATCGAATTCCCACGTTCCTCGACGCCGCCATAAACGGATCGAATATCGGTCGAAACATTGCGCACCAGCATCTCACCCAGATCCAGATGATGCTCGATCCCCTGCCCGAACTCTCCCCAGCCTGGCAACACATGGGGAATCGCCGGGTCCGGGTTCGCGGTCCAATGGGTGCTGTGCGCATGGTTCATCGTCACCACATCCGGGATCAGGTCCGCACCGCCAATGAAACCCGTAAAGTCCGTGACCGCGTTCAGCCCCCCCTGCGTCTGGATCAGAAACGAAGCATGAGCGACATAGCTGATCCGAACCGAGAACTCAGGCACCGGGTCCGTCCAAGCCGCCTTGTGAACAT
Organism: Ruegeria sp. HKCCD7628; assembly: GCF_057221005.1. Lineage (NCBI taxonomy): Bacteria > Pseudomonadati > Pseudomonadota > Alphaproteobacteria > Rhodobacterales > Roseobacteraceae > Ruegeria > Ruegeria sp. HKCCD7628. The sequence goes on from NZ_JBWVBA010000001.1 coordinate 862,214, forward strand.
ATTCAATGCCGGGCGCCGCATCGGCAATAGCAATGCAATGGCTCGGTCGTCGCTCCTGCGCGACTGCCCCGCCTGACATCACCAAAACTGCTGCAACCACCCAGCGCATAACCCGATATTAGCGCAGTTGCGCCCCAAGTCATGCCCCTTGTTCATCTGGCCATAAATATCTCGGGGGAGGCGCGGCCTGCCGCTACGGGGGCAGAGCCCCCTACCCCGCGTCGGTCTTGCCGCGCCGGTCGGAACGCAGACAGGCATACAAAACATGGGTCCGCCATCGCCCGTTGATCTGCAAATAGGACTGCGCCACGCCCTCGTATTTGAACGCAGACCGCTCCAGCAATCCCCGCGACGCTTTGTTCTCGGGCAGACACGCTGCTTCGATCCGGCTCAGGTCCAGCCGGGTAAAGGCGTGGTGAACAACCGCCCCGATCGCTTCCCGCATATACCCGTTGCGGGCATAGGCCTGACCAGTCCAGTACCCCAGTGTCCCAGCTTGTGCAGGGCCACGTCGAACATTGTCCAAAGTGATCGCGCCAACAAGCGTGTCATCTTCCCGGCGAAACAAAAACAGCGGTATCGCCGTGCCGCTGGCCACCGACCTCTGCGCCCAATAGACCCGGTTGGTAAATGACTTGCGGCTCAGGTGATCCTTGGCCCAGATCGGTTCCCAGGGGGTCAGGTACTCTTTCGAGGCCCGCCGCAGAGCCGCCCAATCGTTGAAATCAGAATGCACTGGCGGGCGCAGGCTGAGGCGCGCTGTCTCGAGTTTCAGCTTGCGTCGGCCCAGAAGCATCACGCCGCGCGCCTCTCCTGCAATTCCACCAAAGTGGGCGCGCCCGAGACCGGACCATAAAGCGCCAGCGCCGCCGGGGCCTGCACCGCCATGGTTTCGGCAAAGGCGCGCACGTCCTCGGTGCTGACCGCGTCAATCTTGGCGACCGTATCCTCAAGCGAGGGCACCCGGCCCCAAATCTGCACCAGCCGCGCCAGACGTTCGGACCGGTTCGATGGGCTCTCCAACCCCATCAGCATCCCGGCTTTCATCTGGGCACGGGCGCGGGCGACTTCTTCCGGGCTCATATCCTCGGCAGCGCGCTTCATCTCGTCGATGGTGATCGTCGCCAGCTCACCCACCTGATCGGCCGAGGTTCCTGCGTAGATCGTCGTCGTGCCGGTATCCGCATAGGCCCCGGTCTGAGCGAAGATTGTATAGCAAAGCCCGCGGCTTTCGCGCACCTCTTGGAACAGGCGCGAGGACATGCCGCCGCCCAAAGCCGTGGAATAAATCTGCGCCGTATAGATCGCATCATCACGATAGCCTGGGCTTTCCAACGCCAGCGCGAAATGCGCCTGTTCTAGCGATTTTTCCTGCCGCGCTTCGCCACCGGTGAACTTCGCGGCCTCAACAATCAACCCTTTACGCGGTTGCAGATGACCGAACATCTCTTCGGCCATTTTCATCAGTGCATCATGATCCACAGCACCCGCCGCCGACAGAATCATCTGCTCGGGGCCATAATGCTCGGACACAAAGCCCGACAGGTCTTCGCGCGAAAACGCGCTGACCCGCTCGGTCGGCCCCAGAATGGTGCGGCCCAGGGGCTGATCGTGATAGCTCTGTTCTTGCAACCAGTCGAAAATCACATCGTCTGGCGTGTCATAAGCCTGACCGATTTCCTGCAGGATCACGCCACGCTCGACCTCGATCTCGCGCGGGTCGAAGATGGGGTTCAGAACGATGTCGCCGATCACATCCATCGCCAGCGCGACGTCATCTTTCAGAACGCGGGCGTAATAGGCCGTCACCTCGCGCGAGGTATAGGCGTTGATATAGCCGCCCACATCCTCGATCGCCTCGGCGATTTGCAGCGCAGACCGCCGCTCGGTTCCCTTGAACGCCATGTGTTCTAGGAAATGCGCGATGCCGTTCTGTTCGATCCGCTCGTTCCGCGCACCCGCGGTCACCCAGATGCCGATGGCCGCAGATTGCAGCCCCGGCATGTTCTCACTGACGATCCGAAATCCGTTCTTCAGTTGGTCTTGTCTGACAGTCACTCGGCGATATGCCCTTTGATATGATCCTCGAGGGCACCCAGATCATTGGCAATCCGTGTCACCCGTTCCGGACGTTCATACAGATCAGACATGCGGGATGGAAGAGGCGGATGTTCTCCGCTCGCCTTCTCGACCGCCGCCGGGAATTTCGCTGGGTGAGCAGTAGCCAGAGTGATCATTGGTACATCCGCCGTACGGTGATCTTCACCCACCTTGATGCCGATGGCCGAATGCGGGCAAACCAGCTCAGCGCTATGGGCCAGCGTGTGTTTGATCGTCTCTAGCGTTTCATCCTCGGAGACACGACCCGAGTCGAAGCTTTCGCGCAGGGCTTCCATCGCGCCCTGACTGACGTTGAAGCCACCGCTTTTCAGCTCATCCATCAACTGCGCCACAGCGCTGCCATCCTCGCCATAGGCATAGTACAGCGCCCGTTCAAAGTTCGAGCTGACCTGAATATCCATCGACGGGCTGATCGAAGGGATGGTGTCGCCCTTGAAATACCCCTCACCCGATAGGCAGCGATGCAAAATGTCGTTCTGGTTGGTCGCCACAACCAGACGGTCTATGGGCAAACCCATGCGCTTGGCCAGGTAGCCCGCAAAGATGTCGCCAAAGTTGCCGGTTGGCACAGTAAAGCTGACCTTGCGATGCGGCGCGCCAACACTGACAGCCGCCGAGAAGTAATAGACGATCTGAGCCAGCACCCGCGCAAAGTTGATCGAGTTCACACCGGCCAGTTTCACACCGTCACGGAAATCGAAATCGTTGAACATATCCTTAAGCGCGGCCTGGCAATCGTCGAAATCACCATCCACGGCGAGCGCATGCACATTGCTGTCCGCAGGCGTCGTCATCTGGCGGCGCTGCACCTCGGACACGCGGCCATGCGGAAACAGGATGAACACATCCACCGCGTCCAGTCCGCGAAACGCCTCAATGGCTGCGGAACCCGTGTCGCCACTGGTCGCGCCAACGATGGTCACACGATCATTGCGCCGCTTCAGGGCCACCTGGAAAAGCTGGCCGATCAGCTGCATGGCAAAGTCCTTGAAGGCCAGCGTGGGGCCGTGGAACAGTTCCAGCAGGAAGTGGTTCTCGTTCAGCTGCTTAATCGGCGCGCGGGCGTCATGGCCGAAACCTTCGTAAGCGCGGGCAACGATGTCCTTGAACTCCTGCTCGGTGAACGAGCCGCTGACATAGGGCCACATCACGCGGAACGCGATCTCTTCATAGGGCAGACCAGCCAAAGCGGCAATCTCATCATGGCTCATCACCGGGATCTCGGCGGGCAGGTACAAACCGCCATCGCGGGCAAGGCCGGTCAGCATCGCCTCTTCAAAGGTCAGTTCCGGCGCTTGGCCACGGGTCGAGATATATTTCATTGCTCTTCACTCTGTGCAGGGGCGCGGTTGCGCCACAGGAAATAACCGGTCATTGCGGCCCAGACCAGAGCCAGACCAAACCATGTGATTGCATATTGTAGGTGATCGTTGGGGATGCCCGCCGTGTCCACCGGCAAAGGTGTGATGCCCGGGTCGGTTTCCGACCGGGCGATCAGCAGGATGGGTTCGGCCCCCAACGCGGCGGCCAGATTGGGCACGTCTCGCGCGAACCAGATGTTGTCGTCGATATCGGGTTCGGGCGTGTAGCTGTCGATCTCATCCGGCCAATGCAGGTTGCCGATCACTGTCATCGAACCGGTGAGACGCTCGGCCTGTTTTGCCGTGGTCGGTACAAAGCCGCGATCCACCAGAATGGTGCGGTCCTCAGTGCTGAAAGACTGGATGATCCGATAGCCCGCGCCAACCTGCTTGACCGAGACCAAAACGTGGATTTCCCCCGGCTCCATATCGCCCGAAATTGTCACGGGCAGGTATTTGTCGCCATCTTCCGATACGCTCTGGGGCAGGCTCACAGGTTCAGCCGCGATACGCGCGTCGATCTCGGCCAGAACAACCTCTTTCCAGGCCAGTCGCTGCACCTGCCAGAGGCCCAGCGAGATCAGCACGCCCAGACCGGCAAAGCCAAAGATCAGCAGGAACAGAATGCGGCGCATAGTCAGGTGAAACCTTGTTACAGAAACCGGCGTCTTGTTAAGGGCGGAGCGGCCCCGATTGCAACCGCGCAATTGTATCGGGCGCAATCTTGCGCCCCTGACAGAGAAAAAGCCGCCCCAACGGGCGGCTTTTGCAATTTACCGATCTGAGCGGATCAGAACAGCGGGGCCTGACCCCAGATGTAGACGGCGAAGAACAGGAACAGCCAGACAACGTCGACGAAGTGCCAGTACCATGCAGCCGCCTCAAAACCCACATGTTTCTCAGGCGTGAAATCCCCGCGTAGAGCCCGGATCAGGCAGACCGTCAGGAAGATCGTTCCGATGATCACATGGGCACCATGAAAACCGGTTGCCATGAAGAAGTTCGAATAGAACTGGTCACCACCAAACTCCCAACCTTCATGGGCCAGCAGTTCGTAATATTCGTAGCCCTGCAGCGCAGTGAAGAGGATACCCAGAACGATACCGATGGCCAGACCGTTGATCAGCGCCTTGCGGTCGTTGTCGTGCACCAGCGCGTGGTGCGCCCATGTGATCGCGCAGCCCGACAGCAGCAGGACCAGAGTGTTGATCAGCGGCAGGTGAAACGGGTCAACTGCGTGGATATCGGGCTGGATGTACTCTGTTCCGGCATAGTCGTACATCGGGTACATGCGATGTTTGAAGAACGACCAAAACCAGGCAAAGAAGAACATCACCTCGGACATGACGAACAGGATGAAGCCATAGCGCAGGCCGATGCGCACCACCGGCGTGTGGTCGCCCGCGCGGCTTTCGGCCACGACCTCGGACCACCAGGCGAACATGGTGTAAAGAACGGCGACCAGACCCATCCAGAACATGAACGATGTGATGCCGTGCATCCAAAGGACAGCACCGAACAGCATCACAAAGCCACCAATGGCCCCTATCAGCGGCCATACCGACGGCGGCAGAATATGATAATCGTGGTTTTTAGCGTGTGCCATCAGCGTCCCTCACCTAAAGGCGTTAGTTCGTGTTTGTATCAGCCTGCGCGTCAAGGGCGGCATAGCCCTCGGGCAGGTCAATTTCGTAGAATGTATACGACAGAGTGATCGTATGCACATATTTCGCTTCCAGATCCTCGACCATGTCAGGGTCGACGAAAAAGCTTACCGGCATCTGAACCCGTTCGCCGGGTTGTAGTACCTGTTCTTCAAAGCAAAAACAGGCAATTTTCTGGAAATACCCACCCGCCGAATAAGGCGCGACATTGTACGATGCCTGCCCAGCGATCGGGCGGTCTGTCGGGTTGTACGCCTCGTAGAAAGCCAAGCCAGTCTCGCCGATGCGCACTTCCATTTCGCGTTCGACCGGTTTGAACTCCCACGCCATATCCTTGGCTTTTGACGCGTCAAAACGGACGGTGACAGTGCGGTCCAGAATATCCTCGGGCGCGGTTTCGGCCACGCCAGTCGTGCCGCCGAATCCGGTGACGCGGCAGAACCAATCGTAAAACGGCACAGCCGCCCAGGCGAGGCTGCCCATCAGCACCACGACGCCCACGGTCTGCGCAACCGTCTTTTGAGGACCGGACAGAGCCATCAGTTCTGCACCTCCTGCGGCGCCATGTTGAAATCCGTGCCCGAGACTTTCACGATCGTCAGGCCGAAAATAATCACGATGAACGCGGCCAGCGTCAGACCCACGCCCAGATTGCGGCTAAAGCGGCGTTCGTGCAATTCATGGCTTTTGCGCAAGCTCATGACCAGCCTCCCAGCCCGTAGGGTTTCAGCAAAGCCTCAACCAGAATCGCGCCGAAATGCAGGAACAGATACAGCAGCGACAGTTTGAAAAAGCTCCGCTCAACCTTGAAGTTGTCCGCCTCGGAATCTTCCTCGGTCCGTCGCGAGATCTGCCATGCGCCGCGCAGGAACAATGCATTCATCACAACGGCGACAGTCAGGTATATCGGACCACCAATGCCCGAGAACGCGGTGCCCACGGCCAGCGTGGCAAGCAGAGCCGTGTAAACCAGAATATGCCAGCGCGTCGCGCGGCGACCATGGGTCACGGTCAGCATCGGCACGCCTGCATCGTCGTAGTCCGAGCGCATGAACAGCGCCAATGCCCAGAAATGCGGCGGGGTCCACATGAAGGTCAGGGCGAACATCAACCAAGGCTCGATCGACATCGTCCCAGTGGCCGCGACCCAACCGATCACCGGAGGGAAGGCCCCTGCCGCACCGCCGATTACGATGTTCTGCGGCGTCGAGCGTTTCAGCCACATCGTGTAGACGACGACGTAAAAGAAGATGGTGAATGCCAGAAACGCACCGGCAAACCAGTTGGTCGCCAGCCCCAGCATGATCACCGACAGGCCCGACAGTGCCAGCCCCAACGACAGCGCCTCGCCTTCCTGCACTTTACCCGCCGGAATCGGTCGGCCCTTGGTGCGCTTCATCACCCGATCAATGTCCGCATCCCACCACATGTTCAGCGCGCCAGACGCGCCGCCGCCGATGGCGATGAACAAAATGGCACAGAACCCGACAAAAGGGTGCACCGGCACTGGCGCGGCCAGCAGACCCACCAAGGCCGTGAACACGACCAGTGACATCACGCGCGGCTTCAGCAGGGCGAAATAATCGCCAAAGCTGGCCTCATCCGCGTGCGCCGGGGCGGTCACTTGGCTGGCATTGATGCTTGCGTCGCTCATGTCGGGTCCTTCTGGGGCAGAAGCTGCGCGCTCCCCGCGCAGCCTGCGTGTTTCAACCTAGGCCGCGAAGGGCTTAGTTCGAGGCAACTTGGTACGAGACAGGCTGGCCAGCATACTCTTCCAGAGCACCTTGCAGCCATTCCTCGTACGCTTCTTCGCTGACCACTTTGACGGTGATCGGCATATAGGCGTGATCCTTGCCACACAATTCGGAACACTGACCGAAATAGATGCCTTCTTTATCGGCCTGGAACCACAGTTCGGCCAAACGACCAGGCACACCGTCCTGCTTCACACCGAACGAGGGAATGGTCCACGAGTGAATCACGTCTGAGGCCGTAACCTGCATCACGATCACCTTGCCGACAGGGACGACAACAGCCGTATCGGTTGCCAGCAGCCACTCGTCATCGCTGTAACCCGCGTCAGCCAGTTTGGCGCGCATCGCATCATCCAGAACGAACGGCGTTACATCAGCATCAGCCGGGCGCGCACCTTCGTCCAGTGTCGCAGGATGGCCCAACAGATAGCTATCGAAGGCGAAGTCGTGATCGACATACTCATAGGTCCAGTACCACTGGTTACCCACGACCTTGATGACCACATCGCCTTCGGGAATTTCCTGTTGTTTGAACAGAACCGGCAATGAAAACGCACCGATGAAAACAAGAATCAGAATCGGGCCAAGCGTCCAGGCGATCTCGACCGGAGTGTAATGCGAAAACCGCGCCGGTGTCGGGTTGGCACGTTGATTGTAGCGCACGATGCAGTAAACCAGCAGGCCCGCAACAAAAATACAGATTGCGGTGATGATCACCAGAATCATCCCGTCCAGCCTTTGGATTCCTGTTGCCAAATCCGTCACAGCGGGCTGGAAGCCAACACCGCCTGCGACCGGTTTGCCAATAATCTCAAGCTCCTGAGCCATGGCGGGCAGGCTGGATAGGGCTGTCATAAAGCCCGAAAGCATCAAAGCATTCTTCATATTCTGTCCTGATCGTTTGATCTTTGCGTCCCTGGCGAAAAGGTGTGAATCAGTCGCACCTCTCCCGTTGTCTTTAGCCGCGTTAAAAACCATATTCCGGTGGGTAGATAAAGCAAAATGCTTGCGTCAAACAGACGCTATTTTTGATCTGGATCAAACCCGAAAGGTCCCAACCCATGCCCAACGACCCGTTTCGACCATTTGAAAGCGCTTTACCACACGACGAAGCGCTTGCGGTTTTGCGCTCTGCCACTGCCGGCGCCGAGGACGGAGAATTGTTTGTCGAACGCAGGAAATCCGAGTCGCTGATCTTTGACGACGGGCGTTTGAAAACGGCATCCTACGACGCCTCCGAAGGATTCGGCCTGCGCGCCGTGCAGGGTGAAGTGGCCGGTTACGCCCATTCGACCGATGTCTCGATTGGTGCGTTGAAACGGGCCGCGGAAACGGCTCGCCTGGCGGTTGGCGATGGCGGCGGCACCTTGGCGGATGCGCCTCGGGCCACCAACACGCGGCTTTATACGGACGAAGACCCGATCGAATCCGCCACCTTTCCGGTCAAGATCGAAACGTTGCGCGAGATCGATGCTTTTTCCCGTGATTTGGACACGCGGGTCGTACAGGTCAGCGCCACTATCGCCGCGTCAGTACAAGAAGTCGAGATTCTACGCCCCGACGGCCTGATCGTTCGGGACGTGCGCCCTATGACCCGTCTGAATGTCTCGGTCATCGTGGAACAGAACGGACGGCGCGAAAGCGGCTCGGCGGGCGGAGGAGGTCGCGTGGGCCTGGACGGTCTGATAGACCCCGCCGATTGGCAGGACAAGGCACGCGAAGCGCTGCGGATCGCATTGGTCAATCTGGACGCCGTCCCTGCCCCGGCAGGTGTAATGGAAGTCGCGCTCGGCCCTGGCTGGCCAGGCATCCTGTTGCACGAGGCGATCGGCCATGGACTAGAGGGCGACTTCAACCGCAAGGGCAGCTCGGCTTTTGCCGGGCTGATGGGGCAGCAGATCGCCTCAAAAGGGGTCACGGTTGTGGATGACGGCACGATTGTGGATCGGCGCGGCTCGATCTCGGTTGATGATGAGGGCACGCCCAGTTCGCGCACCGTCCTCATCGAGGACGGCGTCCTGACCGGCTACATGCAGGACCGCCAGAACGCGCGCCTGATGGGGGTTTCGCCAACCGGCAATGGCCGCCGCCAAAGCTATGCACATAAACCTATGCCACGTATGACCAACACTGTGATGCTGGGCGGAAATGCCGACCCCGCATCACTGGTGGCCGAAATCAAAGACGGAATCTGGGCCGTTGGTTTTGGTGGTGGTCAGGTCGACATCACCAATGGCAAATTCGTGTTTTCCTGCACCGAGGCGTATCGGGTGGAAAACGGCAAAATCGGAGCGCCGGTAAAGGGCGCAACCCTGATCGGGGATGGACCATCCGCGCTGAACCGCATTCGAGGGTTGGGCAATGATATGGAATTGGACCCCGGCATGGGAACGTGCGGCAAAGACGGTCAGTGGGTGCCTGTAGGCGTTGGACAGCCGACTGTCTTAATGGATGGGCTAACCGTCGGCGGATCAGCGGCATAAGTCAGAATCAAAACGGTTTTCTCGGGGTGCAGGGTTAACACGGCGCCCCGATGACTGCTTATTGGCTCCAGAAACACTTCGGTTTATCGCGCAGCGCCTCGAAATTTTTCCCATTCTTTTCAGAGAATTATAGCATCTTCACGACTCAATTCGAAAGAATATTGGGAAAATTTGAAGCGATTCAGAAGCTGTTAACTCCTGCAGTCGTAAACCAGTTCTGCAATCAGGCGGAGCAACGGATGACCGAAGAGCAGCTTTCTTCCTATCACCCCACACTCCCACCCACCACGGAAGAGGATCGGTTTTCCTGGCTTCGTCTGTTGCGCTCTCGCAAGGTTGGTCCGGCGACGTTTCGTCGGCTGCTGCGGGAACATGGCTCAGCGCAGAATGCGCTGGCCGCGCTGCCCGAAATGGCACGCGCCGCCGGTATTGAAGGGTATGAAACGTGCCCGCCCGGCGTGATTGAGGCGGAACTCAAGGCCGCAAAAGCTGCCAAAGCGCAGCTTTTGTGCCTTGGGTCCGCCGATTTTCCTGACGCTTTGAACGATCTCAATGATGCCCCGCCAATGCTGTGGGCCATCGGCGACGTGTCGATATTACACCGCCCTACGGTGGCGATGGTTGGCGCGCGCAATTGCTCGTCACTCGGCGCGCGGATGGCGCGAGGGCTGGCGACGGATCTGGGCAAAAAGGGACATGTCATCGTCTCGGGCCTTGCACGCGGGATCGACACCGCGGCGCATATGGCCGCTTTGGATACAGGTACTGTTGCTGTAATGGCCGGTGGCGTCGATGTGATCTATCCCGCCGAGAATACTGATCTCGCCCATAAAATCGCCAAATCCGGGTTGCGTGTATCGGAGCAGCCCATGGGCGTGACACCGCTAGCCCGGCATTTTCCGCGCCGCAACCGGATCATCTCGGGTCTGGCCCAAGCGGTTGTGGTGGTCGAAGCTGCCGCAAAATCCGGCAGCCTGATCACCGCGCGCGACGCGCTGGATCAGGGGCGCGAGGTTCTGGCCGTCCCCGGCCACCCGTTTGATGCCCGCGCGGGCGGTTGCAACCTGTTGATCCGCGATGGCGCGACTTTGGTGCGATCGGCCGAGGATGTGATCGAATCCTTGCCGAAACGCGATCTTCTTACTGCCGACCGACCCAAAGAATCGCCTGTTCAATCGACAACCCCCACGACGGTTGCAGCGTTGCACGAGACGATTTTAGCATGCCTTGGCCCCTCGCCTATAGCCGAAGATCAACTTATCCGCGATATCGCGGCGACGGCGGGCGAGATCGGGCCCGCGCTTGTCGATCTGGAGTTAGATGGGCGGATACAAAGACAGCCCGGCGGGTTGTTGTCCCTCTCGACCTGACCTGCCGGACGCACCGTTATTCTGTGCGTATCAATTTGAAATTCCCGCCAAATTCCTGTGCCTAAAGGAACGCATTGACAATTCGCTCTTGCCCTCCACATTTTGCACCATCATAGAAGGCGCATAATCCGTCGAGCGAGGTTTCACCTTAAATGCCTGTAGTTGTTGTAGAATCCCCTGCCAAGGCCAAAACGATCAATAAATATCTTGGCCCCGACTACACGGTTCTGGCGTCTTATGGCCATGTGCGCGACCTTCCACCCAAAGATGGATCCGTCGATCCCGAACATGAATTCGAGATGAAATGGGAGGTCGGCAATGACAGCCGCAAGCATGTCAAAGCCATCGCTGACGCGCTGAAAGAAGACAACGCCCTGATCCTCGCCACTGACCCCGATCGCGAGGGCGAGGCGATCAGCTGGCACCTGCAAGAGGCGCTGACCAAGCGCCGCTCGATCAAGAAGGACACGCCCGTCAGCCGTGTGACTTTCAACGCCATCACCAAGGACGCCGTGACCGAAGCGATGCAGAACCCGCGTCAGGTCGATATGCCGCTGGTCGAGGCTTATCTGGCCCGCCGCGCGCTGGACTATCTGGTGGGGTTCAACCTGTCCCCCGTCCTGTGGCGCAAGCTGCCCGGTGCGAAATCGGCAGGACGCGTACAATCCGTCTGCCTGCGCTTGATCGTCGAGCGCGAGATGGAGATCGAGGCGTTCAAACCAGTCGAATACTGGTCGGTCAAAGCTCTGTTCGAAACTCCGCGCGGCCAGACTTATGAGGCGCGTCTGGTCACGCTGGCCGGGAACAAGCTGGACAAGCATGATCTGAAGAACGCTACGCAGGCGGAGCTGGCCGTTCAGGCGATCACCAGCCGCGCGCTAACCGTAACCTCGGTAGAGGCGAGACCGGCGGCTCGGAACCCCAGCGCGCCATTCATGACCTCGACCCTGCAGCAGGAAGCCAGCCGCAAGTTCGGCATGGGCGCGCGTCACGCGATGCAGGTGGCGCAGCGCCTGTATGAGGCAGGCTACATCACTTATATGCGGACTGACGGCATCGACATGGCCCCCGAGGCCGTGGCCGCCACCCGCGATACAATCACCGACCGCTATGGCGCGGATTACGTACCCGACAGCCCGCGCATCTATAAAAACAAGGCCAAGAACGCGCAGGAAGCGCACGAATGTATCCGCCCCACGGATATGACCCGCGATGCCAGCGACCTGAAGGTCACGGATGAGGATCAGCGCAAGCTTTATGATCTGATTTGGAAACGCACCATTGCCTGTCAGATGGCCGCCGCACGGCTGGAACGCACCACGGTCGAGATCGGCAGCGATGACGGTCAGGTCGGCCTGCGCGCCACTGGTCAGGTGGTCATGTTCGACGGATTCATGCGCGTCTATGAGGAAGGCCGCGACGACGTGGCCGATGACGACGACAAGCGCCTGCCGCAGATCACGCAAGGCGATCCGGCGCGGTTCGCCAAGACCTCGCTGAAGGATCAATTCGTCAAGGCCACCAGCGACGACAAACAGGCCGTGCTGGCCGAGAATGAAGCCGTGCTGGCCCTGCAACACCACACGCAGCCACCCCCGCGCTATACCGAGGCCACTTTGGTCAAACGGATGGAGGAGCTAGGTATCGGGCGCCCGTCCACCTATGCCAGCATCGTGACCACGATTCAGGACCGCGAATATGTGCGCAAGGACAAGAACCGGCTGATCCCCGAGGAAAAGGGCCGGATCGTCACAATCTTTTTGCTGAACTTCTTCCGTCAGTATGTTGGCTATGAGTTCACGGCCAATCTGGAAGGCGAGCTTGACGATGTGAGCGCCGGCGACCGCGACTACAAAGACCTGTTGGGCAAGTTCTGGCGTGATTTCTCGGCCGCGATTGGTGAGACATCCGAGCTGCGGATTTCCGAAGTGCTAGACAAGCTGGATGAGGCATTGGCGCCCCAGCTGTATCCACCGCGTGAGGATGGGTCCGACCCGCGCGTTTGTCCGAAATGCGGCGTGGGACAACTGCACCTGAAAACCTCGCGCACCGGCGGGTTTGTGGGCTGTGGCAACTATCCCGAATGCACCTATACCCGCCCCATCGCAGGCGAAGGGGCCGAGGGCGACGAACGTCTGCTGGGCGAAGATGCGGGCGATGAGATCTGGTTGAAATCCGGTCGGTTCGGGCCTTATGTCCAGCGCGGCGAACCCACGCCCGAGAACAAGAAACCGCCCCGTGCGTCCCTGCCTCGCGGCTGGAGCAAGGACGACATGGATCTGGACAAGGCACTGACCCTGCTGTCCCTGCCCCGCCAGATCGGTGAACACCCCGAGGGCGGCATGATCAGCTCGAATTTCGGGCGGTTCGGGCCGTATATCATGCACCAGATGCCGGAAGAGGCTAAGCCGGTCTACGCGAACCTCAAAGACCCCAATGACGTCTTTGAAATTGGTATGAACCGCGCGGTTGAGATGCTGGCTGAAAAACGCGCCAATCCGGGGCGTGGACGGCGGGCGGCGGCCAAGCCGCTGAAAGAGCTGGGTGATCACCCCGATGGCGGCGTGATGCAGGTGCTGGACGGGCGCTATGGGCCTTATGTGAAATGGGAAAAGGTCAACGCGACCATTCCCAAGGACATCAAGCCCGAAGACGTGACGCAGGAAATGGCCATCGAACTGGTCAACGAACGCGCGGCCAAGAAAGGCACCAAGAAGAAGGCTACCCCCAAGAAGAAAGCCGCGCCAAAGAAAACCGCAGCCGCCAAAAAGACGACCAACAAGGCGGAATAGGTAGAAATACCACCACCCCCTTGGTTTCATTGACTTCCCCGTGACGTGGCGGCACAACTCGCCCAACACCATGTCATTGGGGGAGTTTTCCATGAAGAAAATCTATGCCAATGCCTCTGAGGCGCTCGACGGAGTGATCTCGGATGGCATGTTGATCGCAGCGGGCGGGTTTGGCCTGTGCGGCATCCCGGAACTTCTGCTTGAGGCGATCAAAGCCTCGGGCGCGAAGGATCTGACCTTTGCCTCGAACAATGCGGGCGTCGACGATTTTGGGATCGGCATTCTGCTGCAAACCCGTCAGGTCAAGAAGATGATCAGCTCGTATGTCGGAGAAAACGCCGAGTTCATGCGTCAGTATCTCAGTGGCGAGCTGGAACTAGAGTTCAACCCGCAAGGCACGCTGGCCGAGCGGATGCGCGCAGGTGGCGCGGGTATTCCCGGTTTCTACACCAAGACAGGCGTAGGCACCGTGATCGCCGAGGGCAAAGAGCATAAGGACTTCAACGGCGAGACATATATCATGGAGGAAGGCATCTTTGCCGACCTCGCCATCGTCAAAGCGTGGAAGGCGGACGAGACCGGCAATCTGGTGTTCCGCAAGACAGCTCGTAATTTCAACGTGCCAGCGGCCACATGTGGCAAAGTCTGTGTGGTCGAAGTCGAAGAGATCGTGCCCACCGGGTCGTTGGACCCCGACAGCATCCACCTGCCCGGCATCTATGTGCACCGCATCATTCAGGGCAGCCACGAAAAGCGCATCGAACAGCGCACCACCCGCAAGAAGGAGGACGCATAATGCCTTGGGATCGTAATCAGATGGCCGCCCGCGCGGCGGATGAGCTGGAAGACGGTATGTATGTGAACCTCGGCATCGGTATCCCGACGCTGGTGGCAAACTATGTGGGTGACAAGGACATTACACTGCAATCCGAGAACGGAATGCTGGGCATGGGCCCTTTCCCTTTTGAGGGCGAGGAAGACCCCGACCTGATCAATGCGGGTAAGCAGACGATAACCGAACTGTCTCGCACCGCTTATTTCGACAGTGCAACCTCATTCGCCATGATCCGCGGCGGCAAGATCGCAGCGGCCATTCTGGGCGCGATGGAGGTGGACGAGAAAGGCGATCTGGCCAACTGGATGATCCCAGGCAAGCTGGTCAAAGGCATGGGCGGCGCGATGGATCTGGTGGCTGGCGTAGGCCGCGTGATCGTCGTTATGGATCACACCAACAAACACGGCGACTCGAAAGTGCTGAAAGAATGCACCCTGCCCCTAACCGGTCAGGGTGTGGTCGATCGCATCATCACCAACCTGGGCGTGTTGGACGTGGTTGAAGGCGGCCTGCGCATCGTCGAACTGGCCGATGGCGTCAGCGAAGACGAGATGCGCGCCGCCACCGAGGCGACAATCGTCGCCTGAACCAAAGAAGGCCCACCAACCTGCGTGGGCCTTCTTAGTTTGCCGTCTGGAAAACGCACCCGTCCGAGATGAGCTGCGGAGGGGTCAGACACAAGGCCCGCGCGACCTGAAACGCGGCAAGCACTTTGGGCACGTAGTTGCGCGTCTCTTTATAGGGCGGTACCCCGCCATGTTTGCGGACGGCCCCTTCACCTGCATTATAACCAGCCAACACAAGGATCGGGTCGTTTCCGAACTCTTCCATCAACCAGTTTAAATACTTCACCCCGCCCGAGATGTTCTGACCGGGATGGAAGCTGTCCTCAACGCCAAACCGCCTTGCCGTTGCTGGCATCAATTGCATCAACCCCTGAGCACCCGCGTGGCTGACCGCGTCAGCCCGGCCAGCAGATTCAACCGATATCACGGCCAACACCAGCGCAGGCGAAACATTCGTACCAACTGTCGAACGCAGGATATCGACCCCTTGCTGCTGAGCGATGTTCTGCAAAGTCTGCAATCGCGGAGAGGACACGTTGACGGCTGCTAATGCCTGTATCGCTTGATCAAGACGTCCTGCGCCGGCTTGATCTAGCGCGGGCGACACTTCTTCCCAAAAAGCCGTATAGGACCCGGCGGGTTTGTCAGCCCCGCCCGGCAAACTCGGCGGCGCGACTCGTGTACGTGTAATAATCTCGGATTCTTGCAGGTCCGCACCAGTGCTGGGCGCCGAAGGTCGGGCTGCGTGTTCCTCTGGCGATATCTGCACGGTGATCTTGGGCCGCGATCCAGGTTTCGGCGGCTTCACCCTTTTATAGACGCCACGTGGTTCAATTGTCTGAGCAACAACAGAGCCCGGCCCTGTCAACAGCATTGCCACCGCACCGGCGCAGAGTATTGCGTCCCGCAGATTCATTTTGCCCGCCTCATGAATTTTTTTCTTTTGACTGATTTGAACCAAGAATCTGCGTTCAAAGCCATAAAAACAACGTGAATTGGGGCATTTTCGCCTCATTTGCCGTAAAATTACATCGGAACAGTGAGGTCGACATACGTTTTTCGATTTTTTATTTATTTATTTTCAATGCGTTACCCAAATTCCTGCGAAAAAGTTAAACTTCCGCGAAAAAAAATGTGATTTGGCCCAATTCCTGCCACGCCTGACCGTCAAACATAATGCCATACCGAGACGGTCGAGAGCGGACTGAGAGAGAAAGCTCTGAAAGACGCCAAGGTTTAATTGACTTTTTTGATCCTTTAGGAGGGACGTAACATGATCAAGTTCATCAAGAACTTCCGCAAAGACGAAGACGGCGCAGTAACAGTTGACTGGGTTGTTCTGACCGCAGCCATCGTTGGCCTGGCAGCAGTTGCTTACACCCAGGTTGGTGAAGGTACCAACCAGTTGGCGAACACCGTCGAAGGCGCGCTGTCGGGTACTGCAGTTTCGACTCCGGTGACCACCATCACACCGCAAAGCTAAGTTTAGTACTTAACGTACTTGAAGGGGGCCACGGTTTCAGAGCGTGGCCCTTTTTTTATAAACTTTCTTTATATGTTGGGTCTCTCATGATGCACAGAATTGCAAACTTTGCTGCACACGAAGATGGGGCCGTTACCGTTGATTGGGTGGTTCTAACGGCCGGTTTGGTTGGTTTTGGGTCAATCATTTTCCTGAACCTTTCAGATCCGATTCAACACGTTGATTCGGAAACAGGAACTGCGCTTTCTTCGATGGAAGTTCATCAACCTGAATTCAATATCAGCTACTGACTCATCAGTCGGTGACCAAACTCATGATTTGGCACGGACGAAAAAAAAATCAAAGATTGTCCCCCTTTTCGACACAATTCGTCGATAGCTGTGATTGAGATTAGCTGCGCATGACGGCAGCAAAACCAAAACAGAAAAATACGAGGGTACGCAAATGCGCGCAGTATTTGGACTTGTCCTGATTGTCGGGGTCGCTTTGGCCGGTGGCGCTGTTTATCTGGCGCAAGACTACATCGCACAAACTCAAGCCCAGCTTGAACGAGAGAAAAAAGCCGCGCAAGACGCGATGGCAAATGCCACCAACATCGCCACCGTGGACGTTTTTGTATCGAACCGCCCGTTGAAATACGGAGAGCGCCTGGTTCAAGAGGATGTCCGACTTGTCAAATGGCCTGAAGACGCACTTCCAGAAGGTACCTTCCAGGAACTGGCCACATTGTTTCCCGAAGACGCAAAAGGCGACAGGTATATTCTGAGAGCCATGGAGAAAAATGAGGCTCTGCTGGAAGTCAAGGTCACCAAACCTGGAGAATCTGCTGGATTGACCTCGCGCCTCCAAAAGGGAATGCGCGCCTTTGCTATCAGAGTCGACGTTGCGTCAGGAGTATCCGGCTTTTTGCGTCCAGGTGACAATGTCGATGTTTACTGGACTGGTTCAGTTTCAGGGGCCCTTGCGGGTGAAGGTGGTGAAATCACGCGCCTGATCCAAACCAACGTTGAACTGATTGCCGTCGACCAAACGGCAGGGTCTGATCTGACGGGCGCAAGCATCGCGCGTACGGTGACCGTGGCCGCAACGCCTGAACAGATTGCGTCTCTGGCGCAGGCACAAAACACCGGACGGATGTCTCTGGCCTTGGTGGGTGTTCAGGACGAAACGGTCGCCAGCGCGATTGAGGTTGATCAGCGAAAGCTATTGGGAATCAAGGAAGCCGCGCCTGTCGAGGCAAAGGTGGAAGAGCGCAAGTGCTACACCAATATCCGGCGTGGTGCAGAAATTGTTCAGAGTCAAATTCCCTGTACAAACTAACGTTAAATCAGGGATTTACTGGCACAAGCCGCGCACCCAGCGCGGCTTGTTTCATTTTGGTTGTTGCGAATTGTCCACATAAGGAAAATTCCAGAAACCATTGATTATTGCAATAAATTAGCAATTGACGCAGTGTTATTGCACATAAGGCATTAGCCCTAAAACGAGGCGTGATCGGAGAGGCAGGTCACATGAAAATACATTCTTGGATTAGCGCAACCCTTCTGGGGTTGGCGCTTGTAATGAGTTCCGTCGGCGATGCCGCCTGGGCTCAAAATCTTCGTGTGGTAAAGAAGGGCACAGCGGAAACGCTGGACGTCCCGATGAACCGCGCAATTGTTGTTGAGAGTGAGGAACCGTTTGCCGAACTCAGCATTGCCAACGCGGGAATCGCTGATATTTCGTCGCTTTCGGACCGTACCATTTATGTATTGGGCAAGGCGCCCGGTCTGACCACTCTGACATTGTTCGACGGTGCTGGCAATTTGCTGGCCAACGTGCGCGTTCGGGTTTCCCCGGATGTATCCGAATTCAAAGAGCGGCTGCGGCAGATCCTGCCGAATGAGCCGATCGAAGTGCGGACCGCAAATGACGGTATTGTACTGTCGGGCACCATCTCTAGCTCAGCCAAACTGGCGCGGGCATTGGAACTGGCCGAGCGCTACGCGCCCGAGCGTGTTTCCAACCTGATGTCGGTCGGCGGCGTCCAGCAAGTCATGCTGAAAGTGCGCTTTGCCGAAATGAGCCGATCAGTGGCAAAAAGCCTGACGGCGTCGCTGGGCTTTGGAGGAAGCGACGTAACCGGGGGTTTCAACACACTTAACTCTGCCGGTGCTTTGGCTAACGCGTTGAATAATAACATTCCTCTGCAACAAACCAACACAGGTGCGATCCTGTTCGGTTTTGGCGCAGGGTCCACACAGGTTCGCTTGTTGCTGGAAGCGCTCGAAGCTAAAGGTTTGGCGCGTAGCCTTGCGGAACCGAACCTGTCCGCGCTGTCGGGTCAGGAAGCAGAATTCCTTGCTGGTGGCGAAGTTCCGATCCCGGTTCCCGCGGATGACGGCAACATCGCGATTGAATACCGCGCATTTGGTGTTCAGATCCTGTTTGTTCCGCGCGTTGTGGACGGCGACTTGATCAACCTGGAAATGGGTACGTCAGTGTCGGCAATCGACAACAGCTCGGACTTCACGATTGCGGGTAACAACGTACCGTCCTTTATCACCCGTCGGACCAGAACCACGGTTGAGCTGCGGGATGGTGAGAGCTTTGCGATTGCGGGGCTTATTCAGGATGACTTCAGCGACTTGAACAATCAGGTTCCGTGGCTCGGCGATGTTCCCGTACTGGGTGCGCTGTTCCGCAGTGCTGAATACCAGCGCCAGCAAACGGAACTCGTCGTGATCGTCACCGCGCATCTGGTCTCGCCCACACGTGGTGAAGCGCTGGCTCTGCCGACCGACCGGGTCAAGCCCCCAAGCGAGTTTGATCTGTTCATCAACGGCAAGACAGCACGCACCGAACGTTTAGGATCAGGTGGTGCGTCTGAAGTCGCCAAACAGGATTTTGGTAGCTCCTACGGCTACATCCTGGAATGATTAGGAGGATAGGACCAATGCAGAAGTGGATTATAGCACTGGGTCTTTCGGTCGCTGTCGCCGCTTGTACGCGTGAGGCCGGATATGAAATCGACCAAGGTGCCTTCGGAAACGCAACTCTGAACAACCAGCAGGTTCTGACAGGTGAACTCACCTATGCTCAGATCCTGGGTCGCAGGTTCGCGGCGGAAGTGCCAACGCAGATCAACTTTGCGTTCGACAGCGCACAGCTTGATGCAAACGCACAGCGTGTACTGTTACGGCAAGCCGATTGGATCAAGCAGTTCCCCGAAGCGCGCTTCCGCGTGTACGGCCATACGGACCGAGTCGGCTCTCAGTCGTATAACCAAAGCCTAGGCCAGCGTCGCGCCAATGCAGCGGTCGCGTTCCTGACACGGCAAGGTATTTCGCGGTCACGGCTAGAAGCTGTTGTTTCCTTCGGTAAAACGCAGCCTCTGATCGACACGCCGAACAGGGATCGACGCAACCGCCGTACGATTACAGAAGTGTCTGGCTTTGTAGATCGCAAACCTCAGTTGCTTGACGGCAAGTACGCAGAAGTCATCTACCGCGAATACGTTGAAAGCGCGACAACCGAGAGCTTCATCGTAGACACAGACGCCGCCGAGGCATCTGAGTAATAATAACGCGAATTGGGCGACATCGTCGCCCAATTCCCAACAATTGGTTCTTTTGCGCCCCATTCTCGCCTAAGTTCCAAGCCAAATTCTCAACAATTGGGTGTAGTGCGGCAAAAAAAGCCGCAACCGGGCATCAGCTCGCCGAGGCAAACCTGAACGGTTCGTCGCGGTTTGCTGCCCTCTGGACGAGGATTTTGTTAATGACGAACGCCACGACAAACGAAGACAACAACGCCATTCTGGCCTGCACGATCAGTCGTGACGTCCAGAACTTTGATCTGCTGATTGAAGACATGGAAGCGGCACTGGGTGAGCGTTGGGGCGATCTGGGATTTGCAGAAGCTCTTGCGTTTTTCGGCCAGCCTGAAGCCGACAGTTTAGAATTCGTGGCCCTAGCTATTGATGGTGAGGACGAAGATGACCTGACCATGATGGGTGAAATCATCTCTCGCGCGAAGGAAAAGAGGATCAAAGTGGTCCTGATCGCCGAGGACGTGACTCCTGCAGCGTTGCACCAACTCTTGCGGAAAGGCGCTGATGAATTCGTCCCCTACCCGCTTCCGGAAGGTGAGTTGCAGGAAGCCATTGCGCGTATGAACAAATCTGATCCCGCGGTTGTGACACAGGAAACGGCCGTGTCTCTGCCCCAAGGGGCATCAAAGGAAGGTGCCTTGTTTGTGGTTCACGGATTGGCCGGTGGAGTCGGATCTACCACCATGGCCGTGAACCTGGCTTGGGAACTTGCGACCACGTCGGACAAGACTTCTCCCAAGGTATGCCTGATCGACCTGGATCTTCAGTTTGGCACGGTCTCGACTTACCTGGATCTACCGCGCCGAGAAACAGTGTTCGAAATGCTGTCTGACACGGCGTCCATGGATGACGACATGTTCTCTCAGGCGCTGCAGTCCTACGAGGACAAGATGGAGGTTCTGACCGCGCCGTCTGATATGGTGCCGTTGGATCTGATCACTCCGGAAGATATCCAGCGCGTTATTGACACTGCGCGCAAGCATTTTGACTACGTGATTGTCGATATGCCGTCGACTTTGGTGCAATGGTCTGAGACCATCCTGCAAGCGGCCCATGTGTATTTTGCAGTCATCGAACTCGACATGCGCTCGGCCCAAAACGCCCTGCGTCTGAAGCGCGCTCTTCAGGCGGAAGAGCTACCGTTCAACAAACTGCGTTTCGCGTTGAACCGAGCTCCGAAGTTTACCGATCTGAACGGGAAAAGCCGCGTCAAGCGGATGGGTGAAAGCCTTGGAATATCCATCGACCTGCAACTGCCGGACGGGGGAAAACCCGTCATGCAAAGCGGTGACCATGGTTTACCGCTGGCAAGTTCAGCCGCCAAAAACCCACTGCGCCGTGAAATCGCAAAGCTGGCAAAATCGCTCCACAGCCTTGGCAGCAGCGACGCAGAAGCTGCGTAAGACAGGTCCGAAAGGGGAACCGCCGTGTTTTCAAGATACAAAAAACAGCCCGAAGCGCAGCCTGTTCAGGCCGAGGTCAAGGCGACAACGCCCACCTCTGCAGCCCCACAGGCACCCACAGCAAACGCGATGATCCGCAAGCCTGTGGCAAAAAAGGCCGCTGAACCGACAGCATCCGATCGCGAGCGCAAGCGCAAAGAGCGGTTGAGCGAGATCAAGATCGAGTTGCACCGTGAACTACTTGAAAACCTGAACCTTGCTGCACTGGAAAACGCCAACGAATCCGACCTTCGCTCAGAAATCAGTGCCATTGCGAGTGAAGTCCTTGAGACCAAGAACATTGTTCTGAATCGGGACGATCGTTTCCAACTGAACAAAGAGCTTTATGACGAAGTTACCGGTCTTGGCCCGCTTGAGACCTTGCTGCAAGACGACACGGTCAACGATATCTTGGTGAACGGTCCGCAGCAGATTTTTGTGGAGCGTGCCGGTAAGCTGGAAATCAGCGACATCACCTTCAAGGACGAAAAGCACCTGATGCGGATCATCGACAAGATCGTATCCGCTGTGGGTCGCCGTGTTGATGAATCCAACCCTTATGTTGACGCCCGCTTGGCAGATGGGTCGCGTTTCAACGCCATGGTGCCGCCGATTGCGGTTGATGGCTCGTTGGTGTCCATTCGTAAGTTCAAAAAGGACAAACTGGGCATCGACGACCTGGTCAATTTTGGTGCGTTCACCGAAGAAATGGCCGCCTATTTGCAAGCTGCGGTGTCGACACGCCTGAACGTGATCGTTTCGGGTGGTACGGGTTCTGGTAAAACGACCACGCTGAACGCTCTGTCCAGCTTTATCGACGATGCCGAACGCATCCTGACCATCGAGGATACGGCGGAACTTCAGTTGCAACAGACCCATGTAGGCCGGATGGAAAGCCGTCCACCAAACGTAGAAGGCAAAGGCGAAGTCAGCCCGCGCGACTGTCTGAAGAACGCCCTGCGTATGCGTCCCGACCGCATCATCGTGGGTGAGACGCGTGGCGCCGAGGTGATCGACATGTTGCAGGCCATGAACACTGGCCACGATGGTTCGATGACGACAATCCACGCCAACTCGGCCCGAGATGGCATTTCGCGTTTGGAAAACATGATCGCAATGGCAGGTATCGAAATGCCGATCAAAGCGGTCCGCAGCCAGATCTCAAGCGCTGTGAACCTGATTGTACAGGCCAGCCGTTTGCAGGATGGTTCACGCCGAATGACCTCGATCACCGAGATCACGGGCATGGAAGGTGATGTTATCTCAATGCAAGAAATCTTTAGATTTCAGCGTGTTGGACTTACACCCGACAACAAGATTATAGGCCATTTCACGGCCACCGGCGTACGCAGCCACTATTCCGAACGCTTCCGGTTGTGGGGCTTTGACCTGCCCGCCGCCATCTATGAACCAACTACGATGTAAGGAGAACCTGAGATGCAACTGCCTATTGAGGCTCTCATATATGTCGTGATCTTCGTCGCCGTTCTGGCTCTGGTCGAAGGTATTTATCTGGTCGCATTCGGCAAATCCATCAGCCTGAACAGCCGCGTAAACCGGCGTTTGGACATGTTGGACAAGGGCGTCGGCCGAGAACAAGTGCTTGAGCAGCTGCGTAAAGAGATGCAGCAGCACATGCAAACGCAGTCCATCCCGCTTTATTCACTGCTCGCGGATAAGGCGCAGAAGGCTGCGATTGCGTTCTCGCCGCGCCAATTGATCATGATAATGGTGCTGGTTTCTGCTTTCGCCTTTGTCGGGCTCAGCATCGGCACCGCCACTGCAACATTTCTGAGGATAGCCATCTCGATCGCTATCGGTGTCGGTGGCGTTTATGCTTGGGTCAATCATAAAGCTTCGAAAAGGATGGCTTTGCTAGAGGAACAACTGCCCGACGCAGTAGAGCTGATGGTTCGTTCTTTGCGGGTGGGCAATCCGTTTGTATCCTCGATCCAGATTGTTGCAAATGAAGTCCAAGATCCCCTGGCAACCGAGTTTGGCGTCATCGCAGATGAGTGCGCCTATGGCCGTGACGTCGGCGAAGCGCTGAAAGACCTGGCGCAGCGGCTGGACATGCAGGACCTTCGCTTCTTGTCTGTTGCGGTCGGCATCCAACAGCAATCCGGTGGTAACCTGGCGGAAATTCTGGCCGGTCTGGCACAGGTGATCCGCGCTCGTTTCCGCCTGTTCAGAAGGGTCAAGGCCATCACCGCCGAGGCCAAATGGTCGGGCAAGTTCCTGTCAGGTTTCCCTGTCTTCTGTCTTGTCTTCATCCTTGTGAAAGACCCCGGTTATTATGACGAGGTGATTGACCATCCGTGGTTCATTCCGGCCTGCTTCTTTGTCGGCATCATGCTGACGTTGAACCTGATCGTCATGCGCATTTTGACAAACATTAAGGTCTGAGGGCAGTACCATGGAATTTTTTAACCGAATCAACACCTTACTGACTGAAAGCCTTGGACAGTTCGGTCCGCTTATTGTCGTCGGTGTCCTCGGCCTGATCATGATCCTGGTCGCGGTTCCTTTGATGATGAACCAACCAGAAGATCCGTTGAAAAAGCTACAGCGTTCAACGGCAGCTCCGAAGAAAACGAAAAAGGGCAAGCAGGATCGCCTGCGCAACGCCGGCCGCAACGAACAGCTTGAAAAGTTTTCTACGTTCCTGGAACCGCAGAACCAGGAAGAGCTGTCAGCGATGCAGCTTAAACTGCGGCAGGCGGGATATCACTCTAAGGACGCGGTACGGTTCTTTCACTTCGCCCAGTTTGCTTTGGGGATGGTCGGGATCGCGATCGGCGTGATGTTGGTGACCGTTTTGGCTGGGGACAACGAGTTTACCGGCCAACAAATGGCGATCCGCATTGGTTTCCCCGCCATCGCCTTATACTTCCTTCCACGGTATTGGATCACCCGCCGTGTAGCAGAACGCGAAGAAGCCATTGTCGCCGGTTTTCCTGATACCCTTGACCTGATGCTTGTCTGTGTTGAGGCAGGCCAGTCTTTGGATCAGGCTATCGTGCGCGTCGCGGCTGAGATGAAGGCTTCCTATCCCGACATTGCGCAGGAATTCGAGGTTGTAGCCCACGAAATGAAAGCTGGTAAGGACAAGGACACTGTTCTTCGGGATTTCGGAACACGTTGCGGCGTTCAGGACGTCAGTTCATTCGTGACCGTTATGATCCAATCGGCCACATTCGGTACTTCGATTGCCGAAGCTCTACGTGTTTATGCCGGCGAAATGCGTGACAAACGCGTGATGCGTGCAGAAGAAGCTGCTAACAAGTTGCCAACGAAAATGACACTTGCCACAATGATGCTGACGGTGCCGCCGTTGCTGGTCATTCTGGTTGGACCTTCGGCAAAAGGTATCGCAGAGTTTGCAGGCGGTAATCCAGGGGGCTGATAGCCTTATGATTTCAACACTCAGGTGTGTCCGGCCAAGGATTCGCCACGTGATCGGGGCCGCCATGGTATGTGCCATGGTGGCCTCTTGCACGGAAAACCTGCCTGGTGATTTGGATGCTCCGGGCATTGATCCACAAGGCCAAGGTCAGGATCCTTTGGTGGTCGGGAACCGACTGCTGCGGGCCGGTGAGTATGACTTGGCACTGGATTCCTTTGCCCGCGCCGCGCTGAACCAGGGCATGACCGCCGAAATCATGGCTGCCATGGGCACTGCCAACCTGGGATTGCGCCAGTTGAAGCCCGCCGAAACTCTGCTGCGTCGCGCCGTTTCCGAGGAACCCGACTGGCCGGTTGCATGGAACAATCTGGGCGTCATTCTGATGGAGAAAGGCGAGTATCCAGAGGCGGCTCAGGTGTTTCGACGGGCTTTTGCGTTAGACAATGGCGAAAGTGACGCAATTCGGGACAATCTGCGCTTAGCACTCGCAAAAATGGAAAATTCTGATAATACTGACGTCGAAGAACAAGAATACACGCTGGAGCAACAAGGCGACGGGCAATTCAAGCTTCGCAAGCTTCAGGAAAACAGGCAAGAGCAGTAAGGGACGCAAAAATGCGCCAACAATTCTTGATTATGTCATTGGTGACGTGCGGGCTGATCCTGTCCGCCTGCGCGAAAGAAACCGAGGAAGAAAAGGTCGAAAAGACGTTTCAGGAAGTGAACGTTATCGACGAAACCAACCTGAACGAAGTGTTGCTAACAGCAGCCGATCCTAATGAGGCCGTCACCTATTTTCAGGGTGCTGCAGCCAAGAATCCCGGTCGCATTGACCTGCAAAGAGGGCTGGCGATTTCGTTGGCGCGGGCAAAGCGCACCACCGAGGCAGCAGCCGCCTGGAAAAAAGTGACCACCATGAAGGGCTCGGCCAGTGTTGATCGGGTCGAATATGCCGACGCACTGGTTCGCGCAGGAAACTGGACCGAGGCGAAAAAAGTACTGGATTCCGTTCCGCCGACTTTCGAGACCTTCAAAAGGTATCGGTTGGAGGCTGTTGTCGCCGACTCAAACCAGGACTGGAAACGGGCGGATCAATTCTATGAAACGGCGATTGGCCTGACCACGCGGCCTGGCGGCGTGATGAACAACTGGGGCTATTCCAAACTGACACGCGGTCAATATGAAGAAGCCGAGCGCTTGTTCGCTGAAGCCATTCGACAGGACAAGTCTCTGTTCACAGCCAAAAACAACCTCGTTCTTGCCCGCGCGGCGCAAGGCAATTACAGCATGCCGGTCGTGCCGCTGACACAGGCCGAACGGGCCATGCTGTTGAATACTATGGGCATTTCCGCGGTCAAACAGGGCGATGTAACAACTGCAAAGAACCTGTTCCGCGAAGCGATTGCCACGCATCCGCAACATTTCGAAGAAGCCGTCCGCTCGTTGCGCGCGCTCGAGGAAGCCTAAGTTGATGCAAATTCCGGCAGCCGCGGCGGGGTGGTTCTTGCCTTTCGTTCTGCCGATCTGCTTTTATGTCGCGCTCACCGATATGCGCGACATGTTGATCAAGAACCACGCGGTTATTGCCTTGGCCGGAGTATTTGCCTTTGTCGGTCTGATCGTCATCCCGCCATGGACGACCGATTGGTCCGAAGGCTGGATCGGCCCCTTTGCGGTAACGCTTCCGCCCTACCTTTGGCAGTTGCTGCACATTCTTGTCGCTTTAGTAATAGGCATTCTTGCCAACGCCGCCGGGGTCATGGGAGCGGGCGACGCCAAATTTATTGCGGCTGCTTCCGCGTTCGTTTGGGGCGGCGACTATGTGACGATGATGTTCATTCTAATGTCCACAACGCTCGCAGCGTTTGTAACGCACAGGCTGGCCAAAAACACTGCTTTGCGCGCTATCGCACCTAATTGGGAAAGTTGGTCCCGCGACAAACAGTTTCCCATGGGATTTGCACTTGGCGGCAGCCTCGCCATCTACCTGATCCTTGGGACTGTTTACGGCTCGTAAACTATCATTACTCCGCCTTGTCCCCGCCTTGGTGATGCCACAAAGCGGGACCAGATTTTTCGCAAGCGGCCCGAGTGGGCCAATGGCGTGAATACTGGATGGATGAGCACCCCTCATGAATATGCAGACGACCTCGGTAATGGCCCCCCCTGCCCCCAAAGGCTTGGGCGAAATGCAATTGCCCATCGTGATGATGCGGGACATTTTGTTGAAAACCATTTTTCGCAAGAACGTTGATACGGTCTCGGAAGTGGCGGAAGCGATCTGCCTGCCGGGCTCGGTGACTCAAGAACTGATCGATATCTCGCGCGAACAGAAACTGATCGAGGCGACAGGTACCCTGAACGCCAACAGCGGCAACGAGATGGGCTATCAGTTGACAGATGCAGGTAAAGCCCGTGCACTGGACGCGCTCAGCCAGTCGGAATATTTCGGTGCCATGCCGGTTCCACTGGATGTCTACCGCGAACAGGTCAAACGCCAATCCATCCGAAACATTCAGGTCACCCGCGACCAGCTAACCGGGGCAATGGGGCATCTGGTTCTGCCCGACAGTCTTTTGGATCACCTTGGACCTGCAGTAAGCGCAGGCCGTTCGATCCTGATGTATGGTCCTCCGGGCAACGGTAAGTCGTCCATCTCAAACGGTATTCGTGACGCGCTTGGCGACAATGTCTATGTCCCGCGCGCAATTGAATATGCCGGTCAGGTGATCACCGTTTATGATCCGATCGTTCACACAGCTATCGAGCAAGAGGCCGACGACCCCAACAGCCTACGCCGCCGCAAACGGTTCGATTCACGCTATGTACAATGCGAGCGCCCCACCGTTGTGACCGGTGGTGAACTGTCGCTCAGCATGCTGGACTTGGTCTACAACCCCACTGCGCGGACCTATCAGGCCCCACTGCAGCTTAAATCGACGGGCGGCATCTTTATCGTGGACGACCTTGGACGTCAGGCCGAGCCTCCGCAGGCACTGATCAACCGCTGGATCGTTCCGCTGGAAGAAAGCAAGGATATCCTCGGTTTGCAGTCAGGTGAGAAATTCGAGGTGCCTTTTGACACGCTGGTCATCTTCTCGACCAACTTCCACCCGAATGAAATCTTCGACCAAGCGGCCCTGCGTCGGATTTTCTTCAAGATCAAGATCGACGGGCCGAACCAGGAAAACTTCCTGAAAATCTTTGCAATGGTCGCCCGCAAACGCGGGATGCCGCTGGATGAGGCCGCGCTGGTGCATCTGCTGAAGGTCAAGTATCCGACCATTAACAATATCTATGCGAACTATCAGCCGATCTTCCTGATCGACCAGATGATCTCGATCTGCGAATTCGAAGGCATCCCCTACCAGATGAGCCCCAACCTGATCGACCGCGCCTGGGCCAACATGTTCGTGCGCGAAGAAAAGATCGTTCACTAAGCCACTGTCATTTCGATGCCGGGCAGGTAGTCTGCGCCCATGACGCAGATTCCCACCCGGATCACCGACTGGTTCACCGCCAAAGGTTGGTCGATCCACCCTCATCAGCAACAGATGTTCGACCGGGCTGCCGATTCGGCAACGCTGCTGATTGCGCCGACGGGTGGGGGTAAGACCATGGCCGGATTTCTGCCGACTCTGGCGCAGTTGGCCGATGGCGCGCATAGCGGTCTGCACACGATCTATGTCTCGCCCCTAAAAGCGCTGGCCGCCGATATCCGCCGCAACCTGCGCGGCCCTGCTGACGAAATGGGCCTGCCCATCCGGATCGAGGACCGCACTGGCGACACCTCGGCTACGCAGAAGAAACGTCAGCGCGTGGACCCGCCGCATATCTTGCTGACGACGCCGGAAAGTCTTGCTCTGCTGACCTCGTATGAGGACGCGCCGCGCATGTTTGCGGGGGTGCAGCGGGTGATCATCGACGAAATTCACGCGCTGGCCGAAAGCAAGCGCGGTGATCAGTTGATGCTGGCGCTTGCGCGTTTGCAATCATTGTGCCCTGATCTGCGCCGGGTGGGTCTGTCGGCCACGGTCGAAGACCCGCAGGCCATCGCGCGCTTTCTGGCACGCCACCCTGACCCCTGCCAGATCGTGCAGGCCGATCCAGGTCCGGACCCCGACATTCGGATGCTGGAAACGCAGGAGCTGCCGCCTTGGGCCGGGGGCGGTGCCGCCTATGCCATCCCCGCTGTGCTGGAGCAGATCAAACAGCACAAGACCACGCTGATCTTTCACAACACCCGCGCGCAAGCCGAGATATTCTTTCACAATCTCTGGCTGGCTAATGACGATGCGTTGCCCATCGGTATCCATCACGGCAGCCTTGAGCGGCAACAGCGCGAGCGGGTCGAGGCCGCCATGGTACGCGGCGATCTGCGCGCCATCGTCTGCACCGGCAGCCTTGATCTGGGCATCGATTGGGGCGACGTGGACCTTGTGATCCAGATCGGTGCGCCGAAGAACGTCAAACGGCTGGTCCAGCGGATCGGGCGGGCCAATCACCGATACAACGCGCCCTCCAAGGCCCTACTGGTGCCGGCCAACCGGTTCGAGGTGGTAGAATGCGTCGCAGCGCTTGAGGCCGCCCGCGCGCATGATCTGGACGGAGAGCCACGCGGCGCAGGCCCCCGTGACGTGCTGTGCCAACATATCCTGATCGCGGCGGCGGCGGGGCCGTTTGATGCGGATACGCTCTATTCCGAAATGACAACCGCCGGGCCTTTTGCCGATCTCAGCCGCATGCAGTTCGATGATTGTCTGGAGTTTTGCGCCACCGGCGGCTACGCCCTGCGCGCCTATGACCGCTGGCAGCGGCTGCAACAGCGCCCTGACGGTCTATGGCAACTGCGTGATCCCCGTGCCGCGCAGCGTATCCGCATGAACCTTGGCACCATTCAGGACACCGATACGCTGAAAGTGCGCCTGAAACGCAGTCGGGGCGGCAGGCCACTGGGCGAGGTCGAAGAGGCCTTTGCCGCCTCGCTGACCCCCGGCGATACCTTCCTGATCGGCGGTCAGATCGTGCGCTATGAGGGGCTGCGCGAGATGACGGTCGAGGTCAGCCGCCGCGCGGACAAAAAGCCCAAGATCGCCACCTTCTCGGGCACCAAATTTGCCACCTCAACCCAGTTGAGCGATCGTATTCTGCGCATGTTCGCGCAACCTGGCTGGCCGCAACTGCCCGCGCATACGGCCGAGTGGCTGACGCTCCAGCGGCAGGTCTCGCGCCTGCCCAACCGCGACAGGCTGCTAATCGAAAGCTTTCCCGATAATGGGCGCGAACACCTCTGCGTCTACGGTTTTGCGGGTCGCAACGCGCAGCAAACACTGGGCTTGTTGCTGACAAAACGGATGGAAGAAACCGGCCTTGCCCCCTTGGGCTTTGTCGCGACCGACTACGCAACGTTGATTTGGGGGTTGGATGCCGTAACGGACCCCCGCCCACTGTTTCAACTAGAGGCACTGCGCAATGGGCTTGAAACTTGGTTGGCCGGGAACGCCGTTATGAAGCGAACCTTCCGGGCCTCAGCCACTATTGCAGGGCTAATCGAACGCAACACGGGCGGACAACGCAAAAGCGGTCGTCAGGCAACGTTTTCTTCGGATATTTTGTACGACACATTGCTGAAATACGACCCCGATCACCTGCTGATGCAAATTACCCGTGAAGAAGCCATGCGAGGCCTGGTCGACTTCGGGCGGATCGAAGCCATGATTGCGCGAATCGGCGACCAGATCGACTTGAAACGGCTGAACCGGGTGTCACCCCTTGCGGCACCGCTGTTTCTTGAGGTTGGAAAGGTCCCAGTCAAAGGATCAGCCGAAGAGCGCCTGCTGGCCGAAGAGAGCGCGCGTTTGCTGCAAGAGGCGGGCTTGGAATCACTTGCCTCGGGCGCGTAAACAAGCAAAGAACGTACCATGAACGAATTGTCGTTTTCCTTCGCCGGTCATGACCTGCGCGCACTTGGAACCGGGGCTTTGTGGTGGCCGGAAGAAAGCCTTCTATGCGTTTCGGATTTGCATCTGGGAAAGGCAGAACGCATCGCACGGCGAGGAGGCGCTTCACTACCGCCCTACGACACGCTGGACACGCTGGTGCGGTTAGCAAACGATATGGAATACACCAAAGCAACCACAGTGATTTGCCTTGGTGACAGCTTTGACGACCTAGATGCGGCCTCGGCCCTTGGAAATCGGGAAAAGCTGCAAATCGCGGCGTTGCAAGCCGGTCGGACCTGGATTTGGATCGAAGGCAACCACGACCCCGGCCCGGTCGAATTGGGTGGCACCCATCTGGCTGAGCACAAGCTGCGATCGCTTGTGTTCCGACACATAGCCCTACCGGACGGTCAAGCAGAGGTTTCAGGTCACTTCCATCCCAAGGCTCGGTTCCGGCTGCGCGGACGAACAATCACGCGTGCTGCGTTTCTGGTCGACGAAACGCGCCTACTGTTGCCCGCGTATGGTACATACACCGGCGGTCTATACAGCTCTGACGAGGCGCTAAAAGGACTAATGAGCGACCGCGCTATGGCGATTCTAACGGGCCAATCCCCGCAGATGATCCCGATGCCTCGCTGAGGCGTTTAGATCACGCCGTCTTTTTCAAGTATGGGTTTGTACTTGCGACTGACTGGGACCAGTTCGCCATTTGTCAGGCGTAGAAAAGTTTTTCCGTGACTCTTTTCAATCCCGGTCACAGCAGCGTCGACCACCCAGTGCGAGCGGTGGGTGCAATGCCCACGCTCGGGCTCCATCTCGGCAATGGCATCGGTAAACCTTGATCGGATGGTGAAAAGTCCCTCGGTTGTGACGACGTCAACGGAATGATCCCGGACTGCCAAACGCAGAACCTGCCCCGTGAACTCTTGCGGCAATCGTCTGTAAAGTCGTGGCGCAAAGCGGTTGATGTCATGATCCGTAGGAGGCTGAACCGGAGCCCGCCGGATGATCAACAACCCGGTCGTAAACAAAGCTCCGTAAGATACCACTGACAGAACATCTGGTGCCTGCTGCCCACCAGCCGAGAAGACAAGCAAGGTCATCAACCACAGCGAAGGAACGAACAGCGCAAAAGCAACAAACGTAAAAGCAAGATCCCACCCCGTGAAAGAGGTTTCAGCGAACCATTTCTTCAGCAGTTGTCGCGCCGCCCATGTCACCCCCAAAGCCAAGGCTGTGACCCCGGTCCAAAATATCAAGCGCAAGGAAAAGCTCAGATCCATATTCTGGAACGGTTGAAATGCAATGGCCATTAAGGGCAGGAAAATCGCACCGGCAACCACCCGGCGCATCGTAAACTCGGCAACCAATGAGCTTAGTTTATTCGGCATGACAGCTCAGATACTCTCTCCTGTTTCCAGTCGAGCATGACACTGAAACGTCTAACTCGCTGAGATCATAGGTTTATCATCGTTCTCGCCATATTCAAACCCTGCCAGATTAAGTTTCGTTGATTGTTCCGTGAAACAATCGGGCCGGTAAGTGTTTCCACTCCCGGCCCGTCGTATTCTTTGGTTCGCGCGGATCGTACGCGCTAGACCGTCAGCCCTTCAGGTTCCGGCAGGCTGTTTGCACGGCAGCAGGCGGTCAGGGTGTTGGCCAGCAGGCAGGCGATAGTCATCGGACCGACACCGCCCGGAACCGGGGTGATTGCGCCTGCACGCTCGGCCGCGCTGGCATAGTCCACGTCACCGACCAGCTTGTTCTTGCCGTCACGCTCGATCCGGTTGATGCCTACGTCGATTACGGTTGCGCCTTCTTTGATCCAGTCGCCCGGCACCATTTCGGGGCGGCCAACGGCGGCGACGACGATGTCGGCCCGGCGCACAACGTCTGGCAAGTCCTTGGTGCGCGAATGCGCGATGGTCACGGTACAGCTGTCACCCAGCAGCAGCTGCGCCATCGGCTTGCCCACGATATTCGAACGACCAATAACCACCGCGTCCATCCCCGACAGGGACCCGTGGTAGTCACGCAGCATCATCAGGCAGCCCAGCGGGGTGCAGGGCACCATCGATTTCTGGCCCGTCCCCAGCAAACCCACGTTCGAGATATGGAAGCCGTCCACATCCTTGGCCGGGGCGATCGAGTTGATCACAAGGTCTTCATTCAGGTGCTTGGGCAGCGGCAGCTGGACCAGAATACCGTGTACGGCCGGGTCGTTGTTCAGCTTGTCGATCAGCGCCAGCAGATCTTCTTCCGAGGTCTCGACATCCAGCTTATGCTCGTACGAGTTCATGCCGACCTCGACGGTCTGTTTGCCTTTCGAGCGCACATAGACCTGGCTGGCCGGGTCTTCACCAACCAGAACTACGGCCAGACCGGGCGTGATGCCGCTTTGCTCTTTCAGCTTCGCAACCTGATCCGCCACCTGCACGCGCACTTTCGCCGCAAAAGCTTTACCGTCGATAACCTCGGCTACCATCCTGTCATCCCTTCTATCAAAAACGGATCAGGCGCCTGAAACGCCCGATCAGTCGGCGCCGAGCACACGTTCCTCGCGTGCGATCGACCAATCAATCAATATGCGCCACAGCCGTTCGGCCAGGTCCGGGTCCATACCCAGATCGTCCGAACTTGCGCGCACGCGCTGCACCACTTCCTCGACACGGTCCGGGATGCGGGCGGGCAGCCCCTCGGCAGGTTTCAACTGCGAGGCGCGGTCGATATATCCCGCACGCATCACCAACATCTCGATCAGTTGGCGGTCCAGCTTGTCGATCTGAACCCGCAGTTCCTGCATCGAATGACAGTCCTGCGGAGGTGTCAGAGTGGGCATGTTCGTCTCCTCATGGCCCGGGGATATCCCCGGACCACGAGATGTCTTATTTGGGGGCTTAGAACAAGCCCTCGATCTCGCCTGCGTCGTTAAGGCAGATGGTTTCCGCGGCCGGTTTGCGGGGCAGACCGGGCATGGTCATGATCTCACCACAGACAACCACGATGAAGCCGGCACCAGCGGACAGGCGGACTTCACGCACCGGGACCGAGTGGCCGGTGGGCGCACCGCGCAGGGTCGGATCGGTCGAGAACGAGTACTGGGTTTTCGCCATGCAGACCGGCAGGTTGCCATAGCCCGCGTCTTCCCACTCGCGCAGTTGGTTACGGATTTTGTTGTCGGCCAGAACCTCATCGGCGCGGTAGATGCGCTTGGCGATGGTTTCAACCTTCTCGAACAGCGGCATGTCATCGGGGTAGATCGGCGCGAAGTTAGCAGTGCCACCTTCAACGATTTCCACGACTTTTTCGGCCAGCGGTGCCGAGCCTTCCGAGCCCAGTTCCCAGTGACGTGACAGAACCGCTTCGACTCCGTGATCGGCGCAATATTTCTTGACCGCATCAACTTCGGCATCAGTGTCGGTGACAAAATGGTTGATGGCGACAACAACAGGCACACCGAAGGATTTCACGTTCTCGATGTGGCGACCCAGGTTAGCGC
Organism: Ruegeria sp. HKCCD7628; assembly: GCF_057221005.1. Taxonomy (NCBI): domain Bacteria; kingdom Pseudomonadati; phylum Pseudomonadota; class Alphaproteobacteria; order Rhodobacterales; family Roseobacteraceae; genus Ruegeria; species Ruegeria sp. HKCCD7628. The sequence goes on from NZ_JBWVBA010000001.1 coordinate 896,527, forward strand.
AGCCGGACTGAACCGCATCGACGTTTTCTGCGCCCAAGTCAGCCTTGGCGACGCCGCCGTTCATCTTCATCGCGCGCACGGTGGCAACCAGCACCACGGCAGACGGGGCAATGCCCGCCTTGCGGCACTTGATGTTCATGAACTTCTCGGCACCCAGGTCGGCCCCAAAACCTGCTTCGGTGACGACATAGTCAGCCACTTTCAGCGCGGTCTTGGTCGCGATGACCGAGTTACAGCCGTGCGCGATGTTCGCGAAGGGGCCGCCATGGACGAAGGCCGGGTTGTTTTCCAGTGTCTGCACCAGGTTCGGCTGCATTGCGTCTTTCAGCAGAACGGTCATTGCGCCTTCGGCCTTGATGTCGCGGCAGTAAACCGGGGTCTTGTCGCGGCGGTAAGCAACGATGATGTCGCCCAGACGCTTTTCCAGGTCTTTCAGGTCGTTGGCCAGGCACAGGATCGCCATAACTTCGGACGCAACGGTGATGTCAAAGCCAGCCTCACGCGGGAAGCCGTTCGACACGCCGCCCAGCGAGGCGGTGATCTGGCGCAGAGCACGGTCGTTCATGTCAACCACACGACGCCATGCAACGCGACGGATGTCGATGTCGCACTCGTTGCCCCAATAGATGTGGTTGTCGATCATCGCCGACAGCAGCGAGTGGGCCGAGGTGATGGCATGGAAGTCACCAGTGAAGTGCAGGTTCATCTCTTCCATCGGAACAACCTGTGCGTAACCGCCACCTGCAGCGCCGCCCTTCATGCCGAAGTTCGGGCCTAGCGAGGCTTCGCGGATACAGATCATCGCGTTCTTGCCAATGCGGTTCAGACCGTCGCCCAGACCAACGGTGGTGGTGGTCTTGCCTTCACCCGCAGGGGTCGGGTTGATCGCGGTGACAAGGATCAGCTTGCCGTCTTCGCGGTCTTGAACCGAGTTGATGAAGTCCTGGCTGACCTTCGCCTTGTCGTGGCCATAGGGCAGCAGATCGGCGGATTCGATGCCGATCTTGGCACCGATTTCCTGAATCGGCTTCTTATTCGCTTCGCGGGCGATTTCGATGTCGGATTTATAGCTCATTGGGCAGGGTCCCTGATTGAATGCCGTGCAAAACCGACGCAGGGCGTCGGCGCTGGTCAACCCATACCGTCGTGTACCGTGGCGATAGATGTGGATTCCGACATAATCATGTCTTGAAACGGCGTAGCGTCACTTACAGGGTGGCGTCACGTAACTTTGATCGTTTCGCATCGGAAAGCCTGTGTCTTAAGGTGCCCAAGCGCGCTGATCGGGAACAAACAACGTCAGGGAATCACCCAAGCTCAGAACTCCGGGGCGTTCGACCCAAGCCGTCACACCGCGCCTTCCCTGCGCGGCAGGCTTGAAAGCGGCACCGTGACCGGGCAGATCGGCTTCGACCTCGCGTCCCGGTATCACACAGGGGCGGTTCTCCATGTCGATCGTGATCGTTACTCCATTCGGCCCTTGCAGGCGCGATGACGGAGGCACATGGGTGAAATCAGGGATACCCTTCAGCAGGATACTGACCCCAAGATAGGACGGATCGAGCGTGTCCAACCCCATCTCGGCCGCAGTTTCCTGCATTTCCTCTTGGGACAACACCGAGAGCTGCCGCACATTTCGGATTTCCGTGCCCTTCGGATAGATGTTTGTCATTCGCACACAGGACGCGCGGTTTTCCCCCTCGTGTCGCTCTCCTGCAACCCCCGCGAACCCAAGAGACAATGAGGCCGCGGCCTCGGCCCTGATGGAGGCCCCAGCCGGCACCTGACCAAGCCAGACAACTTCGGCCGTGAATTCCGTTTTGCGTAAGACCGGCATCGTCTCTCTCTCCTTCGCTCTGTTCCAGCCGCCACTAGAATGCAGGCACACGGGAAAGAAAAGAAAAACCCGGGTCTTAGCCCGGGTTTTTGAACTATGCCGTCGGTTCCGGCTCCATCCCGCCATCGGGTGGAGATTTTTTGACCTTGGTCTTTGGGATAGCCGTCACGCTGGGTGCGCTGCCTTCGTCCGGCTTGTCACTTTCGTCATCATCTTCGGTTGGCTTGTCACCGTTCATGACGCGCTTGATCTCATCGCCGGTCAGGGTCTCATACTCCAGCAGACCTTGGGCCAGACGCTCCCATTCCTCGTTCTTGTCGGTCAGGATTTGGTGAGCGCGCTCATACCCTTGCTGGATCAAGCGCTTTACCTCTTCCTCGATCAGCTCTTTGGTATGGGCCGAGACCGAGAAACCTGCGGTGTTGCCCTGATAGCCCTCATGCGCTTCGGCATAGTCGATATTGCCAACCTTGTCCGACATGCCCCAGCGCATCACCATCGCGCGCGCCAATTGACTGGCCTGCATGATGTCGCCGGCAGGGCCGTTCGAGACGTGATCTTCACCATACTTGATGACCTCGGCGGCTTTACCGGCCATAGTCATGGCCAGCTTTTGCTCGCACTCATCGCGGTGATAGTTCAGGCGATCCATTTCCGGCAGCGACACAACCATACCCAACGCACCACCGCGCGGAATGATCGTCGCCTTATAGACCGGATCGCAAAGCGGCAGTTCCAAACCAACCACAGCGTGGCCGGACTCGTGATACGCGGTCTTTTCCTTCTGGTCCTGCGTCAGCACCATGCTGCGGCGCTCGGCCCCCATCATCACTTTGTCTTTGGCGTTCTCGAAGTCTTCCATGGTTACAAAGCGACGGCCTACACGCGCAGCCATCAGAGCGGCCTCATTCACCAGGTTCGCCAGATCGGCACCCGAGAAACCCGGTGTCCCCCGCGCGATGATGCGCAGATCGACATCGGGGCCCAGAGGCGTCTTGCGCGCATGCACGCCCAAGATCTTCTCCCGGCCTTTAATGTCCGGGTTGCCGACGGTCACGTTGCGGTCAAACCGGCCCGGACGCAGCAGCGCGGGGTCCAACACGTCCTTACGGTTGGTAGCCGCCAGAATGATAACACCTTCGTTGGCCTCGAACCCGTCCATCTCGACCAGCAACTGGTTGAGCGTTTGTTCGCGCTCGTCATTGCCGCCGCCATAACCGGCACCACGATGGCGGCCCACGGCGTCAATCTCGTCGATAAACACGATACAAGGTGCGTTTTTCTTGGCCTGTTCGAACATGTCGCGCACACGGGACGCACCAACACCCACGAACATCTCGACAAAGTCCGAGCCTGAGATGGTGAAGAAGGGCACGCCTGCCTCACCTGCAATCGCACGGGCCAGAAGTGTCTTACCAGTGCCCGGAGGACCCACCAGTAGCGCGCCTTTTGGGATCTTGCCGCCCAGACGGCTGAACTTCTGCGGATTGCGCAGGAACTCTACGATCTCTTCCAGCTCTTCCTTGGCCTCGTCGATACCGGCCACGTCGTCAAAGGTCACGCGGCCATGTTTTTCGGTCAGCATCTTAGCCTTGGACTTGCCAAAGCCCATCGCGCCACCTTTGCCGCCGCCCTGCATCCGGTTCATGAAGTAGACCCAGACGCCGATCAACAGCAGGAACGGCAGCAGAGTGATCAGGAAGGACTGGAAACCCGACTGCTGCTGTTTGACCGCCTGCACAGGGATGTTTTCATCGATCAGCAGTTTTGTGACTTCGGCGTCAGCTGGCTTGATGGTCACATAATTTGCGCCGCTTTGCGTGGTATAGCGAATCTGTTCACCATCCAGCGTAACGTTTTTGACTTCACCGCTCTGCGCGGCGGCCACGAAATCGGAATAGGTTCTTTCATTGCTCTGAAGCGTTCCACCCGGTCCGCTGAACAAATTGAACAGTGCAAGGATCAGCAAAAACAGAACGACCCAGAAGGCGATGTTACGAGCGTTGCCCAAGGAAAATCTCCCAAAAGATTTCGGCGGATGCGTGTCCGCCGGGTTGCTTCTTAAAATAGAGAGGATTCAAGCAGGTTCAATGCGATAAAAACGAAGAGTGAAAGTCGGGCCATTTCGACACGATTTCTGCGCGCCATCCGTTGCCAAAACCGGCCAATGGGGCCGAAATTAACACATCTTTGTGCCAAATCGCGGGCGAGGCGACTAAAGCCGCACGTGGTTTTCCAAGATCACGCCAACCTGAAACCTGCGCGATGCCATGTTCACCAAGTGGTTTTACTTGCAAATCGCTTCCGGAGGGGCCGGACAGAATCCAGCGTTTATCCCAAGTCTGGTCGGGATCGCATGTTTCGTACGAAATCGCGTTTAGTTCTCGACAAATCCATGTTTTCTGCGCTTTTGTAACAAGAACACAGCCCCCTAGTGTTGCCCCGTTTCCCTGTTTGATCGCATGAAGGGCGACATCTACCGCTGATTGGCGCGGCGGGTAGTCACCTCCCGCAATCCATCGGATGCAGCCAATCAACAAACGGCGCTGAATCTCTTGGGGCAGAGCATCAAAGCCCTCGCGATCCAAACAGACATCACCGGACACCGGAACCAACACCTTGGCAGCGGATTCCTGCGTAAAGTGATCCAAGGCATCACGGGCTTGTGCAAGATTATCAGCAACCCGTGCCAAAGACTCGACCGTTATGCCGATTTCACCAAGCCCGACCAACTCATCACGGGCTTTGACACGATCAAAACGACGATCCTGATTCGAAGGATCTTCGATCCATTCGACCCCGATCTCGGTCAGGTATTCCCGCAGGGTCTGCCGGGTGATCTTCAGCATCGGACGCAATAGGACAAACCCGTCACGATTGCGAACAGTCGACATGCCGGACAGACCGGTAACACCTGCCGCGCGACCCAAACGCATCAGAAAGGTCTCGGCCTGATCATCCGCAGTATGACCCAAAGCAACCGCACCGATCTGGTTTCGCCGCGCCCAGTCCGTCAGCAAATCGTACCGTGCGCGACGCGCTTGATCCTGAAGGTTTCCCGATTTTTTCCAACCGTGCCACTCCAGAATGTCATGCGACACACCCATAGACTTTGCGTGGTCCGAAACCCACAGCGCCTCGGTCGCTGCTTCCGCGCGCAGATGGTGGTTTACTGTCGCCGCACGCAGTTCAATACCTTCGGCATGAGCGAGATCATTCATCAGATGCAACAAGGCGAGCGAGTCGCCTCCGCCCGATACGGCAACGCCTAGTCGAGAAGGCAACTGTTCAGGCAAACCTGCACGAATCTCGGATCGTAACCTGTCGGCAAGTGCGCTCAAGGACAGCCCAGCGAGGTCATTTCCTGCGTTGCGCTAGTCGCTGCAGAAGAGGCGGGGAACCGCACCCCGACTTCCCCAAGCGTGATGCACGCCTGATCCCGCTGCCCAAGACGCCCAAGAGCCGAGCCAAGTTCAAACAACGCTTCGGGCGCAAATGCGCCCTCGGAGTCGCCGGTAAAGCTGGCAAGGAAAGCACGCGCAGCTTCACGCGTGTCGCCCAGGCCCTCAAGCGCGTGCCCGCGCTTCAGATTGGCTTCAGGCGCCAGTGGGCTGCCCGGGTAAGAGACGTCAAAATTGGCAAATTGGTCAGCCGCTGCTTGGAAACTACCTTCAGCCAATGCCTGCGCCGCAGCATCAAAATCCGCCCGTTCACCTATTGCCAGCTCTCCCTGATCAATCGCAACCGGTGCGCTGGGCGAGGTCGGGGCCGCGGTAGCAATCTCGGTGTCCCCTCCAAGGCTCGAGGTCTCTCCTAGCGCGCTCAGGTCACCGCCTTCCAGTTCGACCAGACGGAACTCCAGATCGCCGATGCGGTTGGTGCCGTCGGTAACGATATTCTGCACCCGCTGGTTCAACTGCTCGGTCTGGCGGGTCAGGCGCTGCAACTCGGCCTCGATCGCGTCCACACGCTCCAATATCGAACTGCCGGACAGGTTCGGTGCCGGAGAGCCCGTTGTCGAAAACTCACGCTTCAGACGCTGGATTTCCACATGCAACACAGTCAGTTCTTGCCGAATATCCGCCAGAGTCTGCTGATCTTGCGCTTGCGCCACGCTGGCGGTGGTCAGAACCGCCGCCAGAACCCATCCTGCAACTTTCATCGCCTTACCCCAGTGTTGACCCGGTCAGCACAGTAACCGCACGGCGGTTCTTGGAATAGCATTCCTCGGTGCTGCAAATCTCGATTGGGCGTTCTTTGCCAAAGCTGACCGTAGTCAAGCGATTGCCTGCCACCCCGCGCGAGATCAGATATTCCCGTGCCGCATTCGCCCGGCGTGCGCCCAATGCGAGGTTATATTCACGGGTGCCTTGTTCATCCGCGTGACCTTCTATGTTCGCCACGAAATCCGGGTTTGCCAGCAACCAATCCGCCTGCCCTTGCAAAACAGTCTGCGCCTGCGGTGTCAGCGTTGATTGATCGACCGCAAACAACACACGATCGCCGACGGTCTGCTGGAAATAGGCAGGTGAGCGCGGATCACTTGGTGACCCAGCCGCCAATCCACCACCATTCGCGCCATTGCCAAAGCCCCCGCCCAAATCGGATGGATCGTTACTGGTACAGGCAGCCAGAATGCCAAGCGCGCCCACTGCTACCACTTTGCCCAATACGTTCATTTCAAGTGCCTCGTTGTTTTATCAGTTTATTGCCGCCTGTGTATCACAGCGCGGGTTTCTTGTGAACTTTTCCGACCGCCCCCGCGATCAATTCTGCAAAGGCCCCCAGGACGGATCGCTGCCACCATCCGGCGTGCGCACCGGGCGCAGGTTCCGGCCCGAAATATCCACCGAATACAAAGTCGCCCGACCGCTCGCCCCTTGGGTTTCGCGGGTAAACATGATCACCCGGCCATTGGGCGACCATGTCGGCCCTTCGTCCAGAAAAGACGAGGTCAATAGGCGTTCCTCACTGCCATCGGTGCGCATCACGCCGATATGGAACCGGCCTTTGTTCTGCTTGGTAAACGCGATCAGATCGCCGCGCGGAGACCAGACCGGCGTGCCATAACGCCCCTGACCGAAACTGATCCGCGTCGCCTCACCCCCATTTGCGGGCATGATATACAGTTGCGGCGTGCCCGAGCGGTCGCTTTCGAACACGATTTGCGACCCATCTGGCGAATAGCTGGGCGCGGTCTCAATCGCCGGCGTGTTAGTCAAACGCACGCTTTGCCCCGAGGCCAGATCCATCTTCCAAAGATCGGTATTCCCCCCTTGAATCAGCGAATAGACAATCGAGCGTCCATCCGGCGAGAAGCGCGGCGAAAAGCTCATCGTGCCGCCGGGCGTGTTCAGCTCGGTGCGGCGGACACGGTCCACATCCAGCACATAGATGCGCGGCTGGCCGGTTTCATAGCTGGTATAAAGCAACCGATCCCCCGTCGGCGAAAAGCGCGGGGCCAGCACGATGGCGGCACTGTCGGTCAGGTACTGCACGTTTGCACCATCGTAGTCCATGATCGCCAGACGTTTAAGCCGCTGATTCTTGGGACCGCTTTCCGACACAAAGGCCACTCGGCTGTCGAAGTAACCGCCCTCACCCGTCACGCGACTATAGACCTGATCGGCCACCTTATGCGCCATGCGCCGCCAGCCATCTGTAGTGCCTGCGAACTGCAGACCGTTACCAAGCTCCTGCCCGGAAAAAACGTCCCAGACCCGGAAGCGGACCGTCAGCCGATTGCCCGAAACATTCACCGCCCCGGTAACAAGTGCCTCGGCATTGATCGCCTTCCAGTCGGCAAATTGCAGCGCATCTTCAAAGCTGCTGACCCGGCTGATAAACGCATCGGATGAGATTTCGCGGAACAGCCCGGTGCCGGTGAGGTCCGCTGCGACAACCCGCGTGATATCCTGCGCGTACTGAGCCGCAGCCGGACCGTCGGGCACGAAACTGGGCACCGCGAAGGGCAAGGGTTCGATAATCCCCTGATCCAGTTCCAAGCGCAGCGGTCCGTTCTGGGCATAAACCGGCGCTGTCAAAAGCGTCAGGCCAAGCAACAGGCTGGTCAGAAATCTTATCATTTGATCCGCATCCTCTCGGGATTGAATGTAATCTCAATATCCTGCCAATGCTCATACTTGTCAGCAGGCAGGTCATATCCTCTGGCTCCACAGCGCAAGATAGCACGCCGGGCGGCTTCGTAGGCCTGTCTTGAAGCGCCGGAAGATCCGCCGGAACTCTCGATCAGGCGCAAGCTGCCGCCCACCACATTGCCATCCGGCGTGAGTGAAAACCCGGCGACGACCACAGTCTGCAACGCGTCAGTCGACAACGACCCTACATTCCAACACTTGGACACTGCCAAACGCATCGCATCTTTCTCACCGCTGGTCAGTGGCGGGCCCGAGGGTTCGTTGCCCTGCCCCAACGCTTCAGCCAACGCATCCTCGATGGCGCTTTCATCCGCAGGCTGGGGTGCAGGCGTCTCGGGCTCGGCTTCAGGCGCTTCCGCCACCTCGGGCTGCGCCGGAGGGGTCGGTCGGTTTGGCCGAACCTGTGGCCGCGGAGAACTGCGGGGCGCGTATTCCTTGGCTTCCTCGGCCTCGGTCACGATCTCATCTGTCGCCTCTTCGGGGGCGGTTTGATCCTGCTGTTCCTGCTGAACCTCGGCGCCTTCGTCCAAAGACACAGCGGGTGTTTCGATATCATCCGGTGCGGCCTCGGGCGGAGGCGGCGCGACGGGCTCGGGCGCAACCCTGTCCGCAGGGCGCGGCTGTGCTTCGGGTCCCGGCGGTGTTGGCAAGGCAACTACGTCCGGCTCGGGAGGCTCAAGCGTCGGGGGTTGTTCTATCACAACTGGTTCAGGAGGGGGCTCAACCGCTTCCGGAACCGTATCAGGCTCCGGCTCAGCCGGTTCCGATACCTCTGGCACCGGCTGCTCTTCTTCGACCTGTGCGGGGGGCGTTGCATCTTCGACCGGAGCTTCGGGTTGCTGCAAAGCGGCCGGGGTGGCCACTTCGGGCGCGTCCCGTTGGGCGGTCATTGCCGCAAATTGCTCAGCCGAAATCACAGAGACATCCTGTACGGCCATAGGCAAGGGTTCGGACCGGAACGTGCCGCCGAATAAGGCCCATCCGATCAGACTGACATGGGCAATAGCCGAGATCTTGGTGCCGGTATCCACCGTGCCGCCTCACTCTCCACCTTCGTCAAGCGTCGGGCCGCCGGTGTCAGTCACAAGCCCGACATTGGAAAACCCGCCCGCATTCAACGCACCCATTACCTGCATCACCTGCGCATAAGGGATCGAGCCATCCGCCCGCAAGAACACGCGGTCACTGCTGCGCTCGGACGCGATGGCGCGCAATCTGCCAATCAATTCTTCACGCTGAATGTCAGTAGTCTGGATCTGCACTTGCCCATCAGCCGTCAGCGTCACGGTCAAGGGTTCTTCGTTGTCGCCGGGCAATGCGCTTGCCGCGGTCTTGGGCAGATCCACCGGCACCCCGACCGTCAACAAAGGTGCGGCCACCATGAAGATGATCAGCAGCACCAGCATGACGTCCACAAACGGGGTCACGTTAATCTCGGCCATGGGCTGTGCACGACCGCGACGCCGTCCGCGTCTGCGCCCATTCCCGCCCGAGCTTTGCTGAACCGCCGCACCCATCTTAGCTGTCCAACTGGCGCGACAGGATGGTGGCGAACTCGTCGGCAAACGCCTCGTAGCCACCCACGATCCGATCACTATCGGCGCTGAGTTTGTTGTAGAAAATCACCGCCGGGATCGCGGCTAACAGGCCCAGACCGGTCGCCAGCAAAGCCTCGGCGATACCGGGGGCCACAACCGCCAGATTGGTGTTTTGTTGTTCGGCAATCTCGATAAAGGCGTTCATGATGCCCCAAACAGTTCCGAACAGGCCGATAAAGGGTGCGGTCGAACCTACCGTTGCCAAGACAGGCAGGCCCTTTTGCAGAGTCTCAGCCTCTTTCGCGATGGCCACATCCATCGACCGGTCGATCCGGGCCGTTGCGCCGGCGATCAACCCGCCATCTGTACGGTGCGAGCGACGCCACTCGATCATACCCGAGGCGAAAATCTTTTCCGAACTGCCGTCAGGCTGTGTGCCAATCTGTTCGAACAACTCATCCAGGGGGTTTCCGGACCAGAACGCCTCATCAAACACCTGCGCCTCGCGCCGGGCGGCCCGATAGTTGATGATTTTCTGAATGATAATACCCCAAGACCAAACCGACGCACCGATCAGCATCAGCATCACCAGTTTTACGATAAAGGTCGCGCGGGCATACAGCCCCCACATGGAGAAGTCGATCTCCTGCGCCAGCGCCAGCGTTTCAGCTTCCATGAACCTGCTCTTTAGTTTTGCCTGACGGCCGTTTCTTTGGCCTTGTTTTGATGAACGCTAACGCAGTTGGGTGTGAAAAGCCAACAGAACCACCCCGGCGGCTGAAATTGTTACAACAATGCGCGAATCTCTGCCGGAAGACGCACCGGTTTGCCCTGTGCATTCATACAAACTGCCGTGACCGAGGCAGTGAATACCTCGATTTCCCCTCGCGACACGCGCTGTGCCATCGTTAATCTGGCACCCGAAAGTGCCGTGATCCAGGTTTCGATCTGCAGTTCATCATCGAATTTGGCTGTGGCCAGGTATTCAGCTTCGATTTTTCGCACGACCCAGACGATGCCAGCATCCCGCATCGCGTTCTGGTCGTTACCAATATTGCGTACATAGTCCGACCGGGCACGTTCGATGTATTTCAGATAGTTCGCGTGGTAGACCACGCCGCCCATATCCGTGTCTTCATAATAAACCCGGATCGGGAAAATGTGCTTTTTCAACGCGTCTGAATCTTGGGTCATGATCTGAATTCCGGCCACATAAGGACTTCTGAACAAACGGGGCATCCCCCACTCCAAACAGATGCATGTCCGCCGTGCCACCTGCAATCCCCAAGACCTGTTAATTTTCGTGATCAGGTACAGATGCTCGTATTCCAACGCTCCTCCCGATACACTCTCACTCAAGAAACCGACATTGCATAGGGGGCAACGTGGCAGGTAAAGGCCGAGAAAACAGGGCGCTACCGATTTTTCAGGGCATTCTGCCGCTGAACCTGCCCAGACTGCCGGCCGAGGTTCTGGCAGGGCTGACTTTTGCCTGCCTCGCGATCCCTGAGGTGATGGGATACACCAAAATCGCAGGCACTCCGGTCGTGACTGGCCTGTACACTATCCTCATCCCGATGGCACTGTTCGCAATCTTCGGATCTTCGCGGCATTTGGTGGTGGGCGCAGATTCAGCGACGGCGGCAATTACGGCTTCGGCGCTGGCGGGCATGGCGGTTTCGGGATCCAACGAATATCTGGCCCTTGCCTCACTCCTGGCGTTGATGGCCGGGGTATTGCTGATAGTTGCCCGAGTTATCGGCTTAGGTTTTCTTGCGGATTTCCTGTCCAGAACGGTGCTTGTTGGATTCCTTGCCGGCGTCGGTATCCAGGTCGCGTGCGGTGAACTCCCCGGCTTATTGGGGATCGAGACTTCCGGACATGGCACAATCGCAAAGCTGGCAGATGCCGTGCAACAGATTGATCAGATCAGTTCCGGTACGCTACTGGTATCCGCTGCTGTTTTAGTCATCGTCGTCGGCTGCAAACGCTTGTCGAACAAAACTCCGGGGCCTTTGATCGCCATTATCGGCGTCATCCTGTGCAGTTGGGCGTTCCAACTCAGCGCATCAGGAATTGCAGTGCTTGGCCCCGTTCCCAGCGGTTTGCCCTCCTTGTCCATTCCAAATGTCGACTGGAGCTGGAACCTGTTCAAACAATTGCTGCCGACGGCCATTTCGATCTTTGTTGTCATCCTGGCACAAAGCGCAGCAACCTCGCGCGCGTACGCTGCCCGGTATGAAGAGCGCTTCAACGAAAACACTGATTTGATCGGGTTGAGTCTGGCCAATATTGGCGCTGCGTTCAGCGGGACTTTTGTGGTTAACGGTAGCCCCACAAAAACCGAAATGGTCGCAAGCGCGGGTGGGCGCAGTCAGATTGCGCAGCTGACCACCGTGCTGATCGTGCTTATTGTCATTCTGTTCCTGACCGGTCCACTGGCGTATCTGCCTAACGCCGCCCTGTCTGCAATCGTGTTTCTGATCGGACTCAAACTGATCGACGTAAAGGGTCTGATTGCGATCTATCGCCAGGCACGGTCCGAATTCTGGATCGCAGTGGCAACCGCTGCAGTTGTGGTGCTGGTTGGAGTCGAACAAGGGATCATTCTGGCGATGGCCCTATCCCTGATCGACCATACGCGACGCGGCTATCACCCCAGAAACACCGTGATCGTGCGCAATGAAACAGGCGAAGGCTGGCGCGCCAAATCCATCGAGCGCCCCAACCAGTTTGACCCCGGACTGGTGATCTATCGTTTTTCCCACAGCCTGTATTATGCCAACACGCAACGGCTTGCAGATGAAATCCGGGCGATCACGTCGGACCCACAAAACGATATACGCTGGTTTTGCCTTGAAGCATCGGCCGTAGATGACGTGGACTTCTCCGCCGGTTTTACGTTGCGCGACATGGACCGGGTGCTGGACGCACAGGGCATTCGGTTGGTGTTCTTGCTTGTCTCACCAAAGGTGCGCGCGGAACTGGACAGGTACGGCGTCACCGATCTGGTCGGAGAGGAAGCCTTTTTCACCGACGAGACCGCATTGCTGTCAGCGTTCCACAGCAAAATCCCCTGAGGTTCGACCTAGTGGCTTGCTTGCAGACGCGCGAACAATCGTAAAGCATGTGCAGAATCCTGCGTTGCCCCTGGCAACACGGGGTCGTAAGCGGCCCGGATCAACGCGGCGACATCGGGGCGCAACACTGTTGTTTCACCTGCCACAGCCAACGGTGATTGCGCCCGAAAAGCGGTGTCAGACCAAAGCAGTATTGTCTGTACCACCTGGCTAAGCGCCAGAGTTTCAGCCGGAACTTTCGACAGCTCATTGTCCATGCGCAGAAAGACAAACGCCGCCCGAATTGCACCATCCTCTTCGAACCGAAAAACGCGGTATTGATTGGCATCTGCCGCGACCAGTCGAGCCACCAAAGGCGCAAGGTCGGGGATGAGGCGGTCCAGATCGGGAACCTCCAGCAACTCCTTCCAGTCGCGGAAAAAGAAGACCATGCAATTTGCGCCCAACTCGGGGTCGGTTTCGGCCATCTTGTGCCCGGCCAAGGTTACAACCGCCTCAAACGCACCTTTGACGGTGGCGAGCGTATCGTCCTGCACCCCAAAAACGATCGGGACGATTGGGCGTCCCCAGCGGGCGAACAGAAACTCTCCGCTTTCGCGGGTGAACAGGGTTTGTATGTCTTCACGGGTCACACGCAATCCTCGACACTGGGTGGCTGCTATGGCGCACCCATAAAAGTTCTTGTCTCAGGCTTCAACCAAACAGATCGCTTTGCCCCTTGGGCGCGGCCATACCCAGATGCGTCCACGCCTTTTGCGCCAGCATCCGCCCACGGGGCGTTCGTTGGATCAAACCCTGCTGCAACAGGTATGGCTCAATCACCTCTTCCAGCGAATCCCGACTTTCCGACAGCGCCGCCGAGAGCGTTTCGATCCCCACCGGTCCCCCAGCGTAATTTTCGGCAATCAGCTTGAGATAGCGCCGATCCGCACCGTCCAGACCCAGATTGTCCACGCCCAAACGGGTCAGCGCGCCATCGGCCAGTTCCTGCGTGATCCGCCCGTCGCCTTCGACGATGGCGAAATCCACCACCCGACGCAGCAGCCGCCCCGCGATGCGCGGCGTGCCACGCGACCGGCGCGCGATTTCACGCGCGCCAGCGTCATCCGCTGGGGCGCCCAGCTTGCGGGCATTACGGGTGACGATCTCGTGCAGTTCATCGACGGTGTAGAATTGCAGCCTTGTCGGAATGCCGAAACGGTCGCGCAAGGGCGTGGTCAGCAGACCCATTCGCGTGGTCGCTCCGACCAGCGTAAAGGGCTGTAACTCAATCCGAACGGTGCGCGCGGCGGGGCCTTCGCCGATCACCAGATCCAGCTCAAAATCCTCCATCGCCGGGTACAGCACTTCTTCGACGGCGGGGTTCAGCCGGTGAATCTCGTCGATGAACAACACGTCGCGTGATTCCAGATTGGTCAGGATCGCCGCCAGATCACCCGCCTTGGCCAGCACGGGGCCAGAGGTCATGCGGAAATTCACCCCCAGCTCGCGCGCCATGATCTGTGCCAGCGTCGTCTTGCCAAGGCCCGGAGGGCCATGAAACAGCGTATGGTCCATCGCCTCGCCCCGCTGACGGGCCGATTGGATAAAGATGCGTAGGTTGGCGCGTGCTTCGGCCTGACCGATGAACTCATCCAATCCCTGAGGACGCAGGGCGCGATCGTTATCCTCGGGCAAAGGGTCAGCGCGCAGGGTTGGATCGGCGTCAGTCATTCATTCAGCCTTTCGGAGCCAGCAGTTTCAACGCCGCCCGGATCAACTCGGCCTCGCCCGCATCCGGCAGGCTGGCGGCCGCTTCAGCCACAGCCGAGGCCGCCTCGGACGGGCCGTACCCCAGATTGGAAAGCGCCGACAGCGCACCAGCCGAGGCCGCCGCATTGCCCGAGGCCGATTTCGCCGCGCGTTTCGGCGCAGGCGCGGGCTCAACCAATTCGACCGTTTCCAGCACAGGGCCATCCATCGCCTCGGTCACGGTGCCGCCCATGGCCATCACACCCGGCGCTTTGTCTTTCAGGTCCAGAACGATGCGCTGCGCCGTCTTCGGCCCCACGCCCTTGGCCGCCTTGACCGCGCCCCAATCGCCCAAGGCAATCGCGCGGCTGACGCCATCTGGGCCAAGCGCCGACAAGATCGCCAAAGACACTTTGGCCCCCACGCCCTGAACGGAACACAGCAGCCGATGCCATTCCTTTTCGACCAGAGACAAGAAACCATACAACTGCATCAGGTCTTCGCGCACCACCATGTCGGTATAGATCGAGACCGCCTCACCCACACCCGGCAGCGCCGCCATGGTCCGGTCCGAGCAATAGACGATATACCCAACCCCGCGCACGTCGATCAGGACGTGATCCGCCGCGCGGTAATCCAGTCGTCCTGTGAGTTTTCCGATCATACCCGTACCTCTTTCATCCGCGTCTGCGGCGCCGTGCCGTAGTAGGAATGACAGATCGCAATCGCCAGCGCATCTGCCGCATCCGCGCCTTTGGGCTGACACCCGGGCAGCTGCAGCTTTACCATGTGCAAGACCTGCTCTTTCTCGGCGTGCCCGACACCTACCACCGTTTTCTTAACCCGGTTCGGCGCGTATTCCCCTACTGGCAACCCCGCCTGCGCCAGAGTAAGCAGGGCAACCCCGCGCGCCTGACCCAGTTTCAGCGTTCCAGCGCCATCCTTGTTCACGAAAGTCTGCTCGATCGCGGCTTGATCGGGGGCGTGTTCGGCGATCACCTCGACAATCTGGTTGTGCAGAGACAACAGCCGCTCGCCCAAATCATCCCCATCCGATTTGCACAGCCCGTTGGCCACATGGCTCAGGCGGCTGCCATGCGATTCGATGACGCCCCATCCCAGGGTTCGTAGCCCCGGATCAATGCCCAAAATTCGCATGTTGTGCCCCAGCCTGCTCGGGTTTTTGTGATCTTTCTTACGGGTTAGCACGAAGCGTGAACATTTTCCAAGCGAATTGACGGGCGGGCTAAAAACGACAGACTTGTTTCGCCACCGACAAATCAGTCAATTTACGACAGCGGAAAGCCTGTTTTCGACATGTTTTATGACCGTAAAATGGCCATAGTATTAAGGGGTTTTCACAAATTCCGAGACTTGCAAAAAACGCATAGGACACATGCGTTTTCATCACTTGCAGTGTCAGAACGACATCCCTAAATGCCCGTCAAATCGAATGACACTCATGGAACTCTAACCAGAAGGAAACAGGATATGGCTGCACTGGATACCACCCGCGCCACCACTGGCTCATTCGGCCCAGCTGGCCGTATCGGCGGAATTTTTGCATCGGCCGTAAGCGCCGTTATCGAATGGAATGACGCCCGCATGACCCGTAATGCGCTGAGCGGTCTGACAGATCGCGAACTGGAAGATATCGGTCTGTGCCGGGGCGACATCGACGTCGTGGCAGAAGGCCGCCGGTAGGGATTAGCACACCCCCACCACTCACAAGCCCCTTTCTCCCTCGGGGGCAAAGAAGAACGCCGCGCATTCATCTATGCGCGGCGTTTTTCGTCAGAGCAGACGAAACTCAGGGCAAATATTTGGCGACCTGAGTTGAGAGAAACGAAGAAAGCGGATCAATCTGCATGATCCACGCACCAGCTTTTTCGACCTGAGTGCCTTCGGCAAGGCTGTCCACGCGATACTGATATCCGCCAGAACCTAAGCTCGTAAGCAAGAAAGTTTTGAAAGCGATAAAGCCCAAAAAAGCCATCACAAGAACTTTGAACGGCACAGCCGACTGAACACGCTGCGGCCTCATTACTACAAGACCATCTTTTCGCATCGTCGCGCGATAGCCTCGGCTGAGTTTTGCGTGCTTTTTGTTCAGGCGATGAATGCGCTGATCAAATTCCAGTTGTTTTCCAGTCATGGCAGCCTCCACAAACCGCCCCCGATATCCATGCTTGAACGGTAAAAAGAGATTGCGCCAAAAAAGTGGCAGAAATCTACAAAACTCCTGTAAATGGCCCGAATTTAGCCCTGTTTGCTTAAGATTAGCGTCGTCCACTCGCCAATCTGGGATCTTTGAGTGAGATTGAACTCGTTTTGAGAATAAACCGAGACTACATCATCGGCCTGTTCGTTCAGGATTCCAGATAGAATCGCATATCCGCCAGTGTTCAGATTCGCCCCGATCTCGGGTGCCAACGCAACTAGAGGGCCTTTCAGGATGTTGGCAAAAATCAGATCGTAGGGCGCATGCGCTTTCAGGTCGGGATGGTCGAACCCTGCCGCCTCGACGCATTCCACCTGTCCGGCCATGCCATTGGCTTTCAAGTTCGCCTCGGCCACAACGACGGCCACCTGGTCAATATCGCTGGCGATGATATCACCCCGCCATACCCGCGCTGCGGCCATGGCCAGAACAGCGGTGCCGCAGCCGATATCGGCCACCTTCGTCGCCTCGAACCCCTCATTCAGCAGATGATCCAGCGCCTTGAGGCACCCCAGCGTCGTCCCGTGGTGTCCGGTGCCAAAAGCCATCGCGGCCTCGATCAGCAGGGGAATGCGGCCTTCGGGCAGTTTGTCCGCGTCGTGGCTGCCATAGACAAAGAACCGCCCGGCCTCGACCGGGGCGAGTTCGCGTCGCACATGAGCGACCCAATCGGTTTCGGGCAGTTCCGAGACGACAAAGGGCTTGGCCTCGAATGCGGCGGCCAGAACGGCCAGCGCGGTTTCATCCGGGGTTTCGGTGAAATAGCCACCAACTTCCCACAGGCCCGAGCCATCCTCGACCTCGAACACACCAACGCCGGTGGGTTCCGGCTCCAGACGCTCCATTGCTTCGCCCAAGCCTTCGGCGGCTTTCTTGCCCATCAGAGTGGTCAGCGCAGTGAATGTGGGCATGGGGGCCTCCTGTTTGGGTTTCCCCTGCGCCTAGGCCGCCGGGCAGGCAAGGTCAAGCGCTGGCTTATTCGGCAGGAGCCGGGGCGTATTTTGACAGGATGGTTTCATTGCCCGGCTCGGGATGGCGCGGGATCAGCAACGACAAGGCCAGCGAGATCATCGCCATCGCTGCCGCCAGCGTAAACACCGCGCCGGGCGAGACCACCCACAGCAAACCCAGCAACGCAGGCAAGAATACAGCGGCAATGTGGTTGATCGTGAACGCCACGGCTGCGGTTGGTGCGATATCGGCAGGGTCGGCGATTTTCTGGAAATAGGTTTTCAGCGCCAATGCCAGCGCGAACAGCACGTGGTCGATCACGTAAAGGATCGCGGCCAGCACCACGCCCCAGCCAAACCAATAGATGCCGCCATAGGCCGCGAACACGATGGCCAGACCGGCATATTCAAAGATCAGCGTGCGGCGCTCGCCGAACACGGACACGGCTTTGCCCAGAATCGGAGCGGCGGCCATGTTGATCACCAGATTGATCAGATACAGGCTGGTCAGCTCATGCACCTCGAACCCAAATTTCTCGACCATCATGAAGCCTGCGAAGACGACAAAGATCTGCCGCCGGGCACCGGCCATGAATTGCAGCGCGTAATACAGCCAATAGCGTTTGCGCAGGATCAGTTTCTTGGTCTGCGGCGTTGGCGCATCGAATTGCGGGTAAGCCAGCAGGCAGAACAGCGCCAACAAGGCCGTCACGCCGCCCGCTGCCATGAAGACGAGGTTATAGGACAGATCGAACCGGTCCCATGTCAGCACGATCAACCCGTAAACCACTGCTGTCGCCGCTGAACCCATGGCCACCAGCCAGCCCAACACCTGCGGTGCGCGATCCTTGGGCAACCATTGCAGCTGCAGCGACTGGTTTACCGTCTCGTAATAGTGAAACCCGATCGAGCTGAGCAAGGTCACAAACAGCAGCCCGCCAAGGCTGGGGAACCACGCCGTGATCGCAGTCGCAACGCCCAGCATCATCAGCGAGATCATCGCCAGCACTTGTTCACGGATAAAGATGATAACCGCAATCACACCAACAGCCAGAAAGCCCGGAATTTCGCGAACGGTGTGCAGCAGACCAATATCCGCTCCGTCGAAATTCGCCACTTCGATGACGAAATTGTTCAGCAGCGCGCTCCATGCGTTGAACGCAATGGGCATCATCAACGCCATCATGAACAAGAGCGTTATGGGACGGCGCCAGAACGGAAGGCTCTGCGCGTCAGAGAGCGGCATGGGTTTCAGCATGACACCGCTCTACGCTCATTTTTACAGTTTGGCGAGGGGGCAGACGCACAAGCGACCTGCACAGGTGCAGAGGTCAGTAAAAACTCTGTGGGTCGATATCGACAGTTAGGCGAATGTCGCCCTTCAGACGCAAGGGTGCGATCCAGCGGGCGATGGCGTCCTGAATGGGCGCTCCCTTGGGGGCTTTGACCAGCAGGCGCACACGATGTCGCCCGCGTATCCGCGCAATCGGCGCGGGCGCAGGACCAAAGACCTGTGCATCAATCGCGCGCAGCGGCGCATCGTTGCGCGCCATCGCGTTACCGATGTCGAAAACCGGCCCGACCTCGGGCCCGGACAACACGATCCCGGCCATGCGCCCATAGGGCGGGACGCCAGCGGCCTGACGCCCGGCGGCCTCGGCCTTCCAGAACCCTTCTTCATCGCCTGACAGAATGGCGCGGATCACCTGGTGTTCAGGCTGAAACGTCTGCAACAGCGCTTGCCCCGGCTTATCCGCCCGTCCCGCCCGGCCTGCAACCTGCCGCATAAGCTGGAATGTGCGCTCCGCTGCCCGTAGGTCGGCCCCGTGCAGCGACAGGTCGGCATCAATCACTCCTACCAAAGTCAGCTTTGGAAAGTTGTGCCCCTTGGCCACCAGCTGCGTACCGATGACAATATCCGCGTCGCCCTCGGCAATTTCTTCGATCTTGGCCTTCAAAGCGCGGGCCGAGCCGAACAGATCGGAACTCAGCATTGCGATCTTGGCCTCGGGGAAGGTCGCCTCCGCCTCTTCGGCCAGCCGTTCGATCCCGGGGCCGACCGGGGCCAGCTTGCCTTCGACCCCGCAGGACGGGCAGGTGTCGGGCATCGGCTTGGTCTCACCGCATTGGTGGCACATCAGGCGTTTCAGGAACCGGTGCTCAACCATCCGCGCGTCGCAATGATCACAGGCGATCTGTTCACCGCACGCCCGGCAAAGCGTCACCGGCGCATAGCCACGGCGGTTGATGAAAAGCAGTGATTGTTCCCTGCGTTCGATCCGTTGCCGCACTGCCTGCCGCAGCGACGGCGAAATCCACGTCCCCGGCTGCATCTGCTCGGTCCGCATGTCGATGGGCTTCATCTCCGGCAGCACTGCCGCCCCAAAGCGCGAGGTCAGGTCCAGCCGCTCATATTTTCCGGCCTCGGCATTGGCCCAGCTTTCCAGCGATGGCGTCGCGCTGGCCAGAATCACGCGTCCCCCGCAGATCGAGGCCCGCAGCACCGCCATATCCCGCGCGCTGTAGTGCACCCCGTCTTCCTGTTTATAAGAGGTGTCGTGTTCCTCATCGACCACCACCAGCCCCAGATCGCGAAACGGAAGAAACAGCGCCGAACGCGCACCGACCACCAGTTGCGCTTCCCCCTGCCCGACCATGCGCCAGACCCGGCGGCGTTCGGTCATGGTAGCACCCGAGTGCCATTCAGCAGGCCGCGCACCAAACCGCGCCTCGACCCGCGTCAGGAATTCGGCGGTCAGGGCGATCTCGGGCAACAGAACCAGCGCCTGCCGCCCCATGCGCAGGGCTTCGGCGACGGCCTCTAGGTAAACCTCGGTCTTGCCCGAGCCGGTGACGCCCTTCAGCAGTGTCGTGCCATAGTCGCCGGACCGTTGCCCGGCCTTCAATCGCGCGACAGCGTCGGCCTGATCCCCGGTCAGCGTCTTGCCCGGCAAGTCCGGATCCAGCCGGGGATAGGGCAAATCACGCGGGCTGTCTTCTTCGCGCACCGCGCCTTGCTTAACCAAGCCCTTGACGACCGAGGACGTCACCCCCGCCTGCTCGGCCAGTTCCTTCAACGTGAACGCCAACCCGCCATAGTCGCGCAGCACCTCAAGCACACGGGTCCGCGCATCGGTCATGCGGTCGGGCTCTGCACCACCCAAACGATAGATTTTCCGCATCGACGGCGGATCGCCCAGCCCCGGCGCGCGGGTTGCCAGCCGCAGCATCGCAGGCATCGGTGTCAGCGTGTAATCAGCCACCTTGCCCAGAAACAGACGCATCTCTTCGCGCATCGGCGCGACCTCAAGCACACGGATCACGGATCGCGCCTTGGCCAGATCAAAACCGCCCTGCCCCGGCCCCCAAACCACACCCAGTACCTTGCGCGGGCCCAGCGGCACCTCGACAAACGCGCCCATAAAACACCCGCCCTCGGGCGCTTTATAGTCCAGCGTCCGGTCCAAGGGCTGTGTGGTCAGCACAGCCACCAGCTCACCCTGGTCGAAATACTCCTGCGCGCTCACCGCATCTCCTCGGGTCGGGGGTTTCAGCATCGGTGTTATTGGGGTAAAGCCATCCGCGACCAAGGCCAACCCATCAAAGGACTGCCCTCATGAAATTCTTCGTAGACACAGCCGAGATCGACGCCATCGCCGAACTGAACGATCTGGGCATGGTGGACGGTGTGACCACCAACCCCTCACTGATCCTGAAATCAGGTCGTGACATTCTGGAAGTCACCAAAGAAATATGTGATCTGGTCGACGGCCCCGTATCCGCCGAAGTCGTCGCCACCGAAGCCGACGACATGATCGCCGAAGGCCGCAAGCTGGCCCAGATCGCGCCTAACATCGCCGTGAAAGTTCCGCTGACATGGGCAGGGCTGAAAACCTGTAAAACCCTGTCTGACGAAGGCCAGATGGTCAACGTGACGCTCTGCTTTTCGGCCAATCAGGCGCTGCTCGCCGCCAAGGCAGGTGCGACCTTCATCTCGCCCTTTATCGGACGTCTGGACGATATCAACCTCGACGGCATGGACCTGATCGCCGATATCCGTCAGATTTATGACAATTACGGGTTCGAGACCGAAATTCTAGCCGCATCCATCCGCACCGTGAACCACGTAACAGACAGCGCCCGCATCGGCGCCGACGTGATCACCGCTCCGCCTGCCGTAATCAAGAAACTGGCCGATCACCCGCTGACCGACAAGGGGCTTGAAACCTTCCTGGCCGACTGGGCCAAAACCGGTCAGAAAATCCTCTGATCCTTGACACTGCCGCGCGGTGCCGCAAGGCACCGCGCCCGGCCCAACTGCCAGCCCTGATCGCAGATCAGGTTCTTGCAGGCGGGAGGAGCCCCCGTTGCGTAAAAGACGGGAAATCCTTCCGCAAGCTCACTTTTCCCAAGGCAAATCGGTCCAGCCGTGCTATAAGGCGGCAAAACATAAAAAAGACCGGACGGGACATGAGCAGCAATACCAAACTCAAGGACACTCTCCGCGAGGCGATTCTGGCCGAGCCTGACGCAGTTCTCGACGACAAGGACCTGATGCAGGCGCTTGTCGCCGCCAACGAACGGGCGCGCGGAGACAACATCATCGACCTACGTGGCATCGCCATGCAACGTCTCGAAGCACGACTGGATCGGCTTGAAGACACGCACCGTTCGGTGATCGCCGCCGCTTACGAAAACCTTGCAGGCACCAATCAGGTCCACCGCGCAATCTTGCGCCTGCTGGAGCCCACAGGGTTCGAAGACTTCCTGCGCACGCTCGGTACGGATGTGGCCGAGATATTGCGCGTTGATCGCATCACTCTGGTGCTGGAAACTACTGCTCTGCAGCAAGACCCGGCTATCGAGAAACTGGGCGGTGCACTGGCCATTGTCGAACCCGGTTTTGTCGACAACTACCTGACATTCGACCGCAGCGGCCCCGCACGTGAGGTCGTGTTGCGTGAAGTCATTCATCCCACCCACCGCATATTCGGCGAGCAAGCCGACCACCTGCGGTCTGAGGCGTGCATGAGACTGGATCTTGGCGAGGGTCGCCTGCCGGGCATGATTATCATGAGCGCGAAGGACCCCAACCATTTCACTCCGCAACTGGGAACAGATCTGCTGACCTTTTTCGCCGGCGTGTTCGAACGTTCCATGCGCAACTGGCTGTCATGAGCCTGATCTCTCCGGCCTGCCGCGACGCGTTGCAGCATTGGCTTGAGGGACTTGTAGCCCTGTCCGGGCGCGCGGAAAATACGCAGGCCGCCTATCGCAGCGACGTGGCCGAATTCTTGTCGTTCATGACTCTGCACCACAGCGAACGCCAGGGGCTGGCCGCTTTGGCGCGAATTACAGTATCCGACATGCGCGCCTGGATGGCCGATCAGCGCAGCTCCGGCGTCGGCGCAAGGTCCTTGGCGCGCAAGCTATCTGCAGTCAAAACCTTTTATCGCTGGCT
This sequence comes from Ruegeria sp. HKCCD7628, assembly GCF_057221005.1. Classification (NCBI taxonomy): domain Bacteria; kingdom Pseudomonadati; phylum Pseudomonadota; class Alphaproteobacteria; order Rhodobacterales; family Roseobacteraceae; genus Ruegeria; species Ruegeria sp. HKCCD7628. Next base: position 919,503 of record NZ_JBWVBA010000001.1, read on the forward strand.
GGCGGAACGGGAAGGGTTCGAGCCGACAGCCGTTTTGTCAACGCGTGCCCCCAAATTCACCCAAAAGCTACCCCGCCCCGTGGCCGAAGACGCCGCCCGCGCCTTGATAGAAACAGTCGAGCTGCAATCGACCAGCGATTGGATTTCGGCTCGCGATGCGGCCGTAGTCACCTTGCTTTATGGCTGCGGCCTACGGATTTCCGAAGCCCTTTCCCTGACTGGTGCCGACGCTCCTCTACCCCAATCGCTGCGAATCGTCGGCAAAGGCAACAAAGAACGGATCGTGCCGGTCTTGCCTGCCGCACGGGCGGCCGTCGATCGTTACGCGATCCTGTGTCCGCATCCGCTGGCCAAAGACAAACCTCTGTTTCGCGGTGTGCGGGGTGGGGCGCTGAACCCTCGCGCCATTCAGGCGGTTATGGCAAAAGCCCGTCAGCAACTTGGGCTACCGGCCACGGCGACCCCGCACGCCATGCGGCACAGCTTTGCAACCCACCTTTTATCCGCTGGAGGGGACCTGCGCGCGATACAAGAATTGCTGGGTCATGCCTCACTTTCAACCACACAGGCCTATACCGCCGTCGACACAACCCGCCTGATGGAGGTGTACGACCGCACCCATCCCAAGGCATGACGCAATGCATTTTCGCATGTCCCGGCTTTTTGCTTTGCATCTTGGGCACGCTTCGTACATGACACGCGAATGACACTCAGATTCAAAGCTCTATCCGTTCATCTTTTCACTGCAACCGGTGCAGTTTTTGCCATGCTCGCCATGCTGGCCGCCGTCGAGGAAAAGTGGAGCCTGATGTATCTGTGGCTGGTTGTGTCTTTCATCGTGGATGGAATCGACGGCCCTTTGGCGCGGCATTACCACGTCAAGCACAATGCGCCTGAATTCGATGGTGTTCTGCTAGATCTGATCATCGATTACCTGACATATGTTTTCATCCCTGCCTTCGCCCTGTTTAAATCCGGACTGATGGACGGTTGGACCGGCTGGTTCGCCATCATCGTCATCACCTTTGCCAGCGCCATGTATTTCGCGGATACGCGGATGAAGACCAAGGATAACTCGTTCTCCGGCTTTCCCGGCTGCTGGAATATGTTCGTCATCGTGATCTTCGCGCTCGAGCCGAATTTCTGGGTGATCCTGCTGCTGGTCTCGCTGCTGTCGCTGGCGATGTTCCTGCCGCTGAAATTCGTCCACCCCGTCCGCACCGAGCGCTGGCGCAATTTGACCCTCCCAATGGCGCTTGCCTGGACCTTCTTCGCAGGCTGGGCCGCCTGGGTCGATTTCCACCCCGAAAGCTGGGCACACTGGGGGCTCGTGATCACCAGCCTCTACCTGGTGTTTGCAGGGATCGCCCAGCAGGTGATCCCCCAGCGCAAGAGTTAAAGAACCTCCTGCACCTCGAACTCGGTGCCATTATGGGTGAAAACGTCGCCTTCTTGCAGCCCCGTCATCGTTAGATAAATCGGGCTTTGGGTTGAGATGCCCATATAGGTCTTGCCCTCAACCTCGAACCGCGTGGTCGATACACAGACGACAAAGCGCCGATTGTTGAACTTGACCACGGCTCCGGGCTTGACCGTATCAGTCACACTGAAATCGGTGTTCTCGATCACGTCGATCTTGGCGTGATGCGCCTGAACCGGCGCATCAAACGCCGCCGCCAGATCCGCACTTTCCCGAGAGGCCGCAATGTCGTCCTTGTCATGTCCTTCGCGATCATCCAGCTGCGACTCTTTCATGAACGCATCGTAATGGGCCTGAGCGGTTGCCAGTTCCTGTTCTTCCAACGACATCAGGCGGTCAATAATGGCCTTCTTACGAGCGGCAGGGTCTGTATGAGCTGTCATGATCTTTGATCCCTTGAGTTCTCAATATGAGATAAATTGAGCTTCAAGCAACGGGATTGCAACAGAAATCCGCTCCTCAGATCAGCAAACCCGCCGCCCGTTCGTGTCGCAGTAAGGCTACCTTGGTCTCCACACCGCCCTCGCCCGAGAACCCGCCCAGCCCGTTTGCCGCCAACACCCGATGGCACGGGATGATAACGGGAATTGGATTGGCTCCGCAGGCTTGTCCTACGAGTTGCGGCGGCTGGCCCAGCTCTTTGGCGATCTCGCCATAGGTCCGCGTTTCACCCAGCGGAATGGCAAACATCAGGTCGCAAACCTGCCGCTGAAACTTCGATCCGGCGATGTGGTATGGCAGATCAAACCGGTCCAACTGCCCCCGGTCATAGGCCCGCAATTGCGCCGCAGCCTCACGCAACAAAGGCGTGACCGGCCCGTCATCCACCCCGTCCCAAACCAGACGCGTCAGCGCCCCATCGGTTTCCTCAACCCCAAGGCGGCCAAACTTAGTATCAACGGCAATCATCGGCATAGAAAAAGGGTTGCAGATGTTTCGCCACACCCGCAACCCCAATCAGAGCGATCCGCCCCTTCATCTGGCCATAAATACCTCGGAGCGCGAGGCAGAGCCTCGCAAAACTCCAAAGCCAGAGACGCTAAGCCAACGCCTCGTCACAGCGCCCGCAGACACCCGCATGGGCGTGAAGACCCACATCCGGCAAGATCTTCCAGCACCGCTGACATTTCTCGCCTTCAGCCTTTTCGAACACCACCGCAACGCCCTCGATCTCTGGCACACGGAAAGCCTCTGCCGGAGCAGGATCACCACTGACTGTCAGGCCTGAGGTGATGCACATGTCGTCTACATCAAACGTGGCCAGCAGATCGCGGGTTTCCTGATCCTCGACATACACAATCGGAGCAGCCTCAAGGCTGGACCCGATCACTTTGTCCTGACGCTGGATTTCCAGCGCAGCGGTCACGGCGCGGCGCACGCGGCGCACCTTGGCCATGGCGGCCTCAAGCTCGGCATGTCGCCAATCGGCGGGCGTGTCCGGGAAATCCACAAGATGGACCGAACTGTCATCGCCCGGGAACCGCTCCAGCCAGACCTCTTCCATGGTGAAGACCAGAACCGGGGCCAGCCATGTGGTCAGGCGGTGGAACAGGATGTCCAGCACAGTTCGCGCGGCGCGGCGGCGCAGGTTGTCGCCATCGCAATAGAGCGCATCCTTGCGCACGTCGAAATAGAACGAGGACAAATCGACCGTGGCAAAGGTGAACACGGCGCTGAACACACCCTGGAAATCGAAGGCGGCATAGCCTTTGCGCACCTGTACATCCAGATCGGCCAGACGGCTCAGCACCCAGCGCTCCAGACGCGGCATGTCTTGCGGTTCAACCCGGTCGGCTTCAGTGAAATCCGCCAGCGATCCCAGCATGAACCGCATCGTGTTGCGCAAACGGCGATAACTGTCGGCAGTGCCTTTCAGGATCTCAGGCCCGATCCGCTGGTCGGCGGTATAGTCGGTCTGAGCCACCCAAAGACGCAGGATATCGGCACCGTATTGCTTGATGACCTCTTCCGGCACGATGGTATTGCCCAGCGATTTGGACATCTTGTTGCCCTTGGCATCCAGCGTAAAGCCATGAGTCACGACGTTGCGATACGGCGCACGGCCCTTGGTGCCACAAGCCTGCAGCATGGACGAATGGAACCACCCACGATGCTGGTCGGTACCTTCCATATAAACGTCGGCGATTCCATCCTCGGTCCCGTCCTCGCGGTCGCGCAGAACAAAGGCGTGGGTCGAGCCACTATCGAACCACACATCCAGCACGTCGAACACCTGATCATATTCATCCGGGTTGGCGATACCGTCCAGGATCTGCTCCTTGAACCCGTCGGTGTACCAGATATCCGCGCCGTTTTCTTCGAACGCAGCCTTGATCCGCGCGTTCAGATCGGCGTTGCGCAGTAGGTAGTCCGCGTTGGTGGGCAAGGCGCCCTTCTTGGTGAAACAGGTCAGAGGAACACCCCAGGCGCGCTGGCGGGACAGAACCCAGTCCGGGCGCGCTTCGATCATCGAATACAGGCGGTTACGACCCGTCTGCGGGGTCCATTTCACCAGTTCATCAATCGAGCGCAGGGCGCGTTCACGGATGGTGTCGCCCATCTCTCCCATGCCATCGTCCAGCTTGCGGTCCACGGATGCAAACCACTGCGGCGTGTTGCGATAGATGATCGGAGCCTTCGAGCGCCACGAATGGGGATAGCTGTGCTTGATCTTGCCGCGCGCCAACAGCCCGCCGACCTCGACCAGCTTGTCGATGACGGCTTTGTTTGCATCACCTTCGCCACCTTTGCGGGACAGAATGTATTTGCCGCCAAAGAAAGGCAGATCGGCACGGAACGAGCCGTCGTCCATCACGTTATAGGTGATGACCTGCTCGAGCATGCCCAGATCGCGGTACAGCTCAAATTCTTCCATACCGTGGGACGGCGCGCAGTGGACGAACCCCGTACCTTCAGTATCGGTCACAAACTCAGCGGCGCGGAAGTCGCGGATGTCGTCCCATTCGCCATTGCCGCCCTCGGCCCCGGCCAGCGGGTGGGTCAGTTGCACACCTGCCAGCTCATCCGCGGTCACGTCGCGGACACGGGTCCACTGGTCGTCGTTCAAACGGGCACGGCCTAGCACATCAGCAGCCAGATTATCGGCCAGCAGGAACTTGTCACCCACAGCGGCCCAGCATTCCTCGGGCGCTCCGATGACTTCGTAGAGGCCATACGAGATATCCTTGCCGTACACGACCGCCTTGTTCGATGGCATGGTCCACGGAGTCGTCGTCCAGATCACCACAAACGCATCATCCAGATCACCCGCATTCACGACCTTGAACTTCACCCAGATGGTGAAGCTTTCCTTGTCGTGATACTCGACCTCGGCCTCTGCCAGAGCGGTCTTTTCCACCGGCGACCACATCACGGGTTTCGATCCCTGATAGAGCGTGCCGTTCATCAGGAACTTCATGAACTCATCGGCGATCACGGCCTCGGCGTGGTAGTCCATGGTGATATAGGGATCGGCCCAGTTGCCTGTGATGCCAAGGCGCTTGAACTCGTCGCGCTGGATATCGATCCAGCCCTCGGCGAACTTGCGGCATTCCTGACGGAAATCGACGACGTTCACCTCGTCCTTGTTCTTGCCCTTCTTGCGGTATTGCTCTTCGATCTTCCATTCGATCGGCAAGCCGTGGCAGTCCCAGCCGGGAACATAACGCGCGTCGTGGCCCATCATCTGATGGCTCCGCACGATCATGTCCTTGATGGTTTTATTCAGCGCGTGTCCGATATGCAGGTGGCCGTTCGCGTAGGGAGGGCCATCGTGCAAAGTAAAGGGCGTGCGGCCTTCCTTCTCGCGCAGGCGGTCATAGACGCCGATGGTTTCCCAACGCTCCAGCCATGCGGGTTCGCGCTTGGGCAGGCCAGCGCGCATGGGGAAATCGGTTTTGGGCAGGTTCAGCGTGTCTTTGTAATCAGGTGTTTCGGCGCACATTGGGGGCGTCCTTTGGATGATCTGGTCGTGTGGATCGAAGCGGTCGGTGCGAGGTCTCAAACACCTTTGCCCGGCGTCTCAGGATGTCAGAGCGCCGGGGATATAATTCGAATAATGATGGCCATCCGGTCATACATGGCCGCGCTTATAGGACGCCCGCCCTCAATGGTCCAGAGGTTCCAGCGCATGCGGCGAATGGCGCAACTGCGCCCAGCGGTTAAGCCACGCCAGACCCGCCAAAGCCAACCCTAAAGCCAGCAACGAGAACACCCGGATCAGTCCGCCAAGCCCGGCGATATCGATCAGGAACACCTTGGCCACCGCCAGCCCAATCACCGCCAGCCCGGCTTTGCGCATCAGGTCGGATCGGCGCGCCAGCGACTGGTAGAAAACCACCGCCCCGATTACCAGAAGAGCAATGGTGTAAGTGTAAAGCTCGGGCTGGGTCACGCCGTTGCCCTCATACATGCCGGCCGCGCCCTGCCAAACATGACGGATCATCAGCCCTAACCAGACAGCCGTCAATCCACCGCTCAAGCCCCAACTGGCGCGCTTCAGCCACAGCGGAGTCGCATGAATCCTCCAGACCGAGAGCCCAATTGCCAGTGCAGGCAACAAGTAAGCGACCGCAAGCGTGTTCAATAACGGCAGACCCAGAACCGGTGACGCAACCTTGTTAAGCAACGGGTTCGCATCAACCAACGCCTGAACCAATCGGAAAAGACCATGCCCAGCAAAAAACGCCGCAAGCAAATAGCGAGCATAGTTCAGCTTTCCGCCCAGTTCGAACCGCTGAACCTGCGCAAAGGCCAGAAGCAACCAGATTATCGCCAGTAAGCCCAGCCCCCAGTGGCTATTAGTGGCGTTGCCCTCGCCAAAACTCTGCAACCAGCGTTCCAGCAGCAAAGACAGCAATATACCCCCGGTGGCCCAGGTGGCGCTCTCTAGCAATAGAGTTGCAACAGGCCGATTCAGTGAGCGGATCAGCAACCAACCCGACAGGAAACCAAGGGTTGCGACTGCGTAGACCAACGTCATTTCAAGGATCGCGGCGGAACCGGCCCAGTCAAGCCCCGGGTTCAACACCAGCCGCACCGTGACCGTGAAGACACCAGCCCAGATGAACCAGCTCATCGGCGGCAGGTTGAATTTGCGATCCAGCGCGGCGGCCACGACTACCATCGCGACCAGAGCAATGGTCAGCGCCGCAGAACTCAGGACAATGACGCAGGCAAAGGTCAAACAGGATAAAGCCGAGAGCGTCGCCAGCGACGCGCGCATCCGTTGATCTCCGTCAACGCGCGAAAAACGCTCGGCAAAGACTACCATCAACGCACTCAATGCGATACAATGCAGTGCCCACGGGTAGGCTCCGATCACAGTCGCAGGGTGCCAGCCGACCTCAAGAGCGATGGCCAACGCAGGCGCAAAGACCGCAGCTGCGCCAGCCCACCCGGCCGCATATTTGTGCGCATGCATCGAGCGCCAGGCCGCAGTGACGGAAATCACCCCACCCACAATAATCAAGACTGTGACCACCCAGGGGTAGTCCGCTTCGGCGGTTGCGGCATAGGTCTCAGCGAAGTGGCGCAGAACGATGCCGTTATCCCAGCCATGCATCAGAACGAACCAGACAAGGCCCAGCGCTGGCAATTTCGTCGCATCCTGCAATGCCTCCGCCCGCCTACCCCACAGCATCAATCCAAGCGCCAGCCCCGCCAGCAAGGTAACGCCCAGCCAGAACTCCGCCGGGCTATCAGCCCAATGCACCGAAAGAATCGCGGAACTAACGGCGACCGCGCCAAAGGCAACCCGCGTGGGAAATTCGGGCCATGCATCGCCCGTTTTGCGACTGATGATCTGGCTGATCATCGCGCCCTCATGATCGGGCCAGACACGCCGAATTGGTATGGCAATGGAAATCACGGCCAACGCTGTGACGCAGATCAGGTAATACGGTTCTGTCAGCGGTGAGGACAGCACCAGCAGCAGGCAAGCGGCATAGGCACCAAACAGAGTCAGGACGGATATCCACGCCCAGCGGCGCACTGTGTCGATCCCCAATCCCAAAACGGCGATCACAAAGAAATAGGCATATAGCCAGCCCGGATCCTTGGACGTGCCGCCAACAAGAAAGGGGGCTGCAAAGGCCCCGATCAGACCGACAGCAGCCAGCAAGGGGCCGTGGAACCAGCCAAGGATCAATCCCAACAGGGCAACAACGACCATTGCAATCAACGCGCTTTCGGGGCCGATCAAGTCGTAGAGCTGCCTAGCAGCCAGAATACCTCCGAACAGGGTAACCAGACCGGCGCCCGAGAAAACCGAGGGCAAATATGCGGTGGCCGAGGCTTCATCATCTCCAAACCTGCGGCGGATCACTTCTCCGGCCACGATCAACACCACACCGAAACTCAACGCGGCAATCACACGGGCGGACGGAGGCAACATCCCATTTTCGACACCGTATTGAACCAAGAATATCCCTGCCAACGCCAGTGAAAGGGCGGACACCACATAAAACCAGTTCTCTCGCAACCAGGTCGAAAGCGCGGTAAACCGGTCCTCACGAAACACTACGGCGGCAGGCGGTGTCTGCTCGGCAGCGGGTTGGGGTGTCTGCGCCTTGGACCACGGGGCGGGTTTCAGAGCTTTGTCCGGTTTTTCGGTCGGCTTGCGCGGTTCGGGTCGGGGTGGTGCATCGCTGGTTTTGGAAACATCCCCACCCAGCGCGCGAAGATCCTGCTCTAACTGCTCAACCCGACGGCGCAGGCGGGTGTGACTTACAATCAGAAAAACGATGCCTACCGGGATGGCCAGCACGATCAATCCAACAAGAACAAGCAAGGATTCCAATGGGCTCTCCGGTTGGGTTCACCGTCAGGCTACCCGAGACGCCCGTTGGGCAACAGTCAGAAAATCCGCCAGTTCGCAGGTATAACTCACGGCTAAATGCAGCCAGACGTGAGGCGCGGGATTAACTGCCCGAAGATGATCTGCACCACCGCAATCGCCGGAAACCCGCAATTAACGTAGTTGCTGGACAGGCAATGAAAGGCCCGAGTTTATGTTTGTTACCTTCAACAACCACCTGCGCCAAGCTGGATCAATCTAGCCCGTCAAGGATGAAACAGCGACCCGACTAGATACGCGATCAAGGCAGCAGCACCACCGATCAACAACGTCTCGCCCCCGGATCGCCACCAAGGTGCCAGCGACCACCTGCTTTTGAGCGCACCGATGGCAAAAAACACGGCCATTGTCATCCAGGCGGAAATAGTAAAAGCCTGATCCACCCCAGCGAGGAAGGGCAACAGCGGCACCATCCCCGCGATCAGGAATGCCCAAAAGGTCGCCATCGCAGCCTTGAGAGGATGAGGGTCGACACTGCCCAGCCCGTATTCCCCTTCGATCATCAGATCGATCCAGTTGTCGTGGTTTGCAGTGATTGCGTCGGTCGCCTCGTCCAGCACCCGCCCCGACAGACCTTTCTGCGCCAAAATCTCGCGCACTTCCTCTCGCTCGCCGTCGGGGTACAGGTGGATATGCCGTTCCTCGATCGCGCGGATGCGGCGAATGTTGTCCAATTCAGCTTTTGTGCCAGAGTAATTGCCCGCCGCCATCGAGAAGCCATCTGCCAAAACATTGGCCAGCCCCAACGCCACGATAATGAACGGAGAAAGGCCAGCCCCAGCAACCCCAGCCACGATCGCAAAGGTGGTCACTGATCCGTCGATGCCCCCATAAACGACATCGCGCAGCACGCCGCGGCCAGGTGGCGCGTTGATACGTTCGGCTATTTCCTGTTGGCTGTGTCCGTGCTCGGTCATGGCTGGCTCCGGGTCTGGTATGCCATCCAGTGGACGTCAGCACCTTGCGGCAGGTCAAGTTTTGGAAAACAAACCCGCCAAGGCCCGCTTGATCATTCCCCTTGTCGAGGGTTTGTGACGGTCAGAGAAGGGCAAAGGTCGACAAACCTCCATTGCGGCCACACCGACACGGGCACTGAGGGCCCCATTGACCAGACCTTCGCCGAATCTTCTGGACAGTTTGCTAAGAACCGAGCCGCCCAAAACGGGCTCCAGCAGGTCATCGCCAACCGCGACTGCTCCGGTTGCGACCAGATGAACAAAAACCGCACGGGTCAGCCGCCAACTCCCCAGAAACCCGGCGCGACCGCCATAGATTTCAGCAACGCGCCGGATCATCCGAAGCGACGCAGCCAAAGCGGTGGCGACATCTGCCAACGCCAAAGGCACCAGGGCCGTAACAGTGGCCACCTGACGAGCGGCCGCTTCGACCTCGCGGCTGGCGGCGGCGTCCAATGGGACAAGCAATTCATCTTCGGCCAAGGTCAGCAGCCCCGAGGCGTCGAACTGTTCCCCCATACGTTCGGTCAGCTTGTCACGACCCCATTTGGTTTCATCCCGACCCTTGTAAAAAGCAATAAGCTTGGTCGTAACCGCGCGTGCCTGTGCCAGATCATCCTCGGCCAGCGCAGTGTCCGCCGCTTGCCTTATCCCGTCAACACGAGACAAACGTGCGATTGCCGCCAATTCACGCAGCGCGATGATCAGGGCGACCAACACCAACGCTGCAAAAAGCCCCGTCACGACCCAACCCAAAACCGGCGCACGCAGCAAAAGCCCGTTCACAAAGTCCCACGCCGCGATGGACACAACTGCGCCAACAGCAGCTAAGGCCAGCCCCCAGAACCAACGCGCCAGCCGCGAGGGCCTGCGAGCCGCAAGCCGGACCACACCCTGCATCGCCTGCCCTTGAGGTTGCCCGATCTCAGGCACCGGAGGCGCCTTCGCCACGTCCACGGTGGGCTCGTCCGCTTCGAGGTCGATCAGCACGGGACCTTTAGCCATTTTCTGCCCCCTCTCGTATCCAGACATATCTAATGTCCGGCAGGTTTTCATCGTTATCGGCCCCATCGCTACGCGCAACTTCGACAAACCCGTTATGTTCGTAGAACCGCCGCGCGGGCAGATTGGCTTGAAACGCGAACAGCGAAAGCTGTGTGCGCCGGGATTTGGCATGGTCCAGCAGGTGTCGTCCGATGCCTTGCCGTCGGGCAGAGGCCATCAGGTACAAGGAATGAATTTCTGTCCCGTTCAAAGCCAGAAAACCCACCACGCGGGCGTCCAGTTCAGCCACTGTGACCCAATCCTGATCTATCATACGGCCACAGAACGCGATGGTCTCGGCCTGAGTGTGCAGCTCTGGCATCCAGTCGTTCTCGCGCGCGAAACCGTGCAGAATCTCTCCGGTCGCACCGGCATCGGTGCTGCGAGCCGGGCGCAGAGTTGCGATCACAGGCGATCTCCGATCAGAAACTGCGCTGCGCGATCCAGCCGAATATGGGGCGGCCCATCTCCGGGGCGCAGGGTCAGTTTGGCAGGGGCGAAGGACATGAACCCGTATTCGGCGTCAAGCCAACCTTCGGCCCCATTGCGCGCCGCCCCCAACAGTTTCAAAGGGTCATCCGGCAATTCGCCCGGGTAAAACGCCGCCTGCTTGCCATCCATCAACGTTCCTCGAACGCAGGGCAATTCTACCCCATCATGCAAACGCATTTCCTCGGTTGTCGCGCGCAATGAGGCCATCGATAAGGCCGTCGTGTCCGCCCCGGCAAAGCTGGCCCTGTCGCGGGCGTCACGAATTAGCGCCTCCATGATATGGGTCAGACGTTGATGTTGTTGGTGGTGCAAGTGGTCGGCCTTGGTGGCGGCAAACAGAATGCGCTCGACCCGTTTTCCAAGCAGCAATCGGCTTAGCCAAGCGTTTCGGCCGGGACGGAATGCGGACAGGATATCTGCCATCGCGCGGCGCATATCTTCGACCGCTTGCGGACCCTTATGAATCGCGCCCAGCGCATCCACCAGAACGACCTGCCGGTCGATCCGCGCGAAGTGATCCCGAAAGAACGGCTTAACGACCTGCGACTTATATGCCTCGAACCTTCTGGCCATTTCGCGGTGCAGGCTGCGCCGGGGCGTAGGTCGATCAACCGGCAGCGGCGCGAATGTCAACACCGGCGAACCAGCCAGGTCACCGGGCAACAAAAAACGCCCCGGTGTGCAATCATAGAACCCCGCATCACGGGCCGCGTTCAGATACTCTGCAAACGCTTTCGCAAGCGCCTGAGCGGTGGGTTCGTCATGCGTGTCCGCCGGATCGGCAGCATTGGCCTGAGTGAGAAACGTGGCAGCCTGTGGACGCGCGGTAATGCGTTCGAGCGTCTCTGCCGACCAAGCCTCATAGGTTTTGTCCAACAAAGCCAGATCCAGCAGCCATTCACCCGGATAGTCGACAATATCCAGATGCACAGTGCGTGGTCCCTGCAAACCCGACAAAAGCCCGGATGGACGTGCTTTGAAGGACAAGCGCAACTCGGACACGGCGCGGGTACTGTCTGGCCAGTGTGGCTGAGGCCCGGTCAACGCCGCAAGGTGGTTTTCATAATCGAACCGAGGCACGGTGTCGTCGGGTTGCGGCTGCAGGTAAACCGCATTGATCCGCCCCTCTTGCTGCGCCACCAATCCGGGCATTCGCCCACGGTCCAGCAGGTTTGCCACCAGTGACGTGATGAATACCGTTTTGCCGGACCGCGCCAAACCGGTCACGCCCAGCCGGATCACTGGTTCAAAAAAGGCTTCTGACACGGTATCGCCCACGGACTCGACGCCGCGCACCACACTGTCTGCCAGGGAAGAGATGACCAAACCGTCGCCCCGCTTTTATTGTTTCGCTCAAGATAGGTAGCCACCGCCTGACATGCCAGCGCTTTCCCGCTCTTGCCCGTGGCGGCGCGTCGCGCTACCAGCGGCCCATGCCAAGATACGCGTTGAAAGTCGAATACCAAGGAGAGCCGTTTGCCGGATGGCAGCGGCAAAAGGATCAGCCATCCGTGCAAGGGGCGATCGAAGAGGCCCTGTCGCGCATCCAACCCGGCGCGCATACCATCGCAGCTGCCGGCCGCACCGATGCAGGCGTTCACGCACTGGGACAGGTCGCCCATTGTGATCTGATCAAGGACTGGGATCCGTTCCGTCTATCCGAAGCATTGAATTATCACCTTAAACCCCACCCTGTGGCGATTGTGCAGGCGGCGCAGGTCGATGACGACTGGCACGCCCGGTTTTCGGCGGTCGAACGGCAGTACCTGTTCCGTATCCTGATGCGTCGTGCGCCAGCCACACATGATGCTGGGCAGGTTTGGCAGATCAATCATCGCTTGGACGTGCAGGCGATGCAGGACGGTGCGGATACGCTGATTGGGCGGCATGATTTTACCACCTTCCGGTCCTCGATCTGTCAGGCGGCCAGCCCGGTCAAAACACTGGATGAATTGCGGGTGGAACAAACCGACGGGTTCTCGGGCCCAGAGGTGCATTTCCACGTTCGCGCCCGCTCTTTTCTGCACAATCAGGTGCGCAGCTTTGTTGGCACTTTAGAAAGGGTCGGCGCAGGCGCTTGGACACCTGAGGATGTGCAAGACGCGCTTGCGGCCCAGAACCGCGCCGCCTGCGGGCCAGTTTGTCCGCCGCAAGGTCTGTATCTGGCGCGGGTTGGATATCCTCAGCCGGTTTTCGATTAAATCGCGCGCAGCAGCAGCCCGCTGGCAATAACGGCGATCACCAGACCCGCGACGAGTTCGATCGTCGGCGCCAGAACCTGCGCAAAGCGGGTGGCCGAGGCCGAGGCCAGCAACCCGCCGCGCAAACCAAATGAGGTCCAACCGACCAGTGTTGTCACTGTCGCCGTGCCCAGTGCCATTGCAAAAGCACCGGCGATTCCAACCATCGCGATGCCCATTTGCCACGTCAGGATCAACACAAATAGCGCCCCGGTGCAGGGACGCGCAGCGATGCCCACAATCAGCAGGGCAGCCTCTTTCCAATTCCCGATCTGCGCAACTTCTTCCGCCGTCGGACCGTGCCGATGCCCGCAATCCGAACAAACCTCGTGGTCATGACCGTGATGATGATCGTGGCCGTCATGATGATGATGGTGATGATGCACCTGTGTCCGATCCGCCCGGTACCGCCTGGCGAAACTGCGTAACGCCCGGAACACCAGCCAAAGGCCAATTGCAGCGATGGCGCCATAGCTTACGGGCGCCATGACCTGCTCGGTTGTGCCAACCAAACTGTCCCGCGACATCTGGAACACCAGAACCCCGGCATACACCAGAACCACTGCAGTGACGGCCTGCCCCAAACTGGACAGCACGCTGATCGCGGACAAACGCCAAAAGGCCACCTTGCGCCCCAGCCCGTACCCTCCGATCAAGACTTTGCCGTGACCCGGGCCTACGGCGTGGAAAAATCCGTAAGCGAAACAAACAGTTAAAAGGGTCGCGACAGCTTCGGGTTGTTCCGCGCGGGCGGCGCGCAGGGATCGGGCGATCTGGTTCTGGAACTCGCGCTGTTCGCCAGCGGCCCAGGCAGCAAGGCTGTCAAATCCTCCGCTGCCCCAGAACCACAGCAGCAGGCCAAACGACAGGAGGACAGGGATAATCAGGTACTTGGACATGAAACGCGGATCTCGGTCGCAAAGCTTTCACCAACCAGCGGGATGTCGTTCTCCTCAAGATCATAATTGGCATCAAGGGTCAGCAGGAACGCCCGCATCTGGGCGAGCTGGCCGTCAATATCGGGATCCGTCCGCTCTATCTGGCACGTCAGCTTACTGGACACTGTTACCGGGCGCGTAACCTCATATGCTGTGTAGTAGATTTCATCGAACGCCTTGGCTGACAAAGCCGCCGCTGCGACCGGTTCTCCCTCAACCGCCCTCAGGTGGGTCGAGACAATGCGGCCGTTATCAGTGGTGGCCGTAGGTTCCATCGGACCCGACAGAGGGATGATCTGGCCATCTGCACGCACCACCAGATCGCCGTTATACCCTTCGATCCACTGCGCGTCGAACCCGGCCAGAAAGGCCTGTTCGCTCTCGCTCAGAATACCGTCGCCATCTTGATCAAGTTTTCTGTCCTCAAGCTCGAAAAGCGAATACAGCTCATCATAAGCCCAGGTTACCCGCACATGTGTCAGATTGCCTGCGTCATCGACGATGAACTCCAGCCCCGTGTCGATGAACACATGGGGATGAGCCAAGACCGGGACCGGCAAGCAAAAGGTGAAAAGGGTCAATATCCAGCGCATGTGAGAAAGATAGGGTTTCGGCCCCGCAGCGACAACGCACTTTTGAGAAAGCACGCAGAATCCGGCCAACTGTTTAATCCGGCGGAAATAAGACAAGCGTTTGCAGCGCCGTCGCGACCGGACCTTCTGTGTCATAAAGTACGGACTGAGACATCCCGATGCCCGAGTGTTGCCAATGGCACAATGACTCTGACGCCAACCAGTCCGAGACCGGCTCGCGGTGAACTTGCACTGTCAGGTCGGTGTTCATGAACCCCATCTCGGTGGTGGGCGCGTTCCACGAGATACCATTCCCGCAGTCTGCCAGCGGACACAGGGCCTGTATCGGCGATTGTGCCTCATCGGCCAAAAGCGGCGGCGTGCGCATCCAAACGGTTTTTGGACCGGCTGCCTGATTTCCGCCTTTGGGATACAGAATGTCCGAATGGTTGGCGAAGCCCGGCAGATTGTGACGTGTTTCGCCAATCGGAAAAGGACCCGTGACCGCATCATCCAACCGAGGGGGCTGCATCGTCACGTTTGGCACTGGCCCAAGATCACGGCGCACCAGATGCATCGTCGTTGCAACGGCGCAAAGCGTGTCATCCAAATCGTGCACGGTCACCCGCGTTGTCGCCAATGTCTTTGTATGGCGCGTGGTTTCGGCAGCGACTCGCAATCCGGCCAAAGGCAATGGCCGCAATAAATCCACCGTCAGCCGGGTCAACATCTTCTCGGGCCCGACTTCGGTTTCCGCCGCACGCACGACCAACCCGCTGACCGGCCCGGCATGACAGTGCACGGCCGACCACGGGCCGCGCGCGGGGTCGTTACCCACAAACGCACCGTCCGGTCGAATGTGGAAATAGGATTGCGCCCTCACGTCCGGATTGGAAACCATGGCCTTGCTCAGACTTTTTCCTGCGTGTGTTTCTTCAGCTCAGCCCGCGCGACCTGACGGCGGTGCACCGCATCGGGCCCATCGGCCAACCGCAAAGTCCGCACATGGGTCCAGGCCGTGGCAAGCGGTGTGTCCTGACTGATCCCCTGCGCACCAAACATCTGCACCGCCTCGTCAATCACCTTTAAGGCTACGCGCGGGGCCACAACCTTGATCTGGCTGATCCACGGTGCTGCCGCGCGTACATCGCCCTGATCCATATACCACGCAGCCTTGAGGCACAGCAGGCGCGCCATCTCAATCTCCATCCTGCATTCGGCGATGATGTCGAAATTCGCCCCAAGCTGGGCCAGCTTCTTACCGAACGCCTCGCGTTGCAGGGACCGTTTGCACATCTGATCCAGCGCGCTTTCGGCCTGCCCGATGGCGCGCATGCAATGGTGAATACGCCCCGGCCCAAGGCGACCCTGAGCGATCTCGAAGCCACGCCCCTCACCCAACAGTATATTTTCAGCCGGAACGCGCATGTTGGTGAACCGGATATGCATATGCCCATGCGGCGCGTCGTCATGGCCATAGACCTCCATCGGGCGCAGAATTTCGACACCCGGTGTGTCGGCCGGCACGACGATCATCGACTGCCGCTGGTGTTTAGGCTGCTCTTCCCCGGCGGTTTTGACCATCACGATATAGACCTTGCATCGCGGATCACCGGCCCCCGACGACCACCATTTTTCGCCGTTCAGGACATAGTCATCGCCGTCCCGCACGCAAGACATCGACACATTCGTCGCATCCGACGAGGCCACATCCGGTTCGGTCATAAGATAGGCCGAGCGGATTTCACCTTCGAGCAGCGGTTTCAACCACTGCTCTTTCATCTTTTCGGTTCCGTAGCGTTCGAAGACCTCCATGTTGCCGGTATCTGGGGCGGAACAGTTGAAGACTTCGGCGCCCAAAGGGGTCTTGCCCATCTCTTCGGCGAAATAAGCGTATTCCACGGTGGAAAGACCAAAGCCTTTGTCGCTGTCGGTCAGCCAGAAATTCCAAAGCCCCGCAGCCTTGGCCTTGGCCTTCAGGCCCTCAAGGATTTCGGACTGACGTTCTGTATATTGCCAACGATCCCCTTTGCCGATCTCTGCGTGATATTCTGCCTCCAGCGGCATGATCTCATCGCGGATCATGTCTGCCACACGTTGTAACAGTTGAGCGTTCTCATCACGCAGGCCGAATGACATGTTCATGGGTTTTCCTCCTCCGACCCGGTGACCGGGCTTTACCTTTGGCCCGAGAATGACTTAGCTGCCGTCAAGATGTCCAGCTAGGACGGGACGTCAAGTCAATCAAACTGTTCGGGGGAAGTTAAAATGGCATTGTTGATAGAGACAGGTCTGTCCGATTGGATGAGCGACAGCGATATCGCGCGGGATGTTCGGGCACTGAAGCCCGGTCTGGACGTACGCACCCCTGCCACGATCGGAGACCCCAGCGACATTACAATGATCGCATTGGCAGGACTCAGCGATGATCAACTTGCCCGCCTGCCCAATCTGCAGCTTGTGCAAAAACTGGGCGCAGGCGTCGAAACGATTGTCGGCAACCCCAACCTGCCCGACCATGTGCGTGTTACGCGCCTGAAACCTGACGCGCCTGCGCAAGGCATCGCCGAGTGGTTCGTGGCCTACATCCTGCGTCAACAGCGCAACATGCCCTTTCACGAGGCTGCGCAGGACCGGTCGGAATGGTCCCCGAAGGCGCCGCTCTATTCGCCGGACACAGTGGTCGGAGTGCTGGGTTTGGGTCATATCGGCGCCCGCAGCGCAAAGATGCTGCGCGCGGTTGGGTTTCAGGTCATGGGCTGGAGCCGCTCACCCAAGCAGATCGACGGTGTCACATGCCTGCATGGCGAGGACGCCCTGCCCGATCTGTTGTCCGCATGTGACCATGTCTGTGCCATTCTGCCATCGACCCCGCAAACGGTCGGCTTGTTCGGACCCGATATGCTGGCGGCCATGAAATCCGGCAGCCAGTTGCTGAATGCAGGACGCGGAGATTTGATTGACGAGGCCGCGTTGATCACGGCTTTGGATCAGGGAAGGCCCGGTCGTGCCGTTCTGGACGTCACCCGAACCGAACCCTTACCCGCAGACAGCCCTTTGTGGACACATCCGGGTGTAACAATCACCCCGCACGTTTCTGGCTGGCATCTGGGCGACGCTCTGCGCGATGTGGCCGAGAATTTCGAGCGCCTCAACAGTGGCGCGCCCTTGTTGCACGAAGTGGACCGGGCGCGCGGATACTAGCGCTCTTTAAGGCGTGAGAATCCAATTGCCGCCCGCGTCGCGGCAACGTCGCGTTCTGACCTCACGTATCTGATCGGTATTGGCCGGTTCAATCAAGTGCTGCAAATGCACGCAATTGCCGCGGACATCCCGCACGGTGACGGTACCCTTTGCGTCGGTTTCCGTGCTGGCCCACGTAGCTTCCGAGCCAACCTGTGGCGTACTGCCCTGAAACAATCCGTCTGCCGCGGCCGTCAGCAGTGTGAAATCGTCCGGGCTCAACCCCGATTCTGCGATGATCCGCGACAATGGCTTGGCCTGCGCAGTAACGCTGAGGCCAATTATCACAGCGCCTGCTGCTGTAAGAGAGAAAAGAGAATTCATGGGGCCTCACAATTCTGAAATGCACTTTCATTCAAGGATAGACATGTGAACCCTCATGGCCAACCCCAAGAGGTTTCAACCTTCAAATATTCCCGAACAAACCTATTGCGATCGCGCCGCTATAAGCGCCTGTCTAATCCCCCCATAGTGCGAGAAACCTGAACCAGAGGCATCAAATGGCACAGCCCACCTATTATGCGCCGTCAGGCGGACATCCCGGACAAGACCAGCTTTTGACTGACCGCGCCATGTTTACTGACGCCTATGCGGTGATCCCCAAAGGGACGATGCGTGACATCGTCACCAGTTACCTGCCTTTTTGGCAGGACACCCGGCTTTGGGTTCTGTCCCGCCCGCTGAGTGGTTTTGCCGAAACATTCTCGCAATATATCATGGAGGTTCAGCCCGGTGGTGGCAGCGACCGCCCCGAAACCGACCCGAACGCACAGGCCGTAGTGTTTGTGGTCGAAGGCTCGGCAACCCTGACGCTGAACGGCAATGTTCATGTGTTGGAGACAGGGGGTTATGCTTATATCCCAGCCGGGTCCGAATGGACCCTGCACAATCGCGGCAAAGATACTGCCCGGTTTCACTGGATCCGCAAAGTTTATGAAGCCGTTCCCGGCCTGCCCGCCCCTGATCCGATCATCACCAATGAACGCGACATCGCCCCAACCCCGATGCCCGGCACCGAGGGGCGTTGGGCCACAACCCGTTTCGCCGATCCGCAAGACCTGCGCCACGACATGCATGTCAACATCGTCACGTTCGAGCCGGGCGGCGTGATCCCGTTTGCCGAAACCCATGTGATGGAACACGGGCTTTACGTGCTTGAAGGTAAAGCCGTCTATCGGCTGAATCAGGACTGGGTCGAGGTCGAAGCCGGCGACTATATGTGGTTGCGCGCTTTCTGCCCGCAAGCCTGTTATGCCGGTGGACCGGGGCGGTTTCGTTATCTTCTTTACAAGGATGTGAACCGTCACATGCCCCTAACCCTGTCTAAACGCTGAGTTTCCGGTGGGTTTCTTGGGCTCGGGGCTTCACAGGACCGGTTGAATCTGATGAAATACCCGCAGTTTTTAGCACTGGAGATTGTTCAATGGTACTGCGTGGATCAATGTTGGCGCTGGCCGCCGTCATCGGCCTTACGGCTATTAACGCGACCCCTGTGGTCGCCAAGGAACCGACCAAATCGGTTTCGGTCTTCAGCCGGACCTGGGCGATCACGCAGGTCTCGGATGCTCCGGTCGTGTATCGCGCGACGCGGGACAACAACAACCTCAACCCTTTTGGGCCGCCGCCGCGCCTGCGCACCCTTCAGGCCATCGCAGCGATCCAGCAGGCCACCGGGTGCACCCCCATCCGAGGCAGCATGTACCAGAATATCTCGGGCCAGTTCTTTTCGCAGGTCAGTTGCAACTGACCCCAAGGCGAAACGGGCATTGAGGTCAGCGCAGCCCGCTGCCATAGCTTGCGCATGAAACTTGCGATTAACGGATTCGGCCGGATCGGCCGCACGATCCTGCGGCAGCTTCTGGCCATGCCGCAGGACAGTGGTATCCAACTGGTGCTGATCAACGACATTGCACCGCTGGAAACCTGCACCTACCTGTTCAAATACGACAGCACATTCGGTCCCTATGCGGGCGATGTTAAACACTCTGCTGACGAATTGATCGTCGACGGGATGGCGATACCAGTGACCCACAGTGCGGATTTGTCTCGTGTGGATCTGACCGGCGTCGATGTCCTGATGGACTGCACGGGCGTTGCACGCACATCAGATGTCGCCAGCCAGGGCCTGACGGCGGGTGCGGGGAGAGTGCTGATTTCCGGCCCGTCTCCGGCGACCGAGGTTACCGTTGTACTGGGCGCAAACGAAGACCAGCTGGGCGATGCGAGCATCGTGTCGAACGCCTCGTGCACGACGAACGGTCTGGCGCCTTTAGTCAAGGTTCTGGATGAGATCGGTGGCCTGGTATCGGGCCACATGACGACCATCCACTGTTATACGAACAGCCAGCCAATGGTGGACGCACCGCGCGGAGATCTGGCCCGATCTCGCGCGGGCGCACTTTCGATGGTTCCCACCACCACCAGTGCCATGCACCTGATTGACGAGGTTTTGCCTCATCTGGCCGGTCGCGTCTCGGGCGCGGCGGTGCGGGTTCCCACGGCCAGCGTCTCGGCGGTTGACCTGATCGTGACGCTTGAACACCCAGTGTCTGCGGATTTGTTCGAGGCCAACCTGCGTCAGGCCGTTGCGCAATCTCCTGTTCTGGGTTGGACGGACGAGCCCTTGGTTTCGTCCGATTTGCGGACCCGCCCCGAGTCGCTTGTCATCGCAGGCCCAGAGACGCGGCAGATCGGCGAACATCAGGTCCGCGTCTTTGGCTGGTACGACAACGAATGGGGTTTCTCGGCCCGGATGCTGGATGTCGCCCAACTGATGGTTGGCCGCTGATTGGCGACGTCAGCGGGCGACAATTTCATAGGGCGTGTCGAACCAGTGTTCTTCAAGGTTCGCCCCGGCACCGATGCGGTCAACAACCGCGAACAGGCCCGGACCATGCAGCGGCGTTAAAACGCCATGCCAAGTGCCCCTATGATAGTTTACGGCCTG
Organism: Ruegeria sp. HKCCD7628; assembly: GCF_057221005.1. NCBI lineage: Bacteria > Pseudomonadati > Pseudomonadota > Alphaproteobacteria > Rhodobacterales > Roseobacteraceae > Ruegeria > Ruegeria sp. HKCCD7628. Next base: position 940,271 of record NZ_JBWVBA010000001.1, read on the forward strand.
ACCGGGTGACGTCAGGAAGGCAACGGGCTGGCCGGGCATTCCATTGGCATCTGGTGCGACCACGACCAGAAACGGTTGATGTGTCATCGGTATAAAGGCTTGGCTGCCTTCGGGATGCCGCTCGACCATATCCAACACATAGGGGAAAGCGCGCGGATTGGCGTTAAACAGGCTGATACCCGCGCGTCCGTCAGCGAAATCCATCTGGGCACGGTCATGGAAACGGCCGCATTGTCCCTGGTTTATGATTTTGTCTGGCTGACCCGCAGCCTCAATCACGTCTCCGTACGGCGCAAAGGCTTGAGCGGTCAGCGGACGGGCGACGATCTGCATCATGACGGAAGAATGTCCCGCAGCCGAAACTCGGCAATGCGTTCAACCTGACGGCAGGCCTCGCGGAATTCCGTTTCGCGATCCTGCTCAATCCGCCGCTGAAACGCCTGCAGGATCGAGGCTTTGTCGTGATCCCGCACCGCGATGATGAAAGGGAACCCAAACCTCTCGGTGTAACGAGTATTCAGGTCCGTAAACGCCGCGCGCTCGGCGTCTGTCAACGCATCCAACCCGGCTGATGCCTGTTCAGACGTGCTTTCCTGTGTCAGACGTTTCGCCTGCGCCAGTTTGCCGGCCAAATCCGGGTGCGCGGTCAGAACGCTAAGTCTTTCGTGATCCGAGGCAGACCGGAACATACGCGTCAGCGCATTGTGCAATCCACCCGCAGTGTCATTAGCCGGGCCAAGCTCTAGCTCGAACGCGCGCTCGGCAATCCAGGCCGAATGTTCAAAGATGCCGCCATAAGTGCCGACGAATGTTGCGTGGTCCATCTGGGACGGTTTCCGATGGCGGCTCGGCGGGTGATGTGCGGCCCAATGCTGTGCGATTTGCAAGCGGGTGGCGAACCATACGTCCTCAAAACTCTGCGCATAGTCTAGAAACCGTTTCAACGCCATAACCCGGCCGGGACGCCCGATCAGCCTGCAATGCAGCCCGATTGACAACATCTTGGGCGCGCCCTCTTGGCCTTCGGCATAGAGCGCGTCGAAACTGTCCTTGAGATAGGAATAAAACTGGTCGCCCGCGTTAAAACCCTGTGGGGTGGCAAAGCGCATGTCGTTGCAATCCAAGGTATATGGAACGATCAGCTGATCCCTTTCGCCTGCGTTGACCCAGTAGGGAAGATCATCCGCATAGGTGTCAGCGACATAGTCAAACCCGCCCTCTTCAGCGACCAATCGAACCGTATTCTCGGAACAGCGCCCCGTGTACCAGCCGCGCGGACGATGGCCGACGACTTCGGTATGCAGGCGGATCGCTTCGGTAATCTGGGCGCGTTCCTCTGCTTCGGGCATATCCTTGTGCTCAACCCATTTCAGACCGTGGCTGGCGATCTCCCATCCCGCAGACTTCATTGCATCAACTTGGTCTGGGGACCGGGCCAGCGCGGTCGCGACACCATAGACCGTAATTGGCAGGTCTTTCATAAGCCGGTGCAACCGCCAGAACCCGGCGCGTGCGCCGTATTCGTAAATCGACTCCATGTTCCAATGCCGCTGACCCGGCCATTGCGCGGCCCCGACGATTTCAGACAGAAAAGCTTCGGAGGCCGCATCGCCGTGAAGTATGTTGTTTTCCCCGCCTTCTTCGTAATTCAGCACGATTTGAACCGCGATCTTGGCACCGTCGGGCCATTGAGCGTCGGGCGGTGTCAAACCGTATCCGATCATGTCGCGAGGATAACGAGGGGGCTGCATATGGGTGTCCGTTCTTTTGTTTGTCCTCAGCCATAGCCCAGAAACAGCCGGATGATTATCAAACTAATCCGAACGCAGTTTCCGGTTCTTTTGGCATTTCCATATTTTAGAACTTTGCGCCAGACTGTGGCAAAGCAAATTGCAGATCACAGGAGAATGCCGTGGCAGGCTATCTGACAACGCACGTTCTGGACACCGCGCGCGGCTGTCCGGCCCAAGGGTTGAACATCACGCTCTACAGCGTAGCGGGTGAGGCGCGCCATATCCTCGCCCAGATGACAACAAACGCTGATGGCCGAACGGATAGTCCCATTTTGCCAAAGGACGCCTTTGCGATCGGTACATACGAATTGGTGTTTGACGCTGGCGATTATCTGCGCACAACGGGGCAATCGGCAGAAGATCCGCTGTTTCTGGACAAGATCCCAATACGTTTCGGCATGTCAGATCCTGATGCGCACTATCACGTACCGCTGCTGCTTTCACCTTTTGGCTATTCGACCTATCGCGGCAGTTAACGCAGGGCCCCTCCCGCCCGTCGATCACCCTGCCGGGTTCCTCCCGTTGGGCCGGGCGCCGCACCTTTCAGGTACGGCGCGGTTTCTCCTGATCTAGGCGTTCCGCAACTCAAGGGCGTTCCCACGCTGCGGCCATGCCGCAGCGCCGGGCCCAACGCTGTGCAGCGCCCGAAGGGCGCGAACAGTGGCGGGAGCCCCAATCAACCCCCTTCGCCCAACGCGTTGACGATCTTACCAATTCTCGCGATCATAAAATCCATAAACAGACGTGCCTTCGGGTCCTGATGGCGCCTATGCGTGTACAGGCAGGCCATTTGCACCGCGACCGGGGGCGTCTCGACCGCAACTGGAACAAGTTGACCTGATTTCAGGTGTTCGGCGACTTCGAACACCGGTTTCATTGCAATACCCTGCCCAGACAAGGCCCAATCCGTCAGAACGTCGCCATCGTCGCATTCGAACCGTCCGGAAACCGCAAACCGCCGAGGACCGTCTTGCGTTTCCAGCAGCCACTGGAACTCGGTCGCGCCCGGAAACCGCAGGTTCAGGCATTCATGTTTGTCCGAAACAAGATCAGCACCGGTGCGCGGCATCCCCCGTCGAGAGACATATTCCGGCGCGGCGCACAGAACACGCGGGCAGTCTGCGATCTTGCGGATACGCAATGTGCTGTCTTCGGGCTGACCAATAAAGAACGCCAGATCCAAGCCTTCAGTCGTCAGGTCAACCGATCGATCCGTTAAACGCAGCCGAACGTCAATCTCGGGGTATTCTGACAGGAAATCAGGCACATGCGGGGCCAACAATCGCCGCCCCACCCCTAACGGAGCAGCAACGAAAAGCGACCCGCGCGGTGCTTCGGTCAGATGCACCACCTGCGCCTCGGCTTCATCCACTGCGTCAAGAACGGCCACTGCGCCTGGATAGAACGCCCGGCCCTGCTCGGTTGGGGAAAGGTTGCGTGTGGTGCGCTGGAACAGGCGCACGCCTAGGTGATCTTCAAGTTGCGATATCCGCGCCGAAGTCACCGCTGGGGAAATACGCAAATCCCGACCAGCTGCAGACATACTGCCTAAATCATAGACGCGGACGAAGGTTCGAATATTGTCGAGATAGGACATCTTATCGTTTTTTTTGATACAGTTTGGCAATATACGGGAATACCGAATAAAAAGCGGTTTGCCTAGTGTGGCCCTAACCAATCGGAGAGACCCCACATGTTCGAATTTGCCGTGTTCTGGGATTGGATGGCATTCGCCGTGCGCTGGTTGCACGTGATCACCGCCATTGCCTGGATCGGATCGTCTTTTTACTTCATCGCACTGGACCTTGGCCTGAACCGCGACATTTCAGGCCCGGCAGATGGTGAGGAGTGGCAGGTACATGGCGGCGGCTTCTATCACATCCAGAAGTATCTGGTCGCGCCCGAGCGGATGCCCGATCACCTGACCTGGTTCAAATGGGAAAGCTATGCCACCTGGCTGAGCGGCGCGGCGCTGCTGATGATCGTCTATTGGGTCGGCGGAGAGCTGTATCTGATTGATGCGCAAAAGGCCGATCTGGCGCTGTGGCAGGGCATTGCGATTTCGGCGGCTTCGCTGACTGTGGGTTGGCTGATCTATGACTTTTTATGCAAATCCAAGCTGGGGCAGCGTCCCACCCTGCTGATGGTGCTGTTGTTCGCGCTGCTGGTGGCGATGGGCTGGGCATACAACCAGATTTTCACGGGCCGCGCGATGATGCTGCATCTGGGGGCGTTCACCGCAACGATCATGACAGCGAATGTGTTCTTCATCATCATGCCCAACCAGCGCATCGTGGTCGATGATCTGAAGAATGGCCGAACGCCGGACCCGAAATACGGCAAGATCGCCAAGCTGCGGTCGACGCACAACAACTACCTGACGCTTCCTGTTGTATTTCTGATGCTGTCGAACCATTACCCGCTGGCCTTTGCGACTCAATATAACTGGATCATTGCGGCGTTGGTTTTCCTGATGGGCGTTACCATCCGGCACTATTTCAACACGCGCCACGCACGCGCCGGAAACCCGACGTGGACATGGCTGGCCACAGCGCTGCTTTTCATTGGGATCATGTGGCTGTCGACTGCGCCGATGTACAAACCTGTGGAAGATGCCGAAGCGCAACCCCTTACGCGATATGAACAGAAATTTGCCGCGGCAGAGGGTTTTGAGGAGGCACATGACGTCGTTCTGGGAAGATGCTCTATGTGCCACGCGCGCGAACCGGTCTGGGAGGGTATCCAATGGGCTCCGAAGGGCGTTTTGCTTGAAACCGAAGGCGACATTGCCCGCAACGCCAGGCAAATCTACTTGCAGGCTGGTGTCAGCCACGCCATGCCTCCGGCCAACGTCACTTATATGGAACCCGAAGATCGCGAAGCCATCATTCGCTGGTTCCGCAGTGTGGGGTCCTGATCCAGCGACTCTCTGATCACACAACCCGCTAATTTCTGGTCTGTTTCGATTATTTTTCCCCCTGACCGGCGATGAATGCTCTAACATGAATGTCATGACGCGCCGCTTCTTCCATGACGGCGAAAACTGATTTCAACTTGGGGCAGTTGAGGCCAATTGATGCAGAAGACCGGACCGCGCGCTTGTGTGAGAACTTGCCTGTTTGGCCTGCTGGCTGCGGTTCTGCCCACTTCGCTAATTGCGCTAGAGACAACTCTGACCGCTCCAGGCGCGCCCAAAGCTCTGATCGAGCGTCTTGAAGAGACCTCATCCGTTGCCACCGCCGAGTCGCGCGGACTGGGCACACCACTGGAAATTTTATCGGCCGCGTTGTCGGATTATCGGACCATTGTTCAGATTCTATACGACGAGGGGTATTTCAGCCCGGTCGTCAGCATCAAGCTGGACGGTCAGGAAGCGGCCGAACTGAGTTCCCTGAGCGTACCGACGCAGATCAACCGCGCCGCCATCACTGTGCAGACCGGACCTAAGTTCCGGTTTGGTGAAGCGATCGTACAGCCTTTGGCCCCACAGACCGTCCTGCCCGAAGAATTCGCGATCGGCGAACTGGCCACCACCGGGGCGATTCAGCGTGCCGGTTCCGCAGGGGTCCAAGGCTGGCGCAATGCAGGCCATGCCAAAGCCGATATTCAAGGTCAAAGAGTCATCGCCCGACACGCGCAGGCCCAGTTGGACGCTCAGATTGATCTGGCTCCGGGGCCGCGCTTGACGTTCGGGAAAATGATCATCTCGGGCGATACGGATGTGAAACACTCGTCGATCGAAAAGATTGCAGGTTTCCCAGAGGGCGAGGTTTATTCCCCCGAGGACATCCAAAAGGTCGGGACCCGTCTGCGCAGGACCGGAACTTTTAACGTTGTCGCGCTTGAAGAACGCGAGACCCCGAACCCTGATGGCACGCTGGATTTCGACGCCTATTTCGAAGATCTGCCCAAACGCCGCCTGACTTTCGGATTCGAGATCGCCTCTCGGGATGGGATCGATCTGACCGCAACCTGGACCCATCGCAACGTGTTTCGGCGGGCAGAACGGCTGCGGTTCGAAGCAGCGCTGCGCAATATCGGCGGCGCCGAGGATCTGGACGGGCGCATCGGTCTTCGACTGGACCAGCCAGATCGGCTGGGACCAGATGACAACACGTTCTGGAACGCCCTGCTGGAACGCCGCAACACCGACAATTACAACGTTACTATAACATCGCTGGCGTATGGTGCGCGACGTACTTTCTCGGATCGGCTATACGCCGAAGCTTCGGCCGGGTTTCAATGGTCCGACGCGGATGACGCGTTCGGCGACGGGCGCAAGTTCCGATACTTTATTGTCCCCACCCGCACCGAGTGGGATCAGCGCGACAGCAAGGTCAGTGCGACGAAAGGGTTTTATCTGGACGCACAGATCATGCCCTTTCTGGGAATTTCAGAAACTGAGACCGGCATCAGGTTCTTTGCTGACGCGCGCACCTATACCAGCCTGGGAACTGGCGGGCGCATTGTACTTGCTGGGCGGGTGCAAGCAGGTTCAGTCCTGGGGCCGTCACTGAACGCAGTTACCCCAGACTTCCTGTTTTTTTCCGGTGGCGCCGGCACCGTACGTGGGCAACCGTTCGAAAGCCTCGGCATTCCGGTCGGAGACGAAATTGCCGGCGGCAAATCCTTCCTTGGCCTCTCCGGAGAAGTCAGGGGCAAGATAAACGATGCGATTTCGCTGGTCGGGTTCTATGATTACGGCGTGGTGGATTCGTCCTCATTCGTCACCAGCGCCGCGGCGTCCCATTCTGGCGCAGGTCTAGGCGTCAGATACGATTTGGGTGGCTTTGGCCCATTGCGTCTTGACCTCGCCGTTCCCGTTCAGGGCGACACCGGCGATGGACTGCAGTTCTACATCGGGATCGGACAGGCATTTTGATAAGGCGATATTCATATACAGTCCTGACCGCCACGCTGGTCCTCTATGCCCCTCCTCTGGCCGCGCAGGAAGACAGCGGTGGCAGTATGCTTGAGAATTTCCTGCAAGATACGCTGTCGGGTGACAATCAGAACGTTACGGTCAAGGGTCTGCAAGGCGCCCTGAGCGCGCGCGCCACCATCGAGGAAATCACAGTCGCGGATGATGAAGGCGTCTGGTTGACCATCAAGGACGCGCAACTGGACTGGAACCGCCTGGCGCTGATCCGAGGCAGATTCTCGGTTAACGCGCTGACAGCGCAGGAAATCGACATCGCTCGCGCGCCCGGCGCGACAACCGCACCGGACGAACCTGCACCTTCTGCCGAAACTCAGCCATTTCAACTTCCTGAACTGCCCGTTTCCATCGAGATCGGCGAAATTCGTATAGACGAGATTTCCCTGGGCGAGCCGTTGATAGGCGTGGCCGCAGACCTGTCGGTTACCGGCAATCTTTCCCTGGCCGACGGAACGTTGGACACCAATCTCGATATCACCCGGCTGGACCGCGCGGGCGACGAAATCACTCTGACCGCCGGGTTCCAGAACGCCACCAGCGAGATCACCCTTGATCTGAATGTGACCGAAGCATCCGGCGGTCTGATTTCTACCGCCCTGAACATTCCCGACAGCCCACCTATCGGATTATCCGCCAAAGGGTCCGGCCCGCTGACGGATTTCAGCGCCGATATCGGCCTGAGCAGCGACAACCAGCAACGCGTGACCGGTCAGGTTCGCCTGCGCGCGGCCACCGAAGGTGCATCAGAAGGCATTGCGTTTACCACCGACCTCAGTGGTGATCTGACCCCATTTCTATCAGCCGATATCGATCCGTTCTTTGGCACCCAGACACGACTTTTCGTAAACGGCCAAACCAAACCCGAAGGGGCGCTGGATGTCTCGGACCTGGAACTGACCACGCAAGCGTTGGACTTGAAGGGCGAGTTGCAACTGGCCCAAGGTGGAACACTGGCACTTGCGGCTTTGCAGGGACGTATCACGCCTCCAGACGGTCAGGCTGTGATCCTGCCTGTGGCTGGCGGGGATACATCCCTTCAGGCCGCACAAATTTCCGCACTTTTCGATCAGAAAAACGGCAACCTTTGGGACCTGAGCCTGACGGCGGACGGCTTTAAATCCCCTCAAGCCAACCTGCAAAACGCCCGGATTACGGCGCAAGGAGTTCTGGATCAGGCCGAAACCCTGTCAGTAAGTGGCTACCTTCAAGCCAGCGTCACCGGTGTTGATTTGACTGATCCTGCTTTGAACACGGCCATCGGCCAACGCATCACGCTGGACGGCCAGTTTGACTATGGCAGTGATCAGTCGCTGAACCTATCGGGGTTCGAACTGGTCGGATCGGATTATACGCTTGCGCTGGATGCTTTGGTCGATGGCCTGAACAGCGGTTTGAACGTGGACGGTTCAGCTACGCTCGAAGCGTCTGACTTGGCCCGATTTTCGGACCTCGCACAGATGGACCTTGGGGGGCGGGTCTCGGCCAGAATTGATGGGTCGGGATCGCCACTGGAAGGCAGCTTTGACGGCAAGCTGGCTGTCGAGGGCAGCGACCTGTCAACCGGGCGCGACGACATCGACCCGGTCATCACTGGCGAAACGACAATCACGCTGGATGCCAAACGTGATTCAGACGGCATTACCATCCGCGCCTTCGATCTGAACAGCGAAGCTGCGCAGGCTCAGGCAAGCGGCGATGTGACCACACCCGATGGCAATCTGACCATCGACGGGCAAGCGCGGGTAAATGCGGCGGACTTGTCGGTGTTCTCGGGCTTGGCGCAGCGTGAGCTGGGGGGCTCAGTACGGGCAGAAGTCAGCGGCACGGGGACAGTACAAACGTTGGAGTTTGACGGCACCGCCAATGTCGTCGGTCGGAACATACGAACGGGCATGGCGGATATTGATCCCCTGTTGACCGGTCAGACCACAATCCAGTGGGATGGTGCACGGACTGCAGATGCCATTGATATACGAAGCGCAACAATCAACGCCCAAGCCCTGAGCGCGCAGGTTCAGGCCACGATAAATGACCCGACCGAAGAACCCTCGGGCCAGGGTCAGGCGCGTTTGACCGTGCCTGACCTGTCGCTTTTTTCGGGACTGGCCGGGCAAGATCTGGCCGGATCGGTGAACGCCAACCTACAGGGCAGCGGCGACCTCGCCACGCGCGCTTTTGACGTTCAAGGGAACGTGGACGCCAACAACATTCGGGCCGGGATCGAGGTGCTCGACAAGCTGATTGAGGGGCGTACAACCCTGACCATAGACGCTGAAAATGGCGACGAGGGTCTGGATGTTCGCACGTTCCGACTGACAGGAACGGCAATCTCTGCAAACGCCTCGGGCAAGGTCTCGCGCGAAGCCGGAGGGCTGGATTACTCGGTGACACTGGACGACGTCGCCCGTGTGACCCGGACTCTGTCTGGCCCCCTGACTTTGGAAGGCAACGTGGCGCCAACTCGGACCGGGTTGGAAGGAACTGCAAATTTAAGCGGACCTGACAGTTCTTATGCCAATCTCAAAGGGACAGTCGAAACAGACGGCGACGCAGATGTGGAATTTGACGCCAAGTTCAATCGCATTGAACGATTTGCACCCGACTTCCCCGGCACCATTGCTGCCACGGGTACTGCGCAACGCAAAAGTGGCATCTGGACCATCGACACCAGCGCCGAAGGCCCCGCGCAGATTAACAGCGACGTTTCGGGTACGTTTGACGAAAGCACGGGTGAAGCGGATCTGAAGGCTGTGGGCGGTTTGAACATAGGAATTGCCAACCTGTTCATTTCACCCAATAAAATCGACGGAACTGCCCGGTATGACGTTACTCTTAAGGGCAAGCCAGCGCTTGATGCCCTTAGCGGGTCGATCACCACCTCTGGCACATCGCTGGCCATTCCGGGCGCCGCGCAAACAATCACTGGCATCAGCGGGTCAGTCGATCTGTCGCGAAGCCGAGCAACGGTTTCCATTTCCGGCGGCACCCGCGCCGGCGGATCGTTCTCGGTCGCCGGGCCGGTTGACCTGACCCCGCCCTTCAACGCGAATATCGTAACGACTTTGAATAACCTGGTTCTGACGGACCAGCTTTTGTATGAGACCACACTGGCTGGACAAATTGCCATGACCGGAGCGTTGGCAGGAAACAGCTCGGTTTCAGGGCAGATCAATTTCGTTGAAACAAACATCAACCTAGCAGCCGCCTCTGGCGCGGTAGGGGCGGCGGCGATCCCCGACATCCAGCATGTTGGCGAAAGTGCTGCAGAACTGCTGACACGGGAACGCGCCGGTCTGGTCAAGGACGAAGAGACCACACAAAGCGACTCGCGCATTGCTTTGGATATCGCATTGCTGGCCCCGAAAGAGGTCTTTGTGCGCGGTCGCGGCGTGAACGCGGAACTGGGTGGGCGGCTGTTTATCGGCGGGACCACATCATCCGTCATCCCGTCAGGGCAGATAGAATTGATCCGCGGTCACTTTGATATTCTGGGGCGTCGATTGGCGTTGACCAAGGGTATCGTAACGCTGCAAGGCGACCTCACACCGTATATCGAGTTCGAATCTTCAACCAGCACCTCGGACGGTACTGCTACGATCGAAATCGCCGGGCCGCTGGATTCACCCGAAGTCGACGTATTCTCTGACCCGGAACGCCCCGCCGAAGAGGCTCTGGCCATGTTGTTGTTTGGCAACCGGTTCTCGGAACTGTCGCCCTTTGTGATTGCCCAGATGGCGGCATCGCTGGCACAACTTAGCGGCGCAGGTGGTGATGCCACCAAGGGGCTGCGTGACAGCACAGGGGTAGACACGGTCGATATAGGCGCGACGGAAGGCGGAGCGGGACGCTTGGGCGCGGGCGCTTACCTGAGCGACAACCTCTACACCGATTTCACCGTCAACACAGAAGGCGACACCGAAGTGAACCTGAACCTTGACGTCACCGATAACTTCACCGTCCGGGGCACTGTCGATGGCCGGGGCGAGACTGGGCTGGGTGTGTTCTTTGAACGCAATTACTGACGCCGGATCGCAATCGGTTGACCGATCTGAGGCGCCGGCTCAAGCTCTGCATGATCACGCGCCATCCGCGCCAACCGGGCTGTAGCCCAAACTGGATACGCAACAGATCGACCTGTTGTATGGCTGACATTCATGAAAAGCGCTTCTTGTGTAGCGCACACCTCGCCTGAAGCCGAAAGCATCTGGGCAAAATAGTGCCCGCGTTTGTGATCGGCATTCAACATGCGAAAGCGAAAGGTCAACGACTGACCTTCGAGAACTTCGCGCAGGAAAGACATTTGCGATTGCAGGACGTAAGGCCCCTGCCCCAACGCGCCGACCTGAACTTCGCCCAGTCCCAGATGATCAACCATCAACCGTTCCAGCGCCATATCAAATGCCACTCCGTAATAGCCCACATTCATGTGGCCATTATAGTCAATCCATTCCGGCAGAACCTTGAATCCGTGAATTTCGACAGGTGCGTCATAGGGGCCATCATGGCCGCCCAATGGTTCAGTCATCTGCATCATCCTCAAATATGGCGACGGCGCGCGTGAATCCCGCCGAAGCGCCTTTGATCTTGAACGGAAAACACGAGATTTCGAAACCGGTCGGCGGCAGGCTTTCCAGATTGGTCAGTTTTTCCATGTGGCAATACCCAATGTCTATCGAAGCACGGTGGCCTTCCCAGATAATTGAGGCATCTTGTGTCTCGGCGTATTCCTGAGCGGTCAGGGCAAAAGGGGCATCCCAGCTCCAGGCGTCGGTGCCGGTGACGCGCACACCGAGCTCGGTCAGATACAGCGTTGCTGCGCGGCCCATGCCGCAACCTTTCATCAGATAATCAGGTTGCCCATAATGCGTGCCTGCGGACGTGTTGACGACCACGATGTCCAATGGCCGCAACGTATGGCCGATGCGTTTCAATTCAGCCTCAACATCTGCGGCCGTCACCACATAGCCATCATCAAAATGGCGGAAATCCAGTTTCACACCGGGATTCATGCACCATTCCAGCGGCACCTCGTCGATCGTGATCGCGCGTTCTCCTCGATTCATGGTCGAGTGATGATGGTACGGCGCATCCAGATGAGTGCCGCTATGGGTCGCGATCTGCAAACGTTCTATGGCCCAGCCCTCACCGCCCGGTAAATCGTCCTTCTGCAGGCCGGGAAAGAAAGACATGACCTGTTCTGCAGTCTGTTCATGGGTCAGGTATTCGATTTCAGGCAGCATGATCGGCGGGTCGGATATGATCCCGGTTTCCAGCGGAACGGACAAATCGACAAAGCGGCGCGCCATGGAACCCTCCACCACCAAAAGCGGTGACAGGTTTGGCCGTCAATAAATCTCTGTCAAGAAAAGAAAAAGGCGACCCGCAAGGGCCGCCTTTCCAAGATGAGTGGTGGTCGGCTATTCCGCCGCGATGGCGTCTTCGATCTTTTCAACCCTGATGGCCGAGAACTTGAACTCGGGGATCTTGCCATACGGGTCGATGGCCGAGTTGGTCAGGATATTCGCTGCTGCCTCAACATAGGCAAACGGAATGAACACCATATCCTCGGCAATCGCCCGGTCGGCGCGCACCATAATGTCGATCGAGCCGCGCCGGGTGGTCAGGCGGATCGTCTCACCCGGCTCAATCCCCATCAGTTTGAGGGTCCGCGGGTTCATCGAACAGTTCGCCTCGGGCTCGACGGCATCCAGAACGTTGGACCGGCGGGTCATCGACCCGGTGTGCCAATGTTCCAGCTGACGACCTGTTGTGGCGATCATCGGATATTCGGCATCTGGGGCCTCATCCGGCGGGATGACGCTGGCGGGCGTGAATTTGGCTTTGCCATCAGCCCGGGGGAATCCGTCGCCGAACACGATGGACTGACCCGGATCGGTTTCGGACAGGGACGGGTAGGTGATCGTTTCGTTTTCCAGACGTTCCCACGTGATGTTGTCCAGCGACTCCATGGTCAGCTTCATCTCAGCAAAGACCTGAGACACATCGGTGTAATCCCAGTTGAGACCGATGCGCTGCGCCAATTCCACAGTGATCGCCCAGTCTTCACGCGCCTCACCCGGAGGAGCGACAGCCGGGCGCACACGCTGCACCTGACGGTTGGTGTTCGACACGGTGCCGTTCTTTTCATACAGCGCCGAGGCCGGCAGGATGATGTCAGCGTAGTTTGCCGTCTCGGTCAGGAAGATGTCCTGAACGATCATCAGGTCCAGCTTTGACAGCGCTGCGCGGGCATGGTTCACATCCGGGTCAGACATGGCCGGATTTTCGCCCAAAATATACATGCCGTTGATGTTTCCGGCATAAATCTGGTCGATGATTTCGGTGACCGTCAGGCCCTTTTCGTTCGAGAAATCCTCTGATCCCCAAACATCGGTGAACTTCGCCCGGATGTTGTCGTCTGTGACCGTTTTATAGTCCGGCAGGAACATCGGGATCAGACCAGCATCCGAGGCGCCCTGCACGTTGTTCTGACCACGCAACGGGTGCAGACCCGCGCCCGGTTTACCAACATTCCCGGTCATCAGCGCGAGGCTGATCAGACAACGCGAGTTATCCGTTCCATGGATATGCTGACTGACACCCATGCCCCAGAAGATCAGGCCGGCCTTGGCCTGTGCAAAGGTACGGGCCACCCGGCGGATCTGATCCGGTTCAATACCGCAGATCGGAGCCATCGCTTCGGGCGTGAACTGGCGCAGGTGTTCTTTTTCAGCCTCCCAGTTCTCGGTCCACCGATGGATGTATTGGCTGTCGTAGAGCTCCTCTTCGACGATCACGTTCATGATCGCGTTCAGCATCGACACATCCGCTCCCGGTCGGAACTGCAGCATTTCATCGGCGAACTTGCGCATCCCGACACCGCGCGGGTCCATTACGATCAGCTTGCCACCGCGTTTGGTAAACTGCTTGAAATAGGTCGCGGCAACCGGGTGGTTCTCGATAGGGTTGGCCCCGATGATGATCGCCACATCCGCGTCTTTGATGTCGTTGAACGCAGCCGTAACCGCACCCGATCCAACGTTTTCAATCAGCGCGGCCACCGACGACGCGTGGCACAGACGGGTGCAGTGGTCGACGTTGTTGTGGCGGAAACCCTGACGGATGAACTTCTGGAACAGATAGGCTTCTTCATTCGTGCACTTGGCCGAGCCAAAACCAGCGACATTGCGCGGATCATCGTCGCGCAGTTCCTTCAGCTTGGTCGCGGCCAGATCCATCGCCTCTTCCCAGGTCGCTTCGCGGAAATGGGTCGACAAGTTCGAAGGATCGACGTTCAAGCCCTTGGCAGGTGCGTCCTCGCGCCGGATCAGCGGCTTGGTCAAACGGTGCGGGTGGTGGATGTAGTCAAAGCCGAACCGGCCTTTGACGCACAGGCGACCTTCGTTAGCCGGACCGTTGATGCCTTCGACATACTTGACCTTGCCGTCCTTGACCTTCAGCGAAACTTTACAGCCCACGCCGCAGAACGGGCAGACGCTTTCGGTCTCAGAGTCGTAATCTTTGCTGTCACCCTTCTGCTGGTCATCCAGCACGGTCGCAGGCATCAGCGCGCCGGTCGGGCAAGCCTGAACGCATTCACCACAGGCGACACAAGTTGAATCGCCCATCGGGTCGTTCTGGTCGAAAACCACCTGCGCTGTGTGGCCACGACCAGCCATGCCAATTACATCGTTCACCTGCACGTCGCGGCAGGCGCGCACGCAGAGATTGCAGTTGATGCAGGCATCCAGATTGACGCGCATCGCAACGTGGCTGTCATCCAGCAGCGGGATTTTCTCGGCCTCTTTCGCCGGGAACCGGCTGTCGCTGACATCATTCAGCTTGGCCATGTCCCAGAAGTGGCTGGACGCGTCATGTGCCTCCTCCGGCTGGTCAGCGACCAGCAGTTCCATGACCATGGCGCGCGATTTCTCGGCGCGGTCGCTGTCTGTCTTGACTACCATACCATCCGCTGCGGGTCGGATGCACGAAGCGACCAGTGTGCGTTCGCCCTCCACCTCGACCATACAGGCGCGGCAGTTGCCGTCGGGTTTGTAGCCCGGCTGCGGTTTGTGGCACAGGTGCGGAATGGTGAACCCTTGGCCTTTGGCGGCTTCCCAGATGGTCCAACCCTCGGGCACGGTGACATCTTCGCCGTTCAGGTTGAAGGTGACGGTCTTGTTTGGGCTTGCGTCTAGCATGGCTCTGTCTCCCCTCAGATTTCGTCAGCGAAGTGTTTCATGACCAGGCGGATCGGGTTCGGGGCAGCCTGCCCTAGACCGCAGATCGAGGCATCGCCCATGACCTGACACAGGTCTTCCAGCAGATCGGTGTCCCACTTGTCGGCCTGCATCAGCTTGACCGCCTTTTCGCAACCAGCGCGGCAGGGTGTACACTGGCCGCAGCTTTCATCCTCGAAAAACCGCAGCATATTCAGCGCCGCGTCGCGGGCGGTGTCCTGATCGGACAGGACAACCACTGCGGCCGAGCCGATAAAGGTGCCATGCGGTTGCAGCGTGTCGAAGTCCAGCGGAATGTCATCCATAGATGCGGGCAACAGCCCCGAAGACGGACCGCCCGGCTGGTAGGCCTTGAAGGTCTGACCTTCGGCCATCCCTCCGGCCGCTTCGATCACGTCCAGAATGGTCGAACCGGCGGGCAGTAGATAGACGCCCGGCTTTGCCACACGCCCCGAGACCGAATAGCTGCGCAGGCCCTTGCGGCCGTTCTTTTCTGTGCTGTTGAGGCATTCCGGCCCCTCGCGACACACCTTGGTGACCCAATACAGCGTCTCGACATTGTGCACCAACGTCGGGCGGTTAAACACGCCGACCTGCGCCACGAACGGAGGACGGTGACGCGGCAGGCCCTTTTTGCCCTCGATCGATTCAATCATCGCAGATTCTTCGCCGCAGATATAGGCACCGGCCCCCCGGCGCAGGTCGATATAGCCAGGCGCGACGATCCCGGCCCGTTCCAGCGCGGCAATCTCACGGCGCAGAATTTCCAGAACCGCTGGGTATTCGTCGCGCATGTAGATAAAGCAGGTCTCGGCCTCAACCGCCCATGCGGCGATCAGCATGCCCTCAAGGAAGACATGCGGCGTGCGCTCCAGATAGTAGCGGTCTTTGAACGTGCCGGGTTCGCCCTCGTCGCCGTTCACGGCCAGATAGCGGGTGCCTTCGTTCATACGAACAAAGCCCCATTTTTTGCCCGACGGGAAGCCCGCACCGCCCAGACCACGCAGGCCCGAGGACAGGATGTCTTCCTGAACTTGTTCCCAATCGCCACCGTCGCGCAGCTCTTTCAGCTTGGCATAGCCGCCGTTCGCCTCATAAGCAGCAAAGGCTTCGTAGTCGGGCAGATGCGCGTGGGTGTCATCAGCCGCAATCGCAGCCTGCACCTTTTCGGGGGTCGCATGATCGATATGGTTGTGACCGATCTCAAGCACCGGCGCAGTATCGCAGCGGCCCATGCAGGGCGCACGCACGACGCGAACCTCCGACGCATCCAGACCGTCCTCCAGCGCCTTTTGCAGCTGCTGGGCACCGGCCATTTCGCAGGACAGGGAATCACAGACACGGATGGTCAGCGCGGGCGGAGGCGTCTCATCCTCTTTCACCACATCGAAATGGGCATAAAAGGTGGCGGTCTCATAGATCTCGGCCTGACCGATGCGCATCTCAACCGCCAGAGCGGCGATGTGGTCGGCGCTGATATGGCCGTGTTCGTCTTGAATCAAATGCAGGAATTCGATCAGCAGATCGCGGCGGCGCGGGCGGTCGCCCAGCAGGCGTGCGATTTTAGCCTGCGCCTCATCCGTGAACTGACGGCCTTTGGGCGTGTGCCGCCCTTTGCCTTTACCTGACTTCCAGACGCCCTTGGGTGCGCCTGATGGCTTGGTGTCTAATGGTGCCATGATGCCCTCCGATTAAGGCCCCGTGTCTCATCAGACTAGCATATCGTCAAATCGCATATTTCAATCGCACGATAACGAATCCTTATCACCGTAAGGAGGCGACAACCGCCCGTAGCGCCTCAACCGTTGGCAATTCCGGATCACGGCTGAGCGTGGCGAGGCAAATCGGCTTGCTGACGACCGGATCGACCAGAGGCAGCACTTTCGTCCCCTTCAACTCGCCCAGCGCCCGTACCAGCACGCGGGGAACAACCGTGGCCGCCAACCCCTCGCGCGCCATGACCATCGAAGCGGTGAAGCCGCTGGTTTCGGCCACCACATGCGGGTGCAGGCCCTGTTCAGCGAAAATCCGGTCCAGAATACGCCGGTTCTGCATCTGCGGCTCAAGCAGGCTGATCGGAAACTCAGCCACCTGCGCCCACGGGATCGGCCCGGTTTCATCAGTCATATGCGCAGGAACCAGCAGCACATAGGTTTCTTCGTACAGGGGCTGAACCTGCCGCAGATCGGTGCCGATGCTGTCACCATAGGTGATGCCCGCATCCAGACTGCCCTCATCCAACCGGTGCTGAATGGCGGTGGCCGACATGGTTTCGATCCGCGACAGGATGCGCGGGTGGGCCTGCTGCAACCGTTTGATCAGACGTCCGGTAAAGGCAATTGCGGTGGGGATCACGCCCAGGATCAGCGTCCCCGTGATCTCACCCTTGGACGCCTGCACCTGCTGTTCCAACGCCTTGGTCTCATCCAGAATACGCCGCGCCCGCTGGACGATCATCTCGCCTTCTTCGGTGAGGCCCTGAAACCGGTTGGCACGGCGGACGATCGAGACGCCAAGCCTGTCCTCAAGGTTGCGGATGCGCATGGAAAAGGCGGGCTGCGAAATCCCGCATTCCTCGGCCGCTTTGGCAAAATGCTGGTGCCGCGCAAGGGCGCTAAGGAGTTGGAGGTCGCGGATTTCGATCATATTCGAGTTTTCCAATAACGGGCCGACGACCACTTTAGCCGTATTAACCTGCGGGAAAAGCACCGTTTGCATGCGAGCATACCTTTGAACGCATTCTTGTCTCACTCAAGAAACTCGCCTCTAATACATGGCAAGGGCAACACGGAGAGGCTTCGGATGACCGCTGTAGAAGTTTTTCAGAAATTGTATGACAGGTATGTTGATTGCTATCGGTCAAAAGATGCAACTGGTTGCGCGTCGTTCTTCCTGGATAACGCACAACTATTTTCGCCCTACGGTCCTGCAGCCAACGGTCGAAAGGCTATCGAAGCGACCCATGCTGAATGGGTTGAGGAAGGTGGTGAGGACAAAATCGTTACGGTTGTTCAGGCGGGCATCGACGGTCAAATCGGCTGGTGCCTTGTCCACTTTAGTGAAGGGACGACCGGTCACGGGACATCCCTTAACGTTTTGCACCTGCAACCTGACGGCGGGTGGCTGATCAGCCATTGCAGCCTGAACGAAAAGCTCTGATACAGACGTTTGCCAGACGGGCTCAGTTGTTAAACAAGAAGTGCATCACATCGCCATCCTTGACGATGTAACCCTTGCCCTCAGCCCGCATTTTACCCGCCTCTTTCGCGCCCTGCTCACCATTGGCGGCGATGTAGTCGTCATAGGCGATGGTCTCGGCCCGAATGAAGCCCTTTTCGAAATCACCATGGATCACGCCAGCCGCCTGCGGTGCCGCGGTGCCGGTGCGGATGGTCCAGGCGCGGGCTTCTTTCGGGCCGACGGTGAAATAGGTTTCCAGTTTCAACAGGTCGTAGCCCGCGCGGATTAGACGGTCGAGGCCGGGTTCTTCCAGGCCCATCTCGCTCAAGAACATTTCGGCTTCGTCCGCTTCCAGCAGGCTAATCTCTTCTTCGATCTTGGCGCTGATGATGACGTGAGAATTGCCCTGCGCGGCAGCCATTTCAGCGACCTTGGCGGAATATTCATTGCCCTCGGCGGCTTCTTCTTCGGACACGTTGCAGACATACAGAACCGGTTTGGTGGTCAGCAGTTGCAGCATCTTCCACGCCTTGGCGTCCTCGGCCGTAACCTCAACCAGCCGCGCGGGTTTACCGCTTTCCAGCATAGCTTGCGCTTCGGCCAGCAGGCGGTCTTGTTGCTGCGCCTCTTTGTCGTTGCCCTTCAGCTTGCGCACCAGATTGGCGCGGCGCTTTTCGATGCTTTCCAGATCGGCCAGCATCAGTTCGGTCTCGATCGTGTCAGCATCAGCCACCGGGTCAACGCGGCCATCCACATGGGTCACATCACCGTCTTCGAAACAGCGCAGCACATGGGCAATCGCGTCGGTTTCACGGATATTGGCCAGAAACTGATTGCCCAGCCCCTCGCCCTTTGACGCCCCCTTCACCAGACCGGCGATGTCCACGAAGGTCATGCGCGTCGGGATGATTTGCTTCGAGGACGCAATTGCCGCCAGCTTGTCCAAACGCTCGTCCGGCACGGCCACGTCGCCCACATTCGGCTCGATGGTGCAGAACGGGAAATTCGCCGCTTGTGCCGCGGCAGTCTTGGTCAGCGCGTTGAACAGAGTCGACTTGCCTACATTCGGCAGACCCACGATTCCCATTTTAAAGCCCATTGCGGCCTCCTGAAGCGATGTGACGGCGTCTTCTAGGCAGGTTGTGGAAAATGCGCAACCCAACCGGTGCAACCGGCAGATGGCCACCGCAGCTTCACTAAACCGTTACGGTATTTGTACTTGCGTGAGTTGAACCGCGCGGGTCATGGTCCCCAAGTAGGAATTCACACACAATTAATTTACGAAGAACCCAATGAAAGCGTTACTTACTTCTGTCGCCTTGCTCGTGGCTGCAACCTCGGCGCAGGCCCAATCTGTCATCTTTGGCGCGGGTTTTGCGGATTTTTCTAACGGCAACGGCGACGATCAGGGCGTGTTTTCACTGGAATACCAGCACCGTCCGTTTCACGAAGCAACGCGCTTCAGCGCTGGTCTGGGTGCGGCGCTGACCGTCGACACCGACGGAGACACGCATATCGGCGCAGGTTTGGTGGGCATCTATTCCTTTTCGGATCGCTGGTTCGCTGAGTTGAGTGTGATGCCAGGCTACTTTAACGCCTCTAATGGCGACAATGACTTGGGTGGTGGCTTTCAGATTCGCAGCCTTCTGGGTCTTGGCTATACCTTGGACAGCGGCAACGCCATTTCGCTGGCAGTCACTCACAAATCGAACGCCAGTACCGAAAGCTTTAACCCCGGCGTGAATGCGCTGCTCCTACGCTATCACCTGGGGTTCTAGGTCAATCTGGTCAGTCGGGATTGATTTCCGGCCAAAGTTTCTGCACATCAGGATCAAACCTGAATGCAAGGATCACAGATGACCCGTATCGACGCCAAATTCGCCGCCCTCAAGGCCGAAGGTAAAAAGGCATTCGTTGCCTATATCATGGCCGGAGATCCAGATTTCGACACCTCGCTTGAGATCGTTAAGGGCCTTCCGGCAGCGGGCGTCGACGTGATCGAGCTTGGCTTGCCCTTTACCGACCCAATGGCCGACGGGCCAACCATTCAGGCCGCCGGACAACGCGCGTTGGATGGCGGTATGACCTTGCAGCGCACGCTGGATTTGGCCCGCAGCTTTCGCGAAACCGACGACACGACACCGATCGTTCTGATGGGATACTACAATCCGATTTACAGCCGCGGCGTCGACAGCTTCCTGAAGGACGCAAAGTCCGCAGGCATCGATGGCTTGATCGTTGTCGACCTTCCGCCAGAAGAAGATGACGAGCTGTGCCTGCCCGCGCAAGCCGCCGGATTAAACTTCATCCGATTGGCCACCCCGACGACCGATGACAAACGCCTGCCCCGTGTGCTGCAGAACACCTCGGGCTTTGTCTATTACGTATCGATTACCGGAATTACCGGCGCGGCCGAGGCGCAAGCCACTAATGTCGGCCCCGAAGTCGCCCGCATTAAGGCCGCAACCGACCTGCCGGTCATCGTTGGGTTTGGGATCAATACACCCGAAAAATCGAAGGCCATCGCCAGCGTGGCAGACGGCGCAGTGGTCGGCTCGGCTATCGTCAGTCAGATCGCAAAGGGCCAGCCCGTCGCCGAGGTACTCGACTTCGTCAAGACGCTCTCAGATGGGGCACATTCCGCCTGAGACGGCTTGCGACCACTTAATCGCTTTGAAACCGCAGTTGGCCTATGCCGCTGCGGTTTTTCTTTGAACAATCCAATCACCTACCAACACCAAATGCAGCGTTGCGACGCGGGTCGGGTATTGGTAAACAATTTATACCAATCCTTCGAAAGCTGACCTCATGCCCGTCATCACGAATATTGAAGATCTCAAACGCATCTATGAACGGCGTGTCCCGCGCATGTTCTATGACTACGCAGAAAGCGGAAGCTGGACCGAACAGACCTTTCGCGACAACAGCTCGGATTTCGAAGATATTCGGCTACGCCAACGGGTGGCTGTTGACATGTCTGGGCGGTCAACTGCGTCCAAAATGATCGGGCAGGATGTGACAATGCCAGTCGCGCTGGCTCCGGTTGGTCTGACCGGTATGCAACACGCAGACGGAGAGATGAAGGCCGCCAAAGCCGCCGAAGATTTCGGAGTGCCTTTCACTCTGTCCACAATGTCCATCAATTCGATAGAAGATGTAGCCGAACACACTTCGGCACCATTCTGGTTCCAGCTTTACACCATGAAGGATCAGGATTACGTCAGCCGACTGATCCAACGGGCCAAAGACGCCAAGTGTTCCGCTTTGGTCATCACGCTGGACCTGCAGATCCTGGGGCAGCGCCACAAGGACCTGAAAAACGGCCTGTCCGCGCCGCCAAAGCTGACCCCCAAAACCATCGCGAACCTGATGACCAAATGGTCCTGGGGGATCGAAATGCTGCGCGCCAAACGGCGGGAATTCGGCAATATCGTTGGCCATGTGGACGGTATCTCGGACGCGTCGTCGCTGGGCGCGTGGACGGCCGAACAATTCGACCCCAGCCTCGACTGGAAAAAAGTCGAAAAGCTGATGGAACAATGGGGCGGCAAGGTCATCCTCAAGGGTATCCTGGATGCAGACGACGCCCGGATGGCGGCCAAACTTGGGGCTGATGCCATCGTGGTATCCAATCACGGTGGACGGCAACTGGACGGTGCTCTCAGCTCGATCCGTGTTCTGCCCGAGATCATGGACGCGGTCGGAGGCGATATTGAGGTCCATCTGGACAGCGGCATCCGGTCCGGTCAGGACGTTTTGAAAGCAGTGGCCCTGGGTGCGCAAGGCACCTATATCGGCCGAGCGTTTGTCTATGGTCTGGGGGCGATGGGACAAAAAGGTGTGACCACCGCGCTGGACGTCATCCAAAAGGAATTCGACACAACCATGGCACTGTGTGGTGAAAGAAAAGTCACCGACCTGGGCCGGCACAATCTATTGGTGCCCGAAGATTTCGGCGGACGTTGGCGCAAGTGATCAGGGCGTCAGGGGGCTCTGCCCCCGCGCCGCCCGTTCCGGGCGACTCCCCCGAGATATTTGTGGCCAGATCAAGCAAGGGATCTGCACTTCATCTGGCTGAAAATACCTCGGAGCGCGAGGCAGAGCCTCGCAAATGGTTGAACCTGTAAAAACCCCTTTCCAAAACAGATGAATCAAGCTAAGGACGCGGCTTCACGCGGGCATACAGCCTTGGAGGATGCCCGCCCTAACATTTGGAGAATTATCATGGCTGGAGAGATTCCTGATCTCGTAGCTCTGGAACGGACGGGGACAGGCAAGGGCGCCGCTCGTCAGACCCGCCGCGAAGGCATGGTTCCGGGCGTTGTATTCGGTGGCGACAAAGACCCACTGGCAATCAAGATCCCGTTCAACGAACTGTTCAAGCGTCTGAAAGCAGGCCGGTTCAAGTCCACTCTGTGGAACCTGAAGGTTGAAGGCCACGAGGACGTCCGCGTCATCTGCCGCGACGTTCAGCGTGACGTTGTCAAAGACCTGCCGACCCACCTGGACCTGATGCGCCTGCGTCGGACCACCAAGATTGCGCTGTTCATCCCCGTTGAGTTCGTCAACGAAGAAGCAGCCCCCGGCATCAAGAAGGGTGGCGTTCTGACTGTTGTGCGTCCTGAGGTTGAGCTGGTCTGCACCGCCGGTGACATCCCCGAGAAGATCACAATTGATCTGACCGGTCTGAACATCAACGATGTTGTCACCATCTCGGCCGTGGATCTACCTGCAGGCACCAAGCCCACCATCGACCGTGACTTCGTGATCGCGAACATCTCGGCACCGACCGGTCTGTCGACCAGCGACGACGAAGAAGGTGAAGAAGTGGCTGCAGACGAGGTTGAAGTCGTCGGTCAGGAAGAAGAATAAGTCCAGACGCTTGAGTGACTGGATTGGAAACGGGGTCCGGATGGGCCCCGTTTTCTTTTGCAGGGTTGGGGTGGAAAACCGGTCGCGATCCGTGCCATCAACCTTGTGCAAAGCAACGGGGACGAGATCATGAAGCTGTTCGTCGGTTTGGGGAATCCGGGGGCGAAATATGCCCGCAACCGCCACAATATCGGCTTTATGGCTGTAGACAGGATCTCCCAAGATCACAGCTTTGGCCCTTGGAAGTCCAAGTTTCAGGCCGAGATCGCCGAAGGGCGGCTGGGTCGCGAAAAAGTGCTGTTGATCAAGCCGCAGACTTTCATGAACCGCTCGGGTCAATCTGTTGGCGAAGCGATGCGGTTCTACAAATTAGACTCGACTGATGTGACCGTCTTTCATGATGAGCTTGACCTCGCTCCCGGTAAGGTTCGGGTCAAGGCGGGCGGTGGTCACGCCGGTCACAATGGGCTGCGATCCATCCACGAACATATCAGCCCCGCCTATGATCGTGTGCGACTAGGGATCGGGCATCCGGGGCGCAAAGAGATGGTCTCTCCTTACGTTCTGGGCGACTTTGCCAAGGCTGACTCGGACTGGCTGGAGGACGTGCTGCGCGGCGTATCAGATGGGGCCGCGCATCTTGCCGATAACGAAAGCGGCAAGTTCATGAATGCGGTTGCCCTACGGACTGCGCCACCGAGATCGTCAAAAACGCCTCAACCGTCCCAATCGGCACCAAAGCCCGCGCCTGAGCCCGAGGTCGATGAACGATCGGCCATGCAAAAACTGCTGGATAAGTTCAAATAGACTCATAGGTCTTGCCGTAACGTCCCGATTGCAGATCGCATCGGGGCGCGGTCCAATACAGCACGCATATGGGAGGAGACATATGAGAACGCTGTTGAAGTGGGTGCTGCGCATCACATTGATGCTGGTACTGGCCGCCGTGGTTGTTGGCTTCTGGAAACGTGAAGAAATTCAGCGACTTATGGCAGTGAATTCGCTATTCAGCGAAGACAAGATTGTCCATAACTTCTCGCATATGGATCAGGCGTTCCTGACGGTCGACCTGCCGCGCGGTGACGGCCCCACCTGGGACCTGCCCTATGGCACTGGCTTTGATCTACCCGAAGGCACCGATCAGTGGATCGAAGACCGGGCTGTGACGTCTCTTCTCGTGATGCAGGATGGTCAGATCCGGTTCGAGGAGTATTACCTGGGCACCACGCCGGAAGACCGCCGGATTTCCTGGTCGGTCGCCAAAAGCTACCTTTCGGCTCTGTTCGGTATCCTATTGGAGGAAGGCGCGATCACCTCGTTGGATGATCAGGTGGTTCAATACGCCCCGCAACTGAAGGGTACGGCCTATGACAGCGCGACCCTGCGCAATGTGCTGAATATGGCCAGCGGCGTCACATTCAACGAGGATTATTTTGACCCCAAGTCAGACATCAACCGTATGGGGCGTGTCGTGGCGTTGGGTGGAAAGCTGGACGATTTTGCAGCCTCGCTGCAGGACAATTTCACAAAACCGGGTGAGACCTGGCAGTATGTCTCGATCGACACCCATGTGATTGGAATGGTGATCCGAGGCGCAACCGGGCGCAGCGTCACTGACTTGCTGACCGAAAAGATCATTCAGCCGCTGGGTCTGGAATACGACGGCTATTACGTGACCGACGGTGCCGGGGTTGCCTTTGTTCTAGGTGGCTTGAACTTCACAACTCGGGATTTTGCCCGGTTCAGTCAAATGATCCTGCAGAATGGGCAGCACAACGGTCAGCAACTCGTACCCGCGGATTGGGTCGCCGAATCCGTCCTGCCCAGCGCTCCGACCGAGGTCGGGAAGATCGGTTATGGCTACCAATGGTGGATTCCGATAGGTGCGCATGAGGGCGAGTTTCTCGCACGGGGCGTTTACGGTCAGTATATCTATTTCGACCAACCCCGCGGCGTTTTGATCGTGACGACCGGAGCGGATCGCAATTTCCGCGACGATGGCGTAAACGAAGCCAATGTCGAAATGTTTCGCAGTATTGCGCAAAGCCTGTAGGGTGTCGCCATGCAAAAACAGGACAGCATCAATGTGCTGGGGGGCGTTCTGGCCCCCTGCTCCCAAGACCCTCTGACCGGGTTCTTTCGTGACGGGGCCTGCAATACGTGCCCCGAAGATCAGGGCAGCCATACGGTCTGCGCCGTGATGACGGCCGAGTTTCTGGCCTTTTCCAAGTATGTCGGCAACGACCTCAGCACACCGCGCCCCGAGTTCAACTTTCCCGGCCTCAACCCCGGAGACAGTTGGTGCCTTTGCGCCAGCCGTTTTCTACAGGCCCATGACGAAGGGTGTGCACCCAAAGTGCACCTTGAAGCAACCCATCAGCGCGCTTTGGACATCGTCTCTCTGGCGATTCTGACAGAGCATTCCAACGCAGATTAAGCAGGTGGGCGGACAAAAAAAGGCGCGCTCAAGCAGGCGCGCCTTTTGTGGTTTTCGCAATCGGGTTTAGTCGGCGCTGCGGCCTTCTGTATCCGACATGTCAAAGTTCAGATACTTGGCTACGGTCTGCACGTCCTTATCGCCCCGTCCACACATGTTCATACAGATCAGGTGATCTTTGGGAAGTTCGGGCGCAATTTTCATAACGTGAGCCAGTGCGTGGCTGGGCTCCAGCGCGGGGATGATGCCTTCGGTGGCGCAGCACAGCTGGAACGCCTCCAGCGCCTCTTTGTCGGTGATCGAAACATATTGCGCGCGGCCGATGTCGTGCAGCCAGGAATGCTCGGGCCCGATGCCCGGATAGTCCAGACCGGCAGAGATCGAGTAGCCCTCAAGAATCTGCCCATCATCATCCTGCAGCAGATAGGTGCGGTTGCCGTGCAACACGCCGGGTCGCCCGCCGGTCAATGATGCGCAATGCTCCATCTTCTCGTTCACACCTTTGCCACCGGCCTCGACACCGATGATATTCACCGATTTGTCGTCAAGGAACGGGTAGAACAGGCCCATCGCGTTTGAACCACCACCGATGGCGGCAATGATAGTGTCGGGCAGACGGCCTTCGGCCTTCATCATCTGCTCTTTCGCTTCCTTACCGATGATCGACTGGAAATCGCGGACCATCGCCGGGTACGGGTGCGGCCCGGCCACGGTGCCGATGCAATAGAACGTGTCGCGCACATTGGTCACCCAGTCGCGCAGCGCATCGTTCATCGCGTCTTTCAGCGTGCCTCGGCCGGACGTGACCGGAATCACCTCGGCCCCCAGCAGGCGCATACGGAACACGTTGGGGGCCTGACGCTGCACATCATGGGCGCCCATGTAGACGATGCATTTCAGGCCGAACTTCGCGCAAACGGTGGCTGTGGCCACGCCGTGCTGCCCTGCGCCGGTCTCGGCGATGATCCGGGTCTTGCCCATACGGCGCGCCAGAATGATCTGCCCCAGCACGTTGTTGATCTTATGCGCACCGGTGTGGTTCAGCTCATCACGTTTCAGGTAAATCTTCGCGCCGCCCAAGTGTTCGGTCAGACGTTCCGCGTAATACAGCGGCGAGGGGCGGCCCACATAGTTCGCCCACAGATCATCCATCTCGGCCCAGAAAGTCGGATCGTCTTTGGCCTTCTCGTATTCCTCTTCCAGCGACAGGATCAGCGGCATCAGGGTCTCGCTGACAAACCGTCCGCCGAAGATGCCAAAACGGCCCTGCTCATCAGGACCGGACATGAAGGAATTGAAAAGATCGTTGGCCATGGCTGTCTCCGTCATCTTACCTTTCGTTCATAGGAGGTAGCGGCGGGATTTGCCATGGCAAAACGCACTCGCTCGATGCTTTGCCAGACGCGTCAACCGGTCGCGTTTGCCGCAGCGATAAAGGCACGCATCAGATCGGCATCCTTGATACCCGGCGCGCTCTCCACACCCGAGGCAACGTCCACCTGACGTGCACCGGTCATCCGGATCGCCTCGGCCACGTTATCGGGGTTCAAGCCACCGGCCAGCATCCAAGGCTTGCGCCAGTATTTACGCCCAGCCAGCAAACGCCAATCAAAGGCCAACCCGTTTCCACCTGGCAAGACCGCGTTTTTAGGGGCCTTGGCATCAACCAGCAACTGGTCGGCAACATCACTGTAGGTGTCTATTGCTTGCAGGTCTTTGGCATCGGCCACGCCAACCACCTTTATGACGGGCAGACCGTAACGCGCTTTGACTTCTTGCACACGTTCTACGCTTTCCGACCCGTGTAGCTGTAACATGTCGAACGGGGCAGCTGCGGTAATGCTGTCCAGCAACGTATCAGATGCGTTCACCACCAAGGCCACTTTTGCCACACCGACAGGGACGTGATCCGTTAGTTGGGCGGCTTGCTCCGGCGAGACATAGCGCGGTGATTTCGGAAAGAAGTTGAACCCTAGATACCGCGCGCCTGCGTCCGCTGCGGCGCGCACTTGGTCAGCGGCGGTCAGGCCGCAAATTTTGACCGCTACATCGGACATGTTAGCTTAGCTGGCCTCGTCCAGAATGGCGAGGACCTCATCCTTGCCTTCGTTCTGCTTTTTCTTGAGCTTTTTGACTTCGCGTTCAAGTTTGCGAACTTCACCGGTTTTGGCCGACGCATCTGCACGGTGCTTATGCTCACGCAGCCATTCCCAGAGGAACCCGATAACCAGGCCCGCAACAACGCTGCCCAGAACCACAAGGAACAAGGGCAGAGAGGTGCTGATATTGAACCCAATCAGATCGGCAATCGCCTGAGGCATCAGTGTCAGCTCAACGGCTTCGCGGTTGGCCAGCGAAACCGAGATCAGAACGATCGCGAGGATCGCCAAAAAAGCATATCTAACGTAGCGCATCATGCCTTAGGCTTTACCGTTCAAACGGTCCCTTAGCAACTTGCCAGTCTTGAAAAACGGAACACTTTTTTCTTCGACCTGAACGGTCTCGCCAGTACGGGGGTTTCGGCCCACCCGCGCGTCGCGCTGTTTGACCGAAAACGCTCCAAAGCCACGCAGTTCAACCCGATCACCACGGGCCATGGCATCGGTCACTTCTTCGAACACAGTATTCACGATCCGCTCGACATCGCGTTGGTAAAGATGTGGGTTCTCGTCGGCGATTTTCTGAATCAGTTCTGAACGGATCATATGCGTTACCCTCCCAGGCGACCGGATTACCATGTCTATTATTCTGAACAGTATAGGAAAAAACTTAGTTCGGGGGAACGTTGACTCTGTCTGCTGAGCCTTGATTCTGCCTCAAAGTCACGCGATTTTTTGCCCGTTCACGGGAATTGACCCCCTAAAGCATGAACAGCAGGTGAATATAGCTCAAAATTCAGAACATGTTGATTCGCAACAAAAACGGCCCCGCACTCTTGTACGGGGCCGTAAAACTGTTTGGACTGAGGTCCGGACTTAGTCGCCCGACTTCAGCGCTGCGCCCAGGATATCGCCCAGCGACGCGCCCGAGTCGGAAGAACCGTACTGTTCCACGGCCTCTTTCTCTTCGGCGATTTCGCGTGCTTTGATCGACAGGCCCAGACGGCGAGTCTTGCTGTCGACATTGGTGACGCGGACGTCGACCTTGTCGCCAGTGTTGAAACGCTCGGGGCGCTGCTCGGCACGGTCACGCGAAAGGTCCGAACGGCGGATGAAGGACTTCATGCCTTCGTATTCCACCTCGATACCACCATCTTCGATCGCGGTGACCTCAACGGTGATGACCGAACCACGCTTCACGCCGCCCACGGCTTCGGCGAACTTGTCACCGCCCAGGGCTTTGATCGACAGCGAGATACGCTCTTTTTCGACGTCAACTTCCGAAACGACGGCCGGAACCATGTCGCCTTTGCGGTAGTTCTGGATCGCATCCTCGCCACGCTCGTCCCAGGACAGGTCCGACAGGTGAACCATGCCGTCGATGTCGCCTTCGAGGCCAATGAACAGACCGAATTCGGTGATGTTCTTGACTTCGCCTTCGACCTCGGTGCCCTCGGGGTGTGTTTCTGCAAACACTTCCCACGGGTTGCGCTGAGTCTGCTTCAGGCCCAGAGACACGCGACGCTTGGCGCCGTCGATTTCCAGAACCATGACGTCGACTTCCTGGCTGGTCGAAACGATCTTGCCGGGGTGGACGTTTTTCTTGGTCCAGGACATCTCGGATACGTGCACCAGACCTTCGACACCGGCTTCCAGCTCGACGAACGCGCCGTAGTCGGTGATGTTGGTGACACGACCCTGATGGACCGAGCCCAGCGGGTATTTCGCAGCAACCAGATCCCACGGATCTTCTTGCAGCTGCTTCATGCCAAGGCTGATGCGGTGGGTCTCTTTGTTGATCTTGATGACCTGAACCTTGATGGTTTCGCCGATCGTCAGGATCTCGGACGGGTGGTTCACACGGCGCCATGCCATGTCGGTGACGTGCAGCAGGCCGTCAACGCCGCCCAGGTCAACGAATGCACCGTATTCGGTGATGTTTTTGACAACACCCTCGACGGTCTGACCTTCGGACAGGTTGCCGATAACTTCGGCGCGCTGTTCGGCACGCGATTCTTCCAGGATTGCGCGACGCGAGACAACGATGTTGCCACGGCGGCGGTCCATTTTCAGAATCTGGAACGGCTGCTTCAGACCCATCAGCGGGCCAGCGTCGCGCACGGGGCGCACGTCAACCTGGCTGCCGGGCAGGAACGCAACTGCGCCACCCAGATCGACGGTGAAGCCACCTTTGACGCGGCCAAAGATTGCACCTTCGACGCGCTGGTCGTCGGCATATGCTTTTTCCAGACGGTCCCATGCCTCTTCACGGCGGGCCATCTCGCGCGAGATGACAGCTTCGCCACGGGCGTTTTCTGCGGCGCGCAGGTAAACTTCGACCTCATCACCAACAGCGATTTCAGGGGCTTCGCCGGGATTTGCGAATTCTTTCAGATCAACGCGGCCTTCCATTTTGTAGCCTACGTCGATGATGGCCTGGCCGGCTTCGATCGCCAGAACCTTGCCTTTGACAACAGAGCCCTCTTCGGGCGTGTCCATTTCGAAGCTTTCGTTCAGGAGGGCTTCGAATTCCTCCATGGATGTATCAGCCATGTGGCAGTGTTTTCCTTTACAAGTGTTTTTTCTGGCCGAGCGGTTGTCTCCGCCGGTCTTGTTTCATGGTGCCTTGCAAGCGTAATCCGGTGCGCATCTGACTACACAAACACAAAGGGCCGAGGTAACCCGGCCCTGCTCAGATACGTCATCCGGACGTTGACCGCCCGTGTTAAGACAGCGCGCGTATAGGCCGATTTCAGGCAATGCGCAAGAGCAAAGCCCTTAATTGCCAGCTTACGCGCATTCTTTGCCCGTCCAGACAACCGAGTCCCTTCTCAACATAGACTGCTCGATTGCATCAAGCCGGGACAGGGCTTCGGCAGCATTTACCGATCCACCCGAACGATTCCAGATTTTCAGGGCCGAGGAAGGGCTCCAGGGCAAGCACGCTTCTGCCAGCCAGGCGCGTAATTCAGAGGGCAACGAGTCGTATGCCTGCATCGGGCACGTGCACCGCCGCCGGCGTTTCAGATTACTGCGCAGGTTACGGCCGCTTCGCCTGACCGTCCCGCGCTTAAAATGTGTATCATCTTCAAAATGCACCGTTGGCCTCATCGCAATTTGTGATGTTATTACATACCAAAGGGCGACCAACAAGAGTTCCCTTCAAAGAAAAGGGGCAGGATTTTGCCCTGCCCCCAAGTTTGGTCTGAACATTTTTTTGCACCGCGCAAGGTGCTGCTAAAAGAGTTGCAAATCCTTTGCGCCGCTTTGAATTTCAGCAAAGTTCGGCATGTTCTGAACGGCCAAAGGTGCCGGTTTTACCCCTGGCATCGCCACTGTCGGCCTTGCCGGCTTACCGAAGGCCGGTTTTTCCAACTCACCGCGAATGTCGCGTAGCAATGTCTTATGATCTGGCATGGACTTAAGGATCTGAGCCAGATCCACCTTCGCGCCCTTCCACCATTGGAACCAAATCGGTTTTTTCAACGGACGAACGCGGTCGCGAATACCAGTTCCATAGCCGGTGTCGTAGACCTGTTTGCCTAGTAACACTGTTTGGAAAACGCGATGGTCGAACAGAGTGGCAAACTCGACATCGTGCTGCATAGGCAAACGGTGCTGCCAAAGCTCAAGGTTCTCAGCCAACCGGTCGGGAATTTTCATCTCGGTCCGTGCGTCGATCCAATATTGATCATCCGTGCGGTTGCCCAGCCGGTAATGCAGACAAATGAATTCAAGCACCTCGTCATAGAGCTTATCCATCTGCCGGTTGTAGCGCGCGCGCAGTGACGGCTCGATATCACGCGTCGGCAGGTGTTCGGCAAACCAGCGGATCGCATGGTCGATCATGTGGATCGCAGTGCTCTCCAACGGTTCGATGAAACCGCCAGACAGGCCGATGGCGACGCAGTTCTTTACCCAGGCGTTTCGCACCCGCCCAACGCGCATCGGGATAACGCGCGGCGTCAGTCCCTTGCCGCTGTCTCCCAACCATTCAAGATACTCGTCCGCCGCCTGATCATCCGTGCGATGCGCCGAGGAATACACATAGCCGGTGCCCACTCGGTTAAACAAAGGCACGCGCCAGGTCCAACCGGCCCCCAGGGCCGTGGACCGTGTGGCACTCTCGATCTTGTCCGGATCAGGATGTTCGATCTGCAATGCCATCGCCCGGTCATTTGGCAGATAGTCCGAGTAATCCATGAACGGCTCACCCAGAGCCTGATTGATGATTAACCCACGGAACCCGGTGCAATCCACAACCATCTCGATGTCATGGCGACCTTTACGCTCTAACATCAGGTGGCTGACATTGCCTTGCTCGTCCAATTCAACCGACTGGACCTCATCCTGAATGTGCTCGACACCGCGCTGGGTGCAAACCCTGGTCAGCATCCCTGCGAATTTCACCGCATCCAGATGATACGCATAGCCAAATCGCTGCTCGAATTCTGGTGCGCCCAGCGGTCGCGCGCCTTTGCAGAGACGGGCCAAATCGTCATGCGGAGCGATCGATTGCGTGAAATCCCGATCCCCATTGCCAAATCGCAAGTAATACTCGGCCGCTTCAAGCCCTTCCAGCATTTGGCCATGAGCAAATGGGTTCATATAATCGATACGGTTACCTTTGGCGTCCTTGTTCCAGTTGCAGAACTTCACACCCAGCTTGAAGGAAGCGTTGGTTTCGCGAAAGAAATCCCGTTCAGCTATTCCAGCCTGCCGGAGCGTCACCGGCATACGAGGAACCGTTGCTTCGCCCACACCCACAGTCGAAATATTCGGGCTTTCGATCAGACATATCCGCGGTCGATCTTTTGGCGCCGATGTCCGGGACAACACCATCTCAAGGATAAGTGCGGTCATCCACCCGGCTGTACCGCCACCCACAATGGTGATTTTGCGCAATCGATTGTTCATTCTGCTCTGCTCCCCCCTTTTTATTTTGGGGAACTATAACAGTTTTCCCGCACCGGGCCAGAGCCTATGACATAGGCGTTGAGCGCGCCAAAACGGCGTGTCAGACAAGCATCTGAACGCGCATAGTTGCGCCTGCCTCAGATCTCTTCGCCTTTCTTCAAAAGCTCATCAATCAATTCGCGCTGTAGGCCCTGACTGTCACCACCACCGAATTCTGCAGCACCGCCGGAATAGAGGGTGCCGTATGTCTTGGCGATGTTAACCGTTTGGGCCAGACCCGAGATCAGCTGGTCTTTTTCCAACGTGGACAACGGATGAATATAGGCCGCCCACAAGGTACCGTTGGCGATCGCATAACGCGCATCTAGCGTACTGTCGAAATTCGCCTGCATCATGCGCTGCAGGTCCGCGGGTGACAGATCAGCCGCGCTGCTAATCGACACCATGGCCCGCATCCGATCGGCGTTCACATCCGTGATGACCAGAACCGGAGTATCCCCGACCGTCAGCTGAAAACCAGGCCCCTGCGGCAGCGCCTCCGGGTCCAAAGCGAAAAGAATTTTTCCTAGCCGCTCATAGGTCATGGGCGGTTCCAACTCAGGAGCGTCCTGCGCCTCTTGAGCGGCCAGACCTGTGGCCAGAACTATCAGAAAAAGGGCTAGTCGGATCATCGCATCGCTCCTGCAGGTTGCCCATTGAACATATGTGGATCAAACGACACTGGCCAAACAAAGCTTGGTGAGGAGAACCTTCCAAACGATCCGAGTATCGGACGATCTGCAATGTTTTCAAGCTCATCAATCATAGTCCGTTCAACTCCTGACGCCTAGGTTTGTTTCAGCGGCGGGCAATCCGGCCGCGCCCAGCTTAAATGATGAAAGGAAACGCAATGAAATCCCTGGTTCTGACCACTCTGATCGCCACCCTGCCCCTGATCGCCGCCCCGGCCTTTGCCGCAGATGAAATCAACGTCTCGAACGGTATCTCGGCGGCGGGCGCTCCTCTGGCCGCACATGGGGTCGATCTGGTGGCACTGGTCAATGACGGCAATCCGGTTGATGGTTTTGCCAACCATTCGGCCACCTATGACGGTGCCTCCTACTATTTCACCACCGCCGAGAACCTTGCCGCGTTCGAGGCAAACCCCGCCGCCTATCTGCCGCAGCATGGTGGGTTCTGCTCGTTCGGGGTGTCGGTTGGCAAGAAATTTGACGGTGATCCGGATCAATACCTGGTCGCCGACGGCAAGCTGTACCTGTTCCTGAATGCCGAAACCCGCGCCGCGTTTTTGAAAGACGTACCCGGCACGGCAAAAACCGCTGATGGCAAATGGTCAAAGATCAAAAGCGTCGCAGTCGGCGAGCTTTAACCCACCTCCAAGCGAAAGCTCGCGGCGTTACGGCGTCGCGGGCTTTTTCTGTTCGATTAGCTCGATGGCCTGCGCCAAAGCGTCCTCGATGCTCAGTTGCGATGTGTCCAGTTGCACCGCATCCTCGGCCGGTTTCATCGGGGCCGTGCTGCGTTCTGCATCCCGCGCATCGCGTTCGCGCACATCGGCCAGAACCTGATCGCGCGTGACATTGGCCCCCTTGGCACTCAATTCAAGGTAACGCCGCTCAGCCCGGACCTCGGCACTGGCGGTTACGAACAACTTCGCCTCGGCATTGGGGCAAATGACAGTGCCAATATCGCGCCCGTCCAGAACCGCACCCCCGACCCGCCGCGCAAAGGCGCGCTGGAAATCGACCAGAGCCGCGCGGACCTCGGAGATCACCGCCACTTTCGAGGCCGCCTGCGCGATCTCGGCCGTACGCAGGTCACCCTGTTGCAATTCTTCGGCTGTCAGGGCCTGCGCCGCTGCGATCGGGTCCGTCCCTTCAAGCGTGCGCCGCCCCACCGCGCGGTAGAGCAACCCGGTATCCAGATGGGCAAAGCCGAAATGCGCCGCGACGGCCTTAGAGATCGTGCCCTTCCCTGCAGCCGCTGGCCCGTCTATGGCAACCGTGAAACTCACGCGCGTTCGACCTTGGCGCCCAGCGTCGCCATCAGCGGTTCAAAGATCGGGAACGAGGTTGCAATCGGAGCGCCATCATCAACCGAGACCGGCGTTTTCGCTCCCATTCCCATCACCATGAACGACATGGCGATGCGGTGATCCAAAAAGCTCTCGCAGGTACCGCCGCCGGGAACATTTCCGATGCCCAGACCGTCAACCGACCACCATTCTTCACCCTCTTCCACGGTCACACCATTGGCGCGCAACCCGCGGGCCATTGCGTCGATCCGGTCGCTTTCCTTGACGCGCAGCTCTTTCACGCCGCCCATCATCGTGGTGCCGGTGGCATTGGCCGCAACCACGGACAGCACCGGGTATTCGTCAATCATCGAGGCCGCTCGTTCCGGCGGCACGTTGATGCCCTTCATGTTAGGCGAGTATTTCGCCCGCAGATCGGCAACGGGCTCGCCGCCTTCTTCGCGTTCGTTTTCATAAGTCAGGTCCGCGCCCATCTCGCGCAGCGTGGTAAACAGCCCCGCGCGGGTCGGGTTCAGGCCAATGCCCGGCACCAAAACATCCGAACCGGGCGTGATCAGCGCTGCGCAAACCGGAAACGCCGCGCTGGACGGGTCGCGCGGAACGGCAATAACCTGGGGCTTCAACTCGGGGCGACCGGTCAGGGTGATCACCCGGCCCTCATCTGTATCCTCAACGGTGATCTCTGCGCCGAACCCGGCCAGCATCCGTTCCGAATGGTCGCGGGTGGCCTCTTTTTCAACGACAACAGTTTTGCCCGGTGCGTTCAGACCTGCCAGCAGCACAGCAGATTTCACCTGCGCTGACGGCACCGGCACCTCATAGCGTACCGGAACGGGTTCGGCCGCGCCCACGATGGTCATCGGTAAACGCCCACCCGAGCGACCAACCGATTGCGCCCCAAACAGCGCCAGCGGGTCCGTCACCCGCGCCATCGGGCGTTTGTTCAGGCTGGCATCGCCGGTAAACGTGGCCGAGATCGGACAGGTTGCCATCGCGCCCATGATCAGCCGTACCCCGGTGCCCGAGTTACCGCAATCGATCACCTGATCCGGCTCGGCGAACCCGCCAACGCCCACGCCATGCACGGTCCATTCGCCGCCGCCGTGATCTGTGACCTCGGCCCCAAAAGCGCGCATGGCCTTGGCGGTGTCCATAACATCTTCGCCCTCTAGCAGGCCGGAAATCTTCGTCTCACCCACCGCCATCGCGCCCAAGATCAGCGATCGGTGCGAGATCGACTTGTCGCCGGGCACCTCTGCCGTTCCGGTCAGCGGACCGCAGGGATATGAGGTCATCGGGATGGGCGTGCCGTGTCCGGACATGGGGGCTCCTGTTTTCGCTATCAGTGCCTTAGCCGATTAGCGAATTGGGGCCGGTTGGTCCAGCGGCAATCAGCCTGTGCGGCGGAAGGTCAGGTAATGCGGCGTGCGCCCTTCGCGCAGAGCCTTCTGTTCGTAACGGGTGGAAATCCAATCGTCCCATGGTTCGCGCCAGTCAGCCGGGCGCTCGGCCAGCCACTCGAACCCGGCGCGTGGCACTTCCTCAAGCGTTTGGCGAACATAGTCGGGAATATCAGTCGCGACCCGAAAGATCGAACCCGGTTTCAGCGCCCGCGCCAGCGGTTGCAGATGTTCCTGTGTCACAAAGCGGCGACGATGGTGCCGCGTCTTGGGCCACGGATCGGGATAGAGCAGGAATACACGCGAGATGCTGGCCTCGGGCAAAACATCGAACAGGTCGCGCGCATCGCCAGGATGCACAGCGAGGTTCTCGACCCCAGCCTGCCGGATCTTGCCCAGCAACATGGCGACGCCGTTGACGTAGGGTTCGGCCCCGATGATGCCGATATCGGGGTTGTTCGCCGCCTGATGCACCAGATGCTCACCGCCGCCAAAGCCAACCTCAAGCCAGACATCCCGCCCGCCAAACAGCGCCTGCAGGTCCAGCGGCGCGCGTTCGGGGTTACTCTCCCAATCGACCGCACCGGGGGACAGCGCATCGAGGTCTTCGCTCAGATACGTCTTTTGACTGGGCTTCAGGGTTTTGCCCTTGAAGCGGCCATAAAAGTTCCTGCGGGGGCGTTGGGGTGTCTCGGTGCTCATGGCCGTGCCCATACTGCGCAGACACCACAGACGCAAGAGGCGGCCGGTCCACTCAACAGACCCGCCGCCCCCAAAAAGCACCAGAAAAGAGCGCGCCCGTCAGGGCGCACCTTTGGATACCGATCAGACCGCCGCTTTCAGCGCGTCCACAAGGTCGGTGCGTTCCCAGCTGAAACCGCCATCCGCATCGGGTTCACGGCCAAAGTGACCATAAGCTGCAGTGCGCTGGTAGATCGGCTTGTTCATCTGCAGATGTTCACGAATACCGCGCGGTGTCAGGTCCATCGCCTGTCCAACGGCCCTTTCGATTTCGGCGTCGGAAACCTGACCTGTGCCATAGGTCTCGGCATAGATCGAAAGCGGCTTGGAAACACCAATCGCATAGCTCAGCTGAATGGTGCAGCGTTCCGCCATGCCAGCAGCGACTACGTTCTTGGCCAGATAGCGCGCCGCATAGGCCGCTGAACGGTCCACCTTGGTCGGGTCTTTGCCCGAGAACGCGCCGCCTCCATGAGGTGCGGCACCGCCATAGGTGTCGACGATGATTTTACGGCCGGTCAGGCCCGCATCCCCGTCGGGGCCGCCAATCACGAATTTGCCGGTTGGGTTCACGTGCCACTCGGTCTCGGCCGTCAGCCAGCCTTCGGGCAGGGTTTCGCGGATATAAGGCTCGACAATAGCGCGGATATCATCCGAAGACAGCGCTGCATCCAGGTGCTGGGTCGACAACACGATCGAGCTGACCCCCACAGGCTTGCCATCGCGGTACACGACCGACAGTTGCGATTTCGCGTCAGGGCCCAGCGCGGGCTCGGTACCGTTTTTACGGACCTCTGCCAGACGGCGCAGGATCGCGTGGGAATACTGAATCGGGGCCGGCATCAGCGCAGACGTTTCGGTCGTAGCGTAGCCGAACATGATCCCCTGGTCGCCGGCGCCTTCGTCCTTGTCGCCCGAGGCATCAACGCCCTGTGCGATGTGGGCAGATTGCTCGTGCAGCAGGTTTGTAACCTCGACGGTCTCGTGGTGGAACTTGTCCTGCTCGTAGCCAATATCCTTGATACAGTCGCGCGCGATCTCGTCGATGCGACCCATGTAATCGTGAAGTTTGTCTTGATCCGACAAACCGACTTCGCCACCAATAACAACCCGGTTGGTCGTGGCAAAAGTTTCACACGCCACGCGCGCTTCAGGTTCTTCGTTCAGAAATGCGTCAAGTACCGCATCCGAAATCCGGTCACAGACCTTGTCGGGGTGCCCTTCGGATACGGACTCCGAAGTGAAAGTATAGTTCTGTCGGGACATAAAAGTGCTCCATTAAGATTTCCCCATCACGCCAGGAAGCCGTTGTGACGGGCACATGGGGGATACGCTCAGAGTTTGAAAGCGTCAATCAGTAATTGCTATCAAGTCCGCCGAGCAGGTCGCCACAGTGCGATCGTCGCGAAAAACAGTGCAAGGAAAAGAGGATAGTCGCCAAGCCTGGAATAAAGGGTCGCTGCCAAAGGCGCAGGAAGCTCAGCGTCTATGAAACCCGCGTTTCCCAGCGCCAAAGACTGCGTCACCTGACCCAGCGGGTCGATCATGGCGGACACACCGGTATTAGCGGCACGCATCATCGGAAGACCCTGTTCAACAGCGCGCATCTGCGCCTGCGCAAGGTGCTGATATGGTCCCGAACGGGTTCCAAACCAGGCATCATTTGTGATCTGAAGCAAAAAATCAGCCCGCGCCGGAGCCGATAGAACATCTTGCGTAAAGACGGCCTCATAACAAATCAATGGCAGTGCTTTGCCCAGCTTGCCCGCCTCGAACAGTTCGGCCCCTGGCCCTGCACTGAAACCATGTCCCGTTGTAGTCGCCATCCCGTAAACACCGAAACGCGCCATTAAATCGCCAAAAGGAACATACTCGCCAAACGGGGCAAGGTGATGTTTGTCATACAACGCGTCTTGCTGGCCATTTTCGCCCAGATAGACCAATGAGTTGTAGATCCGAGGCCCCTCGCCTCTTTGTATCCCAAAGACAACTGGCACACCCTTGGCTGCATCCGCGATTGCATCCAGATAGGGTTGCGCGCTACCCAACCAAGCCGGGACAGACGTTTCAGGCCAAACAATCATATCCGGTCGGGGCTGCGCTGCTGAAAACTCCAACTGTCGTGCAAAGAAAAGCGGAGCGTAGTCAGGGTCCCATTTCTGGTGTTGCGGCGCATTGGGCTGCACAATCCGGACAACATGACCGGTAAAGGTCACTGCAGGCACAGACAACGCACTAGCCACTACCAGCCCGATAACACCAACAGACAACGTGGCTGCCGCCCCGATCCTTGAGCGCTGCACCAACGCCGCCCCGAGAGGTAACGTTGCCAACAAGGTCACGGCGCCCAACCCATAAGGGCCGATCAACGCCAGAACATGGACCACCGGAGTGTCAACCCATATTTGCGCCAATCCAGCCCATGGAAATCCCGTCAGAACATACCCCCGCGCCCCCTCGGCAAGCGAAACCGCCAATGCAAGCAAGACAGCCTGACCAAGTGCAGACGCGCTCGGACGGCGCACCAGCCAAAAAGCGCAGGTCCAGAATATCGCGAGCCCTCCGGCCATGAAAATCAGGGCAAATGGCGCCATCCAGGCGTGACGCTCGGCATCGACCAGAAAGGGCTCGACAATCCAGCTGAGAGCATGCGCAAAATACCCGGTGGCAAATGCCCAGCCGATCCAGGCCGCGCGTGACCGAGAAGGCGCAGTGACGAACAACGGCCCAAGACCAAGCAGCGCGGCCACAGTTGCAAACCAATAACCGAATGGCGCTAGCCCAAACGCCGCAATGGCGCCCAGAAACGCTGCCAAACCAAAAGTCATCCAGAATGGCCACCTCGCGGCAGGGTTCATGCAACGAGATCCGGCAACATGACCCGCAGTCTTTTGATCCGGCGCGGATCGGCATCTATGACTTCGAACTCGGGCCCCTCGGGATGCAAGACAACTTCGCCACGGGCAGGAACGCGCCCCGAGAGCATGAAGACAAGCCCGCCCAGGGTATCGATTTCCTCTTCGTCGACGTCCTCATGGCTGGTCAGGGAACGTCCGATCTCGGCCTCGAAATCCTCGAGCGGTACGCGGGCCTGAACGATATAGCAACCCGGCTTTTCTTGTAGCCAAAGCTGGCTTTCATCGGCGTCATGCTCATCCGCAATTTCGCCTACAACCTGTTCGATCAAATCTTCGATCGTTACCAAACCGTCGACGCCCCCATATTCGTCGATCACCAACGCCATGTGTCTGCGCTCGGTCTGCATTTTTGTCATCAGAACGCCGATTGGCATCGAGGGTGGCACGAACAGCAAAGTGCGCAACATTGAGATTAGGTCGAATGTGGATGAGGTTCCGTTAAACCCATGGGTCAGCGCGAAATCCTTGAGATGCACAAACCCTAAAGGCGTATCCAGAGTGCCGTCATAGACCGGGATACGTGACAGGCCGCTTTCGCGAAACACCTGCGCAAGTTCGTCCTTGGTTATGGTTGATGGGACCGACACGATTTCTGCTGTCGGGATCGCAACATCCTCGACTCGCATTCTGCGCAGATTGATCATGCCACGTGGTTGCGTTTTGTCGGTTTCATGCCCATTGGCGCCCGAAACCTGCTCATCATCTTGCGACGAGAATGCATCCACTATTCGAGAGAAAAACCCAGCTTTCTCTTTGATGTTTTCTGTGCCTTCCTTTGGTTGCGCGCTTTGCGCTGCCATAGAACTGCCGTCTGTATCGCCCATTATCCCATTCCAAATGATCGGCCAAAATGGCCCCTATTAAACAGTATATGGGTCATCAATACCCAATTTGCCAAGTATCTCGACTTCGACCCCCTCCATCAAAGTGGCGTCCGGGTCACGGATGTGATCGTATCCCAACAAATGCAACATTCCGTGAATGATCAGATGTGTGACATGATCATCCATGGCTTTTCCTGCCTCAGCCGCTTCACGTGCACAGGTGTCAAATGAGATCGCGATATCCCCCAAAGCTGTCTCTCCGGTAAAATCCGGGGTCGGAGATAACGGCGGCTGACCTGCGATGTCCGCGGCCAAATCTTCGGCAGGCCAACTCAGTACATTAGTCGCCGAGGGTTTTTCCCGGAATTCAGCGTTCAGATCCGCGATACGGACATCGTCGCAGGCCAATAGGCTGATTTCACAGTCTTCTTGAAGGTTACAATGGTCCATAACCGCCTGAATGGCGCGGCGTGCCAAGGGCTCCAGCCCCTGCCAGCGAGTGTCTTCCACCGTCAGTTCAAGGTTCATGTCTGTCGTCCAAAGCCCCGGGCATCGTAGCCTGAAACCTCTCAGGTTTCACGGCCCGCGTCGGCCTCATACGCCTCGATGATCGCGGCGACAAGCGGATGGCGCACGACGTCTTTCGACGTGAAATAGTTGAAGCTGATATTCGGGATCGTCTTAAGCAACCGTTCCGCATCGGCCAGACCTGACTGAACCCCGCGCGGCAAATCCACCTGCGAGCGGTCACCGGTGATCACCATTCGGCTACCCTCGCCCAAACGCGTCAGGAACATCTTCATCTGCATAGTCGTGGCATTCTGTGCCTCGTCCAAGACAACAAACGCATTTGCCAAAGTTCGACCGCGCATAAAGGCCAAGGGCGCAATTTCGATTCGCTTTTCCTCGATCAGCTTGGCCAACTGTTTACCCGGAAGGAAATCGTTCAACGCATCGTACAGCGGTTGCATATAAGGATCGACCTTGTCCTTCATGTCACCCGGCAGATAGCCCAGTTTTTCACCGGCTTCGACCGCAGGGCGGCTTAGGATTATACGGTCCACATGTCCGCCGATAAACATCGACACACCAACAGCGACAGCCAGATAGGTTTTGCCCGTACCCGCTGGTCCGATGCCAAAGGCCAGTTCATTGTTGAACAGCGACTGGACATAGGCTTTTTGGGCATCTGTGCGCGGTTCGACCAATTTCTTTCTGGTTTTGATCTCGACCGTTCCGCCCTTGAACATCTCGAGCTGATCACCTTCGCGACTTCCCGTTCCCTTCTCGGACCCGCCCATGCGCAATTCGCGATCCACGTCGGCGGCTTCGACATCCTTACCGGTTTCCAGCCTTGTATAAAGCGCCTGTAACACTTCGATCGCTTGTTTCTGGGCGTCTTCGTCGCCCATGACCACAAGCTGGTTGCCACGGCGCACAATCTGCACCGAGAGTTTTTGTTCGATGTCGGTCAGATTACGGTCATATTCGCCGCACAAATCAATCAACAACCGGTTGTCGGGAAATTCAACAAACGCCTCACGCTGGGGCATTTCATCTTGCGGTGGGGTAAGGGCACCGATGGCCAATCCGTTCTCCTGTCTTGGCGTTTCTCCCCGAGCGTGACAACAATTGCCGGTGGGCGCAAGCCACAGATTCAAATTTTCGCAAACGAATGACAAAACCGCCGATTGCACTCGAGTATATCGAACCGACTTCAGGCCCACAGGCCACCAGACTTAAGGAGGTCAGAAGGTGTAGTTCAAACCAAACCGAAGACTGCGATACTCAGGCGTCGAACGAGTCGAAAACCCGCTGCCAAACTCGACATCCTTGCCCTCAAACTGAACATACTCGTATTCACCAGTAATCGACCAATCGTCGTTCAGGCTATGCTCAGCTCCGATACTGACAGAAAAACCATTCCTGCTGTCGGATTCCTGGAAGGACTGGGCTGTCGGGCCAAACGTAAGGCTGTTCGTCGTTTCGACATCTCCGCGAACATAACCAGCAGACACAAAATACAAAATACTGCCGCTTTTGTTCGTTAGGCCACTGCGAAACCGTACAGAAAATATATCAGACACCTCGGAGCCGCCGGTAACAGATACGCCATTGACCGAGGTGGTGACTTCATCATCTATCGAGCCGAACTCGTACCCAATCTCTAGCCCATATACGTAGTCGCGCCCACTTCGCGCAGGAAGCACTCCACGCCAACCTGCGCGAACACCGCCGAATGACCCCTTCAGATCCAAGTCTCCAACAGGAAATGTGGCCCCGGGCGTTGCCAACCCAAACTCATCTGTTCCTCCGAGAGAATATCCACCGGTAACGCCCAGGTAAAATGCACTTATGTCGCCGTTAGAACGCTTGGGGTTGACTACTGGCGGATCGGTGAGACCAGGTTCTGAATTCCCGGCCAAAGCGCAGGACCCGAAGACAATGGAAGTAAGTAGCCCCCACAACAGACGCAAACCAGAGCTTTTCAGAACCGTCAATTCAAACACTCGCAATCTCCGACATCTCGACACACTGATCTGCCTAGGAGACTAGAACTCCTGATACGTATGGAACCCTAGACCCCTAAAAAATCTAGCATTTCTCCGAGCATAGATCGAAGTCATAAATCAAGTATTAATTTTCGGTTCAGAATCAGGCGTTGGTGTTTTCACCACAGTTTCAGCCGGGTTCAGAGCAGCTCGCCCGCAAGCGAATTTGCCCCCGACGCGGTGATGCGCACGTCGCGCAACTCACCCACCTCGACATTGGCGCCCGAGACGTGAACCGAATGAAGATACTCGGATTTTCCGACCATTTGGCCAGGCAGGCGACCGGGCTTCTCGAACAGAACACGGACATTCCGGCCTACCATGGCATCCTGAATTTCGCGCTGATGGCGGGTGATCACAGCTTGCAAACGTTGTAGGCGGTCATCCGCCGCCTCAGGATCAACCTGAGACCGCTCGGCCGCCGGCGTACCGGGTCGCGTCGAATATTTGAACGAATATGCATATCCGTATCTAACTTGCTCCACCAGATCCAACGTGGCCTGAAAGTCCTCTTCTGTCTCCTCGGGGAAGCCCACGATGAAGTCGCCCGACATCATGATATCGGGCCGTGCTTCACGGATGCGTTCGATCAGGCGCAGATAGCTGTCCGCCGTGTGGCTGCGATTCATCCGTTTCAGAATCCGGTCCGAGCCCGACTGAACCGGCAGGTGCAGATAGGGCATCAGCTTGTCGCAGGTTCCGTGCGCTTCGATCAGGTCATCGGCCATGTCGTTGGGGTGCGACGTGGTGAATCGGATACGTTCCAGCCCGTCAACCTTGTTCAACTCCCAGATCAACCCCGCCAGCGTCATGTCACCGTTCGGGCCAGCCCCGTGATAGGCGTTGACGTTCTGACCCAGCAAAGTGATTTCGCGCACGCCGCGTTCGACCAGATCCTGCGCCTCGCGGATGATGCGATCCGCCGGGCGGCTGACTTCGGCCCCGCGGGTATAGGGCACAACACAGAAGGCACAGAATTTGTCGCAACCTTCCTGAACGGTCAAAAACGCCGTGGGGCCGCGCTTGGCTTTGGGTCGGTTCTTGAGCTTTTCGAACTTGTCTTCTTCCGGGAAATCGGTGTCCAGCGCCTTGGCACCCTCGCGGGTCTTGGCTTCCATCTCGGGCAGACGGTGATAGCTTTGCGGCCCCACCACCAGATCGACCAGAGGCTGACGACGCATGATCTCTTCGCCCTCGGCCTGTGCAACACAACCGGTCACCCCGATCTTAAGATCAGGCTTTTCCGCCTTCAGACCTTTGAAACGACCCAACTCGGAATAGACCTTTTCAGCGGCCTTTTCACGAATGTGGCAGGTGTTCAACAAGATCATATCAGCGTCATCGGGGCTTTTTGTCTTTACATATCCCTGACCGCCGAGCGTTTCGGCCATACGTTCGCTGTCATAGACGTTCATCTGGCAACCATAGGTCTTGATGTACAGCTTTTTAGGTTCCGACATGGGTAGGGCCTTTTGCGTTCGCGGGATCGGCGTCATCTATACCTTACGAACGCCGCTTGCAATGCCCGCGCGATTACCCGATTTTGACCCAAAACACCAGCAAGACGAGCGCGAACAGGCCATGCAGTACGACTCTGTAAACTCTTTCCTGCAATCCGGCACGGATGCGCTGAAAAAGGGGCCGATTGCCCTGATCTTTGCCGAGGACGATGTCGAACTTGAAAGTACAATACGCCATCACCTGAAACTTGGGTTTACCAATCTGATCGCCTTTATGCCCGCAGAATTCACACTGCCGGAGGAATTGACAAAACGTATTCACCGGGTTGCGTTGACCTGCGCACCGCGGACCGTCGTTTTCGACACGATTAACAAGGTGATTGAAGCCGCTCCATCCAATTGGATGTATTACTGCTACAACGCCGAATACCTGTTCTTCCCCTTCTGCGAGACCCGCACCAT
This sequence comes from Ruegeria sp. HKCCD7628, assembly GCF_057221005.1. Lineage (NCBI taxonomy): Bacteria > Pseudomonadati > Pseudomonadota > Alphaproteobacteria > Rhodobacterales > Roseobacteraceae > Ruegeria > Ruegeria sp. HKCCD7628. The sequence goes on from NZ_JBWVBA010000001.1 coordinate 985,140, forward strand.
CGGTGAGATGCTAGCCTTTCACACCGAAGAACGTCGCGATGCGATGTTGACCCATGTGGTCGATCTGTATGCCGATGACCTTACGGCTTTCCCCAACGGAGTGGCTCCGGATCGTGCTATGCTGGACCGCATTGGATACTATGCCCACACTCGCCACACTCCTGACGGTCAGCCGCTAGAGCGCCAGCTGGACATGTCCGGTGGTTTGCGCTGGAGGTTCGAAGACCACATCCCCTATGAACGCCGCCGCATCGACAGGATTGGCCTGTTCAAGCCCCGCAAAAATCTGCGCCTGTTGCCCGATCACACCTTTAGCGAACCAGAATATAACACGTATTCCTGCCCCTGGCACCACAACCTGACCGCAGCGATCTGCTCATTCCGTGCGGCTAAAGCACTGAAATCAAACGCCGGGTCGACCTTCGACATCCCAAGCTTCAAGTGGCGGAACTCGGTCGCGTTCGAATGGAACTCGACCCAATTGCTGGATTTGGGCCTGATCGAATCCGGTCAGTGGTTCTGATCCAACCTTCATCTGGCCAAAAATATCCCTGGAGAGGTGCGGCCCCGCCGCGCCGGGGGCAGAGCCCCCTATCGTGGCCACACCATCGGAAACCAATCCTCACGCAGACGCTGCCCGGGCACCATGTCATGGCCCGGAAACGGCGGTGAGGTTCGACCGGGTCGCTCTACATAGCGCGCGTCATCGCCCACCAGACGCAGTGAAAACGCACGACGGCGGCTGTCAGAGTGATTCCCGCGCGCGCCGTGCAGCGTGTGATAGTTGAACGCTACCGCGTCACCTGGCTGCATCTCGAACTCGACCACGCGCATCCCTTCAGCATCCGGGTCAGGGACAGGAATGTATTGGCCCTCATCGGGAAAGAACCCTTCTTCGGACACCCAGCGAGTCGGTAGAACCTCTTTCTCCCACTGGTGCGATCCGGCCACGCAGCGCAAGGTCGCTTTTGTCACCGGATCAAGCGGTGACCAGAAACTGATCGTCTGCTGACCTTCAACAAAATAATACGGCCCATCCTGATGCCACGGCGTTGCCATCGAGGTGCCCGGTTCCTTCACCAGGACGTGGTCGTGAAACATCTGAACAGTTTGTGACTGCATCAGATCGGCGGCAACCTCAGCTGCCGGAGAGTTGTGGATCACATCTTGAAACTGTTTGACCCTCGTCCAATTGCAATAATCGTCAAAAAACAGTCCGGTCTCGCCCTGTTTCTTATTGTCCGAAGCGTATGGGCCAGGCTCAGCCATGTTCGCCGCAACCCCATCGCGCAAGGTTTCCACATAATCGGCAAACAGTCTCCGGATCAGAACAACACCGTCGCGCTGATAGGTGTCGATCATGTCTTGCGTCACAAGGGGATGGGTCATGTCAGTCTCCGTGCCGATTGCGTTGTGATCTGCGCATGGCATTGGTCTCTGTTCAAGTCATATCTTTTGAAGCTAAATATAAAACCATGTTATACCTTTCACTTAGACAATACGAATATGTCTGCGCCATTGGACGATACGGCGGCCTGTCCGCGGCGGCCCAACATCTGAATGTTTCGCAACCGGCTTTGTCCAACGCCCTAACACGGGTCGAAGACCAACTGGGGTACCCATTATTCACACGAAAGCGCGGTGCTGCGATGACCGTGACCCCGCAAGGGCGCTCATTCATCGAACAGGCCGAGGCATTGCTGTCGCGCGCCGCGAAACTGGAAAACGCAACCTCCACGGGGCCTGCAGCGGCTCGTTTGCGATTGGGATGTTTCGACGATCTTGCCCCCTTCCTGCTCGCCCGCGCTTTGCGCCTGTTGCGAGAGGGCCTTCCAGATGTCCATGTGACTTACCGGGTAGATAATTTCCAAGGTTTAATCTCAGGCTTAGTTCAGGGTGAGATCGACTTTGCGATTACCTATGGGCTGACGCTGGATGCCGGGTTCACAACCACGTCGCTCTGCATCACATGCCCGAACGCGGTGATGTCTCCGGATCATCCGCTTGCGGAGCACAGGCATCTCTCGTTGAAGGAAATCGCGGCGTATCCCTTGATCCTGTCGGACGAAGGACTTTCTGCCCAACATTTTCTGACTTTGTTTCGCAAAGCTGGGCAGACACCCAATGTCGCACACCGCGCTGCATCACTTGAAATCCAACGCAGCCTGGCCGCAAACAATGAAGGAGTCGCTATGACCTATGCGAATATCCCCGCTGCAGTTAGCTACGATGGGAGGCCACTGGTTAGTCGACCTGTCACCGATGATTTCGCAGCCGAGCCCGTCGTGCTCGCGCGGCATGGAACGGGTCCAATGGACACCCTCTTGGACAGAGCGCAAGATATCCTGTCGGAATTAACGACGTAAGGTTACTTCTTTCGCAACCGGATCACGACATCGACCGAAGCGATCTCGACCCCTTCGGGTGCTTCGGGCAGGCGCTGGATCACAAGCTGTTCGGATGGTGCATCGCTCAGGCGCCCTTCATCCTCCCAGAAAAAATGCGGGTGATCATGCGTGTTGGTGTCGAAATAGCTTTTCGACCCGTCTACAGTGATTTCCTGCAGAACGCCCGCGTCGCAGAATGCCCGCAGAGTGTTGTATACAGTCGCTAAAGACACGGCATCGCCGTTCTTTTTAGCTGATTCAAACAGGCTTTCCGCCGTCACATGACGGTGCTTTCCGTCCCCGACCAAAAGCTCGGCCAGGGCCACACGCTGACGCGTCGGGCGCAGTCCGGCGTGAACCAACCAGTTCGTGGCTATGCTCTGGCTTTCTGGTGTCATGAATCCGATACCGTTTTGTTGCTGAAGTATATATAGGTGCTGAAGTCAGGTAATTTCAAATGAAATTCATTCGCAAAGAACGGACAGAACACCGCATGATGTTGGCCACCGCTCTTGCAGGACCTTGCATACGGGTGCTAGACGAGGCCAGATTGAATGAACAGACCCCTGGCAGGAGAGGCGGCAAGAATGGCCCAATTCCCGAGCAGCTTTGACAAGGATGATCTGCTGAAATGCGCCCGTGGCGAATTATTCGGCCCCGGTAACGCGCAGTTGCCTGCCCCGCCGATGCTGATGATGGACCGGATTATCGATATCTCAGCCGATGGTGGCGCGTATGGCAAAGGTCATGTTTTGGCTGAATTCGACATTACTCCGGATCTGTGGTTCTTTGACTGCCACTTCCCCGGAAACCCGATCATGCCCGGCTGTTTGGGGCTGGATGGCCTGTGGCAGCTGACCGGCTTTAACCTGGGCTGGCGCGGCTGGCAGGGGCGTGGCATGGCTGTTGGCGTGGGCGAGGTCAAGCTGACCGGCATGGTCCGCCCCGACCGCAAGATGCTGACTTACAAAATTGATTTCAAAAAAGCGATCCAGACGCGCCGCCTGACCATGGGTGTGGCGGATGGCATCGTCGAAGCGGACGGTGAAATGATTTACGACGTCAAGGACATGAAAGTCGTCCTGTCCGAAGCCTGAGCCTGATCGGCCCGAAATAAGGAGCACGCATATGCGTCGAGTAGTTGTCACCGGTTTGGGGATTGTCTCCTCCATCGGGAACAATGCCCAAGAGGTTCTGGCCTCACTCAAAGCTGGCAAATCCGGCATTGAGGCCAACGACCAGATGGTCGAACACGGTTTTCGCAGCCAGATTGCCGGCTCGCTGAAGATCAACGTGACAGAGCATGTGGACAAGCGCACCTTGCGTTTCATGGGGCCCGGCGCGGCTTATGCCCATATCGCGATGAGCCAGGCTATCGCAGATTCCGGTCTGACCGAAGATCAGGTGGTGAACCCGCGCACAGGTCTGGTGGCAGGCTCGGGTGGCCCCTCGACCAGCGCCATGCTGACAGCGCATCAGACCGTGCTGAAAAACGGCGCGACCAAGCGGATCGGGCCGTTCGCGGTGCCGAAATGCATGTGCTCGACGATTTCGGCCAACCTTGCAACGGCGTTCAAGATCAAGGGCATCAACTACTCAATTACCTCGGCCTGCTCGACCTCGCTGCATTGCATCGGCAACGCGGCGGAACAGATCATGCTGGGCAAGCAGGATGTGATGTTTGCAGGCGGCGGTGAAGAACTGGACTGGACGCTGTCCTGCCTGTTCGACGCGATGGGCGCGATGTCGTCGAAATACAACGACACGCCGGACAAAGCCTCGCGCGCCTTTGATCAGAATCGCGACGGGTTCGTGATTTCCGGTGGCGGCGGCATCGTCGTGCTTGAGGATCTGGATCACGCTTTGGCGCGTGGGGCCAAGATCTACGCAGAAGTCACCGGCTATGCAGCCACTTCGGATGGGCATGACATGGTGGCGCCTTCGGGTGAAGGCGGCGAACGCGCGATGCGTCTGGCCCTGTCCACCCTGCCCGAAGGCCGCAAGGTTGGATACATCAACGCCCACGGGACCTCGACCCCGGTCGGCGATGTGGGCGAGGTTGAAGCCGTGCGCCGCATCTTTGGCGAAGGCAACGTGCCGCCGATTTCGTCGACCAAGTCGATGACCGGCCACGCGCAAGGCGCTGCGGGCGCATTGGAGGCGATCTTCTGCCTGCTGATGCTGGACAATGATTTCATTACACCGTCGATCAATGTCGAAACGCTCGCCGAAGGCATCCAGCCCGGTGAAATTGCAACGCAAGTCGTTGAAAATGCGGGACTCGACTCGGTGATGACCAACAGCTTCGGCTTTGGCGGCACCAACGGATCCATGGTTCTTTCAAAGTATAACGGGTGAATGTGATGTCGGATCTTCTTAAAGGCAAACGCGGCCTTATCATGGGCGTGGCCAATGACCGCTCGATCGCGTGGGGCATCGCCAAGGCCATGCACGAAGCGGGCGCCGAACTGGCTTTCACCTATCAGGGCGAAGCATTCGGAAAGCGGCTGGAGCCCTTGGCGCAAAGCCTCGGCAGCGACTTCATGGTCGACGCGGATGTGACCGACGACGAATCGCTGGATCGCGCCTTTGACGAACTAGCCCAGCGTTGGCCGACGATTGATTTCGTGGTCCACGCAATCGCCTATTCGGACAAGTCGGAACTGACCGGCCGGTTCTTGAACACAACGCGGGCGAACTTTAAACATTCGATGGATGTATCGGCCTACTCTTTTATCGAGGTCGCCCGCCGCGCCTATCCCATGATGAAGGACAATGGTGGCACTTTGCTGACGCTGACCTATCAGGGCTCGAACCGCGTGGTTCCGAACTACAACGTGATGGGTGTCGCCAAGGCGGCGCTGGAATCGGCTACGCGCTATCTGGCCAATGATCTAGGCCCCGAAGGCATTCGCGTGAACGCCATCTCGCCCGGTCCGATGAAAACACTGGCCGGTGCGGCCATCGGTGGCGCACGCAAGACCTACAAGTTCTGCGACCAGAATGCGCCAATGCGCTCGAACGCGACGCTGGAGGCCGTGGGCGGCACTGCTGTGTACTTGGCATCAGAAGCCGGAGCCTGCACCTCGGGCGAGATTATCAAGGTAGATGGCGGGTTCCACGTACTGGGCATGCCGCAGCCAGACTTTATGTGACCCGAGTTTTCCCTGCCGGTGCCAAGATTTGACCATCTTTCACCGGCAAAACAGGCGGCATGAGCAAAGCTGATCATATTGTTGCAAGCAACGCGCGCTCCTCTAGGTCCCGTCGTAAATCGGGTTTTCTAGGGGTACGCGGGCGGATTGCATTGCTGGGCCTGACAACATTGTTAATGTTGTTTGTGTTTTTCACGCAGCCGCAGGTTCGTGCTGAGTTCGAATCCTGGACCAGCCTGATTACAGTCTGATCCTCTCTGCTACGATAGGTCAGTTGACCGAAATAACCTCGACGTCGAAAATCAGATCCTGACCAGCCAATGGATGATTTGCATCCAGCGTCACTGTTGCGTCGTCAGCCTCGACCACCGTGACTGGCAGCACCTGACCTTCAGGCGTCTGCATCTGCAGTTGTGATCCTGGTGTCAGGGGAATGTCATCCGGGATACCTTCGCGGGGGATACTTTGCCGCATTTCTGGATTAATCGGTCCATAGGCATCACCGCAGGCAATCTCGACTCGCTTCTTTTCGCCAACCGTCAGACCCGGCATCGCACTGTCCAGACCCGGGATGATCTGGCCCGAGCCTACCACGAACTCCAACGGGTCGCGCCCGTCCGAACTGTCAAAGACGTTTCCGTCCAACAGCGTACCGGTGTAGTGAATGCGAACAGTGTCGCCCTGTTTGATTGCGGTCATTCTGGCCTCCGGCCGTTAAAGAGTTGAACGGCCAACCCTAGGGGCTGACACGTCATTGTAAACCCTTCCCCCTTTCAAGCGACCACCTGTTGTGCAAACCTGCGCCGGATGGATGGAGGGGACACGATGCCGATCACAACATGCGTTTTCGACGCCTATGGCACGCTTTTTGATGTCGCGGCTGCGGCACGACAGGCCGCGGCAGAACCGGGCTTTGAATCATTGCAGGAAAAGTGGCCCGACCTGGCGAATTACTGGCGCCTGAAACAGTTGCAATACACATGGCTGCGCGCCGTTGCCGACGCTCATGCTGATTTCTGGGACGTGACCCAAGATGGGTTGGACTGGGCGCTGGAGGCCACTAGTCTGGACGGCAACGCGACCTTGCGACAGCGCTTGCTGGACCTGTATTGGGAATTGCAGGCTTACCCCGAGGTTCCCGCCATGCTAGCCGCTCTGAAAGCCGGCGGCCTTCAGACTGCAATACTGTCGAACGGCTCCCCTCCGATGCTGGACGGAGCGGTCCAATCGGCCGGCATCGGCGATGTACTAGACGATGTTCTGTCGGTCGAAAGTGTCGGCGTCTTCAAACCGCATTCCAAAGTCTATGATCTGGTTCAACAACGTTTTGGATGCGCGCGGGACGAGGTTCTGTTCGTGAGTTCAAACGGGTGGGACGCCGCGGGGGCCAGCGGGTACGGCTTCGTGACCACTTGGGTCAACCGGGCACAGGAGCCGATGGATCGCTTGCCATGGAAGCCTGCGCATGTACTGTCCGACCTGACGACCATTCCCCAAATCGCAGGACTGTAATGCCCTTTTTCACGACCACTGACGGCAAGAAACTATATTTCGAGGACACCGGGTCCGGCGCGCCTGTTTTCTGTCTTGCAGGGCTGACCCGTAACACGCAGGATTTTTCGTTTCTGGCGCCACATATGGCCGATCATCGAATGATCGCGATGGATTACCGGGGGCGTGGACAATCGGATTATGACCCCGACCATGGAAACTACAACGTCTTGCGCGAAGCGCATGACGCCATTGAATTGCTGGATCACCTTGGCCTTGAGCGGGTATCAGTGATCGGAACGTCACGCGGGGGTCTGATCGCCATGGCACTGGCTGCCAGCCACCCGGAGCGTCTGGCCGCAGTTGTGCTTAACGATATTGGCCCTGTCATCGATACGTCGGGTATCGCCAAGATCATGGACTATGTCGGCAAACAACCCGTATCAAAGACCTATGACGACGCGGCGCGTGCCCTGCCGCACATGATGCAGGCGCATTTCCCCGGTGTCCCACTGCAAAGGTGGCGACAAATGGCTGAGTTCCAGAACGAGGAAACCCCGCAAGGTTTGAAACTGCGCTATGACCCAAGCCTGCGCACCGCTCTTCTGGATCAGGCAGCGGCAGGCGCGATACCGGACATGTGGCTGTTCTATGAAGCTCTGCGAAACATCCCGACCGGTGTTATTCGCGGCGAAAACTCGGACGTGCTAAGCGAGCAGACCCTGGCCGAGATGCATGATCGACATCCGGGGCTGGTCTCTGTCTCGGTTCCAGACCGGGGCCATGCGCCTTTTCTGGATGAACCTGAGTCGCTTGATCTGATCCGAAAAACACTGGACGCCCTATGAGCACATTGCAAATGATCGAAGCCGCCGCTGAGCGGCTGAAAGGACATGTGCGGGAAACGCCGCTGCTGTCTTCTCCGTTCATTGATGAACTTGCCGGCCGTCGGGTTCTGGTTAAACCCGAGTGCCTGCAGCACACGGGCAGTTTCAAGGTTCGAGGGGCTTGGTCGGCCATCTCCGCATTGGGTGAAGCCGAGCGCCAGAGCGGTGTGATCGCCTATTCGTCGGGCAACCACGCACAGGGGGTAGCGTATGCCGCCGCACAACACGGCATATCCTCCGTCATCATCATGCCCTCGGACGCGCCTCAGCTGAAAATCAACAACACCCGCGCTTTGGGCGGAGAAGTGGTGTTGTACGATCGCGCTAATGAAAGCCGTGAAGAGATCGGCGAAGCCCTTGCAGCCGAGCGTGGCTTGACGCTGATCCGACCCTATGACGAACCACAGGTTATAGCGGGTCAGGGCACGACGGGATTGGAGATCGCCCGGCAAGCCACTGCCCTCGGCGTCACCCAAGCCGACGTTCTTGTCTGCTGCGGCGGAGGCGGGCTGACGTCTGGAATTGCGCTGGCATTGGAGGGTCACGCTCCGGGGCTTCGCCCGCGCCCGTGTGAGCCCGAAGGATTTGACGATGTGAAACGCTCATTGGCGACCGGGCATATTCAGGCGAACAAGGCGACATCCGGAAATCTTTGCGATGCGATCCTGACACCGCAGCCCGGCGACCTCACCTTTCCCATCCTGAACCGTTTGTGCGGTCCGGGCCTTTCGGTCACGGAAGAGGAAGCCCTTCGCGCCATGGCCCAAGCGTTCTTGCGATTGAAAATAGTGTTGGAGCCCGGCGGCGCTGTGTCGTTGGCGGCCGCTTTGTACCGTGGCGCCGAAATTGAAGGTGACACGGTTATCGTAGTGGCATCTGGCGGCAACGCTGACCCGGAAGTCTTTGGAAAAGCACTGGAATTCCTGACCTGACAACACAGGACCGATAAGGCAGGGTGCTGGCTGAACGTATGACGAATGGGGATTGTGTCATGCAAATTGCAGATTTCGGGGACATAAAGCTCCATTACCGTGAGGATGGCGATCCAAGCGGGGCACCGGTCGTATTCGCCAATTCGCTGGGCACGGATATGCGGCTTTGGGACGCCGTATTGCCTCATCTGCCGGCCGGGCTTCGCCTGATCCGGTATGACAAACGGGGGCACGGGCTGTCTTCTGCACCACCTGCTCCGTATTCTATGGGGGCGCTGGTTCGGGATGCAGAATCCCTGCTGGATCACCTCGAAATCCGGGATTGTGTGTTCGTGGGCCTTTCGATTGGCGGGCTGATCGCACAAGGGTTGGCCGTCAAACGGTTGGACTTGATCCGGGGGTTGGTCTTGTCGAATACCGCGGCCAAAATCGGCACCCCAGCGATGTGGAACCAGCGTATGGACGCCATTCGTGAGGGTGGGATCGAAGCGCTGGCAGACGCCACAATGGAACGCTGGTTCTCAAAAGCCTTTCGGGCGACGCCAGATCACCTGTTATGGCGCAACATGATGGCGCGACAACCCGAGGACGGATACTTGGGATGTTGCGCGGCGATTTCAGGCACGGATTTCTATACGCCAACCAGCGGCTTAAGATTGCCTACACTGGGCATTGCCGGCAGCGAGGATGGCTCAACTCCGCCTGATCTGGTACGGGAAACCATTGATCTTGTCCCCGGCTCTCGTTTTGAACTGATGCGCCGAGCCGGGCATCTGCCCTGTGTCGAGCAACCCCAGGAATACGCAGCGATTCTAAGCCGTTTCCTGGCGGATATCGGGCATATCTGAAGGAGAACAGCATTGGCAGATTTCCTTTTGGTCCATGGGTCATGCCACGGTGCGTGGTGCTGGCGCGATCTGATCCCCGAACTTGCCGCCTTGGGGCATACGGCACGCGCAATCGACATGCCTAGCCACGGTGCTGATCCGACACCGGTTTCCGAGGTCACATTGCAGGGATGCCGCGACGCGGTACTCAAGGCGTGTTCGCCGCAGACGATTGTCGTCGGGCATTCATGGGGCGGCTACCCGATCAGCGCCGCGGCCGAGGCCCAGCCGACAAGGATGCGCGCCTTGGTGTATTTGTGCGCCTACCTTCCCAAAGACGGGATGTCGATGATCGAGATGCGCCGACAGTCCGCTCGTCAGACCATCGGAGATGCGGTGGATAAATCGGCAGATGGTCTATCCTACACGGTCAAGCCCGAGCGGGTTCAGGATCTGTTTTATCACGACTGCCCGGCTGAAACCGTACCCTATGCGCTTTCGCGGCTATGTCCTCAGGCCATTGCGCCGCAAGATACGCCCCTGCCGCTCAGCGATGCATTCGCGCGCGTATCCAAGGCTTATATCCAAGCCACCGACGACCGCACGATCCCGCCCGAGTATCAAAAGCAGATGAGTTTCGGCGTTCCCGAAGCCATGCGGCATAGCATCGACAGCTCTCACTCTCCGTTCTTTTCCCATCCGGGTCAGCTGGCCGAAATATTGGACAGTATCGCAATTGACTTGCCCCACGAGGGCGGGGCGTAAGCCACTTTTCAGCGATAAACTCTGTGGCTAGAGTGCCGGAGTATTCACTCAGCGGTTTCCATGCGTCTTCCCTTTCTCTTTGTCCTGCTCACAGTCATGATCGACGCAATGGGCATTGGGCTGGTTCTGCCGATCATGCCCGAACTCATCGTCGAAGTTCAGGGCAGTACGCTGGCCGGTGCAGCAGTTTGGGGAGGTGTTCTCAGCACTGCATTTGCGGCAATGCAATTCGTCTTCGGCCCCATCCTCGGCAATCTTTCAGACGCCTATGGGCGCAGAGCAGTTCTGCTGGTGTCGCTGTTCGTTATGTCGTTGGACTATGTGGTGATGGCATTGGCGGGCAGTATATGGCTGCTATTGGTTGGGCGGATTGTCGGTGGTGTCACAGCGGCCACCCACGCCACTGCAGCAGCCTTTATGGCAGATGTTTCCAAACCCGCAGAAAAGGCGGCCAATTTCGGTCTGCTCGGCGCAGCTTTCGGCGTCGGGTTCGTTTTGGGCCCCGTGACCGGCGGCCTGCTGAGCGAATACGGGACCCGCGCCCCCTTCTGGGCAGCCGCAGCATTATCGTTGGTGACCTTTGCAATTGGCCTTTTCGTAATGCCCGAAACCGTGACCGACAAAACGCGCAGAGCTTTCAATCTGCGCCGCGCAAACCCAATCAATTCCCTCCGCGCCATTGCGGGATTGCCCGGCATTCGCCCGATGCTGTGGGTATATTTCCTCTATTCGATCTCAATTTACGTATACCCTGCCATCTGGGCTTATTTCACCACCGAACGGTTTGGGTGGTCCCCCCAGATGATCGGCTTGTCCCTTGGTGTTTATGGAATTGGCATGGCTGCCGTTCAAGGCGGGTTGATCCGGCCAGCTACCCGGTATCTGGGCGAAAGAGGAACGATCATCTACGGCATGGTCATCGAGATTATCAGCTTCGCTATTCTGGCGTTTCTGACAAGTGGTCCGATCGCATTGCTGCTGATCCCTCTCACCGCGCTGGGTGCGGTTGTGACCCCCGCCTTGCAAGCGATGATGTCCAAGGCTACGCCGGACAGCCAGCAAGGCGAGTTGCAGGGCGTCCTTACCTCACTGCATGCCCTATCGATGGTGATTTCCCCCTTGCTGATGACCAGCGTCTTTGCGCAGTTTGCCAGACCAGATACGGGACTTTATCTGCCGGGTGCCCCTTTCTTGCTGGCCATGGCCTTGATGGTCGTCGGCTTTGCAGCCTTTCTGAAAGCAAAACCCAAAAAAGTGTAACAGCGACACCGCTGTGACGGATTCCACCTTGCAGCCTGCAATCCGGCGCGCCACCGTGGCCCAAAGGAAATGAGGGAAGAGATGCAAACAATCAAAGCCGCCGTCTGCCGGGCCTTCGGTGACCCCTTGGTCATCGAGGACATCCAAATCGCGCCACCTCAAACGGGCGAGGTCGAAGTCACTCTGGACGCGGTCGCGATCTGCCACTCGGATATATACTACGCAAGCGGTGCCTGGGGTGGGTTCCTGCCTGCCGTTTACGGGCACGAGGCCGCGGGCGTCATTACTGCGGTTGGTCCGGCAGCTGGGGGCTTTGCCATCGGCGACCCGGTTGTCGTCACCCTCATCCGCGCCTGCGGATCCTGCCCGTCTTGTGCAGGCGGTAACCCAACGATTTGCGAAACGCCATATGACACCGTTAAAGGGCCGCTGCGCACGGCCGACGGTGGACCGCTGGAACAGGCCATGGCCTGCGGTGCCTTTGCCGAAAAAGTTGTGGTCAGCCACCGTCAGATTGTGAAAATCCCGGCAGACATGCCCAAGGATGTAGCCAGCCTATTGTCCTGCGGTGTGATCACCGGCGTGGGGGCCGCGGTGAACGCCGCCGGTCTGCGTCCAGGGCAGGACGTGGTCGTGATCGGCGCTGGCGGCGTGGGGCTAAACGCCATTCAGGGCGCGCGTATCGCCGGAGCGCGGCGCATTGTGGCCGTCGATATGACCGAAGATAAGTTGGACATCGCTGCAGAGTTCGGTGCGACGCATGGTGTTTTGGCGACGTCGAAGTCACCATGGAAGGACGCCTACAAAGCCTTGGGCGGGCGTGGGGCCGACGCCGTGCTGATCACGGTAGGCGCCATCCCGGCCTATGATCAGGCACCCCGATATCTTGGGCCCGGTGGGAAGGCTGTCATGATCGGGATGCCTCATTCTGGTGATCAGTCAAGCTATGAACCCGTTATCCTTGCAGCGCTAGGGCAAGGCCTGATCGGATCGAAAATGGGCGACGTGGTCATACAGCGCGATATTCCCTGGATGATTGACTTGTATGAACAGGGGCGGCTGAAGCTGGACGAGCTGATCTCGGGCCGGTGGTCGTTGTCGCAGATCAACGAGGCGATCGCAGACACCAAAACCGGCTCGGCCAAGCGAAACGTGATCATGTTCGACAAAGCCTAAGGCAAACGACCGGAGGAGACGCCATGAAGCTGCAGGACCTCGACATCATTGTGACCGCTCCGCCGGCACCCGGTTGGGGCGGGCGCTATTGGATATTGGTCAAAGTCACGACCGACACGGGTATAACCGGTTGGGGCGAATGCTATGCTTCATCTGTAGGCCCTGATGCTATGCGCCACGTCATTCGGGACGTCTTTGAGCGTCACATGCAGGGCGAAAACCCCGAAAACATCGAGCTTATGTTCCGCCGCGCCTATTCCAGCGGCTTTACACAACGACCCGATCTGACAGTCATGGGCGCGTTTTCGGGGCTTGAGATCGCCTGCTGGGACATTCTGGGCAAAGATCGCGACCGTCCCGTCTACGCTCTGCTGGGTGGGCTGGTGAATGATCGGATCCGCGCCTATACCTATCTGTACCCCCTACCCCAGCATAATCTTAACGACTTTTGGACTGCACCTGATCAGGCAGCTGAATGCGCTTCTGAAATGGTCCGGCGCGGCTTTACAGCGGTCAAGTTCGACCCTGCCGGGCCTTATACAATACGCGGCGGGCATATGCCTGCAATGTCCGATATCTCGATGTCTGTCGCCTTCTGCAAGGCCATCCGTGAGGCCGTGGGCGACAAGGCCGACCTGCTGTTCGGCACCCATGGCCAATTCAATACCGCCGGTGCGATCCGCCTGGGTCAGGCGCTAGAGCCATATTCGCCACTCTGGTTCGAAGAACCCACGCCCCCCGACATGATCGAGGACATGGCCCGTGTTGCCCGCAATGTCCGAATTCCTGTGGCAACAGGCGAACGAATGACCACGAAGGCCGAGTTCGGAGCCGTCCTGCGCGCAGGCGCAGCCGAGATTCTTCAACCTGCACTGGGCCGTGCCGGTGGCATCTGGGAAATGAAGAAAGTCGCTGCAATGGCCGAGGTCTTTAACGTACAAATGGCTCCGCACTTATACGCGGGGCCGGTGGAATGGGCCGCGAATATTCATCTGGCGGCTTCGATCCCAAATCTGCTTTTGCTGGAAACGATCGAGACCCCATTTCACGACGCCCTGATCAAAAGCACGTTGCGCGTTGAAAACGGTTTTGTAACGGCACCGGCGGCTGCAGGCTTGGGCATCGATGTCGACGAAGACTTGGCGCGGGCGCATCCTTTGACAGGTGACGGATTACACCTTCAGATGCAGGAAGAACCTTGCAATTACGTCGACGGCAATGCGTTTCAGGGCGGTGCCCCTGCAACCGAGGGGTGACAAACTGCTGCGGTTTGGGGCATATTACCTTGACCCCCTATCACAAGCAGGCTCCTACGTGACACTTAAGGAAAAAGACGCTCAGGATCAGGACAGCGCCCTTTCAGATATGCAAGAGAGCGCCGCGCATGCCGCTGCGTTCCTGAAAATTCTGGCCCATGAAGGCCGCCTGATGATCCTTTGCCATTTGGGCGAAGGTGAGAAATCAGTGGGTGAGCTTGAGAACCTGCTGAATATCCGACAAGCCGCCGTCAGCCAGATGCTGGCGCGATTGCGCGGCGAGGGGCTGGTGTCGACCCGGCGCGAGGGGAAAACGATCTACTATTCGTTGCAGGACGGAAACACGGCCCAAATGATTGGTTTGCTTTACGACCTGTTCTGTAAACCGCAAGACTAGTTTGACACATACCCTGCAATCACCTGCATCAGCTTAAAGGCCGTGGCGGCATCGTTTTCGACAACGGCCAAGAACTCTTCTTCCCCGATCCGCAGGCAGGACAGATTCGTCTCGGCAAGCATGCTCAGTGCGCGCGGCTCTTTGCGGATCAGGCCCAGCTCTCCGACCAGCGCTCCTGCACCAACTTTTGTGATCAACTGATCCGGTCCGTCAGGTTGTGGCAGATACAGACCCGCTTCGCCTTCCAACACCACATAGGCCCCATCTGTGGGTTGGTCGTCCTTGAGGAACACAACCTCGCCAGGCTTGGCGTCAAACCAGCGGGCACCAAAAGCCAAAAGGCGCAGCTGACGACGGTCAAGACCCGAAAACAGCGGCGTCTGCTCAAGCGCGCGCAGCTTGCGCGCCAAGTCGGCCGAGGCTGCACTGTCTTCTTCCACGTCCGCAGGTCCTTCATCTGAAACCACCCGACCCTGCCGGATTTCGGCATACATGTCGAATACATCCGGATTGTCATACTGATCGTTCAGATAAATGACGGTCGTCTCAGGTAGCAAAGAGCGTATATTCTTATAGACCGCCACCTGCGTGGCCATGTCATAGCTGGCCAGCGCATTATCCAAAATCAGGATATCCGGTTTCTTGATCGTCGCGCGCGTGAACGAGAGCGGCTCGGCAAAAACCGCCGGGAGATTCTGACCACCCAGCGCCACCGGAACGTCATAGATCAATTCGACCACCTGTGGCCGTGCCCCGTTGCGGTCAAGAACATCCACGATCAGTTTGCGCACCTCATCTGAACGCGCACCCCCAATCTGGCTGACCTTGCCGAACAACGCATTCTCCATCACCGTCAGGCCGGGCGCAAATTCTTCGGCATTCAGTGGCACAAACACGTCGTGCAAAGTCTCAAGCAGTTTATGCGAATGACTGTGGCGCAGTTCAAGAATGCGGTTCTTCAGTTCATCTGAAAATGCCGGACCGATTTGCTCGGCCGAAATCACAACGGGAACCGCAAGCAGGTTAGCGAGCTGTTCGTCATTCAGACCCGAGACCCCCTCATCCCGCGTCTGCTCCAGCAATTCTATCGCGCTTTCATAAGTCTGTGCTTCAAGGCCCAGCTTTCGAAACAGCGGATGGTCTGTGCCGTCCAGACCAAAGATCTGCCGCAGCATATCCACCACATCGCGCGTCAGGTTGACCAGTGTCTCGTCCAGGCCCAGTTCTCGCAGCTCTCCCAAAAAGACAGGTTGGCGGGCCAGCAAGTCCTGCGTCACAGGCACACGCGGGGTCGCGAACAGCAGGTTTTCGGCAACGGGTAAGGCAGGATTGTAGCAGCACCAGTCGAAGATCAGGGCCTGCTGTTCAAGCCCGGCATCTCGCACCGCCTGCTGTACGAGGGGTCGCAATTCAATAAGCTTCCGGGCCAGATCCTGGTGTTCGCCCGGTTCAAAGACCTGTTCTGCCCCACGTTGAAAAAGCGCCGCGCCCGAGCCCATGCCGTCGATCAGATGCAGCCACCAGTCGCGCAGAGATTCGGCGTTTTCAACACCAGCCCGCGAAGGGTCAAGCCATTCGGCTCTGTAGGGATCGTCGCTATTCCCTGCCCGCCGGGTCTCTGCAAAGTCGTGATCTTCGACCCCGCCTGTCACCGGCTTGAACCGCATCGGCATCATAACGTTGTCGCCCAACGAGCCTTGAAACATCACCGGACGCGAAGACGCGTATCCAACTCGTGCAGCAACGACGCCTTGGTGCAGGTCGGCCATGTTTTCCGCCCCGATTTCAACCCGACCGGACGAAGGCATGATCTCGCGCGTCAGCAATTCTGCCAGGGCGCGCCGATCTTCTTCGCTGGGGGCTGCGACGCCGATGGTTTTTCCACCGGGAAAGGTCAGGTTCAGGTCATCAAGAACCTGATTGCCGTCCATATCCCGGACCGAGACGTGACCCAGTGTTATATCGCCGTTCAGGCGCGGCGTGCTGTCTGGTTCGCCTTCGAACAGTTTTTCGTCAACCATTCCCGCGGGTGCAAACCGTTCAACCACTACGTCCCAGCGCAATGACATGTCCTGAGTCTGATTGTAGTAGGTCAGCAGCTCTTTCCACGGAGAGCTCAGGTCCTTGTAGGCCGCCAGCGCCGCGACAAGCGCACCCAGCGAGACCGAGCCCTGTAGAACCAGCAATCCGCCGACCAGATAAAACAAGAACGGCGTCAGTTGCGAAATGAAGTTGTTGATGAACTTCATAAAGAACTTTTTCTGGTAAATCTCGAAACGAATGCTGAACAGCCGCCCCAGCTGGTCCGAGATCATCGCACGACGATACCGCCACCCCCCATTCGTGCGCAGCGTCGACGCGCCCGCCGCGTTTTCCCCGATTTGGGCGGCCAGAATACGAACTTCTTGAATCCGGCTTTTGTTCAGCAGGTTGATCTGGCGTTGCAGCTTGGGGATCAACCAGGCCTGCACCGGGATTAAGGCAACCGCGGCAAGGCCGAACCAGACACTTTGCAGAAACAGGAAAGACAGGATGGTGATCATCTGCCCGGCCTGCAGCACGGGTTGGCTGATCGCGTCCCCCATCAGCCCGCCCATCGGCTCGCTTTCGGCAGTGATCATCGAGACCATCTCACCCTGGCTGACGCGCTCGAAATAAGGTTGGGGAAAGCGCAGCGCGCGACTGATTAGTTGATACCGGAAACGACGCAGCATCCGCTCGCTCAGAACGCCTTTCATCGTGTTGATCCGCATTTTCATCAGGCCGTGGGCCAGAACCGCAGCCAGAAACGCGAAACACAGGATGATCAGGAAGGTGGTCTGCGGCAACTGATAGCCCATCACGTTCACCACCGAGCTTCCGGCCCCGATCGCATCGTTGATGATCCGTTTTGGCAATTCCAGCGTCAGGTAAAGCAGCGGAAACAGCGTCGCAGTCACGGCCAGCAAGATCAACTGATCGCGTTTGGAGTATTTCCAAATAAAGCGGAAAATCGTGCGTTCTATGGAACCTGCCCCTGTTGCGGATCACTGACCCGATCTTGGCGACATTGTCGCAAATCCAATGGTTTGAATTTACCGCAATCGTGGCCAGCGACGCAAACAGTTTCCAATTTGATCAGATTTTCGCCGAATGTGAACAAGTTCATTTGCGCAACCACAAGTTACCGCCTAGTGTTTAAATCAGGACGATGTCGGGAGGATTCATTTGCCTGCCAATTTAGGCGCAGTGTTTTTGATGCTCTGCTTATTGCAGATCAAACATATGTTTGCGGACTATTACCTCCAAACGCCGAAAATGCTGGCGGGACGCGGGGAATATTTTCATATGGGACGCGCACAACATGCGGCAGTGCATGTTGTGGGGTCCGTCATTGTTTTCCTACTATTTGGCTCGCCTTGGGCATTTATTCTTATCATCGCCGCGCTGGAATGGATCGTTCATTTCAATATTGATTTCGCAAAGGCCAGCTATTCCGACAAAAAACAACTAATGCCAACGCAAGCGGCCTTTTGGCGCGCGGCCGGGCTGGATCAGTGCCTGCACAATCTAACCTATGTCGCAATGGTCTGGGCCTGGGTGAAATTCGCAGCTTAGGCGACCTTACCCAACGCACTCTGCCGGTAAGCTGACAGCCACATCTTGTCCAATTCATCTATTCGGTCGGTGTCAAACGCATCCGAATGCTCCCAATAGCGACCCGACGGCACGTAGTAACCAAGCTCTTTTTCACGCTGCAATGCCGCACTCATCCCATGCGTGCACGGCAGATCGACCGAACCAAGCGATGTCGAAGCGACCGAAGGATAGACCAGCCTGCTTTCCCCGTTGGAAAGCCGCACGATCCGACATCCCTGAGCAGCACCGAACAACCCAAGCCGAGCCGATTTTGCTTCAAGTGACCTGAGCGTAACGTCAGCACGCAAAGGATCGGCCGCCCCGGTTCCATAAAAATGTGTCTTTCCAGCGCTGGGGTATACCATGTCACAGCCGAAATATGCCAACACAGAGGGGCGCAGCGCAGCCAGTGCCCAGTACCCTGCGGTAAAGGCCATCGTGCCGCCCGCGTAGACGAACCCACCATAGTCATTTTGCAAAGGTACGTAGTCTGCGGCACCAACAATGGATTGACTGCTAAGCGTCGCGGCGGGTCGGTTCTCGACCGGGAAGTCCTCGGGGTGGATCAGTACATCCCAATCATTACGAATACGCCAGGCGTTGTTGATCGCCACTATGTGCGTAAATGGCGAACGCTCCCAATCTTTCGCTGCAACGGCAGCCGGCGCGCTTCCAATAATCAAAACTCGGGTCTGAGTATCGGTCATTCTGGGGTCCTGCCTTGTTGCAGTCCCCAGAAAGGTTAGAGCGTTTTACGCGTCAAACTACCCCAAAACTGAAAAACTGCTTTCCTCGTTGATCGGGCGCTTCCGGGAATAAAACCCCACGTCGATCACGCGATTGATATAGGGCAACGTAAACTGCAGCGGTTGGGCGTCATGATCAGCGCCACCTTCGACATAGTCTATCAGAGCAGCCATCATCTTGCCGGCAATCGGCGCATTCTTGTATTGGTTCCCGCTTGTGCCGCAGGCCATGTAGAACCCCGGCAGGCTGGATTTGTCATAGATCGGAATCCAATCGGTCGAGGCGTCATATAGGTCCACCACACCACGCGTCTTAGACGGGATGCCCAGGCTAGGAACCCGCTGGGCATAGCGCATCGCCTGCGTGGTCCATTGGTCGGTGAAATCACGGTTGTAGTTGACATCATCCTCGCACCACTGATGCGGATCGCACTCCGGGTCTTCCGAGCCCACAAGGATGTGGTTGCCATGCTCGGGGCGGCAATACAGCGCGATGTCGCTGTCCGAGACGATGGTGCCATCGTTTTCAAAATCGAACCCTTCGGGCGCAGGCACATGCACGACTTCTTGCCGAAGAGGGCGCGTCTCGATGGTCATATCATCCAGCACCCCTGCCATACCGTTGATGATGGCCGACCCCGGCCCGGCCACATTCACCACCACCTTGGCACGAATCTCCTCACCATTGGCCAGCTTGACCCCGGCTACGCGCCCGGCCTCTGTCAGAATTTCAACCACCTCGGCCCCTGTTCGCACCTCGGCCCCGTGCTGTTTGGCGGCATCCATCAGGTTCTGCGCCGACAATGCCGGATCAGTCACATAGCCTGCCTGTGGCCAGAACACTCCGCCTTGCATCTTCCGTCCGTTGGACAGGCCAAACTCAGGATCGTCCATGCGTTTTGGCGGTGTGAAACTGTCCATGGAATAGACAGGCAAGCGCTCGGTGATCTTCTCGGGTGTCCATTCCTCGAACGGGCAATCCAGATCCGCGCTGTTAACCATGTGTTTTTCCAACGTCCCGTTGGCCTCGGTCTTCATCACCAGGCACCCGGTCTCGCGGAACTGCGCCAGATTAGCGTTTTCTGGCAAGCCCAGATACGCGGCCCAGTCGCGCCAATAGTGATAGCCCTCCCACGCAAAGGCGGTGCCATCAAAGGTGGAGTAATGCATCCGAATAATCGCGCATGACCCGGCGGTCGAGCCATGCCCAACCTGCGTATTGCGATCCAGTGACAAGGTTTTCCACCCGGCCTTGGCCATCTCGAACGCGATAGCTGCGCCGATCACGCCTGTTCCGATGATGATTGCGTCTGGTTGGGTCATGACGGATCTCCTGTCCAGTAGCGCCGGTAATAGGCGCTGAATTCCTCGATCTCTTCACGGCGCGGCTCAACCCCGGTGAAGACAAACAAATAGTGCGGCACCATGGCGATCCGCACAGACATGGGTTCGTTCAGTTGCGCCAGATCGTATCCGATCTGCATGTAGTACAGCACGCGGGCTCGGGTTTCGGCCTCGACCTCGGGATACCCATAGCGCGCGAACATCGCGTGCAAAGCCTCTAGCCGCCGCGCATCCGACTGATCCAGCGCACGACGCACTTTGCCCGATTTACGCGCCCAGTCGCGGATGGCGAAATCCAGCGCCGTGTCGAACAGATCGGTGTTCACCACGCAGCGATGCACATTGCACACCGCGCCCGTGATCGTGTCTGCCGGGGCCTCGGCCTGACGGATCAACCCAGCGGTGTTGGTCGCCTGCCAGCGTGCCAACAACGCGTCCAGCAGCTCTTGCCGCGATTTGAAATACCAATAGAACGAAGACCGCGACACAGCCATCCGCTCGGCCAGATTCAGCACTTTGATCTGGTCGATCCCGTCCGAGATCAGGACGTCCATCGCCACGTTCAACCAGTCGTCGCGCGTGACCTTTATGTTACCCACCAGAGGCTCGGCCTCGGGGTCGTCGCGGTGCAGGATCGGTTTGCTCATTCAACTCTCGGGCGGCGCACCGCCCTCCTCTGTGCGTCGGGCAATGAAGTCGTGCAGATCGCCCAGCCGGTCAGAGTTCTGAACGGGGGATTCGAAATTGGTAAGGATGTCCTTCCAGACCCCGGTCGCGCGATGGTTGGCATCGACCGATCCGCGTTCCGTCCACGTGCCGAAATTGGCATAGTCGTGCAGATGGGGTTGGTAGAACTCGGTGTTATAGCGCTCCATTGTCTGACTGGTGGCAAAGAAATGTCCGCTGGGGTCGACCTCGCGCAGCGCGCTATCGAACCCGATCTCGGAGGCGCCGGCCTGCGCGCCATTGCACAGCTCGGCCACCATGTTCAGCACTTCGGCATCGCTAACCAGTTTTTCGTAGGATACGGTCAAGCCGCCTTCGAGCCACCCGGCCGAATGGATGATCACGGTTGCCCCGGCCATCAGACAGCCCCACAGGCCGAACTGGTTTTCATTCGCCGCCTGCACGTCATTGATATTCGAGGCCGACCCCGCAGCCGACCGCCATGGCAGGCCCAGATGCCGCGCCAACTGCCCCACTGCCAAGGACGCCTGAAAGTGCGAAGGCGTCCCGAAGGCAGGCGCGCCCGATTTCATGTCTACGTTACTTGTGAACGTCCCATAACACACCGGCGCGCCGGGGTTGGCCAGCTGCGTCAGGGTCAACGCGGCCAGCGCCTCGGCATGGGACAGAGTGATAGCACCCGCCACGGTGATCGGAGCCATCGCGCCCATTAGCGTGAACGGTGTGATGATCGAGATTTGGCCGTGCCGCGCAAAGTCGATCAACCCTTGCGCCATCGGAATATCCAGCGTGCGCGGGCTGTTGGTGTTGATGATCGTATAACAATGCGCGTCCGCGCGGAATGCGTCATCCGAAAGCCCTCGTGCGATAGACAGCATCTCAAAACTGTCCAAAACCTGCGGTTTCCCACGTGAGAAGAAGAAAGGGAACTTGTCCGTCAGCTCCATCTGCGCGCGCGTCGTGAAGTAGTGTCGCACGTTGGTCGGAACATCCTGCGGTTCGACCAAAGGCGAGATCATCTGGAACACGTCGAAATGATGGGTGAGCTTCAGGAATTCCAGATAGTCGCGTCCCGATCCCGGCCGCCGCCCGCGTTCAAGGTCGGTGGCGTTGGGGGCCGCGGCACCAGGTTGAAAGACCAAGGATCCCAATTCCAGCGTGAAATCCCGATGCCGCGCCCCTGCCCGACAAGCGATGGATTTGGGGGCCGAGGCGGCAGCGGCCTCGACCATATCCTTGCCAATAAACACCATCTCGGTGTCTTCATCGACCTTGGCCCCAGCCTTGGCGAACAACGACCGCGCTTCGGGCAGCAGCACCTTGATGCCCAGTTCCTGCAACAGACGTAAGGACGACGCGTGCATGTCGGCGATCTGATCCGCCGAGAACACCTCCATCGGCGGAAACGGGTTTCTGAGCTGGCGGTAATTCACATCCCGTTTGGGTGCGGGGGCGGCTTCGGCCCCACGTCCCCGCCTGCGTCTGCCACGTTGAGCTTCCATGTTCAGCCTCGCATCGCTTTGCCTTGTGGGTCGTACGGTGATGGCGCAACGATCCGTGCAGAGCGTTCGACACCGACCACATGCACTGACAACTCGGTCCCCGGCTCGGCCTTGTCTCGGTTGACCAGCGCCATTGCCAGCGATTTGCCGGTATAGTGGCCGTACCCGCCCGAGGTCACAAAGCCCACGCGTTCGCCGTCCGCCCAGATGGGCTCGTACCCGCTGGCGTCAGCGTCCAATGCGTCGACCTCCAGCGTGACCTGCACTTGGGCCGGTCCGTTGCCGTCGCGTTCCGCCAAGGCAGCCTCTTTGCCGACAAAGGATTTGTCCCAGTCGATCCAGCGATCCATCCCGGTCATGCCCGGCGTATAAAGCTGCGTGAATTCCGCCGACCAGATGCCAAAGCTCTTTTCAAGCCGCGTGGACAGCATCGCGTTGAAGCCACATTCGCGGATACCTTCGTCGGCCCCGGCTTCCAGCAAAATCCGACGCAGTTTGATGTGGTCGCCATAGCGGCAGTTGATCTCATAGCCCTTCTCGCCGGTCACAGACATACGGGCCACGCGGGCGCGGACCAAACCAATATCGAACTCGCCGCAGCCCATGAATTTCAGGCCCGAGATATCCTGCTCGGCCAGCTTCTCGACCACCGCCTGCGATTTCGGGCCAACCACCGCAAACCCGCAATATTCTTCGCCCAGATCGCGGACCGAGACACCGTCGATCATGTGGTCATCGAACCACCGCATGTGCCAGGCGCGCAGGTAATAACTGCCCATGATCCACCACGTCCCGTCGCCCCAGTTCAGAACGGTCAGGTCACCCTTCAGCCGCCCGTTCTCACCCAGCATCGGGGCCAGCTTGGCACGCCCCGGCGCAGGCAGTTTCGAAGCCATCACCCTGTCCAGCCAAACCTGCGCGTTGGGGCCGCTGACTTCGAACCGCGAGAAGCCGGTAATATCCATCAAACCGACACCCTCGCGGATCACCTTGCACTCCTCAGCCACGATGTCATGCGCGTTTGACCGTTTCAGGGTTGGCGTTTCCTCGAACCCTTTCGGCGCAAAATAGAGTGGCACTTCCAGATCCCAGCTGACGCCCCACTTACACCCGGCTTCGGTCATAGCATCATGCGCCGGGGCCATTTTCAGAGGACGCCCCGCAGGCAATTGCTCGTTCGGATAGGTCATCACGAAGCGGCGTGAATAGAACTGCCCCGTGGTTTCGCGGATATAGCGCTTGTTTTGCGCAAAATCGCCAAAGCGGGCCACGTCCATCGGCCACGCGTCGGCTTCGGGCTCGCCATGGATCATCCACTCGGCCAGTGTTTTGCCAACGCCGCCACCTTGCAGGAAGCCCGCCATCACAGCACAGGCCGACCAATAGCCACGCTTGCCCGGCACCGGCCCGACCAGAGGGTTGCCGTCCGGCGCAAAAGTGAAGGCGCCGTTCACCCAAGTCTTGATACCCACATTCTGGATCGAGGGGTAGCGTTCGAAACCCAGTGTCAGCTCATTCTCGATCCGATCCAGCTGTTCCTGAAACAGTTCCTCGCCATATTTCCACGGCGCGCCGTCCATGGCCCAGTGTTCGTGCTCGACCTCGTAGATACCGACCAGAACGCCTTTCTGGTCCTGCCGCATATAGGTGAACCCTTCTAGGTCCACGGTCATCGGCATCTCGAAATCGGCCTGCGCGACCTCGGGCACGGTATCGGTGATTAGATAGTGGTGTTTCAGCGGAGAAACCGGCAGTTCTACCCCCGCCATGCGCCCGACCTGCTTCGCCCAGAGCCCCGCCGCGTTGACCACATGCTCGCAGGTGATCGTGCCCTTGTCGGTCACAACCTCCCACCCATCGGCCGTCTGCGTCAGGCTTTCGACCTTGGTTTCCTCATAGTATTCCGCACCGCGCTTTTTCGCCGCCGTCGCGTAGGCCTGGACCGTACCAGTCGTGTCGATATAGCCTTCGCGATCAGCCCACATCGCGCCCAAGACGCCATCGGTGGACATGATCGGGCAGCGTTTCTGCGCCTCTTCCGGCGACAACAATTCGCAGTCATCAATGCCGATGGACTGGAAAATACGGTAATTCGCCTGCAACCACTCCCACCGTTCGGGCGTACCTGCCAAGGTCAGACCGCCGGTCATGTGCAAACCGATATTCTGGCCTGATTCTTTCTCGATCTCACTCAGCAGGTCGATCGTATAGGCTTGCAGCGCCGCCATGTTTGGATCGGCATTCAGCGCGTGAATACCGCCCGCTGCGTGCCACGATGACCCCGAGGCCAGCCGTCGTCGCTCAAGCATCACCACATCCGACCAGCCGAACTTGGCCAGATGATACAAAACCGAAGCGCCTACGACCCCGCCTCCGATAACCACAACGCGATACTGAGACTTCATCCCGCTCTCCCCTGCATGACTTAAACGGGACGCTAGACGCACTGTTCACTTCTGTCTAGACATTTATGTACAGTTCGTGACGACGAATTGTGTCGATTGAATTCAACGAAATTAAAGTTGGGCGCTGGGGCGCGCTGCGACCTTATCGAACCATGCCTGAGTCGCTTTGTTTTCTTGCGGAATCCGCATTTTTATGACGCGCGCAAAATCTACAAATACAAAGGCCGAGATATCAGCCAGGGTAAACTCCGGACCTGCGACATAGGCACTTTCCGCTAAGCGCCCTTCGAGCATGTCGAGGAATCGCCTCACCCTTTCGATCCCGCGTTGGGCCAATTCCGGGATTTGCGCATAATTCGCCGGGCCGGGAATCGCGCGACCTTCGAAAACGGGATGGGTATTGCGCAGCGCCTCGGCGACCGGCGCACCGCCTTGCTGTTCGACAATACTGTTCCACATCAGAACCAACCCCTTTTCGTCAGAGGTACGGCCCATCAGCGGCGGTTCGGGGAAGCGGGCTTCGAGATACGCCGCGATGCCAAGGTTTTCGGTCAACGCGGTCCCCTCATCTGTGACCAGTACGGGAATAGTGCCATTTGGATTGACCGCAAGGAATTCATTGCTCAACTGCTCGCCTTTGGCGATCGAGATGTCACGCGTCTCAATTTCAAGCCCTTTTTCAGCTAAGAACATCCGCGCACGGCGCGGATTAGGTGCGGTCGAGCAATCATAAAACAGCATTGGCCTCCCCTTCAGCGGCGATAGACGAAACAGCGCCCCGCGACGGCCCCGTCGGGCAAAGGCAACTCGGTCAATCCGTCAAAATACATGCGGTCGCTAGACACCATCAGTCCGCCCTCGGCCAGCAACGGCTCGATCAGAGGGGATACAAACCGCGCGAAAGCGTCGTTCTTTTCGCGGTTATGCCCGCCAAGGTCAGCATGAATCAGGCTGGCGGTTGCGCCAAAACGGTCCAGCGATGCCGGCAACGTCTCGCGGACATCCCCCAGAATCACCAGATCGTCCGGAGGTGTCGAGTCCGGGTGTGACGCGACCGCGCGTTCGAACACATAGACCGGTCGGTTCCGCACATACTGCACCATGTGATGATAGGTGCGACCATTGCCCAGCCCCAATTCGAACACCGGTCCCGGCATGTCCTGGGTCTGGTCAATGGCAAAGTCCAGACAAGCCCTTTGCGAGACCATACGGTCGATAAACAGATCAAGACGACTTTGGGGATCGGACACTGGGAAATCTCTCCTTGATAGTTGCCGACGCATAACAAGGCAACGACACCGCCTGTGATGACAAATCATCAAGGGTTTGTGTAGGCAATTTCGCCGCAGTTTCATATTTCCGCGACATTTCAACACAAGAACGGGTTTGACTAAACAGGGGCAACCGCGCGAAACTGCGTCAAAAAACACGGGGAGTTGATCAAGCCTATGCCGAGTGACGGCCGAACGGGTGGAAAACCCGCATGACTGCGTTGTTGTCTGTCAGGGATCTTAGCATCGGGTTCGGTGCTGGTGAGGCCGTTGTTCAAGGTGTCAGTTTTGACGTCGAGGCCGGGCAGACTTTGGCACTGGTGGGCGAGTCCGGCTCTGGCAAAACCATCTCGTGCCGCGCAGCACTTCGGATCCTCCCACGCACGGCGCAAATTCGCAGCGGGACCATTACTCTGAATGATTCCAAAGGCATGGAAAACCTGACCGCGATCAGCGAGCGCCAGATGCGCGACATTCGCGGCAATCGGGTCTCGATGATCTTTCAGGAACCGATGCGGTCGCTGTCGCCGCTGCACAAGATCGGCAATCAGGTCAGCGAAGTTCTGTGGTTGCATCGCGGCGCATCTGAGGCGCAAGCCCGTAAAGAGGTTCTGACCCAATTCGAACGCGTTGGGTTCCCCGATCCGCAGCGCGCCTATGATTCTTATCCGTTCGAGCTGTCCGGCGGGATGCGGCAACGCGCGATGATCGCGATGGCGATGGTCGCCAAGCCAGAGCTGCTGATCGCGGATGAGCCGACCACCGCGTTGGACGTGACCACTCAGGCGCAGGTGCTGGGGCTAATCAAGGAGCTGCAGCGCGAGACGGGCATGGCGCTTATCCTTGTGACACACGATCTGGGCGTGGTGGCGAACATGGCCGAACAAGTGGTCGTCATGCACAAAGGCCGCGTCATGGAGGCCGGCGCTGCTGCGCCAATTCTGACCGCGCCAGCGCATCCATACACGCAGCAATTGTTCAATGCCGCGCCCGCGATTCCTGAAAAGGACGCAGTAGGGCTGCCCATGCCCCATGAGGACCTCATCCTGCAAATGAAGGATGTGTCCAAAACCTATACGATGCGCTCCAGCAAGGGTTGGCAGGGCGATCGAATGATCTACGCGTGTCGGGGCGTCGATCTGAATCTGGCGCGCGGCAAGACACTGGCCATCGTCGGTGAAAGCGGATCGGGCAAAACCACCGCAGCCCGTATTGCACTAGGGGCCGAGCCCCCCGATCCGGGCGGCGAGGTGCTGTTTCGCACCGCGCCCGACGCCGATCCGATCACGGTCCATAAAATGACCCGCGCCCAGCGCACCGCGTTTCAGCGCAAGGCTCAGATGGTGTTTCAGGACCCTTACAGCTCACTCAGCCCGCGCATGCGCATTCAGGACGCCATGACCGAGCCGCTTGAGATTCACAATATCGGCTCACCAGCTGAACAACGTGACAAAGCGGCAGACATGTTGAAACGCGTCGGTTTGAATGCCGACATGCTAAAGCGCTACCCGCATGCGTTCTCGGGCGGCCAGAGACAGCGTCTGTCGATCGCACGGGCAATGATGCTGGACCCACAGCTGATTGTCTGCGACGAGCCGACCTCGGCATTGGACGTTTCTGTGCAAGAGCAGATCCTGACCTTGCTGGAAAACCTGCAGGACAGCCTGAACCTGTCTTACTTCTTTATTTCTCACGACCTTGCTGTCGTGGCCCGCATTGCCGACGAAGTCGCGGTGATGCGCCGGGGTCTTGTGGTGGAACAAGCGCCGCCCGAGACCCTGTTCTACAACCCGCACCACCCCTACACAAAGGCGCTGATTGCCGCTCAACCGGAACCCGACATCAACCGGCCCATTGACCTGAATTTGGTTGCTTTGGGCGCCGGTTCCCCCGACAGTTGGGAAGACGCCTTCCGATTTACGGACTCCGTGATACCTTCGTTGGTAGAGATGGAGCCCGGCCATAAGGTACGATGCCATGTTTAAGACCCCTCGCCCCATGATCCTGGCAGCCGCCCTGTCTGCGTTTTGGTTTCCGCCCGTCGTGGCCGAGACACCCACCCCGCAGGAAAGCGCTTTCTGGCAAGCCGAAGTGGCTGCCGGGAACCTCCCCCCTGTGCAAGAACGCCTACCCGCCGAACCACTGATCGTCGATCTGAACGCCAAGGGGCGCGAATTCGGCACTCCGGGAGGAACCTTGCGAACCATGGTTACCCGTTCGAAGGACATCCGGCAGATGGTCGTCTATGGCTACGCCCGGCTGGTAGGGTTCGATGAGAACTACGAAATCGTGCCCGATCTGCTGGAATCCTTTGACACCGAAGACAACCGGAAATTCACTCTGAACCTACGCGAAGGCCACAAATGGTCGGATGGATCCCCCTTCACATCCGAGGATTTCCGGTATTGGTGGGAGGACGTGGCAAACAATGAATTGCTCAGCCCGTCGGGACCACCAGATTTTCTGATCGTCGAAGGCAAGACACCGACCGTCACCTTCCCGGATGAAACAACCGTTGTTTTTGAATGGGAAGACCCAAACCCGGATTTCCTGCAGTCGCTTGCTCAGGCGCGCCCGCCGTTTATCTACCGCCCATCTGAGTTTTTGAAACAATATCACGAGAAGTTCGCAGATGCAGAGGAGCTGGCCTTTTACGTCGAGGACGCCCGCGTCAAAAGCTGGGCTGCACTGCACAACAAACTCGACAACCTCTATAAGTTCGACAATCACGAGTTGCCGACACTGCAACCCTGGCTGAACGCCAGCTCAGGTAAAAAGATCCGGCACAATTTCGTGCGCAATCCTTACTACCACCGTATCGACAGCAAGGGCGTCCAACTGCCCTATATCGACGTGGTCGAGATGGAGATCGTGGCACCCGGTCTGGTTGCCGCAAAAACCAACGCAGGCGAGACCGATCTTCAAGGTCGCGGGCTGGCGTTCCGGGATGCGTCGATCCTGAAAAAAGGTGAAGCCGGCGGGGACTACAAGACACTGCTTTGGAAAACTGGTGTTGCGTCCCAGATCGCGATTTATCCCAACTTGAACTATTCCGATGAAGGCTGGCGTGATGTACTGCGTGACGTGCGCGTACGGCGCGCGCTTTCGCTGGCCATCGACCGCAAGACGATAAATCAGGCGCTATATTTCAAACTGGCACAGCCGGGCGCGATGTCGGTCCTGCCGGCCTCTCCTTTCTACAACGAAGAAAACGCCAAGGCCTGGGCGCAGTATGATATCGACAAGGCCAACGCATTGCTGGATGAAGCCGGGCTGAACAAACGCGACAAGAACGGTGTTCGCCTTCTGCCTGACGGTCGCCCGATGGAGCTGATCATCGAAACCGCAGGCGAGCGTCAGGAGGTCGAGAATGCCCTGCAGATCGTGACAGATACGTGGCGTGAGATTGGTGTTGATCTGGTAATGCGCCCGCTGGACCGCGACATCCTGCGCAACCGAGTATTTGCGGGCAACACCATGGCCTCGGTCTGGTTCGGCTGGGATGACGGCATTCCGCAAGCCCACACATCACCTGCCTATCTGGCCCCAACGGATCAGGTGTTTCTGGCTTGGCCGAAATGGGGTCAATATTATCAAACCGGTGGTGATGTAGGGGAAGCCCCTGATATGCCTGAAGCCGCACGGCTGATGGAACTGGCTCATGACTGGGAAATCGCGACCACAGATGATGAGCGCAAAGCCGTGTGGACCGAGATGCTGAAGATCCACGCTGACCAGCTTTATGCGATTGGTATCCTGAATGGTGCCCCACAACCCGTCGTAGTATCGAACCGTCTGCGCAACGTACCCGAACAGGCCATGTGGGCATGGGAACCCGGCGCGCATTTTGGTATTCACCGACCCGACGAGTTCTTCTTCGCCGACTGACAGGAGCAGCTAAATGGTAATGCTGCGCTACGTGGTGTATCGCTTTTTCACGATGCTGCTGACGCTGCTTGTGGTGTCAGTGCTGATCTTCGTGATCATCAACCTGCCGCCCGGAGATTACCTCAGCAACCAGATCGCAGAGCTTCAGGCATCGGGTCAGTCTGCAGGTGTAGCCAAGGCGGAATTTCTACGCACAGAATACGCTCTGGACCGTCCGATGTGGGAACAATACCTGATCTGGATGGGGTTCTGGCCCGGGCCACATGGGTTTGAAGGCCTGATACAAGGCAACTACGGCTGGTCCTTCGAGTTCGATCGTCCCGTAGCCGAGATCGTGGGCGACACCCTGTGGCTGACCGTTGTGGTGAACCTTGCCGCGATCCTGTTTGTTTATGCCGTCGCCCTGCCGCTGGGCGTACTCGCGGCGGCGCGGTCACGGACCTGGATCGACTATACCTCGGCTTTCGTAGGGTATCTGGGTCTGGCCACGCCAAACTTTCTGCTGGCGTTGATCTTGTTCTACTACGGTCACCAATATTTCAACCTACCCATCGGGGGTTTGATGGATCCGATCTACGAGGGGCAGCCGATGAGCTGGGACAAGCTGAAGTCCATCCTGATCCACCTGATTGTTCCAACCTTCGTGATCGGCACCTCGGGCGCGTCCGCGATGATGCAGCGGCTACGCGCGAACATGCTGGACGAGCTGGGCAAACCCTATGTGGAAACCGCCATAGCGAAGGGTATGGCACCGTCGCGGATGTTGACCAAGTATCCCCTGCGCGTGGCCTTCAACCCGTTTGTGGCCGATATCGGCAACTTGCTTCCCTCTATGGTGTCGGGGTCGGTCCTGGTCTCGGTGGTGCTGGGTTTGCAGACCATTGGCCCGACCCTGCTGACGGCGCTCAAGACGCAGGATCAGTTCCTGTCGGCCTTTATCCTGATGTTTGTGGCCCTGCTGACGCTGATTGGGACCATGATCTCGGACATCTTGCTGGTCATGCTGGACCCGCGAATTCGGTATGAGGGGCGTGAAGCATGACCAAACGCTCTGATGATCGTTATGTCGACGATGCACCCTTCGATCCAGACGCCGCCCTGCAACAGCTTGAGCGCGCCGATCTGGACGCCCCCAACTGGCTGCTGGTCTGGCGCAAATTCCGCACCCACAAACTGGGCCTGATTTCGGGCATCTTCCTGCTGCTGTGCTACCTGATGCTGCCCTTTGCTGGGTTCATTGCCCCCTATGGTGCGAATGAACGCAATGACGAGCATCTTTATGCCCCGCCCCAAAGCGTCAACTGGTTCCACGAAGGCGAATTCGTCGGTCCGTTTGTCTACCCGACGGTGATCGAGGCCGACCTTGAGACCTTCCAGTGGAAAGCTGTGACCGACACCAGCGATCCGCGCCCGCTCCAGTTCTTCTGTGAAGGGGCCGAATACAAGCTGGCGGGGCTGATCAAGTCGGACACGCATTTGTTCTGTGCGCCCGAAGGCGCAACGCTGTTCCTGTGGGGGTCCGACCGTCTGGGTCGGGATGTCTTCAGCCGCATTCTCTATGGCGCGCAACTGTCGCTGACGGTGGGTCTGATCGGTATCTCGGTGTCGTTCTTCCTGGGCATCTTGTTCGGGTCGATGGCGGGCTATTTCGGCGGCAAGATCGACTGGGTCATCAACCGCGTCATCGAGATTCTACGGTCACTGCCCGAACTGCCTTTGTGGCTGGCCTTGTCTGCGGCGGTGCCCTCGAACTGGAGCCCCGTGGCTGTGTTCTTCATCATCTCGATCATCCTCGGGATATTAGACTGGCCTGGCCTTGCGCGATCCGTGCGCGCCAAGTTCCTGTCGCTGCGCGAAGAAGAATACGTCCGCGCTGCCGAGATGATGGGCGCAAGTTCGGGCCGCGTGATCCGCAAGCACCTGCTGCCGAACTTCATGTCCCATCTGATCGCCTCGGCCACGCTGTCGATACCTGCAATGATCCTTGGGGAAACAGCACTGTCCTTCCTTGGACTTGGTTTGCGGGCTCCGGCCGTCAGTTGGGGCGTAATGTTGAACGATGCCCAGAACCTCGCTTCGATCGAGATCTACCCGTGGACAGCAATTCCGATGCTACCAATCATCGTGGTGGTTCTGGCCTTCAACTTCCTTGGCGACGGGCTGCGTGACAGTCTGGACCCCTATCAACAATGACCCTGCTCTCTGCGCTTCCCGCTTCCGACAGCTACCGCGTGACCGGCAGCGGGGCGCGGCCCAGCGCTTTTGCCGTGTCCGAGCTGGCAACCGCGAGCTTTGCGGCCGTCGGTCAGGAACTCATCCGATTGATGAAGTCGCTGAACCTTGTCAGCGACGCGCCCGAATTAACGGTTGATCACCGTTTGGCCTCGCTGTGGTACGGTTTCTCGTTCAAACCGGAAGGGTGGGAAATGCCCAGCCTCTGGGACGCCATCGCCGGAGACTATCAGGCATCCGACGGTTGGATCAGGTTGCATACGAACCTGCCCGCCCATCGGCAGGCCGCCCTGAAAGTTCTCAAGGTCAAGCCTGACAGGGATGCCGTGGCCCAAGCAGTCAGAACATGGTCTATCGTCGATTTAGAAGCAGCCATAGTGGCCGAGGGAGGAGCAACAGCCGCAATGCGCAGCCGCTCGGAATGGCTGGAACATCCACAGGGCCGGGCTGTCTCCCGCGATCCGTTGATCGGCTGGCACAATCCGCGTCAAGTTACGTTACGCGACCGACCGCAAGCGACAGCCGAACGTCCGTTGGCAGGGTTACGCGTTCTGGACATGACCCGCGTACTTGCAGGCCCGATTGCGACGCGCACGCTGGCGGGGTTTGGCGCCGAAGTTCTACGCATCGACCCCCCTGGCTGGGACGAACCCGGCGTGATCCCCGATATTTCGCTGGGCAAGCGTTGCGCCTATCTGGATATGAAAACACCCGCCGGCCTTGAAGCCGTGCAAGACCTTCTCTCTCAGACGGATGTGTTCGTGCATGGTTATCGCCCTGGCGCACTGGACGCGCTTGGCCTGACACAGACGAAACGGGATGCGCTGGCACCCAACCGCATTGAAGTCACCTTGAATGCCTATGGCTGGTTGGGACCTTGGTCCAATCGGCGCGGTTTTGACAGCCTCGTGCAGATGAGCGCGGGCATCGCGGATGCCGGGCGCAGCTGGGCCAAAGCAGATAAACCAACGCCGCTGCCGGTTCAGGCGTTGGATCACGCGACCGGCTATCTGATGGCGGCCGCAGCGCTGTCGGCGTTGTCCGAAGCAGCCTTGGGCAATTCGATCATGCAGGCGCGACTGTCTCTGGCCCGAACGGCCGAGTTGCTGGCCGTGTTGGGTAAAGCCGAAACCTCAAATGAAATCACTCGCGCCAACCCAACCGATTATGCGCAGGCCCCTGAGAAATCCGACTGGGGTGTCGGCCATCGCCTCAAACCAGCCCTTCGCGTGGGTGGCACGGATATGATCTGGTCCCGGCCTGCCTCCAAACTGGGAACGTCTGATCCCATCTGGCCTTCGCTTAAGCCATAGCGCAACCGCCGCGCGGAACGCGCGGCCCGGCCCAACGCTTTTGAGTGCGTCTCGTCAGAGACGTGTCCAAAAGAGGCGGGAGCGCGTCCTACCTGTCATCCCCTCCACCAGGGCCGATATCGTCCAGATAGTCCTCGTCAATCGCGGCCTGAACAGCGCCCGTTACTGCCTCGCGCTGTTTCGGCGTCAGATCTTCGGTAGCTTTTTCATCGGCCAAGCGCACTGTCACTTCTCGATGGGCGAAGCGGATACCTTCGCGCGCGAACAGTTCGCGAATTTCCTGATAAACCTTCTTGCGTACCAGCCACTGATCGCCAGGCTTGGTCATGAACTTGACGCGGATGATCATCGCTGAATCCTGCATCTCGATCACACCCTGAGACTTGAGCGGCTGAATGAAATTGTCGCCGATCACAGGGTCACTCAGCAATTGCTGACCCAGCTTCTTGATCAGCTTACGCACCTTCTCGACATCGGTGTCATAAGTCACCCGCAAGGGCAGCTTCATAATCACCCAGTCACGAGAATAGTTCGTCAGCACTTTGATCTCGCCAAAGGGGATGGTGTTCAGCGCACCTAAGTGGTGGCGCAACTGGAACGACCGGACCGAAATCTTTTCGACCGTGCCTTTCACATCGCCAATGTCGATATATTCCCCTTTGCGAAACGCGTCATCCATTAGGAAGAATGCCCCCGAGAAGATATCCCGCACAAGGGTCTGAGAGCCAAATCCCACGGCCAGACCAACGACACCCGCGCCAGCAAATAGCGGGCTGACATTGATGCCCAGCTCCATCAGTGCGATCAGGACAATGGTGACAACGACCACAGCCAATATGGCCCCCCGGAACAGGGGTAGCAAAGTGGCAAGGCGGCTCTGCCCACCTTCACCTCCTTCATCACCCAACTCGGCCTCGGCACCGCCATCGTCAATCTCTTCTGCGATCTTCGTATCGATCCAGATGCGGAAGAAATGGAACAGGATATAGCCGATGAACATGATGACCATCACATCCAGGAACCGTTCGATGGGCAGTTCCTCGCTCCAGCTGGCATCCGGGTTCCAGATGACAACCAGCGCATAAAGGCCCACCACAAAGGCCAGGATACCCGCGACACGACGGGCCAGATCCTCATAGGTCACAATCGAATGCGCGCGTTTTTCGGCCAGAGGGGTCTCTATAACCACTTCCACTGGGCTGACCTCACCTTCGGCGTTCATTTCTTCTATCTGACGGTTTCGGTCAAAATACCGCTCGAGCAGATAGTTCATCGCGCCATAAGCAATCACGACCGACATGAAGATGGCATAGCTGCTGGCAACAATAGGGATCGAGTTTTCATTCTCCAGCACAAGATCGACGGCCAGTTTGAACCAACTGAAAACGATATACAGGATCAAAACTGGCGCCCACGCCAAAGAGATAAAGCGCAGTATCCATGACACTTGTTCTTTGGCTCGCCCGCCCCGGATGGCATTGGAAATTGCACGGCCGTTGAACAGTATCATCAGAACATTGCCCAACGCGCCCAGCATAGTCAGACCGCCATAGACCATGGCATAGACGTTGTAGTTCAACCCGAAATCCGCAACCCATGTCGAAAACATCACGACCGAAATGTCGTAAGTCGCGATCGCCGATGCCCAGATATAAAGCCGCTTGGCGTCCCGGTCGGAAAAGGGCGGCAGCCGGTACTGGCTGAGATACGGTGACAATACCATGCGCCAAAGATCAGAGACCGTGCGCGACAGGAAGAAGGCCGCGAAAATCGCTGTTACCGTAAACTGGATCGAGATGTCCTCAGCCTCGCCAAAGAACAGGAACCCGACGATCAGGGCCATCAGCATGGCAAAGATCGTGCCCCCGATCCCCATAAGGAAGCGGAACACCAGAAACGGCATTTTTTCGCGATAACCTTGCGGGTTTTCCTTGGACCGCGCGACGACAATCCCTTTGGCAATGCGCTTGCCGTAAATCTCGGTTGAGAGCCAACGCCCCAGCAGCAGGAACAGGATGTTCCAGAACAGCACCTCGACATAGGTCTGTATCCGACCATCGGGGCTGGTCTGACGCAGGACGTATTTGACCTCGAAGATCGAATAGGGAAGCGCCTCGAGCCGGGATTGCATCGACTCGCGGAACTTAGAGAACCTCTCCTGCGCTTTCATAAGTTGAGAGCCATCAGACATCGGGTCTGAAGGGCCCGCACCGTCAGCCGATACTGTTTGTTGACCCGAAGACACGACTTTGCCCGCACTGTCGATAACGATGACACTGGCTCCGGCCTCGGTGGCCGACCGGATGGCAGTAGCCAGGTCGCCCTCTTCGGTCGTAGATGCTGCAGTATCAGAGTTCGTTGTATAACCGGGTATAAGCGAGGTCTGCGCTGTGGCCCCGACTGCAAACACCAAAGTGGTCGCCCAGATCAACAGGGCAAGGATGGCACCAAATCTTGGTTTCATAGGGGATTCTATCCAGTTCGACATTTGCAACGCACAATACAAAAGCACATTTGCGTGTTCAAATCATCAACCGCTTGTTTTCGGGAACGGTTTTTTACTGGGTGCGCGGTACAATAGGCACGTGTCGAGTGTTTCCAATCTGACAAAAACTGAATATGAGGAGCGGGGTGCGTTGCACGGCTTAGATGGTTGTATCCATTGGTGGAAAACACGGCGAACCACAGAAAGGATCTACAACATGTAGCCAATTCGCCATGTTTGTCGGTTTCGGCAGGTCAAAGCAGAGTTTTTTACAAGCAGCCGAAAAACAAATACGATAGACGTGCAAGCGCGCGGAGTTGCACTCAGACACTAAGACGGGCGAAAGAATGAGCCTAGGAAAACAAAACGACAAAACCGGCCGTGCGCCTCGCATCCTGTTCTACAGCCATGATACGTTCGGATTGGGGCATTTGCGCAGATCCCGTGCTTTGGCAGCTGCAATAACTCAGGCTGATCCTTCGGCTTCGGCGTTGATCTTGACCGGGTCTCCAGTTGCAGGCCGCTTCACCTTTCCCCGTCGCGTCGACCACGTACGCCTGCCGGGGGTTACCAAGCGCGCCGACGGGTCTTATGCCTCGCAGACGATGGGGATGGGGATTGAAGACGTGACGGAGTTGCGCTCGAGCCTTATCCAAACTGCCGTTCAGCAATTCGATCCTGATGTTCTGATCGTTGACAAAGAACCCACCGGATTTCGCGGGGAACTTTTGCCAACGCTGGACTGCCTTTTGAAAACCAAACGAACCCAGATCGTCCTGGGCTTGCGTGACGTGTTAGACGAGCCCGAAGTGCTGGCCGCTGAATGGGACCGAAAAGAAGCCCTGGATGCCACCGAGACCTATTATGATGAGATTTGGGTCTATGGGTTGCGGTCGATCTATGATCCAACACAGGGGTTGCCTCTTAGCCCTGCCACCCAAGCGCGTATGCACTGGACCGGATATTTGCGCCGCGATCTGGGACCGGTCGCAGAACCGCCCGAGCAGCCTTACATCCTGATCACGCCCGGCGGCGGAGGCGATGGCAAGGCGATGGTAAACCTTGTGTTGTCCGCCTACGAGCACGACCCGACGCTTTCGCCTCGGGCTGTTCTAGTTTACGGCCCCTTCCTGTCAGGAGAACTGCGCGAAGAGTTTGAAACGCGCGTCGCAGCCCTGAACGGTCGCGTAACGGCCGTCGGATTTGAATCCCAGATCGAAACCCTGTTTGCCGGTGCGGCGGGTGTGGTCTGTATGGGCGGCTACAACACGTTTTGCGAGGTGCTGTCATTTGACAAGCGTGCCGTGATCGTGCCCCGCACCACGCCCCGGCTGGAACAATGGATCCGGGCCTCGCGCGCCGAAGAACTGGGCCTTGTTCGAATGCTCGACGAAAGCCGCGATGGGTTGACGACCGATGCGATGATCAATGCCATCCGAGCATTGCCCAATCAGTCCCTTCCATCCGAGGTCATCTGCGATGGGCTGCTGGACGGTCTGGACTATGTCACAAGTCGAGCACACGCCTTGCTGACCGGAGAGCAGGAACGGGCCACCGGATGAGCCTTACACAACCGAAACTGGCGGTGCTGGTCAAAGGATGGCCGCGCCTGTCGGAAACGTTTATCGCGCAAGAATTGGTAGCATTGCAGGATGCGGGCCACCGGTTTGACATCTGGTCGCTTCGCCATCCTACTGACGTCAAACGTCATCCCCTGCACGAAAGGTTCACAGGGCAGGTCCATTACCTACCCGAATACCTATATCAGGAACCCCAGCGCGTTTGGGCCGCCCGCGCTGTTGCACGCGCCATGCCCGGCTATGGCGAAGCATACCGAATCTGGCGCGCTGATCTGCGCCGCGACCCCACACATAACCGCATCCGACGCTTTGGGCAGGCGTGCGTTCTGGCCGCCGAACTGCCGCAGGATACACGTGTCCTGTATGCGCATTTTATGCATACCCCGTCTTCGGTCGCACGCTATGCCGCCATCATGCGGGGACTACCGTGGAGCTTTTCCGCCCATGCCAAAGACATCTGGACCTCGCCCGAATGGGAAAAGGCCGAGAAACTGCACGCTGAAACGCATGGTGCATCTTTTGGCGCCACATGCACCGCCGTTGGCGCAAACCATCTGCGCAGCCTTGCCGATGACCCCGCGCGCGTTGATCTGATCTATCACGGGTTGGACCTGAGCCGTTTTCCGTCTCCTCCGAAACGTAACCCACGCGCGCCCGATGCACCCTTCCACATGCTCTCCGTAGGGCGTCTGGTCGAGAAAAAGGGCTTTGACCGCCTGCTCGACGCTTTCGCCTTATTGCCCACAACCCTGGACTGGCACTGGACCCATATCGGCGGCGGCGCTTTGGGGGACGCGCTACGCACCCTCGCACAAGATTTAGGGGTCGCGGACCGCCTGTCTTGGAAAGGCGCGTGCGACCAACCCGAGGTGATTGCCGCCATGCGCGAGGCGGACCTGTTTGTGCTGCCCAGCCGCATTGCCACGGACGGAGATCGCGACGGGTTGCCCAATGTGCTGATGGAGGCTGCGTCTCAGCGGCTGCCGATCCTGTCGACCCCGGTCTCGGCCATTCCCGAATTCATCGAAACAGGAACCCACGGTGTGCTGTCCAGTGATGACCCCACCGCGCTGGCGGCGGCCATTTCCAGCATGGCAGCCGACCCTGGATCAACTGAAAACATGGCGAAAGCGGCCTATGACAGGTTGATCGCTGACTTCCGTATGGACCCCGGAATCGCACTTTTGTCCAAACGTCTGACCGCTCTGGGGGCGGACAGGGGCTGATGGCGCGGGTTGCGTTCTACGCTCCGATGAAATCCCCGGACAGCCCGGTGCCGTCCGGCGATAGGGAAATGGCCCGGAACTTGATGACCGCAATCGCCGCGCAGGGTGATACGGTCGAGCTGGCCTCGTCCCTTCGCCTCTACGACAAAACCGGGGACACGCGGGTTCAGACGCAGCTGCACGAAGCCGCGGAACGCGAAGCAGAGCGTCTTGTAACAGAATTGCCCACAAACACCGCGCTTTGGGTGACCTACCACAACTATTACAAGGCCCCCGATTTGCTGGGTCCACGTGTCAGCTCCGCCCGAGGAATTCCCTATGTTCAGTTGGAAAGCACGCGCGCGACCAGCCGCTTGACCGGCCCTTGGGCGGGTTTCGCCAAAGCCGCACACAATGCTTGTGACGCGGCCGACGTGATCTTTTATCACACCGCGAACGACCTGATTACCCTAGAGCGCGAAAGGTTCGGCTCGCAGAAACTGATCGAGCTGCCGCCGTTCCTGCCCGCAGAAGACTTGCCAGAGGCGTCTTCATGTGATGGGCCGATGTTGACGGTCGCGATGATGCGCCACGGCGACAAGCTGGCTTCTTACGACATACTGGCCCAAACATTGGCGCATCTGAAAGGCCAATGGGCTTTGAACATTGTCGGCGATGGGCCCGTCAGACCCGAAGTTGAGGCCATGATGGCCCGGTTCGGGTCCAAAGTGCGCTTTCTGGGGCAACTTGACCGTGCTGCAGTTCAGATGTGCTATGACACCGCGTCGGTCCTGCTCTGGCCGGGCGTGAATGAGGCGTATGGTATGATCTACCTTGAGGCGCAGGCCAGCGGTGTTCCAGTTGTTGCGCAGGATAGACCCGGCGTGCGGGATGTTTTGCTGCCCTCGACCTACCCCAAGGCCGAGACAGGGCCAGCAGGGCTAGCGGCACATTTACAAAGCCTGCTGCGTGACCACACGCAGCGCCTGAAAACCGGAACCGAGGCGCGCGCCTACGTCGCTGCCCGTCACCTTTTGCCGAACGCAACCGAGACTTTTTGGAAAGCTGTCCGCCCCTTGATCGAGGGTCGGGGATGACGAGACTTGCGCTGCTCCGCCATGGTCATACACCTTGGAACCGCGCAGGCCGGATTCAGGGACGCAGTGATATTCCGTTGGACGATGATGCCCGTCAGGATCTTGCGGGTTATGCTCTGCCCGAACCTTGGGATAAAGCCGAGCTCTGGTCCAGCCCGCTGCAACGCGCAGTTGAAACAGCGCGTCTGGTCTCTGGGCGCACCCCAGACACCCACGACGCTTTGACTGAGATGAACTGGGGCGAATGGGAAGGGTTGCGCGGGGTCGACCTGATCGCGGACCCTGACAGCGGTTATCGCCACATCGAAGATTGGAGCTGGCAGTTTCGCCCACCCGGCGGAGAAAGCCCCGCAGAGCTTTGGCACCGCGTGCGCCCCTGGCTTGACGGCTTACAGGCCGATACGGTGGCCGTCTGTCACATAGGCATCATGCGTGTCATTCTGGCCAGTGCATGGGATTGGAATTTCGACGGGCCGCCCCCCTTTAAAATCAAACGCAACAGACTGTATATCGTTGAAACACAACCTCTGCGCGCGTGGCCTGAGCCCGTGCGCCTGATCCGCTCGGAGCCCGTCGCATGAAAGTGATGATCGTGGTCACCCACCTGCTGGGCACCGGACATTTGAGTCGCGCCTTGACCCTTGGACGCGCTTTTGTGCAAGCGGGGCACGAAGTTCTGACAGTATCTGGTGGCATGCCTGCGCCCCAACTGGACAGTTTTGGGATGTCTTTGCTGGGGCTGCCCCCACTGCGGTCAGACGGTACCAACTTTACGCGCCTGCTGACGCAATCAGGTGAGGTGGCAGATGCGGATTACATGTCCGCTCGTAGTGTTGCCCTGACCAAAGCTGTCAGAAGCTTCTCACCGGACGTACTGATCACCGAGTTGTACCCGTTCGGGCGCAGGTCGTTGTCAGCCGAGTTCACCGCCGCCTTGGACGCGGCCCGTGCGTTCCCCCGACCTCCTGTCATCTTGGGATCGGTCCGAGACATTCTTGCGCCGCCCTCGAAGCCCTCCAAGGCTGAACGGACAGATCAGATCATATCCGAACACTACGACGGTGTCCTTGTGCATTCGGATCAAACAGTCATCCCGCTTGAGGTCAGCTGGCCGGTTTCCGAGCAACTTCAGAAGCGGTTGCACTATACCGGATTCGTTGCGCCTGACGCGCCGACCGCGCACCCACAGCGCACTGGTGAAGGTGAAATCCTTGTCAGTGCAGGCGGAGGGTCGGTTGGACAGCCGATCTTTCAGACAGCCATCGAGGCTGCCCGAAAGATGCCCAACAGGCGCTGGCGCCTGCTGGTCGGAGGCCAGGATGCCCAAGCGCGCATCAAACAGCTGACGCCTTTGGTCAAGGATGCGCCGGTTACGTTGGAACCGGTGAGGCCCGATTTTCGACAAATGCTGCCAATCGCAGCCGCATCGGTCAGCATGTGCGGATACAACACCGCCCTGGATATTCTGCAGACCGGAACCCCATCCGTGTTTGTCCCTTTCGACGACGGCAGCGAAGTTGAGCAGACGCTGCGCGCACGAACACTAGACGCCCTTCCAGCCATCGAAGTCATTCCAAGCCAGATGCTAGATGCAGAACTGCTGGCTCGGGCGATAGTAAGTGCGACATCGGGCCCTGAACGAACCGTTCCCGACCGTGGGTTTGACGGGGCTGCCAAAACCGTCGAGATCGCGAAGACGCTGTTGGAGGGCCGTATATGATTCCCAACTGGCGCCCACTACAGGACGAATTGGCCGTGTGGGAACAGCACAGACTGTCT
Source organism: Ruegeria sp. HKCCD7628 (assembly GCF_057221005.1). Classification (NCBI taxonomy): domain Bacteria; kingdom Pseudomonadati; phylum Pseudomonadota; class Alphaproteobacteria; order Rhodobacterales; family Roseobacteraceae; genus Ruegeria; species Ruegeria sp. HKCCD7628. The sequence goes on from NZ_JBWVBA010000001.1 coordinate 1,026,825, forward strand.
TTGCCCCTATGGTGGCGTGACGATGATGCTATCTCGGCAACACCGCAGCTTGACCGACTGATCGCCCTGTCGGATACACTTGGGGTACCAGTTCACCTGGCTGTCATTCCAAAGACGTGCGACACAAGCCTTGTCGCCCGGGTCGACAGCAGCACCCTGATCCCCGTCGTCCATGGATGGGCGCATCTGAACCACGCGCCCAAGCAGGAAAAGAAATCCGAGTTTCGGATGCACCGGTCGATGCCAACGATCATTGGCGACGCACAGCAGGGGTTGGACCGGCTGCAGGATCTGTTCGGCGAGCGTTTGGCGCCTATGTTCGTACCGCCCTGGAACCGTATCGCGCCCGAGGTCGTCGCGGAACTGCCTGCACTGGGCTATCGCATTTTGTCCACGGCCACGCCTCGGGCCACGCCCACCGCCGCGCCCGGGTTGCACCTGGTCAACACGCATCTTGATCCGATAGATTGGCGCGGCTCGCGGGGGCTAGTGTCGCCCGAGCGTCTGATTGACACGACAACCGCGTTATTGCGAGATCGACGAGAAGGCCGCAGCGATAATTCCGAACCCTTCGGCATTCTGACCCACCACCTCGCGCATGATGACGCGATCTGGGCCTTTACCCACGACCTTTTGCACCTTCTTCTGGATGGACCCGGCGTCCCCTGGGTCGCGACCAACGAAATACGGAGACCCGAATGAGCCGACTGGATTCAATGCTGCGCCGCCTGACCGCCCAACGCGATGGGCTGAACTGGGCCGTAGAACAGATCGCGGATCACCCCGGCGACGTTCTGGACATGGGCCTGGGCAATGGCCGCACCTATGACCACCTGCGCGAGATCCTGTCCGACCGGCGCATCTGGGTGATGGACCGGGTGCTACAATGCCATCCCTCCAGCACTCCGCCGGCCGAGGATTTCCTGCAAGGCGAGGCCGAGCCGATGTTGGAGAAGCTGGCACAAGGCGGCCCCAAGATTGCGTTGGCACATTATGATTTCGGGCGTGGCGTCAAGGAAGACGATGTGGCCGAGGCAGCCCGCCTCAGCCCGCTGATCGCGCAGGTCATGCTGCCCGGAGGGCTATTGATATCGGGTCAGCCACTGGTTGGTTTCGACCAGATTGCCGGGCCGGAAACCATTGCCCCGGACCGATATCTTTTCTACCGAGCCCAATTGGTAGTGATTTAACGCGCCCTATCAGGCGACACGCCGCCCGCGCGACCATACCCCGTTCAACGCTGGTGCGCCTTCGCGGATACGAAAGCGGATAACATCGGCGCGGGTGCCCGAGCGCAGCTCGCCCCGGTCGCCCAGACCGACCACCTGAGCCGGCGTCTGGGTAACGGTACGCAGGCCACGCGCCATATTGCCCCACATATCTCCCAGGCGGGTTGCCGACAGCAGCAGCGCGGCGGGCACGTAGTCTGACGACAGAATATCCAGATGGCCCAGATCAGCCAGTTCCTGCGCCGCGACATTGCCGGAATGAGACCCGCCACGGATCACATTGGGTGCCCCCATCATAACCTTGATTCCGTGATCGTGGCAGGCCCGGGCGGCCTCGACCGTGGTGGGGAATTCGGCCAGCGTGATGCCATGCCCCGCCGAAACGGCCACCTGATCCTGCGTCGTGTCATCGTGGCTGGCCAGCATCGCCCCGAACCGTTTGGCGGCCTTGACCGTCTCAACCTCGTGCTGATCGCCAAACCGATCGCGCAACGCCTTCAGTTGTGCCACGTGCTGCAGGAAGTCATCATCGTTCATGCCATGCTTGCCCTTCATATAGGCCTCAAGCTGGGTCATGTCGCGGAATTGCCGCTGGCCGGGCGTGTGATCCATCAGCGACACCAGACCGACGCGATCCTCGGGGCCGAACTCGTTCAGCTCGGCCACGAGGGTTTCCGAGCAGACCTCGGCCCGCAGGTGTAAAAAATGGCTGATCTTCAGCGCATCCTGTTCGCGCAGATCCCACAGCTCGCGCGACAGCTCGCGGGCGTATTTCTTGTAGCGGTTGCCCGATGGGATCGAACCGATGCGCATCGCATCGAATACGGTGGTAATTCCGGTGCTGGCCAGTTCCGCATCGTGGGCCAGAATCGCCGCCGCGTGGGGCCAGTCGACTTTGGGGCGCGGCTGAATATGGCGTTCCAGATTATCAGTGTGCAGCTCGACCAGACCGGGGCAGACATAGTCGCCGCAGCAATCCACCGCGCCGGGCGGCACGGTGCTGCCCGTGGCGATCTCGGCAATGGTTTCGCCGGTGATGCGGATGCTACCTGTGACCGTTTCATCGGGCAGAACCAGCGTGGCATTGGCAAGGATCATTTCTTCTGTCATCTGAACTTCACACGGTCTGAGCTATTGGGTAGGCCACGCATAGGAGGCCAATGTGACATTCACGCGATACGCGATCTATTTTGCGCCACCCGCCGGGGCCGAGTGGACCCGGTTTGGCACAAGCTGGCTGGGCTGGGACATAGAGGCCGGCGCTTCGGTCGCGCACCCCGATATCCCCGGCGTGGATGTGGCCGCCGTCACGCAAGTGCCGCGCAAATACGGGCTGCACGCGACGATGAAGCCTCCGTTCCGACTGCGCAATGGGCAGACGGTTGAGGCGCTGCGCGAGGCTTGCGCGCAATTGGCCGCTGCGCAAGCCCCGGTCAAATTGGATGGACTTGAGACCGCGCGACTGGGTCGGTTTCTGGCCCTGCGCCCCACAGGCGACGAGGCGGCGCTGAACGCGCTGGCGGCTGCCTGCGTGCGCGATCTGGATCCCTTCCGTGCGCCCGCATCCGACGCCGAATTGCAGCGCCGTCGTGGCACCGGACTGTCGCCCGCGCATGAGGTCAATCTGGTGCAATGGGGATACCCTTACGTGATGGACTCGTTCCGCTTTCACATCACCCTCAGCGGCAAGTTGGACAAACCCACGCTGGCCACCGTTCAGGATGCGCTGGACACGCGGCTTGCACCCCTGCTGCCCGCACCGTTCCACATCACGGATCTGGCGCTGATGGGCGAGGCCGAGGACGGGCGGTTTCACCTGATCCATCGCTATGCACTTTCCGGCTGAAGCTTGGTCAGGATGGTGTTGACCGTCTGGTCCAGCGGACCGGAATTGTCGATCTGCACCACCCGGCGCAATCCATCGGGCAGCGTAGTCTGCGCGCGTTCAAGCCGCCGTGCCTGATCCGTCGCACTTTCGCGCCCACGCGCCGACAAGCGCTGCGCCAGCACCTGCGGGTCGGCGGTCAGTGAGATCACGACCAGATCGCCAAATACCTCTTGCGCGCGCAAAAGCACGGATCGGGACAGGTTCACCAAAACTGCATCCGCCTGGCCCCGCAGCTGCTGGATGCTTTGGGGCACCCCATACAGCAACCCATGGGCGGGCCAGTGCAGGGCAAAGGCATCCTCATCCACCATCTGCTGAAATGTGCCTTCGGAGACCCGGTCGAAATCCTCACCCTCTTCGCCCTCGGGGCGGGTGATCACCCGGCGCATCCGGTGAATTCGTGCGGAGCGCGCCTCCAGCGCCTCGATCACGCTGTCCTTGCCAACGCCCGAGGGTCCGACAACCGCGATGATCGGCGCAAGGGTCATGCGGCCATCCCCGGCGTGAAATCCGAGACGTTGATCTCACGATCGCATACACGCTCTCGCGCGCCGACATCGTGGAAAATGCCGATGATGGCCGCTCCACGCGCTTTGGCCTCTTCGATCAGGCTCAGCACGGTTTCACGGTTCTGCACGTCAAGCGAGGCGGTGGGCTCATCCAGCAGCATCGCGGGATAGTCGTGCGCAAAGCCCCGCGCGATGTTCACGCGCTGCTGCTCACCGCCCGAAAAGGTCGTGGGGCTAAGCGTCCAGAGGCGTTCAGGAATATTCAGCCGCGCCAGTAGCCCTGCCGCCTTGTCGAGCGCCGCCTGACGGTCGCATCCGACGGCCAGCAGAGGCTCGGCCACCACCTCAAGCGTCGGCACGCGCGGCACCACCCGCAGGAACTGGCTGACATAGCCCAGAGTGTCCCGCCGCAGGGCCAGAATCTCGCGCGGTTCAGCCTGCGCCACATCCACGCCGCCCACCATGACTTGCCCCGAGGCAGCCAGATAGTTGCCGTAGATCACCCGCATCAGGGTGGATTTGCCCGCCCCGGACGCTCCGGTCAAAGCCACGCATTCCCCGGGGGCCACGCTGAGTGTCGCGCCCTCCATCACAGGGATCACCGCGCTGCCCTGATTATGCAGGGTAAAGCTTTTGCTGACGTTGTTCAGTTCAATCATCTCTCACACCTGCAACACGCTTGAGACCAGCAACTGCGTGTACGCATGTTGCGGATCGTCCAGCACCTGATCGGTCAGGCCGGATTCGACCACGTGACCGTCTTTCATCACCATCAGCCGATCCGCCAGCAGGCGCACCACGGCCAGATCATGCGTGACGATGATGGCGCTCAACCCCATCTCGCGCACCAACCCGCGCAGCAAATCCAGCAGACGCGCCTGAACCGAAACATCCAGCCCGCCCGTCGGTTCATCCATGAACACCAGCCGAGGCCCCGTCACGAGATTGCGGGCGATCTGCAGGCGTTGCTGCATCCCACCAGAAAAGGCGGTAGGGCGGTCATCGACTCGGTTCGCTTCGATCTCGACCCGGCCCAGCCAGTCGATGGCCTTGTCGCGGATGTCACCATAGTGACGGTCGCCCACGGCCATCAGACGCTCACCAATATTGCCGCCCGCGCTGACAGACATGCGCAGCCCGTCGCGGGCGTGCTGGTGGACAAAGGCCCAGTCGGTGCGCCCCAACATCCGGCGCTCGGGTTCTGACATCGTCACCGTATCCACCGGCCCATCGGCACGCGTGTCAAAGACCACCTGCCCTGCGTCTGGTTCCAGATGACCGGCCAGACAGTTCAGCAGCGTCGACTTGCCCGAGCCGCTTTCACCGACGATCCCCATCACCTCACCGGGATAAAGGTCAAAGCTGACGTCGGTACAGCCGATCCGGGTGCCATAGGTTTTTCTGATATTCCGAACGCTTAACAACGGGGTCATGGCTCTACCTCGGGTCATAGGCAAATTCGATCCGATTGCCGCCCGGCTCTCGGATCATGAAATGGATTTTTGGCCCGGCACCTGAAGGTTCAGGCGCAAACTCCACCTGAACACCCGGCCAGTCTTTCACAGCGGCAAACACCACATCCAAAGACTCGCGCGATGGGATTTTGAACGCCACATGGTGCAGTCCGACATTGGCGTGACGATCGAAGCCGTGCTGATCTTCGCCCTTTTGCTGCCACAGCGTCAGAACCGCCGAGCCGTTGCTGATAAAGGCCGAGGGGTATTCGGGCCGTCCACCGACCACATCCCAGCCCAGCGCCTCGACAAAGAACGCCTTGGTCGCCTCAAGGTCCGAAACCGTCAGGCCCAGATGATCAATTCCCAGTACGTGTTCACGCATCATGCTGCATCCTCCTTGGCCAAACGCCCTTCGTGCCCGGCAGCGCGGCGCGAGCGGCAGTAATCGGTGTCGGAGCAGACAAACATCCGGTTGCCCGCGTCATCCATGATCACCTCGTCCAGATAGCTGTCTTCGGCCCCGCACAGGTCGCAGGGATGGTCTGCCTTGGTCGCCTCGAACGGATAGTCCTCAAAGTCGAGGCTGACGACCTTGGTGTGCGGCGGCACCGCATAGATGCGCTGCTCGCGCCCCGCGCCGAACAGCTGGATCGCGTCCATTTCCAGCTTGGGGTTATCGAATTTAGGGATCGGAGACGGATCCATCACGTAGCGTCTGGACACTTTTACCGGATAGGCATACGAGGTCGAAATCGCGCCGTGCTGGCTGATATCTTCATACAGTTTCACATGCATCAGCCCGTATTCTTCAAGCGCGTGCATCTTGCGCGTTTCCGTCTCACGCGGTTCCAGAAAGCGCAGAGGCTCCGGGATAGGCACCTGATAGACGAGGATTTGATCCTCGGTCAGTTCCGCCTCGGGGATCCGGTGGCGGGTCTGGATGACAGTGGCCTTTTCGGTTTCTTCGGTGGTCGCGACCCCGGCGGTGTTCTCAAAGAACTTACGGATCGAGACCGCGTTGGTCGTGTCATCCGCGCCCTGATCAATCACCTTGAACGTATCATCCGGCGTCAGCGTCGCGGCCGAGACCTGCACCCCACCGGTGCCCCAGCCATAAGGCATCGGCATTTCACGGCTGGCAAAAGGCACCTGATATCCGGGTACCGCCAGTCCTTTGAGGATCGCCCGCCGGATCATCCGCTTAGTTTGCTCGTCGAGATAGGCGAAATTGTACTCGCTCATAGTATTCCCCTCTCGGACAATTCGGCTTCCAGTGCTCGGGCGCCGACAAAATGAATAGCGTCCATTCCCACAGCACGCGCACCTTCGACATTGTGCAAACCATCGTCGATAAACACGCAGTCTTGGGGCTGAACAGCGGCACGTTCGCACAGAAGTTTGAAAATACGCGGGTCGGGCTTCATTACGCCTTCCTGACCGGACACCACCAACGTTCCGAACACCTCACCCAACCGGGGGTGCACCTTTAGACCCTCTGGCCAGGTTTCAGCCGACCAATTGGTGATGGCGTGGACGGGGGTTCCATTTGCCTTGAGGCGATCGAGGATATCCCAAGTGCCGTTAACCGCGTTCTGAACAGTGAGTGTATATCGCTCCACGTAGGAGGCAAACAGGTTCTGATCCTCCGGGTCCGCCAACTCTTTGGCCATATCGGAGAACAGCTCGCCATTGTCTCCCCGCGCGTTTTTCGCTTTGAACCCGGTGCGTTCGATAAAAGCATGGGCGGCGTCCTCGGACCCCAGATCGTCAACCCAGGCAAGATGGGGGTGCCAATCAACCAATACGCCGCCGATATCGAATACAACGACCTTCATTCCGCAGCCTCCTTTGGCGCGATCCGTTCCTCAGCCTCGCGGCGTAGTTTTCGGACCAGTTCCAGTTCGGACTGGAAATCCACGTAATGAGGCAGTTTGATGTGTTCCAAGAAACCGGTGGCCTGAATGTTGTCGGCATGGCTTAGGACAAATTCCTCATCCTGTGCAGGCGCGCCCAAATTGTCCTCGCCCAGCTCCTTCCAACGCAGCGCGCGATCGACCAGAGCCATGGCGATAGACTTGCGCTCGGACTGACCAAAGACCAGACCATAGCCACGGGTGAACTGCGGCGGTTCGGTTTTCGAGCCCTTGAACTGGTTGACTGTCTCGCATTCGGTTAGTTCAACCTCACCAATCTCAATGGCAAAGCCCAGCTCGGGAATGTCCATTTCGACGGCGACTTTTCCGATCCGCAACTCTCCCACAAAAGCGTGGTTGCGGGCGTATCCGCGCTGGGTTGAGTAGGCCATGCCTAGCACGAACCCCTCATCGCCGCGTGTCAGTGATTGCAAGCGCAGCGGGCGGGTGGAGGGAAACTCCATCGGTTCGCGGGTCAAGTCGCCCGGCAGGTCGTCGCTAGTGGGTTCGTCCTGAATGATATTTTCACCCTTTAGGAACTCGGCAATGTGAGGCGTAGGCTCAGTACGCGGCCCGGCCATGGGTGCAACCGTGTCGTTGCCATCTGCAGCTAGTTTGAAATCCAGCAGCCGGTGGGTGTAGTCAAAAGTCGGCCCCAGCACCTGCCCGCCCGGAGCGTCCTTGAACGTGGCCGAGATTCTGCGGTCGCAGGCCATATCGCCGGTATCAACCGGGTTGGAATAGCCAAATCGCGGCAACGTGGTGCGATAGGCGCGGATCAGAAAGATCGCCTCGATCAGGTCGCCGCGCGCCTGTTTGATCGCTAGCGCGGCCAGATCGGGATCGAACAGAGAGCCCTCGGCCATGACCCGATTTACCGCAAGGCTCAACTGTTCTCGGATCTGGGCGATCGACAGTTCGGCGATATCCGTTGATCCCCGCCGCTCCTCTGCTAACCAGGAATGCGCGTTGTCGATGGCTTTTTCGCCGCCCTTGACTGCTACGTACATTCTTATGATCCCGCCGTTATTTGCGTGCTGCGCGGCAAGGCCGCGACTTTGTCTCTGCAGGTGAAAAAGAAATCACATCCCAGAGGATAGAGATCCGAATTGCCCTGAAAGACCGCGACATCCGGTAAAGGCAATTGTGATCGGTCCCGAATACCCGGCCCTGTCAGCGTTGCCCCGTTCTGCGCAAGCGTTTCACACTCGATAATCAGAGTAGCCGAGCGGTCAGGATATTCCGGTGTGCCTATGCGATAGTTGGAATTGCGTTGCAGGTCCGCCCATGTCCCTACTGCGAAATCCGCGCTGGACGCTTTGACAATCGGCGCGCCGGTGTGAAAGGTCAGCCATTGGCGCACTGCGTCAGTGTCTGCTGCGCCTGCAAGAAAGACCCCTGTATCCGGGTCACACAAGGTCAGCAACAAAGTACCCGCTGCTTGGGACAATGGCTCGGGTGGGCGCGCGCCCGCAATTGATCGGATTTCGCCAGGTCGCGCCATGACCGTCATTGCGGCCCGAAAGGCGTGGGCCGCCTCGATCGGGGCATTTGCAAAACCACCTGAGAATTGAGGATGCGCGCTCATCAGTCTTCTCCTCGGACCAGAGTAAAGAATTCGACCTTTGTCGCCGCCGCCTTGGCCGCCCGCTTGGCTCGCGCGTCCTGCAACTGCCGTGACAGGGGGGAAATGATTTCGGCGCGGATGGCGTCGGCTGCTGTTGTCTGCATCAGCGCATCAACAAGGGCAGCGACTTCGGCTTTGGGCTTCGACCGGCCCTGAACATAGCCATGACCGACGGCACCGCCCTGCAACACCAGCGAACACCGGGTTACGGTCATTTCACCAAGATTGAACGGCGCCCCCGTGCTGCCGGTGCGCCCCCGGACCATTACCCCGCCAATCTCGGGCGCGCGTAGCCATTCAAATGTCGGGCGCAGTTGGACTCTGTCCCAAAGGGCCATCAGCGCGTCCTCGGGCGCGCGGGCCAACACGCCCATCCATTGCCGACGTTCTGCATCCGTTGGTTTATCGAGATCTGCCATCGAACCCTCTTGGCTGGGTTGTCTACACAAGCTATACAACTAGACAAATAATACATCTTAACCCCGCGGGCCGCAATCCGCTTACTTGTGAAGATTTAGTGACATGGGCAAATCGCCAGTTTGGAAAAGCATCGCTCTTGGTCTGACAACCGACATTGCAGAAGGCCGCTATAACACTGGTGATCGCCTCCCGACCGAAGCGCAGCTGGCTGCCAAATACGGGGTCAATCGCCATACGGTCCGCAGGGCTTTGTCAGATCTGTCTGACCAGGGCTTGGTACGCTCGAGACGAGGAGCCGGAGTTTTCGTGACGGCGCGCCCGACGGATTACCCCATCGGGAAACGCGTACGTTACCACAAGAGCATTTCGGCCAGCGGCAAGATTCCTGGCAAGAAAATCCTTACCCTCACCACGCGAACGGCTGATGTGGCCGAAGCTGAAGCTTTGGAACTGTCCGAAGGTGAAGCCGTTCATGTCTACGATGGTCTTTCCCTGGCCGACGGTCAGCCGATAGGGCTTTTTCAAAGCGTCTTTCCAGCTGGGCGTCTGCCGGGCATTCTTGCCGCACTGGTAGAGACCCGGTCGGTGACCAAAGCGCTGCAGCAATGCGGGGTCGAGGATTACGTTCGTTTATCGACACGGCTGACGGCCCGCGCCGCGACGCCGACACAAGCGCTGCATCTGCAACTCAGCGAAGGCGCTCCGGTCCTGTACTCAGTGGGCGTAAACGCAGATACGAACGGAATTCCCGTTGAATTCGGACGCACCTATTTTGCCGGCGAAAGAGTCACACTAACGATGGACAACGAGTAGGGACCAGAACGTTCCCGCCCGTCTTCGTCCTCCTTCCGGAGGTCTCGTCCCGTTGGGCGTAGCGCCGCGCAAAGCGCGGCGCCCGGCCCAAGGCCGCCAGAGCGCGTCGGCGAAGCCGATGCGCACGCGGGCGCGAGAGCACATGTCAAACAGGTTCTCGGCCTATTCGTATTTCTCCAAAAAGGCTTCGGCATCGAGCATTCGAAAGTCCGGCAAGGCGGCTCGTAAACGCGCGTTGTCCCAATCCCACCACGCCAAAGTCAACATACGCTCTGCTACGCCATCCGGGTAGCGTGGACGGATCAGACCGGCCGTAACCCCACCCACAATGCTGTAAGGCGCAACGTCTTTGGTGACGACCGCACCAGAAGCAATGATTGCTCCGTGACCCACGGTAACTTCGGGCTTGATAATAGCTGCATGGCCAATCCATGTGTCATAGCCAATTTCCGTCACCCGGCTTGCGCGATGCTGGAACCAATCCGCGTCATCTTCGGCGTCATCCCAGTAGTCTGCTGAGCGGTACAAAAAATGATGCAAGGAAGCCTTGGCATACGGATGATCCGTCGCACCGATCCGGGTATAGCTGGCTATGTTCGCAAACTTGCCGATCCGCGCATTTGCAATGTCACACGTTCGGTCGCAATACGAATAATCCCCGAAGATCGCGTTTGCCAAGCGCGTCCCGGCACCTATTTCGACGTATTCCCCAAACGTGCTGTTGGTGATCGCACAATCGGGATGGATGAATGGCTGATCCGCTCGCAGTCTTGGCATGAAAGTTCCTCTGGACCAACACTCAGGCGGTCTTGGTTTTTACCCGTTTGGATTTCGTTTCGCCCTGGATCAATCGGCGGCGCAACCAGCCCGAGAACCAATCCATCAGCATCACCATCAGGATGATCAGAACGATGTAGTAGGCAACCTCTTCCCAGTCTTTCTGGGTGATAATCGCCTGCGTCAGCAACAAACCGATCCCACCGCCCGTAATCGCACCAATCACAGTGGCGCTGCGTGTGTTGGATTCGAGGAAATAGAGCAACTGGCTGAGCAGCACCGGCGTCACCTGCGGGATCACCCCGAACCGATAACGTTGCGGCGCATTGGCTCCGGTCGATTGGACGCCCTCGATCTGTTTTTGATCCACATTCTCCAGCGCTTCCGAGAAAATCTTGCCGAACGTCCCCGTGTCTGTCACCAGAATGGCCAGCGCACCCGTCAGCGGACCGGGTCCAAAAGCCCGCGCCAGAACGACGGTCCAGATCAGAGCGTCCACACCACGCACAAAATCAAACACACGGCGCGTGAGAAACCGTACCGAACGCAACGGGTTGAAGTTACGGGTCGCAAGGAAAGCCAGTGGCAGTGCCACCATGCCCGCCCCCAATGTCCCGAGGAAGGCCATCAGGATCGTCTCGAAAATGGCCCAGGCCACGTCCTGATGGCGCCACATCTTGTTGGTCCAGAAATCATTCAGGATCGCGCCCGCCTCACCATTTCCGGCCAGCCCCATGAGTTGCGGGAACGACTTGCCATAGTAGGGGCTATCGAGGGTGAAGAAGAACAGCTCCCACCCGTTGAAATAGCGGAACACCTCGGATCGGTTGCGCGTCACGGTCAGTCGACCCGCATCCGTGGTGATCGCCATCCGGTTCTTTGAGACATTGATCCAGTCGGGCACGTCGCCTGCGGGCAGCTCGGCCTGAACGCCCGCCGAACGGGTCGGCGTTGCACGCACCGTGCCATAACCGGGGATGTCATATTCCACCGTCTCGGGGCCGAACCGCACGATATGGCCGTCTTTCAGATCAATCACCGTAGTCTCGCCCAGAGCGACCCAATCCGGCGCTTGGCCTTCGGGATATGCACCCTTGCGCTCACCTTCGATAGCGGCCGAGACTTCACCTGTGCGATTGTCACGCTCGATGTGGGTTTTGTAACTGTAGCTGTCAGCCACAAGCGTCTTGCCGTTTTCCCAGTTGGCGCGTCCGGCCAATCCGGGCACGTCGAAAGCGAAAAACACATAGGTCAGATAGACCAGCACCAACGCAGGCAATCCAAAATTGATCAGGCGCTTTCGGCTGAACAGACGATCAGCCTCGGCCTTCAACTCATCAAGGGTGAGGTCAGTGGCGAAGGTGCTCATGCCCGCGCTCCTTTCTCGGATCCGTGGGTCAGGCGATCACGCAGATGGCCCGAGATTTGGTCGACCACAACGATGGTGACGAACAACAGCAAGAAAATCGCGGCAGCCTGATCGTACTTGCCCTGCCCCCAGGACATCGAGTTGCGCAGCTCATAGCCAAGACCACCTGCACCGACGAAACCCAGAATGGCCGAGGCGCGAATGTTGATCTCGAACCGCAGCAGCGCGTAGCTGACATAGTTCGGCCCAACCTGAGGGATCACGCCCAGGTACATGCGCTGCGACCAGTTCGCGCCGACCGAAGCCAAACCCTCGACCGGTTTCAATGAGGCGTTCTCATTCACCTCAGAAAACAACTTGCCCAGTGCGCCAGCCGTATGGATTGCAATGGCGATCATCGCCGGAACCGGGCCACCACCCAGAATAAAGATCAGGACCAGAGCGATCACGATTTCAGGAATTGCGCGGCAGATATCGGCGATACGCCGGAACAGAGGGATCAGCGCAGGCCAGAGCGCCATTCCACGTGTGGACATCAGCGCAAGGAACGTACCCGCGATGGTGCCGATCAGTGTGGACGCAGCGGCGATGTTGATCGTCTCGACCAGCGCAGGGAAGAACTTGACCAGATTGGCAGGCAACGCGTCGATCTTTTCCCAGGCTTCGGACAGCACCTCTGCCGGGTAGTCAAAGATACGGTGCCAACCATCCGCGAAACTGCCCGCGTTGCGGTCATCCGCAGTGCGGAACCCGGCGGCCATCAAGGCCACGAAAACGATCAGAAGAATACCACCATAGACCCGCTTGCGTCGTGTCATCTCGGTATAGTCGGCCCGGATCTGGTCGACGGTCAGGGACCCTGCGGTCAGGTCTGTCATGGAATGCTCCTGAGTGGAAAACGGGGCCCGGCTTGGAACACCGGACCCCGGTCTTAGGGGTGTACAGGCTTAGTTGGACTTCAGCTTGCGTGCTTCGATAATGACTTCGTAGGCTTCGTGGGTGATCGGCTCGAACGCGCGGGCTTCACCAGCAGCAACGCCGTAGAAGCATTCACGGTCTTTCTCAGCCAGACCAGCCATCAGAGCGGTCATTTTCTCTTTTACATCTTCAGGCAGTGCGGTGCGCAGAACAACCGGGCCTTCGGGGATCGGCTTGGATTTCCAAATCTGGACCATGTCGTTCATGTCGACCAGACCGGCATCAACAGCGCGACGCAGCGCGCCCGACTGATACCCATCTTCCCAATCGCCCAGACCGTCCGCCCAGGTCACGCCGCCATCGACGTCACCGTTGTTCACGGCAACGATGGTCTGCTCGTGGCCACCGGTGAATTTCACCTCACCGAAATAGTCGCCCGATTCCATGGTGGAACCCGTTGCCGCAGGGATTTCGATCGACGGGATCAGGTAGCCCGAGGTCGAGTTCGGATCGCCAAAACCAAAGGTCTTGCCCTTCATGTCCTCCAGCGAGGTGATGCCGCTGTCTTTGCGCGCAAAACCGATCGAGAAATAGCCATAACCGCCATCGGTGTTGACCTTGACCAGAACCGGCTCGACCGCTTCGGGATCAGACAGGTAGGTTTTCGCATAACCCGAAGCACCCAGCCACGCCATGTCGATGGTGCCGCCCAACAGGCCTTGGATCACGCCGTCATAGTCAGCCGGTGCGAACAGCTTGGTTTCAACACCCAGTGTTTCCTCGGTGTATTCGCGCAGGCATTCGTTGTTGTTCAGACGGTCCTGAGCGTTCTCACCGCCCAGAATGCCGATGCGGAATTCGTTGATATCCGCGGCCAGGGCCGGCGCGGCCATTGCAGTTGTGGCCACCAGGGCTGCCATCAGTTTTTTCATCTGTCTCTCTCCGGTTTGATATGCCGGCCTTTCATCGGCCGGTCGATGAAAGGGGTGGTTGGCTTAGATGGTTGCTTCCGCTTCCATCAGGGCCTTCTGAGTCGCATCCAGCGTCTCAATCTCGGTCGATGTCGCCTCTTCCGAGAAGCTGGCATCAGCGCCATAGATCTCGCGGGCGACGCCGGTTGTCAGTTGCTCGGGCAGGCCGTCGAACACGATGCGACCGTCACGCATACCGACAACGCGGTCGCAATAGCGACGAGCCGTATCCAGCGTGTGCAGGTTGGCGATTACTGTGCGGCCGTCTTCTTCATGGATGCGGCGCAGTGCCTGCATGACGACCTGCGCATTCATCGGATCCAGCGAGGCAATGGGTTCGTCCGCCAGAATGATGCTTGGGTCCTGCATCAGAGCGCGCGCGATGGCGACCCGCTGTTGCTGCCCACCTGAAAGCGCCTCGGCGCGTTTAGGCGCGTGTTCTGCAATGCCCAGACGGTCCAGAATGTCGATGGCGCGGTGGATATCGGCCATAGGAAACAGGTTGAACTTGGTCGCCAGCGTAGAATGGCGGTTCAACGTACCGTGCAAAACGTTTGATACCACGTCCATGCGCGGCACCAGATTGAATTGTTGGAAGATCATCGCGCAATCGGCCTGCCAGGCACGCTTGTCGCGGCCCTTCAGCTTGGTGACATCACGGCCACCGAAAAGGATTTCTCCGTCGCTCGCGTCGGTCAGACGGTTGATCATCCGCAGGAGCGTCGATTTACCGGCCCCCGAGCGACCGATGATGCCGATCATGCAGGGTTTATCTATTTCCAACGTGGCTGAATCGACTGCGACGTTTTCAACGAAGCGCTTGGTCAGTTTCTTGATGTGCAGCACAGGCCACCCCCAGTTCGTGTTGGCGGTCTGCTAAAGGCAATCTTCAACGGCTATGTGTAACTTGGGTGAAAGTTTTGTAACGCAGCGCCAAAGATCGATGGCTCTACACTTCTGCGCCTACCGCAGGTATATGCGGGCCGACTCTTAGACATTGAAACGAGGCCACACATGTCCTTTGACCGCAGCATCAAGATCGCACCGTCGATCCTCTCCGCCGATTTCGCCAATTTCGGCGCCGAGATTCAGGCGATCGAAGCGCAGGGGGCCGATTGGGTCCATGTGGACGTGATGGACGGCCATTTCGTTCCGAACCTGACCTTCGGCCCGCCTGCGGTCAAAGCCTTTCGCCCACACGTGAAGACGGTGATGGACGTCCATCTGATGATCGCTCCGGTCGACCCTTATATTCAAGCCTATGCCGACGCCGGGGCCGATATCCTGACCGCGCATGTTGAGGCAGGGCCGCACACTCACCGAACCCTGCAAGCGATCCGCGTTGCTGGCATGAAGGCTGGTGTTGCCCTGAACCCCGGCACCCCGGCCGAAGCGGTCGAACACCTGTTGGACCTGACCGATCTGGTCTGCGTCATGACGGTGAACCCCGGTTTTGGTGGTCAAAAATTCATTGATATGACAGCCAAAGTTCGCCGCCTGCGCCAGATGATCGGCGATCGACCTGTCCATATCGAGATTGATGGAGGCGTCGACCCAAACACCGCACCGTTGGTAGCAGCCGCAGGCGCGGATGTTCTGGTCGCTGGCTCGGCAGTATTCAAGGGTGGCTCGGTTTCCAACCCTGAAGTCTATGGCGAAAACATCCGCAATGTGCGCGCGGCAGCAGAGTCAGCGCTCTAACAAGGCGCTTCATTGCGCGTGCTGCACATCGGATATGAACAATCCGGGCTACCTGAGCATCCTTCAATCGTTTAGATGCCGAAGGCCCATTTCAAAACCTGCGATACACGTCCATGGCTAAAACAACCACACCCCGCCCGTATACCGCCTACCCGGTCGGGTTTGTCGGCATCCTGCCCCAAAAACTGCGCATGTTACAGAACCGGGTCGCCGCGGCCCGGTCTTCAGTGCGCCGAATTCGCGCATATTGGTTGATGAACGACGACGAGCTGCGCGCACGCGGCCTGAAACGCGAAGACGTCATTCGTCTGGTGCTGGCTGACGTCATCTAGCACAGCACCAGTCCTTGGCTGGGGCAGACCGGATTTTGATAGCCAGGCAGTATATCCACACCCTGCCCGGTCGAGTGTTCTTGGTTTACTTGCTTTTCTGAACGATGCGCGACAGCTTGGCGTCTCGATAATCAAATCTCGGGCCTTCAAACGGTGCGAAGATTGCATCGCAGTCGGTCGCCTCGGGCGAAGGTGGCCGAGTAAAATCGTGTAGTTCAAATCCATGCGCAGCCATAACGGCTACAAAATCACTGAACTTATAGCCACCTTCATAACGGCGCCGGACCGAGACCTCGGCCAAGACAAAGGCGCAGTTTTTCAGCATTTCTGAAGCACCCTGGATCACCTCGACTTCGAAACCCTCGGTATCAATCTTCAACCCGTAGGGCCCCTGATAATCCACGGCGATGTCGTCCAACGTCCGAACCGGGACCTGACGTTCTTCGATGGCCTTAGTATGGGCACGCGCAGCCTCGTCAAACGTCATCATGGTAGCTCTCGTGCCCATGGAACGGTGGCCGACTGTTGGAATACGCAGCGTCGTTTGCCCGGCCTGGGAGCCGACTCCGCAGGCATGAAAGTCAAAGTCGATCTTGTCGCTCCAATTTCGTCTCAGCTTGTCCTCATACTCAGAGATCGGCTCGATCAACACAAATTTTGTCGTCGGAAAAGCCTCGTACAGGTGCGCGGTCCCACCGGCGACACCGACATCGAAAACTGTCGCAACATCGAACCCCAGACCTGCGATGTAACTGCCTGTCTCTTTGTCAGGGGAAACTTGGTACCCTCGACGTTTCAGACGGCGGGTCAAGCGTATTTCGATGTCGTCCATTCTTAAGCTCTCCTATGCGCGGGGAAGGCATCCCATGCGACAGCACGGCTAAAGAAACACCATGACTGACAAAGCACAATCGGGAATCTCGTTGGTGGAATGGAATATGCGTTCCCAAATAACCTATTTGCAAAACGCAGCATTATAAGCGGTTGAATCAACATCAGGGCCTGAGATTATTCGGCGATTAATCCCATCCGCGCCGCCGCATACTCAAGACCACTACAAGCAATACGGGCGCTGTCGAAATGACTTCCTTCGCTCGTCATCGCAATGAGAGCACCATAAAGTCTTACCCTGCAACCAGACTCGAGTTGACGCCTCTGCAGTTAAACCCATCAACCATACCTTAGTTCTTTACAAGCCAAGGCTCTTCGACCTTCAGACCTTGATAGACTGCGTGCATGAAAAGATGGGCAATGACAGGGTCTGTTGAAAACGGGAAAAACTGCAGTTTGCCTTCTTCAACGCCTTCCTCAGCCTCGTAGACAATCTCGTCCCCCTTGACGGTTACAAGCACTTTGAGGCCCGCCAAAGTCTCTGGATTCACAGACGTGGGATCGTCGGACAAGATCACAAAATCCGCAACTTTTCCGACCTCAATTGAGCCCTTGCTGTCCTCTTCAAAGTGCTGCCACGCGGGCCAGATCGTCATCGCCTTCAAGGCGGTCATGACATCAACCCGCTGATGAGGCCCAAGAATATCACCCGATCTGGTGCGGCGGGTCACCGTTGCCGCAAGAACACGCATACTGTCTGGAAAGGCGACGGGCGCGTCGTGATGCGTGCCAAAAATCATATCCCGTTCGCGGAGCCATCCAGTGGGCGAGATATTGTCGGCGTTCACTGGTCCAACAGTATGATCACGGTGCCAGTCGCCCCAATAGAAGGTGTGCATCGGGAAAAGTGATGGAAAGACCCCGAGGCGCTTGAAGCTGGCCACTTGATCTTCCCGCAGAAACTGCCCGTGCACCAGAACCGGGCGGTTGCCCGGATCGCCATATTTGAGTTGCGCTTCTTCCAGTGCGGCAATCAGCATGTCCGACGCGCCTTCTCCGTTTGAATGCACAAGGATCTGGAACCCATTCTCATTACACCAGTTCACAGCGTCCTGCAGTTGATCCATTGTTATTGCAGCATATCCTGCGTAGCCGGCATCATAGGTGCCGACTGGATCATAGTAGGGACGATCCCGCAAAGCAGTAAAACCCTGCGGTGACCCGTCGATTGTAAGTTTGCAGCCGCCGACCCGAACCCGGTCGACGTAGTCCGCAGAGGTGTTGTCGCGAATATAATCCCGGGCCTCCAATACGTCAGGAAACGCGACAACGTCGATGGGAAGTCCTTCCGTGGCACCGACCTTTCTTAGTACCTCTACGATCTCACCAGAAGATCGCCCCTCTTGTCCGGTCGTATACCCAAACTTGGCCCAAAGGTCGGCTCCGGCACGGGCGAAGGCCACTAGACCTTCCTCACCCAGATTTCCCAGCATCGGCACAAGAACCGAGAAAAAGGCATATTCCTCCAGAACACCGTTGGGTTCGCCTTCTTCATCGCGCTGAATCACGCCACCCGGCGGAGCTTCTGAAGCGGCCGTAATGCCAGCCAACTCCAAAGCCCTTGTGTTCGCGACTCCCAGATGCCCGGACTGATGGATAATTATGACGGGCAAGTCCTTGGAAACTACATCAAGGTCTTCTCGCGTGGGATGACGCAGCTCTTGCAGTTGAGCGTTGTCGTATCCAAAACCAACGATCATTTTCACCTGTTCGACGGCCTCTGAATTTTCTTCTGCCCAATTCGACAGTGTGGCTTGCAGGCTGGCGATATCCGTGACTTCTCCGTCAGGTGGCGAAAGCAGGTTGGCCGACAATGCCTGCAGCCCGCCCATCACAACATGCCCATGACTGTCAACAAAGCCCGGAAGAAGTGCGCGCCCATTCAGATCGAAAGTTTGTGTGCCCTCACCTTCATGCACCGAGAGATCAGACAGAGATCCAACCGCCAGAATACGACCGTTCTTGACCGCGACCGCTTGGACGGAAGGGAGTGCATCATTCATCGTTACAATGGGGCCGCCTGAATAAATACGATCGGCAATTTGTTGTGTAAACGCACAAGTGGCTGAAAAAGAAATTGCTGCGGCAAAACAAAGCGAACGTATTGCTAAAGGCATCCTGAGGTTCCTTTTCAATCCAAACATTTCAATGTGATATATTTTAGCATCGATTTGAGCCTCGCCAAAAACGAAAAAGGCCGCCCCTGTGGAACGGCCTTCTTTAGTGCAACGTTTAGGCCCGAGATTATTCGACGAATAATCTCAGCACCGTCACCGATTACTCAGTGATTTTCGACACAACGCCGGCGCCGACGGTGCGGCCGCCTTCGCGGATCGCGAAGCGCAGGCCCTGCTCCATCGCGATCGGCGCGATCAGCTCAACGCCGAACGACACGTTGTCGCCAGGCATGACCATCTCGGTGCCTTCCGCCAGGGTCACGGTGCCGGTCACGTCAGTTGTACGGAAGTAGAACTGAGGACGGTAGTTCGCGAAGAACGGCGTGTGACGACCGCCTTCTTCCTTGGTCAGGATGTAGGCTTCGGCTTCGAACTTGGTGTGCGGTGTAACCGAACCCGGCTTACACAGAACCTGGCCACGCTCAACGCCGTCACGGTCAACACCACGCAGCAGGGCGCCGATGTTGTCGCCCGCTTCACCGCGGTCCAGCAGCTTGCGGAACATTTCAACGCCGGTGCAGGTGGTTTTCGAAGTGTCACGGATGCCGACGATTTCAATCTCGTCGCCAACGTTGATCACGCCACGCTCAACACGACCGGTCACAACGGTACCACGGCCCGAGATCGAGAACACGTCTTCGATCGGCATCAGGAACGGCTGGTCAACAGCGCGCTCAGGGGTATCGATGTACTCATCAACAGCCGCCATCAGTTCCTTGATTTTCTCTTCGCCGATTTCCGGGTTGTTGCCTTCCATCGCGGCCAGAGCCGAACCTGCAACGATCGGAATATCGTCGCCGGGGTATTCGTACGAAGACAGCAGCTCGCGGATTTCCATTTCCACGAGTTCCAGCAGCTCTTCGTCGTCAACCTGGTCAACTTTGTTCATGAACACGACCATCTTCGGGATGCCAACCTGGCGGCCCAGCAGGATGTGCTCACGCGTTTGCGGCATCGGGCCGTCAGCGGCGTTCACAACCAGGATCGCGCCATCCATCTGGGCAGCACCGGTGATCATGTTCTTGACGTAGTCGGCGTGGCCGGGGCAGTCAACGTGCGCGTAGTGGCGGTTCTCGGTCTCGTATTCCACGTGGGCGGTCGAGATGGTGATGCCGCGCGCTTTCTCTTCCGGCGCACCGTCAATCTGGTCATACGCTTTGAAGTCACCGAAATACTTGGTGATCGCTGCGGTCAGCGTGGTTTTACCATGGTCAACGTGGCCAATCGTGCCGATGTTGACGTGCGGTTTTGTACGCTCAAACTTTTCCTTTGCCATGATGGCCTCCTTTTTCGGTAATGAAGGGAGCCCGTGAACCGGACCCCCTCAAATCTTTGGTTATGCGTATTTCGCCTGGATCTCGTCCGAGATGTTCTGCGGAACCGGATCGTAGTGATCGAACTGCATGGTGAACTGGGCACGGCCCGACGACATCGAACGCAGAGTGTTGATGTAGCCGAACATGTTCGCCAGCGGAACGAACGCATCGATCGCGATCGCGTTGCCGCGCGGTTCCTGACCAGACACCTGGCCACGACGCGAGGTCAGGTCGCCGATGATACCGCCGGTATATTCTTCCGGAGTGATCACTTCGACCTTCATGATCGGTTCCAACAGTTTCGCGCCAGCTTTGCGCATGCCTTCACGCATACACATACGGGCCGCGATTTCGAACGCCAGAACGCTCGAGTCAACGTCGTGGAACTTACCGTCCAGCAGGGCAACCTTGAAGTCGATCACGGGGAAACCAGCCAGCGGGCCGCTATCCATGACCGAGTTGATGCCTTTTTCAACACCCGGGATGTATTCCTTCGGAACGGCACCACCAACGATGCGGCTTTCGAACGAATAACCTTCGCCTGGCTCGGTCGGCTGGATTTCCAGCTTAACTTCACCGAACTGACCCGAACCACCCGACTGTTTCTTGTGGGTGTAGGTGTGCTCGACCGGCATCGAGATGGTTTCACGATAGGCCACCTGCGGTGCACCAATGTTCGCTTCAACCTTGAACTCGCGCTTCAGACGGTCAACCAGGATGTCCAGGTGAAGTTCGCCCATGCCCTTCATGATGGTCTGACCGGATTCCAAGTCAGTTTCCACACGGAAGGACGGGTCTTCGGCGGCCAGACGGGCCAGACCCTGGGACATCTTCTCTTGGTCGCCCTTGGTTTTGGGCTCAACCGCGATCTCGATCACCGGATCGGGGAAGGTCATGGTTTCCAGAACGACCGGCTCTTTCGCGTCACACAGGGTGTCACCGGTGGTGGTGTCTTTCAGACCCGCCAGCGCGATGATGTCGCCTGCAAACGCTTCTTCGATCTCTTCCCGGTTGTTGGAGTGCATCATCATCATACGACCGATGCGCTCTTTCTTACCTTTGGTCGAGTTCAGGATCGAGTCACCCTTTTTCATGGTGCCCGAGTAGATCCGGGTGAAGGTCAGCGAGCCAACGAAGGGGTCGTTCATGATTTTGAACGCCAGACCAGAGAAGGCCATGTCGTCATCAGCACGACGGGCGATGTCACGAACTTCTTCCTCGTCGCCGGGTTTGAAGCCCATGTAATCAACAACGTCCAGCGGGCTGGGCAGATAGTCGATCACAGCGTTGAGCAGAGGCTGAACACCTTTGTTCTTGAACGCCGAACCACCCAGAACCGGAACGAACGCGATGTCCAAAGTACCTTTGCGCAGCAGGGCGCGCAGGGTCGGAACGTCGGGCTCATTGCCTTCCAGGTATTCCATCATCGCGTCGTCGTCCATTTCGACGGCCGCTTCGATCATCTTGCCGCGCCATTCGTCAGCCATGTCTTTCAGGCTGTCGCGGATCGGCGCTTTGATCCAGCTTGCGCCCAGATCTTCGCCCTGCCACAGCCATTCTTCCATGGTGACCAGGTCGACCAGACCTTCCAGCTCGGACTCGGCACCAATCGGAATACCAACCGGAACAGCGCGTGCGCCGGTGCGGTCTTCGATCATGCGAACGCAGTTGAAGAAGTCTGCGCCGATCTTGTCCATCTTGTTGACGAAAACCATACGCGGAACCTTGTAGCGGTCAGCCTGACGCCACACGGTTTCGGTCTGGGGCTCAACACCGGCGTTTGCGTCCAGAACGCAGACGGCACCGTCGAGAACCGCCAGCGAACGCTCAACTTCGATGGTGAAGTCAACGTGGCCGGGGGTGTCGATGATGTTCAGGCGGTGCTTGGGGGTATCGGCGGTCTGACCGTCCTCGGTGCGCTCCCAGAAAGTGGTGGTCGCAGCCGAAGTGATGGTGATGCCGCGTTCCTGCTCCTGCTCCATCCAGTCCATGGTGGCTGCACCATCGTGCACCTCACCGATGTTGTGGGATTTACCAGTGTAATACAGGATACGCTCCGAGCAGGTGGTCTTACCTGCGTCGATGTGCGCCATGATACCGAAGTTACGGTATAGTTCGAGCGGATATTCGCGTGCCATTTTGGATAAGCCTCTGGATTACCAACGGTAGTGGCTGAAGGCTTTGTTCGCCTCGGCCATCTTGTGGGTGTCTTCGCGCTTCTTCACGGCAGTACCGCGGGACTGTACAGCGTCCAGCAGCTCACCGGCGAGGCGTTCTTCCATGGTGTTTTCGTTGCGGCCACGGGCGGCGGTGATCAGCCAGCGGATGGCCAGTGCTTCGCGGCGCTCGGGGCGCACTTCGACCGGAACCTGATAGGTTGCACCACCAACCCGGCGCGAGCGAACCTCGACCGACGGTTTGATGTTGTCGAGCGCTTCGTGGAACACTTCAACAGGTGCGCGCTTGATCTTGTTCTCAACGCGGTCAAAGGCGTTGTAAACGATGCGCTCTGCGACCGACTTCTTGCCGTCGATCATCAGGTTGTTCATGAACTTGGTCAGAACCTTGTCGCCAAATTTGGCGTCAGGCAGGACTTCGCGTTTTTCGGCGGCGTGACGACGTGACATATCAGCCTCTCCTTCTTACTTGGGACGCTTCGCGCCGTATTTCGAACGACGTTGCTTACGATCTTTGACGCCCTGAGTATCCAGAACACCGCGCAGGATGTGGTAACGCACACCGGGAAGGTCTTTTACACGGCCGCCACGGATCAGAACAACCGAGTGTTCCTGCAAGTTGTGGCTTTCACCGGGGATGTACGAGATGACCTCGAACCCGTTGGTCAGGCGCACTTTGGCAACCTTACGCATAGCCGAGTTCGGCTTTTTCGGTGTGGTGGTGTACACACGGGTGCAGACGCCGCGTTTCTGCGGGCACTGCTCCAGGTGCATGGACTTCGAGCGTTTTACTTTGGGCTGCCGCGGCTTGCGGATCAGCTGTTGAATAGTTGGCATTCCGGTTTCTTCCCCGTTTTGCAACACACATGACATGCACGCGCATTGCGTGCGGTTAAACTTTGCTGCACTCATGCGTCCACAAGCGCAAAACCCGCGAGCGTTCCCATTCCGAGGTGAACGTCGCGGTTGGTTATCAGAGGACGCGAACTGCAAAATTGTTCGGGTCTTGACCAGTCCATTACTGAGATCGGTTTTGAGGCGGCCCCCGGTACCGAGATGGGCGCGTATTAAGGGGAGTCGGCGCAAGTGTCAACAGTACACCGGACCCGTCGCCTATCAGCCTGCATTCCGTTGACTTATACGGTCCGATCGTCGGCCGCCAGTGCTGCTTGCCATTGCGGGTTCGGGGGCGCAGGGGCATAGTCGGGGACAACGCCACGCACCACGGATGACCCATGCAAATCATCGGCCTGTGCCGCTTTTCCTACCCCGCCCATGGCGGCTTTCAGGTCGAACATGACACGATCGAGGAACGGCGCGCCTATCTCTACCACCCTACCCGGCTGGAAGAGAGGTTTCGCCTGTTTGAAACCACCACCCTGCCCTGTCTGCGCGAACAGACGGATGAAGATTTCCAATTGCTCATCGTGATCGGGGATTGCCTGCCGAAACCCGCATTTGATCGGCTGCACGACCTGACCGCAGGCATGAAACAGGTGCAGATCATCGCCCGTCGTCCCATGCGCCACCGCCGGGTGATGAAAGAGATCCTGAACGCCGCGCGTCACGATCCCAACGTGCCCTGCATCCAGTTCCGGCATGATGATGACGACGCCGTGTCGGTGGATTTCGTCGAACGGCTACGTATCGCCGCTGACGAAGGCGGCGCGCTGATGCGCAACCACAAAACGGTCGCCATCGACTATAACCAAGGGTTCCTGGCGCGGTTCGGGCCCGAGGGCATTCACGCCGCGCAGGTGTTTCAACCGCTGCTGGGGATCGGGTTTGCCATGTACGTGCGGGGTGGAAGTGATCTGACAATCATGAATTTTGGGCATCACAGGATCGGAAACTACATGCCGGTGATCAGCTATCCAGACGCGCCGATGTGGGTGCGCACGCTGAATTCGTTCAACGATTCACCCCATGCCCGCAAAAGCAACACCCAGCTTGCACCCCTGACCCCCGAACAAGAGGGCGAGTTCATCGCCCGCTTTGCCATCGATCAGGACGCCGTGCGTCGGGTTCACTCGGCTGTATGAACCGCACGTTCGCGGAATAGAGTAAACAGCCCGGCGCCGACGACCAAAATAGCGCCAGCCATGGTGACGGCATCAGGCCAATCTCCGAACACGACCCAGCCCAATGCCAGCGCCCACAGCAGACTTGAATAACGGAATGGCGCGATGAAACCCACATCGCCCTCGCGCATGACCATGACGCTGCACAGATACCCGATCAGCACAAACACCGCAGCGCAGGCAATCATCACCCCCGCGTCGAATGGGGCAGGTTGCCAGCCCGTGGTCGCAGAGGCGATCCCGGCCGACACCGTAATAGTAACCGATGTCGCCAGCGTCACCGTCAGCGAAGGCACATGAACGGTCATGCGCCGCGTGATCAGATCCCTCACAGTGACGGACAATACCGCAATCAGAGCGTAGATGGCATAGATGCTGAAACCTTCGGGGCCCGGCCGGACGATCAGCAGCATGCCAGTAAAGCCCAACCCGATAGCCACGATCCGCCGCCAACCGATTTGCTCCCGAAAGAACAGCACCGCGCCTAAAGTCACTGTCAGTGGTAGCGCCTGCAACACGGCGGTCACATTGGCCAATGGCATGTGCAACAACGCAGTCAAAAAGAAGAACGTGGCCGACAACTCGGCCAGACAACGCGCGGCGATCAGCCATTTGTCGTGGCGTGGAAAGTTCAGATGCAAAGCCCCCAAATGCCGCGCCAAGAGATAGACCAGAACCGTCGCCAAAGCCCCGCGCATCGCCACCATCTGGAACAAAGGCACCTGCTCCCCTGCCAGCTTGATCAGCGTATCATTGATGGTAAAGCCCGCCATGCTGCCCATCATCAGCAGGGCGCCTTTTATGTTTGGAGACATGGAAACAGAACTCAGATATTTTCGTGCTCATTCGCGGGGATGACGCGCTGCAAGTCAATAGACGTGGCTGGAAAAGTGAATTGCAGATCGCACCAATGTGTTGAACGGTTTGACCATTCTAAAGCTAATTTTCTGGAGACATTGTGTTTGAGAAGAATTCTCAAGGTTTTGGTCAGCGACCACATCGCTACCAAACCCGTGGTGATCAGCCGCAACCAAAGGCGCGCGTGACACAGTCGAAAACCCGCAGATCTCAGCCTGGCCCGACCCCTATCAGATTTGACTTAGTGTTTTGGGGCGCTCTCAGCTCGTTGTTGTGTTTTTCCTATTTTTCAACCTTCAAGCAATTTCTGATCTGGCACCGGAATCCGTGAAAAACGGTGACACGCCGGGCGCGTTTGGAGTGCCTGTTGCCATATTGACCATTGTTTGGATCGCCGCCATTCCAGTCTTGTTTGTTCTCGGCGTCTATCGAAGTGCGCTAAGCGGAAAACTACTTCTTAATTGGTTTGCGACGGGCGCGTTTGTGGAGGTTGCGCTTGGCGTTCTGTTCCTGAATCTGAGCACTTGAACGCACATCTGTCGCATTGCCTGAGCCCACCGCGCGCCTTTTTTGATACGATCGGCGCTCTGTTCGGCAAGACCACAACAACAAAAAAAGGCCCCGCGTTTCCGCAGGGCCTGTTCTTTGCTCTGAAACCGTGTTTATTCGCGGCTTTCGGGGGCGTCGACCACGATGTCCAGCTCATCACCGACCATGTCGTCGTCAATAACCGGAGCAGCCAGAGCAGCGGCTGCTTCGGCCTCTTCCCGGCGCGCCTCGATGACGACGTTGTCGCGACCTTGGGCCACCTGACGCACGGCCTGAGTCGCGCCACCGGTACCAGCGGGGATCAGACGACCAACGATGACGTTCTCTTTCAGGCCAACCAGCTTGTCTTTCTTGCCCTGAACCGAGGCTTCGGTCAGCACGCGAGTGGTTTCCTGGAACGACGCCGCCGAGATGAACGAACGCGTTTGCAGCGAGGCTTTGGTGATCCCCAGAAGGATCGGCTCGCCCTGTGCCGGACGACCACCGCGGGCGATGGTCTTCTCGTTGGCCGCATCGAACTCTTGCTTGTCGACATGCTCGCCTTTCAGCAGGGTGGTGTCGCCTGAATCCAAGATCTCCCACTTCTGCAGCATCTGGCGCACGATAACCTCGATGTGCTTATCGTTGATCTTCACGCCCTGCAGACGATACACGTCCTGCACCTCGTCGATCATGTAATCCGCCAGCGCTTCGACACCCATGATGGACAGGATGTCATGCGGAGCAGGGTTACCGTCCATCAGGTACTCACCCTTCTGGATGAAGTCCCCTTCGGCGACCGGGATGTGCTTGCCCTTGGGCACCATGTATTCAATGGTCTCCATGGACTCGTCAGCCGGCTCGATGCTGATGCGGCGCTTGTTCTTGTAGTCGCGGCCAAAGCGCACGTAACCATCGGCTTCTGCGATGATCGCGTGATCTTTCGGACGACGGGCTTCGAACAGTTCGGCCACACGCGGCAGACCACCGGTGATGTCCTTGGTCTTGGCGCCTTCACGCGGGATACGCGCGACAACGTCACCAGCTTCGACAGTTTGACCATCTTCGACCGACAGGATCGCATCCACCGACATCGGATAGTGAACCGGGTTGCCCGCATCGTTGCGGACTGGTTCGCCATCTTCACCGACCAGAATGATCTCGGGCTTGAGGTCGCTGCCTTTGGGGGCGGCGCGCCAGTCGATCACGATCTTCTGGGTCATACCGGTTGCATCGTCGGTCTCATCCCGGACAGCGATGCCCGAAACAAGGTCGACATATTTCGCGGTACCGGCTTTCTCGGCGATGATCGGCAGAGTGTAGGGATCCCATTCATACAGCTTGTCGCCGCGAGCAACCTTGGCGCCATCCTTGACGAACAGCTTGGAGCCGTAGCCCAGCTTGAAGCTGGCACGCTCTTCGCCGTGTTCGTCGTTGATCACCAGCTTCATGTTCCGGCCCATGACCAGGCTTTCGCCTGCGGCATTGATCAGAATCTGCGGGTTCTCGAACGCGACAACACCTTCTTGGTTCGCTTCCTGGAACGACTGCTGACCACCTTGCGCAACGCCACCGATGTGGAAGGTCCGCATGGTCAGCTGTGTACCGGGTTCACCGATCGACTGCGCGGCGATGATGCCGACAGCCTCACCCGTGTTCACCATGGTACCGCGTGCAAGGTCACGACCGTAGCAGGTGGCACAGACGCCTTCCTCGGACTCACAGGTCAGAGGCGAGCGGATGCGCATCGAGGCAACGCCAGCTTCATCGATAGTGTCGGCCATGCGTTCGTCGATCAACTGACCAGCTGCAACCAGCACCTCATCCGTACCCGGACGCAGAACGTCGTCAGCAGATACACGGCCCAGCACGCGCTCGGCCAGCGAAGCAACAACCTCACCGTCATTCACGGCGGCTTCGGCAGTGATCGCACGTTCGGTGCCACAGTCGATCTCACGAACGATACAGTCTTGCGCCACATCCACCAGACGACGGGTCAGGTAACCCGAGTTCGCCGTCTTAAGAGCGGTATCCGACAGACCCTTACGGGCACCGTGGGTCGAGTTGAAGTACTCGAGAACGGTCAGACCTTCTTTAAAGTTTGAGATGATCGGCGTCTCGATGATGTCACCGTTCGGCTTGGCCATCAGGCCGCGCATACCGCCCAGCTGTTTCATCTGAGTGACCGAGCCACGCGCGCCCGAGTGGGCCATCATGTAGACCGAGTTCGGCTCCTGCTCAGAACCGTCCGCTGCCCGATCCGACGACGAAATCGTCGACATCATGGCCTCGGTGACGCGGTCGTTACACTTCGACCAGGCATC
Source organism: Ruegeria sp. HKCCD7628 (assembly GCF_057221005.1). Taxonomy (NCBI): domain Bacteria; kingdom Pseudomonadati; phylum Pseudomonadota; class Alphaproteobacteria; order Rhodobacterales; family Roseobacteraceae; genus Ruegeria; species Ruegeria sp. HKCCD7628. Next base: position 1,055,101 of record NZ_JBWVBA010000001.1, read on the forward strand.
GACAACTTTGTTGTACTTTTCGCCCTGAGTAATCAGGCCGTCCATGTACTGCTGTTCAAAGTCCTTCACCTGACCGCGGGTGTCATCAACAATGCCCCACTTGTCGTCCGGAATGACCATGTCGTCCTTACCGAACGAGATGCCCGCCTTGAACGCTTCTTTGAAGCCCATCGACATGATCTGGTCACAGAAGATAACCGACTCTTTCTGACCGCAATAGCGGTAGACGGTGTCGATCACCTGCTGCACTTCTTTCTTCCGCAGCAGACGGTTGACCAGCTCGAACGGTGCTTTGTTGTTCATCGGCAGCAATGCACCCAGGCGCAGACGGCCAGGAGTGGTTTCAAAACGCTTCTGAACCTCGTTGCCTTCGTCGTCGATCTGCGTGATCCGCGCGGTGATTTTCGAGTGCAGGTGCACTTCGCCGGAATCCAGCGCGTGCTGAACTTCGTCGATCGACCCGAACACCTTGCCTTCGCCCGGCATGCCTTCGCGTTCCAGCGTCACATAGTAGAGACCCAGAATCATATCCTGCGACGGAACGATGATCGGCGCGCCGTTTGCAGGCGACAGAACGTTGTTCGTCGACATCATCAGAACACGCGCTTCCAACTGGGCCTCAAGGCTCAGCGGGACGTGAACGGCCATCTGGTCACCGTCGAAGTCGGCGTTAAAGGCCGAACAGACCAGCGGGTGCAGCTGGATGGCTTTACCTTCGATCAGAACGGGCTCGAACGCCTGAATGCCAAGACGGTGCAGCGTCGGTGCACGGTTCAGCATGACAGGGTGTTCGCGGATCACCTCGTCGAGGATATCCCACACTTCGGGACGCTCTTTTTCGACCAGTTTCTTCGCCTGTTTCACGGTCGAAGACAGACCCTTGGCTTCAAGGCGCGAGTAGATGAACGGCTTGAACAGCTCCAGCGCCATCTTCTTGGGCAGACCACACTGGTGCAGCTTGAGTTCCGGACCGGTCACAATGACCGAACGGCCCGAGAAGTCGACCCGCTTACCCAGAAGGTTCTGACGGAAGCGACCCTGCTTACCCTTCAGCATGTCCGACAGCGATTTCAGCGGACGCTTGTTTGCGCCAGTGATTACGCGGCCACGACGGCCGTTGTCGAACAGAGCGTCAACGGATTCCTGCAACATCCGCTTTTCGTTGCGGACGATGATGTCAGGTGCGCGCAGTTCGATCAGACGCTTCAGACGGTTGTTCCGGTTGATGACGCGGCGATACAGATCGTTCAGATCCGAAGTCGCGAAACGGCCACCATCCAGCGGAACCAGCGGACGCAGTTCCGGCGGAATGACCGGGATCACGGTCATCACCATCCACTCGGGTCGGTTGCCCGACTCGAGGAAGCTCTCAACAACCTTCAGGCGCTTGATGATCTTCTTGGGCTTAAGTTCGCCGGTTGCTTCGGCCAGATCAGCGCGCAGCTGCTCGGCTTCGGCTTCCAGATCGATCTGGGCCAGCATCTCACGGATGGCTTCGGCACCGATATTCGCGGTGAACGCGTCCATGCCATAGGCATCCTGCGCATCCATGTACTCTTCTTCGGTCAGCATCTGGCCGTAGGTCAGGTCAGTCAGACCGGGCTCGATGACGACATAGTTTTCAAAGTACAGGACGCGTTCCAGATCGCGCAGCGTCATGTCCAGCATCAGACCGATGCGGGACGGCAGCGATTTCAGGAACCAGATGTGCGCAACGGGTGCTGCCAGTTCGATGTGGCCCATACGCTCGCGGCGGACTTTTTGCAGAGTGACTTCAACGCCACACTTCTCGCAGACAACGCCGCGATACTTCATCCGCTTATATTTGCCGCACAGACATTCGTAGTCTTTGATCGGGCCAAAAATACGCGCGCAGAACAGGCCGTCACGTTCAGGCTTGAACGTCCGGTAGTTGATGGTTTCGGGTTTCTTGATCTCGCCATAGGACCAAGACAGGATCCGCTCGGGCGACGCCAACGAGACCTTGATCTCGTCGAAAACCTTCGGGGGCGTCAGCGGGTTGAACGGGTTGTTGGTGATTTCCTGGTTCATTTGTTACCTCAAATCTTGCGGAAGGGGGGACGGGAGAAAGGGCAGCGCCCTTACTCCTCAACCTCCGCATCCAGGAGTTCCATATTCAGGCCAAGGCCACGGACTTCTTTAACCAGAACGTTGAACGATTCCGGTACGCCCGCTTCAAAGTTATCCTCGCCCTTGACGATCGACTCATAGACCTTGGTCCGGCCGGCGACGTCATCCGATTTCACGGTGAGCATCTCCTGCAGGGTGTAGGCGGCACCGTAAGCTTCCAGAGCCCAGACCTCCATTTCACCAAAGCGCTGACCACCGAACTGCGCCTTACCACCCAGCGGCTGCTGGGTAACCAGGCTGTACGGCCCGGTCGAACGCGCGTGGATTTTGTCGTCCACAAGGTGGTGCAGTTTCAGCAAGTACTTGATGCCCACGGTGACCGGACGTGCAAATTGCTCACCGGTGCGACCGTCGAACAGAACCGACTGACCGCTTTCCGAGAAGCCCGCACGCACCAGCGCGTCGTTGACGTCAGCCTCTTTGGCGCCGTCGAAGACCGGGGTTGCGATCGGAACACCACGGGTCACGTTGCCCGCAGCCTCGATCAGGCCATCCTCGTCCAGACCGGTGATGCCTTCTTCGTAGACATTCTCGCCATAGGCCAGCTTCATCGCTTCGCGCACCGGGGTCAGATCGCCGGACCGGCGGTATTCACCCAGAGCTTCGTCGATGTTCAGACCCAGACCGCGCGCGGCCCAACCCATATGGGTTTCAAGGATCTGACCAACGTTCATACGCGAAGGCACACCCAGCGGGTTCAGACAGAAGTCAACCGGCGTACCATCGGCCAGGAACGGCATGTCTTCCATCGGAACAACCTTGGAGATCACACCTTTGTTCCCGTGACGACCGGCCATCTTGTCGCCCGGCTGCAGCTTACGCTTCACGGCGATGAAGACTTTGACCATCTTCATCACACCCGGGGGCAGGTCGTCGCCACGGCGGACTTTCTCGACCTTGTCTTCAAAACGGGCGTCCAGAGCGCGTTTCTGCACTTCGTACTGCTCGTTCAGAGCCTCAACGATCTGTGCGTCTTGCTCACCTTCCAGCGCCAGCTGCCACCACTGACCACGGGTCAGGGTTTCCAGCAGCTCTTCGGTGATCACCGAGCCCGGCTTGACGCCTTTCGGGCCTTTCACAGCGGTTTTGCCCAGGATCAGACCTTGCAGACGCGCATAGATGTTGCGGTCCAGGATCGCCAGCTCGTCGTCCCGGTCACGGGCCAGACGTTCGACTTCCTCACGCTCGATCTGCAGCGCACGCTCGTCTTTTTCGACGCCGTGACGGTTGAAAACGCGAACCTCAACGACCGTACCGTAGTCACCCGGCTTCACGCGCAGCGAGGTGTCGCGCACGTCAGATGCTTTTTCGCCAAAGATGGCGCGCAGCAGCTTTTCTTCCGGGGTCATCGGGCTTTCGCCCTTCGGAGTGATCTTGCCGACCAGAATATCGCCCGGCTCAACATCCGCACCGATGTAAACGATGCCCGCCTCGTCGAGGTTGCGCAGCGCTTCTTCACCGACGTTCGGGATGTCGCGGGTGATCTCTTCCGGACCCAGCTTGGTGTCACGAGCGGCGACTTCGAATTCCTCGATATGGACCGAGGTAAAGACGTCGTCACGCGCGATACGTTCCGAGATCAGGATCGAGTCTTCGTAGTTGTAACCGTTCCACGGCATGAACGCGACGACCACGTTCTTACCAAGGGCCAGTTCGCCCATGTCGGTCGACGGACCGTCGGCAATGACTTCGCCCTTCTGGACGGTGTCACCCACCTTGATCAGCGGACGCTGGTTGATGCAGGTGTTCTGGTTCGAACGCTGGAATTTACGCAGACGATAGATGTCAACGCCAGCGTCGCCCAGTTCCAGATCTTCGGTGGCGCGGATAACGATACGCTGGGCATCGACCTGGTCGATGATACCGGCGCGTTTCGCCTGAATCGCAGCGCCTGAGTCGATCGCAACCTTTTCCTCGATCCCGGTACCGACCAGCGGTGCCTCGGCGCGCAGCAGCGGAACCGCCTGACGTTGCATGTTCGAGCCCATCAGAGCGCGGTTGGCGTCGTCATTTTCAAGGAACGGGATCAGCGATGCAGCGACCGAAACCAGCTGTTTTGGGCTTACGTCGATCAGGTCAACATTCTCGCGCGGGGCAAGAGTGTAGTCACCGGCCTGACGGGTCGATACCAGATCGTTGATGAACTTACCATCAGCGTCCAGCGTCGCGTTCGCCTGCGCCACGGTGTGACGCATTTCTTCGGTCGCGGACATGTAGTGAACCTCATCGGTCACCTCGGCGTCTTTGACAACGCGATAGGGTGTTTCGATGAAGCCGTACTTGTTCACGCGGGCAAAGGTGGCCAGCGAGTTGATCAGACCGATGTTCGGACCTTCGGGCGTTTCAATCGGGCACATCCGGCCATAGTGGGTCGGGTGTACGTCGCGCACCTCAAAGCCCGCACGCTCGCGCGTCAAACCACCGGGGCCAAGCGCCGAGAGACGGCGTTTGTGGGTGACTTCCGACAGCGGGTTGGTCTGGTCCATGAACTGCGACAGCTGCGACGAGCCGAAGAATTCACGAACAGCAGCCGCAGCCGGTTTCGCGTTGATCAGGTCCTGCGGCATGACAGTGTCGATCTCGACCGACGACATACGCTCTTTGATCGCGCGCTCCATGCGCAGCAGGCCAACGCGGTACTGGTTTTCCATCAGTTCGCCGACCGAGCGCACACGACGGTTGCCCAAGTGGTCGATATCGTCGATGTCGCCCTTGCCGTCACGCAGTTCCACCAGCGCTTTGATGCAGGCCACGATGTCTTCGCGACGCAGGGTACGCAGGGTGTCCGGCGCGTCCAGAGCCAGACGCATGTTCATCTTCACGCGGCCAACAGCGGACAGGTCATAGCGCTCGCTGTCGAAAAACAGCGTGTCGAACAGGGCCGACGCAGCCTCAACGGTGGGCGGCTCACCCGGACGCATGACGCGGTAGATGTCCATCAGCGCGGTGTCGCGGCTCATGTTCTTGTCCTGAGCCATGGTGTTGCGCATGTAGGGGCCGACATTGACGTTGTCGATGTCCAGAACCGGGATGTCGGTGATGCCCGCATCCATCAGATCCTTGACAGTGCCACCAATCAGGTCGCCGTCCTTGTCGTATTCCAGGGTCAGTTCATCACCGGCTTCGACATAGATCGCGCCGTTTTCTTCGTTGATGATGTCCTTGGCGACGTACTTCCCAACGATGTTGTCAAAGGGAACCAGCAATTCGGTAACGCTGCCTTCGTCTATCAGCTTTTTGACCGCGCGCGGAGTGACTTTCTTGCCCGCTTCGGCAATCACTTCACCCGATTTCGCGTCGATCAGGTCGTATGTCGGACGAGTGCCGCGGACACGCTCGGGAAAGAACGGCGTGACCCAGCCTTTCTTTCCATCCAGCTTGTAGGAGACGGTGTTGTAATACGCGTCCATGATCGCTTCCTGATCCAGACCCAGCGCATAAAGCAGGGTCGTCACAGGCAGTTTGCGGCGACGGTCGATACGGGCAAAAACGATGTCTTTGGCGTCGAACTCAAAGTCCAGCCAGCTGCCGCGATACGGGATGATGCGGCAGGCGAACAGCAGTTTACCGGACGAGTGGGTCTTGCCCTTGTCGTGGTCAAAGAACACACCGGGCGAGCGGTGCATCTGGCTGACGATCACACGCTCGGTGCCGTTCACGATGAACGTACCGTTCGGCGTCATCAGGGGCATGTCGCCCATGAACACGTCCTGTTCTTTGATGTCTTTGACCGACTTCGCGCCGGTATCTTCATCGACATCAAACACGATCAGACGCAGAGTGACCTTCAGCGGTGCGCTGTAGGTCATGTCGCGCTGCATGCACTCTTCGACGTCGTATTTGGGTTTTTCCAGATCGTATTTCACGAACTCCAGAACGGAGGTCTCGTTGAAATCCTTGATCGGGAAAACCGACTGGAACACGCCTTTGATGCCTTCGCCGTCAGTGGGCTGTTCTGCATCGCCGGAGCGCAGGAAAAGATCATAAGAAGATTTCTGTACCTCAATGAGGTTCGGCATTTCCAACACTTCGCGGATTTTGCCGTAGTATTTACGAAGACGTTTCTGGCCAAGGAACGTTTGAGCCATGTCAGATGTCACCTTTCAAGTTCTCAGCGGGCAAAGACACCGTCGGGCCCCGGCATCCTGCACATTCGAGACGACACGTCCGGATCAATTCGTGGCCACCGTCCCGAAGGCAGCCTCCCGATCCATGAACCGCGTCTTAGAAAACGCCCCAACATATGAGGCCCTTGCTAAGACAGGTTCGGCTGGACCCGGATTTCTCCGGGCCCAGCCTGAATTTTCGGCACATCAGCGATGCACCTGTCAGTTGGCTTAGGCCAGCTCGACTTCGGCGCCAGCTGCTTCCAGCTTGGCTTTGACTTCTTCGGCTTCTGCCTTGTCAACGCCTTCTTTGATCTTGCCGCCAGCTTCAACCAGCTCTTTGGCTTCTTTCAGGCCCAGACCGGTGATGCCGCGAACTTCTTTGATCACGTTGATTTTCGAAGCGCCGGCGTTCTTCAGAACGACGTCGAATTCGGTTTTTTCTTCCTCAGCTGCGCCGCCGGCGTCGCCACCAGCTGCCATGACAACTGCGCCGCCTGCTGCGGGCTCGATGCCGTATTCGTCTTTGAGGATGGTTTTCAGTTCTTGTGCTTCCAGCAGGGTCAGACCCACGATGCTTTCTGCGAGTGCTTTCAGATCAGCCATTTTATCAGCTCTTTCCGTTTACAGTGTGTGTTCCAACGTCAGGGTGCTCACCCTACGCAGATCATTCAGTGCCAACCGCTTACGCAGCTTCCGCCTTCTCTTCGATGGTGGAAAGGATGCTTGCGATGTTGCTTGCAGGTGCGCCAATTGCACCGGCGATGTTCGAAGCAGGCGCGCCAAGCATACCCGCGATCGTAGCAATAAGCTCTTCACGCGACGGCATTTTCGACACGGCTGTAACACCAGCCCGGTCCAGAGCGTTCTCGCCCATTGCACCGCCAAGGATTTCGAACTTTTGGTTCTCTTTGGCGAAGTCCTCGGCCACCTTGGCTGCTGCCACGGGATCCTCGGAATAGGTCAGAACGGTCATACCCGTCAGCAGGTCACCAATGCTTTCACATGGCTTTCCGTCGAGGGCGATTTTGGCGAGCCTGTTCTTGGCAACACGCACGGCGCCACCCGCGTCACGAGCACGTGCGCGAAGGTCCTGCATCTCGGCAACTGTCAGACCGGCGTAATGGGCAACCACTACGACGCCAGAGCTTTCGAAGATTTGGCCGAGTTCCTCGACCACTTTCTCTTTCTGGGCTCTATCCACAGTTCTCTCCAAGTTTGGGATGTTGGACATCCCGGCTCATATTTGCCGAGGCCGAAACCCCAGCGTTCAGGTCCGTTGTTACGGGATTGGCCAAAATGCGCCCGAGGAATGCGACCCTCAGAATTCTTTGGTCTTACCCGTCTCAGGCAGGGAATTAAGACCTTTCGCAAGGTCACCCACCGTCTTGGACGAAACGAAATAAAGCGCACGACGAATCGCACGCTTTACTCCGCAAGTCTCTTTAGGGCAGATAGGCGGGGTTTCCAAGAGGTAAATCACATCAAATCGCTGCAATCCCTTCCCAGCGAGGCACCCTGTCCAAACTGTATTGTGCGGCATTGACATGTCATTCACGCTAAGGTCCTGTCTCGCGCACCCAAACCCCGGATAACACGCTGCAAATGCCGAAACTCTCCCCGCAAGAACACCGATTTGCGACAGGTTGCGTCAAAGAATTCTCTGCACATGGCAGGAACCTAAGCTTATCCGGGTTTGAATGCGTCTACCGATCGCATGATTTTGCTGACACCCGGTACCTACTGCGCCTGAGAACCGGTTCAGGGGAGTACGCCCTAAAGATTGATACAACCTCTCCGGAAACGGGTCGGTTGCAGAAGGAATATGACCTTCTGACGACCCTGTCGGCTTATTTCGAAGACACGCAGACTGTGCGGGTTGTTCGCCCTGTCCACATCTCACCCTCGCAGACGTTCTTCGTGACAGAGTATATCGACCGTCCAACCGCAGCGGATATTATTCACAGAAGCCCTGATGCGGATCAGGTCGCCCAGATTTATCGACGCGCCGGAGAATGGCTGCACCATTTGCACGCGTACCGCCCGCTACAGAAATACGGATTTCGACCGAAATGGATGCTCGACAACATTCAGGCCGCAGCGGCGCATGTCCCACAAGAGATTCAACGCGAAAGCACGGCAATGCTGGATGTGCTGACAAACCAAGCATGGAGCCTCGGGGGCACTCTGGAAACGCAGGTGTTTTCACACGGTGATTTCCATGCACAGAACCTGATCGTCGGCCGAGGGCATATGATCGGTTTGGATTTCACCGAGGTCAGGGTGAAACTGGCCCCCTATGACATCGTGGACTTCCTGAAGTCCGATGTGTTTCGCGACGCTCCCCCTCAGGAAGTGGATCGCAGTGGCATTTTGAAAACAAACAAAGAGATGTTTTTCCGGCGTTACGAACACCCCATCCATATGGACATTCTGGACACCTGCATCCGAGGACGGTTGATTTTGGACTGGTTGGCACTGTGGCACTTAAACCATCGCTGCAGCCCGTACGAGGAAGACAAACGGCACAGGCTGGGCAACCGACTGCGCATCGCATTTCACGACAGTGTTGATTAACGCAACTTTCGCGCTGCTAACAAAATTGTGTGATCGGAGCTGAAGAAATGGCTGGCAAAATCAGACCCAAGCAAATTAAATTGCGTACTGGATATAGGTTTTGCCGGTTTCCAACCTAAAGCCTCCGCCTGGTTAACAAGTTTCTGTAAGGTTAAGTCGAGCACATGGTACTTCGCAGTTTTTTCGCTCAGGACAGCTCTAGCCTGATTGTGACCTCCAGTTCTTCTGGCGGCATCGTAGGCAACTCGATTATCAACAACTCGGATACTCCGGACGGGACCATCTTTTCGTTTTCTGGCGGCGGCGGGACGACCGTCACGCTGGACGACACTAGCGGCAGCCCGGATATTTTCAACGACGACCAGGCGGGCGGACATATCATCACGGATGGCGGCGGGATTGTCGCCGACGGTACGCCGGTCGAGTCAGAATCCATTATCGTCCTGCGCGCCCTGGACGGTGATGGCAACCCGGTCGGACCCGAAATCGAGGTCTACGTTTTTTCGCAAAACGGCGTCACCTCGGACGTTTGGGGATTTGCAACGTCTGCACCACTGGACCCCGGAACATCCTATATCAAGGTTTCAGGATCCAACGCAGGCAGTTCGGCTTATGACGACTACATCCCCTGTTTTGGCCCAGGCACTCTGATCGCAACATCTGAAGGGGATGTCGATATCGCGCAACTCAGCCGTGGTCAGAACATCTGGACCCGCGATGCCGGTTTTCAGCCAATCATGTGGATCGACACGACCACAGTCCCCGGGCGCGGCGCCTTTGCACCTGTTGTCATTGAACAGGGGGCCATCGGAAACACCAAAAAACTTATTCTGTCACAGCAACATCGGGTTCTCGTCGCTTCGCCCGCGATAAGCATGCTGTTCGGGTCTTCTGAGGTTTTCGTTGCGGCCAAGCATCTTTGCAGCCTGCCGGGTGTTGAAATCCGCGAGATGGACAGGATCACCTACACGCATTTCATGTTCGACCATCATCACATCGTTCGGTCGAACGGAGCGTTGACAGAAAGCTATTTCTTTGGCGAAAGCGCAAAACATGCTTTGTCCTCGGCGCAGCGAGCCGAGATTGTGGCCCTGTTCCCCTCGCTTGACCACGCAAGGGACGCCTTCCGTCACACTGCAGCCGCGACGATCAACGCCCGTGAAGCAGCAGTTCTAAGCGCGTATATGTGAACTGACAGGATGCGGGATGCCGCCAATCCCGGCATTTGCGCAACGCACCCGAACGCTGCATTGTCTGCAGATACAAATGCAGACGATTAATGCGAAGAGAAAAACCTTGGCATGTGGTGGAACTTTCAGGACTCGACCCTCGACAAAACAGCCTTAAAACTTTGGCCAGGTTTCGCCGCCAAGGCGGGGTTGTCTCGCCATGGCTGGACGCTGACCAAACTGTCCCGCCGAGACGATCCGGAAAACTCTCGGATTGTTCTTCGCGCAAAACACAGGTCGGGTTTGTCTTACGCCTACAAGTTCCAGCTTAAACCCGAGTCGCAACAGGGGTTTGTCGCCCACCACATGCGTCAGGAACGAGCGTTTCATGCTCTGGGGGAAGACGCCACCCTGACCGCGCCCAAACCTATCCACGTGTCACAGGACGCTCAAACAAGCCTCTTTGAATACATAAGGGGTCACACCTTCGCTGAACTCGTCCGCAAGGTTGAGGATCGGCCTGTCCAACAATTGGACCTTTTAAAACAAGCCGGGGTCTGGCTGGATGCCTATCACCGCACACAGATCGAAGAGCGTCGCATCTTTCAGCCCAAATACACGGTCTGCTACTATCAGGAGCTGGAAAGACAGATCACCGCAGGCACTGCAACCGTACCCGCACGGCAACTGTTTCTCGCCGGTATCCGACGGATCATCGAGCTGGCGCCACAGTTCGAGGGCCAGCAAACGATTTCGGCAATTCAGCACGGCGACTTTCACCTATCCAATCTGATACGAGACGACCAGCGGACACTCGGGCTTGACTTTTCCAGCGATCAAATGGCGCCGGTCGGACATGACATTTCAAAAGTCTTGCTGGATTTCACCACCCTGACCCGTTCTGCAAACGAGGTAGCGCCCGGCCGAGTCGTCCCCGACGATGTCACCTCAGCTTTTTTCGAAGGGTATAAACTGGTCGGTCCAAATGATCCCAGCGTGGCTTTTCTTCTTTATCCACGCGTCTTGTCGACTTTGGCCCGCGTGCCACAGAAAAAGGCGCTGCGCACTGCGGCTAAACAAAGAACTCTGCGGCGGCTACGACCCTTTGCGAAAAGGGCTTTTCAGCCGGATCACTTTACCAATTGACACAAAAAATCCCGGGCAGTTCTCACCACCCGGGACCAATTCTTTGTAGTCGTGCGTCAGGGCTTATTCGCCCGCCGCAGCCGCCACATCCAGAGTCACGCCTGGGCCCATAGTCGAGCTCAGCGCGATTTTCTTCATGTAGGTGCCTTTTGCGCCCGACGGCTTGGCCTTGGCCACAGCCGAAACGAATGCGCGCACGTTTTCGGCCAGCTTGGCTTCGTCGAACGACGCTTTGCCAACGCCAGCGTGCACAACGCCGCCTTTTTCCGCCTTGAACTGAACTTCACCGCCCTTGGCTGCTTCCACGGCTGCTTTGACGTCCATGGTCACAGTGCCAACCTTGGGGTTTGGCATCAGGTTGCGGGGGCCCAGAACCTTACCCAGACGGCCAACGATGGGCATCATGTCCGGGGTGGCAATGCAGCGATCGAATTCGATGGTGCCGCCCTGAATGGTTTCCATCAGGTCCTCTGCGCCAACGATATCCGCGCCTGCTTCTTTCGCTTCGTCAGCCTTGGGGCCACGAGCGAAAACAGCAACGCGCATCGCTTTACCGGTGCCGTTGGGCAGGCCAACAACGCCGCGAACCATCTGGTCAGCGTGACGGGTGTCAACGCCCAGGTTCATCGCGATTTCGATGGTCTCGTCGAATTTCGAGGTTGCGTTGGCTTTGACCAGGGCAACTGCGTCTTCGATCGACAGATTTTCCTTGCCGGCGACAGCTTCGCGCGCAGCGCGGGTGCGTTTACCAAGTTTTGCCATCTTACTTCACCTCGATGCCCATAGAGCGGGCCGAGCCCAGGATGATCTGCATTGCGCCTTCGACGTCGTTGGCGTTCAGATCTTTCATTTTGGCTTCGGCGATTTCACGAACCTGCTTCGAGGTCACGGTTGCCACGGTCTCACGACCTGGGTTTTCCGCGCCACGGGGGCGGTTACGCTTACCAACCGGCTTCAGACCAGCTGCTTTTTTCAGGTAATAAGACGCGGGCGGCGTCTTGATGTCCATGGTGAAGGACTTGTCCTGATAGTAGGTGATCACGGTGGGGCATGGGGCGCCGGGCTCCATGTCTGCAGTCTTGGCATTGAACGCCTTGCAGAATTCCATGATGTTGATGCCGCGCTGACCCAGCGCCGGACCAACTGGCGGCGACGGGTTCGCCTGACCTGCAGGAACCTGCAGTTTCATTGTACCAGCAAGCTTCTTAGCCATTTGGTTTTCCTTTCAACGTAGGTGAAACGCGTTCCACCCGGTTTATGTTGCGTGGTCCGATCCGGGATCGCGATCCCAGCAACCTCCCACGAGAGAATCTCGCCCGAAGACGATAGAGGCGGCATTTACAGGGGAACGATGGGGTTGGCAAGTAGATGTCACCTTATTCCCAAGTGACCCTTTTTGTCTTGGTCCGACCTCAGTGTCAGTTAGAAAAACCAAACAGAATAATTTACTTGAATACATAAGTTGCGCCAGAGAACAAGACGGGTATCTTGGAACTGCTTGATTGCAAAAGAGGTGATCGGGGATGGCATCATCTCGGCTGAACAAGGGGCTACTGATCTGCGTTTTCCTAGCGATGCTGCCGGGATGTGGCAGCAAGGCTCAGGATCAGGACGCCGCGTCCGAGACAACCGGCCAATCCAACGGGTCCAACAGTCCCGTATCAACCGCCACGGCGGGGATTGATCCTGCCAACTATGCCGGTCGGTTTCAGATAAAACTGACCAAGGAAGTTCCCCTACGCGACATTCCCGTTCCCTTCACGGTTTACAGCGGCCTTGAAGAAGCCAGCCCCACACGGTTGCAAATAAGGGCGTTCATGGACCTGCGCGGACTGCAGGAAAAGGCGCCGCAGATTCTGACTGGCCCTCTGGAAGAAAGCTGCAAACGTCAGATCTATCTTGAGGTCCGCGATGTAACTGCCATAGGGGATACTGTAAAGGTCGAGGGTTCGGCCCGCGCTCAATTTACCAGGTGCAACCGGCGTGAAGAAGCTGGCATTCGTTATTTTGGGGCTACAGTCGATGCCGTTGCTGTCGCCAAGGCGGAAGTTAAAGGCCAGTGCCTGACATTCAGTATCGAAAATGTTGACCTCAACCCGCGTGGCTTTATCGGCGCCGTCAGCAATCTTTTTGGTTTGACCAACCGCATCAACGAAGCCGTGCTAGAAAAGGGTGGAGAGTTTTTGGCCGCCAACCCGGTCTGCCCGCCACTGCCCGAAGAATTCGCAGTTCTCGACCCGATCTACGAATCCGGCGGCACACGCGAAATTGCTCCGGGCGGGATGGGAGCCGCAGTTGTCGGATCGGCTGATGTCAGCGCCGAGACAATCGTCAAAGTCCTTGCGGGCCTAAAAGCGCTTGGTGTTTTGGAGTTTGCTGAATGAGACATTGGTTCATGATCTTGGTCTTGGCGGCAGCAGTTCCCGGCGTTCGCGCTCCTAGCGCTCAGCAGGTGAACTTTCTGATCGACGCTACCTTGCCGGTGCGCGAAACAAAGCTCCCCTACACGCTGGACCTGAAAATCACTGCCGCTGCCCCTACACGGATCGGGGTAAACGCCCTTCTCGATCTCCGAGAGATACAAAAAACAGTGCCAGAGCAGTTGGCTGACAACGCGATCATCGACAATTGCGGCCTGCAGGCCCGGCTGGATGACTTAAGCCTCAAAGCCCAAGACGACGCGATTGACTTGAATGGAAATGTAACCATCACAATCTTCGAATGCAGTCGAACCAGCGAGCGCGACTTTCAGCGGGGCGAACAAAAAAGAGCCATCCTGGCGAATATGTCCACCGCGGCGACCGTCGAGCTGCGCGACAATTGTGCTTATTTCAAACTCATTGATCTTACACTTACGGCCCCTGAAGAACAGCGCGAGCAACTTCTGAAGGACGACACTCTGGACTCTGTTAAGGAATTGATGCTGGCCGCTGTGGACCTTGTTTTGAACGAAACCCCATTGTGTCCGGAATTGCCAGCAGAACTCGCTTCACTCGATCCGGTTTACGACAAAGGCGGCCCGAAAGAAATCGGAGAAGGCGGGCTGGGTGTCTTTCTTGACGGATCGGTGGATTTCAGCCCGTCGACAATCCTCGACATTCTGACAGCCCTTCAACAAAATGAACTGATCCCAGGACCGCCATAGCTACACAGTTCTTTCCCTGCCACCGAAGTAGCCTGCCCCTTGCCTCCGGCCGCTAGAACTGGTTTGAAACAAAAAAACGCCGCGTTGCTCAAGGCATCGCGGCGCTTCGAATCTCGCAGCAGGTTAACTCAGGTCTGCTTGGTCACCTGCGTAAAGTCCAGCTCGACTGGCGTTTCGCGACCGAAGATCGAAACCGAAACCTTCAGCTTCTGGTTCTCGTCGTCCACGCCTTCGACCATGCCGTCGAAATCCTCGAACGGGCCATCGTTGACCTTGACCTTCTCACCGACCTCGAAGGAGATCATCAGCTTGGGCGCTTCTTCGCCTTCCTGAACGCGGTTGAGGATCTGGTTCACCTCGGCATCGCGCATAGGCATCGGACGGCCTTGCGGGCCCAGGAAGCCGGTGACGCGGTTGATCGAGTTCACAAGGTGGTAGCCCTGATCCGACATCTCCATATGCACCAGCACATAGCCGGGCATGAAACGGCGTTCGGTGGTGACCTTTTTGCCCCGGCGCACTTCGATCACCTCTTCGGTGGGCACCAGCACTTCGTCGATATCGTCCTCAAGGCCGTGCTCTGCTACCGACGTGCGGATCTGTTCTGCGATCTTCTTTTCGAAATTCGAAAGAACGCTGACCGAGTACCACCGTTTCGCCATGAACCTGTCGTCCTTGTTTTTCTCAGGCAGCGGCAACGCGTGCCCGTGATTGAAATTCCATTACGTTACCCGGAATAAAAAGCGGCGCGCGGTCCGAATCGCCGCACGCCCATTCCGAATAGTTCCGCGTGACCTACAAGGACATCGCGTGCTGTGCAAGGGGGAAGCGGTGTTTCCACCCTGCCCGCGCGGGTTTAGCCGAACATGCCCAGGATCAGTTGCAGACCACCGCGAATGCCCAGATCGACCAGTGCAAAGAACACAGCAGTCAGGGCCGCCATGATGAACACCATGACCGTGGTCAGCAGAACCTCGCGGCGCGTCGGCCAGACGACCTTTGCAACTTCGGCGCGGACTTGCTGAATGAACTGGATCGGATTCATGGTAGCCATTTGGCGGTGTTCTCTCTGCTAGCGGATGGGCCGGACATAACCGGGCATTGCGGCAATTTCAAGGGCTGTCAGGGCTTGGGTTTGTCGTCCCATTCATCGCTGAGGATGCGCCGCGCGTCCCCTTCAGGGTCGTCATATTGGTTTGAGCGGACGGTATAGACAAAGGCCACCAGCCCAACCCCGCCCAGAAACAGGGAAATCGGTATCAGATAGGCCAGAACTTCCATCGCTTTACCTTACCCGCAATGCGTTCAAAGACACGGTGATAGACGATGTCGACATCGCCAGTGCCGCAATCAGCGGCGTAGCCAGACCAACCACCGCCAGCGGCACCGCAATGATATTATAGACGGTGGCGATGCGAAAGTTTTCGCGAATCCGTTTGGTTGCTTTGACTGCGGTGTCGCAGGCATCGGCGATAGGTGACAGGTCATTGCCCAGCAGCACGATATCTGACGCCACCCGCGCCGCATCCAGTGCCGAGGCCGGTGAGATCGACACATGCGCCGCCGCCAGCGCCGCCGTGTCGTTCAGCCCGTCACCGACCATAAGCACGTGATGGCCCTTATCGCGCAGAACCTCAACATGCTTGGCCTTGTCCTGCGGCAGGGCCTGCGCAATCCAGTTTTCAATCCCCAGCTTGGCCGCCAGTGCCTGAACCGCGCCCTGCGTATCGCCTGAGATCAGGATGACCTCTTTTCCCGCCTCGCGCAGCGCCTGCACCGCCTCCGCCGCGCCGGGGCGCAAAGCGTCCGAGAACAGGAATGCCGACGGCGCTTGCCCGGCGATGGCCAGCCATGCGGCGGTCTGATCGCCTTCGTCTGCACCGGTCCATGCCGCCCGGCCCAAACGCACGCGTTGGCCACGATAGGTACCCTCGGTACCGTAGCCCGGAACCTCTGTGACCTCTTTCAGCGTGGCTGGCTTGATCCCTGCCTCGCGAGCGGCCTTGGTCAAAGCAACCGACAACGGGTGCGAGGACGCTTCGGCCAGTGCCAGCGCGACCTCAAGGTCAGATCTCGAATGATCGCCCAGATTGGTCAGTTCCGGAGTGCCAGAGGTCAGCGTGCCGGTCTTGTCGAAAACAACCGTATCAACCTCGGCCAGACGTTCCAGCGCGGTGGAGTGTTTGATCAGCATCCCTTTGCGAAACAACCGCCCCGAGGCCGCCGTGGTCACCGCAGGAACCGCCAGCCCCAGCGCACATGGGCAGGTGATGATCAGCACGGCGGCGGCGATGTTCAGCGCGGTGCGGATATCGCCGGAATAGATATACCACCCTACAAAGCTGAGCGCCGACAGGATATGAACCCCCGGCGCATAAAGCTTGGCGGCCTTGTCGGCCAGCGAAGTATAGCGCGAGCGCCCCGATTCAGCGACGGCCACCAGATCGGCCATACGGTGCAGAGAAGTGTCCTCACCCACCGCCGTCGCGCGGATGGTCAGAGGGCCGGTCAGGTTGACCTCGCCGGCGCTGACAGTCGTACCTGCTTCGGCAAAGACCGGCAGGGTTTCTCCGGTCAGCAGCGACCGGTCGAGCTCCGATTGACCCGAGACAATCTCGCCATCCACGGGCATCCGCCCGCCGGGGCGGATCAAGATCAGGTCGCCCACACTCAGCGTGGCAACGGCGACCTCTTCCTCGATGGCATCCACGACCCGAATGGCGCGGGGGACTTCCAGCGCGGTCAGCTCCTCGGCCGCAGATCGGGCAGCAGCGCGAGTACGGTAATCCAGATAGCGTCCAGCCAGCAGGAAGAAGGTCAGCGTCAGGGCGGCGTCGAAATAGGCATGTTCACCGCTCAGCGCAGTTTCCCACAGCGATGTGACCAGCGCCAACAGGATCGCCAGTACGATTGGCACGTCCATATTCAGACGACGCACGCGCAAGGCCGACCACGCATTCGCAAAGAAGGGCTGCGCAGAGAAAGCAATCGCAGGCAGCGCAATCGCCGCCGAAATCCAGTGGAACATGTCCCGCGTTGCATCCGCTGCCCCGGACCAGACCGAGACCGACAGCAGCATCACGTTCATCGAGGCAAACCCGGCCACCGCCAGCCGCATAAGCAGATCACGCCCCGCCTTGTCAGCCTGCGTGGCGGACAGGGCGCCGGGGTCCAACTCATGCGCCTCAAAACCCGCGTTTTCCAGCACCGGGATCAGATCGGCAGCACGCAGATCGGGCGCGGCTTTGATCATGGCGCGTTTCAGGGTCAGGTTGACGCGCGCATCCTCGACGCCGGGCGTGGCGTTCAGCGCGCGCTCGACCGTCGAGATACAAGCCGAGCAATGGATACCTGGCAACGACAGCGCAATCTGTACGTCCTGAGGGATCGGCCGTGCGGGTTCTGCTGGGGCTGCGACACAACCCGGACAAGCCGCCGTACCGGAACTCATCTGCACCACAGTCCCCTACCCCTTCACATAGAGCGGTACGCGCTGCGCGAATTCCGCTCCGCTATGGTCTTTGGCAACCAGACGAATGTTCCAGTTGCCCTTGCCCAGCGACGCGGGCGTTGCATAGGCGATGCCGTCAAAGGTGAAATCGGGAGCGAAATCCTCTTTGACATGAGTAGCCCGACCCACAACGGCCTGCAGCTCGGCCACCTGAACCGGCGCACCTGTCTTGTCGGTGATATGCAGGATCAACAAACCGCCGGAAACCTCTGCCCGAATTTCCCAACCCAGAGCCTGCTGTTCCTGCAGGCGTTCGTTGAACTCCTGACTGGCTACGTAGGAGTTTTTAACCTCAAGCCCCGGAAAGGTCTTCACAGCACTGTAGGCCAGCACCAGATTGACGGCGATGATCACGCTGAAGGCCCCAACAAACACGGCCAGCGCGTGTTTTCCGGTGAATTGACGTTCTGCCATCTTACTGCCCTCGTCCGTTGAAGGTCGTGTCTTTATAGGCGCGCTCACCGCTTTGCAGGTCTTCGACCCAAATGCGCACAGGCGTCACATCCTCTGCCGCTGGACCAGTCTCTTTACGCGCAACGATATAGACGCGCTCAAGCTGGGCAGTATCGGCTGTGACGTTCACTGTATCAAGATTCGTACCCTCAATCACGATCCGCATGGCCGGATCGCCGGTCAGCGACAATTTGAACAAGCGATCCTCGCCATGCTTATTGCGCAGCCGCACGTCGTAGGTGTTGCGGATCGTCCCGTCAGACAGGGTCACAAAGGTCGGGTTCCGCACAGGCGCGACGGTCAGGTCGATTTCCGAGCGGATGAACAACGCGAACAGCAGCGCAAAGCCCACCGCCGACCACATGGCCGTATACATGATGGTTCGCGGGCGCAGAATGTGCTTCCAGATGTTCTTGGGCGGCTGACCAGCGCGTTCGCGGGTCTCGTCGCTCAGCGCCATATAATCGATCAGACCGCGCGGTTTGCCGATCTTGGCCATCATGTCGTCACAGGCGTCAATGCAAAGCGCGCAGGTGATGCATTCCAACTGCTGGCCATCACGGATGTCGATCCCCACCGGGCAGACATTGACGCAGGCCATACAGTCGATGCAATCGCCAAGCTCGGAATCCGCCGTGCGCTTGCCTTTGCCGCGCGGCTCGCCCCGCCATTCGCGGTAGCCCACGACCAGAGTATCCTCGTCCATCATTGCGGCCTGAATGCGCGGCCACGGGCAGGCATAGATACAAATCTGTTCGCGCGCGAAGCCGCCAAACAAAAAGGTGGTGCCGGTCAGAATCAACACGGTCGTATAGGCCACGGGATGCGCATTCCCAGTCACCAGATCGCGCAGCAATGTGGGCGCATCGGCAAAGTAAAACACCCATGCCCCGCCGGTCGCGAGACCAATCAGGAGCCAAACCGCCCACTTCGTGACTCGCAGACGCGCCTTGCGCAAATCCATCTTTTCCTGCCGGTGCAGACGCAGACGCGCGTTGCGGTCGCCTTCGATCCAGCGTTCGACCAGAATGTAGAGGTCGGTCCACACCGTCTGTGGACAGGCATAACCGCACCACACGCGCCCTAAAGCCGAGGTGAAAAGGAAAAGGCCCAAACCGGCCATGATCAACAGACCGGCCACGAAATAGAACTCGTGCGGCCAGATCTCAATCCAGAAGAAATAGAACCGGCGGTTTGCCAGATCCAGCAGCACCGCCTGATCCGGCAGGCTGGGGCCACGGTCCCATCTGATCCACGGAGTGATGTAGTAGATCCCCAGAGTAACAGCGAGGATGATCCATTTCAGGTTTCTGAACGGGCCGGAAACACGACGGGGGAAAATAGGCTCCCTTGCAGCATATAGGCTGGGGGCGGGGTCGGAATCGCTCACGAGCTGGCTCCAGATTTGGCTTTATTTTTTGTGTCTTGTCCCAGATCACACAGATAAGCTCTTTGACATGGGTCAAAAGCGCATCGTGCAGACACCTTTTGTCACATGCGACCGGATTGCCGCCGCAGCCAGGACACGAAGGTTCTGACCGCCGGACGTATAGAATTTTCAGTGGTTACAATATGATATCCGCTGTTGCCCGGCTGGCAGAACAGTTCGACCAGCCGTCCATCGGCGATGTCGGATTCGACAAAATGCCGCGCCGTCACCGTGACGCCCTGACCCGCGCGGAGCCCGTCAAGCAGCAGGTTTCCGGGCAATGCAATTCGCCCGGCACGGGGGCCGTGCTCTACGCCTTGTCCAGCAAGCCATGTCGTTGCTTCAGTGGTTCCAAACTCTTCTAGCCAAGGCAGCTGACTTAACTCGGCAGCAGTCCAGTCCGTCTTGTCCCCCAGCAATGAGGGCGCGGCCACTATGGTAATCGGGCTTGGCAGTAAAAGCTCGGATGTCACTCCGGGCCAACCTCCCGCTCCATAACGAAGAGCCACATCCACCCCGCCGGGCCCGAGAGTCACAAGCTTTGGGGTAGGGTCCAACGCCAAATCAATATCCGGATGTTCCGCCTGAAAAGCCGGCAGCCTTGGCATCAACCACGATGCAGCGAAAGACGGGGTTAGAGAAACATGAACCGGTCGATCAAGACCCGATTGCACCAGATCGGTCACTGCCGCGCCAATGGCACGAAACCCAAGGTGTAAAGCTTGGGCCAGGTGCTCACCCTCGGGAGTTAGAACCATCGACTTGCCCGACCGGTCCAGAAGGCTGGTACCTAAGTGCTTTTCCAACGCCCGCAGCTGCTGGCTTATTGCAGCGTGGCTGACATTCAACATCGAACCCGCCTGCACGACATTGCCCGTTTCCGCAAAGGCAGAAAAAGCCCTGAGCGCCGCAAGGGGCGGCATTTTCATCCAATCCATCTGTAAGCCTTACTTACACACTGACAAGGTAATTGAGTCGCATTTTAAGGCCCACAGGGCAATCCTCAAATAAGCTACAAACAGCAAAGGAGTGCAGAAATGCTTTCGATCCTAGCGCGCAGTTTCATGACCGCGACCCAAAGCGTGGACCGCAATCAGCAAGAAAAGCAACACCGTCAGAATTGGCTGCCGGAGGCGCATTGGTGGAAACAAAAAAGCGATGCGCGCGAAAAGGTGAGTCTGGACCACACCTTTTTTCGTCGGTAATCTAAAAAGTCAGCACCGGCTGTTCTGGAAACGCGCGAACAGATGGAACAGCCGGTGCTTCAACCTTCGGACGGCGAACCGTCCGGAGGTATTCTTTTCGCCTTACTGACCGCCACCCAGCTGGTGGACATAAGCGGTCACGGCGCGGATCTGCGCCTGAGTCAGGCGGTTTTCCCACGGAGGCATAACGCCGAAGCGGCTGTAGGTGACCGTCTCGGTCAAAGCCTTTTCACTGCCGCCGTACAACCAGATCGCGTCGGTCAGGTTCGGCGCGCCCTGGAAGACATCGCCTTTGCCGTCTTCGCCGTGGCAGGCCGCGCAATTGTCTTCGAAGACAACCTTACCGGCTTCAGCCGCTGCGTCATCCGACTGGGCGTTGGTCAGGGACATCACGTACTGAACGACCTGAGTGATCTCATCCTTTTCCAGAAGCTCGCCAAAGGCCGGCATCTCGGAATAGCGCGCATCGTCGCTTTCTTCATTCCGGATACCATAGGCAACGGTATATTCGATATCCTCAAGCGAACCGCCCCAAAGCCAGGCGTCATCCAGAAGGTTCGGGAAGCCGGTGGCCCCCTGCGCGCCCGAGCCGTGGCACTGCGCACACCAGGTGCGGAATACGGCACCACCCGAGTTCACAGCGTATTGCTGCAATTCGGCGTCCGCCGAGATTTCCTCAAGCGGCGTTTCCACCAGCCGCGCATTCCAAGGCGCGTTGGCTTCTTCGAAGGACACGATATCCTGCTGCACTTCCCCGCGCGAGGACCAGCCAACAACACCAGCGGTTGCCGATTGAACCAGCGGCCATGCCGGATACATGATGGTGTAGATCACGCCCCAGAAGATACAGGCGTAGAAGGTCCACAGCCACCAGCGAGGCATCGGATTGTCGAATTCTTCGATACCGTCCCAGCTGTGACCCGTGGTATTCGGATCGCCCGGCTGTTTATCAGGTGTCTTGCTCATGGCCGCGCCTCCTTGGATTCGGCGGGTTTGTCTTGATGCCGGAAGGGGATGTTGGCGGTGTCGTTGTATTCCTTGCTGGAACCGGGGCGGAAAACCCACACCACGATGCCAATGAAGAAAGTGAACAACAGCAGCAGCATCCAGCTATCCGCGAACTGTCTGAGGAGTGTGTATTCTTCCATAACGCCCTCCTTAGCGGCTTGCGTCCGGGGTGAAGGTCGAGAAATCGACCAGCGTGCCCAGCATCTGAAGATAAGCCACCAACGCATCCGCTTCGGTCAGTTCTGGCTGACCGTCGAAGTTGCGCACGCTGACCTTGTCGCCATAGCGCTCAAGCAGCCCGTCATAGTCGCTGTCGGGATCGGCCTGCGCACGGAAGTCAGCCTCGGCATTGGCCAGCATGTCTTCGGTGTAAGGCGTGCCGACAACGGCGTTCGCCTGCATGATGTCACCGATATACTTGCCGTCCAGCTTGCGGTTTTCGAGGAAGCCGTATTTCGGCATCACCGATTCCGGAACAACCGACTGCGGATCACGCAGGTGGTCCACATGCCACTGGTCCGAATAGCGGCCCCCCACGCGGGCCAGATCAGGACCTGTCCGTTTCGATCCCCACTGGAACGGGTGATCATACATCGATTCAGCCGCCAATGAGTAGTGACCATAGCGTTCGACCTCGTCCCGCATGGGGCGGATCATCTGGCTGTGGCAGACATAGCAGCCTTCGCGGATGTAGATTTCACGCCCTGCCATTTCGAGAGGGGTGTAAGGGCGCATACCCTCCACCTTCTCGATGGTGTTCTCAAGATAGAACAGCGGGGTGATCTGCACGATGCCACCGATGGTCACGACCAAAAAGCTGAATACCAGCAGGAGGGTCGCGTTGGTCTCGAGGATCTTATGTTTGTCGAGAATTGCCATTGCTCCGGCCCTCCTTATTCAGCCGGGACCGCGACGGACAGGCTGGCCTCTTTGGCCGGCGCTTTCCGCACAGTCATCCACAGGTTGTAGCACATGATCACGGCACCAGCGACGAACATCACGCCACCCAGAGCACGCACCACATACATCGGGAACTTAGCGGCCACGGTGTCAGCGAACGAGTTCACCAGGAAGCCGTTGGCATCCACTTCGCGCCACATCAGACCTTCCATGATACCAGTGACCCACATCGACGCGGCGTACAGAACGATGCCGATCGTGGCGAGCCAGAAGTGCCAGCTGACCATCTGCAGCGAATACAGACGCTCGCGCTTCCACAGAACGGGAACCAGGAAGTACAGCGCACCAAAGGTGATCATGCCGTTCCAGCCCAGCGCGCCCGAGTGCACGTGACCAATGGTCCAGTCCGTGTAGTGAGACAGCGAGTTCACAGCGCGGATCGACATCATCGGACCCTCAAACGTGGACATGCCGTAGAAGCCGACCGAGATCACCATCATACGGATCACAGGGTCGGTGCGCAGCTTGTCCCATGCGCCCGAGAGTGTCATCAGACCGTTGATCATACCACCCCAGGACGGCATCCACAGCACGACCGAGAACACCATGCCCAGCGTCGAAGCCCAGTCAGGCAGGGCGGTATAGTGCAGGTGGTGCGGACCGGCCCAGATATACAGGAAGATCAGTGCCCAGAAGTGGATGATCGACAGCTTGTAGCTGAAAACCGGACGCTCGGCCTGTTTCGGGATGAAGTAATACATCATGCCCAGGAAACCTGCAGTCAGGAAGAAGCCCACAGCGTTGTGGCCGTACCACCACTGGATCATGGCATCTTGCACGCCCGACCAGACGATGACCGATTTCGAACCCCAGATGCTGACCGGGATGGTGATGTTGTTCACCACGTGCAGCATTGCAACGGTCACGATAAAGGCCAGGTAGAACCAGTTGGCCACGTAGATATGCGGCTCTTTCCGCTTGATCACGGTGCCCAGATACACGGCCAGATAGGCGACCCAGACGATGGTCAGCCACAGGTCAACATACCATTCGGGTTCGGCATATTCTTTGGATTGCGTGCCGCCCAGAACATAGCCGGTTGCAGCCAGAACGATGAACAGCTGATAGCCCCAGAACACGAACCACGCCAGATTTCCACCCCACAAGCGCGCGGCGCTGGTGCGTTGCACCACGTAGAATGAGGTCGCAATCAGTGCGTTACCACCAAATGCAAAAATCACTGCCGAGGTGTGCAGCGGACGCAAACGGCCAAAGTTCAGATAACCCTGCGCCCATTCAAAGTTCAGCGCCGGAAAGGCCAACTGGAACGCGATAAAGGTTCCTGCGACGAAACCGATCACCCCCCAAAAGGCGGTTGCGATCACGCCATAGCGGATCACCCCATCCATGTACTCACCGGAATGATCCACGAAAGTCTCTGGCTCATCCGTGTTTCTCAGCGTCCAGATGAACAAACCGCCGGCGATAAACATCACCAGAATTGCATGCACCTGATACGCCAAATCGCGTGCATAATTGGTCGCGATCGCGGCGAATACCGCAATCACACCAAGCACGATCAGCTTGATATAATTTGACATATTGCGTCCCTTTGCCATGCCCCGCGCGATTCTTTTGGTGTCGCGAGACCCATTTGACTGGCTGCTGTTTTCTACGACAGCTGCTCAAACTGCTTTGATCTGTGTCAAGACAGAGCTCCGCATACTATGACAATGCTGAGGAAACGAATGGGCTGGAACGTCGCATGGAACCGGCCCGTAAGCACGAGGTCAACATGGCTTACAAATCTCTCCTCACTGTTATGACAGAAACCACGCAATCTGACTCGGCACTTGCACAAGTCGTGGCGCTGGCTGCAGCTCAGGACGCGCATGCTGAAACACTGTGCCTTGGCGTCGACCGCAGCCAGACAGGGTATTATTATGCGGGCGCTAACGCTTTGATTCTTCAGGAAACCCTAAACCGGGCCAATGCTGAAGCCGAAGAGATTCTGGCATTCGCAAAAGACTTCTTTACCAAGTCAGGAGTGCGTTGGTCTGCCGAATCCGGTGTTGCGCAAATCGCCGATTTGGGGCGACATGTTGCGCATCGCGCCCGGTTTTCCGACCTTGTCGTTTTGCCGCAGCCCTACGGTGAAAACCGCGGCGTCGAAGCGGAACCCATTGTCGAAGCCGCGATGTTCGAAGGGCACACCCCTGTGTTAATTGTTCCGGACTCGGCTAAAATCTTCAGCAAGCCCGGCACCATTTTGATCGGCTGGAATGAAAGCGTCGAGGCCATGCGCGCCATTCGTCGGGCTTTGCCTTTCCTCATTGCAGCAACCCAAGTGCGTATCGTTGTAATTGACCCGCCTCGGCATGGCCCGGATCGTTCGGACCCCGGCGGGATGCTGTCACAGATGCTGTCGCGCCATGGGGTCAAGTGTGAAATCGATGTTCTCAGCAAAACCATGCCACGGGTATCAGATATCCTGAACCGTCACGCTGTGGATACTCAGGCTGACATGATCGTCATGGGGGCTTACGGCCACTCGCGCTTCCGCGAAGCCATTCTTGGCGGCGCAACTCGCAACATGTTGGAACAATCCTCGGTTCCGGTCTTTCTGGCGCACTGAAAGGCGTCAGACCAGAAAGCCACCATCCGAGTCGTCACCCGCCTCTTCCATAAGGCGGCCCATATCGGGGATCGTCACGTGGCGCTTGCCTTCCAACAGGATGACCTCATCCTTTTTGAGCGCCGAGATCTGGCGGCTGACCGTTTCCAGCGTCAGGCCAAGGTAATCGGCCATCGCCTCGCGGGTCAGCGGCAGGTCGAAGACGATGGGCCCCCCTTTTTGGTTGATTGAGGCATCGCGGCGCGCGATGATCGACAGCAGGCTCGCGATCTTCTCGCGCGCGGTCTTGCGCCCCAGCACCAGCATCCATTCGCGGGCCGCGTCCAGTTCGTCAAGCGTCATCTGCAGCAACCGATGCGCGATGTGCGGCGTGGTGTTCATCAGTTCTTCGAAAGGCTTTTTCCGGAAGCAACACATGACAACATCTGTGGTCGCCTGCACATCGTAAGGCGCCGATTCGCGCCCCGGGCGCCCGACGAAATCGCTTGGCAGCAAAAGTCCGACCATCTGAGTGCGCCCGTCTTCCATCGTCTGCGTCAAAGACGCAATCCCCGACACGACCGAGCCAACAAAATTCATCTGATCGCCGGACCAAATGACAGTCTGACCGGCCTCGAAACTGCGGTAATACTTAATGCTTTCAAGCTCTTCCAGCTCATCGACATCACAATGGGCACACACGGCCCGATGTCGGATCGGGCAGTCTGCACAGTTCGTATGGTCGATCTTGAATGTGGGTGTCATGCGCGCTTCCACTTGATCTCTATCAAAGCATCTGTTCGTGGCGTCCTCTAACCGTACCGTTATGATAGTAAAACCACAACTGGCACGGCTTGGACTATTTGACGCGAAAGTCCCGCGTTACACAAGCTATCCCACCGCCCCCCACTTCAGCAATGACGTAGGGTCAGAGCTTTTTGGAGACTGGATTTCCGGCATCACACCCGGAAGCGAGATCTCGTTGTATATCCACGTTCCTTTCTGCCGCAGGCTATGCTGGTTCTGCGCATGCCGGACGCAAGGCACCCAAACGGACAATCCGGTCATCGCCTATGTGGATGTCCTCAAAGCCGAGCTGGACTTGCTGGCTGCGCGCTTGCCCCAGGGCGTGACCCTGTCTCGCCTGCATTGGGGCGGTGGTACGCCGACCTTGCTGAACGCGGATCTGATGCGCGAACTGGCGGCGCGAATTCTGGACGTGGTGCCTTTGGGGCCGAACGCCGAATTCTCAGTCGAGATCGACCCCAACGAGATTGACGAGGCACGTTTGGATGCCTTGGCCGAGGCCGGGATGAACCGCGCCTCAATCGGGGTGCAGGATTTCGACGACGAGATACAGAAGACCATCGGCCGCATCCAAAGCTATGACACCACGCGCAAGGCCGTGGACATGATCCGCGAACGCGGCATCACCAGCTTGAACGCCGATATCCTCTATGGTCTGCCGCATCAGACCAAGACCCGGATGACGGAAAGCGTGCAAAAACTGCTGTCGCTCAACCCCGATCGCGTGGCGCTGTACGGCTATGCGCATGTGCCGTGGATGGCCAAACGGCAGCAGATGATCCCCTCGGACGCGCTGCCTACTCCGGAACAGCGTCTGGATCTGTTCGACACCGCCCGCCGTCTGTTCATGTGGGACAATTACGCCGAGATCGGCATCGACCACTTCGCCACGCAGGAAGACGGCCTGACCCGCGCGTTGAACGCCGGTAAGCTCAAGCGCAATTTCCAGGGCTATACCGACGATCAGGCCGAGGTTCTGATTGGTGTCGGGGCCAGCTCGATCTCGCGCTTTCCGCAGGGCTATGCGCAGAACGCGCCCGCCACGTCGGCTCATACTAAGGCCGTCCGAGAGGGGCGATTCTCAACCTCGCGCGGACACCTGTTCAAAGGTCAGGACGTACTGCGCGCGCGCTTGATCGAGGCGCTGATGTGCGATTTTCAGATCAACACGGCCGAGATTCTGCGTGACCATGGTATCACTGTCGCCGAATTGCAGGGCATGTATGCGGATGCCAATACCGCCTTTGACGGGCTGCTGCGCATCACCGAGGATGGTCTTTTCATCCCGCACGAGGCCCGCGCCCTGACCCGCATGATCGCGCGCAGCTTTGACGCCTATGACCTGAGCAAGGCAGGCCACAGTTCGGCGATCTGACCTCTTTCCGGCGGGCCGGGTTCACGGTCTGCCGACCCCCAACCCGCACAGGGGCTTGACGCAGGCCTCTGGTTTTCTCCACACTCAGGGGTGCAATCGCACCCCGAGGCAGGCGAATTCGCAGACAGCTTTTACCGACGCAACCGCGCCGGACAGCCCTTTTCGTGCAGGTATATCTGCAACCTGAAAGAGGGACAGCACCCATGCGCGTTTTCACCGTCCTCGGCCCCAGCCAATCGGGCAAAACCACTCTGGTCGAGGCCATCAGCCGCCTCGACGGGCGGCCCACCACATTCGACGTGTCCGGGACCGTGCATTTGCACGGTTTTTCTTACCTGGATGAACCCTGGTGCGCCATCGACGTCGACGGGGGCGGCGATAACCTGGCCTATGTTGGGCCAGCCATGGCGATCTCGGACGCGGCGGTCGTGGTCGTTCCACCTGATCCCAACGCGGCCGTCCTGTGTGCGCCCTATTTGCGTTTGGTGGAAGAGGCCGGGATCCCCTGTTTCCTGTTCATCAACCGCATGGACAGCCCCAATGGCCGCATCCGCGACATCATCTCGGCGCTGCAAACCTATTGCACCCATCACATCGCCTTGCGACAGGTGCCAATCCGCGAAGGTGACACGATTGTTGGTGCGGTCGATCTGATTTCGGAACGCGCTTGGAAATACCAAGAGGGCCAGCCCTCGGCCCTGATCGAACTGCCGCAATCGGTCGAGGATCGCGAACAAGAGGCCCGCACCGAACTGCTGGAAACGCTGTCGGATTTCGACGATCACCTGCTGGAACAACTGATCGAGGACAAACAGCCCCCCAGCGGTGAGATTTACGATCTGGCCGCGCAGGTCCTGCAGAACCACCAGCTGATCCCGGCCTGTCTGGGCGCGGCCAGCCATGGCAACGGGCTGACCCGCCTGATGAAAGCCCTACGGCACGAAGCACCCGAATTCGACATCGCTGCCGATCGGGACGAGGCCGCCGAGAATGCACGCGCCATCGCAGGCTTTGCGGATGTGAAAAAGCATATCGGCAAGATTGTAGTCCTGCGGGGCCTGGGTGACGGCGTCAAAGCGCATGAAGCATTGGGCGGTGAGACCGTCGGCAATCTGACCACGCTGGACGCCAAGACCCAGATCACTGACTTGCCCGCCGGGCAAATCGGGCTGGCGGTGAAATCCGATCACCTGAACCCCGGCAACATCTATGACAGCAAAGGCGCGACACCGCTGCCCGAATGGGCCTCGTCACACCCGGCGGGGCACCGTCAGGTCGTCTCACCCGCGCATGAGCGCGACGACGTGCGCCTGTCCAACGCCCTCTCGCGTCTGGTCGAGATCGACCCCGGCCTGCATCTGGGACAAGACGACCTGAGCGGGCACGCCGTTCTAGGCTCGCAAGGTCCGCAGCATATGCGCCGCGTGACGGCGAAGCTGGCTGAGGATTTCGGGATCGAGATAGCCACCGACACCGTCGAAACCGCCTATCGCGAGACGATCCGAGCACCCGTCGAACATCGCCACCGCCACCGCAAGCAATCGGGCGGCGCGGGGCAGTTTGCCGACGTGGTGATCTCAGTCGCGCCAATGCCACGCGGGGCGGGGTTCCAGTTCGAAGAGGTGGTCAAAGGCGGCGCGGTGCCGCGTAACTATATCCCCTCGGTCGAACATGGGGCCAAAGACGCGCTGGAACAGGGGCCCGAAGGCTTTCCCGTGGTTGATGTCAAAGTCACGCTGAGCGACGGCAAGCACCACAACGTCGACAGTTCCGACTATGCCTTCCGCACGGCAGGCAAGAACGCAGTGCGCGAGGCGCTTCCCCAAGCCAAGCCCGTGGTGCTGCAACCGATCCTGAGTGCGGAGATTCACCTGCCCTCGGATTTCGTGGGCGATCTGGTGCCCACAATCAGTTCACTACAGGGGCAAGTTCTTGGGTTTGAGGGCAATCCAAACGCCTCGGGTTGGGAAATATTCAATGCCCAGCTTCCCGCCGTAGCGCAGGATGAGCTGCACCGCACCCTGGCCAGCGCCACGCGCGGCACCGGCTGGGTCAAGCTGAGCTTTGATCACTATGAGGAACTGCGCGGCCCGGTGCCAAAACCGACCGCCAAGGAGAAAGCCAGCGCGTAAACAAGGAGCGGGTTGGGATCAGCCCGCCGCCGCAATCAGCTCGCGGGTATAGTCCGTCTGCGCGTTCTCGAACAAATCCTTAGCCGTGCCCATCTCGACAACATCGCCGTTGCGCATGACGATCACGTTGTGGGACATGGCGCGTACGACTTTCAGGTCGTGGCTGATGAACAGATAGGCCAGCCCGTATTTCCGCTGCAGATCGCGCAGCAGATCGACGATTTGCACCTGCACCGTCATGTCCAGCGCGCTGGTGGGTTCGTCCAGAACCAACAGCTTGGGTCGCAGCACCATGGCGCGTGCGATTGCGATGCGTTGACGCTGCCCGCCCGAAAATTCGTGGGGATATCGGTCCATTGCGGCGGGGTCGAGGCCCACTTCGGTCATCACTTCGGCCACCAGATCGCGCGGTGCGCGGTGTGGGTCGACCTTATGAATGGCCAACCCCTCGGCAATGATCTGCATACAGGTCATCCGAGGGCTGAGGCTGCCGAACGGGTCTTGAAACACGATCTGCATATCCTTGCGCAGCCGTCGCAATTCCCGCGTGGACCAGCGGCGCACATCTTGATCGCGGAAAGTAATCCCGCCCTCGGACGCGATCAGCCGCATGATCGCCAGCGCCAGCGTCGTCTTGCCCGAGCCACTTTCGCCGACGATCCCCAGCGTCTCACCCGCGCGTACGCTGAGCGTGGCATCATTAACCGCCTTCACATGCCCAACGGTGCGTTTCAGAAATCCGCGCTGGATCGGGAACCAGACCTTCAGGTGATCTGTCCGTGCAACCTCTTCGGCATCCGACGCCACCGGATCAGGCTGGCCCGAGGGCTCGGCGCCCAGCAGTTTGCGCGTATAGGGGTGTTGGGGGTTGTCAAAAATCTCGGTCGTGACGCCGGTCTCGACAATCTCACCGTCTTTCATCACGCAGACCCGGTCGGCTATGCGGCGCACGATGCCAAGGTCATGGGTGATGAACAGCATCCCCATGTCTTCGGATTTCTGCAGCTCGGCCAGCAGTTCAAGGATTTGCGCCTGAATGGTCACGTCCAGAGCCGTTGTGGGTTCATCCGCGATCAGAATATCGGGCTTGTTGGCCAGCGCCATGGCGATCATCACACGTTGCCGCTGTCCGCCTGACAACTGATGCGGATAGCTGTCCAGCCGGTCACGCGGATCACGGATGCCTACCTTGGTCAGCAGTTCCACAATCCGGTCTCGTGCAGCATCCCCAGTAACGCCCTGATGCAGCGCCAGCGATTCCGCCATCTGTTTCTGGATCGTGTGCAACGGGTTCAGCGAGGTCATCGGTTCCTGGAAGATAAAGCTGATGTCGTTTCCACGCACATCCATCAACTTGTCTTCTGACGCTCCGATCATTTCATCGCCGTCATACTTGACCGAACCTTCAACGATCGCACTGTCGCCCAGCAACGACACCGTGGACAGCGCCGTCACCGATTTGCCCGACCCGGATTCGCCCACCAAAGCCACGGTTTCCCCACGATCAACGGTAAAGGACACGCCTTTGACAGCCGCCGAGACCTGACCATCCTGCTTGAACGAGACCTTCAGGTTGTTCACATCCAAAAGGCTCATGAGAAAGTCTTTCTGGGATCAAACGCGTCGCGCACGCCTTCGAAGATGAAGACCAGAAGCGACAGCATGATGGCAAAGGTGAAAAACGCGGTAAAGGCCAACCATGGGGCCTGCAGGTTCTGTTTCGCCTGCAAGGTCAGCTCACCCAGTGATGGGGCCGAGGACGGCAGGCCGAAGCCAAGGAAATCCAGCGAGGCCAAACCGCCAATTGTACCCGTCACAATGAACGGCATGAAGGTCAGCGTCGCCACCATGGCATTCGGCAGCATGTGGCGGAACATGATCGTCATGTTGCCCACGCCCAGCGCCCGTGCGGCGCGCACGTATTCAAGGTTTCGCGCCCGCAGGAATTCAGCCCTGACGACACCGACCAAGCCCGTCCAACTGAACAGGATCATCAGGATCACCAGCAGCCAGAAACTTCGCCCCAACACCGCAAACATGATGATGATAACATAAAGCGAGGGCGTCGCTGACCAGATCTCAATCACACGCTGAAATATCAGGTCCAGCCAACCGCCAAAGAAGCCCTGAATGGCCCCCGCAAAGATTCCGACAATGCTGGCAGCGCCGGTTACCATTAGCGTGAACAGAATGGACAGACGGAAACCATAGATCACCCGCGCCAGCACATCGCGCTTGGTATCATCGGTGCCCAGCAAGTTCTGCCCATTGGGCGGCAGCGGCGCGGCACCTGCGCGATCCACGCTGGTGTTGAAGGAATAGGGGATCAGTGGCCAAATTGCCCAGCCGCGTTCGAACCCGTCAGCTTCATAGGTGCCAGCCTCGATCTGTTCGATGATGCCTTCGGGGTCGTCGAAACAGTCTTCAATCCCGCCGCTGTCGATCAGGCACATGACCTCGGGGTCGCGATAGATCGCCTCGGTCTGGAAATCTCCTCCGAACTCCGTTTCGGCGTAGAAATTGAAGATCGGCGTGTAGAATTCGCCTCGGTACTTCAAAAGGATCGGTTTGTCATTGGCGATGAACTCGGCGAACAGCGACAGGCCGAACAGGATCGAAAAGATGATCAGTGACCAGAAGGCCCGGCCATTGCGGCGGAAGTTGCGCCAGCGGCGCTGATTGAGCGGAGAAAGAGCCATTTACCCCTCGCGCTTTTCAAAGTCGATGCGCGGGTCGACCAGCACATACATCAGGTCACTGATGATGCCCACAACCAGACCCATCAGGCCAAAGATAAACAGGGTGCCAAAGATCACCGGATAGTCGCGCGCCACGGCGGCCTCAAAGCCAAGTCTGCCCAGACCATCCAGCGAGAAGATCGTCTCGATAATGATCGAGCCACCAAAGAACACACCGATGAACACGGCTGGAAAACCGGCGATCACGATCAGCATCGCGTTGCGGAACACATGGCCATACAGCACCTTCCGCTCGCTCAGTCCCTTGGCGCGGGCGGTCATGACGTATTGCTTTTTGATCTCGTCCAGAAACGAGTTCTTGGTCAGCAGCGTCAGCGTCGCAAAAGCCGAAATCGTAAGCGCTATGATCGGCAAAGCGATGTGCCAGAAATAGTCCGTAATCTTGCCGAACAGGCTAAGGCTGTCCCAATTGTCCGAGGTCAGCCCCCGCAGTGGGAATATCTGCCAGTAGGACCCACCTGCAAAAAGCACCAGCAACAGGATCGCGAACAGGAAACCGGGTATGGCATAGGCAACAATAATCGCCCCGCTGGTCACGGTATCAAACCGCGATCCGTCCTTGACGGCCTTGCGAATGCCCAGCGGGATCGAGACCAGATAGGCAATCAGGGTCGACCAAAGACCCAGCGAGATCGACACGGGCATCTTTTCCAACACCAGATCGATCACACTGATCGACCGGAAATAGCTCTCGCCAAAATCCAATGTCAGGTAGTTGCCCATCATGGATAGAAACCGCTCGACCGGCGGTTTGTCGAACCCAAACTCTTTCTCAAGCTCGGCGATGAATTCAGGCGGAAGGCCGCGGGCGCCGACGTATTTGTCGTCAAAGGCCCCTCCGGCGGGTTCAGCGGCCGCTCCGGCGTCACCACTGCCTGCAAAACCGGCAAAGACGTCACCCTGCCCTTCGATTTGAGCAATGATCTGTTCGATCGGTCCACCGGGCACGAACTGAACCAGCGTGAAATTGACAATCATGATGCCCAGAAGGGTCGGAATAACCAGCAACAGGCGTCTTAGAATATAGGCGCCCATGTTAACGCAGTGCGCCTTTTGCCTTCAGGTCAGCCTCTTTTTCAGGGTTTACCCACCAAAGATCCAGATAACCGAGTGTGAAAGGCGGCAGGTTTTCAGGGTATTCGTACATGTCGTAGTAAGCCGTCCAGTAGTCCGCGACATAACCGTCAGGGATGATAAAGAACTCATACCTCAGGACACGGTCCAATGCCATAAGCGCTGCGTCTTGTTCTTCCTGATTTGTCGTATCGAATGAGGATTCGATGACCGCGTCAACCAAAGGGCTGGCCAAACCCGCAGGGTTGAACAGGCTAAAGGCGGCTTCTTCCGAACCGTACATCTGACTAAGACCGCCGCCCGTCGACAAAAACGATCCATACCGGTTCGAATAAACCATGTCGTAGTCGCGTTCACGGCGGCGCAGTGTGAACTGTGACGGATCAACCTTCTCGGCCGAGGCATCCACGCCAATCGCCTGCAGGTTCTGAACGAAAGTCTCGATCATCGTGGCCGTTGATGTGGGAATGCTTGAGGCGTAAGGGATGTTAACCTTCAGCGTCTGCCCTTCAGCGTTGCGCCGCAGATTGCCGTCACCAACCGGCCAACCGGCCTCGTCCAATAATTTCGACGCCTTGCGCAGATTTCGACGATCATTCAGGCGCGCCGAATTGGATTCATGAGTCACCAAGGCAGGGTCGCTCAGGACTTCGGCCGGCACAACATCGCCCAGCGCCTCGAGGAAGGCAAGCTCAGCCCCTTCTGGTGCGCCTGTCGCTTCGAGATGAGTACCCTGCACAAACGAGCTGCGCGGTGAATTGAGACCGAACATCAGCGATTCATTGGCCCATTCGAAATTGAAGGCCAGCGCTATGGCTTTGCGGACATTCTTATCCTCGAACTGCGGCTTTCCCAGATTGAACACGAAACCCGATGGCGTCGGCGGGCTGCCATCCGTAATCTCATCACGAACGACCGACCCTTGGGTCAACTTCGGAAAGTCATACCCCGAAGCCCAAAGCTTGGGGTCGCTTTCGATGCGCATTGTGTATTCGCCGGCCTTGAACCCTTCGAACGCGGCGGTCTGGTCGGCGAAATACTCGACCCGAATGGTGTCGTAGTTGTTGCGCCCGACATTGATCGGCAAATCCTGCCCCCAATAATCGTCGCGCCGCTTGTAAACGATGCGGCGGTTAATGTCATAGCTATCCAGCTTGTACGGCCCCGACCCAACTGCAACTTCAAGCCGCGGTTCGTCCAGGCGGCGGCTCTCATCGGCCTCGAACCACGCTTTTGAAAACACCGGTGTCGAGCCAACCGTTTCGATCAACCCACGCCGTGTCACTTCGGGACTAAACGTAAACTTGACCGTATGATCATCCAATGCTTCGGCACCGGTGACCATCCGGCCAACGGCCTGCGCATAAGATGGAAGACCCTGTTCGATAAACAGTCGGTGGCTATAGACCACATCTTCGGCAGTTACTGGCGATCCGTCCCAGAATGTTGCTTCGGGCCGGATGTGAAAGATCACGTAGTTGCGGCCTTCGTCATATTCCATGCTTTCCGCAAGCAGGCCATAGTATTGACCCACACTATCCGAGGTGCTGTCGATCAACGAGTCGTACTGCAGGGTCGTCAATGCACCGGCACGCCCTTTGCGCGAATACGGGTTCAGAGAGTCGAACGTGCCTGATCCAGCCAGCGACAGCTCGCCACCCTTTGGGGCTTCGGGATTCACATAACCCAGATGCGGATAATCCGCCGGGTAGTCCAGATTACCAAAATAAGAGTACCCATGGCTGCGCATCACATTTTCTTCTGCGGCGCTGACGGCGCTGCTTGCCCCCATAACAAGCGCTATTCCCAATGCTGCCGCCCAAGGTCGCATATTCGAAACGCGCAGTGCAGGCAGGAGGGGTGTCATGTGGCTCATCCTCTGGATCGTTGTCGTCTTTATTTTCGTACGCGAAGGCTAAAAGACCAGCGCTGACAGATTCAAGTTTAGAATGCGTGAGCGCTTTGTGAAGTTCTGTTTAGACAAAAAAAGCCGCTGCACAAAGCAGCGGCTTTCAATTTTTGGAATATCCAAGGACTGGATCAGTTGCCGATTGTCTGCAGATAGGCAATCAGGTCAGCGCGCTCTTGCGGTTTTTTCAAACCAGCAAAGCTCATCGAAGTGCCCGAGATGTAAGCACTTGGGCGCTCGAGGAATGCATCCAGTGCTTCTGGTGTCCAGTTGCCACCATGCGCTTGCATCGAAGCCGAATAGCCGGTGAAACCCTTGGCCGATGCAACAGGGCGGTCAACAACGGCGTAAAGGTAGGGTCCGGTTCCGTTGGCTCCGTCTTCCAGTTTGTGGCAAGCGGTGCATTTGCGGAAAACGCGTGCGCCTTTTTCCGGATCGGCGGCGGCCAGCAGGTCTTCGAACACCACTTCTTCGGCGTTGGCGCTTTCACCAGAGCTTTCGGTTTCAATGATGTAAGAGGCCGTCTCGCCATGACCATCGGCATGGTACAGGCCTTCGGCGGCCCATTTGGCCAGAAGCAGCACCAGGAAGGTGCCAAACAGGCCTGCGGCGGCCTTGGTAACTGTCATCGTGTCGAACATTGATCGCGAGTCCATTTAGCTGTCTTGGGGGTGTCTAAGGCTTCCCCTGACAAGAGGCAAGGTATAGACACCGCGACTAAACGCCCAATCTTGGAACTTGTTGCACGGAATCGACCAAATGACCAAACGTATCGCATTTCAGGGGGAACCCGGCGCCTATAGCCACGAGGCTTGCCGCAACGCGCGCCCCGATATGGAGGCCCTGCCCTGCCGTACCTTCGAGGATGTGATCGAATCGGTTCGGTCAGGTGAAGCCGAACTTGCGATGTTGCCGGTTGAGAATACGACCTACGGCCGAGTGGCCGATATTCACCGCTTGCTGCCCCATAGCGGGCTGCACATTATCGACGAGGCCTTCGTGCGGGTGCATATCAACTTGTTGGCCGTTCCGGGTGCGACGCTGGAGGATGTTACCGAGGCGCATTCCCATCTGGTCTTGCTACCACAATGCGCAGGCTTCCTGAAAAAACACGGCATCCGTGGCCGCGTCAGCCCAGACAATGCCCGCGCCGCGCGCGAAGTGTCCGAACAGGGCGAGGTTCACTCGGCGGCGTTGGCCAGCGAATTGGCCGGAGAGATCTACGGCTTGGACGTTCTGGCCCGCCATATCGAGGATAACGACGACAACACCACTCGTTTTCTGGTGATGTCACGCGAAGCAGACCGCGCTCGGCGCGGCGAAAACGGGATGATCACCAGCTTCGTCTTTCAGGTCCGGAATATTCCGGCGGCGCTTTACAAGGCGATGGGCGGATTTGCGACTAATGGTATCAACATGACCAAACTGGAAAGCTATATGGTCGACGGATCCTTTACGGCGACCCAGTTCTACGCTGATATCGTGGGCCATCCAGATGACCGCAACGTGCAACTGGCGATGGACGAGCTGCAGCACTTTACCACCAATGTCGAAGTTCTGGGCGTTTACCCGGCAGCGCAACCGCGCGGTTAGTCAGGCGGATGAACGTTTGTTACTGGTATTTCAGCCGTGATGATATCGTTCTTCTATCTCTCTCGAGAACTCGCTGAGCCGTGATTGGAAGCGTCGCTTGAAGCGTGACTTTCCCAGTCTGATAGACTGCAGGAACAGGCGTGCAGGCAATGATTTTGCAGCCAGGCTCAGGTCCACACTCAACCGGGTTCGGCGTTGCGATAAGGCCAGGAAGTCAACAGTCGTCGTACCACTTACGCCCTTTCCTGCCGCGTTGAACTGCATCCTTGCTGGCGGATCACACTCGGCCATCTCGATAGAGACGCGACGCGGCTTGCCCCGAAGCTTGAAATCCGCCTGCCATGTGGTGCCCGGCACAACACCCATGTGACCCGAAAGGCGTCTGACTTCGATCCCGCGACGCATTGACATACGCTCGAAACGTTCAAAATCAGCGACCATTTCAAACACTGCGTTGATGGGTGCGTCGATATCTTCATGTGCTGTGAATTGCATGGTGTCCGAGGCTCTTACCTTTGATTCCCCAATATTCTGTCAATGCAGCGTATCCGCCAGCCAGTGCTGCAAAAGAAAATGCGCGATGGCACCCTTCCGCGCAGGCATCAATGTCGGATGTTCACCTGCAAAGGCCTGCATCATTTCCGACTTGCTGACCCAGATGGCATCTTCGATTTCAATCGGGTCGATTGTAATATCGCGTGACAGCGCCAGACCTGCACACCCAAACATCAACGACGCGGGAAAAGGCCAGGGCTGACTGGACAGGTAAGTGACTGCTCCGACAGGTACTCCGGCCTCTTCCATCACTTCGCGGCGCACGGCGGCCTCGAGCGTTTCACCGGGCTCCACAAAGCCCGCAAGCAGGGAATACATCCCGTCCGGCCAACCCGGAGACCGCCCCATCAACACCGAATCTCCATGCGTGATCAACATGATGACAACCGGGTCCGTGCGCGGGAAATGCTGACCCCCGCAAGACGGACAGCTGCGCTGCCATCCCGCCTGTGCCAAATCACTGGCGGCACCGCAGCGGGCGCAGAAACGGTGCGTCTCGTGCCAGCCGATCACCGCCTTGGCTGTTGCCGCCAGCTCCGCATCCCGAGGGTTCAGACGGGTCATGATCCGACGCAATTCGACGAAAACATGCCCGATGGACAAAGCGGGGTGCTGTTGCTCGGAACGGTCGAAGAATGCCCCGACCTCGGACAGGTCCAGCCCCTCGGCTTCCCACCCCGAGATGTCCAAAGCGAACAGCGGTACGTGATCCGAAATACCTAAAAAGACCGGATCCTCAACAATACCACCCGGTCCATTGCGCAACAGATCGTGCGTCAGCGGCAGCAACGCCAGCCGATCCAGAGCTTCGCCCTCGACCAGCACCTTACCGCGCCACAACAAAAGGCACCTTGCCTCCGGGTCGTTTGTGACTTGCGCAAGCCCCTCGGGATCGTTGCGCAGATGTGCTGCGCGATCCAGTCCCGACCCGCCAAACGTCACGGTTTCCGCGTATTTCATTGCAATCCCTTCAGGTTGTCGGCACAGGGCTGCCACGAGCACCGGATCGTTGCAACGACATTTCTGCCTCGTGGGAAATTGAGGAGATAATGTGATCAACTCAAACTCTGCCTTGAAACTTGCGTCAAATACTCTTTTTGTTGAAATAGGTTAACCAAAAACGTCTAAAAGTAGAGTATTGCAACATCCCCCTTCTTCTCTAAGCGCAACGATCAGGATTTTGGGAACCTCGGATCTGCATATGAATGTGACCGGGTTTGACTATTATCGGGATGCGCCGGAACCCATGATTGGGTTTACCCGCACAGCCACACTGATCCGCCAAGCTCGAAACGAGGTCAAAGATGCCCTGACCATCTTGCTGGATAACGGGGATTCACTGCAGGGAACGCCTATTGGGGAATGGGCCGTAACACAAACCCAGACCTGTCATCCTCTGATGGAGGCTTTCGAAGCGCTGGATTACGATGCCATCGGACTCGGAAACCATGATTTCGGCTTCGGCTTGCAGGTTCTGGACCGTATCCTGCCCCAATCCCCCTGCCCTGTCCTATGCAGCAACGCGCACCGGTTGGACCGCCCCGGTGCTTGGAGCAGGCAGGCAGTGCTAAACCGAACCATGAAAGCCGGAGGCCGCGAATATCCGATCAAAATCGGCGTTTTTTCAGCCCTGCCGCCGCAAACTGCGAACTGGGAGGCGCACCGGCTAGAGCAAAAGGTCCGCATCGACGATATCCTGTCCACGGCACGACACGTGTCGCAAGAGCTGAAGGCCGCTGGGTGCGATCTTGTGATCGCGCTGGCGCATTCCGGGATTGGCACCGCCCAACCGGAGCCGAATCTGGAAAACGCGGTGATTCCCCTAGCGGCCATCGGGCCAATCGATGCGATTATAGCGGGACATTCACATCTGACTTTGCCGGGCGCGTCGCATGAAGGGTTTGCGTTCGTGGACAGTGCCAAAGGTCAAGTGCACGGCAAGCCGGCTGTCATGCCGGGCAGCGCTGGGTCGCATCTTGGTGTGATTGACCTGACGATGAAACTTGGTGACGACGGAAAATGGCAGGTAGAAACGCACCGTTCACACCTGAAGGCAATCGCACCCGACTTTGTTGGCGCTGAGGTTCCGGAAGACCCCGAACTGTCGCG
The DNA here is from genome assembly GCF_057221005.1 of Ruegeria sp. HKCCD7628. Taxonomy (NCBI): domain Bacteria; kingdom Pseudomonadati; phylum Pseudomonadota; class Alphaproteobacteria; order Rhodobacterales; family Roseobacteraceae; genus Ruegeria; species Ruegeria sp. HKCCD7628. The sequence goes on from NZ_JBWVBA010000001.1 coordinate 1,094,828, forward strand.
GATTTTTGCCAAGGCGCACCGCGAAACTCGCGCGCAGTGCAACACGCTCTTTGGACACACGTCGCATCATCTGCACAGCTATTTCAGCTTTTGCGCCTGGGATCGCGGTCTGGCGCTTGTGGCTGCCGCGCAAGCTGCAGCATTGCGGCAGCATATGCAGGGAACTGCCTATGCAGGGCTACCCGTCTTGTCGGCAGTTGCACCGTCAAAATTCGGCGGTCGTGCAGGACCTCGGTTTTTCACCGATATCCCACCCGGGCAGATATGTACGCGCCATGTTGCCGACCTGAACGTGTTTCCGAACGAGATGCAGGCCGTCATTGTCTCGGGCACTGAAATCAAGGATTGGCTGGAAATGTCCGCTGGCGTGCTGAACCAGATGCGGCCGGGTGAACAATCGGACCTTGTGGATACGAATCGCGCCGGACATAATTTTGACGTGCTACACGGGTTAACTTACGCACTAGATCTAGCATCTCCGGCGCGGTTTGACGCAGGTGGCGCAATACTTCATCCCAACAGCCATCGGGTTCGCGGATTGCGATTCAACGGCCGCCCTATCGACACAGATCAGCGCTTTGTTGTCGCGTTGAACAACTATCGCGCCAACGGAGGCGGGAATTTCCCGTTTTCCGAAAACGCGACCCGAATTCCTCTGCCGGTCCTTCCGATTCAACATATTGTACGGGATTACCTGTCGGGCGTCTTACCGATGGACCCTTTGGAAGAGGCACTCCAGCCTTTTCGGTTGTCACCCATACCCGGTGCCCATGCGCTTGTGAAAACCGGAGCGGCCGCTGACCAACACCTGGAAGAACTGGCACGCTACCGCGCCAAAGTCATCGGTCCGGATGCGAAAGGTTTTCTGAATATTCAGCTCTCCCTCTGACGGGTTGCCAAGCATGAACCAAATGCCTATATCCACCGTTGAGAGGTTGGCGCGGGCGAGCGCCTCGCCAACCTGGTCAGGTCCGGAAGGAAGCAGCCACAACGAGCCCCGCTTGGGTCGATGTCCAACCTCTCACTTCATCCCCGACAGTTTTGACCGGTTTAGACACGCAGCACTTATGCGATCAAGCGCGGCCATAGGGACGCGTTGCGACGCGCGAACGCGCCGATATGGCCAATGTCCTTAAGTCCGAATTCCTGCGGCGACAGCACATGACGCCGAGCGCTGGAGCCGTACAGATCTGCCAACCGCCAAACGGCTTCGGGCGGAACCATCTGGTCGTCCTCGAAAGTGAACAGATCGACCGGTTTGCCTTTCTCTGCCCAGGTTGCGGCAGGTAGCGTTTTTCCGATTTCTGGCAGATAATTTTGGGGTGCCGTGCACCACTTGCGCCACTGCCAGTAAACCGATGCAGGCAGGTCGGCCCCAAATCCCACTGCCTTTCCTGGCAGGTATCCAACTGTTTTTACCGCCAGCGGAACATGTCCATACCAGAACAAGGACGCCAACGCGCGATAAGGCCAAGGGTGATCACTGATTGTCACCAGCCCCGAACACACACAGATCATGCGATCTATATGGTCGATATCAGGTTGTATTGGCCCCAACATCCCTCCGACCGAGTGCCCTATGCTCCAGTGTTCTGCGTGTGGGTAACGCTGGCGCATTTCCGCTCTGGCGGCAGGCATGTCGGTCAGCGCCCAATCCGCCATCTTTACCCGCGATTCCTGCAGTAATCCGGTCAGTGAGTGGCCAAAGTCACGATAGTCGTAGGTCAGGCAGGCGATCCCCTGATCCGCTGCCAGCCAATTCGCGAAATGCTGATAGTAATCCCTCGGGACACCGGTCGCACCATGTACAACCACGGCGACTTTGGGATCAGTCACGGGCCGGTACAGGCGCGCCGACAGCATTGCCGAACCGGCAGAAAACCGAAAATCCTCGGTCAGGACGGGGGGTGTATCATCCAGCATAGCGTTGCTCACCTGATCTGAACTGTTCGGTTCACCCCTTATCCCCACTTCTTTGGCCGGGCTGAGTCAAGGGCGCATCAAGATGACCAAACGTCCACTTTGCGCGCGCGCCCGCTTGACTCAAAGCCCGCTCAACCGCTAGCGATGGCGTGATGGTTCTTGTCCCGTGTTGGGACAAGATGAAAAGGGAACACGGTGCGGTTCTGCCCGGTCATGCCGGAACGATCCAATGCCGCGACTGCCCCCGCAACTGTAAGCGGTGAGCAATGCCGAAATACCACTGGCCCGCAAGGCTGGGAAGGTCGGCAACGCTATGACCCGCAAGTCAGGAGACCTGCCATCAAAGCAAAACTGTAACTCGGGCGGGGTATCCGGGCGGGATTGTCAGCGCGCTGTCACACCTGATCTACGCCCCGTTCCCCGCGCGGAGGGCGCATTATGATCTGGAAGACAAAAACGCACCAATTCAGTGCAACCCTATGTCAGAAAACCGGCAAGACCTGCCCGGCTCTGGCGCAGATGGCACGGGCTATTGTGCAGGCGATGGAATCCGCAGTGCCTGCCACGTCGGATGACTTCGCGTTGGACGGCAGCGGAGAGCTGGGCCATTGCCCACAGGGCTGCATCGCCCGATTCCGCGCCCAGAAAGATCAAATTCGCATCTTCTGCGGCACTAGCACGGACGCCTCGCTCGACGCGTTGGATGGTTATGCGGATATGCTGTTCGGCCCCGATGCTGCGGCCCGTCCGGCCGGCCAGTTGCCAGTGCCGCCCTGTGCCATGCTTGAAGTGTCAGAGCTGGCCCCGGCGCAACCAGCACAGCCCCAGCAGCATCTGGCGCTGTAACTCAGTCCGGCGCGCAGGTTGCCCAACGCATCTGCCCGTCGGTTTCAACCGCACAGGGCCGCACGGCGCGCAGGCGGCGCAACGCCGCGTCGGACGCGAAGCCCTGTTCGACCATAAGCCGCAGGGCGATCATGCCCGACCGCCCGCACCCGCCCCGGCAATGCACCAGCACCCGCCCTCCACGCGCCAGAATATGCGCGGCAGACTGGCTGATCCGGGGCCACGCGGCCTCGGTGTCCGGCGACGGCGCGCCAAAATCTTCAATCGGCAGGTGCGTCCAGGTTATGCCCTCGGCGTGCAGGTCATCTCCCAGTTTTCCCGCTCCGGTCTGCTCCATCTCGGAGCTTGTGGTCATCGAAATCACAAGATCGGGCCGCCAGCGGCGAATGATATCCAAATCCCGCGCATACTCCCCCGCGCGCCCCGGCAGCGGCGACAGCGCGAAATGACCGGCCCCGACCTCGACCACGTGAATTGCAAATGGCTCCATCCCCGGCCTCCTTTCCACATAGCTTCTATGCTGTGCAAACTGACCTGCAAACCGAATTTCCCCCAAGGCGGCGGTGGACGCGGGCGGCGGGGGTCTCTAGGCTGCGTCGGAACCCGAATCCGACAGAGCAGATATGACCGACACGCCCAGCCCCGCCTATCAGGTTCTTGCCCGTAAATACCGCCCTGAAACCTTTGCCGATCTGGTCGGGCAGGAGGCCATGGTACGCACGCTGAAAAACGCGTTCGAGGCGGATCGGATCGCGCAAGCCTTTATCATGACCGGCATTCGCGGCACCGGCAAAACCACCACGGCCCGGATCATCGCCAAAGGCATGAACTGCATCGGCCCCGATGGCGAGGGCAAACCGACGACCGAACCCTGCGGCCAGTGCGAACATTGTGTGGCGATCATGGAAGGTCGCCATGTGGACGTGATGGAGATGGACGCCGCCAGCCGGACCGGTGTGAACGATATTCGCGAGATCATCGACAGCGTCCGCTATCGCGCGGCCTCGGCCCGCTACAAGATTTACATCATCGACGAGGTCCACATGCTGTCGACCAGCGCCTTCAACGCGCTGCTCAAGACGCTTGAGGAACCGCCCGAGCATGTGAAGTTTATCTTTGCCACCACCGAGATTCGCAAAGTGCCGGTGACAGTCCTGTCCCGATGTCAGCGCTTTGACCTGCGACGGATCGAGCCCGAGGACATGATCGGCCTACTGCGCAAGATCGCCGATGCCGAAGGCGCACAGATCGCCGAAGACGCGATGGCACTAATCACCCGCGCCGCCGAGGGTTCAGCCCGCGATGCGACCTCTCTTCTGGATCAGGCGATTTCACACGGCGCCGGGGAAACCAGCGCCGATCAGGTGCGTGCGATGCTGGGTCTGGCCGACCGGGGCCGAGTGCTGGACCTGATGGACATGATCCTGCGTGGCGATGCCGCCGGGGCGCTGACCGAACTTGGCGCACAATATGCCGAAGGCGCCGACCCGCTGGCCGTGCTGCGCGATCTGGCCGAGATCACTCATTGGGTGTCGGTGGTAAAGATCACGCCGGATGCCGCTGAAGACCCGACTGTGCCCCCAGATGAACGCGCGCGGGGTCAGCAAATGGCCGAGGCCCTGCCGATGCGGGTCCTGACCCGCATGTGGCAGATGTTGTTGAAAGCGCTCGAGGAAGTCTCAGCCGCGCCCAACGCCATGATGGCCGCCGAGATGGCCGTGATCCGCCTGACCCATGTGTCTGACCTGCCCAGCCCAGAAGAACTGATCAAACGGTTGCAAGACGCGCCTCCCCCACCGCCAAACGGCGGGCCCGGCGGCGGAATGACCGCATCATCACACGCCGCGCAGGCCCCGGTGGCCTCCACTTATGCGCCGCCCATTCGCGGCGGGCCCGGAGCGCCCACGGCCGCACTGGCGCAGGATGTGCAAACGGCATTGGCCCGCTACCCGAGTTTTGAACATGTGGTCGAACTGATCCGTACCAACCGGGATGTGAAACTGCTGGTTGAGGTCGAAAACGGCGTCCGGATGGTGTCTTACCAACCCGGTCGGATCGAGTTCACGCCAACAGATTCAGCCCCAACCGATCTGGCCGCCCGCATGGGTACCGCACTACAACGCTGGACCGGCAACCGCTGGGCGGTGACCATTGTGGCCAACGGTGAGGCGGCAACCATCGCCGAAATCCGAGATGCCGCCGATCTGGCGTTAAAGGCCGAGGCCGAACAGCACCCGCTGGTGCAGGCGGTGCTGGCTCAATTCCCCAAAGCCAAGATCAAACGCATCGAAACCCCCGAAGAACGCGCCGCCAAGGTCGAAACCGAAGCCCTGCCCGAGGTCGAAGACGAATGGGACCCGTTCGAGGAGGACTAACCCTCCCGCGCCCGCCACGGGCCATCGGCTGACGCCGATACCCCTGAGCGACCTTGGGCCCGGCAGAGCGCGGGCGTTGCCCGCGCTCTGCCGGGCCCAACGGGAGGAGAGGTCTTGCAAAAGACCGCGACGACGGGCGGGAGGGCACTGCCCCCTTGTGCCGCACGGGCGCTGTCCGTATCTAGGCGACAAACCGATTAGCAGGAGAAAACGTAATGCTTAAAGGACTCGGCGGTCTGGGCGATATGGCCAAGATGATGAAATCCGCGCAGGATCTGCAGACCAAGATGACCGACATGCAGGAAGAACTGAACAATCTGATGGTTGTCGGCGAATCCGGTGCTGGACTGGTCAAAGCCACTGCCACCGCCAAGGGCGAACTCAAAGGTCTGGACATCGACCCCTCGATCTTCAACGGCGACGACAAAGAGGTCGTCGAAGACCTGATCCTCGCCGCTATCAAGGACGCGCAGACCAAAGCCGCCGAACGCGCGCAGGCCGAGATGGCCAAGCTGACCGAAAGCATGGGTTTGCCCGCAGACATCAAGCTGCCGTTCTGATAGACACTCCTGACGGTCCAAAGGCCGGGCACCCTGCCCGGCCCCTGTGCAGGGGTACGCGCGTTGAGTTCGAACAGCGACATCGACAATCTGATCGACCTGATGGCCAAACTGCCGGGGCTTGGGCACCGCTCGGCCCGTCGCGCGGTGCTGCACCTGATCCGCAAACGTGCGCTGCTGCTGACACCCCTGTCGGACGCCATGCAGCAGGTCGCCATCACCGCCCGCGAATGCTTGAACTGCGGCAACGTGGGCACCACGGACATCTGTGACATCTGCAACGCCGAGGCCCGCGCCACCGGAGAGCTGTGCGTAGTAGAAGACGTCGCCGACCTCTGGGCGATGGAACGCGCAGGCGTGTTCAAAGGCCGCTATCACGTGCTGGGTGGGACACTCTCGGCACTGGACGGCGTCGGCCCGGACGAACTGCGCATCCCGCGCCTCAAAGATCGAGTCACTGCAGAAGGGATCACCGAGGTCATCCTCGCCCTGAACGCCACCGTCGATGGCCAGACCACAGCCCATTACATCGCCGACCAGCTAGACGGTCAGGTGCGCCTGACCTCACTCGCTCAGGGTGTGCCGATTGGTGGCGAGTTGGATTATCTGGATGACGGAACGATCACGGCAGCGCTGCGGGCGCGCAAGGAGATCTAGCGAACGATATCAGGCCTAAATTGCAGGTTAAGAGGTCAGGACAGCTCGCGCCTCGACAGGAAAACATCGGCCCATCTGCGGTCTGTACCGGATAGATAATGCATGCATTGTTCCGCGTCTGTCCGCTGCAGTCTTTTGTTCCTGCTGCCCATGATATTAACAAAGTCAAACGCCTTCAGGACCGCGGCAAAGGCCTGGGCGTCGAATTCAGGCTTTGGTATCCGCCACCCTTCGAACACCGCCAAATCAACGCGCTGCCAGAATCCGAGTGGAAGTTCGCTCATCAGCACCTCATCCAAACCTTGGGTATCAGATTTCCAAATCAACCGTCGCTTTCGGGCCTCATCCCCCATGCAATCGTCAAGCAACTGCTCCGATATCTTGCGGATCGGGGCTTTGATCACGTGATGGTTTCTGCCCGCTACTGCATTCTCATTGAACGAAAAATTTCCTCCGTTCACATCGTCAGTAAAAAAGGTCAACTCACCATCTGTCGTTCCCAGACCGAAGCTATGGACCGTCGCAGTTGGCATCCCGCCGATATTTCGCTCAAGATGCTCGACATTGTCCGGGCTGGGTTCGAAACAGGAAGCGGAATGCACGTTCTGGTAGTTGAGCAGCACCTGCCGCGTATAGAGCCCGACATTCGCCCCTATATCAATAAGATGGTAAGAGGCTGCATCGCAAACCTGACCAATAAAGCGTGTTTCGTTGAAATTCCACTCGTACTGCTGCGCGACATGAGGAAAGATCGAGCCATCGGTCAGAAGCGAGATCTCGTCCCCCCGCTCAAACGTTCCACGAAGAGGGCTTTCCTCGGATAGCCGCATTTGCACCGAGGTGCAGGTACGTCGAAGAAAACGTATCTGTTGACGGTTCATCATGTGATCCTGAATAGTGAAAACATCTAATCTCGAACAACGGCCACCACCGGCATTACCCGATCGCGCACAAAATGGAACAATTGCGCCTGCTTCTCAAGATTTGATAGAAACGTTCGGCACATTTGGCGCTTTAGATGCGCCGGACTTTGGTATCAACTCGATTCCGAATGCGAGCGTCCGTTATTCGACATATTTCAGGAGCTTAACCAGTGCCTCGTCTTCTTGCTCTTTTGTTAACGGCAGTCACAACAACAACAGCGTTTGCACAAGACCTTATCGACAAGGGTTTCGTCGAGGGTTGGAACATCATGATGGACCCTGCGCTTGGGAATGGGTGCCTGATCCAGACGATTTATCAGGATCTCTCGGTCGTGCGTATCGGGTATGACGCGTTGGACAAACGCGGTTATTTCGCCGTCTACAACAAGGCCTGGGGCGAGATCGAACAGGGCGAGAGCTATCCGATCCGTTTTGAACTGGATGGCAAAAGCTACGATGGCACCGCAATCGGATTCAACGAACGCGATGTGCCCGGTGCAACGGTGTTTTTCACTGACCCCAAATTCGTTGATGCGATTGCACAGAACAAGACCTTGACCATCTACAACACGCAAGGTGAAACCGTGATGGCCATTGATCTGAAAGGCACCGCCAAGGCGTTGGGCTATGCGCGGGAGTGCCAGAACCGCGAGCTTTAACGAATCGGATCGAACAGAGCATCCTTGGCCGTGCAGTCGCGGATCACATCTCGGCCGCATGGCACCGGTTTCAGGTCGCGCGACAGGCAAAGGCGTACCTCTTCGATATAGCCCTGTTTGCAGGTGACGGTGATCATGTCGCGCTCTAGCGCAGGGTTTTCCTTTAGAAACGCCTCTTCCACCACCGAGGCGGGCAGTTTGACCGCCCCGTCCAGCTTGCGGAACACAGGCGGGCGGGTGACGCCCTCATAGGCCGCGCGCGACAAAGCGTAGTAGTCCGCTGCAGACAGGCCCGAACAGGTTCCGTGCTTCTTCCACTGGTGCCACGCCAGCCCAGAGGTGCCTTGAATATCCGCCATCTCGCGCGTCATCGCGCGCGACGGCGGCGCCTTGACCGTCGGGCAATAAGACGGCCAGCCTTGATGATATTGCGGCCAAAGCCCGTGCAGGATCCACCCATGATCATGCCGCGCATCGCATTGATCCGAGCCGCGCGCATCACCTTCGCGGGCACACCAGTTGGGCGACCAGCTCAGCGACAGGACGTAATAGTCGAAAACGCCCGCCTTCTCTCCATCGGCCAGTGCGACCAACCCGCTGAACGCCCACATGACCAGCGCTAGAATCCCGTGACGCATTCGCCTCTTCCCTTCTTGCCTTTGCGCGACTATATAGGCCCGAAGTTCCCCGACAACGGAAACCTGCCCCAAGATCACGGGGCCGCCGAATTCCGGCGACGGGACAGATGTATTTACAGGAGACGGGCTGATGGCAAAACCGCTTATGGCCAAAGCAACCGCCGTTTGGCTGGTGGACAACACCACGATCAGCTTCAAGCAGATCGCGGATTTCGTAGGAATGCACGAGCTTGAGGTGCAGGGCATCGCAGACGGCGACGTGGCCGCCGGTGTCAAAGGGTTCGACCCCATCGCCAACAACCAGCTGACCCAGGAAGAAATCGACTCGGCGCAGAACAACCCGCTGCACAAGCTGAAGCTCAAGTTCAACGCCGCTGCGGCAGGCGAGGAAAAGCGCCGTGGCCCGCGCTATACCCCTCTGTCCAAGCGTCAGGACCGTCCGAACTCGATCCTGTGGCTGGTCAAATTCCACCCGGAACTCAGCGACGGCCAGATCGCCAAGCTGGTCGGCACCACCAAGCCCACCATCCAGTCGATCCGTGAGCGTACCCATTGGAACATCGCCAACATGCAGCCAATCGACCCGGTTGCGCTGGGCCTGTGCAAACAGTCCGAGCTGGACGCGATTGTCCAAAAAGCCGCCGCGAAGAAGGCCGCCGAAGGTGGCGTCATGAGCGATGACGAGCGCCGCAAGCTAGTCTCGACCGAGCAGTCGCTGGAAATGGACGCCGCACCGAAAATCCCGACGGCCATCGAGGGGCTCGAAACCTTCTCGCTGTCCGATGATCCGGTCGAGGAAAAAGACGATGAGCCGGTCATCGACGCCGATAGCTTCTTCAACCTGCCCAAAGGTGGCGGCGACGAGGAAGAAGACGAAGATCCGCGCTTCTGATACTTAATCAGCCCTGGTCCGAAAGGGCCGGGGCTTTTTTGCACGAGATACCTATGCTGAATGCTTTGTCCTCTGTTTTCGGCCCGCACCGTGCGGTGTCGATCTATGCGTTTCTGAAAACATGGGGCCTGCTGATGGTGGCGATCGTCGGCACAGTCTCGGTCGCGGCAGCGCTGCTGGTACTCAACGATGATGGCGCGCATGAACACGACTCGTACCTGACGGTTGCGGTTCTGACGGCGACCCCATTGAACGGGGACTTGAAACACGGCGTTATCGCGTCGGTTAAGCTGCCCGACGGGTCCACCATCTCGATCGACGAATCCAAGGAACACGTGGCGCGCACCGTCGGCGATACGGCCTGCGTCGAAAAACGCGTTTACGTCAATAGCGGGGAAGCAAGGTACCGCTTCAAAATGCCGAGCCTCTGCGAGGCCAACCAATAAGCAAAACCGCCCGGAGGCATCTCCGGGCGGTTTTTCCTTTAGATCATCTGGAAGACGATCCCTGAGATGATCGCGCCAGTAATCCCCAATCCAAGATAGGTCGCAAAGACCCGTGGCTTGACCAGCGACCATACGGCAGCCATCGCCGGGATCGAGCTGACCGCGCCTGCGATCATGAACGACATGGCAGCGCCTGCGCTCATGCCCTGCTCGGTCAGACCCGCTAGCAACGGCGGTGCGACGTAAGAGTTCAGATAGGCAGGCATTCCGACCAGCGCCGCGATGACAATCGGCACGACGCCTTCGCCCCCAACCACACGCGCGATCAGGTCGGCGGGCACATAGCTGACCAGAAGCGCCTCGAGCACATAGGCCAAAGCCAGCCATTTCAGCAGGAACATCCCGTTCTGGACAAACTCAGCCCGGAACCGCGTGCGGCGTTCCGGTTCCTGCCAAAATTTCCAGACCGGCTTGTCGTCCTGTTTCGGACCACAGCCGCAGCACCCGGCGGGTTTGTAAACACGCAGAGGCTCGGCGAACGCTCCGCCACGCATCAGCGCGCGCACCACGAAGCCTCCGAACAGGCCCAAAGCAACGGCGGCGACGGCCTTGCCTATGGCAAACGGCCAACCCAGCGCGCCCGCCGTGATCAGCAGGGTCGGCGGGTCGATCAGCGGTGAGCTCAACCAAAACGCCATCACCGCCGACAAAGGCGCGCCCAGCGCCAGCAGACCGGCGATGAAGGGGATCACCTCGCATGAACAGAACGGGGCAAGGCCACCGAACAGGGCGGCGAGGAAAATCATCCGCGTCTCGCGCCCCTCAAAGGCACGGGCGACCATGACCTCGGCACCGGTGGCCTTGAGGTAGGATAGGAGCAGAACTGCGAGCAGAATATACTGCCCGGTATGCGCCAGCGCTTTGCCCGCGAAGATTACCACCTCACCCCAGTTGCCGGGGTCCAGAACGGCAACCGCGATCAGAATAGCCACGATCACTGCCCAGGGCGTTTTGATCAACTCCAGCGCAGCTTTGGCTTGGACCTTCGGGTTTTGCGTTAACTCAGCCATCGTTTGCGGCCTTTCCGACTTCGTCGGCGCAGCACTCGGACAGAATGAACTGCGCCAAAGCGCGCAGCTCGTCATAGCTGGCGCGGTTGATGGTGGTGCGACCGATCTTTTCCTGCTGCACGACCCCTCCGGCGGCTAGAAATCGCAGGTGATGGGCAAGAGTAGAGGGCGCAATTCCGGTGCGTTCCTGAATCTCTCCAACCGTCAGCCCGGCCTGACCGGCGCGGACCAGCGTTTTGAGAACCTTCAACCGGGCCTCGGACCCCATGGCCGAAAATCCTGCTGCTGCAGTTTCCCACATATCGCAACTCCATTAAACTAGATTTCTAGTTATTTAGATTAATGTCGCGCACCCGTCAACGACAAAACGCGTAAGTCCAGATTGCTCACCGCATAAGTCCACCCTATAAGACTTGAATGGGCATCTCAGTCGACACCTTCTTTCTGGAACTAAACGGTCAGGGCACGTTGCAGGCGCAGATCCAGCAAATGATTGCCGAAGGCATCCTGTCGGGTCGTTTTCATGTGGGCGAGAAGCTGCCCTCGTCCCGCAAACTGGCGGCCCATCTGGGCGTCAGCCGGATCACGGTGACACTGGCCTATACGGAACTGCTGGCCAATGACTATCTGACCGCCAAGGGCCGGTCGGGGTATTACGTGTCGGAAAACGCGCCAGTGCCCCCGAAATACACGCCCACCCCGCGCGGCGACGAGACGGTTGACTGGACCACGGCACTGGCCCGCCGATTCTCGGACGGGGACACCCTGACCAAGCCTGCTGACTGGCGCGACTACCGCTACCCGTTCATCTACGGTCAGGCCGACCGGTCGCTGTTCGATCATGCCAACTGGCGCCTGTGCGCAGTTAGGGCGCTGGGCCACAAGGATTTCGATTCTCTGACCGGCGATTACGTGGATCAGGATGACCCGCTGCTGGTCGAATTCATCGCCCGCCACACCCTGCCCCGCCGCGGCATCGCCGCCCGCCCCGAAGAGATTTTGATCACCATGGGCGCGCAGAACGCGCTTTGGCTGGCCTCTCGCATTCTGTTGCACCACAACCGAACCGCGGTGATCGAAGACCCATGTTATTACGCCCTGCGCGATCTTCTGAACCATTCCGATTGCAAAGTGGCCCCGGTCGCAGTGGATCGCGATGGCTTGCCACCCGAGGCGCTGCCCGATCAGACCGATGTGATCTTTACCACCCCCAGCCACCAAAGCCCCACTACAGCCACCATGCCCGTGGACCGGCGCACCACCCTGCTGGCCCGCGCCCGCGAATTGGACGCCATGGTGGTCGAGGATGACTATGAGTTCGAAATGGCCTTTCTGGGTGCGCCCTCGCCCGCGCTCAAATCGATGGACCGGGATGGGCGGGTGATCTATGTGGGCAGTTTCTCCAAATCGCTGTTCCCCGGCCTGCGCCTTGGCTACATGGTCGGGTCCGAGCCGTTCATCCGCGAGGCCCGCGCCCTGCGGTCGCTGGTTCTGCGCCACCCGCCGGGGCATATCCAGCGCACGGCGGCCTATTTCCTGTCCCTTGGCCATTATGACGCGCAGATCCGGCGGATGTCCAAAGCGCTGGACCAACGGCGCGCGGCGCTGGATCAGGCCGTTGAACAGCACGGCCTGACCGTGGCCGGGCGCGGCGTGCTGGGCGGCTCATCCATCTGGATGTCGGCACCGGATCATGTGGACACGGCCCGGCTAGCACAGGAACTACAGGGTCAGAGCGTTCATATCGAGCCCGGCGCTCCGTTCTTTTCCAGCCCTGACCGGCCGCAGAATTTCTACCGTCTGGGATATTCCTCGATCGCGCCGGATCGCATCAATCCGGGCATAAAACGCATCGCCGAGGCAATCCGCGCCTGTTAGCGCAACACTGGACCTATTCCGCCGCGCATTCTGGCCCTAACGCCGCCCCGCGCCATCCGTCAAAACCGTATCTAAAGGCAGGGCAAGAGCCCCGGCCATTCCACATATGCGCGGAGATCACTCAGATGAAAATGACCACGGAAGAGGCCTTTGTTAAGGTTCTGCAAATGCACGGGATCGAACATGCGTTCGGGATCATTGGCTCGGCCATGATGCCGATCTCGGATTTGTTTCCCAAGGCGGGGATCATGTTCTGGGACTGCGCGCACGAGGGCAGCGCCGGCATGATGGCCGACGGCTATACCCGCGCAACCGGCAAGATGTCGATGATGATCGCGCAGAACGGCCCCGGTATCACCAACTTTGTCACCGCCGTCAAAACCGCCTATTGGAACCACACCCCGCTGCTGCTGGTCACGCCGCAGGCCGCAAACAAGACCATCGGTCAGGGTGGTTTCCAGGAAGTCGAGCAGATGAAACTGTTCGAAGACATGGTCGCCTATCAGGAAGAGGTCCGCGATCCGACCCGCGTGTGCGAGGTTCTGAACCGCGTGATCATGCAGGCCAAACGCGCCAGCGCTCCTGCGCAGCTGAACATCCCGCGCGATATGTGGACCCAGGTCATCGACGTAGACCTGCCCGCGATTGTGGAATTCGAGCGTCCCTCGGGCGGCGAAAGCGCCGTAGCGCAGGCGGCCGAGCTGCTGTCGAACGCCAAGAATCCAGTAATCCTGAACGGTGCGGGCGTGGTTCTGTCCGAAGGCGGCATCGAAGCGTCGAAAGACCTGGCCGAGCGCCTGGATGCGCCGGTATGTGTCGGCTACCAGCACAATGACGCCTTCCCCGGCTCGCACCCTCTGTTTGCTGGCCCGCTGGGCTATAACGGCTCAAAGGCGGGGATGGAGCTGATCAGCGAGGCCGATGTGGTTCTGTGCCTCGGCACCCGTCTGAACCCGTTCTCGACCCTGCCGGGCTACGGCATGGAATACTGGCCTGCGGATGCCAAGATCATTCAGGTCGACATCAACCCGGATCGGATCGGCCTGACCAAAAAGGTCTCGGTTGGCATCATCGGCGACGCGGCCAAGGTGGCCAATGGCATTCTAGCAAATCTCGGCGATACAGCTGGCGACGCCGGTCGCGATGAGCGAAAGGCGAAAATCGCTCAGAAGAAATCCGCTTGGGCGCAGCAACTGTCCAGCATGGACCACGAGGATGACGATCCGGGCACCACATGGAACCAGCGCGCCCGCGCGGCCAAGCCCGACTGGATGAGCCCCCGCATGGCGTGGCGCGCGATCCAGTCCGCCCTGCCGAAAGAGGCGATCATCTCGTCCGATATCGGCAACAACTGCGCCATCGGCAACGCTTATCCTTCCTTCGAGGATGGCCGCAAATATCTGGCCCCGGGCCTGTTCGGCCCCTGCGGCTATGGCCTGCCGTCGATCATGGGTGCCAAGATCGGCTGCCCGGATGTGCCGGTTGTGGGCTTTGCTGGTGACGGTGCATTTGGCATCGCCGTGAACGAACTGACCGCCATTGGGCGCGAAGAATGGCCCGCGATTACGCAGATCGTCTTCCGCAACTATCAGTGGGGGGCGGAGAAACGGAACTCGACTCTGTGGTTCGACGACAACTTTGTGGGCACCGAGCTGGACACCAAGGTCTCTTACGCCGGTATCGCGCAGGCCTGCGGCCTGAAAGGCGTGGTGGCACGCACCATGGACGAGCTGACAGCAGCCCTGAATCAGGCCATCGAGGACCAGAAGAACGGCATCACTACCCTGATCGAAGCCATGATCAATCAGGAACTGGGCGAGCCCTTCCGCCGCGACGCGATGAAGAAACCGGTGGCCGTTGCAGGCGTCACCGCCGATGACATGACCCCGCAGGCCGGGGCGTAATCCGCGTGAAGCCTCTGCGCGCCATTCTCGGGACAGCAAGCGCGTCGGACAAGATCATCGCCCTGTCCGAGGGCGACGATCCCCGCGTTGTCGAAGGGGCCGTCAAGGCCGTGAAAGAGAGTGTTGCGCGGATCATACTGATCGGAGACAGGGCCGAGGTTTCGGCCCTTCTCAACGCACATGAGGGATATGACCCGGATTGGATCGACATTCATGACCCGGCCACCTCTGACCTGACGCCCGGCCTTGCGCAGGCCCTGTATGAGCGGCGCAAGCACAAGGGCCTGACGCTGGATGAGGCGCGCCAGCAGATTACTAACCGCCTGACCTATGCTGCCATGCTGGTGCAACAGGACATCGCCGACGGCACGGTCGGCGGCGCGGTCGAGACCACGTCGGACACTGTGCGCGCCGCGTTGCAGATCATTGGGACCGCACCCGAGGCGGCGATGGTGTCCAGCTTCTTCCTGATGCTGTTTTGTCAGGACCATCACGACGTCAAAGGCGCCCGCATCTTCGCCGATTGCGGTTTGGTCGTGGACCCCAACGCGCAAGAGATGGCGGAAATCGCCCGTGCCTCGGCCGATTCCTATACGACCCTGACCGGCGATACGGCGCGCGTAGCGATGCTGTCCTTCTCCACCTCGGGCAGCGCAGAACATCCCAAAGTGTCCAAAGTCGTCGAGGCCACACAGATCGCACGCGCCAAGGACCCAACCCTGCTGATCGACGGAGAGCTGCAATTCGACGCCGCCTTCGTTCCCGAAGTCGCCGCCACCAAGGCCACAGAGTCGCCGCTCAAGGGTGAGGCAAATGTCTTTGTCTTCCCCAGCCTGAATGCTGGGAACCTCGGCTATAAAATCGCCCAGCGAATCGGCGGCGTCGAGGCGATCGGCCCTGTACTACAGGGGCTGGCGAAACCCGCAAACGACCTGTCGCGCGGCTGTTCGTCCGAAGACATCCTGCACATGATCGCCGTCACCGCCGTTCAGGCGCAACACAATGATGCCGGGACATAAGTCGTCCTAAGACGTGACAACGAAAAAATTATTCCGATTTTTCTCAAAACGTGGGAATGATCGGGTCGCAAGCTGAAAAGGGGGCGCATTTGAGCCAGCCAGTGATCGACACCTCGCCCAAGGTTTCCGACGAGGTCCGCAAGACCACCTGCTACATGTGCGCCTGCCGCTGCGGCATCAATGTCCACATGAAGGACGGCAAGGTTGCCTATATTGAAGGCAACCGCGACCACCCTGTGAACAAGGGCGTTCTGTGCGCAAAAGGCAGCGCCGGGATCATGCAGGTCAACGCGCCCTCACGCCTGCGCAAACCGCTGCGCCGAGTTGGCCCACGCGGATCGGGCGAATTCCGCGAGATCGAGTGGGACGAGGCGATCAGCACCGCCGTCGGCTGGCTGAACGAGCTGCACGAAACCGCCCCGCAGAAACTGGCCTTTTTCACCGGACGAGATCAAAGCCAGAGCTTCACCAGCTTCTGGGCGCAGAATTTCGGCACGCCCAACTATGCAGCCCATGGCGGGTTCTGCTCGGTCAACATGGCGGCGGGCGGAATCTATACGATGGGCGGCGCGTTCTGGGAGTTCGGCCAGCCCGACTGGGACCACACCAAGCTGTTCATGCTGTTCGGCGTGGCCGAGGACCACGACAGCAACCCGATCAAGATGGGCATCGGCAAGATCAAGGCACGCGGCGCGCGGGTGATCGGGGTGAACCCGATCCGCTCGGGCTATAACGCGGTGGCCGACGATTGGGTCGGGATCACGCCCGGCACCGACGGTCTGTTCATCCTGTCGCTGATTCATGTGCTGATGAAAGCGGGCAAGATCGACCTCGACTATCTCAGCCGCTACACCAATGCACCGGTTCTGGTGAACGCCGCCGACGGTCCGGATAAGGGCCTGTTCCTGCGCGACGCCGACGGCAAGCCTCTGGTCATCGACCGCGTGACGGGCGAGGCCACCGCCTTCGATAAACCCGGTGTCCGCCCGGACCTGTCGGCCACCTATGACAAAGACGGCGTCATCCACCGCCCGGTCTTTCATCTGATGGCCGAGAAATACCTGTCGGACGACCACGCCCCCGAAAACGTCGCTGACCGTTGCGGCATCCCTGCCCAACGCATCCGCGCCATCGCGGCCGAGATCGCCCGCGTCGCCTTTGACGAGGCCATCGAGCTGGATCACGAATGGACCGACTTCCGGGGCGAAAAACACTCCAAAATGACCGGCCGCCCTGTCAGCTTCCACGCCATGCGCGGGATTTCGGCCCATGCCAACGGCTTCCAAACCTGCCGCGCCCTGCACGTGCTGCAAATTCTTCTGGGTACGGTCGAAGTCCCCGGAGGCTTCCGCTTCAAGCCGCCCTACCCCAAACCGGTCGAGGCGCACCCCACCCCGCACGGTGACCGCCGCCCCGGTCGCCCACTGGAAGGCCCGCATCTGGGCTTCCCGCGCGGCCCCGAAGACCTGCTGCTGGACGAAAACGGAACGGCCCAGCGCATCGACAAAGCGTTCACGTGGGAAAACCCGATGTCGGCCCATGGGCTGATGCATATGGTGATCTCAAACGCCGCTGCCGGTGATCCCTACAAAATCGACACGCTGTTCATGTATATGGCGAACATGTCGTGGAACTCCTCCATGAACACCAAGGGCGTGATGGAGATGCTGTCGGCCAAAACCGAAGACGGCAAATATGTCATCCCCAAGATCATCTACTCGGATGCCTATTCCTCGGAAATGGTCGCCTATGCCGACCTGATCTTGCCCGACACCACCTATCTGGAACGGCACGACTGTATCTCGCTGCTGGACCGCCCGATCTGCGAGGCCGACGCCGCAGCCGACGCCATCCGCTGGCCCGTGGTGGAACCCGACCGCGATGTGCGCGGGTTCCAGTCGGTTCTGATCGAACTGGCAAACCGCATGAGCCTCCCGGGCTTCACAAACGAAGACGGCACGCCCAAATGGAAAGACTACGCCGACTACATCGTCAACCACGAACGCAAGCCCGGCATCGGACCACTGGCCGGGTTCCGGGGCGAGGATGGCGATAAAGAAGGGCGCGGAGCGGTCAATCCAGACCAGCTGACCCGCTATATAGACAATGGCGGCTTCTATGTGGCCCACATCCCCGAAGGCGCAGATTACTACAAACCGTGGAACACAGCCTATCAGGACTGGGCCGTCAGCATGGGCCTCTATGACAGCCCGCAACCCTATCTTTTCCAGCTCTATTCTGAACCGATGCGCAAATTCCAGCTGGCCGCTGAAGGGCATGGGGACCGCCAGCCCCCCGAGCACCTGCGCAAACGCCTCAAGGACACGATGGACCCGCTGCCCATCTGGTACGAAACCGACCAGCAGGGTAACGAAGGATTCACCGTCAACGCCCTGACGCAACGCCCCATGGCGATGTATCACAGCTGGGGCACCCAAAACGCATGGCTACGTCAGCTGCACGGTCGCAACCCGCTCTACGTGCCCACGAAACTGATGCGTGAACACAGGCTGGAAGACGGCGATTGGGCCAAAGTCACCTCGCCCCACGGTGAGATCACTGTGCCGGTGATGGAGATGGCCGCGCTCAACGACAACACCGTCTGGACGTGGAATGCAATCGGCAAACGGAAAGGTGCCTGGGCCTTGCAGGAAGACGCGCCCGAGGCGACCAAGGGCTTCTTGCTGAACCACCTCATTCACGAACTCCTCCCCCCCAAAGTTGATGGCATGCGCTGGGCCAATTCAGACCCGATCACGGGGCAAGCTGCATGGTTCGACCTCAAGGTCAAACTCGAAAAAGCCGCCCCGCCCTCGGACGCCCAAAGTCAGCCGGAATTCGATCCTATCCAGTCCCCCGTCGGCACTGGCCCCAAGGACCTGGCATGGAAGGTGGGCAAATGACCCTATCCGCTCTTCATCTGGCCCAAAATACCTCGGGGAGCGCGAGGGGCTGGCCCCTCGCTCCTGTCTTCCCCACCAACGCAGAGGCAAGGCAATCATGACCCAGCTTCCCCAATCCACGGACCGCAAAATGGGTCTGGTTATCGACCTCGACACCTGCGTCGGTTGCCATGCCTGCGTGATCTCATGCAAAGGCTGGAACACTGAAAACTACGGCGCACCATTGTCGGATCAGGACGCCTATGGGGCCGACCCCTCAGGCACATTCCTCAACCGGGTACATTCCTACGAGGTGCAACCCGCCGACGGTCATGCCCAACTCATCCACTTCCCTAAGTCCTGCCTGCATTGCGAGGACGCCCCCTGCGTCACCGTCTGCCCCACCGGGGCCAGCTATAAACGGGTCGAGGACGGGATCGTTCTGGTCAATGAAAGCGACTGCATCGGTTGCGGGTTGTGCGCATGGTCCTGCCCCTATGGCGCGCGGGAACTGGATGCGGCCGAAGGCGTGATGAAGAAATGCACACTCTGCGTCGACCGCATCTATAATGAGAACCTCCCCGAGGTGGATCGCGTGCCGTCCTGCGTTCGGACCTGCCCCGCCGGTGCCCGCCATTTCGGAGACCTTGGCGACCCCAATAGCGATGTCAGCAAACTGGTAGCCGAACGTGAAGGCATGGATCTGATGCCTGAGATGGGCACCAAACCTGTTAACAAATACCTGCCTCCACGCCCCAAGGATCAGATTGAGGAGCAAATCGACATTCTCGCCCCCCTTCTGGCCCCTGTAGCCGAAGAGCCGAAAGGGTTCCTTGGCTGGCTCGATAAAGCACTGGAGAAGCTCTGATGCATCCGGCCCCTTCTGTCATCATCTTTACCACCCTCTCAGGCTTGGGCTTCGGTCTTCTGTTCTTTTTGGGTCTGGGAGTACCTGACGTCTCGGGCTGGGTGGCATTTGTTTTCTTTTTGATCGCCTATGCGTTGTCGGTTGGCGGTTTGATGGCCTCGACTTTTCACCTTGGCCACCCCGAACGCGCGTGGAAGGCGTTTACACAGTGGCGGTCAAGCTGGCTCAGCCGTGAAGGCTGGTGTGCCGTGATCGCTTTGATCGTGATGGGGCTTTATGCGCTTGGGGTTGTTTTCGCAGGTCAACGCTGGAGTGCTTTAGGTCTATTGGGCGCGGCTTTCTCATTGGCCACGGTTTTCACGACCTCGATGATTTACACCCAACTTAAGACAATCCCGCGCTGGAACATGGCGCTGACACCGGCGATGTTTTTGAGCTTCAGCTTGGCGGGTGGCGCGTTGCTGGCCGGACAAACCACAGTTTCCATCATACTTCTTGTGGTCGCCGCTACAATTCAAGCGCTGTATTGGTGGCGTGGGGATACTGCCTTGGCCCGCTCCGGCACCGATATCGGAACAGCCACGGGTTTAGGATCACGTGGTGACGTCAGAGCGTTTGAACCGCCGCACACCGGTACGAACTATCTGCTGCGAGAGTTCGTGCATGTGGTTGGCCGCAAACATGCTGAGAAACTTCGTATCATTTCCTTTGTGCTGGCATTCATGGCACCGGTGTTGTTCCTGCTGCTGCCGTTCAGCCATGCCTTTGCCGCCGTCGCGGTCTTGTCCCATATCGCAGGTGTTGCCACGTCACGTTGGCTGTTCTTCGCGCAGGCGGAACATGTCGTGGGGCTGTATTACGGCAAACGCTGATGGAGGGGGCCAGCTCCTCCTTGGCCTTTAAGGCCAATTCCTCCCCTGAGATATTTGTAGCCAGATGAAGAACGGATCCGGATGGAAGCGCGGTTTTACAACAGGCCTGCGTGTTTCATGGCAGCTTCGATCGCGGCTTTGGTACTGTCTTCCAGTTCGGTCAGCGGCGAGCGCACTTCGGGGCTGCACAGGCCCAGTTTGCTAAGCGCGTATTTGGCGCCCACAAGGCCGGGCTCGATGAAGATGGCTTCGTGCAGGGGCATCAGGCGGTCCTGATACGCAAGCGCCTTGGTATAATCGCCGTTCAGAGTGGCCTGCTGGAATTCGGCGCAGAGCTTGGGTGCCACGTTTGCAGTGACCGAGATACAGCCGACGCCGCCATGGGCGTTGAAACCCAGCGCAGTGGCGTCCTCGCCCGATAGCTGGCAGAATTCCGAGCCGCAGGACGCGCGTTGCTGGCTGACCCGAGCGATATCGCCTGTGGCATCTTTGACGCCCACGATGCGCGGTAGTTTAGCCAACTCACCCATGGTTTCGGGTGACATGTCGATGACCGAGCGGCCGGGAATGTTGTAGATGATGATCGGGATATCCGCGCATTCATGCAGCGCGCGGAAGTGTTCGATCAGCCCTTTTTGCGTGGGCTTGTTGTAGTATGGGGTCACGACAAGAGCCGCATCTGCTCCAACCGTTTGAGCAAATTGCACAAAGCGGATGGCCTCGACCGTGTTGTTCGAGCCCGCCCCCGCGATAACTGGCACGCGACCGGCGGCAGCTTTGACGACCTCGGCCACAACGGTTTCGTGTTCATCGTGGCTGAGTGTGGGGCTTTCGCCCGTCGTGCCCACAGGGACCAATCCGGTCGAGCCTTCCTGAATGTGCCACTCGACCAAACGTTTGAGCGTATCCAAGTCCAACGCGCCGTTAGTGAACGGAGTGACGAGGGCTGGCATTGAGCCTTTGAACATGACACGCTCCTTGGTGTGCGGTTAGTGTTTTTTTGCCTCGCGGGTCATCACAATCTTTGCGATGTGTGTTGATCCCGACGATGCAAGCTTTATCCTGAATTGCTCTATCCTTGGTTGGTTGGGAAATGCAAGGCATGACACGCGTTCTGGCGCTTTTGACGGCTGTGATTCTGGTTTCATTCGGGCAGGCAAGGGCCGACGCGGTGGGCGACCTGCGCGCGGGTCTTTACGAGATGCGCAAAGGCGATTGGAACGCCGCCCTGCGCGAATCTGGTGCCCGAGGGTCGGTATCGCGCGACATTATCGTATGGCACTGGTTGCGCGAAGGCTTCGGGACTTCAGGCGATGTGTTGGTTTTTCTGGACCGACGCCCCGATTGGCCCGGCCTCGCATGGCTGCGACGCAAAAGCGAGCCAGCCTTTACCGGAGCTGATCCGGATCGCGTCGTGAAATTCTATACAGACGTTCCACCTCAGACCGCCGAGGGTGCATTGAATTATGCTGTGGCGCTGAAGGCCAAGGGGCGGTCGGGGGATGCCGAGGCTGATATCGTGGCCGCCTGGCGGACCATGCCGATGGGGTCCGGACTGCAAAAGAACTATCTTGAGAACTTTGGATCGTTACTGAAACCTCATCACGCGGCGCGGCTGGACCGGATGCTGTGGGACGGTCATCTGGTTAGCGCTGGCCAGATGTTGCCTTTGGTCAGTACCGATCAGCGTAAACTAGCCGAGGCGCGAATTGCATTGCAAAAGCGGCAACCGGGTGTCGATGGCAAGGTCGCTGCGGTTCCGAAATCACTGGCGGACGCGCCGGGGCTGGCCTTTGACCGCTTTGTCTGGCGCGACAAGAAAGAGCTGGACGACAGTGCAATTGACCTGATGCTGGCGCGTTCCACTGGGCCGGATGCGTTGGGGGAACCCGACAAATGGGCCGAAGGCCGTCGCCGTCTGGCGCGGCTTGAAATGCGCAATGGTAGCGCCTCAAAAGCCTACAAGATTGCAGCGAACCACCATATGACGCCTGAGATGGGCTATGGCTATGCCGATCTGGAATGGCTGGCCGGATTTCTGGCGCTGCGGAAACTGAACGACCCTGGCACGGCGGTGCGCCATTTCCAGAACTTCTCGGATGCAGTTGCGTCTCCTATTTCGAAGGGGCGCGGCGGCTATTGGCTGGGGCGGGCCTACGCGGCCCAGGGGGATGCGGACAAGGCGTATGAAGCTTATGCGATGGGGGCTGACTACCAGACCTCATTCTATGGCTTGCTGGCGGCGGAACGGATCGGTCGACCCTTTGACAGTGAATTGGCCAGCCCACGCCGAGCCCCGCATTGGAAACAGGCAGGATTTGCCGATTCCAGCGTGCTGGAAGCGGGTCTACTGCTACTGCGTGCGGGCGAGGACAACCTATCAGAACGTTTCCTGACCCACTTGGTCGAAGATCTGGACGACACGCAGGCCAACCAATTGGGTGATCTGGCGATCGAGCTGAAACAGCCACATCTGGCAGTGATGATTGCAAAGCGGGCAGCCAAAACCGGTGTCGTGCTGCCCGCTGCGTACTATCCGGTGCATCCGGTTGCCGATCTTGGCCTGCCAATGGCGAAGGAAATGACGCTGGCCATCGCCCGCCGAGAAAGTGAGTTTGATCCGGTCGTCATCAGCGGTGCAGGCGCACGTGGATTGATGCAGGTGATGCCCGCAACCGCTCAGCTGGTCGCCAAGAACATGGGGATTCTCAGCGGGCACAAGACCTCGAGCCTGACATCGGACTGGCAATACAATGCCAAGCTGGGAGCGAACTACCTGTCCAGTCTGGCCGACGATTTCAACGGCAACGTGGTGATGATGGCCGCAGGCTATAACGCTGGACCACGCAGGCCGATCTCGTGGATGGATCGGTACGGCGACCCGCGCGCGGGTGAGATCGACATGGTCGACTGGATTGAGACTATCCCGTTCAGCGAGACCCGGAACTATGTGATGCGCGTCGCCGAAAGCCTGCCGGTTTACCGCGCACGGCTTGGGCGGCCCGCCTTGCCTGTCCCGTTTTCGCAAGAACTCACGGGGTCAACTCTGGCGGCGTTCGCGCCATAGGGTGAACAGCCCCGCCGCAATCACCAGCGCGGCCCCGACCACAACTGCGGGCCGCAGCGATTCTCCGAAGACTGAGATGCCAAGGATTGCGCTCCACATCAGGTGGAAATAGGCAAAGGGCTGCACGGCACTGGCCTCGGCCATCTCATAGCACTTGATCAGAAGCCAGTGACCCAGAACGCCGCTGAGACACAAAAGACCCATCCAAAGCCAGTCGCCGCCGACCATCGGCTCCCAAAACCACAGGCCAATCACAGTCATGGCAACGGCCCCGGCAATACCGGTCCAGAAGAAGCTGGTCGCGGTGCTGTCACGTCGTGCTGCGTATCGGGTCAGCAAACCATAGACGGCGAACATCAGAGCCGAGATCAGTGGGATCACCGCCCACGGATTGAACACGCCCATGCCCGGCTGCAGGATAATCAGAACCCCGACGCACCCCACTCCAATTGCCGACCAACGCCGCCATCCAACCTGTTCGCCCAGTACCGGCCCGCTGAGTGCCGCAATCAGCAGGGGATAACAAATGAAAACCGCCTGGCTTTCGATCAACCCAAGGATGGTAAACGCATAAACCGCGACGCAGACCTCTCCGGCTAACAGAACACCGCGCAGGATTTGCAGCCCTAACTGACTGGTTCTTGCAGTGGCCGCGATCCCTCCGGGTGTGCGCAGGGCCAGTGCGATGACAAACGCCGCGAAGAACCAATAGCGGATCATGACGACCATGTAGGTGTTATATGTCCCTGCCAAATGGCGCGAGATTCCGTCCTGCAAGGCAAACACAACTGTGGCCGAAATCATCAGCGCGATGCCCGCGCGGGTGTTGTTTTGCTGACTCATGATTTGGCAGCGCGGGTCATATGGCGTTTGCGGCCGAAACCCGGCGCGCGGGTGACGGCAAAGCCCGCATCCTCCAGCCCGCGACGCACAAACCCTGCGGCAGTATAAGTGGCCGCAGTGCCCCCTAGGGCGGTATGGTCAAATACCTGTTGCATCAGGTCAGCACCCCAAAGTTCGGGGTTCTTGGCGGGGGAAAACCCGTCCAGAAACCATGCATCCGCAAGGCCCTGCCACGCAGGCAGGGCTTGCCGGGCATCGCCTTCGATGACCTCAAGGTGCAGAGTACCCAAATCGCAAATGCCTCCCCGCCATGTAGCCAGAAACCGTTCGGCCCATTGGGCCAATTCAGGAAAGGCGGCCAAGGCACGGGACATGTCATCGCGGACCATTGGGTAGGCCTCGAAACTGGTGAAGGTCAGCGGAGTCGACTGGCCCGATTTTTCCCAAGCAGACCAAGCCGTCAGCATGTTCAGACCGGTGCCAAAACCTAGCTCGGCAATGCGAAATCCCGGCGCAAACCGTGCAGGCAGATCATTGCCCGCCAGAAAAACATGCCGCGTTTCCTCCAGCCCATTCTGGAGCGAGAAATAGGGGTCATCGAAACGGTCCGAGACGGGGATCTGCCCGTCCCGCCATGTCAGTTCGGCACGCTGGTCTGCCATCGGGGAATCCTGTAGCTAAGCGGCGCGACACTGAACAAGGAAATGAGGTTTGGCAATGGTCGATGTGACAGTGCGGGGTGCAGGTATCTTTGGCCTGTCCATCGCTTGGACCTGCGCCCGGCGCGGCGCCAAGGTGCAGGTGGTCGACCCGTTCGGCCCCGGCGCGGGCTCTAGCGGCGGGCTAGTGGGTGCACTGGCCCCGCATGTGCCCGAGAACTGGAACGCCAAGAAAGCCTTTCAATTCGACAGCCTGATCATGGCCGAACCGTTCTGGAAACAGGTCGAGGCGACAGGAGGCGTGTCGCCCGGCTATGCCCGGTCAGGTCGCCTGCAACCCATTGCCGATCAACGCAGCTTGGACCTTGCCTACGCGAGAGCAGGGACGGCACAAGACTTGTGGCAAGGCCATGCCGAATGGCGCGTGGTCAAAACCTCGGAGATCGGTGCTTGGTGCCCGCCCAGCCCCACCGATTTCGTCATTCACGACACGCTCAGCGCGCGGATGCACCCCAGACGGGCCTGTGCCGCGCTGGTCGCGGCGTTAGAGGTGATGGACGTGCACGTTCAGGCGGAAGCGCCTGACAAAGGTCAGGTTATTCACGCCACCGGGTTGGCCGGGCTGCAAGCACTGAGCGACGCTTTCGGCAAGACAGTCGGCAACGGCGTCAAGGGACAGGCCGCCCTGCTGCGATTTGATGCGGGTAGTGTTCCACAACTTTTTGCAGACGCCATTCATTTCGTTCCTCATGCGGACGGAACGCTGGCGATCGGTTCAACTTCGGAACGAGAGTATGACGATCCAACCAGTACGGACGCTGCGCTGGACGACGTGTTGGAACGCGCCATGCGGGCGGTGCCGGTGCTGCATGGGGCTGAAGTGATCGAACGATGGGCCGGCGTCCGCCCTCGCAGCAAAAGTCGTGCACCGATGCTGGGGGCACATCCTTTGCATCAGGGACAGTTCATTGCCAATGGGGGGTTCAAGATCGGCTTTGGCATGGCCCCGAAAGTCGCTGAGGTGATGGCCGATCTGGTGTTGGAAGAACGCGATACCATCCCCAATGATTTCAGGCCCGAAGCCTCACTCTGAACGGGGCACGGCCTGCGCGCTCATACATTGGCGTCCGTCCGGGCCACGCACCCACATATCCGAGCCGTTCCGACACAAAACCGCCTGCTCGAAATGCATCAAAGGCGAAGAGGCCCGGAAAGAAAACTGCGCCAACGGGCCGATCTGATCCTGCGCGAACAACATCAACAGCTGCGCCAGCAGGGGGCCGTGAACGACCAGCCCATCATAGCCTTCGACTTCGCGGGCATAATCCAGATCATAGTGTATTCGGTGCCCGTTGAACGTCAGCGCCGAATAGCGAAACAGCACTGTCGAATCGAAATCGACCTCCCGCCGATGCGTTTCCTTCACGCGTGCTTGAGGTGCGACAGGCCGGACAACATTCGCCGAGGGGTCTTCGCGGTAAACCAAATCCTGCCATTCCGTTAGGCAAAGCGCTCCGTTCTGGTGGAATTCGTGACGCAGAGTGACAAACCCAAGCGGGCCGCTGCGTCCAGCCTTAACCTCGGAGCTTTCGCAAACCGTCCGCTTCTCGGCCTGCGCTCCTGCTGTTAGCGGCGTATGAAACTCCAACCGTCCCCCGGCCCACATACGGCGCGGCAGGCCTATGTCGGGGATCAGCCCGCCGACTTTTGGGTGCCCGTCGCGCCCCAGCTGATCTGGGGTCTGTGGAGACCAGAAATACAGGTGATGAAAAAATGGTGGCAACTCGGACCCGGCTGCTACACTTGGCTTTTGACCCAGCGTTGCCTGCAATGCGGCGGCACGCGCCGGGTCCAGGGTGTCAGTCAGGATATCCTCGGTCATAAGAAAAACCTAAGCAGCGCGCCTGTGCAGAACAAGCCATCAGGGCTTTCAAAGACCCGCTTCCGCCCGCAATTTCTGCATCAGGGTCCGCAGGGCACTTTCATAGCGCTCGCTGACCAGCTTGCCATGTTCGTCGAATTCGTTCGAACTGTCAGCCAAATGGATTTCCGGGCCCTGCAGGATGCGCGGCTGGAACGGAACCATATAGCCGCGCAAAACCATTTGCGCGCGCTCCCCACCGGCCCGTCCGGCAGCCGCAGACATAACAGCGACAGGCTTGTCAGCCCAGGGACGACCCTTGGTTCGGCTGACCCAATCCAGAGCGTTTTTCAGTACGCCAGACGGCCCCTTGTTGTATTCCGGGGTCGAGATGATCACCGCATCGGCCTGCGCGATCTGATCCGCCAGCACCTGAACGGCGGCGGGAATACCCTCGCCTTCTTCCAGATCGCCGTCGTAAAGCGGCAGATTCAGGTCTGCCTCGATATGGGTGGCGGGTTCGAACAGCCGGGCGGCCTCGCGCAGCAGTTTACGGTTGGTCGCGCTTTCGCGAAGTGAGCCGGAAAGGCTCAGAAGGATCGGTTCGGCCATTGGGAAACTCCGTTGCGTGTTCCCCAATACCTAGCGCGGCTTTGCCGTGGACCAAAGCCCACCTGACGCGCAGTCAATGTGCGCAAAAGGGCGCCAAAAGGCGCCCTGCTCGGTCAATGTGATCAGTTGGGGATGATCTCGATATCGACCCGACGGTTCTGCGCCTTGCCCGCAGCTGTCAGGTTCGATGCATCAGGACGACTTTCGCCCAGACCAATGGTCGAGATCCGCGCGCCATTCACGCCATTCGCTTGCAGAATATCCGCGACCGAACGCGCGCGACGTTCGGACAGGCCCTGATTATACGAGGCCTCGCCATCGCTGTCGGTGTGGCCGATAACCTGCACGTTCGAATTGGGATAGCGCGTCAGGTTCTGACCCACCTTAACCAGATCGGCCCGCAACGCCGGACGCACGGTCGCGCTGTCGGTGTTGAAAGTAATGTCGTTGGGCACGGTCACGATCAGGCGGTTGCCTGCGTTCACAATAGTAATGCCGTCATTGGCCAGTTGCTGCCGCAGCTCTGCCGCTTGCTGGTCCAGCTGATTGCCTATGATTCCACCGCCTGCTGCGCCGATTGCGGCACCGGCCACGGCACCCAGAAGCGGGTCCGAGTCGTTGGCAATCGCCCCAACGCCCGCGCCAACAATACTGCCCAGAATTGCACCTTGCTTGGCGTTCTGGTTCGGATCGGCCGGAAGGTTCAGGGTACCGGGGTCCGTACAAGCACCCAGAAACATGGCCGAGCACAGCCCGGCGGTTACAAAAAACTTGGAAATCGTCATGAATTCACCTTCTGCTCTGGACCTCTTTTTTAGGTCCATGTTGTTTGAGGCAGTATATCGTGCCTAGTGCAGGCGGGCTCAAGCAACAATGCGGTGATATGGGCAGTTACCCGCCATCTAATGGGCTTTTGGTCCAGTCTCCCATTGGTTTTGTTCCTGCCAGATGGCGCGCAACGGCTCTCCCTGACCGCAAAAATGGTCATCTATCAGTTCGCAGGCCCAGATTCGATCCGTGCGGAAGTGGCGAAACCCGCTACGAAGCTCGCACCAAGCGACCAGCATGGTGCATTCTATGTGATAAATCAGAGCGACAGGCCGCACGACACGTTCGGTTTTTTCCTCTTGGGCATTGATGTAGGTGATGCGAATCTTGCGCTCGGCGCGGATGGCCTCTCGGTAGTTCACAACGGGGATACAGCCCTTGTCGGGATCGTCGATCGGTGCGCCCCACGGCGCCACCTGCAACCAGTCCGCAGGCGCGCGCAGGGCCTCGATCTTGCGGCACACCCGGTCGGCAGCCTGTTGCAACGTACTGTCTCCGGTGCGAGCCAACATTGACAGGCCAACCCACAGCGCCTCAACTTCTTCGGCGTCGAAATTCAGGGGCGGCAGGTCATACCCGCGCCGCATCATGTAGCCGACGCCTGCTTCGCCTTCAATCGGAGTGCGTTGCGCCTGAAGTGCCGCGATGTCGCGATACACCGTACGCACCGAAACTTCGAGCTTTTCGGCCAGCGCCTCGGCTGTGACCGGCGCGTCGGTGGCGCGCAGGATCTGGATGATTTCAAACAAACGGGTCGAGCGACGCATGGCGGTCTCCGGAGTTTTTCTGCTGACACCTTAGCACACCCCCCTGACAAGGTGTTGTCAGTAGTGACGCGCCAGATTGGATC
This sequence comes from Ruegeria sp. HKCCD7628, assembly GCF_057221005.1. NCBI lineage: Bacteria > Pseudomonadati > Pseudomonadota > Alphaproteobacteria > Rhodobacterales > Roseobacteraceae > Ruegeria > Ruegeria sp. HKCCD7628. The sequence continues at coordinate 1,123,960 of NZ_JBWVBA010000001.1, forward strand.
ACCAACACAGGAGATCCGCCATGCCAAGCCGCGACAATCACGTCATGATGACACTGCAACTTGGGCGTTGGTCGCAGGACCACAACCTGCGGGCGTTTGAAATCGAACGCGAACTCATGTCCACTCGACAACCCTGCGCCCCGCGGCGACGAATTAGGCGGTTTTCGCTTGGAAATTTGAAACTGCTCTGGACCGGGACGGCTTAGAAATCCGCCCCGGCGCGGAACTTCATCGACGCGCCGCCATCGGGGCTTTTCAACCTTAGCTCTTCGGAATGCAGCATCAGTCGCGGATAGTCCCGCGCTGGCCCTCCCGCGTAAAAGGGATCGCCCAGAATGGCATGACCCAGCGATTGCATGTGTACGCGCAACTGATGCGAGCGGCCGGTTTTCGGAAACAGACGGATACGTGTCGTCTCACCCTCATGTTTCACCACACGCCAGTCGGTTACGGCGGGTTTTCCGGTCTCGTGGCACACCATCTGACGGGGGCGGTTGGGCCAGTCGACAATCAATGGCAGATTGACAGTGCCAGTCTTGTCCTCAACCTTCCCCCAAACGCGGGCGATATAAGTCTTGCGGGTCTGGCGCTTTTCGAACTGCAAACTCAGATGACGCTGCGCATGCGACGTCTGCGCAAACACCATCACGCCCGATGTATCCCGATCCAACCGATGCACCAGCAGCGCCTGAGGGAACACCGCTTGCACACGGGTCAGCAAGCAGTCGGTCAGATGCTCTCCGCGTCCTGGCACTGACAACAGACCCGATGGTTTATTGACCACAATCAATTGCACATCTTCGTGCAGCACATCCAGTGGGGTCTGAGGGGGATTATAGGCGTCGTTCATGCGCGTCTGCCTATCTTACCGCGCCCCCTCCCGCAACGTCGTCCTTGCCTGCCCGGAGCGGTTCGGCAAGTCTGTTCCAAAGCGGAGGAGAACAAATGCACCCAACAATCGAGCGTATGCAAGAGGTCGTCGCAAAGGGCGATGAAACCCTGATCCTTGAGTTGCTGGCCGAGGACGTGCGTTTTTCGCCCCCCACCTATTTCAGCACATGGACCGGGCGCGAACCCGTGGCGGCCGTGCTAGGACATGTGGGGCAGGTGTTTTCTGATTTCCATTATCGCCGGATCATGGGGGGCGGCAAAGATTGGGCGCTGGAGTTTCAGTGCAAGATCGGTGATTTGGATGCGGTTGGCGTTGACCTGATCACGCTAAACGATGACGGGCTGATCCAGGATTTCGAGGTCGTCATGCGCCCTTACAAAAGCGTTGGCGCCTTGCGCGAAGCGATGATGTCGCGCGTTATGACCGACGCGCGGTTCCTCAAGTTCAAAGACGCTCTAAGCTGATATGCCTCTCGCCGCTGATCAACTTTTACGCGTTCCCCTGTTGCCCGTGCTGGCGGCACAGGGGCTTTCCGTACGCCGGAACGCGCGGTTCCTGCCCGAACCCTCAGGTCCACGTGAAGGGCGAGAAGGGCGCGGTCCCCGATTGCGTCTTCTGATTGCCGGGGACAGTTCAGCTGCTGGTGTCGGCGCAGGCACTCAATCACAAGCGTTATCGGGGTGTCTGGTCCGAGAGCTGTCTCGCCACTACGCTGTAGAGTGGCGGTTAGAGGCGACAACCGGGCACACGACGCTGGACACGATCGAACGCCTGCAGGCTTTGAACGGGCAATTCGACATGGCGGTGACCGCTCTGGGCGTCAACGACGTCACGCGGGCTGTTTCCCAAAGGGTTTTCATAGAACGGCAGTCGCGGCTGCTTGCGTTGCTGACGGGTAAGCTGGGCGCGCGGCGCGTTGTTGTAACCGCCGTACCACACATGAACCGCTTCCCCGCGTTACCCCAACCACTGGCCTGGGTACTGGGCCAACAAGCCGCCCGGTTGGATCTTGGGTTGCAAGATGTCGTGGAAAGTTGCGCTCAGGCACGACATCTCACTCTCGATCTGCCGGACGACCCGGCACTTGCGGCACCTGACGGGTATCATCCAAGCCCGAAAACCTATGCCATATGGGCGGTAGAGGCCGCGCGCCTATTGCGTCAGGCCTGAGCCCGTATCTGCCGGATCAGCGGGATCGAATACACGACCAAAGCCGTCCAGATCAGCGGGAAAGCGATCATGCGGCCCCGGTCAATCTGCTCGCCGAACACAGCTATGGCGGTGATGAAGATCATGGTGGGCGCGATGTATTGCAGGATGCCCATCGTCGACAACCGCACCAGTTTGGCCCCGTTTGCATAGACCAACAATGGCACAGCCGTCACGATCCCAGCACAGGCCAGCAGCAGGGTGTCCGTAAGCCCCATGCCAAAATGCCCTGTGCCCTTCACGCCAAGCAAGGTGACATACATCAGGGCTGGAATCAGCAGGATCAGCACCTCAAGCAAAAAACCCTGATTGGGCCCGATGGGCAAAGACCGTTTGAAAAACGCATAAAACCCCCAGCTGACCATCAGACCCAACGCAGGCCACGGCAAGCTGCCTGCTTCGACGACCAGCACCAGCACCCCCAGCGCCGCAATCGCCACCGCCGCCAATTGTGTCTTGGTCAAAGGCTCTCGCAACAACACCGCGCCCAAGGCGATGCTGAACAGCGGGTTGATGTAGTACCCCAGCGCCGCATCCAATGCCCGGTCATTGGCAATAGCCCACACATAAATGGCCCAATTCACCGAGATCAGCGCCGCAGTCAAACACGCCATAACCAGCATCTTCGGGTTCACCAGCGCCGCCTTCAAATCCTGCGTCCGCCCCAAAGCGACCAGCAGCAACCCCGCCACCGGCACTGACCAGATAATACGGTGCGAGACAATCTCGATCGGCCCGACATGCGCCATGGCTTTCACATAGAGCGGCAAGAATCCCCACAAAACATAGGCTGTGACAGCCAATACCAACCCCTTGGGCGTGTCTGCGGCATTCTGTGGGATGGGTGTGTTTGCCACGGCGGGTCTCCGATTGATATCGGACTCTCTACGGCAAACCTCTGCCCTATGAAAACCACGAAAACTGTGAAGCCGGCCATCAGGAATTCTGATACGTCACATGTTTGGAACCAAACCAACATGCGAGGCTCTGCCTCGCGCTCAGAGATATTTTTGGCCAGATGAAGCACGGATCCTGCACTTCATCTGGCCTCAAATACCTCAGGGATTCGCGCCTTGCCGCGGCGGGGGCAGCGCCCCCTTTTCCCGCGTTTCAGACTTTTACGCGTTCCGATTTGGGATCGTACATCGGTTTCAGCGAGGCTTCTGCTTTGACCTTCACGCCGCAGACGTCGATCTCATAGCTTGAGGCAAGCACATCCGCAGCCTTCTCGCCCGCACAGGGCACATAGCCCAGACCGATGGCGCCACCCAGCGTGTGGCCATAATTGCCCGAACTCAGATAACCCACATATTCGCCATCCCGCAGAATGGGTTCATTGTGGAACAGCAGTGGCTCGGGGTCAGTCAGCCTGAACTGGAACAACCGGCTTTGCGGCCCGCTTTCCTTACGGGCAATAACCGCCTCACGTCCGATGAAATCGCAGCCCTTGTCGGTTTTCACGGCAAAGCCAAGCCCGGCATCGACCACGTGATCCTCGCAGGTGATGTCGTGGCCAAAATGGCGGAATCCCTTCTCGATCCGGCAGCAATCCATCATATGCATGCCGCAGAGTTTCAGGCCCATATCTTGCCCGGCCTCGTACAGGGTTTCGAACACGTGGCCCGCCATGTCCGAGGAGACGTAGATCTCCCACCCCAGCTCGCCCACGTAGGTGACGCGGTGCGCCCGGGCGAGGCCCATGCCCATCTCGATCTCTTGCGCTGTGCCAAACGGGTTGGCCGCGTTCGAGAAATCAGCGGACGAGACTTTTTGCAGCAACCCGCGTGCGTTGGGGCCCATGACGGCCAAAACGCCCTCGCCTGCCGTGACATCGGTGATGACCACGTTGAACCCACCCGCGTGGCGTTGCATCCATGTTTGGTCGGCCAAGCGCGTGGCTGCGGGGGTGACCACCAGATAGGCTGTCTCGGTCAGACGGGTGACGGTCACGTCCGCTTCGATCCCGCCCGCGCGGTTCAGGAATTGAGTGTAGACAATCTTGCCATTGGGCACTGAGTAATCGCCACCTCCAACGTAGTTCATGAACGCCTCGGCATCCGGCCCTTCGACGCGGATTTTGCCGAAGGACGACATGTCATACATGCCCACATTCTCGCGCACCGCACGGTGTTCGGCAGCGGAGTTTTCGAACCAGTTCTGGCGTTTCCAGCTGTAGTGGTACTCGCGTTCCTGACCTGCGTTGGCGAACCAATTGGCGCGCTCCCACCCGGCCAGTTCACCCATGACGGCACCGTGTTCCAGCAGGTGATGGTGGAATGGTGTGCGCCGCACGCCGCGCGCGGTGGCTTTCTGACGGTACGGGTAGTGGTCGGCATAAAGCAGGCCCAGCGTTTCCTTGGACCGTTCAAACAAATACTGCTTGTTGCCCTGAAACGGCTGCATCCGGCTGATATCCACATCGCCCAGATCAAAGGGTTTCTCACCGCTGTCCATCCACTCGGCCAGCGCCATACCCGCGCCCCCGGCGGACTGAATCCCGATCGAATTGAACCCGGCAGCGACCCAATAATTGTCCATCTCGGGCGCAAGGCCCAGATGATAAGCATCGTCGGGCGTGAACGATTCCGGCCCGTTGAAGAAGGTGTGAATCCCCGCCTCGGCCAGCATCGGCATCCGGTTTACTGCCGCCTCAAGGATCGGCTCGAAGTGGTCGAAATCCTCGGGCAGTTGGTCGAACTCGAAACTGCCGGGGATGCCCTCCATGGCCCATGGCTTCGCGTTGGGTTCAAACGCGCCCAGCAAGATTTTGCCCGCGTCTTCCTTGTAATAGGCGCACTCATCCGGCACGCGCAGAACCGGCAGCTGGGTCAGGCCGTCAATGCCTTCGGTCACGATATAGAAATGCTCACACGCGTGCAGCGGGACGTTCACGCCTGCCATGCGCCCGACCTCATGCCCCCACATGCCCGCGCAGTTCACCACCATATCGCATTCGATATGGCCCGAGGCGCTGCCGTCATCGGCAATCCATTCAACGCCCGTGACTGTACGCCCCTGTTTGACGATCTCGGTGACTTTCACCCGTTCCTTGACGATCCCGCCGCGTTGCCGCGCGCCCTTGGCCAGCGCCAGTGCGATATTGGCCGGGTCGCCCTGCCCGTCCAGCGGCAGATAGACTGCGCCCTTGACGTCTTCAACATTTAGATGTGGGTACATCTCCTTGACGCGCTCGTTCGAGATTTCCTCAACCTCGACCCCAAAGGCGCGGGCCATGGCAGCCTGACGGTAGATCTCTTCCTTTCGCTCCTCGGTCAAAGCTACGGTGATCGAGCCGCAGCGTTTGAACCCCGTGGCAACACCGGTTTCTTCTTCGAGCGAGCCGTAAAGTTCCTGACTATATTTCGCCAGTTTGGTCATGTTCGCCGTCGCCCGCAACTGTGCGATCAGGCCGGCGGCGTGCCATGTGGTGCCGCTGGTCAGCTGCTTGCGCTCCAGCAGAACGACATCACTCCAGCCCTTCTTAGTCAGGTGATATGCGACCGAGCATCCGATGACGCCGCCGCCGATGATGACCACTCGGGCCTTGTTGGGAAGATCAACCATCCTGAAATCTCCGCGCTGTCAGGTTTGGGCCAAAATGCCACGGAAGATCGACAATAAATGCGCCAAAAGCGTCACAAAATCGGTAATTTTCACCGATGTGTCGCGCGCTTTTCACGACGCAGAACAAAGGGCGTGACGCCGAAAAAGCTTTTGTAAACAGACGAAAACCCGTTCGGGAACCCGCAGGCAAGGCCGATCTCGCGCACGCTCATGGTGGTGTTGAGAAGCAGGTTATTGGCCTTGGCCAACCGCATCTCGCGGTAGAACCCGTTGGGGGTGGTGCCGAAGAAGGTCTTGAACTTGCGCTCGAGCGAGCGGTTGGACAGATGCAGTTCCTCGACGATCTGATGGATCGGCAGAGGGTCCTCGATATTGGCCTGCATCAGCTTGATGCACTGGTCCAGCTTGGCATCCCCGGTGGCGGTCAGACGTGTGCCGGAAAACGGCTGCATGGAGGAGAAATCGCGGATGTTCTCGTGCAGCATAATATCGGCCACGGTCATCTTGGCTGGCCCCGAGATGTGTCGGCCGATCACAGACAAGGCCACATCCGTCGTCGCCTCCATCCCCGCACAGGTGACAACGGCGCCTTGCTGTGTGGCGATGGAGAGCTTCGCCTCGAACCGGGCCCCGCGTTCGCGCAGGAATGAGGCATTTTCCCAATGGGTCGCCATATCCTCGGTACCGTGTTCGTCGATGTAACGGCTGGCGGCTTCAGCCAGCAAGAACACCTGTGCGCCACGATATGTGTAATCCGAAACCACGCGACCCAGCGAAAGGTCGGGATGGTCAGGGTCGGTATTGCCGATGACAAACAGGTAATCCGCGTTGGGCTGGGTGCTGACAGCCTCGGTCTGGATCATCGCATCGCTGCTGGAATGGATCGGTCCACCCTTCAGCGACTTATACGCATAGGTAAAGGGCGGGTGCGGGCAGACGCGATTGGCCAGCCGCAGCACCTCGACCAGCGACGCCAGTTCCAGCAGCACATAGCCGGGGGCGACGAGGATATCGAAATGCTGCTGACCCGCCATCGCCCTAGACGATCCGGTGTCGCGCGGCGTGCAGCGCGTGGGCCAGCGCCTCGATATGATCGGGGCCGACCTCGCAGCAGCCGCCGACGATGGTGGCCCCGTGTTCGACCCAGGACATAGCAAAATCGGCATAGGCTTCAGGCGTCAGGTCACGACGTTCTTCTAGCGCATCAACAGTGGGGGCGTCTTCCAAAAACCCTTGTGTGATGCCGGTGAAGCCATTGGCATAGGCCCCGTAAGGGCGGCCCATCGTTTCAAGGATCATCAGTGCGGGCATCACCGATTCCGGGCGGGTGCAGTTGATCAACACCGCTTGCGGCGCAAAGCGATCGACCAGAGGCGCGACCTGCGCCAGATGCTCGCCCGAACGCAGGCGGGTGCCGTCATTATCCATCACTGACAGCGCCAGCCAGACGGGTTTGGTTGCGCTTTCCGTCCCGCGCAACGCGCCTTCGGCTTCTTGCAGGGACGAGACGGTTTCCAGCAGGAATAGGTCCACCCGGTCGTTCATCAGACCGACCAGCTCGGCATATTTCAAGGCCGCGTCTTCCACATCGGGCTTCAGGTCGGGCCGGTATGAGGCCAGAAGCGGCCCCAGTGCCCCTGCGATCCGCCCGCTCGAGGGCGGCCGCGCGCGTTCTGCCTGTGTCAGCGCCGAGTCGATCAGGGCGGGCAGTTGATCCTCGATCCCTTCGCGCACCAAGCGCGAGCGGTGCACGGCATAGGTGTTCGTGGTCGCCACCGTCGCGCCACGGCGGAAGTAATCGGCATGGACTTGCCCCACCAGTTCGGGCTGATCTATCATCACGCGCGTTGACCACAAAGGCGTGGGCTTTTCGCCACCGCGCTTGACCAGTTCCTGCCCGATCGAGCCGTCCAACAGGGTGATATCCGCCATAGCCTTACCTTTCCTCAGGGAATGAGAACCAGTTTTCCCGCAAATGCTTTGGACTGAAAGTCCTCTTGCGCTTCGGCGATATCTCTTAGCGGATAGGTTTTTGAGATCAAAGGTTTGATCCGGCCTGCGTTCATAAGTTCGACCAATCGTCCGAAAACCTCGAAGGCCTGATGGGTGCAGCCGTGGATGGTGATGTCGCGCAAATAGATATCGCGCAGATCGGCCTGAACGATGGGGCCGGCGATGGCACCAGATACCGCATACTGCCCGCCGGGTTTCAGCGACAGGATCAGGTTGGGCCAGGCGGGGCCACCGACGACGTCGATCACAACATCGAACATGTCTTTCGGCAAGGGCGCGTTACGGTCAAACGTATCCGTTGCCCCTTGATCTTTGACCACATCGGCTTTGGCTGGGCTGGTGACACCCCACACGGTCGCTCCGCGTAGCCGGGCAAGTTGCACAGCAGCCAGACCGACCCCGCCCGAAGCTCCGGTGATTAAAACCTTGTGGCCTGCAGTCACGCCTGCGCGGGTCAGCAGGTTTTCCGCCGTGCCAAAAGCACAGGGGATGGCAGCGATCTCGGCATCCGACAGCGGTGAGGCCGAGACGTCATACAGGTCCGACGCCTCAACCAGACAATATTGCGCGAAGGCCCCGTCAATCTCGGACCCGAGCGCGATGAACCCTGTCGGATTGCCGGGGCGTGGGCGCGGCAGGTTGATCGGGCAGGTGACTCGTTGACCGGGTTGGAACCCAGTCTCGGGTCCGGCAAGTTCAACGATGCCGCACAGATCGCCGCCCTGAATGCGCGGGAAGTGTAACGCGCCACCCCAGCCGCCCGCGTCGACCTCCTGATCCACCGCATCCGTCGCGCCGGTAATGTCTGAGGAATACCAGCCGACACGTGTGTTGATATCGGTGTTGTTGACCCCAGCTGCCGCGACCCGAACCAGCACCTGACCGGGCCCGGGTTGTGGCACCGGGATATCCGCGCGCCACTCCAGCGCCTCTGGCCCGCCGTGGCGGGTCAGGTGAACGCCCTGCATGACGCGCGGAACAGCCATGGTCAGGCCCGCAGCCGGTCGTTGGCCGGATCCCAGAGGGGTTGATCCTCTTGCACCACAGCGGGGTATTTCTGGCCGTAGATCTCGACCTCCAACGCGGTGCCCGGATTTGCCAATTCCGACTTGATCATGCCCAGTGCGATGGACTTGCCAACGCGATAGCCCCATGCACCCGATGTGGTCTCGCCCACGATCTGGTCGCCTTGCCAGATGCAGGACATGTAGGGTGCGTCGCAGTCACCGGCCTCGACCGTCAGGGTCACGAAGGACTTCTTCACCCCTTGCTGCTTTTCGTTCAGGATCGCGGCCTTGCCGGGGAAATCCTGCGGCTTGTCTAGTTTGACGAAGCGCCCCAGCCCGCCTTCCAGCAGAGAGTAATCGGTCGACAGGTCGCCCTTCCACGCGCGGTAGCCTTTTTCGATCCGCAGCGAGTTCAGCGCATACATGCCAAACGGCGTGGCACCAGCCTCAAGGATCGCGTCATAGATCGCAGGCATGTCGTCGTTCAGAGCGTGAACTTCCCAACCCAGTTCGCCAGCAAAGGATACGCGGATCAGATAGGCGGGTTTCCCTGCCACAGTGGCGGCCTGATGGGTCAGCCAGCCCAGCGACAGATCGGCATCGGTCAGCCCCGCCAGGATGTCCCGCGATTTTGGGCCGGTGACGATCAGCGTGTCGCGTGTGGTGGTAACATCCTCGACACTGACACCCGAGGGCATCGCATTCACCAGAATGTCCCGGTCGTGCCATTGCGCGGTGGCGGCGGTGATCATGACGAACTCATCTTCGCCCAGACGCAAGCAGGACATCTCGGTCAGGATGCGGCCCCGGTCGTCGGCGATATAGACCAGATTGATCCGGCCCACCTTGGGCAGACCGCCCGTCACCAGCCCGCGCAGCGCCTCGGCCGCGCCTTCTCCCTTAACCATGAAGCGCGAGAAACCCGGCAAGTCCAGCACGCCGCAATGGTCGCGCACGGCCTCGCATTCTTCTTTGATCCGCTGCTCCCACGGGCCGGATCGGGCCCATGTATGCGTCGCGTCCAGCGAGGTGTCATCGCCCGGCTTGGCGAACCAGTTGGCACGTTCCCAGCCGTTATAGGCACCCATCACGCCGCCCAGTTCCTTGATCTTGTCATGAACCGGAGACAGCTTCTTGTCGCGCGCCGCGGGCCATTCGTGATGGGGGAAGTGCATGGCGTATTCGTTGCCGTAGACCTCCATGCCCTTCTGGTTGCAATAGTCTTGATCGGTGTAGTCGGTGTAGCGGCGTGGATCGACGGCCCACATATCCCATTCGGTCGCGCCATCGACGATCCATTCGGCAAGCACCTTGCCAGCGCCACCGCCCTGCGCGATGCCGAAGGTAAAGGTGTGCGCCTCAAACGCGTTGCTTACGCCGGGCATCGGCCCGATCAGAGGCAACCCATCCGGCGCGTAAGGGATCGGGCCATTGATGACACGTCCAACGCCCGAAGTTGCCATCAGCGGCACCCGCTCCATCGCGTCGGTGACGATGTCTTCGATCCGGTCCAGATCGTCGTTCCAAAGCTGGAAACTGAAATCCTCGGGCATCGGATCGTCTTCGGTCATCCAATGGCCCTTGCAGTTGGGCTCATACGGCCCAAGGTTGAAGCCGTTCTTCTCCTGCCGCAGGTAGTACGAGATATCCACGTCGCGCAGCAGCGGCAGCTTGCCGCCGTTTTCCTTTGACCACGCTTCCACCTCGGGGATTTCATCGGTCAGCAGGTATTGGTGGCTCATGACCATCGCAGGCACCGTACGCCCGCCAAAGGGTTTGAACCATTCGCCCACGCGCTGCGCATAGTACCCAGCGGCGTTGACCACGTAGTCGCAGGCAATATCGCCCTTATCGGTATGCACAGTCCAGGTGCCATCTTCATGCTGAGTCACGCCGGTCGCCGGGCAGAAACGGATGATCTTTTGCCCCATATCCCGCGCGCCTTTAGCCAGCGCCTGCGTCAGCTGCGCCGGGTCGATGTCGCCGTCGGTCGGATCGTACAGAACGCCCTCAAGATCATGGGTTTCAAGGAAGGGATAGCGCTCTTTGGCCTCTTCCGCTGTCCACATCTCCATCGGGATGCCTTGATAACGACCCATGGACAGGGCGCGTTCGAACTCCTGCATCCGTTCCTTGCTGTGCGCCAGACGGATCGAGCCCGAAACGTGGTAGTTCATCGGGTAATCGACCTCGTCCGCAAGGCGCGAATACAGCTCGGTCGAATAGCGCTGCATGTTCATGATCGCCCACGAAGTCGAGAATGTCGGCACATTGCCCGCCGCGTGCCAGGTGGACCCGGCCGTCAACTCGTTCTTTTCCAGCAGAACGCAGTCGGTCCAGCCCTTCTTGGCCAGATGATAAAGCGATGAACAGCCGACGACGCCGCCGCCGATGATGACCACACGGGCCTTGGTTGGAAAATCACTCATGGTTTTGCTTCCCTGTTAGTATGCCCGTTGGGGCAGATCGTCCTGAATGTCGTAGTAGTCGCCCTTGTCGGCGACGAAGATATGTTGGGCGAGTTTCAGCCCGGTGGGCTCGTCCAGAGACCCTATTGAAACCGCAATCGTGTCCTCATCATTGTGCTGCCAAAACAGGAACGAGCCGCAGGCGCTGCAAAAGCCGCGCTTGGCGATGTCGGAGGCGCGATACCAACCCAGCGTCTCACTGGAGGTAAAGCTGAGGTTGTCTTCATGCGTCTCGCAGGAGGCCCACAGATGACCCGATTGCCTGCGGCATTGGCCGCAATGGCAGGCGTTGGATGCGGCGAGGTCTCCGTCAATGGTGTAGGCGACCTTGCCGCAGAGGCAGGAACCGGTGTGCATGTCTTTACCCCCTTGCTGTAGGCGTTGCGCTGGTACCCAGCATCACGCCGTAGATGATGAAACAGGTCGCCATCACGCGGCGGACCCAGACGTTGAACACAGCACCCAGCGCAGCCTTGCCCATCAGCGCACCCAGCAGGGTGAACCCCGTGTAGCTGAGCGTTGTGATGACCAGCGCGGTGGGCATGATCACCCCCATCTGTTGCCAGACCGGCACGTCGGGTTGAACGAATTGCGAAAACGCCGCCAGATACCCGGCCACGCTTTTGGGGTTGATCGTTGCCACCGCCAGTGCGTGCAGATAGACGTGGCGCGCGGGTCGCTCGGACGCGGGCGCGGGTTTGCTGGCATTGATCCAGCCGCGGATGCCCATCCAGATCAAGAACCCCGCGCCGATCAGTTTGGCGATGAAAAACCCGGTGGGTGAGGCCGCGATCAGCGCCGTGACGCCCAGCGCGGACAGGATCAGAAAGGCGCTGGCCTGAGTCAGGATCGCCAGCACGCCCAACATCGCCTTGGCAAAGGGCAGGCTCATTCCGTTTGAGATGCAATTGACCGCATTCGGCCCCGGTGTGGTGACGAACACCACCCAGAACAGAGCGAATATGGTCCAGGCCTCGAAGCTCATTCAATACACCGGCGGGGCGATGACCCAGATGGCCACGGCGGGCTCATCATAGGGGTTCGCCCAGTGATAAGGTTCGTGTTTGATGCGGAAACTGTCCCCCGGCCCGACCGAAAACTGCCGCCCGCCAATCGTCAGGTCCAGCCGCCCTGAGATCATATAGCCGACCTCTTGCGTCGGGCGATTGGCGGGGGTCTGCATCTGCGAGCGGGGCTCGAATGTGGAATGCACCATCTCAAAATCATCGGTCAGATCAGGCGAGAGCAATTCCTCGATCAGTCCTTCCTCGCCCGATCCCATTGGACGGCGTGAGCCCGCGCGAACCACATAACCCTGCTCATCCGCCGGGGCGGCGGAATGGGCAAACAGCATCGACATGGGCACGCCCAGACAATCGGCCATCTGCCGCAGGTCCGAGATGGACGGATCGGACATATCCCGCTCAACCTGGCTAAGCCACCCGACCGAGCGGTTCAACTTTGCAGCAATCTCGCTCAGCGTCAGCCCGCGCGCTTTGCGCAGGGCGCGGATATCGGCACCAAGGGTCGCGCTTTGGGGGGCTTGAGAGTTCAATTGCCGCTCCGCGTTGTCGTGAAATTTCATCCCTGTTTTTCACGATGGCGCGAATCGATGAAAAAACCAAGCGTTTTTTCACTTGGGTCACGCGGCCACGTTCGGTATCGGTCACGCATGTGGATTGCAGTAATGTATCTGTGGGCGATCAATACCCTGACCCTGCTGGCCTTTGGCTGGGACAAACTGCGCGCGCGGCGGCGCAAGCGCCGGGTGCCGGAACGTCCTCTGCTATGGCTGGCTGCGCTGGGTGGCAGCCCCGGAGCCATAGTCGGGCGGTGGATATTCCGCCACAAGACCCGCAAACGGGGATTTTCGAGGTGGTTATTTGCAATCCTGATCGGTCAGGCCGCTGCTTGCTATGCTGCCTTCACCTTTCTGCCCCCGCTGCTGGGCTAACCGACCTCAGCGTGCGAACACATCGCGGAGGATAGAGGCAAGCCCATCGGCATCTGCCTGAGTAAACGCATCGGGCAGATCGCTGTCGATATCAAACACCGCGATCACCTCACCCTGCGCGTCAAAGACAGGCAGCACCAGTTCCGACCGGGTTGAGGACGCACAGGCGATATGGCCGGGAAATGCGTCCACGTCAGCCACAAGCTGCACCTCTTGGGTCCGGGCCGCTGCGCCACAAACGCCACGGCTAAAGGGGATGACAAGACAACCGTGGCCACCTTGGTAGGGACCAATCTTAAGCAGGTCGGGCTCGGTCACCCGATAAAACCCGGTCCAGTTAAAGCGATCATCGCTGTGATGCACCTCGCAGGTGACGGTCGCCATCAGGGCGACCTCATCCGTTTCACCCTCGGTCAGAGCGGCAATGGCTTTAGCAAGCTGCGCATAGTCGACGGTCATGGTCACTGGTCCGGATCAATTTGCTTTGTGCAGCGACCTATGCCGAAAACGCCAAAGCGTCAAACCCGTTCGATTGCGATCGCCGTCCCTTCACCGCCACCAATGCAGATGGCCGCCACACCCCGTTTGAGGTTCCGCTTTTCCAACGCATTCAAAAGCGTGACCATGATCCGTGCGCCCGAAGCGCCGATTGGGTGCCCTAGCGCACAGGCCCCTCCGTTGACATTGACGATGTCACGGGGCAGGCCCATCTCGCGCATGAAGGCCATGGGCACGACCGCAAAGGCTTCGTTGACTTCCCACAGATCCACATCGTCCTTGGACCACCCGATTTTCGCCAACAAGGACTGCGCCGCAGGAACCGGAGCAGTGGTGAACAAACCCGGTGCCTGAGCAAAGCTGGCATGGCCAAGAATGCGCGCGCGTATGGTAAGCCCGCGGGCCTCGGCAGCATCGGTCGACGCCAGAACCAGAGCGGCAGCACCGTCCGAGATAGAGGAGGAGTTGGCTGCCGTTACCGTCCCGTCTTTGCGAAATGCTGGTTTTAGCGTCGGAATTTTTTCGGGACGCGCCGATTGCGGTTGTTCATCAGCCGAATGAGTGATCTCTCCCTTACGAGAGCGGGTCACGACAGGTGTGATCTCGGCGTCAAAAGCACCGGTTTCCTGCGCGGACAGCGCGTTGGACAACGAACGCACGGCGTATTCATCCTGCTCTTCACGCGTGAACTGATACGCCTCGGCACAATCCTCGGCGAAGGTTCCCATCAAACGGCCTTTGTCATAGGCATCCTCGAGCCCATCCAGAAACATGTGGTCTACGACCTGCCCATGACCAATCCGAGCACCGCCACGCATCTTGGGCAGCAGATAAGGTGCGTTCGTCATACTCTCCATCCCGCCGGCAATCATCGTGTCGGAATGACCCAAGGCGATTTGGTCGTACGCAATCATCGCAGCCTTCATGCCCGACCCGCACATCTTGTTCAGTGTGGTGGCGGGAACGTCCTCGCCAAGCCCGGCAGCAAAGCCCGCCTGCCGCGCGGGCGCCTGACCCTGACCGGCCGGCAAAACGCAGCCCATCAAAACCTCGTCCACTGTGTCAGCCTGTGCACCATCAAGCGCCGCACGGATTGCGGCGCCACCTAGTTCGGCAGCGGTGACCCCGTCGAACATCCCCTGAAATCCACCCATCGGAGTGCGTGCAGCCCCTGCGATCACGACCTGTTTCATACGGATGCTCCTCTCAACTTCCCTACCTTTGGATACCGAATGGTAAGATTTGCCGTCTAGCGTATTTCTACCATTTATTTTCAGTTTGAAGGATAGTCGCGTATGAGCCTGACCAGCAAAACGACTGACACAACGCAGGTCATTACGGTCCATTCCGACCGGATTGATGCCGCGATGGCCATCCAGTTCAAAGAAGACATGCGAAGCACGGCACAAGGCGGGGCGCCACGGGTCGTTCTGGATTTGACGGATGTGGAATTCATTGATTCCAGCGGGCTTGGGGCCATCGTGGCGTCGATGAAGCAACTCGGCAGCGAAAGACGCCTGGATTTGGCCGGGCTGCACCCATTTGTCGAAAAGGTGTTTCGGCTAACGCGCATGGATACGGTGTTCAAGCTGTACCCGACATTGGACGATGCGCTGACGGCTGCGGCGGACTGACGGATCTGAATGGGCGCAATGGCCATGTGTGACGAGAATTGCATGGATTTGAACTTTGCCGCGACCGAGGCTGAAGCCAGCACTGGCATCGCCAGAATTAGCACCTGCCTAGAAGCTCAGGGCCTGCCGCAACACAAAGCTGCCGACGTCAAGATAGCGCTGGCCGAGGCGATCAATAATGTCGTTGAACACGCATATGCGGGAATTACACCGGCAAAGGTCAAGGTCAGATGCCGATTGCACGAAAACTGGCTTGAGATCCTGATCTCGGACACAGGCAACCCACTGCCGGGGTTTCGTGTACCTGACGGTGTCCCTGCACCGCTTGGCTCCTCACTGAATGATCTGCCCGAAGGTGGGTTTGGCTGGTTTCTGATCCATGAATTGACCAGCGAAATCCGTTATGAACACACGAACGGCTGCAATCGTCTGTCCCTGCGCTTTGACTTTCCACGCTTGGGCTAGACCGAAAATGTCACAATAACGCCCAGATCAGACCATTGTCGCGCCGCAAACAAAGAGCAAAAGTTAACTCGTAGCTCAGATAGCTTCCCTCGGCGCCTAGTGTCACAGCCCCCACCCAGTGAACGGCGCCGAGGAACTTCCCCTTGATTTGACTGGACAATAACAACCCGCGCGATACGTTCGGCGCGTTCAGTCACGGGAGCATCACTATGCGCGATTTCCATACACCGGGCCGGTCACAGGTTCTGGCGACCGAAGGCATGTGTGCCACGTCACATCCTTTGGCGGCTCAGGTTGCGTTGCAAATTCTGCAGCAGGGCGGCAATGCGATGGACGCCGCGATCGCAGGAGCGGTCTTGTTGGGAATTTGCGAGCCGCAAATGACCGGTATCGGCGGCGATTGCTTTGTACTTTTCAATCGTGCGGGCGAAAACAAAGTTCGGGCTCTTAACGGATCAGGTCGCGCGCCTGCTTCGGCCAAAGCGCAAGACCTGCGCGCCAAGGGTTTGGAGACTGTCCCCGTGAACACGCCCGAAGCTGTGACAATCCCCGGTGCGGTGGATGCATTTTGCCATTTGGCTGATACCGAGGGAAAACTCGGGCTTGAAACCATTCTTCAACCCGCCGTTCATTATGCCGAAATCGGGGTTCCGGTCGCGCCGCGGGTGGCATTTGACTGGATATCGGGCGCATCCAACCTGCAAGGCGCCGCACGAGACCACTATCTGTTCAACGGGGCCGCACCCAAAATCGGGCAGGTTTTTCGCGCGCCCGGTCAGGCCCAGGTGCTGCGGCAGATTGCCAAATACGGCAGGGATGCGTTTTACACCGGGGACATCGCGCTGGACATGATCGATGCCCTGACAAGCCGGGGCGGCGTACATACAGAAGCGGACTTCGCCTCGACCGCCTTTTCCAAGACGAAACCGGTGAGCGGCCGGTACCATGACACCGAACTGTTCGAACATCCGCCCAACGGTCAGGGGGCCACGGCGATTCTTCTGCTTAATATTCTGAAGAACTTTGATCTGTCCGGTATGGACCCGTTCGGGGTCGAGCGTATTCATATTGAGGCTGAAGCCTCAAAGTTGGCCTATGACGCCCGCAACCGGTTCATTGCTGACCCCGATCATATGGCACAGGCTCAGAAGTTCACTGATCAGGGTATTGCCGACAGCTTAGCCGCGTTAATCGACCCCAATCGCGCGATGCCCGCTGCTGCACCGGTCACTGAAGCAATTCACAAAGATACGATCTATATCACCGTCGTCGATCGCGACCGAATGGCAGTGTCACTGATCTATTCGATCTTCCACAGTTTTGGCTCGGGCATCGCATCCGAGAAATATGGGATTTTGCTGCAAAACCGCGGCGCTGGGTTCACGCTGCAACAGGGCCACCCCAACGAAATGGGCGGCGGCAAACGCCCGATGCATACCATCATTCCAGGCATGGTCATGCAGGACAACCGGATCACCATGCCCTTCGGCGTGATGGGCGGAGCGTTCCAGCCAACCGGCCATGCGCGCCTGTTGTCGAACCTCACCGATCACGGTTTGGACCTTCAGGCCAGCATCGACGCGCCACGCGCATTCGCTGATGGGGGTGTACTGAAACTCGAGCGCGGAATTCCGCGCAAGGTGGCTGAACAATTAGGCGATATGGGTCACAAAGTTGAAATTCCGGAAACCCCGCTCGGCGGCGCCCAGGCAATCCTCATCAAAGAGGACGGTGTGCTTGAAGGCGCAAGCGATCCCAGAAAAGACGGTTGCGCGCTTGGCTACTGACCAAGCGCCGGCTGCCCCGTTGTCAGTTCAGGTGAAAGTGCAAAGGGTACGCACCGTTTTCGAACGGACCGAACATGTCGGGAATATCGGGATGTTCCACCGGTTCGCCCGACTGGTCAGCAACCAGATTTTGTTCAGAAACATAAGCAACATAGAAGGATTGGTCGTTTTCGGCCAGCAAATGATAGAACGGTTGTTCCCTGAGCGGACGACTGTCTTCCGGTATCGCTTGATACCATTCTTCCGTGTTCGAGAATTCCGGATCCACATCAAAAATGACCCCTCGGAAGGGATGTTTTTTGTGGCGAACCACCTGACCCAGACGGTACTTGGCGTTTGTCTTCAGCATATCTTCAGCCCCCAAAGGTCTTACTACTCTTTTATGCGCTGAAATGCCAATCAATGATCGGAAATTAAGGGAAACAGTCTGTGAACCTCTTACTGACAGTGTTTGAAATTGTTGCTCCGGTCTTTCTTTTAGCCGGAATCGGCTATGCGTGGGTCAGGTTCGGATTCGAATACCGACTGGAATTCGTGACTCGTTTGGCGGTCACGCTTGCAGTACCCAGCCTTATTTTTGTTGCCCTTATGCAAACTGAGATTCCCGCAGGCGAGCTGACGCGGTTCACACTGGCGGCCATTGTTGGCCATCTGGTACTTGCTGTCGCATTCGGTTTATTTGTGCGGTTTTCCGGGCTGGATCGCAGAACCTACCTTGCACCGCTCATCTTTGGAAACACGGGCAATTTGGGGCTACCGCTTTGCATTTTTGCCTTTGGCCAGGCCGGGCTTGGATTTGCCGTGATCTTTCTGGCCGTCACTGCACTTTTCTCTTTTACATACGGGATTTATCTGGTTGCTGGCAAAGGCGCGTTTGGCAAAGTAGCACGCGAACCGATGGTATGGGCCACTTTGCTAGGCGCGCTATTTCTGTGGCGCGGGTGGGAAACGCCACTGTTCCTGACCAATACACTGGATCTGTTGGGGCAAATGGCTATTCCAATGATGCTGATCACCGTCGGCGTCGCAATAGCGCGCCTGACCACCCGGAAACTGGGGCAGGCTATCTGGCTTTCAGCGTTGAAACTGGCGGTCTGTTTCGCGCTTGGCTGGGGTATCGCACTGGCGTTCGCTTTGGATTCGGTCGCATTCGGGGTTCTGGTGCTGCAAATGTGTGCGCCTGTGGCCGTGACCTCATACTTGCTGGCCGAACGGTTCGAAGCCGACGCGGACGCAGTAGCGGGTATGGTTATGGTCTCGACCGTGTTGTCGGTGGGCGCAATGCCCATAATTCTAGCTATTGTGCTGTAGCGTTTGTGATTTCCAAAACGCTCAATCTGCGCTAGAATAAAGAAAAAAGGCACGAGGCACATGAGCAGAATTCTTATCGTACTCTTCGGGGTGCTGCTTTTGGCATCCTGTAGTGGCGGCTCGAAACAGCCGCCCAGCAAGCTGAATGACGCGTGCAGCATTGCGCGCGAGCGGCCCGACTTTATCAAGGCATTCAAAACCACAGAGCGGAAATGGGGTGTCCCAGTTCACGTACAGATGGCGACAATCTATCAGGAAAGCCGCTATCGGCACGATGCGCGCACTCCACACCAATACGTGCTGGGTGTCATCCCGATGGGCCGCCAAAGCAGCGCTTATGGCTTTAGCCAAGCTTTGGACGGCACGTGGGAGGAATACCAGCGCGAGACCGGCAAACGCCGTGCCAAGCGGGACCGTATCCGTGATGCGTCCGACTTTATCGGCTGGTACATGACCAAAAGTCTAGATCGCAATGGGATCCAACTGCACGACACGCGTAACCAGTATCTGGCGTATCATGAGGGCCATACCGGCTATGCTCGCGGCAGTCATTACAGCAAAACTTGGCTGTTGAACGTCGCCAACAATGTAGATGCACGCGCCAAACTGTATCAGGCACAACTGTCAGGCTGCCGTTACTAAAAGGTCAGCGGGTCAGCGATTGCCTGACCCGCTTCTGGTCCGGCGCGAGAAGAGGTTGTTATCCAGGTTCCCGCCCGTCTCAAGCGGCCCTAGCAAGACCGTAGTCTGGCTGCCTGCGTTGTCATGGATCACCCATTTGCGCAGCTCTACCGGATCGCCGGTGAACATCAGTTCGATCCGGCCCGAATCCGGGTTTTTGGGATCTTGCGCTGTCACAACCGTAGCCGTGCCGTCAAAGTCGTGCCCGACCACCATATTCGCCTGAGCCAAGTTCACGTTCCTCGCCAGAACCAATGACAGCGGTGTGCGCCGCAAGGGGTATTGCTCGGGTGGTTGATTGGACTTTGGATCGAAAATCTGAACCGTCCCAGCCCGCGCCAGAACAACAGCGCTGTTAGGCGGGTCGTATTCGAACCGCATCTTGCCCGGCCGTTCAATCCACAGCTTACCGGTGCTGAGCGACCCGTCATCATTGACCTGAGTGAAGGTGGCCTGAACGGTTTTCAACTCGTTCAGATAGTTTGATATCTGCGACAATGGCAGCTTATCCGCGGCCCACGCGGCGGGTGCGGTCAATGTCAAAGCAAGGGCAAAAGCAATCTGTTTCATAAGGCACAGATAGGCCTTCTGCCCTTGTTATTAAATATCCTATTGCTCGGGGATGAGGATTTCGCGCTTTCCGACATGATTGGCTGCGGAAACAACGCCTTCGTCCTCCATTTGCTCAACCAGACGGGCGGCTTTGTTGTAACCGATGGCAAGTTTCCGCTGGATATACGAGGTCGAGCATTTGCGATCCTTGATCACAATCGCCACCGCCTGATCGTACAAAGCATCCTCGCCATTGGTGTTGCCACCGGTATTCAGGCCAAGAACTGCATCGATATTGTCGGCCTTTTCCTCGGCCGGGCCATCGACGACACCGCTCATGTAATCGGGCGGGCCGAACTGTTTCAGGTGGTTGACGATTTCTTCGACCTCTTCGTCCGACACGAACGGGCCGTGGCAGCGGGTGATCTTGGCCCCGCCAGCCATATAGAGCATGTCGCCCTGCCCCAGCAGTTGCTCGGCGCCCATCTCGCCCAAAATGGTGCGGCTGTCGACTTTCGAGGTCACCTGGAACGAGATCCGGGTGGGGAAGTTTGCCTTGATCGTGCCGGTGATCACATCAACCGAAGGCCGCTGCGTGGCCATGATCAGGTGAATACCCGAGGCCCGCGCCATCTGCGCCAGACGTTGAATACACGCCTCGATCTCTTTACCCGCGACCATCATCAGGTCGGCCATCTCGTCGACGATAACGACGATATAGGGCATCGCCTCGGGTGCGAATTCTTCGGTCTCGAAGGTGGGTTCGCCGGTCTCGTCGTCAAAGCCCGTTTGGACCGTGCGGCTGAACATCTCGCCCTTGGCCAACGCATCCTTCACACGACCGTTGTAGCCCGCGATATTGCGCACGCCCATTTTGGACATCTTGCGATAGCGGTCCTCCATCTCGCCCACGACCCATTTCAGGGCGACAACCGCCTTTTTCGGGTCAGTCACAACGGGCGACAGCAGATGCGGGATACCGTCATAGACGCTGAGTTCAAGCATCTTGGGGTCGATCATGATCAGGCGGCATTCATCGGGTGTCAACTTATAGAGCAGCGACAGGATCATCGTGTTGATCGCCACCGATTTACCGGACCCCGTGGTCCCTGCGATCAGCAGGTGAGGCATCTTGGCAAGGTTCGCCACGACCGACTCACCGCCGATATCCTTACCCAAGGCCAACGGCAGCGCATGGTTGCCGTCGCCGAAATCACGGCTGGCAAGGATTTCACGCAGCACCACCATCTCACGGTTCTCATTGGGCAGTTCGATGCCGATGACCGAGCGCCCGGGCAGGGTCGAAACACGTGCGGACAGCGCCGACATCGAGCGTGCGATATCGTCGGCCAAACCGATCACACGGCTGGCTTTCAGACCGGGTGCCGGTTCCAGTTCATACATGGTGACAACGGGACCGGGGCGAACACTGACGATCTCACCCTTGACGCCATAGTCATCCAGCACGTTTTCCAGCATCCGGGCGTTTTCCTCCAACGCCTCATCGCTGAGGTGATGGCGCTGAATGCTGGCGGGGTTGGCCAGCAGGCCCAAAGGCGGCAATTCGAAATCGGAATGCTTGTCCTCGAACGACAGCGCAGGTTGCGCTTCGGCCTGCGCGCGGCGCGAAGGCTGCGGCGCGCGACGCACAGGTTGCGCGACAACCGGTTTGCGCGGTTCAGCCACCGGGATTTTCATCGCCGGGCGCGACTCAGGGGCGGGCTCGGGTTCAACCATCGGCTCATCCTCGAACACGGCCTCATCATAGTCCGGCTCGGGCGCAAAATCCTGATGCAGAGGTTCATGCCATTCGGTTGGTTCTGCCGTCAGCATCGGCTCGGGTGGCAAACCAGTCGACGTCATCGGCGGTTCCGGCGGCAATTCACCCGCGCCAGAGTTCAGGATCAACGGATCGGGCCCACGTCCCCGCCCCTTGGTCAGCGGCAGGTTTGGGTCATGTTCAGGTACCATCTCACCCGCGGCGACCTTGCGGTTGCGCACAGCGGCGGAAATCTTGGACCGGATGCGGTCTTCGCCCGGCATCTCTTCAAAATCGGCGAGAGGCTCGCGGTCGATCAATTCGGGCTCGGGCATAGGGTCCGGGCGGCGGATCAGATCGGGGATACGCGACAGCAAGCCCGATTTCACGGGCTCGGGCGCAGTCAGCGGAGGCTCTTCGAACGGCGGATCGGCGTAAGCCAGTTCATCGTCGAACACGGCTTCGGCGGCTTCGACACGCGCGGCTTTGCGCTCATCCCATTGCGCGCGGCGGTCACGAGCCGCTTGCGCGGTTGCCGACGCACTGCGGCCCAGCAGGTTCATCAGCGCGTCGTAAGACATCACCAAGCCCAGCAAAAACGCCCGGAAGCCTTTGCGCACATCGTCCTTCGTAAAGCCCAAGACGAAAATGCCCAGCGCCAGCATCCCGAGCGCCATGGCCAGCGACATCAGCTTGACCACGAAATGCGATGCGACCGGCAACAGGGTTAGCAACGCGCCCATGACGGTGTCGCCAAACAGCCCTCCAAGGCCGAAACTATGGGTCGAACGCCAAGCCTCATCGGGCACCAAGGTCGCTGCATAGACCGAGACGACGGCAATCCAGATCGGCGCAAAGATCAACCGGGCAATCGCGCGATCCTCGCCAAAATGTCCCGCAAATCGCACGCCCCAGCCGATCAGAACCAAGGCAATGCTCCAGCTGCCCCAGCCCACGATCATGAACAAGGGCGCCGCGATAGATGCACCAATACGCCCCATCCAGTTCTGCACCGGCGCATCGGTCGAGACCATCCAGTTCGGATCATCCGGCGTGTAGGACCAGATCATAGCAGCAGCTGCCAGCCCCAGCAGGATCAAGGCAATCCCAATCAACTCCTTGCTGCGCCGCTCAATGGCGGCTTGCGTTGTACTGTCCAGCAATGGATCGCGGTTGCGCGCGTTCAATGATGCCATTTTGCCCTCGTACCTCACGAATAGATGCAGTCGCGGAGCGTAATCAGCCCCTGCTGCAACTCTGTTTTTGGAGCCACAAGCGCGGCCCGAATAAAATGCTCGCCCGGGTTTTGTCCCGGATCGCCTTGGGAAAGATATGCGCCTGGCAGAACCCGAACCCCGGTTTCACGCCAGAGCTTCAATGCGGTCTCTTCGCCGTTATCGACCGGTAGCCACAGGAAAAACCCAGCCTCGGGTGACATATAGCCTTGCACACCTGCAAACACGTCATCCGCGATGGCGTATTTTTCCTGATAAAGCGCGCGGTTCTGGATGACATGCTCCTCGTCCGCCCAAACACGTGCGGCGGCGGCCTGCAACGGCAAAGGCAGTGGCGATCCGGCATAGTTGCGCAGCTGTTTGACCCGTTTGATCGTATCCGGCCCGCCCGCAATCAGACCCGAGCGCAGCCCAGCCAGGTTCGACCGCTTCGAGAGTGAGTTGAACAGCACCACACGTTCAGGGTCTGCGCCCATCTCTTGCGCGACGGTCAGTGCACCGACCGGTGCCTCGTCACGGTAGATCTCGGAATAGCATTCATCCGCGAAGATGCGGAAATCGTACTTTTCCGCCAACCCGATCAGTTCGGCCCAATAGTCGCGTGAGGCCACAGCGCCCTGAGGGTTGGCGGGTGAACAGATATAGGCCGCGACGGTGCGGTTCAGCACATCCTCGGGCAGGCCTGCATAATCGGGAAGGTGTCCAGTGGCAGCAGTGGCCGATACAAAAACAGGGTCCGCCGCGACCGAGATCGAGGCCACCATATAGACCTGATAGAACGGGTTCGGGCACAGGATGACCGGCTTCTGGCCATTCTTTTCCTCGGGGCACAACGCCATGGCGGCGTTATACAGCCCCTCGCGCGTGCCATTCAGGGCCATCACGTTGGTGTCGGGGTCCATCGTCACGCCATAGCGGCGCGCGATCCAGTCGGTGATCGCGCCACGCAGCTCGGGTGAGCCTTCGTTGGGCGGATAACCTTGAAACCCTGCGGCATTCTCAGAGATGACATCCGTCACCCAGGCCGGGAAATCGTGCATCGGCGCGCCGATAGTCATGTGAATCACATCGCCGCCCGGTTGATGGTGGTCCAACAGGGTGCGCAGACGCGGGAAAGCGTATTCCGGTAGGTTCGAAAACCGCTCGGGGAAATTCATATCTACTGCCTCAAGTTCGGGATCATAGCGCCCCGTTTTCAGGCAGGTTACAGGCCGCACCCCGTTTCGTCCAGCCAAAGCGATGGCGAATCAGGGGATTGTGGCATTCAGGCCAATGCCGCCTCGGCCGCTGATCCGATCCGTAGCAGAGCCTCCTCGGACCCAGGATAGCCCATCATCATCACCCCGCAGCCCGGTGTTACTGTCGGTAAGGTCAGCGCGGCCAGACCCATCAGGTTGCCGATCCGCGTGTTGCGCAAAGCAAGCAGGTTTTCAGTGACGTAATAGTCGTGATCGGTCAGCAACCGATCCAGATTAGGCGGTAGAATCGGAGCAGTCGGTGCCAGAACAGCATCAAACCCGGATGTGGCCGCATCCCAGGCAGCGCGAGAGGCCTTCAGCTTGGACCACGCCGCGATGTAATCCGCACCCGAGACATTCTTGCCCGTGCGGAACCGTTCGAGGATTTCTGGATACATCGCGTCCGGGTTGGCTTCGATCACATCGCGCCACAGGCCATAGGCCTCGGTCGTGTAAAGCACACCGGACAGCGCCATCGCATCCGCCAGTTCGGGCACTTCCAGCGGTACGATCTCGGCCCCGGCATCGCGCAGACGCTCCAGCGCGCTGTCATAAGCGGCGCGAGGAGTGTCGCGCAGGTTATCCTTGGCGATATTTTGCAGATCGGCAAAGCGGCGGCCTTTCAGGCTGGCCCCACGCAGATCGGCGGGTGTGCCGCCTTCCAACAGGGCCAGCATATGCGCCGCGTCCTCAACCGACCGGGCCAGCGGGCCCACGGTGTCGAAGCGCAGGCACAGCGGCACCGTGCCTTCAAGGCTGACCCGCCCTGCAGTTGTTTTCAGACCCACCAGATTGTTCCATGCGGAGGGAATACGCACCGAGCCTCCGGTGTCGGACCCAATCCCACAAGCCGCCAAACCCCAAGCGACCGAGGCCGCCGCGCCCGAGGATGACCCGCCCGGCACGGCTTCCACATCATCAATGCAGGGCGGCGTGTCGGTGATGGGGTTCAGACCAAGGCCCGAGAAGGCCAGCTCGCTCATATGGGTTTTGCCCAGACAGACCGTGCCCATGGCCGTGGCGTTGCGCACGACAACCGCGTCCGCCTGCGGCACCCGGCCTTTCAGCAGGGCCGATCCGGCCTCGGTCCCGGTGCCCGCGGTATCGAACAGGTCTTTCCAGCTGATCGGCACCCCGTCCAGCAGTGACCGGCGCAGACCCAGCGCGGCGCGATCCTGCGCGGCTTTGGCCTCGGCCCGGGCGCGGTCGTGGGTGACGCGCGCATAGATGCGGTCGCGGTAGGGATGGGCGTCGATGGCGGTCAGATAGGTCTCGGTCAGCTCGACCGGGTCAATCTGGCCCATGCCGATCCCCCGCCCCAGATCACACGCCGTCATGGTCAACCAGTCCTGCATCCCTGCCCCCTTGGAAAATTCTGCTGACGGGACGGTAGCGACAGGACCGCACATGGACAATCCCGAAAGGGGGCGCATATTGCGGGGCATGGAACACAAGACCGATATCCTGATCGTAGGCGGCGGCCTGAATGGCCCGGCTTTGGCTTTGGCGCTGGCACAGACGGGGCATTCCGTCACCGTCATCGACAGTTTGGCCCAAAAAGTCCGCAAGAACGCGGCGTTTGACGGACGTGCCTATGCACTGGCGCTGGCCTCGCAACGGCTGCTGGATGCAGTGGGTGTGTGGGGCAAGGTCGCCGATCACGCCCAGCCCATGCTGGAGATCAAGGTCACGGATGGACATGCGGGCGCAGGCCCCTCTCCGTTCTTCATGCATTTCGACCATGCAGAGATCGAAGAGGGCCCGATGGGCTTTATGGTCGAAGACCGCCATCTGCGCCGCGCCTTTCTGGACGCCATGGCCGAGGAGCCCCGGATCACGCAGATCAACGGACGCACGGTTGTCGCGCAAGAGGCTGACGCGACCGGCGTGACCCTTACACTGGATGATGGCGCGACCGTTTCGGGTGGGCTGCTGGTGGGCTGCGATGGCCGCCGCAGCGGCACCGCCGCGCGCGCAGGGATCAAGCGGACGGGGTGGGATTACGGCCAAACCGCGCTGGTCTGTGCGATTGAACATGACCTGCCCCATCACGGTATCGCGCATCAGTTCTTCATGCCCCCCGGCCCGCTGGCCATCCTGCCGCTGACCGGCAACCGCAGTTCCATCGTCTGGAGCGAACGGACCGAGGCTGCCGAGCGCATCAATGCGCTGCCCCAGGCCGACTATCTGCAAGTCTTGCACCCCCGGTTTGGGGATTTTCTGGGCGACATTCGCATCGCCGGAGACCGGTTCACCTATCCGCTGAACCTGACCATCGCTAACTCCTTTATCGGTGACCGCATGGCTCTGGTCGGGGATGCCGCCCACGGGATGCACCCGATTGCAGGCCAAGGGCTGAACGCTGGTCTGCGCGATGTGGGGGCATTGGCCGAAGTTCTGACGCTCGCCGGACGGCGCGGCGAGGATATCGGATCGGTGCTGGTGCTGGAGCGCTTTCAGGAATGGCGGAGGTTCGACACGGCCTCTCTGGCAATGGCGACGGATGCGTTCAACAAGCTGTTTTCCAACGACAATCCGCTGCTGCGGATGGGTCGCGATATCGGGATGGGGATCGTCGGATCGCTGCCGGGCCTACGGCGCGGCTTTGTGCGCGAGGCCGCAGGGTTGACCGGAGACCTGCCCAAACTGCTGCAAGGCCGCGCGATCTAGTCTAGCTCGCGCGCCTCATCGACCAGCATAACAGGAATACCATTGCGGATCGGAAACGCCAGCCCGGCGGCTTTCGACACCAACTCCTGCTTGTCCGCGTCATAATGCAGGGTCGTGTGGGTCTGCGGGCAGATCAGCGCCTCAAGCATGTGGCGGTCAAACGCGTGTTCGGTCATTGTAAGTGGTCCTCGTTCGATCCGCCACGCATGGCAAATTCGATCAATGTTACCAAGGTCTCGCGGCGGGTGCGCAGACAGGGTGCCTCAAGCAGCGCCTGTTTTTCTTCGGGGTCGAAATCCAGCAACATCGACAGCGAATTCACCAGCAGCTCATCATCCGCATCTTTCAACGTGTCCCAATCCGTCGATAGGTTTTGCGACGAAAAGAACTTTTCCAACAGGTTCAGGAAACGCGGACGATTGAACCCGTCATCCTGTTCGGTTTTACCCAGATCGCGGTCGAACCCCTCCCACGACACGGCACAGCGGCGATAGGGGGTGAAAGCGTCCAACTCTGACCGGATGCGGAACCTCGAGACTCCGGACAGCGTGATCAGATAGCGCCCATCCTCGGTCTCGGAAAACTGCGTCACACGGCCTGCGCAGCCGATCTGGTGAAGACGCGCGTCGTCGCTGGCAGACGGGTTGGGTTGCACCATCCCGATCAATCGTTCCGGTGTTTTCAACGCATCATCCAGCATCTGCAGATAGCGCGGCTCGAAGATATGCAGCGGCAGGCGCGCGCGGGGCAGCAGCAGCGCCCCGGGCAGAGGGAATACGGAAACCGTTTCCGGCAGGTCGGCGGGATGCATCATGTACCCGAGTGTAGCTCTGATCGGAAATTAGGCAAATATCATCGAGCTGAGCTTGCGCCGCCCGTTCAGAACAATCGGATCATTGGGCTTGAGTGCATCAAAGATCGTGAACAGCTGCGCCTTGGCCGCGCCTTCATTCCATTCGCGATCGCGACGGAACAGGTCCAGCAATTGCGCGACGGCCTCTTCCACATCGCCGTTCGCGTGCAGCGCCTGCGCCAGATCGAACCGGGCCTGATGGTTGTCGGGGTCGGCCTCAACCGCCGCTTTCAGCTCGGCCACGGGGCCGGCATCGGCGGCCTGTTTGGCCAGTTCCAACTGCGCATGGGCAGCTTCCAATTCGGGCGCGTTGGAAATCTCGGCCGGGGCACCGTTCAGGATCGCCTCGGCCTGCTCCAGATCATCCGCAGCAATATGGGCGCGCACCAGCCCGCCATAGGCACCGGCGTGGTTGGGATCTTCGCCCAGAATGGCCGCAAAGGTCTGAGCAGCATCCGTGGCCGCGCCCTCGACCAGCATTTCCTCGGCTGCGGCGACGGCTTCGTCCAACTGTCCCCCGGGGCTTTCGCCACCCGCCGCTTCGATCACGCGGTCGATGAACGCTTTGATCTCGGATCCCGGCAGCGCGCCCTGAAAACCATCAACAGGCTGGCCCTTGTGAAACGCATAGACGGTCGGGATCGACTGAATGCGCAACTGGCCTGCGATCATCTGCGCCTCGTCGACATTGATCTTGACCATCTTGACCGCGCCCTTGGCGGCGGTGACGGCCTCTTCCAGCATCGGGCCCAAGGTTTTGCAGGGGCCGCACCACGGAGCCCAGAAGTCGACAATGACCGGCACGTCTTGCGAGGCTTCGACGACGTCGGCCATAAACGTGGCCTCGGACCCGTCCTTGATCAGGTCAGTGGCGGCAGGGCCGGTGGCAGTGTTCAGAAGGTCCATGGCGATACGTCTCCGGTTCAAACTTGCGCCTTATATGCAACCGCGCGTCGCGGAAACCAAGGGCAGATTTGTGCTGTTATAGGTCGAAAGTGGCAAAAACCGGGGCGTGATCACTGGGTTTCTCCCACCCGCGGGCGTCGCGCAGGACTCGGCTGGAATGCCCCGCGTTCGAGATATCGGGTGTCGCCCAGACGTGATCCAAACGCCGCCCCTTATCCGCCGCATCCCAATCGCGCGCGCGGTAGGACCACCAGCTATAAAGCTGCCCTTCGGGGATATCCTGACGGGTGACATCAACCCAACCACCTGCATCCTGTGTCTCGGCCAGCGCCTCAACTTCGATCGGTGTATGCGAGACGACCTTGAGCAGTTGTTTGTGCGACCAAACGTCATCTTCACGCGGGGCGATGTTCAGGTCGCCAACCAGAATGGATTTCTCGGGCTTTTCAGCGCGGAACCAGTCGCGCATGTCCGCGAGGTAATCCAGCTTTTGCCCGAACTTCTCATTCACCTCGCGGTCGGGCACATCACCGCCCGCAGGAACATAAAAATTCTGGATGGTCACACCGTTTTCCAGCCGCGCGGCAATGTGGCGGGCATGGCCGAGACCGGCGAAGTCCTTGTCGCCCACCTCCTCCATCGGGATACGCGACAGGATAGCTACGCCGTTATAGCCCTTTTGCCCGCGCGCAACCATGTGGGTATAGCCCAGTTCCGCAAAGCCTTCGGTCGGGATTTTCTCGACGGGTGATTTACACTCTTGCAGACACAGCACATCGGGAGCCTCTTCCTGCAGCAATTTCAGCACGATAGGTTCGCGCAGACGCACTGAATTGATATTCCAGGTGGCAAGAGTGAAAGGCATGGGGGATTCCTTTATCGCGGTTGCGCGCGACGTTAACGCGGTAGAAGACAAGGTGCCATCGGAAAAAGCAGCGCTTTCCCAGCCTAAAATCGAGCAGGGGCGGAGTTCAAAAGCGCTTGCGCTTCGGTAAAAATCTCCTCGACGATTTGGGCGGCAGGCATGATTTCACGAACCATTGCAACACCTTGCCCAGACCAAAGTGACATCGCCTCGATATCCCCTACTGTCCCTGACAACGGAGTATAGCTCTGGTATCGGACAACGTCCTCTCCACCCGGGCGCTGCCCGATGATTTCGCCTTCGTTCGGGCGATGCCCCGGAGCGGCCGAGCCTGCTTCTTTCCACGTTTGCGCGGTAGAATTGGCTAACGCGCGATGTGGTGCTTGCGGCCATTTCACATCATAAAGATCAGTGTACCATTCGGTCTGCGCCTCAGACGCATTCAGCACTCGGCGGCGATAGTCTTCGTGTATCGTTGCCTCGGCACTGGCCAAAAACCGAGTACCGACCCAAACCGCCGATGCCCCCAACATCAACGCAGCCGCCATACCGCGCCCGTCGGCGATTCCGCCAGCGGCAACAACAGGAATCGAAACCGCGTCCACGACGGCCGGAATCAGCGCCATTGTCGCGACCTGCCCCCAGACATGGCCACCTGCTTCCCACCCTTGGGCAACGATGATGTCCGCTCCGGCATCCTGCGCGGCCTTTGCCTCGGCAGCGTTACCGACACTGACCATGACGCACAGCCCGCCTTTCTTGGCGTGCGAGATGGCCGAAGGTTCCATCCCCCAGAACAACGAAACGGCGTGAACCTGCTTGTCGATACATACCCGCAGCTGGTCTTCGTACGGGAAGGCAAGGTTCAGGTTAACGGCGAAATTGCGATCCGTCAGCGCACGCACGGCATCTATCCCGTCCGAGACCTGATCCGCAGGCTTACCCCATAGGGGAATCACTCCGTACCCGCCTGCATTACAGACAGCCGCAACAAGTTCAGGTCCAGCGGCCCCACCCATAGGGGCCGACAGAACGGGTTTTTCAATATTCAACAGAGTGCAGATTTCGTTTGCCAAGTCTCACGCCTCCCAATTCGTTGGGCAGAATTGGCACCGCGAACCACTGATAAGTCAAGCAGTTGGATCAAGACTATGGGGGAGCGCTCGAGCCAAAAAAAGCCGGGCCAAAGGCCCGGCAGTCCAACAGGGAGGTACATGTCATTACCCGGACATGCACGGGTTGGGAGTAACCTAAATATATCTTCAGAGTATCACTTTGATCTGCGTCATACCATCAAAGTTAAGATACCAACCGATATCCGCCCGATTCTGTGACCAAAAGGCGCGCGTTCGATGGATCGGGCTCGATCTTTTGACGCAGGCGATAGATGTGGGTTTCCAACGTATGGGTGGTGACACCCGCGTTGTATCCCCAAACCTCATGCAACAGCACATCGCGCGCGACAACGCCATCAGCCGAACGATAGAGAAACTTGAGGATGTTCGTCTCTTTCTCGGTCAGACGGATTTTGCGATCTTCTTCGGTGATCAGCATCTTCATCGCGGGCTTGAAGGTGTACGGCCCCAGAACAAAAACGGCATCTTCGGATTGTTCGTGCTGACGCAGCTGGGCGCGAATGCGGGCCAGAAGAACCGGGAATTTGAACGGCTTAGGAACATAGTCATTCGCACCGGCATCCAGGCCCAGGATGGTGTCGGCGTCGCTGTCATGACCGGTCAGCATCAGGATCGGGCTTTTGACGCCCTGCTTGCGCATCAGGCGGCACAGCTCGCGGCCATCGGTATCCGGCAAGCCAACATCCAGAATCACCAGATCGTAAATCGCCTCGCGGGCGCGCTCCATTGCCGAGGCACCATCTGACGCTTCGAACACGTCGAAGTCTTCGGTCATCACGAGTTGCTCACTCAGCGCTTCGCGCAGATCCTCGTCATCATCCACCAACAGGATTTTCTTAAGCTGTGCCATTCCCGGTCCTCCTAAGCCTTTTCGGACACTTGCGCGTAGAACACGCGTTCAACAAGGTTTGCTGCAATCGTCTCACGCCCTCGTGTCCGGCGAGTAGGAATTGTTTCACATTTCTTTCAGATCGCGCTAGAGGATGTTTTGACCGTTATAGGGTAACATACATGAGTCTCATTCCGGATATCTCTGAACTGCTGGCGCGGGCGCGGGCCGACCTGCGTATGGGCGTTCCGGTTGTTCTGACCGATGACACCGGGTTCAGCGTTGTCGCCATTGCCGCAGAAACACTTAGCGCACAACGGCTTGCCGATTTGCGAGGCCTGGATGGTGACCCGGTGGTTGCCATCACCGTTCGCCGTGCCGAGACGTTAAAGGCACGCGCCTATGACGGTGATTTGGCGCGGGTCGTGGTTCCGGCCGACGTCGATATTTCCTGGGTTCAGGCCGTTGCCGACCCCTCGGACGACCTGAACGCTCCGATGAAGGGGCCGTTGATGAGCGAACGTACGGGCAATGCGAACCTTCACCGTATCGCCATTGCCCTTACCAAATCCGCGCGGCTTCTGCCTTCTGCTGTTGTTGTGCAGATCGAAGATGGGCGCGGTTTTGCGGCCTCGAACGGGTTGACTTGCATCGACCATACCCGCGCTGCCCCGCATCTGGCAGATCGTAGCCTGCTGAACGAGGTGGTCGCCGCGCGCCTGCCCATGGAGGTTTCCGAGGCCGGACGCCTGCACGTCTTCCGCCCCGAAGATGGGGGTGAAGAGCATTACGCCATTGAAATCGGGCGACCGGATCGCAGCAAACCGGTTCTTGCGCGTTTGCACTCGGCTTGTTTTACCGGCGACCTGATGGGCAGCCTGAAATGCGATTGCGGACCACAGTTGCGCGGCGCGCTGGCGCAGATGGGATCTGAAGGGGCTGGTGTCCTGCTTTATCTTAACCAAGAGGGGCGCGGGATCGGCCTAGCCAACAAGATGCGCGCTTATTTCCTGCAAGATCAGGGTTTTGACACGGTCGAAGCCAATCACCGCCTTGGGTTCGAGGATGATGAACGTGATTTCCGGCTGGGTTCAGATATCCTGAAGTCGCTAGGGTTCAACGCGGTGCGCTTGTTGACGAACAACCCCGCCAAAATCGCCATGATGGAAAAAACCGGCATTGCCGTGACCGAACGTGTACCTCTCAAGGTTGGTGAAACTGCACATAACCGAGGGTATCTGGCTACAAAAGCAGCCAAGTCGGGCCATCTGCTGTGACGCCAAAAGATCTGGTGCTGACGCCTCGTGGGGTTCGGTTCGCTGGCCGCATGTTTCCATGTTCAATCGGAAAAGGCGGGCGTAGTCCGACAAAACGCGAAGGCGACGGCGCCACCCCAACTGGCGAGCACCAAATCGTCGGAATGCTTTATCGGCCAGACCGGACTTCACCCCCAACCGCTTGGGCGATTCCGATCGGGCCCCGCGACCTGTGGTCTGATGATGTGTGCGACGCGCGATATAACCAACTGGTCAGCGCGCCCTACGCCTGCAGCCACGAAAAGCTGCGCCGTTCCGACCCGTTATATGATCTGGTGTTGCTCACGGATTGGAACTGGCCGAATGCAATACCAGGGCAAGGGTCGGCCATTTTTCTGCATCAATGGCGGCGGCCAGGTTATCCAACTGAAGGCTGTGTCGCCTTCCGGCGCGATCACCTCCATTGGATTGCTGCCCATGTTCAACCGGGCACGCGGCTGATCATTCCTGAGGTTTAACGCGTGCGCCAAATATCGCAGATCCAACCCGCACATGGGTCGCACCCAGCGCGATTGCGCGCTCAAAGTCGCTGCTCATACCCATCGACAAGCCTACCAAACCGTTGCGTTCGGCGATCTTGGCCAGCAAGGCAAAATGCAGCGCAGGTTCTTCTTCCACCGGAGGAATGCACATCAGCCCCTTCACAGGCAGGTCAAGGTCTCGGCACTCGGCAATAAACGCATCAGCATCAGCTGGCAGAATCCCAGCTTTCTGATCTTCTTCACCTGTATTGACCTGAATAAACAGGTCGGGACATGACCCAATCTCTTGCGCCAAACGGGCAAGAGTTTTCGCCAGCTTCGGGCGATCGACCGAATGAATTGTGCTGAATAGCTCCATCGCCTGCCGGGCCTTGTTGGTTTGCAAGGGGCCAATCAGATGAAGGTCAATATCAGGGTAGGTTGCAGAGAATTCGGGCCACTTCCCTGCAGCCTCCTGCACGCGATTCTCACCAAAGCACTTATGACCCTGTTGCAGTACATCGCGGATACGTTCGTTGGGCTGCACCTTGGAGACGGCGATCAGTTGAACTGACCCTTCTGGCCGCCCGGCGGCGGTTTCGGCTTTGGCAATACGGGCAGAGATTTCCTGCAGTGACATGGGATTCCTCATTCTGGCTTGGGGGCAGAAAAACACCATGTCGATCAAAAAGAAAAGGGCAGGTCCGAAGACCTGCCCTTAAACCTTGCGGTTCAGATCAACTTAGAAGTTGAACTGGGCACCGAAGTCTGCGCGCAGCTGCGAGTCGTCGCAGATGTCACAGTCGCTGTTGCCGATACCACCGCGCAGCGATGCACCGCCACCCAGGTCGTACAGAGCACCGATACCGTACTGCTGCAGGTCACCGTCCGCGTTACCGTCACCGTAAGCGAAGGTCAGGGTCAGAGCCGAACCAACATTATAGGCCGCCGAAACACCCCATGCGGTGCCGTCGGTTTCGTCGACTTCGGTTTTATCGTCTGCGACAAACACAGTACCCGAGAAGTCACCGAATTCTGCGCCCAGCGTCAGAACCAGCAGGCTTGGATCGTCGTCCAGGATACCGTCCGAGTCGGTTTGACCGTATGCCAGAGCAGCAGTGATGTTGTTGAAGGTGTAGGTCGCGCTGATGTCCCAACGGTCAGCGTCGTTGCTTACACCTTGACCTTGGAAGATGGTCGCTTGGTCATACGAAGCGCCAAATGCGAAGTCACCAACTGCGTACTGGAAGAACACAGCGTTCGAACCCGAACCGGTCGACGAGTATCCCAGGAAGTTATAGTCAACGCCCGAGTACTGGCCGATGAAGTTTTCCAGGCCAGGCTCGTTACCGTAGTAGTTTGCCAGGTTGTCGAATGCACCTGCGACGTTGCCCGCGTCAACACGCAGACCACCGTAGATGACCGAGAAACGCGCACCGTTCAGGCCAGCCGAGTTGGCTTCACCGGTGCTTGCATCTTCGTCAGCCTGCAGACGAACACGACCCGAGAACTCGACGCCGCCGTCGGTTTCAACGTTTGCGTCCAGGTTCAGACGGAAGCGAGAAACCAGAATGGTCTCGTCGGCTTCGTTGAAGAAAGTGTTGGTTGCACCGCTTGCAGTGGTGGTGGTGGTCGTGAAGCCACGATCCTCCAGGTAACCAATACCAAAGCGGCCATAACCGCTGAATCTAACTTCGGCCGCGGCAACCGATGCGGTTGCGATCAGAGCGGTCGATGCGAAGAGAACTTTTTTCATCTTGTTTCCCTCGGTTTCAAAGTTTTCTAACTCGACAAGTGTCATTGCACATGTCTCAGCACGGGAACCGTTTCGCTCTTTTTGCCCCCTTCACGCAAG
Organism: Ruegeria sp. HKCCD7628; assembly: GCF_057221005.1. Lineage (NCBI taxonomy): Bacteria > Pseudomonadati > Pseudomonadota > Alphaproteobacteria > Rhodobacterales > Roseobacteraceae > Ruegeria > Ruegeria sp. HKCCD7628. The sequence continues at coordinate 1,159,118 of NZ_JBWVBA010000001.1, forward strand.
TATGGCATAAACGTGAAGACCGCATTGGCCACAGATTGGTGCAAGGATGTCACAGTCAGTTTTGTGACCTCTTCAGTCAGTAAACCCACCCGCATGTGACAATAATAGGGTTGTTGCCGCACTGGACCTTGTCTAGGAGTATCACCTAGCAAGTGAGACCCAGTGAAACAGGACACCTCTACAATGCGCCTGCAGACGATTTTCGGCTTGATCATAGCGACCGCACTCGTGTCGACCTGCGGACAGAATCGGAGCGCTGCCCCCAACCCCAATCTTGGAAACGTGGATGGTGGACGTTCGGACGAGCGGGAACTGAACGACCCAAATCGTTCAACCATCTGGGATGTCTTCAATACAGGCAATGCCGAGCAGGTCGCGAATGTGAACCGTTATCTGTGGACGGCTTCTCTGGATGTTCTCAACTTTCTGCCTGTGCAGGAAGTCGATCCGTTTACCGGTGTAATTGTAACGGGTTACGGCACCCCACCGGGTGGCGGGCGCCAATATCGCGCGACCGTCCACATCAGCGATCCAGCCCTCGCAGCGCGGTCGCTCTCCGTGGCACTCCAAACCAGCGGAGGCAACCCGGTCAGCGCGGCGACCACACGCGCGGTAGAAGACGCCATCCTGTCCCGAGCCCGCCAGCTGCGCATCGCGGACAACAAGTTCTAGCAACTTGCCGAAAATCACACTAATACCACGCCGGGCTCTCACCCGGCGTTTTCATTCACGAAGGACCGCATGATGTCGCGCTACTCGGCCAACGAAATCGAAGCAAAATGGCAAGAGGCCTGGGACAAGGCCGGAATCTTTGCCGCCAATCACAAGGCAGAGAAGCCGAAATACTACGTGCTTGAGATGTTCCCCTACCCGTCTGGCCGAATCCATATGGGACACGTACGCAACTACACGATGGGCGACGTGATCGCGCGGCACAAACTGGCGACTGGGCACAACGTGCTGCATCCAATGGGCTGGGACGCATTCGGGATGCCTGCCGAGAACGCTGCGATGGCTATCGGCGGCCATCCCAAAGACTGGACCTACGGCAACATCGCCGACATGCGAGGGCAAATGAAACCGCTTGGCCTGTCGATCGACTGGTCGCGCGAATTCGCCACTTGTGACCCGGAATATTACGGCCAGCAACAGGCGTTGTTTCTGGATATGCTTGAGGCCGGGCTGGTCTATCGCAAAAACGCCGTGGTGAACTGGGATCCGGTCGACATGACCGTTCTGGCCAATGAACAGGTGGAAAACGGGCGCGGCTGGCGCTCGGGCGCTCTGGTCGAGCGGCGTGAACTGACCCAGTGGTTCTTTAAGATCAGCGACTATTCCGAAGAATTGCTCGGCGCGCTGGACACACTGGAAAACTGGCCCGCCAAGGTGCGGTTGATGCAGGAAAACTGGATCGGCAAATCGCGCGGCCTGCAGTTCAGTTTTGAACGCACCGATGGTGCCGAGCCGATCACCGTCTACACGACTCGCCCCGATACGCTGATGGGCGCGTCTTTTGTCGGCATCTCGCCCGATCACCCGATTGCCAAGCAGCTGGAGGCTGAAAACGCCGAAGTCGCTGAATTCGTAGCCGAATGCCGCAAGGGCGGCACCACGGAAGAGGCCATCGAGACCGCAGAAAAGCTGGGCTATGACACCGGCATCACCGTCAAACACCCGCTGGACCCGAATTGGGAACTGCCAGTCTGGATCGCGAACTTCATCCTGATGGATTACGGCACCGGCGCAATCTTTGCCTGCCCAGCCCATGACCAGCGTGATTTGGACTTCTGCCGCAAATACCGTCTGCCGGTGGTCGATACGTTCTTTGCACTGGACGATGACACCCCGGTCGACAAGATCGCTTTCGTTCCGCCGAAAACCGAGAAAGTCCGCTGGGTGAATCACTTCGCCGGCCTGACCGAGGCGACGGGTGATGAGGCCATCAACACCACCGTCGATTTCGCCGAAAAGGCGGGCTGGGGCGAAGGTGTCACCAAATATCGCCTGCGCGACTGGGGTTTGAGCCGCCAGCGCTACTGGGGTTGCCCGATTCCCGTCGTGCATTGCGATGCCTGCGGCGTGGTGCCCGAGAAGAAAGAGAACCTGCCGGTTCGCCTGCCCGACGATGTGACATTCGACAAACCCGGCAACCCGTTGAACCGCCACCCGACCTGGCGCGACTGCGAATGCCCGTCCTGCGGAGCACCGGCCAAGCGCGAAACCGACACGATGGACACGTTCGTCGATTCGTCTTGGTATTTCGCCCGCTTCACCGCGCCCCGCGCCGAAACCCCCACTGATCTGGCCGAGGCCGAATACTGGATGAATGTCGACCAGTATATCGGCGGCATCGAACATGCGATTCTGCACCTGCTCTATTCGCGCTTCTTTGCGCGGGCCATGCAGATCACCGGCCACCTACCGAAGAAAGCCATCGAGCCATTCGACGCGCTGTTCACTCAGGGCATGGTGACACACGAAATCTATCAGACCCGCGACGCCAATGGCCGCCCGGTCTATCACCTGCCAGAGGACGTGACCGACGGCAAACTGGCCGACGGCACCGAGGTCGAGATCATCCCCTCGGCCAAAATGTCGAAATCCAAGAAGAACGTGGTTGATCCGGTCAGCATCATCTCGGCCTTCGGCGCAGATACCGCGCGCTGGTTCGTACTGTCCGATTCGCCGCCCGAACGCGACGTCGAGTGGACCGCATCCGGGGCTGAGGCCGCGTTTAAACATCTCAGCCGTGTACATCGCATCGCATCGGAAATCGCCGAGTCGGACGTTCCGGCCAACGGAGAAGACGAAACCCTTCTGCGTGAGACGCATAAAGCGATCCATGATGTGTCGGGCGGGGTCGAATCCTTTGGGTTCAACGCATCCATCGCCAAGCTCTATGCCTTCACCAACACGTTGGCGAAGTCCAAGGCCGGCACCGATGCCAAACGTCAGGCCGCCAAGACACTGGCGCAACTGATGTCGCCGATGACCCCGCACCTGTCCGAAGAACTGTGGCAGCTGCTGGGCGGCGAAGGTCTGGTCGCCACCGCGCCGTGGCCCATCGCTGATGAAGCGATGCTGGTCGATGACACCGTCACCCTGCCCATTCAGATCAACGGCAAGCGCCGTGCGGAAATCAGCGTTCCCAAGGATATGGACAAGGCAGAGGTTGAAAAAATCGCGCTCAGCACCGAAGCTGTGCAAAAGGCGCTGGATGGCAATGCGCCGAAGAAGGTGATCGTTGTGCCGGGCCGGATCGTGAATGTCGTTGTTTGATCGCAGAACCCTTTTGTTATTACCGCTGGCGCTGGCCGCTTGCGGGTTCGAGCCTGTTTACGCCCCCGGCGGATCGGGTTCAGCTCTGAATGGCAGGGTCGAGGTTTCTGCCCCTAACTCGGTCAACAGCTATCTTCTGGTTCAAAATCTGGAACAAAGGCTGGGCCGCAGTGCAAGTTCGGGCTCGGACTACGCGCTGAACGTCAATGTGTCGACCGTCCGTCGACGGGCGGCGATTACGCAAACGAATGAAACGGATCGTTACACGATCGAAGGGCGAGCGGATTTCGCACTCAGATCCAATGCGACGGGCCAGGTGATCACCTCTGGCTCGGTCGCGGATTTCGTAGGTTTCTCGGCCGCAGGATCGACGGTATCCGAACTGGCGGATGAACGGGACGCGAATGAACGTCTGATGGTGATTCTGTCAGATCAGATCGTCAGTCGGCTTTACGCGACCCCGGATCTTGCGCAATGAAGCTCAGCCCGCGCGAGGCTGAGGGGTATTTTGCGCGGCCCGACACCGACAAGGCCGGGCTGCTGATCTATGGCGCGGACGCGATGCGAGTGGCATTGAAGCGCCAACAGGTTCTGGCCGCCTTGCTCGGCGCGAACGCCGAAGAGGAAATGCGCCTAACCCGAATGCCGGGGGGCGACCTGCGCGGCGATCCCGCACTGTTGCTGGATGCGGTAAAGGCAGTGGGCTTTTTCCCCGGCACGCGCGCTATCTTTGTCGAAGACACCACCGATGTTGCCGCCCCCGCGATCATTGCCGCGCTTCAGGATTGGGCCCCTGGCGATGCTCAGATCATCGTCACGGCAGGCCAGTTGAAGCCCAGTTCGAAAATCCGCAAGGCGTTCGAGGGTCATACCTCGGCCTATGCGGTGGGCATTTACGACGACCCGCCCTCGCGCGGAGAAATCGAAAGGATCTTAGGTCAGTCCGGGTTGCAGAATATCCCGCACGAAGCAATGTCGGCACTGGCCGAGCTGGCCACCGGTATCAGCCCGGGCGACTTTGCCCAGACGATCGAGAAACTGTCGCTGTACAAACGTGGCGACAGCGCCGAGCTAAGCATTGAGGATATCGAGGCCTGCGCGCCACGCTCAACCGAGGCAGCGCTGGACGATGTTCTGAACGTGGTGGCCGAAGGTCGGGCAGGCGAAATCGGCCCTCTGATCCGGCGTCTGCAGTCGCAGGGTACCAACGCGGTCAGCTTGTGCATCGGCGCGACACGGCATTTTCGAACTCTGTATGCCTGCGCCTCGGACCCCGGAGGGGCTGCGCAGGGCATCGGCAAGCTGCGTCCGCCGGTCTATGGCAAGCGGCGCGACCGGATGTTGCGGCAAGCGCAGGGCTGGGGCGCGCCAAAACTTCAAACCGCACTGACCGTTCTGACCGATACGGATCTGTCCTTGCGGTCAGCCGGGCAAACTGCGCCCGCGATGGCTTTGGTTGAACGTGCCATGATCCGTCTGGCGATGCTGGCCCGGTCGCGCTAGCGATCCAGCCACCGAACGGCCCCGCGCCCAGCCCAGCGGCCAGTGGCCAGACAGCCGGTCAACAGATAGCCCCCGGTCGGGGCCTCCCAATCCAGCATCTCTCCGGCGCAGAACACACCGGGTTTGGCCGTTAGCATCAGGTGGCCATCCAACGCGTCTCGCTGGACCCCGCCTGCAGTTGAGATCGCCTCGTCCATCGGGCGCAGGCGTGCGCCCACGATGGGCAGGCGTTTGAGCGCCGCCACCTCATGTCCTTGCGACACGGCAGCTTGCTTGGACATCTCGTGAAACAGAGCGATTTTCTGCGGCGGCAGTTTCAGCGCCTTTTTCATCCATTGCGTGAACGTGGTTTTCGCGCTTTTTGCGGCAAGCCGCGCCTGCAAGGTCGCCGCGTCCAGATCAGGCAACAGATCAACATGTAAGTCCGCGCCCGAACGCAGAGCCGGGGTCAGGGAATAAAGGCCCCCGCCCTCCAACCCGGTGGCGGAAATCGTGGCTTCCCCGCGGCTTTCCAGCTCTCCGGCCAGCCAGCGCACCGCTTTCAGCGCCTTGCCAAAATGAGGTTGCATATGGGGGCTCCACGCCACCGACAAGGCAGAGTTCGCCGGTTCAAACGGGGCCGGCGCCACACCTTTCTCTGCCAGTACCTGCGCCCAGTGCCCATCCGACCCCAGCCGCGCCCAGCTTGCCCCACCCAACGCCAGAACGGTGACGTCAGTTGCAATTGCCTGCACTCCCTCGGGCGTGTCAAACGACAGCGCGTTGCCATCCCAGCCCAGCCAGCGCCAGCGGGTTCTTATCTGCACACCCGCTTCATCCAACCGTCGCAACCATGACCGCAACAATGGCGAGGCTTTCATAGCGCTGGGAAACACTCGCCCGGTCGAGCCGGTGAACAGCTCTTGCCCCAGCCCGCGCGCCCAGTCCTGCACGGCATCTGAGTCAAATTCGGCCACCATCGGATGCAGCCAATCCGCCGCACTGCCATAGTTGGGCATCAGCGTCTGGAGCGGTTCATCCTTGGTTAGGTTCAGACCGGATTTTCCTGCCATCAGGAACTTACGCGCGACCGATGGCTTGGCCTCGGCCACCAGCACATCATGGCCCGCTGCGGCCAGCTGCTCTGCCGCCATCAGACCGGCAGGACCGGCCCCGATTACCACCGCTTGCGCCATTGCCGACCTCTTGCTTTTCGCATCTGCGGGCGCACATTCTGCCCTATGTCAGATCGCGATCCCATCTGCCCGCTGTGTGACCGCCCCATCCCAGACGGAGGCGGCAGCCTGCACCATCTGATCCCAAAACTCAAAGGGGGCAAGGGCGGACCTACGGTTTTGCTGCATATCATCTGCCACAAAGAGGTCCACGCCACCCTGTCCGAGGCCGAACTGGCCCGCAGCTATAACACGGTCGAAACTCTGCGCACGCATCCCCGACTTGAGAAATTCCTGAGCTGGGTCCGCAAACGCCCGCCCGGATTCCGCTCGAAAGTTCCGGGCAAGCGACGCGGGCGATGATCAAGCCGGCCAGACCCGATCACCAAATGCATCCGCAAGGGGCGTGTCGATCCCTTCAAACTCCAACCCGCGGTAATCAGGAACAGGGGCAAACTGGGCACCAGCGAGGTGCTGAAACTCCAACGTCGTATAGGGGCGTTTCCAAAGCCATTCGCGGTTTTCCACGGACCATAAATCCGCGTTTGGCGGAGTATCTTCTGAAAACGCATAGAAATGCAGATCGAACCCGTACTGTGCCACATCCTGCATCGACAGTAAGCGCATGCCCTGCGCGCGGCAAAACGCATCTTCGGCCGTGATATCGCCAGTACGCAACGTGATCTGCCCGATCCGCGCATCAGCAAAGGGCGCGTCGGGGCTTGCGGCATTGTCTGGCCGGTTGCCTTCGAAATCATGCTGCAACACTTCGATCACAAACCCTTCGGGGTCTTGCAGGTGGCACAGGTAACCGATGTCCAGAAACTGCTTGGGGTCCGAAACCTCGACCCCTTTGGCGCGCAGAGCGTTAACCGCCAGATCGACATCCGGTACTGTGACACCGATCTTCCAATACCGTTGCCCGCGGTCGTGACTGTACCCGCCGCCGCCGGGCATCAGGACCAGGTCAGCATCCAAACCAGTATACCCCACACGCTGACAAACCCCCTGAGAACGCGCGGATATGCCCAGCGTATCACCGTAGAACGCCGCCAACCGGTCAGGATCGGCAACACGCAACCTTACAGCAGACAGCCTCATGGGCACAGCGCCGCGATACCCGCGGCAGTTTCCGGGTCGGCGGCCACGCTGTCCGCAACCAGTTCCAAAGCTGTTGGCATCAATGCGTCCGGCTCGACCACGCGGTCGACAAGACCGAAATCATAGGCGTCCTTGGCGGTGATCTTTTGCCCGGCCATCAAGATCATCTTCGTACGCGATGGTCCGATCAGAGCCGCCATGCGACCGGGATCGGACGGTTGCGGCAGAAAACCCAGCTTCATTACCGGATAGAAAAACTTGGCATTCGGCACCGCAATTCGGATGTCGCAGGCCAGCACCATGCCATTGGCCCCACCGGCCAGTGTTCCGTTCAGTGCAGCGACGGTCAGACAGGGCAAAGCAGCTATGGCCCCTGAAAGCCTCTCCCACAGATCCGAAGTTGCAAGACCGGCCCGCGCTTCGTCCAGATCAGCGCCCGCACTGAAAACCTTGCCGTTCCCGGTCAGGATCAGAGCGCGGGCATCGGTTGCCGCCTCGGCAATCTGGCAGAGTTCGGTTAGCATGGCCCCGGTCAGCGCGTTGGCTTTGTCGGGATTGTTAAGTGTAACGGTCCAAAGACCATCCACCTGTGTCAGTTCGATCACGTCAGACCTACCCTTTTTCGAATGTCTTCCCGCCGCAGGGAAATCTCGGTGCCCAAAAACTCATCGGCATCCTGTGAACACATCCAAAGCAACGCCCGTGCGGGCCAGTCGGCCGGGATATGATCGCTCCAATCCAGTTGGCTGACCGCGTTTATGCCGCTGGCCTTAATCACCCGCTGCATTTCAGTGGCCACAGTACCCGGCGAAAGGCCCATAGCGCGGATGCCGTGCATTGATTCCTCAAGATGCAAGCACTCCGTCAGCATCTTTGCCCCCGCTTTCGAGGCGCAGTAGTGACTCCATGCTTCAATGGCGTTCGAAGCTGCACCGGATGAGACAGTGATCACCGTACCGCCCCCAGCAGCTCGCATGACCGGCAAGGCCGCACGCATACCATGGAAAACGCCTTTAAGGTTTATGTCTATGGCATTGCCCCACGCATCTGCATCCGCATTTCCGAGGTGAAAGATCGGATCAATCACCCCTGCATTGCCGATCAGCACGTCCAGCCCACCAAAGCGATCCACGCAATCGGCAATGGCTTGCTCGACCTGCGAAAACACGCTGACATCGCTTTGAAGCGCGATCGCGTTGTCCCCAAGTTCCGAAGCCAGTGCAGAAATCTGGTCCCGGCTGCGCGCCACCAGCGCGACATTCGCCCCGGCTGCGGCAAAAACGCGCCCCGCCTCGGCCCCAATGCCGCGACTGGCCCCTGTGATCAGTACGGTTTTTCCTTGCATGTGGACCCTGTACCTCCGTTGTTTTGAGATTGTGTGAACGTCTACCGCGCGAAGGGGGAAAGGGTCCAGTCCTTGCCCCTTGACGCCCGCCGTCACAGACACGACGATGCCTGTAAAATTGATCAAGAAGGGTTCTATAATGTCCGTTTTCCTTCACCGCAGCTGCGGTGCTGTATTGGCCTATGCCTTAATCTCTCAGGGGGCGCTGGCTGATGTCACCGCGCAGGATGTCTGGGATGATTGGAAATCCTACCTGACCCAAATGGGCTATTCTGTGGAAGCTCAGGAAACCGCAGACGGCAATGTGCTGACAGTCACCGATATGACCATGACGATGGCTCTGCCGGAAGAGGATGGATCCTTTGACATGGTCGTCCCTCAGATGACCCTGACCGAAAACGGAGACGGCACCGTCAGTGTAGACGTCCCCGAAAGCTTTCCGATGACCGTGAAGGGTGATGGCAGTGGCGAGACCTTCTCGACCGAAATCCTATACACCCATACCGGCCTCAAGATGGTTGTCTCGGGCTCGCCCGAGGATATGACATATGACTATTCGGCTGGCTCGATTGGGGCCAAGTTGGATGGGTTTACCGTAAATGGCGAAGAAATGCCCGCGGACGCGCTGGCCGTCAGCATCGCATTGAACGACGTAAGCGGAAGCTCGCGGATGAAAATCGGTGAGAACCGCGATGTTGACCAGAACTTTACAGCCGCCGACCTGACATACGGGCTGGTTTTCAACGATCCCGAAAGCGGTGAGACGGCCAATGTGGACGGTGCGCTTCAACAACTCGCGTTTGAAGGCACCACGGTCATTCCATCAGATTTCGACGTCGCTGATCCGCAGGCTTTCTATGATGCCGGCTTCGCCTTTTCCGGCCGCTTCACCTACGACTCAGGCAAATCCGCTTTGGCGGGAACCAGCGAAGGCCAAGCGTTTTCACTGGGAAGCGAGTCCCAAGGCGGGCGCCTAGCCGCCAGCCTGGACGCACAGCGCTTGGCGTACGACATCGAACAAAACAGCACCAAAGTGGCTGTGACTACGGCAGACCTGCCGTTCCCGATCGAAGTCGCGATGGAAAATGCGGGTTTGAAATTTGAGTTCCCGGTCCAGGAATCTGAAGAAATTCAACCCTTTGGCTTTGCGATGAACCTGACAGACTTCACTATGTCTGACGTATTGTGGAGCATCTTTGACCCCGCAGGCGCTCTGCCTCGCGACCCGGCAACAATTGCGCTGGACACGACCGGTACGGCGAAAATCCTGACCAACTTTTTTGACCCCAACGCAGTTGAGACACTTGCCCTGTCCGATACCGCACCGGGCGAGCTGCATTCGATGAAGATCAACGAATTGTTGATCTCGCTGGTGGGAACCAAGCTGACCGGCGATGCCGATTTCGCCTTTGACAACGCAAACACCGAGGCTTTCGACGGCCTGCCCACGCCAAAAGGTACTGCGAACCTGCAGCTTGTCGGCGCGAACGGGTTGATCGACACGCTGATCGGCATGGGGCTGATGTCGGACAGCGACGCATTGGGTGCCCGCATGATGATGGGTCTTATGGCGGTTCCGGGCGAAGAACCTGACACGCTGAACTCCAAGATTGAATTCACCGAAGAGGGCCAGATTCTGGCGAACGGCCAGCGTATCAAATAACCATCGAGGGAAGGCTTCTGTCGGGGCCTTCCCCTTTACCTGCGGCCGACGCGCCGAAACAGTACAGACCCGCCACTGCTGACGCGCTGATCATAGGCGAACCCAAGGGCGGACAGGTGGTCGAAACACGCTTTTATCCCGCGCAGACCGATCTTGCGGGTGTGCACCTCTAGATAGACCTTGTCCACATTCGCCAGATTGGCTCCGTCGAACAGGTACTTCTCGCCGCCTTCGATATCGACAATCAGAACATTGGCGTCGAAGTCGCCAAGAATTTCTGACAAGTGCCGTTCTGGCACGCTGACCTCTTGTACATACTCGGGTTTCGGATCCAAAGAAGACGACCAGAACGGATCACGAATGTAAAACGTCGACATCCCCAATTCGTGCGAGTCCGCCAGCGCGACCGCATTCAGCACTTCGACCCCTTCAATTCCGTTCGCGGCATGGACGCGGCCGATAAAGTCGCACAGGGTTGGGTTGGCCTCGATGCACATCACGCGACGAACATTCAACTGGGTTGCCAGATAGGACGAGATGAACCCGATTCCGGCCCCAAGCTCGACCACGCGGTCCTCGGGATCGATGAATTTCGGCAGGCCGGTCACCTCGTCCTTCTCGTACCGTTCTGCGCGGATGGATCGTGCAACCTGAGGCGTGATGACATCCGGATCATTCGGTATCCGAACCCCACGCAACGAGAGAAGATCTTGCATAAACTGCCCTGCCCGTTTGCCCTGCGCCAACCCGTGCAGAGCCTTCATTTCGCAATCAGGTTTAGCCCATGCCCCAGTCCTTAGCAGCCGGTTTTTTGCTGAAAACCAAAAGTTTTTGCACCCTTCACGCAGCTGCTATGGTCCTGATCCACCCACAGCCCTTGCGGGACAAGCTGTCCAAGGCTAGGTCCAATACAACCATACCGGAGGTTTCATGACCCGCACGCCCGAAGATATCAGCCAAGATCTGCTGGACGCCGCCCGCAAGGCCGGAGCAGACGCTGCAGACGCCATCGTACTTGACGGGTCATCCGTTTCGGTCGAAGTCCGCGGCGGAGCGTTGGAACATGCGGAACGCTCGGAAGGGGCTGATCTGGGTTTGCGGGTGTTTCTGGGCAAGCGTCAAGCGATCGTTTCAAGTTCTGACAGCCGCCCCGAGACCCTGACAGCCATGGCCGAACGCGCCGTTGCTATGGCGAAAGAAGCACCCGAGGATCCGTTTACCGGACTGGCACGGACGGATCAGCTGGCAGCTGATTGGGATGTAGAGGCACTTGAGTTGTTCGATCCAACGCCCGAGCCGAGTGCCGAAGACTTGCTAAAGGATGCTCTGGCAGCCGAAGCAGCCGCGCTGGCTGTGCAAGGCGTGTCACAAGTATCGGACGCGGCGGCGGCCTATGGGGTTCACCGCGTGCATCTGGCAGCGACCAACGGCTTTTCGGGCGGGTATGAACGCAGCAGCCGGTCGACCTCGTGCGTTGCAATCTCGGGCGAGGGAACCGGGATGGAGCGCGACTATGACGGCGACAGCCGTACATTCCAGTCCGATTTGCGCAGCCCCGATGACATCGGTCGCAGCGCGGGTGAACGGGCTGTGCAGCTGGTCGGCGCGCGCCAACCAGTGACCGGTACGTTCCCGGTCCTGTTTGACGAACGCATATCGTCCTCGTTGATCGGTCATCTGCTGGGTGCAAGCAACGGAGCCGCCATCGCGCGTGGATCTTCGTGGCTGTCCGACTGTCTGGGAGAGCAGGTGCTTCCTGCCCACTTATCCCTGATCGAAGACCCGCATCGTCCGCGCATTGCCGGATCGCGCCCGTTCGACGCCGAAGGACTGCCCACCCAACGCCGGGCTATTGTCGAAAACGGTGTCCTGACTGGCTGGACATTGGATCTGGCCAGTGCGCGCAAACTGGATATGCTCTCGACCGGGAACGCGGTACGCGGCGTGTCTGGCCCACCTTCGCCCAGCAATTGGAATCTGAGCCTGACTCAGGGTACACAAAGCCGCGAAGACCTGCTGCGTGACATGGGCACCGGGCTGCTGGTCACGTCGATGATCGGGTCCACGATCAACCCAAATACTGGCGATTACTCGCGCGGGGCCTCGGGGTTCTGGATCGAAAATGGGCAGATCGCCTACCCGGTCAACGAATGTACCATTGCGGGCAATCTGCGCGACATGCTCAGGCGGATCATTCCGGCAAATGACGCACGACCTTACCTGTCGCGCGTTGTGCCGTCGGTTCTGATCGAAGGGATGACACTTGCCGGCAACTGACCTGCAACTGCTGATCGACGCTGCGCTTGAGGCCGGAAGGATCGCAACGCGGTACTCTGGCACAACTGCGCAACGCTGGGACAAACCCGACGGAGCCGGCCCAGTTACCGAAGCCGATCTGGCCGTGAACGCAATGCTGGAACAACGCCTTCCCTTTGCGCGGCCCGACTACGGTTGGCTCAGCGAAGAAACCGAAGACTCGCAGGCGCGTCTGTCCAAAGATCGCGTGTTCATTATTGACCCGATCGACGGCACCCGCAGTTTTGCGGAAGGATCAAAAACCTGGGCGCACTCGCTTGCGGTCGCCCAGCAGGGCGAAGTCACGGCCGCAGTGATTTATTTGCCTTTGCGCGACATGCTTTACGCTGCAGCCAAAGGACAGGGGGCCACGCTTAACGGCGCGCCGATCAGGGTGTCCGGCGCCTTGGACTTGGAAACCTCACAGGTTCTGGCCGCAAAGCCAAATCTGGACGCGCGTAACTGGCGCAACCAAGATGTGCCAGACTTCATCCGGACCTATCGTCCGTCTTTGGCCTATCGACTGGCGCTGGTAGCACAGGGGCGGTTCGACGGTATGCTGACCCTACGCCCGAGCTGGGAATGGGACATCGCTGCCGGAGATCTTATCATTCGCGAGGCCGGAGGAGCCTGCACTGATCGCACTGGAGGCCTATTGCGGTTCAACAACCCGAATCCGCGCCTGAACGGGGTCATCGCTGCGGGGCAGCGGATTCACACCCAATTGTCGGAAAGACTGGCTCCGGAAGGCCCAGGAATACAGGCATGAGCAAACCGCGCTCTCTTAGCCTTGCAGCCTATCGCGTTCTGTCCTGGGGCGTTCCAAACGGGACGGACAAACCCTACATCCCGCGCCCCGAAGGTGAGCTGATCTGGATACATATCGCCTCTCAGGATCGCCAGCGCGTGGTCGAGGGCTTCTGCCAACGTCTGCGCCAATCCCGTCCCAACCTGTCGGTCTTGTTGACTGCGCCCCCTCAAGCTGACCTGATCCGTTGGGATGCAAGCAGCCATCCTTTGGTCAATCTACCGTCCGAACAGACTGGTGCCGCACGAGAATTTCTGGATCATTGGCGTCCCGACCTTGGTCTATGGGTCGGTGGCGGGTTAATGCCCAACGTGATCACCCGCGCTGAAGAACGTGGGCTACCCCTGATTCTGATCGAAGCCGAGATTGATATCCACGTGGCACGCGGCGCACGATGGTTGCCCGACATCACACGATACACCTTTGATTGTTTTCAAACAATTCTTGCCACATCACCCGAAACAGTTCGACACATTCGCAGGCTCGGCGTCCCGGCCTCCAAAGTCGACACGGCCCCGCCGTTGCACGTCAGCCCCAATCCAAGTCCCTGGCCCGAAGATGAATTGATCGAAATGACGCACGCGCTGTCCAGCCGGTCAGTGTGGTTGGCAACCTGGGTTCAGGACAAGGAATTCATCTCGGTCCTCAGCGCGCACCGCCAGGCAATGCGGATGCTGCCGCGCTTGGCTCTTATCCTACATGTCGCCGACATGTCCGAGACCGAACCACTGCATCGCAGGCTGCTCTCGATGGACCTTAGATGCGTCAATTGGGACGACGGAGGGACAATCGAAGATACAACACAGGTTATACTGACATCGGACCCTGAAAATCTGGGTCTGTGGTATCGTCTGTCACCCGTAGCATTCATGAGCAGCTCGCTTGAACGGGGTGCGGGTGGGCGCGATCCGCTGACAGCAACTGCTCTGGGATCCGCGGTCATTCACGGACCTTTCGTGCATCGTCATCAGCAGCTATATGATCAGCTAAACAGAGCAGGTGCGGCTAGATTGGCCCGCACCGCGACCGAACTGGGCGATGCAGTGGTAGAACTTCTGGCACCTGACGAGGCCGCGAGAATGGCTCTGGCGGGTTGGGAAATCGTGTCAGAAGGCGCTCCGCAAACGGATCACCTGATCGAAATTGTACAGGACAGTCTGGACCAGCGGGGCCAAGATCATGCGAGCACCTGATTTCTGGAATACTGCGCCGGACAAACCGTCATTGGCGGCTCGGCTTCTGTCGCCGCTTGGGCACCTTTATGCTGCAGCAACCGCTCGCCGCGTTGCAAGCGATCTCGGCTTTGCCCCCGGTGTGCCGGTTATATGTGTCGGTAATCTGAACGCAGGCGGCACTGGCAAAACGCCTACGGTCATCTGGATGATCGAACAACTGCGCGACGCCTGGCATCAGACCCATGTGGTCACCCGCGGCCATGGCGGATCGCTGGACGGGCCGGTTCGCGTCGATCCCGGCAAACACACCGCAGCAGATGTTGGCGATGAACCGCTTTTACTGGCGGCATTCGCCGATGTTTGGGTCGCCAAAGATCGCGCCGCCGGAGCAAAAGCCGCAGCCCAAGCTGGAGCAACGGTTATTGTGCTGGATGACGGGTTTCAAAATCCCTCGGTCGCAAAGGATTTCTCGGTCATCGTTGTGGATGCGGAACGCGGGTTCGGGAATGGCCTGTGCCTGCCCGCAGGCCCGTTGCGCGAACCGGTCGACGTAGGACTGCAGCGGGCCGATCTGGTTTTGTCGTTGGGCGACGCAGATGCACAGGCCCAATTCTCAGACCGTTGGGCAGGGGATTTAACTGTTCCAAATGTCACCGGTGCGGTCGAGCCTCTGCAAACGGGTATGGACTGGAGCGACACTCCCGTATTGGCGTTTGCCGGTATCGGACACCCGGAAAAGTTCTTTGCTACCTTGCGCAATCAAGGCGCAACACTCTTGCGGGCCGAAGCCTTGGACGATCATCAGCCGTTGACCTCGGCGTTGATGACCCGCCTGGAAAACGAGGCACGTTTGTTGGGCGCTCAAATGGTCACAACGGAAAAAGATGCTGTTCGTTTGCCCGCCGCCTTTCGCAGCAAAGTAATAACGTTGCCCGTCCGTTTGCGTGTCAATGAGGCCGATAACGTCAGGCAGATGCTACTTAAAATCGCACCGTCGCCGTAGGTAGCGGCCGGCCCTAAGACCGGCCAACCCATATTAACTGCCCAATTCAGCTTCGATCAGCTTCTTGAACTCGTCATATGACTGGTTGTCGACCTTTTTACCGTTCACGATGAACGAAGGTGTCGACTGGATACCATCCTTTTCGGCATTTTCCTGATACCAAGCGACCAGAGTACGCGCCCGGTCTCCGTCCTGCAGACAGGCTTCAAGCTGATCGTTGTCGATCCCTGCCAGACGCCCGATCTTGCGCAGTTCATCCACGATTTCAGCAGGACCGCCAGCGCGCGTCCATTCGGACTGGCCTTCATAGATCAGGTCCGAGATGCCAAAGAATTTATCGGGTCCGGCACAGCGCGCGACCATCGAGGCCCACAAGCCGTAGCGATCGAAGTAAACCTCGCGGTAGGTGAACTTAACCTTACCGGTGTCGATGAAATCCTTCTTGAGCTGCTTATACGGCCCTTTGTGGAAATTCGCGCAATGCGGGCAGGTGTAGGATGCATATTCGATGATCTCGACCGGTGCGTCCTCGGCCCCCAGGGTCATCTCGACGATGGTCGAGGTGTCCAGCTCGGCCTCTTGCGCCTCGGCGCTGCCGATCAGCGAAAATGACGCGTTCGGTGACGACAGCAAAAAGCCGCCTGCGGCAATGGCGACGGCCGCGCAAATTCCGGTTGCAATACGGCTCATGAATCAGCCCTTTCTCAGCGTTTTTGTTTGGATAGAACGTTACGGCCCAGACGTTCAAGGGCTGCACGCAGATCGCCATCATGGACGCCTTGCGCTGCCCGGTCCGCCTCGGCCGCGATTTCCGGTTTCAGTATGGGTTTCGCCGGCTTCGCTTTGTGATCGAAACTGGCCTGCCCCTCGGCAAATCCTGTCGGAGCGGTCTGGGTGATACGCACCCGGCTGATGGCGTTATAGCCGTAAACCGCGTTCACCTTGCCGCGCAGCTGTTCCTTTTGCATCTCAAGCATCGGTGCCTGCGGGCCGGTAGTCAGCACAGTCAGCGTCGCCCCCATGCCGCCCTTACCATAGCCCACATTCACAGGCCGCGCGATGGCGGCCATATCCTGTCCCACGATCTCGGCCCAGTGAGTCAGGATGCGCGACACGGCAAACCCGCGGCTTTCGCCCGCACGCCTGATCTGCGTATTCAGCAATGTCGCGGTGCGTTTGAACCCGCGGGTCGAAGAACGTCTGCGCTGCATCTGGTTTCCAACTCCTGCACCACTATTGTAGAGGGCAGAACACCGGGCGCCAGCGAAACCCGACAGGGAGATGATTAAAAATTGCGTGACACAGGCGAATTTGACGTCAGCAGCGAATTGCTGGGCTGGTACGACCGCCACGCCCGCCAGATGCCGTGGCGCGTCAGCCCCACAGATCGGGCCGCCGGGGTGCTGCCCGACCCCTATCGTGTCTGGCTGTCCGAAGTGATGCTGCAACAGACCACCGTGGCCGCCGTGCGCGACTATTTCATGCGGTTCACGACGCGTTGGCCCACGGTGCAGGCGCTGGCCGCAGCCCTAGATGATCAGGTCATGGGCGAGTGGGCCGGCTTGGGATACTACGCCCGCGCTCGCAACCTGCTGAAATGCGCCCGCGTGGTGGCGGACGAACATGGCGGTCAGTTCCCCGACACCTACGAAGCTTTGCTGACGCTGCCCGGCATCGGCCCTTATACTGCCGCCGCTATCTCGGCCATTGCCTTCGATCGCCCCGAGACGGTGCTGGACGGCAATGTCGAACGTGTCATGGCACGGCTGCACGACATACACGATCCCCTGCCCGGCTCAAAACCGCAGCTGAAAGACAAGGCCGCCGCACACACCCCGCAGGCCCGACCCGGAGATTATGCTCAGGCCGTGATGGATTTAGGCGCAACGATCTGCGCGCCAAAATCTCCGGCCTGTGGAATTTGCCCTTTGCGCGAACCCTGTCGGGCCCGCAAGGCCGGAACACAGGCGGACCTGCCGCGCAAAACGCCAAAGAAGCCAAAACCAACGCGATACGGCCATGTTTACATCGCCCAGCGACGAGACGGGGCCGTTTTGCTAGAACGCCGCCCCGACAAAGGACTGTTGGGCGGAATGCTAGGCTGGCCTGGCTCTGATTGGTCCGACGCGCCGGTCGAAACGCCCCCTTTTGCTGCCGATTGGCAAGTTCTGCCTGCAGAGGTGCGCCACACCTTCACTCATTTTCATCTGATCTTGCGCGTCTGGACGACCGACCTGCCAGACGACACGTCGCCCGACGGTCTGATAATCTTAGACAAACACCAGTTTCGCCCAGGTGATCTGCCAACGGTAATGCGCAAGGCGCACGACCTGTGGCGCGGTCGATAACGCGTTGTACAGCGATTCGAACTGTGGCTAGACTCGCCTCAATCTCTGCGGAGCCTGATACATGATCGCACCAGACATCCTGTCCCGATGGCAATCAGCCCTGCCGTTCTGGGTTTCATTCCTGCTAATCCCACTGATCTGGGTCACTGCTGTTCTAGGCGGGTGGTGGGTGGTTTTGGTGCCACTTTCAACATGGTGGGCCTTTGCCGCACTGGATAAGCTAACCGGGCTGGAACTAAGCAACGCCGACCCCGACACTCCCGACACTGCGCTGCACTGGCATATCCTGTTGACCAAAGCGTGGGTGCCGGTTCAGTTCCTGACCCTGTTCGGGTTGATCTGGTTCGCGACACATACAAACCACCTGTCCACGGCGTCCAAGATCGGGCTGTTCTTTGGCATGGGCGTAATCTCGGGCACGATCGGGATCAATTACAGCCACGAGCTGATGCATCAAAAAGGCCGGGCTGAGCGCTGGCTGGGGGATATCTTGCTGGCGATGGTGCTGTATTCACATTTCCGATCGGAACACCTGCTGGTCCATCACCGCTTTGTCGGCACCCCCCGAGATCCTGTCACCGCCCGATATAACGAAGGCTTCCATCGCTTTTACCCTCGTGTCCTGTGGCAATGCCTAACTTCGGCCTTCCGCGCCGAGCGCGAAAAGCTGGCCCGCAAAGATCGCCCGTGGACAGACCGCGCAAACCCGTTCTGGCGCTATTGGGCGTTGCAGGCAGGAATGCTGCTGCTGGCCCTGCTGATCGGAGGTCTTTCCGGCCTTGCCTTGTTCCTGATTCAGGCCGGCGTTGCGATCTGGCAACTGGAGCTGGTGAATTATGTCGAACACTACGGCCTGACCCGGAAACACTTGGGCGAGGGCAAATACGAGCATGTCCAGCCCCGCCACTCGTGGAATGCCTCGCAAAAGGCGTCGAACTGGCTGCTGATCAATCTACAGCGCCACTCGGACCACCACTACAAACCCAACCGCCGCTTTCCCCTGCTGCAACACCATTCACAGGACGCAGCGCCGCAATTGCCCTACGGCTATCCCGTTATGACTGTTGCCGCCATGATACCGCCCCTGTGGAGGCGCGTTATGAACCCCCGTGTCAAGGCATGGAGGCGGCAATACTACCCCGAGATAACCAACTGGACGCCCTACAATAAGTCGCGAAACCCGTTGCCCTCCGCATGACCGCAGCGCGCTCCCGCGCGCTGCCCGGCCCAACAGTCTTTAGGGCATCTTTGATGCCGTACAGACTGGCGGGAGCACCTACATCACCCAAATATCCATCGGATGCTCTACACCCCGCACGCTCTGACCTGTACGTCGCACAAATCCTTCGGTCAAAGTCGCAGCGTTTGATCCTTCCTCGGAAAGCTGGGCACAAACCTCGTCACTCAGCACCACTTTGACGTCAAAATCGCGGGTCAGCGCCTCTAGTTTTGCGGCCACGTTCACCGCATCGCCTATGACGGCAAATTCCAACCGGTTCGCCCCAATATCTCCCAATACGACCGAGCCGTAATGAACACCGATCCCAACCCGTATTTCCGGCTCGCCCAGCCGCCGTCTTTCAACATTCCAACGGTTGATGACCCCCACCATGTCCCGCGCGCAAGCCACAGCATTACTGGCGTCCAGCGGCGTGGGCACCGGAGTTCCGAACGTGGCCATCAACCCGTCCCCCAGATACTTGTCCAACGTGCCGTGATGGCGAAACACCTCGGTCTCCATCCGGGCATGAAACCCGCGTAGGACTTCGATCACTTCATATGGATCGCGCCCGGCCGCGTATTTGGTAAACCCAACGATATCTATGAACAAAACCGCGACATTTTCCTTGCGTACCTGTTTGAGCGGCTCATCATTTTGGCTCAGCTCTTCCACCACATTGGGCGAAAAATAGCGCGACAGGTTGGCGCGCTCCCGCTCCAACCCGGCATTTGTCATCAACAACCGGTTCAGCCGTCGCATCGAGATACCCAACGTCACGGCAACCATCACGAACACAATGACCTGCTGAATGCGCAGCGACGGCATAAAGCTGTTTGGGTCCATGAACTCGGCCACGTCAGGATAGCCAGCCAACGCCTGAGCAACCCGTTCGCTGAGACCGGGTATCGGAGTCGCAACCCACCACGCAACGATCCAGCCAATAGTCCACATCATCGCAGTCCACGACCCGATTGCCACAACTGTCCGCCAGGAATAAGCAAGTGTTCCCGCCGCCAGAATAATGAAGAAATACTGAAAGTTATCGAACCTGTACTGCATGGCCAGTGGCCGGACGTCGTCGCTGAACGGGTTCGGGATGATCATGCCCAGCGTCATGATCAGAAGATCCACAAAGATCAAAAGCAGTTCGACCCGCGATTGCCCGACACGGCCCGCACGTCGGATGAACCAACCGTTTGCGCAGATCAGCAGTAGAATGAAATGATACCACATCACCTCCCACTGGGGATTCAGAAAGACCAAAAGCACACCGGTCAGTCCCATCGCGACCCAACGTGCGCGTACGGCCAGTTCCAACCCTTCGCGCTTGTGCTTTTCCAGCGCGGCCTCGGTGTATTTGTTGTCCAGATCGTAGCTGTCTGGTTGTGTCACAAAAAACCGGCCAAACCGGGATTCGCTGGCTGTGGTATCCGACATGGCTGAGGCTCCCTCGGTGCGCGGCGGGCTATATCGAATTCATACCGAAATGGGAATGTGATGAAAACAAAAGACCCCGCCGAGAACGGCGGGGCAAGGCTTAGTGCCTTGTGTCAGGCCACAGGCACCGGCGGTATTCAGTTGTGCATTTCAGCCCGGATCTGCTGGCGCAGCACGTCGATCGGCACGGTCTTGCCGTCGCGTTTGAAACACCAATAGGTCCAGCCATTGCAGGACGGCGCGTTTTCCAGATGCGCCCCCACCTGATGGATCGAGCCTTTGACGTTGTCGCCCACCAGCGTGCCATCGGCGCGCACCTTGGCCTTGTGACGCTGGTTCATGGAATACAGCTCTTCCCCCGGACGCAGCATGCCGCGTTCAACCAACTGGCCGAACGGCACGCGCGGCTCGGCGCGTTTGCTGGCGCTGACCTCCAGCGCCTCGCGGTCGAATTTGCGAACCTTGGCGATGCGCTTTTCGGCGACCCTGCGATAGCTTTCCTCGCGTTCGATGCCGATGAACTCCCGCCCCAGCATCTTGGCAACCGCGCCGGTCGTGCCCGTACCAAAGAACGGATCCAACACCACATCGCCCGGATTGGTCGAACCGACCAACACGCGGTGCAGCAGCGATTCAGGCTTTTGCGTCGGATGCGCTTTGTCGCCGTTTTCATCTTTCAGACGTTCATGACCGGTGCAGATCGGCAGCACCCAGTCGCTGCGCATCTGTACGCCCTCGTTCAACGCCTTCAGGGCCTCGTAATTGAACGTGTATTTCGCGCCTTCACGCTTGGACGCCCAAATCATCGTCTCATGCGCGTTGGTAAAGCGTTTGCCGCGGAAATTCGGCATCGGGTTCGATTTGCGCCAGACGACGTCGTTCAGAATCCAGTACCCAGCATCCTGAAGGGCCGAGCCAACGCGGAAGATGTTGTGATATGAACCAATTACCCAAATCGCACCATTGGGCTTCAACAGGCGATGCGCTGCTTTCAGCCATTCGCGCGTGAACTGGTCATAGGCCCCGAAGCTGGAAAACTGATCCCAGTGATCATCAACCGCATCCACCTGAGAGTTATCCGGGCGGTGCAACTGACCTTTCAGCTGCAAATTATACGGCGGGTCTGCAAAGATCAGGTCAACCGACGCCTCGGGCAGACTGTTCATCACATCGATGCAGTCTCCGGATAGAATCGTGTTTAAAGGGAGCGCTTTTGCGCCCTTTTTGGTGGTTATGGTCATTATACTGCCTCAAGTATCCACGGCGCTTTTGCGCTCATTTGGTTGAGACAAGGATGATTCAAAGACGAATCGCCGTCAATTTCTTTTTTGAATCAGCAGCTTACGATTTACTCTTGATACAAGATATTGTGGACCGGTTTGAACGAACGTCTATGGTGTGGGGTAACACCAAGATTTCGCAACGCTTCGCGATGCATTTTTGTCGGATAGCCTGCATTCGACTCCCACCCGTAGCCGGGATGCTGTTGCGCCAAATCCACCATCGCCTGATCGCGCCAGTTTTTCGCAAGGATCGATGCCGCTGCAATTGAGACCGACCGCCCATCCCCCTTGACCACCGCCTGCGCCGGGATCGACAAACCGCGCGGAATCATGTTGCCGTCGATCAGCACATAATCCGGGGGCGGGTCCAAGGCGGCCACTGCGCGCTCCATCGCGATATGCGAGGCGCGCAAGATGTTGTGTGTATCAATCTCGGCAACTGTGGCCTGGGCCACCGCAAACTCGGCCCGTTCACGTATTGAAGTATCCAACGCAGCGCGACGCTTGTCGGTCAGCTTCTTGGAATCGTTCAGCCCCTGCGGAATGTCCCCAGGGTTCAGAATCACTGCAGCAGCAACCACGGGTCCGGCCAAGGGGCCCCTACCCACCTCATCCACGCCCGCGATCCGCACATACCCATGGGCTTTGGCTGATTGTTCGATGTCATAATTCGGAGTCGTCATCCTTTCTGGCAAACCGTGTTTCGCCACCGTCCGCAACAAAAAAGAGAGGGCAGCTTGCGCCACCCTCTCCTGCACGGCGCTTCTGTGGCGCCGCTCCTGCTCGAAAACGGTTACTGGTAAACCACGCGGTACCCATGATGGCGCAGGCAGGCGGGCTCGTAGGCGCGCTTGACCTTTTTGCCATTCCAGAAACCGACTTTGCACTCTTGCGGCAGGCTATTGGTGTATTTGTAATACTTTTTCAGACAACGCGGCCCCAAAAGCGCATGTTGAGGCGAGTAACGTTCGTACGTCCGCAGGCAGTGTTTCGGCAGATCATACTTGGCCACGCGGTGGGGCAGCGGGCGAACCGGGTGATGTGGGTGAACCGGCTTGGGTGTCTGAACGTGCGAACGATGACGACGGTCACGGTCTTTGTCTTTTTCTTTGTTGTAGTAGTGCACGCCGGCGCCAATGATCGCGATGGCGGCTAGGCCACCCAGAATGTCCTTGGCATCTGCGGCCCGCGCCTGCGACACTGAAACACCTGTTATGGTGATGGCAGTTGCTACGATCAGGGCGATGAATTTCCGATGCATGGTGCTTGTCCTTTTAGTGCTGGGGCGATCCGTGAACGATCGCGAATTCGTTGCACCGACAATGAGGACGCCCCCCTCAGACAAGCAATAACGGGCAAATGTTATCGAATATCAGGACACCAAAACCCCTTGGGTTATTGAATATCAGGCCAAGCCATGCGCAGGATGCGGCCTATGAAACAGATCCTATCTTTCTTGGCTGTTCTGGCCCTGATATCGGTCGCAAGCTCTGTGGCAGCGGCGGATTGTTATGCCGATTACAAGGCAAAACAGGACAACCCCCTGCGCCTGCACTACGGGGTGATGCAACTGTCGGCCTGCGACAAGGGCAAGGCGACCCAAGAAGTGTCGCAACGGCTGCGCGGGTCGGGCTGGACCTTGCTGAACGTGATGTCGGTGTTTGGGCCGGAAGGGCTGGGTAAAAGGAAGGCAAATGCCGGACAATTCTATCTCCGTTACTGAGGCCCGACGATCCGGAGTACGTCTGGTCGGCGCAGGAATTGCAGCAATCGTATTGATTCTGGTGACGGCCGCCATCTTCCTATTCTGGACTCTGCCCGACGCAAACGCCTTTAACGCCCGCGTCGAACGATTGTTTGTCGAAAGCGATCTGACCGCGCAGACCGAAATCCGGCTGCTCGAGATTCTGGCCCAATCGGGCACGGCGTTTGCGGATACGCTCTCAAGCTATCGGATGGTGATTTTCGTGTTGTTGGTGTTCGCCAGCGCGATGCTGGTCACCGCGCTTGTGTTTCTGGTCATGTTGGTTTTGCTGAACCGGCGCATGGCCCAGATCGAACGTACGGGTATACAAGTTACGTCCCTTTTGATCAGCCGCGAAGAAAACACTGTTTACCTCAACAACATGGATTTCAAACTGACCCCTGCCGCGATGGAGACCTTGTCTGTTCTGGCTGAATCCCGGCTGGATGACGAGATGCTGTCAGGCGCTCAGATTGAGGCTGTGATTTCAGGCAAGGATGCTGCCGATTGCGACGAGGCCGCGGGCGCGACACGGATCAAACGGTTGCGGGATGCGTTGGGCAATCAGATGGTCAGCGAGTTGCTGGTCAAGAACATCGCCAAAAAAGGGTACATGCTGTCCATCGAGAAAGACGTCATTCAGATGGTTTGATTGCGCGGTTCACGCTCTCGAAAAATGCACCGCGCCCCTTGGAATAACTGCGCAAAAGCCCCATCCTTTAGGAACCTGTGCCAAGGAGGTTACCTATGAACGTCCACGCAGCACCACAGTCCAGTGGCTATGGAATCACTGTCGAACGATTGAATGGCTTGGTCTCGGTATACCGGGGTGACATCCTGCTGGCGCAAAGCGCAGACGCCAAGGTGATGTACGAAACACGGTTGCCGCCGATGATCTATATCCCGCGCCAGGATGTTCTGATCGACCTGAGCGCTGAAACCGATCTGCAAACCTTCTGCCCGTTCAAAGGCACCGCCACCTATCAGGACGTGTTGCTGCCGGGTGAAACCTTGGCAAGCTCAGTCTGGGCTTACGAAGATGCCCTGCCTGAAAGCAAGATCATTCAGGGCCATATAGGGTTTGCATCAACCGCTTATGATCGGATGGATTTGGGCGATAACCGGCTCAAGACGCCAGATGACGGCAATATCAGCGGCCCGCTGATCGACTGGTTGATGCGGGGGGCCTCGGACATCAAGACGTCCGAGGAGTTTACCAAGGCGCTGGCAGAAAAGATGCTGGAACACGGGATCGCAATTCAGCGGCTGAGTATTCTTGTCTGGTCACTGCACCCTTTGATCGCAGGCAAACACTACATCTGGGAAAAGGACAAAGACGAGATTTCGACCAATGTGCCGACCTACGAAATCCATGATCATCCCGCTTACATCAACAGCCCACTGCGCCATGTTTCCAATGGGTTGGGCGGTGTACGACAACGCCTGAATGATGAGAACCCGCACAATAGCTTTCCCATTATTGAGGATCTGCGCGCCAAAGGTGCGACCGATTACGTCGCCATGCCGCTGCCGTTTTCTGACGGGCGCACCAATGTCATAACGCTGACCTGCGACCATCCGGATGGCTTCACCACCGAGAATCTGGGGCTGGTATTCGAATGCTCCTCGGTCATCGCGCGGTTCTACGAGGTGTTCATGCAGCGGGAAAACGCGCAGGTCCTTCTGGAAACCTATGTGGGCAAACGCTCGGGCGCGCGAGTGCTGGGCGGTGAAATCCGGCGGGGTGACGGGGACGAGATTGATGCGGCGATCATGTTCTGTGATCTGCGCAACTCGACCAGCCTTGAAGAACGGTTGGGGCGGGAAACCTACATCAGTCTTCTGAATGATTTCTTCGAAACCGTCTCAAACATCGTCCATGAGAACGCAGGTGAAGTCCTGAAATTCATCGGAGACGCGGTTCTGGCTGTCTTCCCCGCCGGGGAAGATGCCCAGTCGGCACGTGACAATGCGCAGAAAACGGCTGTGCAAATAGTCGAAAAGCTGGGCGAGTTGCGTCAATCGGGATCAGACATTCATTGTGATTGTTCGATCGGCGTGGCCTTTGGGCGCGTGACTTACGGCAATGTCGGGTCGCGTGAACGGCTGGATTTTACAGTGGTCGGCCAAGCCGCCAATATTGCTGCACGCCTTGGGGAGTATGGCAAAACAGTCAATCACCGGATCGTGGTTTCGGCCGATATTGTTCCCGCATGTGCCGACGCTATCCCACTGGGTGATGTTAAGCTTCACAATGTGTCGAAACCGGTCGAGTCCTATGCGCTGCGAACGGCTGCTGACGCCGTCCTGAACGGCTGAAACCACAGTTCCTGTTTGAACGGGTTTCGATTAATCCTGCTGGCGTGACGCCAACGGCTAACCACCCAGCAGGATCAGGGCTGTTTGCGCTGGCGAGATCGTGCTTTGCAGCTGGGAAATCTGACTTCGAGCCAAGTACCTGTCCGTCAATTGGTCGATTGCAGATTCGTCAGTGAACTGGCTCAGATCTTCTGATCCTGTTGCACGAGACAGCCGGTCTTTGAACACCTCTAACTGCCGGTCCAGGTCGAGTTGCGCGAAACTGGACGGCAAACCAAGCGCTGTTTCCATCATGCTGCGCAACGGAGGCAAACCCATCAGATCAAACCATTTCGTATCCGCGCTTGTGTCTTCCGCCGCGAGATCAGCCAAAGCATGGCGCGCATAGAGCGAAATACGCATCGTATCGTCGCGTTCTCCAACGGCAACTTCGAACCGCGAGACAACATTGTCGCGCGCAATGTCTTCCATGAACGTGACCAGGCCAGTGCGTCGAATTTCACCTGGGCCCAAACCAAAAGCTTCGGAAAACTCTCGGTACCGGCCATCTGCCAGCCGATTGGACAAGGCGTCATCCGCGCTGGTGCCGTCCGACAATATCTTCTGGATGAAGTAGCGATTATTGATATCACCCTCCAGTCCAAACGCACCCAATGCAACCTGAAGCAACCGTCGGTCTGAAACCAGATCCTCGGCGGTTTGCACTTTGCCAATGTTGTCCAAGAAGTATTGCGACTCACGCTCATTGACGGCAGACGATGCAAAGCTCTCGATCTGCGCGTCATAAGTGCGCTGCAGAAAACGCCAGCCAACAATGCCGCCAGTGGGAATGACCGGCTGGAATG
Source organism: Ruegeria sp. HKCCD7628 (assembly GCF_057221005.1). Classification (NCBI taxonomy): domain Bacteria; kingdom Pseudomonadati; phylum Pseudomonadota; class Alphaproteobacteria; order Rhodobacterales; family Roseobacteraceae; genus Ruegeria; species Ruegeria sp. HKCCD7628. Next base: position 1,185,642 of record NZ_JBWVBA010000001.1, read on the forward strand.
TCATTGCTGATAGGCCATCAACCGTTCCTCACGCGGCAACAGCGCACGCAAGGATTTGAGACATTTGTAATACTGCTCGGTCAGTAGCGCTTCGGTTGCTTCAGCCAGAACCTTGCGACTATCTGCGTCGGTAAACACCTGGCTCAGTTCCTCAACCCGGCGCAACAGCTGTTGGCGGGCGTCTCCCGGCTCCATATCGCCCGACAGGACAAGCTGGGCGGCATAGCAAACACGGCGGACAGGTGTATTGACCTCATTCGGGTGAATTGCATCGCGCAAACGCAACACATTCGCCTGTGGGGTCATGATCGAAAATCGGCTTCGACGATCGCCATTTTCAACGACTACCCCATTGATTAACACTCTCTCTTTCGGGGCGAGTTTTAGAACAAGTCCTCCCATCAGGCAGTCCCCCTCTGACGGAGACCACGCAGTACGGCCATATTGATCTCGAGCAATGGCTCAACACTTGCCTTGTTGCCCAGAACCTGGCTGCTGTGTTGTTCGGTAAACTCGGCCAGATAGAAAATCCGGGCGCGCAGCTCGTTTGGTAGCGCGTTGTCGGAATCTGTGACACCACTGGCCAGTACCGTCCACAGGCGGCGGTTTTCGTGCAACGCGTGAACGAATGCCCCAAAATCCGATTTCTGGCGCGCAGCCGCTGCCTTAAGGCGATGTGTGATCTTTGAAATCGCCTCATACTCGGTGTCTCGCGGTGTGCGGGTCGGGGCGGCGGTTTGTGCATACGCACGCTGTGCAAGAGTTTGCGGAGTCACTTGAAATCCTTCCAATAGGCCGTCTGCGGGCGATCAGGGACGGGGCGCGAAACCACGCCCCGTCCAGGTTCCTGAACTTAACGGAACAGCGGCAGGATTGACTGTGGTGCCTGATTGGCGATCGACAGCGACTGGGTGGCCAGCTGCTGTTGCACCTGCAGGGCCTGCAGACGGGCCGAGGTCTCTTCCATGTCGGCGTCAACCAGCGAACCGATACCGGATTTGAACGAGTCCGCCAGGTTCGAAATGAACTCTTTCTGGGTTTCGATCCGGCCCTGCGACGAACCGAAGGCCGCCGAGGCATCAATAGCCGTGTCGATCAATGTCTCAATCGTGCCCAGAGCGGCGGTGGCACCGGCACCGGTGGACACATCAATCGAAGACAAAGCACCCAGACCACCAGAACCAGCATTGGCGAACTGACCACTGACAGTCAGGTCATTGCCACCGGCATTGGTGAAATCGAGTGTACCTGGCGTGCCGCTGTCATAATCCACGGTCAAACCGGCGACACCCAACTCGTCTACTTTGCCTTTCAAAGCAATGGCAACGATGTCAGCCGTTGTTGTCGCTGCAGCATCATCAGCGGTCACGGTATAGGACACGGTCTTGTCGCCAACAGTAAGGCTAACGCTGTCTCCGGCCGCAAAGGCGGCGGCGTTTTCGGCGATTTCAATCTGTTCGTTACCGCCACCATTGTCCAGCGCGATCGCGACAGTGTCACCGTTGGCCGAGGCACCCGCTGAGCTGCCCGAGAAAATGTCATTGGCCGTATAACCCCCAACCGACAGATCCTGCCCCGTGACGGTAATGGAAGAAGCCGTAACAGCGCCCGTCGCGTCACGATCCAGCGAAGCCAGAATAGAAGCTGAACCAGCCGACCCGTTAACCAGGTTAAGCCCGTTGAACTGGGCCGCTCCGACAACAGCGGTGATCTGATCGCGCAGCGCGGTCACGTCGTCGTTGATCTTGCCGCGATCCACGTTGTCTTCCTGCGCCGCGACGATCTTGCCTTTCATCTGGTTCAGCAGGTCAGTCACGGTTTCCGATGCGTTCCGCGCCACCGCGACAGTGGACTCACCCAAGGCGAGGCTGTCTTTGATCGCGTTGAACCCTTTGACGTCGGATTCCATGACTTTCGAGATTGCCCACACAGCCGAGTTGTCTTTGGCCGTAGCAACATCTTTACCGGTCGAGATCGCGTTCTGGGTCATCGCCAGGTTCTTGTTGACCGATTTCAGGGTCTGCAGCGCAACCATTGCGCCATTGTTGGTCAGAATGCTGGACATAGCTTCTTCCTTTTTTCGTATGGGCCCTTTGCGCCCGTGCTAACCCCGCACCACATGCGGGCTTTAACGTCTTTCTGATCATTGCGATCCGCCGTCGGGCTGTTCGCGCCACCTGCTGTTTCAGATGCCCGACCACCTTTGCCGCCGATCCCCTAACGGAGTGCTAAAACCCAAACGCGGAAAAATTCGGATTTGAATCAAACCGACATCTAGGCCCGTTTTTCCAGTTTCGGGTGACTACGCACCGCGAAGCCATTGCGTTGCCCATCAGCCCCGTAAGTGCTGAATTCCTGACGCACCCGGCGCAGTTCGGCCATGCGCGCGGCCACAGCGCGAATCCCATCCGCCGCGCTGTTCAGTAGTGCCTGGTTCCGCTCGACCTTTTTTTGCACGCGAATCAAATCCTCGCTGTCGAACACATCCAGTTCGTTGATCGCCCCAATCAGTTTTTCCTTTGCAGGGACCATATGATTAAGGCGATCCAGATCACCTTCGATCAGAGCAGAGCGCTCCAGATCCAAAACCTCTTCAAGAGACTGCACCAGATCAGGTTCAGATTTTGTCGGCATTGGTTTTCTCCATCATGGACCGCAAAAGAATTTCTGAAAGACCAACGCCACCGGATTCGGCCAACTGGCGTGCTTGGTGCTGAACAAGAAAAGATGAGAACTGGTCTTCGCCCGCACCGCCACCAAAGGCTTTGCGCGCTTCACCCAACCCTGCCGACTTGAGCATTTCCGAAAGAAACGCTGCCTCAATCTCGACCGCGGCAGAGCGCAGCCTGTCGGATGTGGTGGGTGTTTGATGCGTAGGTAAGATCGCAGAGATCTGCATTGTTTTCTCCGAAATTTACGTCGAACTTTCTTGATCAAAGGCGAAAGCGGTTAAAATAAACGTAACTTCCTGCAGGCAGATTTCGGGTCACACAACCGGAGTCGGAGCAAAATGCCCAACCCTCTTACAGCGGCGATGTCAGCGCCGACCACCCATGCAAAAGGCAACCAGAACGCGCAGGAACAGCCTGAACAGAAAGAGGCGGGTTCGTTTCAATCCGTTCTGGACGAGCAAACAGAAACAACCACCGATGATGACGAAACGCCGGATGTTCCGGCGCCAGAGGCTGAGGCGGTACAACATGAGCTGCCCATCAGCGACGAACCTACAGATGCTGAGCCTTTGCCAACTGACCAATCAACCTCGTTGGCCAATGGCAATCCTGAGGTCCGACCAGATCGCGCCATTCTAGTTTTTGGGAATGCACTAGCGCCGGATAAACCGGCGGTCAGGGGCGAGGCGGCGGCTGCCATCATCGTCAAGTCGGATAAACCAATCCAACATTCCGGCCGTGTCGCGTCTGATCTACCGCATGTTTCACCGACCAAGACTCCCGTGCCCGTAGCGCCTGACGTTCATCGGGCGGTGAATTCGACATCACTGGCCCAAGCAACTCAAACGTCCAAACCGCCGGCACCGGTTCTGTCAGAAAATGCAGCCGATCCGAATCTGGTCGAGCCAGTTCAGGACGCTCCGGCCGCGCAGCCACGCACGTCAATCAATACAGCAACCAGCCTTGTTCAAATGCAGATCATGGCGACAGAAAAAAACCCTGTTGTCCCCGACGTTTCTGCCACACCCGAATTAGACGAAATCTCGGCTTTCAAAGATGTATCACCCACATCCTCAGCCCGAGATACGTTGGCAGCCGCGCAAGCTTTAACCGCATCTGCCCGCGCCGAGACGGCCCGCGCCGTCGCGGGTCAAATGGCTGCGGCAATCCACGCGCGCCCGCAATCAGGTATGATCGAAATCGCTCTTAACCCCGAAGAACTGGGGCGTGTTTCGATCGTCATGAATGGCCGCGACGATGGGCTGCATCTGACGATCGCCACCGAACGCCCCGAAACACTGGACATGATGCGGCGGCACATCTCGTTGCTGGAGGCCGAGTTCAAGTCCCTTGGACTGGGGGATTTGTCTTTCGATCTCGGGACTTCGTCTGACACGGGATCGGACGAACAGAACGACGCGCACACTGCGGCATCAGAACCCGAACACGCGACCCAAGCGCAACCAGACCCTTCGGCCCGACCAATAATTGGCACCCTAGGGCGCATCGACATAAGGCTTTAACAATGATCACTCCTATTCAATCTGCAACTCAACCCGGTAACACGGCACAGACCACCGCACCTTCGGTTTCATCCGGGCTGGCCTCGGATTTTGAAACCTTCTTGCTGATGCTTACGGCTCAAGCAAAGAATCAGGACCCTCTTGAGCCGTTGGACTCGACGGAATACGCCTCGCAACTGGCGCAGTTTTCGATGGTCGAGCAACAGGTCCAGACCAACGACCTTCTGACTGGTCTGGCCTTGTCGATGGGCAACGTGGATATGGGCGAGCTTGCCAGCTGGGTCGGGATGGAAGTCCGGTCACCGGCCGCGTTCCGCTTTGATGGCCAGCCCGTTACTTTGCTTGCGCAGGCCAGCGCGGCGGCGGACAGCGCCGTCACGGTCATCCGCGACAAGGACGGGGCAGTGATCGACCGCATCCCCGTTCCGACCGATCAGGCAGAGTTCGAATGGGCAGGCACAGACGGTACCGGCACGCCCCTGCCAACCGGCACTTATTCGGCCACTTTGGAAAGCTATGACGGCGAAGAGCTTGTGTCACAGCAGCTGGCCGCGGTCTACAACCGGGTGGTGGAAGCACAAATTGGAGAGGGTGCTGTCCTTCTGACCTTGGAAAGCGGGCAGGTTGTGCCGGTTGGAGACGTGACTGCAGCCAGAGCGGGCGCTTGATCTAAGAGGCGAGACAGGCCAAAGGTTTGCAACCCTCGACTCGTTTTTCAAACGGTGATCCCGCTGCCTGACCAGACGCCTCCTCCACAAGACCTTGTCAACCGGCTGCGCGACGCCGGGCTTATCGGAGCGGGTGCGCAGTTTCGCACCTTGTATGGCGGGCGCACCAATCAGGTGTGGAAAGTGCTCGGCGGAGATGGTGACAAGGTCCTAAAGCTCTACCGTGCCAATCCGTGCAATCCCCTGTTTCGCAATGATCCCGAACTTGAGGCGCGGTGTCTGCGCGCATTGGAACAGACCGGTTTTGTGCCGCGTTTGAGAACCACCGGGACGCATGGGCAGGGTCATTGGGTATTCTACGACCATGCGCCGGGATCGCCCTGGTCGACCGGGCCAGAGGCTGTCGGTGCATTACTGCGCGATTTACACGACCTTAAGATCCCGGTTCAGGCCCCAGCCGGGTGCAACGGAAGCACCGACTTGGAGGCTCACACGCTAAACATTCTGAGCGGGTGCGAGTCCGCGATGAAGGCCCGCCTCAACCGAATGCGCCCGACGACATCGGTTCCGCCGTCTCACCAAACCTGCTTGATCCATGGAGATCCGGTGGCCGGCAATATTCTGGTCGACGGTTCGGCATTGACTTTGATCGACTGGCAATGCCCCGCACAGGGCGACCCCTGCGAAGACCTTGCCATGTTCCTGTCGCCTGCCATGCAACAAGTCTATCGCGGCGCGCCCCTGACCCCCGATGAGGAAAACGCCTTTTTGGCGGCCTATAATCACCCGGCCACAACGTCACGCTATCTTGCGTTGCGTCCCTGGTATGCCTGGCGCATGGCGGCCTATTGCCTGTGGCGTATCGAGCGCGGGGCCGAAGACTATACAAAGGGTCTGGAACTGGAACTCGAGTCACAGTGACCGGGTCACATGTCCGCAAGCCCCATCATCCAATAGGCGGGCGGCATCAGTGCCCTCCGCCAGGGCCCCAGCGGAAACCGGGGAGGAGTGCGCGTCATCGGAGTGGGAAGCTGCGGGCCTTGACCAAGGGCCAACTGGGCAAGTGCGCGCCCGCAATAAGTCCCCATCGCGACGCCGTTGCCGTGGAACGCAAACCCTGCAAACATGCCAGGCTGGCCCGAAACTGGCCCCACATAGGGCGTTAACCCCCGTGTCAAACACACCATTCCCGACCAGATATGGGTGATATCCACTGCGCTCCATTCCGGGAACGTCTGTGTGAAGTCACGTTGAACCTTATGGCGAATCGCGGCCTCAGCTCGGGGTGAGGATCGCAGCCCGCCGCGCATTCCAAACAGGAACCGCCGGTCGGGCATCAGCCGGAAATAATGCAGCAGGTGCCGCGTGTCATAAGACATCTGATCCGTGGTCCAGCCTTGCGCCGCCAACTCGTGATTGGTCAAGGGACGAGTCACCAGTACCGTGGACTGGGCGGGCATGTAGCGCCCGGACATCCAGTTCGGCACATCCTCGCTGGAATACCCATTGGTGCAAATCAGGACATTTGATGCACGCACTTTCCCTACAGGTGTTGTGACCTCAAAACCCTGAGCGATCTTTTGCAGTGTCTGAACGGCGCTTTTCTGAAACAGTTTTGCACCATTTCGCTGCGCCGCTTCGGCCAGTCCGAACAAGTATTTCCGGGGATTCAGGCCAAATCCCACAGGGTTCGTATACCCGCCATGAAACGCGCCACCAAAACCGAGACCGGGCAAGTCCTTGGCTTCGTGCAAAACTCCGGTCGAATCCGCACCTTTCCTAAGGGCTGACATGGCCCGCGCATTGTGCGCCAGCTGGGTTTCTCCTTTCGAATGGACATCCGCCTCAATCCGATGGTCCCTTAGGAGACCAGCCACGAGATGAACGGCGTCCGCTTCGGCTTGTCCGTATTCACGCGCAGCAGAAGCTCCGAACCTGCGGGACATTGCCTTCGGGCTGAGTTTTGAACCACCCAGACAGCAGAACCCACCGTTTCGCCCGGACGCGCCCCAGCCGGGCGTCTCGGCCTCAAGCACAGCAACAGACGTACCCGCTTGCGCCAAATGTAGCGCCGCGGAAAGGCCCGTGAACCCACCACCCACAACCGCGACATCAACCGTCAGGTCTCCTTTCATTTCCGGCCAATTCAGGCTGGGAATGGTTTCATCCCACCAGCATCCTTCCCGGGGTCCGGGGCCATAAGTGTAGTCCGGGAACAGCCGTTTCATTCGGTACGCGCCGCGGCCATTTCATCCTGCTTTTGTCGCATCATGGCGCGTTTTGTCACCAGCGACGCGGTAATGACGCCCACTGTCACGACGGCGATCATCAACGTTGACAGCGCGTTGATCTCGGGGCTGACACCCAGCCTGACTGCCGAGAAGATCTTGATCGGCAGGGTTGTGGCCGACGGCCCCGAGGTAAAGGACGCAATCACCAGATCATCCAGCGACAGGGTAAAGGCCAGCAACCAGCCGGAAATCACGGCAGGCGCAATGATCGGCAGTGTCACTAGGCGAAACGCTTGCGCGGGCGAACAACCCAGGTCCAGAGCAGCCTCTTCCAGCGACTGATCGAACGTGACCAAGCGCGACGAGACAACGACCGATACGAAACACATCGAAAAGGTCGTATGCGCCAGAACGATGGTCAGGATACCGCGATCCAGCCCGATGCCTATGAACAATAGCAGCAATGACAGGCCGGTGATCACTTCGGGCATCACCAGCGGGGCGTAGATCATACCGGAGAACAGCGTTCGACCGAAGAAACGCCCCCCGCGCACCAGCACATAGGCGGCGGCGGTGCCCAGAATGGTCGCCAGCGTAGACGAGAACACAGCCACCCGGACTGTCACCCATGCCGCATCAAGAAACGCCTCGTTCTGGACCAGCTCACCATACCATTTGGTCGAGAAGCCAGCCCAAACGGTGACCAGCTTGCTTTCGTTAAAGGAAAAGATGATCAGGATGATCATCGGGATATAGAGGAACGCAAATCCCAGCGTCAGCGAGACCGCGTTGAACCAGCTTAGCCTGTTCATTGCTCGGCCTCCGTCTGTTTCTGCTGGTTTCGCTGGAACAGCACGATTGGGATCACAAGGATCAGCAGAAGCACTACCGCCACGGCGCTCGCCACCGGCCAGTCGCGATTCGAGAAGAACTCCTCCCACAAAACCTTGCCAATCATCAACGTGCCTGACCCGCCCAGAAGCGAGGGAATGACGAATTCGCCAATCACCGGGATCATCACAAGGAAACAGCCTGCTATGATACCGGGGCGCGACAGCGGGATTGTCACAAGCCAAAAGGCCTGAACCCGCGAACAACCAAGGTCTTCGGCGGCCTCGATCAGGGATTCGTCCATCCGTTCCAGCGCCGAATAGATCGGCAAGATCATGAACGGCAGATAGGTGTAGACGATGCCGATATAGACGGCAGTGTTGGTGTTCAGAATGGTCAGCGGGGTCGAGATCAGCCCTGTCCACAGCAGCAACTGGTTCAGATAGCCTTCGTTCGACAGGATGCCCATCCACGCATAGACGCGGATCAGGAACGAGGTCCAGAAGGGCAGGATCACGAGCATCATCAGCGTCGGCCGCCATTCAACCGGCGCGCGGGCCATGCCATAAGCGATGGGATAGCCAACCAGCAGCGTGAAAAACGTGGAAATCACCGCGATTTTGACGCTAGAGAGGTAGGCTTTCCAATACAGGTCATCCTCGGTCAGCCAGACGAAGTTTTCGAAATCCAATTGGCTGAAGAACTCTTTGATTCCTGACCAGCCCTGCGAGAAGTCCAGCGTTGGCGTGTAAGGCGGGATCGCCAGTTCGATATCCGACAGCGAGATTTTCAGGACGATAAAAAACGGCACCAGAAACAGCGCCAGCAGCCAGACATAGGGGACGGCGATCAGAAAGGCGCGGCGCATCAGTCGGCCAGCAGAACCGCAGCCGTTGCTGTCCAGGACAGCCAGACCGGGTCTTCCCAGGTAAAGGACCGACGCGAGATACGGCGGGTATTGGCCGTCTGCGCCTTGATGATCGTGCCGTTGGGCAATTCGACGTGATAGGTGGACAGGTTACCGAGATAGGCGATGTCATGGACCTTGCCCTGCACCGCATTGATCGCGTCCGCCGGGCGGTCGGCCGAGATAGTTACCTTCTCGGGGCGGATCGCCAGATGACAGGCCTGCCCCTGCGCGAACCCATTGGCCGAGGTCGCGGTCAACGGGGCCTGCCCTTCGGCCCAATCGATCTGATATGTGCCTTCGCCATTGGCGGTGGCGCGGCCTTCGATGATATTTACGTCGCCAATAAAGTCGGCGACATAGACCGAGTTGGGGTTCTCATAAATCCGGTCCGGCGTGGCGACCTGCATCAGCTGTCCCTGATCCATCACGGCCACGCGGCTGGCCACGGTCATAGCTTCCTCCTGATCGTGGGTCACGATGACAAAGGTGGTGCCGGTCTTTTCCTGAATATCCATAAGTTCGAACTGCGTGTCCTGCCGCAGCTTCTTGTCCAGCGCGCCCAACGGTTCGTCCAGCAGCAATAGTTTTGGCGCTTTCGCCAAAGACCGCGCTAAAGCGACCCGCTGCCGCTGCCCGCCCGAGATCTGGTGCGGTTTACGACGAGCGAATTGCGTCAGCCGGGTCAGGCGCAGCATTTCTTCGACTCTGTCCTCAAGGTCGCGTTTGGGCATGTTGTCCCGGCGCAGGCCAAAGGCGATGTTTTCCCAGATACTTAAGTGCGGAAACAGGGCGTAGGACTGGAACATCATGTTTACCGCCCGCTTATTCGGCGGGATCGGGTCGATATCCTGACCGCCCAACATGATGTGGCCCTCGGTGGGTGTTTCGAACCCCGCCAACATCCGCATCATCGTGGTTTTGCCGCAGCCCGATGGCCCCAGCAGAGCGAAAAATTCTTTCTCGAAAATATCCAAAGACAGGTTGTCGATTGCCGTAAAGTCTCCAAACCGCTTGGTGACATTCTGGAATTGGATCAAGGGTTTCGCCTGTGGGTCTTCCCACGGCGCAAAGACGTCAGAGTTCACTACAGCCCCCGTTCGGCAATCTTGAGAAAAACGGCAGGGCGGGAAACCCGCCCTGCCTTAGGAAATCGGATCAGGTACCCGATTTGATCTTGGTCCACAGACGGGTCACAACCCGCTGCGTTTTTGCCGGGTAGGGCGTGGTGATGTAGAGATTCTGCATCGTCGCGTCGTCCGGGTAGATCGCCGGATCGCCGATCACGTCTTCCTCAAGGAACTCTTGCGAGGCTTTGTTGCCGTTGGCGTAATAAACATAGTTCGACGCCGCAGCCATGTTGTTGGCATCCAGAATGAAGTTCAGGAACTTGTGCGCGCCTTCTGGGTTCGGAGCATCTGCCGGGATGGCCATCTGGTCAAACCACATCAGCGAACCTTCAGCGAACGGATGGTATTCTATCTCGACCCCGTTATCGGCCTCGGCCGCACGGTCGCGGGCCTGTAGAATGTCACCTGACCAACCCACGGCCACGCAGATATCACCATTGGCCAGAGCGTTGATGTATTCCGAGCTATGGAACTTCTGGATATGCGGACGCACGCTGGTCAGAACTTCTTCGACCTTCTGGATGACGTCCGGATCGTGGCTGTCCGGATCTTCGCCCAGATATTGCAACGTCATGGGGATCATCTCGGCAGGCGCATCCAGGAAATGCACACCGCACCCGGCGAGCTTCTCCATGTTTTCCGGGTTCAGCACCAACTCCATGCTATTCAGCGCGACGTCATCGCCCAGCGCCTCTTTGACCTTACCAACATTGACGCCGATCCCCGTGGTTCCCCACATGTAGTTGATCGAGAAGGCGTTGTCGGGGTCGTATCCTGCGGTCCGTTCCTGAATGACGTCCCAAAGATTCCCCGAGTTATCCAGCTTGGAAGTATCCAGTTGCTGGAAAGCCCCCGCTTGAATCTGGCGCTGAAGGAACGTGCCGGACGGAACCACCACATCATAGCCAGACCCACCGGCCAGCATCTTGGTTTCCAGAACCTCGTTGCTGTCGAACACGTCGTAGATCAGCGTCAGACCGGTTTCTTCCTCGAACTTCTGTAAAAGGTCTTCGTCGATATAATCCGACCAGTTGTAGACACGCACTTCTTCAGCGAAGGCCGCCGAAGTCCCCAGTGCGATGACCGCTGTCAGTGTCAGCGTTTTGATTGACATTTTATTCTCCCTGCAAGTGTGCGGGTATTTTCCCGTTTTTTTGGATTTGATCAAGTTTTGCGTTTTTCCCCGATCCGTCGTATGGTTTCACGAGGTCAGGCACCTGGCAAGTCAACACAATCGCAAACAGGGCAAACCAATTGGATTTGATCAAAAATAAGGCACCGAGGCCAGTGGCCGATGATCAGAAACAACCTGCCCACGAGCAGGTCTATCAGACGCTGCGCGCCCAGATCATGTATGGCGATCTGGTCCCCGGTCAGCCTGTCACCATTCAAGGGCTGACTGATTCGCTGGACGTTGGCATGACCCCTGTTCGCGAAGCGATTCGCAGGCTGATCTCTGACGGAGCGCTTATGTTTCAGGGCAATCGCCGGGTCAGCGTACCTTTGCTGAAACATAGCGATGTTCAGCAGATGATTTTCGCTAGAATTTCAATAGAATCAGAGCTTTCCAGACGCGCGACAACCAACATGAGCGCTGTAGAAATAGATCACCTGGCTCAGATCGATAAACAGTTGGACCGTACCATCGCCGACGGCGACGTCGGCGGATATCTGCGCCTCAACCACCTGTTTCATGAAACGCTCTATTCCTACGCAGACGCTCCGATTCTCAACGATTTGGCGGAACGGTTATGGCTGCGGTTCGGCCCTTCACTGCGTGTCGTTTGCGGTCGTTTCGGAACCCAAAGCCTGCCCGACCGCCACAAAGATATCATAACGGCGCTCCGCCGTAAGGACCCCGACAGGGTCGCGAAAGCCACCGCGCAGGACATCGAACAGGGAATGGAGCTGATGGCAGGTGCCTTGTCATCTACCTAGATAAATGCGATTCGATTGACAGAAAAAAATTTGATCATATTGTGACCGCTAATCGCTCTTGCAGGAGATTCCCCGATGTCGACCATCACAAATCACATGCCTACTGCCGAATTGCAGGCACTGGATGCCGCCCACCACATGCACCCATTCTCGGCCAATGGCGCGCTCGGGAAAGAGGGTGCTCGCGTCATCACCCGCGCCAAGGGCGTCTATCTGACCGATAGCGAAGGCGAGGAAATCCTGGATGCCATGGCCGGTCTTTGGTGTGTCAATGTCGGCTATGGCCGCGACGAACTGGCCGAGGCAGCTGCGCGACAAATGCGCGAACTACCCTACTACAATACCTTCTTCAAAACCACGCATGTCCCCGCCATCGCGCTGGCTAAAAAGCTGGCCGAACTGGCGCCTGGCGATCTGAACCATGTGTTCTTCGCTGCTGGCGGGTCTGAAGCAAATGACACCAATATCCGTCTGGTTCGCACTTATTGGGCCGAAAAAGGCCAACCAGACAAGAATATCATCATCAGCCGCCACAATGCCTATCACGGTTCGTCCGTTGGCTCGGCCTCGCTGGGGGGTATGGCAGGGATGCACGCGCAGGGTGGTATTCCGATCCCGAACATTCACCACATCAACCAGCCGAACTGGTGGGCCGAAGGCGGCGACATGACGCCCGAAGAGTTCGGTTTGGCCCGCGCGCAGGAACTGGAAGAGGCAATTCTTGAACTGGGCGAAAACCGCGTCGCGGCCTTCATCGCCGAGCCGGTTCAGGGCGCAGGTGGCGTGATCGTCGCACCCGACACCTATTGGCCCGAAATCCAGCGAATCTGCGACAAATACGATATCCTGCTGATCGCGGATGAGGTCATCTGCGGCTTTGGCCGCACTGGCAACTGGTTCGGGTCGCAAACCGTGGGCATCCGCCCGCATATCATGACTATCGCCAAAGGCCTCAGCTCGGGCTACGCGCCCATCGGAGGTTCTATCGTCAATGATGAGATCGCCGAGGTGATTGGCGGCACCGAATTCAACCACGGCTACACCTATTCCGGCCACCCGGTCGCCGCCGCCGTGGCACTGGAAAACCTACGCATCCTCGAAGAGGAAAAGATCGTGGACCACGTCCGCGACGTCGCCGCCCCCTACCTGAAAGAAAAATGGGAGGCGCTGGTCGATCACCCACTGGTGGGCGAAGCGAAAATCGTCGGTATGATGGCCTCGATTGCGCTGACGCCCGACAAAGCAAGCCGCGCTAAGTTCGCCTCAGCCCCCGGCACAGTCGGCTATGTCTGCCGCGACCGTTGCTTTAGCAACAACCTGATCATGCGCCATGTGGGGGACCGGATGATCATCTCACCTCCGCTGATCCTGACCCCATCGGATATCGACGAGATGTTCGTGCGCATCCACAAATCGCTGGACGAAGCTCAGGCCGACATCATCGAACAAGGGCTGATGAAAGCCGCCAGCTGATCCGCGAAGCTTCATCTGGCCAAATATATCTCGGGGGAATCGCGGCTTGCCGCGATGGGGGCAGAGCCCCCTCCCCTACCTCAACCGCTCTAGCAACCGCAGGGTTGGATAACCATCCGGCACCAGACCTTGCGCCAACTGATAGGCCCGCACCGCGTTGACAGTATTCGGGCCCGTGCGCCCGTCGATTCCTTGGGTATCGAACCCAGCCTCGGTCAAAAGGCTCTGCAGCTCTTTCTTTTCGGTAAAGCTCAGTATCCGATCATCGCGGGGCCAAGATGCCTGAAATGGCGCGCCGCCAACCAGCCGATCCGACAAATGGCCAATCCCGATCACATAGGCGTCGGCACCGTTGTATTTCTCGATCACCTTGAAATTCTCGAATATCATCAAGGCCACGCCTTGCCCGCCTGCCGGCAATAGAATGGCCGCCTTCCCATGATCCGGAATGGCCTGTCCATCACGTCCAACAACACCAAGCGCGGCCCATTCGGATGGCATCAACCTGTGATCCCGCTTGGCCGAGGCAAAATCGAAACCGTCTGGCAACTGCACTTCGATCCCCCAGGGTTGACCCTTTTTCCACCCATGTCGCGCCAGGTAGGACGCCGCCGAAGCCAAAGCGTCTGTCGGGTCGTCGGACCAGATATCTCGCCGTCCGTCGCCATCAAAATCCACCGCATGTTCCAAATACGAGGTCGGCATAAACTGCGTATGACCCATTGCGCCCGCCCAACTGCCTGTCATAGCACCGGGCACGACATCGCCAGCCTGAATGATCTGCAAGGCCGCCACCAGTTGCGCCTCGAAGAAAGACGCCCGTCGTGCGTCGAACGCCAGCGTTGCCAGCGACCGGATCGTCAGATCTCCGCCCCGAAACGAACCATACGACGTCTCAAGCCCCCAGATGGCCGTTACAACTTCTTTCTCGACGCCATATTGCGCTTCGATCTGGGTCAAGACCGCGTCATGGCGCTCCAACCCGGCGCGTCCATTCGCAATTCGCCGGTCTGATACGGCAGAGTCCAGATACTCCCAGATTGGCTTCGAGAACTCGGCTTGGTTGCGATCGCGCTTGATAACGTCCCAATCGTAAGTCAGCCCCGCCAATGACCGGTCCAACGTCGTCGCAGATATACCTTGCTGCAACGCGCGTTCGCGGAACGCTCCCAGCCACGCCTGAAAGCGCGCATTCCCTTCAGTTGACACGCGGATCTCCTTAAACTCTGGCCGAACAACCGGCCGTATCGACACGGTGACATCGGCCGATGCGAGCTCGTGAATCTGTGGGCCATTGGCCGAGTTGATAGGATCCGCCTGCACTATGGATGCCCATAATGCAGCGGTCATGACGCCGCTTACGCATTTATGCATTCCGATTTTCCTGATTACTGCTCAACACCAAGGTAGCGCATAATGGCGAAATCACAAAGAGCTCAGGTTTCGTCCTCGCGGAGTTTTGCTGCCCGCTCGGCCCGCTAACCGATCCAGCGCTTGCCGAAGCAGAGGCACCCTGTTGGGCCGGAAAAAGTCTTCGGTCAGGGCCATGTCGCGCATACGGTCCAGCCGGAATATTCTGAAATCCTGCCGTAAATGGCACCAACTGATCAAAACGCTTGCCCGGTCCATATATACGATACTCAGCGGATTCACCCGACGACGGGTGGCATCCCCCTTGGCATCGGTATAGGCGAACTCGACTGTGCGTTCATCCCATGTGGCTTGTCTCAGATCGCGCACATCGATGGTTGGCCGGGCCGGGCGATCAAACCGGGTGGCCGTCAGGACGGCGTGTGATAGGCGATGCGACTGGCGGTGTGGCAAGCGTCCCTGCAGCTTGCGCAGAACCGCCCCTGCCGCATCTGCAAGACCTGGATCGCCAATGGATTGCACCTCGCGCAGACCCAGAACCAGTGCCTCTAGCTCGTCATCGGTGAAGCCCAAAGGCGGCAGAGTCGCATCCTCGATCAGGGTGAACCCAAACCCTGCCTCTCCGTCGATGACAGCCCCCAGTTCGCGCAAAGCGTCGATGTCACGATGAACGGTGCGAGCTGAGACGCCCAGATCCCACGCCAGTTGGACCGAGGTCTTGGGCGACGGGCCAGAGCGCAAGGCTTGCATCAATTGGAACAGGCGGGCGGTGCGAGACATATCGTAATCTAGACTAAGGCTAATGACAGAAACTGTCATTACGGCATCTTATCCAAACGGTATCTTAACGACTCCGGAGCCAACGATGCTGACCCTTCTGACCTTCCCTGCCGCCTTCGGCCAATTCAGCGCCAGCCCTTTTTGCGTCAAAACGGCTTATATGTTGCAACTGTCCGGCCAAAGCTGGCAGCGGTCCGATATGCTGAACCCATCGAAGATGCCCCACCAGAAATTGCCTGTTTTGCGCACGTGTCAAAGGCTGGTGGCCGACAGCGACCTGATCCGGGACTGGCTGGAAACACAAGGGGCATATTTCGATGCAGACCTTAGCGACATTCAAAAGGCCCAGTCCCGCGCCCTGATCCGCATGGCCGAAGAACATATCTATAACCACGTCGTTCTGGATCGCTGGGGCAATGACGAGGTCTGGCCGATCCTGCGCGATATGTTCTTCACCGAGGTTCCTGCACTGATCCGTCGCCCCGTGACCCACGCAATCCGCAAATCGGTGATGAAGCGAATGGACGGGGCCGGTCTCTCGCGGTTCTCGGATACTGAACGCACAGATCGCCTGGAACGTGACCTCGTAGCGATATCAGCTTTTCTGTGGCAGTCGCCCTTCCTGTTCGGTGAAAGCCCAACCGCCGCAGATATGAGCGTCGGGCCTGTACTGGCGGCGATGCGCGCGACACCAAAAGAAACTCAGCTGACGCGACGCATCAAAACCGATAGCTTGCTTAACAGCTATTTGGACCGGTTAGAGCAGGCGATCCCCCTATGACGCCCTTTCAAGACCCCGCTGTTCAGTCCGTTTTCGACGGGTACAAGCCAGACACCCATAAGGGTGTGCTGGCCCTGCGTGAATTGATCTTTGAAACGGCCCTAACTCTTCCCAGCGCCCAACCGCTGCAAGAAGCCTTGCGCTGGGGGCAACCCGCCTACTTGGCACCCAAAGGGTCCACGATCAGGTTAGGGGGCCACAAGACCGCCAGTTTCGCACTGTTCGTCCATTGCCAAAGCCGTCTGATCAGTGATTTCACTTCGTCCTTCCCAGACGAGGATCGGCTGGAAGGCAACCGGGCAGTTCTTTTCGACGACCCCCGCCAGATTGACGCGAACCGCCACGGATGGCTGATTGCGCGGGCGCTCACCTATCACCTCTGACGACGTTTGCGTTCGACTTTGCGTTTGATCTTGTCTTTCTTGCGCTTGTTGCTGACCGCCTTTCGCCGTGCGCCGCGTTTCACTGAGCCGCGGCCGCGCGGCAGGGTTTGATCGTCGATGGACAGCAGCTCCAGCTCCAGCCCGCCCGTAACCGGCGTCGCCGCAGTCAGACGCACGGTGACGCGTTGACCGATGGCGATGATCAACCCGGTGTCTGATCCCATCAGCGTCCCGGCTTCGCGGTCGAAGTGGAAGAACTCACGCCCCAAGGATCGCACGGGCACCAACCCATCAGCGCCGGTTTCGTCCATCTTCACAAAGGCCCCGAACCGCGCGATGCCGCTGATGCGGCCGGTGAACTCATTGCCCACCCGCTCGCTCAAATAAGCCGCCAGATAGCGATCGGTTGTGTCGCGCTCAGCCATCATCGAACGCCGCTCGGTGTCCGAGATATGGGTGGCGGTTTCGTCCAGTCGCGCGATTTCATCCTCGGTCAGCCCATCCTTGCCCCAACCATGGGCCGAGATCAGCGCCCGATGCACGATCAGGTCCGCATAGCGGCGAATGGGCGAGGTGAAATGTGCATAATTCCGCAGCGCCAGACCGAAATGGCCGAAATTCTCTGGGTTGTAGTAGGCCTGCGCCATCGACCGCAGGGTGGTCAGGTTGATCAACTCGGCATCTTCAGTGCCCGCAGCAGCGTTCAGCAGCGCGTTGAGGTGACGTGTTTGCAGCACCTGCCCTTTCGCAAGGTTCAAACCTGCAGCCTGAGCAGTTTCCCGCAGGCTTTCCAACTTCTCGGGCGCGGGTTCTTCGTGGACACGGAACAGCAGCGGGCGGCGTTTGGCAATCAGCGTTTCAGCGGCGGCCACGTTGGCGAGGATCATGAACTCCTCAATCAGCTTATGAGCATCCAGCCGGTCGCGAAACGCCACGCTAGTCACTTCACCGGTGTCGCTGAGGACGATCTTGCGTTCGGGCAGGTCCAGCTCCAATGGCTGTCGCACCGCACGCGCGGACTTCAACGCGGCATAGGCAGCGTAGAGAGGTTTCAGCACTGTCTCCAACAGGGGCCCGGTGCGGTCGTTGGGGGTGCCATCGATAGCCTCCTGCACCTCGGCATAATGCAAAGATGCAGCCGAGCGCATCAGCCCCCGCACAAACCGGTGGCCGATCTTGTTACCCTCGGCGTCGATCTGCATCCGGACGGCGATACAGGCGCGCGGTACGCCTTCGTGCAGCGAACAAAGATCGCCCGACAGACGATCCGGCAGCATCGGCACAACGCGGTCTGGGAAATAGCTGGAATTGCCGCGCTTGCGTGCCTCACGGTCCAGCGCGGTGCCGGGCTGCACGTAAGCGGCGACATCTGCGATAGCGACCCAGATTACATGACCGCCGGGGTTCTTGGGGTCGTCATCAGCGTGCGCGTAACAGGCATCGTCGTGATCGCGCGCGTCCGAAGGGTCGATGGTCAGCAGCGGCATATCCCGCAGGTCTTCGCGGCCCTTCAGGCCGACGGGCTTGGCCTTGTCGGCCTCATCGATCACCTTGTCGGGGAAATCGTCCGGGATGCCGTGCTGGTGGATCGCAATCAGCGACACCGCCTTGGGCGCGGTGGGATCACCCAACCGTTCGACAATCCGCGCGCGGGGCAGGCCCATGCGTTTCTTGGGGCCAGCCTGTTCGGCCTCGACCAGCTCACCATCCTTGGCCCCATGCACCGCGCCATCGGTCACCAGCCATTCGTTTTGGCCCGCCTTGTCGATGGGCACGATCCGTCCGCCCTCGGCCCCTTTGCGGAAAATGCCGACGATCTTGCGCGGGTTGGTGCCGATCCGGCGGATCAGGCGTGCCTCATAATTGTGGTCTTCCTCATGCACCACGGTCAGGCGGGCCAGAATCCGGTCGCCCTCGCCCAGAGCCGGGTCACTGGCGCGAGTGATCAACAAGACGATGGGCTCAACCCCTTCACCATGCCATTCCAGCGGGCGGGCGAACAAGTCTCCGTCCGCGTTCGGAGCCTTCACTTGCAGCACACTAACCGGCGGCAGACGATCCGGGTCGCCATAGCTGCGCTTGCGCTTTTCCAGATGGCCGTCGGCCTCAAGCTCGCGCAGGATGCGTTTCAGGTCGATCCGCGCCGCGCCCTTGATCCCAAAGGCTTTGGCGATATCGCGTTTCGAGGTCAGGGTGGGGTTCGCCGAGATCCAGTCAAGGACCTCCTGCTTGGTGGGGATACGACTCATATATTTGGCGTAACACGGGCGTGCGACGGCGTCATGACCAAAAACGGATCAGGGTTTCAGATCCGCCACCGTGTCCACATCGCGCAACGGGTCCAGCAGCGCCACCCGTGCGCCGGAGATCGAGGCCAGCGTGTCGGCCAGTGCATGTTCGGTGGACCAGCGCACATCGCGGAACAGGTTGTTGGGAAGCGCGCCATATCTTTGCGCACCCACCAGCCAATAGCCGCCATCCGGGGCGGGGCCGAATGCCATCTGCGCGGACCCCAACGCCGTGAACGCGCGGGCAATGTGGCTGCGGGTAATGCCCGGAATATCCGCGCCGATCAGGCAGACCGGCCCCGGCGGCATCCCGCGCAGCATCCGACCCATCCGGTCACCCAGATCTCCGCGCCCCTGCGCCGCCCGCGGCAGATCAGCAGGCCAGATTCGGCTGGTCAGACCTTCGCGGTCAGGCGCGACCGCCAGCGCAATCTGCCAACGCGGATCACGCAGCCGCCGGATCAACGAGCGTGTCTGGTGGCGAAACCACCAAGCCGCCCCAACCATACCGATATCGCGGCCCAGCCGGGTTTTCACCCGACCGGGGCGCGGCTCTTTCACCATGATCACGAGAGTGCGCTGCATGTTAGGCGAAATAGTCCCGCAGGATGCGCGTGTAGATGGCCTTGAGCTGTTCGATCTGTGCCACCTCGACGCATTCATCCACCTGATGCATGGTGCGGCCCACAAGGCCAAATTCCACCACCGGGCAGTGGTTCTTCACAAATCGCGCGTCCGAGGTACCGCCCGTGGTCGACATCTCGGGCACCACACCGGTTTCCGCCTCAACCGCCTTGGCGACCAGGGCGGACAGAGGCCCCGGCGGGGTCAGAAAGCTCTCGCCAGAGATCTTGATGCGCAGGTCGATCTCAACCCCGAACTCATCGGCCACTGCAGCGGCCTCGGCCCGCAACCAATCGCTGAGGCTGGCCCCAGAATGCAGATCGTTGAACCGGATATTCACCGCTCCTGTAGATTGCGCGGGGATCACGTTGGTTGCCGGGTTGCCCGTGTCGATCGTCACCACGGCCAGTGTTGAGGCGTCGAAATGGTCCGTACCCTGATCCAGCTCGTGACTGGCCAACCGATCCATCAGCCGCGCCATTGCGGGCATCGGGTTCTTGGCGCGGTGCGGATAGGCCGCGTGACCCTGTACCCCGGTCACGGTGAACCAGATGTTCATCGACCCACGCCGCCCGATCTTCATCATCTCGCCCATTGTGTTGGGGCAGGTCGGCTCGCCCACCAGACAGACCGACATCTTTTCCCCGGCACTGTCCATATAGTCCAGCAGGGCGGTGGTGCCGTCCAGCGCGTCGCCTTCCTCATCCCCGGTGATGGTCAGGATGACGGCCCCGTCGGGCGGCGTGTCGCGCACAAAATCAACGGCCGCTGCGGCAAAGGCCGCCACGCCGGATTTCATGTCCGTCGTGCCTCGACCAAACATCACGCCATCTTTCACCTCGGCCCCGAAAGGTGGCATGGTCCATGCAGCCTCATCCCCAACTGGCACGACGTCTGTATGGCCATTAAAACCAAAGCTGCGTGGATGCCCTTTGTCACCCCAGCGTGCAAACAGATTGCAAATCCCGCCGCGATCGACACGCGTGCAGGCAAACCCCGCCTCCGCCAGCAGCTTTTCCAACAGAACAAGGGCGCCCCCTTCATCAGGTGTGACCGATGGGCAACGGATCAGGTCCGCTGTCAATTCTACCGCATCTGTCATTTCTTGCCCTTTCTCTGCACTGAACTGCATCTTCGCGCACAGATTCAACGAATTGGCGGGATTGCCAACCCCCGCACGGCACGCTTCACACGCTTTTTTGCAGTCTATCTCGCGATGACATGTCAACAAAACATTGGCGTTTCCGTTGCGATTGCCTTGCCGCCCAATTCGAAATCGCGTTAGAGGGCCGCGAAACAGGTAAATTTCGATGACACGCGCTTTTATCGCTTGGATCTGCCTGACTTTCGCCGTTCTTGCACAGCAAAGCCAGGCTCAGACTTTGACGGTCACCACTGTGACCCGCCAACCGTTCTCGTATGTCGAGGACGGGGCAGAGACCGGATTCTCGATGGATCTTCTGGCTGCATTGGCACAATCGTTGGACTGGGACTACCAAATCAACCGGGTCGAGGGGTTCGGAGATATGCTGGTCGCAGTGCAGGACGGATCAGCAGATTTGGCCATCGCCAATATCTCGATCACGGCTGCGCGCGAAACCCAGATGGATTTCAGTCAACCGATTTTCGAGGCCGGGCTTCAGATCATGGTGCCGTCGGACGCGATGCGCCGCCCGTCACTGTTGCAGGCGTTGTTGTCGGTCGAGCTGTTCATCGCCATCGGGCTGGCCTTTGCCATCCTGCTGGGCGGAGGTATGCTGATGTGGGTGTTCGAGCGCCGCTCGCAACCCTATTTCGATCGCAAGCTGGACGAAGCGTGGTTTCCGTCCTTCTGGTGGGCGCTCAATCTGGTCGTGAATGGCGGGTTCGAGGAACGGATGCCGCGCACACCCTTTGGGCGCTTGCTAGGTGTTGTTTTGGTCGTATCATCCCTGTTCATCGTGTCTGTCTTTACCGCGCGGATCACCTCGGTGATGACGGTGGATGCGATCAGCGGCAACGTGAATTCGGTGAATGATCTGTACGGCAAACAGGTCGGAACGATCTCGAACTCGACTGCCGCCAGCTTCCTGAACCGGCGCGAGATCGAATTTACCGGATACGACAGTCTTGAACCCATGCTGGACGCATTCCGGGCCGAAGAACTGGACGCGATCGTATTTGATGCGCCCATCCTATCCTACTATGCATCGCACGAAGGACGCAGATTCGCGTCCATGACGGGCGGGGTGTTCCTGCGCGAAAACTACGGCATAGCCTTTCCCACCGGGTCGCCTCTGGTCGAGGATGTCAATCAGGCGCTGCTGGCACTACGCGAAGATGGAACCTATGACGAGATCTACCGCAAATGGTTCGGGGCGCGGAACTAAGCTGGTTCCTCATCCCCGAAAAACGGTGTCATCTGGGCGACAATAACTGCGTTTTCATCCAGCGCACGCTGCATCAGGGCGCGCTCATCCGGGTCGATGTCATGCCCCCGCGCCTCGCGTTCAGCAAGCGTGCCATAGCCGGTTACATCCAAAGGCGCTGTGTCAGCCTGTTTCAGGATGGCAACGGTTTCACGCACGGCCTCGGCTTCGTCCACGCCACTGGCAAAGCACATCAGCGCTGCACCGGTTGCACCTTCGGGCAAACCATCGCCTTCCTTGCGACCGATCTGCACAAGCAGGGTGTAAACTTGCTGACGAGAGGGTTTCTTTTGCTTTTCCATGCGCCCGGCCATATCGCCGCGCCGCGTGTTGGTCAAGCGCGGGGCACTAACGCTCGGCCGTCGCCAGTTTGAGCGCCAGCGCCACGAAGATCACGCCCGAGATTCGGTTCAGCCACAGTTGAACGCCCGGCGACCCGCGCAACAGCCCGCCCAGAGTACCCGCGGCCAGCGCCACAGCACCGAATACCACGACCGTAGCCAGAAACATCAGAGCGCCCAACTGATAGAACTGCCCAATGATCGGCCCGTTATTCGGGTCGACGAACTGCGGCAGAAACGCCAGCATGAAGATTGTCACCTTGGGATTGGCAATATTCATAATCAAACCGCGCAGAAACAACTTGCGCGTCGCGATACGGGGTGCATCTGCACTGTCCAGCCGGGTTTCGGTGGCCGTGAAGGCTTTCCACGCCAGATAGACCAGATACCCCGCCCCGGCATATTTCAACATGGCAAAGGCCGCCTGCGAGGTCTGAAACAGCACCGCAACCCCGAACGCTGCAGCAGTGGTGTGTACAATCAGCCCCGATGCCAAGCCAAGCGTCACAATCAGCCCTGACATCCGGCCATAAAGCGCCGATTGGGTCAGCACAAAGATATTATCCGGCCCCGGCACTGCAGCCAAAGCGATGGCAACGCTCATGAACAAAATGACCACGTCAACGGGAATCATGAAGACCTCAAAAGGTGCGGGAAAGAGCCGGTCAATTCTTCAGACTGCAGGAGAAGGCCACGTCCAAAAAACATGGCCTTTTCCCGCGAACGTTCGGGATCAGTCGCGCAGAAGCTCGTTGATCCCGGTTTTGGAACGGGTCTTTTCGTCTACCCGCTTCACAATGACGGCGCAGTAAAGGCTGACATTGTTTTTCGACGGCATCGAACCGGCCACAACCACCGAATAGGGCGGCACCTCGCCATACATGACCTCACCGGTTTCGCGGTCGACGATCTTGGTCGACTGGCCGATGAACACGCCCATCCCCAGAACCGACCCTTCGCGGACGATACAACCCTCGACCACTTCCGACCGCGCACCGATAAAGCAATTGTCCTCGATGATCGTGGGGCCAGCCTGCATCGGCTCGAGCACGCCGCCGATACCAACGCCGCCCGACAGGTGGACGTTCTTGCCAATCTGTGCGCAGGACCCGACAGTGGCCCATGTGTCGACCATGGTGCCTTCGTCCACATAGGCGCCAAGGTTCACAAAGGACGGCATCAAGACCACGCCGGGCGCGACATAAGCCGACTTACGCACCACGCAGTTTGGCACGGCGCGGAAACCGGCGGCTTTCCACTGGTTCTCACCCCAACCGGCGAACTTGCTGTCCACCTTGTCCCACCAACCGCCATCCTGCGGGCCACCCGTTTGGATTTCCATGTCCTTGATGCGAAAACCCAGCAGAACCGCCTTTTTGGCCCACTGGTTTACGTGCCAATCGCCGCTGTCCAGCTTTTCTGCAACCCGCAGGGAACCGCTGTCCAGTGCATTCAGCGTATCTTCGATGGCTTCACGCTGTTCACCGGTGGTGGCGGGGGTTATTGTATCGCGTGCCTCCCAGGCGGCTTCGATGGCGGCTTCCAGTTGCGCGTTGGACATTTCGGGGCTCCCTGACGAATCTGTTCATGTTGGTGTTGCCTATACGCAAGCGCCAACCTTGGCGCAATGCGACGCAGGTGGGCGCGTTTGCGTCGGGCCGATCGCAATCAAAGGCTACAGCAGTGGTCAACGCGCGCGCCGGATGTGCCGGACCAGAAGCCCAACCGCCCCTGCGGTGTCTTTCTTTTGGA
Organism: Ruegeria sp. HKCCD7628; assembly: GCF_057221005.1. Lineage (NCBI taxonomy): Bacteria > Pseudomonadati > Pseudomonadota > Alphaproteobacteria > Rhodobacterales > Roseobacteraceae > Ruegeria > Ruegeria sp. HKCCD7628. The sequence continues at coordinate 1,209,743 of NZ_JBWVBA010000001.1, forward strand.
TCGCCTGCATGATCGCCGCATGATCCGTATCCGCCCGCTGCACCCATTTTGGCCGCCAATGCGCGAACAGATGGCGCGCGCTGGCAATGTGCAAGTCATCAATCGTCCGCAGCAGCCGGGGCAGCGCGCATGGTGCAAGAATGGCGCGGTGGAAAGCGCGGTTTTTGGCCTCCCACTCGGGCATCGTTTCAGCCGCATCGCAGGCCAACCGCGCCTGTTCTGCCCGGGTGACCGCGTTCATCGACATGTTCTGCACCGCGTATTGCAAGGCCAACGGTTCAAGGGCGACACGCATTTCGATCACTTCGCGCACTTCAACCGGATCCAGTGGCGTCACACGCATCCCGCGTCGGGGTTCGCTTTTGGCCAGCCCATGGGCTTGCAAACGCAGCAGAGCTTCGCGCACCGGGACATGGCTGGTATCAAAAGCCCGCGCGATGTGGTCCTGACGCAGCTTTTCCCCGGCGGTCAGTTCGCCGGTTATGATTTGCTGGCTCAGGCTGTCGTAGATGGTGTCGGCAATGGTCGCGCTCATGGATTATAGATAAAATCCGACCCCACAGATCACAAGCCGCATTCTCAGCCCATCAGCGGGTCGGGTGAGATATTGCCCCCGCACACCAGCACAGCCACTTTTTCCCCCGGCGCGGGCTTATATGCGCCAGAGGTCAACGCCGCCAAAGCCGCAGCACCTGCCGGTTCGACCAGAATCCGATGAGCTTGCCAAAGCCGCTTTTGCGCATCGGCAATGGCCGCGTCGCTGACCAGGACCGAGGTCATGCCCTGCGCCAGACCAAAACAGATCGACCCGATCCGCCGCGCGCCCAGCGCATTGGCCGCAATACCCGAGACCGAGACATCGACCGGCTCCCCCGCCTGCAACGCGGCGTTCAATGCGCATGAGGTCTCGGGCTCGACCGCCACGACCTTGCGCGCACCCTGCAACCACGCCAGCGCCCCGGCGATCAGCCCTCCGCCACCGACAGCGACCAGAACTGTGTCGGCTTGCAGGCCTTGCGCCTCCCATTCGGCGAAACACGTGCCTTGCCCGGCGACGGTGCCCGGCGCGTCATAGGCGTGGATCTGCATCGCGCCGGTCTGCGCTTCATGATCTTGCGCCGCCGTAAGCGCGTTCGCGTATTCGCCAGAGACCACACTCAGGTCCGCTCCCGTTTGTTCGATCAATGCGATTTTGGACGGACCCGCCAGTTCGGGTACGAAAATCTTGGCCGGATAGCCCAGCGTCTGCGCCGCATAGGCCGCCGCTGCCCCGTGATTGCCACCCGATGCGGCCACCACACCGGCCTCGGGGACATCCATGCTGAGCAACGTGTTAAACGCCCCGCGCGCTTTGAAGCTGCCAGTGTGCTGCATCTGCTCCAGCTTCAACTCGACCGGATAGTCCAGCCCCAGCGCATGGCTTTCCATTACGGGTGTAACCTGTGCATATCCGGCGATCCGGTCTGCGGCCGCTGAAATTTCGTTCTTCCAATTCATTCTTGTACTTCCGTGACTGGCACTCTGCCCGCGAACCCTATAGCTGTTTTGGAAACACGCAAGCAGGGATCGATCACCTATGAGAGAAGACCGCCACAGCCCGTTTCGCGACGCGCAGACCGACCGTTCGACCGCGAGCGAGGTGCCGGATACGCCGCAGACGCGCTCCCCCGCCTATCGCCTTGCCTTTGCCGATGACGAGTTCCTGTGCCGCGATGAGCTGCGTCCGGTGCGCCTGCAGCTGGAACTGCTGAAGCCTGAGATGATCATGAGCGAACGTCAGATCACCTCGACCATCGTCATGTTCGGCGGTGCACGCATCCCGGAACCGTCGCAGAAACACACCGCCCGCACGAAAACGCTGGCTGATTTGTCGGAGTATTATGACGAGGCGCGCGAATTCGCCCGGCTGATGACCAAGAAGTCGAACCAGACCGGCTGCCGCGAGAACGTGATCGTCACCGGTGGCGGCCCTGGCGTGATGGAGGCTGGCAATCGCGGCGCGCAAGATGCAGGCGGTTGTTCCATCGGATTGAACATCGTGTTGCCGCACGAGCAGGCGCCGAATGAGTACGTGACGCCCGAGCTAAGCTTCAACTTCCACTATTTCGCCATCCGAAAGATGCACTTCCTGATGCGCGCCCGCGCCATCACCATCTTCCCCGGCGGCTTCGGCACGATGGATGAGCTGTTCGAGTCGCTAACCCTGATCCAGACCGGCCGGATGGACCGCGTGCCCTTCCTGCTGTTTGGCCGTGAATTCTGGGAGAAAGTCATCAACTGGGAAGCGCTGGCAGATGCGGGCACCATCTCGGACGAAGATCTGGACCTGTTCCGCTTTGTCGACACCGCGCAAGAGGCTGTCGACATCATCGAGAATTGGGAACCCGCCCCGCCCCGCGACGACATTCCGGGGCGCTGAGAGATGGCCCCCAAACCCGGAGAGATGCTGCACCTGCGCGGCAATGCCCTGAATGCAGGCGACCCTGTAGCGCTGCCTTTGACCCAAAGCAGCATGTACCACCTGCCAGGCGCGCCGGATGGCCTGCCGACCTATGGCCGCGTCGACAACCCCACATGGGTGCATCTGGAACATGTTCTGGCCCATCTGGAGGGCGCGCCTTGCCTCGTGTTCCCCTCGGGCATGGGGGCGATCTCGGCCGCTTTGTTTGCCGCCATCAAGGCCGGGTCGCGTATCCTGATCCCATCCGACGGCTACTACGTCACCCGCGTGCTGGCGGATCGATTTCTGTCGGGTCTGGGCGTGTCGGTCACCGAACGCCCCACGACCGCGTTTACCGAAGGCGGATTTGACGGGTTCGATGTGGTGTTTGTCGAAAGCCCCTCGAACCCCGGTCTGGATATGATGGACCTGCCCGCGATTGCACAGGCAGTGCGCGCTGCTGGCGGGATCACGATTGCCGACAACACCACCATGACCCCGCTGGGCCAGCGCCCGCTGGATCTGGGCGTGGATGTGGTTGTGGCCTCAGACACTAAGGCGATGGGCGGGCATTCCGACCTGCTGATGGGCCATGTCTCCAGCCGCAATCCGCAGATCATGGAGAGGGTCGAGGAATGGCGCAAAGTCTCGGGCGCGATCCCCGGCCCGCATGAGGCATGGCTGCTGCATCGCGGATTGGAAACGCTGGATGTGCGGTTCGACCGAATGTGCGCCTCGGCGCAGGTACTGGCCGAGCGGCTAGCGGATCACCCTGCGGTGAAAGCCATCCGCTATCCCGGTCTGCCCTCTGACCCCGCGCACGCGCTGGCCAAAGCGCAGACAACGCGGTTCGGGTTTCTGTTGTCGATCACGCTGGACAGTGAAGACAAAGCCGAAACCTTCATCAACGCCTGTCCGATGCTGCGTCCTGCCACGTCCTTTGGGGGCGTCCACAGTTCGGCTGAACGCCGCGCGCGCTGGGGCGACGATGTGGACCCAGCCTTCATCCGACTTTCGGTCGGCTGTGAACCGGTCGAGGAGTTGTGGCAGGCGATAAACGCCAGCCTTAACGCGCTGTGATTACTTCTTGGGCTCGCGCAACTCGGTGAACACATAGATCGGCAGCACGATGCTGGCGATCAACGCCCCCAGCCAGACCAGCAGGGTTGAGGCCAGCAGGTTGGAAATCCCGCCTACAGTCAGGCCGTTTGTGATCAGATCGGTCAGCAACAAGCCGACAAAGGTCACGATCAGCGCGATGCCACCTTTGATCGCAGGCGCGCGCTTTGCCCCCAGTTTCAGGATCAGCGGCTCGGCGATCCATTGAATAAGCGTGAAAACGATCACCACCACAATGAACGAGATCGGTCGGATCGCGAACTCGGGCAATAGGATCGCTGCCAGCAGCAGCCCGATGGCGTTCCCGGCCAGCAGGGCCAGAATGGATTTCAATCGGCGCGTCATGGGGCCTCCGGTCAATCTATAAAAACATGCGTATGTTAGCAGACCTATAGGGATTTGCGAGCGGTTTCAAAAGCCTCTTCCTTTTGGGTCGTTGAAAACGCATGATAAAACCACCCTGTTCCTCCGAGCCGCGAGAGGTGAGATGAGCGACGATCCCTATTCCGCCCTTGGCGTCACCAAAGACGCCAGCGATGCCGAGATCAAAAAAGCCTATCGGCGCATCGCCAAAGACTGCCACCCCGACCTAAAGCCCGGCGATGCCGAGGCCGAGGCCAAGTTTAAAGCCGCAGCTGCCGCTTATGACCTGCTGAAAGACCCCGAAAAGCGCGCGCAGTTTGATCGGGGCGAGATTGACGCTTCGGGTCAGGAACGCGCCCAGCAGCAATACTATCGCGACTATGCCGAAGCCGCCGGAAACCCTTATCGTGGGCGCGCCGCAGACTCGGACGATATGTCAGACATCTTCGCCGAATTCATGCGCGGGCGTGGCGGCTATGGCCAGAGCAGCCAAGGCTTCCACGCGCCGGGGCATAACCGCAGCTACAGCCTGCAGCTCAGCTTTCTAGATGCTGTGTTTGGCGCCAGCCAGAAACTGACATTGCCTGACGGCGACCGGATCGAGGTTAAGATCCCGGCAGGCATTACAGACGGCCAAACCATCCGACTTCGCGGCAAGGGGGATCCCGGGTTTGGCGACGGGCCTGCAGGTGATGCCCTGGTCACCGTGACAGTCGCACCTCATCCGGTGTTTGAACGTCAGGGTGATGACATCCACATTACCCTGCCCATCACCATTGACGAGGCTGTTCTGGGCGGCAAAATCCCCGCGCCAACTATTGACGGCGGCGTCAACGTCAGCGTGCCGCCTGGCACCAGCAGCGGCAAAACCTTGCGGTTGCGGGGCAAAGGGGTCAAAAAACGGGGTTCGGCCGACCGGGGCGACCAACTGATCGAATTGACCGTCGCCATGCCCGACCAGATCGACGATGACCTAAGGGCTTTCATGGAAAATTGGCGCGACACGCACAGCTATGATCCTCGCAAAGGAATGCCGTCATGAACCGCACCTTGACCGAATCCGAAGTGATCGCATCCGTGACCCGCCTGACCTCGGCCCGGTTGACCGAGTATCTGGCCGCCGAAATCGTGATCCCTGAGAACACTGAACAAGGGCTGGTCTACCACAGCCTCGACGTGGCCCGGCTGGAGTTGGCCTGTGAATTGCATGAACAATACGACATGGAGACCGACGCGCTGTCGATGATGATCTCACTTATCGACCAGATGCACGGTTTGCGCGCCGAACTGCGTGAGGTGCTGAGCGCCGTCGAAGCGCAGCCGGAACCAGTCAGGCAAAACCTGATCGATGTGATCGGAATCGCCCGGTTCGGGTCAAAGTAAGGTTCAGTTCTGCACCAAATATTCTTCGGGTACGTAAAAAGTATAATCCCGATCAGCCACAGCCTCGTGGCAATCGTGGCAATAGGCTACGGCGCTTGCGCGATCTCCCATCGTGTCACCGAACACCGACCCGTCCGGCATCACCATGATGTACCGCCAATCCGCCGTATCGGGGCTTACGCCTTCGGCCAGCTTTTCCATTACGAACAATGCGCCGGGATGCGTATTGCCGGTATCCGTGACAGTCATGCTGTCCTTCGCCAACACAGACCCCATGGGCAGTTTTTCGCCCTCAGTCAGAGCGCCATAGTTGTGTGCCATCCGGTTCGCATAGCTGTTCACGAACCGCCGGCCATGTGTCTCAGAGATGTAGGGCGCATCATTGAACAGCGGCCAGCTCTGGTAGTTTCTGATGATTTCCATTTGCGCGGCGGCATATCCCCGCGCCATGCGCTTTTGCAGCGAGCTATAGATGCCGGACGCTTCTTCCTTGGACAGTTCAGCAGGATTTTCGATGGCAAGATGTGCGCTTTCACTCTCGGACTGGGCTGCAGCAGAAACTGCAACCAAACAGCCGACACATAGCCCCGGAAATATGCCGGGGATTCGTCGTATCAATTCCAATAGCATTCTATGGCCCAACCGGTAATTCGTTTCACAGGAACGCAGCACGTCATGTGAGTGGCAAGTGGATAGCGGCCACGCTTAATCTTGCCAAAATGGGTAAAGCTTGCGCTTGGTCAGGCGCTGGAATGTCAGTGCTTCAACCACTCAGGCCAGACAAACATACCAAATTCCGCATACAATAGACAGCGGACGGCGCATTAAATCTGTTCACATATCGCTGAAATATTGCGCTTACTGCCTGTCCAACCCCGCTTCGGCTGCGATTTGCTTGCGAGATTTGCGCGCGCGTTCCGTAGCTGACTTCAGCTGGCCGCAGGCCGCCATAATGTCCTCGCCCCGAGTCTTGCGGATGGGTGAAGCATAGCCCGCCTGATAGATGATATTCGCAAAAGCCCGGATTCGGTTGTTCGAGCTGCGCTTGTACGGCGCGCCGGGCCATTCGTTGAACGGGATCAGGTTGATCTTGGCCGGGATCTTGTGGCGCTTGATATGGTCGATCAACCGGTGCGCGTCAGCGTCGCTGTCATTCACACCATCCAGCATCACGTATTCAAACGTGATCCGTTCGGAATTCGAGACTTTAGGATAGCTGGCCAGCGCCTGAAGCAGTTCCTCAATGTTCCAACGCTTGTTGATGGGGACCAGCACATCGCGGGTCTCATCCGTTGTCGCATGGAAGGAGATTGCCAGCAGGCAGCCGATTTCCTCGGCGGTGCGGGCGATTTCAGGGACAACGCCGGACGTGGACAGGGTGATCCGGCGGCGCGACAGAGAAATCCCTTCGGGGTCCATGGCGGTCTTCATCGCGTCGCGGACGTTTTCAAAGTTATAGAGCGGCTCGCCCATGCCCATCAGAACGATGTTCGACAGCAAACGGGTTTCATCCTTGGGCGCACCGGGGGTGGGCCATTCGTCCAGATCATCGCGGGCCATCATTACCTGACCCACGATCTCGGCCGCGGTCAGGTTGCGCACTAGTTTCTGTGTGCCTGTATGGCAGAAAGAACAGGTCAGCGTGCAGCCCACTTGCGAGGAAATACACAGCGTGCCGCGATCCTCCTCGGGGATATAGACCACCTCGACCTCATGCCCGCCGGCGATGCGGCACAGGTATTTTCGGGTGCCGTCCTCGGACACTTGCCGCGTCACGACCTCGGGGATTTCGATGACGAAATTCTCGGCCAGTTGGGCACGATAGGCTTTGGCAAGGTTCGTCATATCCGCAAAGTCGCGCTTGCCCCATTGATAGATCCACTGCCAGATCTGACCGGTGCGCATCTTGGCCTGCTTTTCCGGCGTGCCATGTTCGATCAAAGCCGCACGCATCTGGTCGCGGGTCAAGCCGACAAGGTTCACCTTTCCCTCGGGCAGTTTGCGAGGGAGGGTCAGGACGTCTTGAGTGATCGGCGCTTTGGGCGACATGGGGCTATCTCGGCAGATTCTGGCTTGGGATGCGCCTCTATATAGGACCTAGCGCAAAGATCAAAAGAAATCGTCGCGTTTAATTCGCGTAGCGCAGCAATTCGTCCACACGTGCCCGGCCCAACTCTACCCGACAGGCGGTAATGCCAATGCCGGTACCTGACCCACCGCCGAACGACGCGCCAACAGCCTCGCATTGAGCATCGCGGTAAGCCAGCCACGCGGTCTGAGCGCTGTCCAACGCGGGCACTGCCACAACACGTCCGGTAACATCATCCAGTTCTTTGGCCGACTGCATGGCGATGTCGTAACTTGCATCTATCGCCTGATTGACGCGGTCCTCCATCGCGCCCACGCATGCGCCGATCTCTACCTGAGACCCAGCATCCAGACATTCTAGTGCTGGATCGGCACTGGCAGCGGAGGACAGAAACAAAATCAAAAATGCAAAGCGCATCAGGCAGCTCCCTGTTGGTTGCCCAATACTAGCACAGGCCCGGGTTCATCCCAAAGCTACGAAGCCCCAGGCACGACGACATGGCCGTGCCACGATGGGACCCGCATGCGTCAAATGCCCGGTGGCAGGATATTGCAATCCGTTGCGTCCAGCGTTTGAACCGGATCATCCGGCCCGCATTGCTCGCCCGTGACCGGATATGTATCGGCCTCTTTCTCGCAGGCACTCAGGATAAGGGCGGCCATCATCAAGACGGTGGTGAGTGATTTCGTTGGCATTTCGGGCTCCTTCACTAGTTCAGAGCCTTATACATGCAGATATTTGCATTCATTTCTTTGACCGGAATCAAGTTCTGAATACGGGTGCCGCCTCCAGAACGCTGCACAATGCCTTGTCACAAAGCAAAAACCCCGCCGAACTGGCGGGGCAGCGGTCAGGCAAATGCCCAGTTTAGCTAGTGCAGCGCTTTTCCGCGTCTTCAATCGCCGCAGTGAACCCCAGCAATGAGAACGTGTCCTTGGTCTGCGTGCCACGCTCAGAGCGCGCAGTCAGTACAGCCTCGGTCCCGCGTTTCATCGCGGCAACAACCTTCAGGTCTTCGCCTTCGGTCGCAGGCCACGCCCATTCGCCTTCGGTGATCAGCTCGAACTTGGTGCCATCGACATCAAGACTCACGGTTGACCCTGCCGCGAAGGGATAGCCACCCGTAAAGGTAACCTGACCTTTAACCTCGGCGTTGGGGCGGTAGAACACGAACAGCAAAATATCACTGCGGCGCACCGAGACTACGCGACCGCCACGGGTATTCACTGTCTCTTTAGGTGCAGAAACGCTCCAGCACTCGGTTGGGTCGTCTTCGACGAAAACGCTCCAATCGGTTTTGGCAGCCACCCTGTTGGTGCTTGTTGCCTGTTGAGCGGTTGCAGTTGTGGCCAGCCCCGCCACGCAAAGGCCCGCGATCACGCGGACAAGCTTTGATCCCATCGTCCAGCCTCCTAGCTCGACTATTACCTCATACCCACCATCGTCGCGTGCGAACCCTGCCTGGTTCGTCTGTAAGTTGCGTCTTCTGGTGTTTGCCGACATACACACTGTAACGCAGGTTTCGCCACAGGCGAAAGGGCGATTGGCAGAATTTTGCGCATGTTTAGGAGGGTTCGCATGACACAAGCCGTACCAATGACAGAACTGTGGCGTGGACCCCTGTTGGAAAGCCTACATCTTGGGCATGCGGTGATCTGCGACGATACCGGCCAGATCGTTCAAAGTTGGGGGGACCCGAACGCTGTGATCTATCCGCGATCCTCGGCCAAGATGATTCAGGGGCTGCCGCTGATCACCTCGGGTGCTGCGGCAAAATACGGGCTGAATTCGGAACACTTGGCGCTGGCCTGCGCCTCGCATAGCGGTGCACATATCCACACGGATCGCGTCTCGGCCTGGTTGGACCATCTGGGTCTGGCGGAACCCGATCTTCGCTGCGGCCCGCAAGAGCCACAGGACATGGCTGCGCGCGACGGGTTAATTTTGGCCGACGACACGCCCTGTCAGATTCACAACAACTGCTCAGGCAAGCATTGCGGGTTTCTGACCGTTGCTCAGCATATGGGCGCCGGACCGGAATATCTGGAAATCGACCACCCCGTACAACAGGCCTGCCTATCCGCTCTTGAGGAAACAACGGGCGAGACCAGCCCTGCCTATGGGATCGACGGCTGCTCGGCCCCGAACTTTGCGACCTCGCTGGTCGGGTTGGCGCGTTCGATGGCGTGGTTTGCCAGCGCCTCGGATCGGTCAGATCGGGCCAGCGACGCGGCGCAACAGCTGACGGCCGCAATGATGAAACACCCCGAGCTGGTCGCCGGTGAAACCCGCGCCTGCACCGAACTGATGCGCGCCATGGGTGGTCGCGTTGCCATCAAAACCGGTGCCGAGGCTGTGTTCATCGCAATCCTACCCGAAAAACGCATGGGCGTGGCATTGAAGATCACCGACGGCACCACCCGCGCCAGCGAATGCGCCATTGCCGCGATTCTGGTCAGCTTGGGCGTGCTGGAGGCCGACCACCCGGCCACCCGCAAATTTCTGAACGCCACGCAATACAGCCGTCGAGGGCTGGAATGCGGCGTGATCAAACCCGCGCCGGGGTTCCCCAGCTAAAGGCTACATCTCAATCTCGTGAATCTCGGCCACTTCGACCGAGCCGGACCCGTTGACAACCATCGGGCAACCCTTGGCCATCTCGGTCGCAGCATCCATGCTTTCGGCTTTGACAACTGTAAAGCCCGAGGCCGGATTGGCGCCGCCATTGTCAACAACACCGCTGCTGCTGACGGTGTAAGACTGGCCAACCGGGTTTCCGGGGATGTCCAGTGCCTCGCCCATTCCGCCAAACCAAGCGCCCCAGGCGGCCATGGTCGCTTCGATTTCAGCGGGGTCGGTCGGGGTATGACCACCGTGATAGACAAATAGAAACTGTGGCATTTATTTCCTCCCTTATGCCTTCGTGATGAAAAACTAGGCCAGCTGTGCGGCCAGCTTGTTCAGCGTCGACGTCCAGCCTTTGGTGTGGTTCGCTGCGATTTCGTCATCGCCCAACTCGCGGTGGTCGATGATCAACTTTGCACCCTCTTCTGCTGCCTCGACCACCAACATCACATGGCTTTCGGCTCCGCGCTGGTCCTGATCGTCATGCCAGCCCCATGTGAACCCAACCGATTTGGGCGGATCGACATGCGTCACATGACCCGAAACCTTAAACCGCTGCCCTTCGCCATTTTGCATCACCGAATACCACGGACCCGTGCGAGAGAAATCCAGGTTGTGCTCGGGCACATGCATCCCTTCGGGTCCCCACCACTGCAGAAGCTTGTCGGGGGTGCTGATCCACGCATACAGATCGTCCGGTGCAAGCGGGTAAGCGCGCTCCAGTTTCAAATCGGCCATGAGGTCTCCTTTTCGATTGCATCACCCAGACGGTCCAGGCTGCCTTCCCAGAATTGACGTTTCGAGATGGTCCACTCCGCAATCGCGCGCAGCCCCTCGGGGCGGATCGAATACATCCGCTGGCTGCCCTGCACGCGCTGATTTATCAGCCCCGCCTCGCGCAGCAGTTTCAAATGGCGCGAGATCGCGGCGCCGGACATGCCGCGTCCTTCGATCAGGTCTCCGGCAGGTAATTCTCCATCCTGCATAAGCTGCTCGACGATGGAAAATCGCGTTGCGTCAGACAACGCGGAAAATGTGGTCAGAAGAGTGTTCATGACCATTGTTTAACATTTTTGTTAAATAAAAGAAAGCCGCGCTGTGTTAACCGGCCGCAAACTCAGATCGTGCATAGCCCTGCAGGAACAACAAAGCCGAAAGATCTCCGTGGTTTACCCGCACCTGACACTGTCCCGCGACCGAGGGCTTGGCGTGCAGCGCCACCCCGGTTCCAGCCCGGCCCAGCATACCCAGATCATTCGCGCCATCGCCCACGGCGATCACATCCGATTCGGACAGACCCAACCGCGCAGTGATCTGTTCCAAAGCATCCACCTTGGCCTGACGACCCAGGATGGGACGCCCGACATCACCGGTCAGCTTGCCGCCCTCGGCAAGCAGCGTGTTGGCGCGGTTCTCATCAAAGCCCAGTTCGGCCCCAACCTTGGACGTAAAGGCCGTGAACCCGCCCGACACTAATGCGGCATAACCCCCATTCGCCCGCATGGTCCCAACAAGTTCCTTGCCACCGGGCATCAGGGTAATTCGCTCGGCCAGCACCTTGTCGATCACGGCCTCGTCCAAACCTTTCAGCAACCCGACACGCTCGGTCAGAGCGCCCTCGAAATCCAGCTCGCCGTTCATGGCCCGCGCGGTGATGTCCTTGACGCGCTCGCCAACGCCCGCCTCATCGGCCAGTTCGTCGATGCATTCCTGCTGAATCATGGTGCTGTCCATATCGGCCAGCAGCATCTTCTTGCGGCGACCGTCGGCGGGTTGGACCACCAGATCGACACCCATGTTCTGCAAATCAGCCCACACGTCCCACTGATTATCCGGCAAGGCCGCCAGCGAAAACTCTGCGGCTTCATCCGGGCTCAACCACTGCACATCTCCGCCGCCCCAAGCATTGCGCAGGGAGTCGACCAACGCCTGATCAAACGTGTTCTTCTCAGGGTAGGTCAAAAGGGTGGCAACGTACATCTTCAATCTCCGGCAAGCTCACCTGCGAGATATCGCAGGTGCAGCATTTTCGCCAGAGGACAGATGCGCCCTAGCCCAGAATACCCGGCAACCGCAGCCCATGCGCACGGGCGCAATCCTTCGCCGCCTCATACCCGGCATCCGCATGACGCCACACGCCCGAGGCCGGATCGTTCCACAACACCCGCTCTAACCGCCGCGCGGCGTCCTCGGTCCCGTCAGCGCAGATCACCACACCCGCGTGCTGACTGAAGCCCATGCCAACGCCGCCGCCATGATGCAGCGACACCCATGTCGCCCCGCTGGCCGTATTGATCAACGCATTCAGCAAAGGCCAGTCACTGACCGCATCCGAGCCATCCAGCATCGCCTCGGTCTCGCGGTTCGGGCTGGCGACCGAGCCGCTGTCCAAGTGATCCCGCCCGATCACTATAGGGGCCCTTAGTTCACCATTGGCCACCATCTCATTGAAGGCCAGCCCAGCACGATGCCGATCCCCAAGCCCGATCCAGCAGATGCGCGCGGGCAAACCCTGAAACGCGATGCGGTCCTGCGCCATGTCGAGCCAGCGATGCAGGTGCTCGTTCTCGGGGAACAGCTCTTTCATCTTGGCGTCGGTTTTGTAGATATCTTCCGGGTCGCCGGACAGGGCGCACCAGCGGAACGGGCCGATCCCTTTGCAGAACAGCGGGCGTATGTAGGCAGGGACAAAACCGGGGAAAGCAAAGGCGTTTTCCAGCCCTTCATCCTGCGCCACCTGGCGGATGTTGTTGCCGTAATCCAGTGTCGGCACGCCTGCATTCCAGAAATCAACCATGGCCGCCACATGCTGTTTCATCGACGCACGTGCGGCTTTTTCCACCGACTTAGGCTCTGTTTCGCGCTTTTCCCGCCACTGTGCCATGGACCAGCCGATAGGCAGGTATCCATTGATCGGGTCATGGGCGCTGGTCTGATCGGTAACGATATCGGGGCGCATGCCCCCCTCGGCCATGCGACGGTAGATCTCGGGGAAAACCTCGGCGGCATTGCCCAGCAGTCCTACGGACTTCGCCTCGCCGGCTGTGGTCCAGCGGTCGATCATCTCAAGCGCTTCGTCCAGCGTCTCGGCCTTTTCATCCAGGTATTTGGTGCGCAGGCGGAAGTCGATGCTGTCGGGGTTGCATTCCACCGCCAGACAGCAGACCCCGGCAAAGACGGCCGCCAGAGGCTGCGCACCGCCCATACCACCCAAGCCGCCGGTTAGAATCCATTTGCCGGTCAGGTCGCCGCCATAGTGCTGACGCCCGGCCTCAGCAAAGGTCTCATAGGTGCCCTGAACGATGCCCTGCGTGCCGATATAGATCCACGAACCGGCCGTCATCTGGCCGTACATCATCAGGCCCTTCTTATCGAGTTCGTTGAAGTGATCCCAGTTGGCCCAATGCGGCACGATGTTGGAATTGGCGATCAGAACGCGCGGTGCATCCTTGTGGGTGCGGATGATGGCCACGGGCTTGCCAGACTGGACAATCAGAGTCTCGTCCTCTTCCAGATCCTTCAAACCCTCTACAATAGTGTCGAAATCCTGCCATGTACGTGCGGCGCGACCAATCCCGCCATAAACCACCAACTCATGCGGGTTCTCGGCTACGTCCGGGTGCAGGTTGTTCATCAGCATCCGCAAAGGCGCTTCGGTCATCCAGCTTTTGGCGTTCAGCTCTGGCCCAGTCGGCGGATAGATATCTCGCGTGTTCTTACGGGGATCGTTCATGGCGTAAGCTCCAATACTGTGTCTTGGATGGCATCCAGAATATCGCGCAACCACGGGCGCAGACGGTCGGCCTTCGCAGTGTCATAGCGCCACGGCGCGCGCTCGGCGGTTAGGTACGCGGACTGCGCAATTTCCATTTGAATGGCGTGTACACATTCGCTCGGTCGACCGTAGTGCCGAGTGGTCCACCCGCCGCGAAAACGTCCGTTCAAAACGGTGCTATACGGCGACGAATCCGCAAATTCGTACGCAACAGCCTCGATTTCCGGCGCGCAGGTCGTTCCGCCGTCTGTTCCAATGTTCAAGTCTGGCAGAACACCGTCAAACAGGAACGGAATGCGACTGCGGATCGAATGGCAATCAAACAAGACCGCCACGCCATGTTTAGCCCTGACGCGATCCAGCTCTGCTGCAAGCGCCACGTGGTACGGCGCGTGATATGCGCTGCACCTTTTCTGGACCTCATCGGCTGAGGGCACCTGACCGGCTTGCCAGATCGGCTGACCGTCAAAACCCGTCTCGGGCACGAGCGTTGTCGTATTCTGCCCAGGATAAAGCGAGGCACCTTCGGGATCGCGATTTGCATCAACGACATAGCGGTGAATATGAGATTGCACCACGGTCGCGGCCGGCAATAGCCCATCATAGAGCCTGTTGATGTGCCAATCCGTATCCGTCAGCACAGCGCCTGCTGCGTTCAATCGCCCAGCTATTTCGTTCGGAACAAACGTCCCGCCGTGCGGTTGGCCTAGCACAACCGGGCTGTCACCTTGTTGGACACCAACGACCTGCATCAGCGCAACTCTGGCATCGGGTTGCCAGCCGCCTTCAGAATGTCACCGCGCGCTACCAGTGCTTTCGCTGTCTCAAGGTCTGGCGCCATATAGCGATCCTGATCCAATGTAGGCACCTCGCGGCGTAGTCGGTTGATGACTTGCTGCAGCGGGGCGCTGGTCGCCAACGGCGCGCGAAACTCGACGCCCTGCGCGGCGCACAACAATTCTACCCCAAGGATGTTGGTCAGGTTTTCGACCATCCGTCCCAACCGCCGCGCCCCATGCGCAGCCATCGAAACGTGATCTTCCTGATTTGCAGAGGTCGGCGTGCTGTCGGTGACGCATGGGTTGGCAAGATGCTTGTTCTCGCTCATCAATGCGGCAGTGGTGACTTCGGCGATCATAAGGCCCGAGTTCAAGCCCGGATCGGGTGTCAGGAAGGGTGGCAGATCAAAGCTCAGCGCAGGGTCCACCATGAGGGCGATCCTGCGCTGCGCGATCGCGCCGATCTCGGACAGCGCCAACGCGATCATGTCAGCGGCAAATCCAACGGGTTCAGCGTGGAAATTCCCGCCCGAGACTATCGCATCTTCAAGAACCAACGGGTTGTCAGTGGCGGCATTTGCCTCGATTTCCAAAGTCGCGGCGGCCTGACGTATGACGTCCATCGCCGCCCCCGTGACCTGTGGCTGGCATCTGATGCAATAGGGATCCTGCACACGACTGTCTCCGTCGCGATGACTTTCGCGAATCTCTGACCCGGCCAGCACAGCGCGCATGGCGCTGGCGGCTTCGGTCTGGCCGCGATGTCCGCGCAGGGAGTGGATTTCGGGCCGCAAAGGGGCCGTAGATCCCATGATCGCATCAGTGGACAAAGCCGAAATGACGAGCGCAGTTTGCGCCGCTTGCCAGGCTTCGAACATGCCCGCCAAAGCGTAGGCTGTCGAAAACTGAGTGCCGTTGATCAAGGCCAACCCCTCTTTTGGGCCCAGCGCAACAGGTTCTAACCCTGCCGCTTTCAACGCGTCACGCCCCGGCATCATCTTGCCGTTCCAGTCGGCCTCACCCTCGCCAATCAGGACTGCCGCCATATGGGCCAAGGGTGCCAGATCACCAGACGCGCCGACCGACCCCTGCGCCGGAACGACCGGGATAACATCGTGTGCCAGCATGTCTTGCAACAGCGCAATCAGTTGCCATCGAACGCCCGACGCGCCGCGGCCGAAGGACAGCAGTTTCAGCGACATCATAAGCCGAACGATACGGCGCGGGACAGACGGCCCAACACCGCAACAATGGCTGAGGATCAGGTTGCGCTGCAAAACCGCAGTATCCTTGGGGGCGATCTTGTGGCTGGCCAGCTTCCCGAACCCGGTGTTGACGCCATAGACGGCCACGTCGCCCTTGGCGGCGTGCTGAACGCGCTGTGATGCGCGCTGCACGGCAGTTTCGCAGGCAGGGTCCAGTCGCACAGATGGCTGATTCCAGTAGATCTTGGCCAATTCCGAAAGGGTTACGCCTCCGGGTGTTACGGTGAGGTGCGCCATCACATCCCTCCGAAGATTCGCTGGTGGAGGGGATTGAACCCGATCCGATACGCCAGTTCAGCCGGGTGCCGCACATCCCAGACAGCCAGATCCGCCCGTTTGCCCACAGTGATTTCGCCCGTGTCCTGCAAGCCAAGCGCACGCGCCGCATTCCGGGTCACACCAGCCAGCGCCTCTTCGGGCGTCAGGCGGAACATGGTGCACCCCATATTCATCGTCAGCAACAAAGACGTCAGCGGAGACGACCCCGGATTGCAATCTGTCGCCAATGCCATCGGCACGGATTTGTCTCGCAGTCTGTTCACGGGCGGAACCTGAGTTTCGCGTAGCGTGTAAAACGCGCCCGGCAAAAGCACGGCTACCGTGCCCGCCTCCGCCATGGCCGCGACACCGTCCTCATCCAGATATTCCACATGATCAGCCGACAGTGCTCCGTAACTGGCAGCTAATCTGGCCCCGCCAAGATTGGACAGTTGTTCAGCATGCAGCTTAACCGGCAGACCAAGAGATTGCGCCTCATCAAAGACAAGCGCCATCTGGGCGGGGGTGAAGGCAATGCCCTCACAGAAACCGTCAACCGCATCCACGAGCCCTTCGGCGTGGGCTGCGTGCAGGGTCGGGATACAAACCTCGGTCAAATAGTCTTTGGGGCGGGACTTGTACTCGGGCGGAACAGCATGCGCGCCAAGAAAGGTGGTCTTCACGCGCATCGGGCGCAGTTTTTCTATTTTTTGTGCAACCCGAAGCATTTTCAGTTCGGTTTCTACGTCCAACCCGTATCCCGATTTCACCTCGACACAGCTGACACCTTCAGACACCAAAGCATCAGCACGGGTCAAAGCGTCGGACAACAGCGCCTCTTCGGATGCCGCGCGGGTGGCGCTGACGGTCGACAGAATGCCCCCTCCGGCGCGTGCGATCTGTTCATACGATGCACCGTTCAACCGCATCTCGAATTCAGCCGCCCTGTTGCCCCCGAACACCAGATGCGTATGCGCGTCGATCAAGGCCGGGGTCACCAGCCTTTCACCATAATCCGTGGCCTCCCAACCCGAGAATCGCTCAGGCAACTCTTTTTTCGATCCGACCCAGACAATTCGACCACCCTCGATCGCGATCGCTGCGTCCACGCACAAACCGTAGGGCTCCCGGTCGCACTCCATGGTTGCGACATTTCCCGCAAAAATGACCATATTTGTCATCATCGAAGCTCTTTTCGGTTTCCGTGGTTGTTTATTTTTAAGTATACTTATAAAAATTTAAAGTCTATACAAATTGGATATGCCATGACGATCCACGCGAAGACAGCCTTGTTGGGAACGGGATGGGCTAAGAACATACGAGTCCACGTTCGGAATCGCCGGATATCCGGACTTGAAACCAGCGCGGCAGTCTCTGGGGATACCTGCGTCGACCTTTTGCTGCCGGCGCCGGGAAACCTGCATAGCCATGCGTTTCAACGCGCCATGGCCGGCATGACCGAAACCCGAGCGGCAGGGCGTGAAAGCTTTTGGACCTGGCGCACCTTGATGTATCGATTTCTCGACAGGCTGACGCCCGATCAAATCCAGGCCATAGCTGCGCTGACGTATGTGGAGATGCAAGAGGCCGGCTTTGCCGCAGTTGGTGAGTTCCACTATGTCCATCACCAGCCCGGCGGGCAGCCCTATGACACGCTGTCCGAACTGAGCCAACGAATCTTTGCCGCAGCGGATCAAACCGGGATCGGCTTGACACACCTGCCGGTCCTTTATTCCTACGGGGGCGTACAGCAACAGGCTTTAGAGGGCGGGCAGTTGCGATTTGGGAACAGCTTGGACCGCTATTGTGACCTGACCGAAGAGTGCCGCACGATCCTGCCGCATGCAGACAGCAGGATCGGTGTTGCGCCTCATTCGCTGAGGGCGACCTCGCCCGGTGACCTGAAACAGCTGATGCAACTGGACCCAACTGGCCCGGTCCACATCCACATCGCTGAACAGGTACAAGAGGTTACCGATGTCGAGGCCGCATTAGGCCAACGCCCTGTGGCTTGGCTGTTGGACAATATGGATGTCGACCAAAGATGGTGTCTGATCCACGCCACCCATATGACCGATGCCGAAACCCGCATGCTGGCGCGATCCGGGGCTGTAGCAGGGCTGTGTCCGATAACCGAGGCGAACCTTGGCGACGGTATTTTCAACGGCTCCGCCTTTATCAACGAAGGGGGTCGGTTTGGTGTTGGTTCCGACTCTAACATCAGAATTTCACTGCCCGCAGAACTGCGAACGTTGGAGTATTCGCAACGCTTGCGCGACCGCGAACGCGCTGTTCTGGTTCGCGGAGAAGGGTCCGTGGGCCATGCGCTTTATACAGGCGCCACCAGCGGAGCAGCGCAGGCGTTGGATCGGGATTCTGGTTCGATAGCCATTGGTAAGTTGGCCGATCTTGTGGCCTTCGATCGCTCCCATCCGTCCTTATGGCCGCTGACGGATGATCAGGTACTGGACGGGCTGTGTTTTGCGGGCCCCGATGGGTTGGTCACGGATCTTTGGTCCGCCGGGCGGCACATGGTGCGCGAAGGCCGCCATGTCGCACGCGACCGCATTGTAGATACCTACCGCGCTGCGATTGCCGAGCTGCTGACTGACGTCTAAAACGAATCCCTGAAAGCAGGACGCACATGACCCAGACATCCGAGACCACCAGCTACAAGGACATCAAGAGAACGGTCCTGTCTCGTATTCGGTCCGGGGATTGGGGGCCGGATTCTCTGCTGCCCAACGAACAGGATCTGGCCGCCGAGTTTTCATGCACCCGCACCACAGTGAACCGCGCCCTGCGCGAACTGGCCGACGAAGGATATCTTGAGCGTCGTCGCAAAGCAGGCACACGGGTTCTGAGCGCCCCTCAGAGGCAAGCCAGATTTACCATTCCGATGGTCCGAGACGAGGTTGAGGCCCTTGGCGGGACCTATCGCTATGCGTTGGTCTCTTCGGCTCGGGAAAACGCGCCCGACTGGCTGGCGGCCCGGCTGGCATTGCGTACGGGGCAACCGGTGATGCATGTCAGGTGCATGCACTTTTCGGGCAACACGCCATTTCAATACGAAGACCGTTGGATCGTCGTCGATAGCGTTCCGCAAGTGATGCAAGCGGATTTCTCGCAGATCGGACCGAATGAATGGCTGATCCAGACAGTACCTTTCACAAATGTCGAACTGACGTTCCTGGCCAGCCGTGCCGACGCAATGGTTGCCGGATTTCTGGACGTTCCTGAAAGCGAGCCCGTTTTCACCGGTGAGCGCATCACTTGGCTGGAAGGCCAGCCTGTAACTTTCGCCAAGATGTATTTCGCGGCCGGCTACCGCATGACGACGCAGTTCTGATTTCGTCACGAATTGGCTTTACCGTCCTGCCGATCCGCGCCAGATTTCCACGAAATTGATCTGGCGAAAGGAACATCTGTCATGAGCAACCCGCTTTACGATCGCTTGTTCGGCATTCACGCGGGCAAAGACACACCGTTCCTGCATCTTCCGAACGGTCAGACTGTGACTCATGCCGATTTTCTGGACATGTCAGCCCGGCTGGCCAATGCGCTGATCGGGTATGAGCTTGAGCCCGGCGACCGTGTGGCTGTTCAGGTCGAAAAATCCCCCGAGGCGCTGGCGCTGTACGCCGCCTGCGCGCAGGCCGGACTGATCTTTTTGCCTCTCAATACCGGCTACACCACGGCTGAGCTGCAATATTTCATCGAAAACAGCGAAGCCGCGCTAGTGGTTTGCGATGACGCGAAATCCAAGGGTCTGGCCCCCATTGCCACTGCCCAAAACGCCCGGCTGGAAACACTGAACGCCGATGGATCGGGCAGTTTCATGCGACGCGCGCTTGGGATGCTGCCCGCGTTTGAACCCGTGCGCCGGTCCGAGGAAGATCTGGCCGCCTTACTGTATACCTCAGGGACAACCGGGCGCTCCAAGGGAGCGATGCTGTCGCAGGCCAACCTGCTGTCGAACGCGGAAACGCTGGTGCGGGAATGGCGGTTCAGCGCAGATGATGTGCTGCTGCACGCCTTGCCGACTTTCCACACGCACGGGCTGTTTGTGGCGACGAATGTTGTGCTGGCTTCGGGCGGGTCGATGATCTTTCTGCCCAAGTTCGATCTGGATGACATGATGCGCCTGATGCCGCAGGCGACGTCAATGATGGGGGTGCCGACCTTCTACACCCGCCTGTTGGGGGATGATCGGTTCACCGGTGATCTGGCCCGGCATATGCGGCTGTTCATCTCGGGCTCAGCCCCGTTGCTGGCGGAAACCCATGAGCGGTTCGAAACCCGTACCGGCCACCGCATTCTTGAACGATACGGCATGACCGAGACCAACATGAACACCTCAAACCCCTATGACGGTGAGCGCCGCGCCGGTACTGTCGGTTTCCCCCTGCCCGATGTCGAATTGAAAGTGACCGACCCCGACAGCGGCGAGACCCTGCCGCTGGGTGAGATCGGCATGATCGAAGTGCGCGGCCCAAACGTGTTTCAGGGCTATTGGCAAATGCCCGAGAAAACCGCCGCCGAACTGCGCGAGGATGGGTTTTTCATCACCGGCGATCTGGGGCGCGTGGACGAGGATGGCTATGTCCATATCGTCGGGCGCGGCAAAGATCTGATCATCTCGGGCGGGTTCAACATCTATCCCAAGGAACTTGAGATGCTACTGGACGACCAGCCCCGTGTTCTGGAAAGCGCCGTGATCGGCGTGCCGCACCCGGATTTCGGCGAAACCCCCGTGGGCCTGCTGGTGGCGGAACCAGGCGCGACTCTTGATCTGGACGCGATCATGGCCCGTGCGCAGGCCGAACTGGCCCGTTTCAAACATCCTCGCAAGCTGATCGTTCTGGACGGGCTGCCGCGTAACACGATGGGAAAGGTGCAGAAAAACGCCCTGCGCGAGCGTTTCGCCGAGCTGTTTACCTAAGCGGCACGCGTCCGGTTGGGGTCAAAAGCCAGCACTTACGCCCCTCGAACACCGCCGTGGCCAAGGGACGGCCATAGCCTGCGCCCGCATCCAAATTGACCCGGTTGCCGCAATGCTCGGCCTGATCGACAAGCGTGTGGCCATGGACAATCAGCCACGGATGCGGCGCGGCTTCGATCAGGAATTCGTTGCGGATCCAGATCAGGTCATTCTCGGATTGCTGCTCCAGCGGAAGGCTCGGTCGGATACCCGCGTGAACGAACAGCATTTCGCCCTCTTGGTGATAGTTCGGCAGAGCATTGAGGAAATCCAGATGCTGCGGTGGAACAGTCTCGACCGCGCGTTGATGGACATGGATGATGCGGTCATTGTCGGTGACATCCACACCGTAAGAGGCCAATGTCTCGCGCCCGCCCAAACGCGGATGCAACCAACTGAGCGTGACCGGCAAGTGGCTGTCCGCGACCTCGCAATCCTGCACGAACCGCGCCATCATCCGGTCGTGATTGCCCCGGACCATGACCCAGTTACGCCCCGCACGCTGACCTTCGATCAACAGGTCAAGAACGCCGCGACTGCTCGGCCCGCGATCCACGTAATCGCCCAGAAACACGACCCGCGCATCCGGACCTCCATCCTGTTCGATCCGGCGCAGGGCGGTTTGCAGCATCTCAAGCTGACCGTGAATATCGCCAATGGCGTAGATGGGGGACGTCATAAAAAAAACCTCGGGTCCAAAATTCACTTTGCTTGTGACGGGAAAACCGCCCATGGCAAAGAAAATTCCCGCGCCTTGGACGGCGCGGGCTGGGATTGTCTCAGAATTTCAACACAGACGGTCAGGAGACGTCGAATTCTAGCGGTTTGATTTGCGTGAACAGCCCTGTCTCAGCCAGTTTGGCTCGAGCCTCTACCGGAACGGGTTCATCCACATATAGCAGCGCGATCGCCTCGCCCCCGGCCTCAGACCGACCAAGGGTAAAGTTCGCGATATTGACATCGTTCTCGCCCATCGTCTGACCCAGCGCACCGATGATGCCCGGCACGTCTTCGTTGGTGGTATAGAGCATATGCGCCCCGACCTCGGCGTCGATATTGATGCCCTTAATCTGGATGAAACGCGGCTTGCCATCGCTGAACACCGTGCCACCGATCGAACGCTCCCGCTTATCAGTAACAACAGTGACCTTGATATAGCCTTCGAACGCGCCGGATTTGTCCTGATTGGTGGTCGAGATATTGATACCACGCTCTTTCGCGATCACGGGGGCAGACACCATGTTCACATCAGGATTGACCTTTTTCATGATCCCCGCAACGGCGGCACAATTAAGCGCTGCAAGGTTCATCTCGGCTGCGACCCCATCATAAAGAATGTTGATCGCTTTTATCGGTTCATCGGTCATCTGGCCGATGAAGCTGCCCAGATGACCGGCCAGCTTGATCCACGGCCCCATGACTTTGGCTTCCTCAGCAGTCACGCTGGGCATGTTCAGCGCGTTCTCAACAGCCCCGGTCAGTAGGTAGTTCGAGATCTGCTCGGCCACCTGCAGCGCCACGTTTTCCTGCGCCTCGGTCGTGGCAGCACCCAGATGTGGTGTGCAGACGACGTTGGGCAGGTTGAACAGAGCGTTTTCCTTGGCCGGTTCCTCGCTGAACACGTCAAAGGCCGCACCGGCCACATGGCCCGATTGCAGCATCTCGGCCAGCGCGTCTTCATCGACCAGACCACCACGGGCACAGTTGACGATGCGCACGCCCGGCTTGGTTTTCGCCAGATTCTCGCGGCTCAGGATGTTGCGCGTCTGATCGGTCAGCGGCACGTGCAGGGTGATGAAATCGGCACGTGCCAGCAATTCGTCCAGCTCGACCTTTTCGACGCCCATCTTTGCGGCTTTCTCTTCGCCCAGGAACGGGTCATACGCGACGACCTTCATCTTCAGGCCCAGCGCGCGCTCACAAACGATGCCGCCAATGTTGCCTGCACCAACGACACCGAGGGTCTTGTTGGTCAGCTCAATCCCCATGAATTTGGACTTTTCCCACTTGCCGGCGTGGGTCGAGGCGCTGGCTTCGGGGATTTGCCGCGCCACGGCGAACATCATCGCAATAGCGTGTTCGGCGGTGGTGATCATGTTGCCGAACGGCGTGTTCATCACGATCACGCCTTTTTTCGAGGCCGCTTCCTTGTCGACATTGTCTGTGCCAATCCCGGCGCGACCGATCACTTTAAGATTGTCGGCTTTCTCCAACAGGGTCGGCGTGACCTTGGTGGCCGAGCGGATGGCAAGGCCGTCATACTGACCGATCACCTCGGCCAGCTTGTCTTTGTCCTTGCCCAGATCGGGCATGAAATCCACATCAATGCCGCGATCGCGGAAAATCTGCACGGCGGTTTCGCTGAGCTTGTCAGATACGAGTACTTTGGGGGCCATTTCTCTGGTCCTTGAATATAGGGAGATGTCCGGGCCACAGGCGGGCCCAGATTTTTCGTAGAAAAATCTTGTCAGGCGGCTGCCGATTGCGTAGCGATCTCGGCCTCAAAGGCCCAGGCCAGCCAGGGCAGCATGGCCTGAATATCCGCGGTCTCAACCGTGCCGCCGCACCAGATGCGCAGGCCCGCAGGGGCATCGCGATAGGCACCTATGTCCAGCGCAATATTCTCGGCTTCCAGCCGTTTGGCCACGGCCTTGGCAAAGGTCGCGCCATCCTGAATGCGAGGATCGGTGAATTTCAGGCAGACGGACGTGTTCGATTGCGTCGCCACATCCTCGGCCAGATTGGCGATCCAGTCGTTCTGGTCACAAAACGCATGCACCGCACCGGCATTGGCATCGGCGCGGGCGATCAGGCCCTGCAAGCCACCCACCGAACGCGCCCAGTCCAGCGCGAACAGGTAATCCTCGACCGCCAGCATCGAGGGCGTGTTGATCGTGGCCCCGGTGAAAATGCCATCAATCAGCTTGCCGCTTTTGGTCAGGCGGAAAATCTTGGGCAGCGGCCATGCGGGGGTGTAGCTTTCCAGTCGCTCCACCGCACGCGGGCTGAGGATCAGCATGCCATGCGCTGCTTCACCACCCAGTACCTTTTGCCAGCTAAACGTAGTCACATCCAGCTTGTCCCACGGCAGGTCCATCGCAAAGGCAGCCGAGGTTGCATCACAGATCGTCAGACCCTGACGGTCATCCGCGATCCAGTCGCCATTGGGTACTCGCACGCCCGAGGTCGTGCCGTTCCACGTAAACACCACATCGTTGACGAAATCGACCGTGGCCAGATCGACGATCTGTCCGTACTCCGCCGTTTTCACCTCGGCGTCGATTTTCAGTTGCTTGACCACGTCGGTGACCCAACCGGCACCAAAGCTTTCCCACGCCAGCATCTCGACGTTGCGTTCGCCCAGCAGCGACCACAGCGCCATCTCGACCGCGCCGGTGTCCGATGCGGGAACGATGCCGATTTTGTAATCCGCCGGAATACCCAGCACCTCGCGCGTGCCTTCGATGGCCGCTTTCAGCTTGTCCTTGCCCACGGCAGCACGGTGCGACCGGCCCAGCGCGGCATCGGCCAACTTGTTCAGATCAAATGTGGGGGGTTTGGCGCAGGGGCCCGAGGAAAAACGCGGATTCGCCGGCCGCGTAGCCGGTTGTTCAATGCTCATGTGTATTACCCTTCCAGATACACGCCCCTCGTTGGGGAGGGGTGTCCCGCCGCCACACCTAGAAACCCCTCGGCAGTGCAGCAAGCAGAAAAGACGTTTGAATGCCGAAAAACGACATCACTTTTCGCTCCGCACACGGTCATAGGTTTCCGATAGGCGAAAAGATTTGCGCGCCATGAACATTCACGCGGCGGGGTTGACTGTTTTTTAGGCACTCTGTCTCGCGTCCCGACGGAAAAGCCACCGAACTCTTGAGATCGCGCAGCCACCCGGTGAAAAGGTGCCATGCCAGACACCCTGACCATTGTCGTAGTAGAGGAAGACCGCGAGCGTGCGATTGCCATCGTCGACGCACTCAACGCGTCCGGGGCCTATGATGTGCACGTGATCGGCAATGTCTCCAGCCTTGCGCGCAAGATTGCCGCCTTGATTCCGGATGTGGTGCTGATCGACATCGACAACCCGACCCGCGATATGCTTGAGGAACTGACGCTTGCATCCGGGCCTCTAGAACGGCCCGTGGCCATGTTCGTCTCGGGCGCAGCCGGAGATCTGGCCTCGACCGCGATTGAGGCGGGCTTGTCGGCTTATGTGGTTGACGGGATGCAGCCGGATCGGCTGAAGCCCGTGCTGGATGCCGCCATCGCGCGGTTTCAGATCGTGCGCCAGATGCGCCGCGAACTGGCCGAAACCAAACGTGCGCTGGAGGAACGCAAGGTGATCGACCGCGCCAAGGGTCTGCTGATGAAGGCGCGCGGGGTTGAGGAAGAAGAGGCCTATGCCCTGCTGCGCAAGGCCGCGATGGATCAGGGCCGCCGCGTCGCCGACGTGGCCGAGGCGCTTGTCACCGCCTCGGGGCTGTTGTCATGAACGCTGTTACCCTGCCTGTTGCCTATGTTCCGCTGGTGGACGCCGCGCCTTTGATCGTAGCGCATGAAATGGGTCTGGCCCGCGCTGAAGGGGTCGAACTGGACCTGATCGCTGCGCCCTCATGGTCATCCGTGCGCGACATGCTGGCCTTTGGGCGGGTGGATGCCGCGCACCTGCTGTCGCCGGTCCCTGTTGCCATGGCCTTGGGGCTGGGCGGGGTGACGCAGCCCTTGTCAGCCGTTTCGGTCCTGTCGGTGAATGGCGACGTGATCGGCGTTAGCCGCGCGCTGGAGACCCGCCTGCGCGACGCAGGCTATGAGTTCGACTTCCGCGATCCGTTCAAGGCCGCCGCCGCGCTGGCCTCAGTCGCGGATGGGCCATTGGTCTTTGGCGTGCCCTTCCCGTTTTCGCTGCATGTGGAACTGCTGCATTGCTGGCTTGAGGCCACCGAACTGTCCAAAATCGGGGTCGAGGTGCGCACCATCCCGCCGCCGCTGATGGCGCAGGCCTTGGCCGAGGGTGATGTGGATGCGTTCTGTGTGGGTGAACCCTGGGGTTCGGTCGCTGTGGAATCGCAGGCGGGGGCGTTACTGCTGCCCGGTCAGGCGATCTGGGCCTTTGCGCCGGAAAAGGTGCTGGCCGTGCGCACCGACTGGGCGGATACCGAGCCGCACCTGCTGGGCAAGCTGATGCGGGCCGTCTGGCGCGCCGGGCGTTGGCTGGGCCAACCGGGCAGCCACACCGCCGCCGCTGAAATCCTTGCCCGAGACACCTATCTGAACCTGCCTTCGGAACTGATCGACCGGGCGCTCTCGGGGCGCTTTACCATCACAGGCCACGCCGAACAGCGCGAGGTGCCGGGATTTGTCGAGTTCCACGACGGGGCCGCAAATTTCCCATGGCGCAGTCAGGCCAAGTGGATCGCCCACCGTCTGGCGCAACGATACGGTCTGGACCCGCATCTGGCGCTAGCCCAAGCGGGCAGCGTGTTCCGCAGCGATATCTACCGCAATCAACTAGCAGGATTGGGGGCCGATCTGCCCGGTGCGTCGGAAAAGCTGGAAGGCGCGATTCGTGAGACCACGCCCGTTGCTTCCCATAACGGGCAGCTGTCGCTAAAGCGGGATGCGTTCTTGGATGGGCGCATTTTTGATCCTCAGGATATCTGACGCCTAAGAATTAGGCAGACGCGAGCGCAACACCGCGCGATTGCAGCATTTAACGCCGCGTTGCAGCAAAATCGCTTGATCGGCAACGGCGCATTTACCACTCTGGACCCATCGGCACACAAAGGCGTGTGTCGCAAGAATTCCTCCCAAAGTTTGGGAACGACTGAGCAAAGCCGCTCACTCTCTGGTCACCTCCTCCCGGCCAGAGCGTGCAGCGGCTTTTTGTTTTTCACCAACCCGGTTGACCGGGACCAAGAAAGGGACAGACCCACATGAAGAAATTGCTTGCAGGCCTTGTCGCCACCACCGCCCTGATCAGCCCCGCGTTGGCAGAAACGCTGGAGCTGGAGAAGGACGAACTGACCTTTGGCTTTATCAAACTGACCGACATGGCCCCGCTGGCTGTGGCCTATGAGAATGGGTACTTCCTGGATGAGGGCCTGTTCGTAACGCTCGAAGCGCAGGCCAACTGGAAAGTGCTACTGGACGGCGTGATCGACGGACAGCTGGACGGTGCGCACATGCTGGCCGGTCAGCCGCTGGCCGCAACTATCGGGTACGGCACCGAGGCGCATATCATCACCCCCTTTTCGATGGACCTGAACGGCAACGGCATCACCGTGTCGAACGAGGTCTGGGAAGAGATGAAGCCCAACATCCCGAAAATGGATGACGGTCGCCCGCAGCACCCGATCAGTGCCGAGGCTCTGGCCCCGGTGGTCGAGAAATACAAGTCCGAAGGCAAGCCCTTTAACATGGGCATGGTCTTCCCGGTTTCGACCCACAATTACGAACTGCGCTACTGGCTTGCCGCTGGCGGCCTGCATCCGGGCTATTACAGCCCTGAAAACGTAACCGGCCAGATCGGCGCGGATGTGTTCCTGTCGGTGACGCCTCCGCCACAAATGCCGGCCACATTGGAAGCAGGCACCATCTATGGCTATTGCGTAGGTGAACCGTGGAACCAGCAGGCCGTGTTCAAAGGCATCGGCGTGCCGGTCATCACCGATTATGAGCTGTGGAAGAACAACCCCGAAAAGGTCTTTGGCATAAATGCCGAGTTCGCCGAGCAGTACCCCAACACCACCCGCGCTGTTACCAAAGCTCTGATCCGCGCTGCAATGTGGCTGGATGAAAACGACAACGCCAACCGCCCCGCCGCGGTCGAGATGCTGAGCCAGCCGGAATATGTGGGTGCTGACTATGACGTGATCGCGAATTCGATGACCGGTACATTCGAGTACGAGAAAGGCGACAAGCGTGAAGTGCCCGATTTCAACGTCTTCTTCCGCTATAACGCGACCTACCCGTTCTATTCGGACGCCATCTGGTACCTGACCCAGATGCGCCGCTGGGGCCAGATCGCCGAACCGCAGACCGATGCCTGGTATGACGAGGTCGCCAAGTCCGTCTACCGCCCGGACATCTATCTGGACGCCGCCAAAATGCTGGTCGACGAAGGCCTGGCGAATGAGGCCGACTTCCCCTGGGACAGCGACGGCTACAAGGCCCCCACGCCCGCCGAGGATATCATCGACGGCATTCCCTATGACGCCCGTCAGCCCAACGCCTATCTGCAAAGCCTGCCGATCGGCCTGAAAGGCGAACAGGTCGTCGTCGGCACCGAAGTTCAGGGTTAACTCCCCTGCCTCCCGGCCCTTGGTGGCTGGGGGGCTTCCCCATTCACACAGAATTCCACCCCCGCCCGGCGCTGAACGACCGGGCCAGGAGACCGCAAGATGACAGCCATCGACCACGATACGCTATCCGCTGATGCTGAACGCGAGGCCCGACGCGCCCGCCTGTTCACCCGGATCAACGCCGCCGATAAATGGTTTCAGGTTCTGGGCTTGGCTTGGATCACCCCCATCCTGAAGGCCGGTGCAGGCGACAACCCGCGCGCCCAGATGGGCGAGATTTGGCGCCTGCTGGTCGTGCCTCTGCTGGCCATCTGTGCCTTTCTGGTTCTCTGGGGCACGTTGGCACCCAAGGTGCAAACCTCGCTGGGCGCAGTGCCTGGTCCGGCGCAGGTCTGGTCCGAAGCCATTAGCCTGCATCAGGACGCGCAGGCCAAGGCCGCCAAAAAGGCGAAGTTCGAGGCCATGGTTGAAAAGCGCAACCAGAAGTTCATCGACGCGGGCCAGCCCGAAAAAGTCAAAGAGGTCGCCTATACCGGCGCACCGAGTTATTACAACCAGATCTGGACCTCGATCAAAACCGTGTTCTTCGGGTTCCTGATCGCCACTATTGTCGCTGTGCCGCTGGGTATCGCTGCGGGCCTGTCACCCACCGCAAATGCGGCGCTGAACCCGCTGATCCAGATTTTCAAACCCGTCTCGCCGCTGGCCTGGTTGCCGATTGTGACTATGATCGTGTCGGCCGTTTACGTCACCAATGACGGCTGGTTCGCGAAATCCTTCCTGATCTCGGCCATCACCGTGACGCTGTGTTCTCTGTGGCCCACGCTGATCAACACCTCGCTGGGTGTGGCGTCGATCGACAAAGACTTGGTGAACGTCTCCAAAGTTCTGAAAATGAACACCTATACCAAGATCACCAAGCTGGTGCTGCCCTCGGCCCTGCCGCTGATCTTCACCGGCCTGCGTCTGTCGCTTGGCGTTGGCTGGATGGTTCTGATCGCGGCTGAAATGCTGGCGCAGAACCCCGGTCTGGGCAAGTTTGTCTGGGATGAGTTCCAGAACGGCTCGTCCAGCTCACTCGCCAAGATAATGGTTGCCGTCTTTACCATCGGCATCATTGGCTTCCTGCTGGATCGCGTGATGTATGCGCTGCAGTCGCTGTTTACCTTCTCGAACAACCGGTGACCCAAATGGCTGTGATCGACTTCAAGAATGTCAGCAAATCTTTTGGCACCGGCACCGCTGCGACGGATGTGCTGAAAGACATCAACCTCTCGGTTCAGGAAGGTGAATTCGTGGTACTGCTGGGCTTTTCTGGCACCGGTAAAACCACGCTGATCAACCTGATGGCGGGGATCGAATTCCCCTCCAAGGGCAGCGTAACCTTTCGCGACAAAGCCATCACCGGCCCCGCGCCGGAACGGGGGGTGATCTTTCAGAACTACTCGCTGATGCCGTGGCTGACGGTGACGGGCAATGTGCGGCTGGCCGTGGACGCGGTCTTTCCCAAGATGCCCAAGGCTGAGAAAGAGGAAAAGGTTGCCCACTACATCCGCATGGTCGGCCTTAGCCACGCCGCTGGTCGCCGCCCTGCCGAGCTGTCGGGTGGGATGCGGCAGCGGGTGAACGTGGCCCGCGCGCTGGCGATGGACCCCGAGGTTCTGCTGCTGGACGAGCCCTTGTCGGCGCTGGATGCATTGACCCGTGGCAATCTGGCGGAAGAGATCGAAAAGATCTGGGAGGCCGACCGCAAGACCTGTGTCCTGATCACCAATGACGTGGACGAAGCGATCCTGCTGGCCGACCGCATTATGCCGCTGAACCCCGATGGCACGTTGGGGACCGAGTTCAAGGTCTCGATCCCCCGCCCCCGCGACCGGTCCGCCATGAACCATGATGAGACGTTCAAGGCGCTGCGTGGCGAGGTCACGAAATACCTGATGGATGTGGGCATCGAGGCCAAGGTCGAAGGCACCAAGACCCTGCCCGACGTCACCCCGATCCACGGTGTACCGGCAGCGGTGAAAGAGGCGCAGTCGGGTCTGATCGAAGATCGCTATCTGGATTTCAGCCAGTTGCACAAGGTCTACCCCACCTCCAAGGGTCCGCTGACCGTGGTCGAGGATTTCAACCTGAAACTCAACCGAGGCGAGTTCATCTCGCTGATTGGTCACTCGGGCTGTGGCAAGTCCACGGTGCTGACCATGGCCGCTGGTCTGAACGAAATCTCCAAGGGTGCGATCAAGCTGGATGGCCGCCACGTTGAAGGCGCCGATCCCGAACGCGCCGTGGTGTTCCAGTCGCCTTCGCTGTTCCCATGGCTGACCGCCAAAGAAAACGTCTCGGTCGGTGTGGACCGCGTGTATCCGCGCGCCAGCCAGGCCGAGCGGCAGGATGTGGTGGAATATTACCTCGAACGGGTCGGTTTGGCCGACGCGATGGACAAATCCGCCGCCGACATGTCGAACGGGATGCGCCAGCGTGTTGGCATCGCCCGCGCCTTTGCCCTGTCGCCGAAACTGCTGCTGCTGGATGAGCCCTTCGGGATGCTCGACAGCCTCACCCGGTGGGAGCTGCAGGAGGTTCTGATGGAGGTCTGGTCGCGGACCAAAGTCACCACGATCTGTGTGACTCACGACGTGGACGAGGCGATCCTGCTGGCCGATCGCGTGGTGATGATGACAAACGGCCCGCAGGCCACCATCGGCAAGATCACCAATGTCGACCTGCCGCGCCCGCGCACCCGCAAGGCGCTGCTGGCCCATCCTGATTACTACGAATACCGGCAAGAGGTTTTGGATTTCCTCGAGGAATATGAGCACGGAGCCAAACCCAAGCCCAAATCCCCTACCCCCAAAGCCATCGCTGCGGAGTGAATGACATGAAACAGAAACTGGTTGTCATCGGAGCCGGCATGGCCTCGGGCCGGGTGCTGGAGCACCTGACCGACGCTGCCCCCGATGCGTTCGACATCACCCTGTTCAACGCCGAACCACGCGGGAACTACAACCGCATCATGCTGAGCCCGGTTCTGGCAGGCGATCAGACCTATGAAGAGATCGTCACCCATGACGACACTTGGTACGCGGAGCGCGGCATCGCCTGTCGATTCGGCGAGAAAGTGGTCAAAATTGACCGTGATCTGAAGGTGGTCGAAGGCGAGTACGGCCATGTGCCTTACGACAAGCTGATCTTCGGCACCGGATCGAACCCTTTCATGATCCCGATGCCGGGGCATGATCTGGACGGCGTCATCGCCTATCGCGATCTGGAAGACACAGAACAGATGATGGGCATGGGCGCGGGCAACAAGGTCGTCGTGATCGGCGGCGGTTTGCTGGGGCTTGAGGCCGCCGCAGGCATGGCCGCGCGCGGAGCTGATGTGACCGTCGTGCATATCATGGGCCACTTGATGGAACGTCAGCTGGACCCTGCTGCAGGGTATCTGCTCAAGAAATCGCTGGAAGAAAAAGGCATCACCGTTCTGCTGAATGCCAAATCGACCGAAATCGCGGGCAAGGATGGCAAGGCCCGGGCGCTGTTGTTGGAGGACGGCACGGAATTGCCCTGCGACCTGTTGGTGATGGCTGTGGGCATCCGACCCAACACCGCGCTGGCGCAGGAAACGGGCCTTGCCGTGGGTCGGGGTATCCATGTGGATGACCAGATGATCACCTCGGACGCCGATATCTATGCCGTGGGCGAATGCGTCGAGCATCAGGGCGAGGTCTTTGGCCTTGTCGCGCCGCTGTACGATCAGGCCAAAGTGCTGGCGCAGACCCTGCTGGGCGAGGATGCGGCGTTCAAACAACGTTCGCTCTCGACCAAGCTGAAGGTCACCGGCTGCGACCTGTTCAGTGCAGGGGACTTTGCCGAGAGCGAGACCCGCGAGGACATCGTCTTCCGCGACCCTGCTCGCGGCGTTTACAAACGGCTGGTGCTAGAAGGCGACACGCTGGTTGGCGCGGTCATGTATGGCGACACCGCCGACAGCAACTGGTTCTTCGGCCTGATCCGCGATGGTGAGGACGTGTCCGAGATGCGTGAGACGCTGATCTTCGGCCCGGCCTATCAGGGGGGCGGCTCTGCGGACCCTCTCTCAGCCGTTGCAGCATTGCCGCCTGAGGCGGAAATCTGTGGCTGCAACGGCGTTTGCAAATCCGACATCACCACCGCTATCGAAGGCGGCGCAACCGATCTGGGCGCCATCCGCGCGACCACCAAGGCTAGCGCCTCCTGCGGAACATGCACCGGACTGGTCGAGCAACTGCTGCAGGTCACACTGGGCGATGACTTCCAGATGCCCACTGCACAGCCCATCTGCGGCTGCTGTGACCTGACCCACGAAGACGTCCGTCGCCTGATCAAATCGCAAGAGCTGAAAAGCCAGGAGGCCGTCTGGCAGGAGCTGGGCTGGAAGACGCTCAACGGCTGTCATGTCTGCCGCCCGGCGGTGAATTACTACCTGCTGGCCGACTGGCCGGTGGAATATCAGGACGACCCGCAAAGCCGCTTCGTCAACGAACGCAAACACGCCAACATCCAGAAAGACGGCACTTTCAGCGTTGTGCCCCGAATGTGGGGCGGCATCACCAACCCGGCGGAACTGCGCGCCATCGCCGATGCCGCCGAGAAATACGATGTGCCCACTGTCAAAGTCACCGGTGGTCAGCGTATCGACCTGCTGGGCGTGAAAGGGTCCGACCTGCCCTATATCTGGTCCGATCTGAACAAGGCCGGGCTGGTCTCAGGTCACGCCTATTCCAAGGGTCTGCGTACGGTGAAAACCTGTGTCGGCACCGATCACTGCCGGTTCGGCACGCAAGACAGCACGGGCCTCGGCGTGAAGCTTGAGAAAATCCTGTGGGGTTCGTGGACGCCGCACAAGCTGAAGCTGGCGGTCTCGGGCTGCCCGCGCAACTGCGCCGAGGCGACCTGCAAGGATATCGGTGTGGTCTGTGTGGACTCGGGCTTCCAGATCAGCATCGGCGGCGCGGCGGGCATGGACGTTAAGGAAACCGAACTGCTGGTGCAGGTTCCGACCGAGGATGAGGCGATTGAGGTCGTGATGGCCGTCACCCAAGCCTATCGCGAGGGCGGCAAGTATCTGGACCGTTTGTATAAATGGATGGCGAAGGTCGGTCTCGACTGGATCAAGGAAACCGTGGTGGATGACCTCGAAAACCGCCGCGCATTGGTTGAGCGGTTTGAACTCAGCCAATCCATCTATCGCAAAGACCCATGGGCCGAGCAGGCCAAAGAGGCCCCGCGCTTTGCGCCCATGGCCGATCTGACATTGGAGGCCGCAGAATGAGCTGGATCGACATCGGACATATCGGCGACATCCCCCTGCGCGGCGCGCGCGTGGTGAAAACGCCCGTGGGCTGCATCGCCCTGTTCCGCACTGCCAAAGATGAGGTCTTTGCCGCCTCGGACACCTGCCCCCACAAGGGCGGTCCGCTATCTGAGGGCATCGTGCATGGCCAGTCCGTCACCTGCCCGCTGCACAACTGGGTTTTCGACCTGAACTCGGGTCAGGCACAAGGCGCGGATGAAGGCCAGATCGCCACCTACCCGGTGCAGCTGGACGGAGAGCGCATTCTGCTCGACAGCACCTCATTGGGGCAAAGGAGCGCCGCGTGAAAGACCTGAGTGCCTGCGCCACACGCTCGACCTGCCCTTATTGTGGGGTGGGCTGCGGGGTTCTGCTGCAACCGGATGGCGCGGGTGGCCTGACCGTCACCGGCGACCCGGATCACCCGGCCAATCAAGGGCGGCTGTGTTCCAAAGGCTCGGCTTTGGCCGAAACGGTGCGCCTGTCGCAGCGACTGCTAGCACCCTTGGTAGCGGGCAAAGAGACTGGCTGGGACCACGCGCTGCAACTGGTCGCGGACCGGTTCCGCGAGACCATCGCCGAACACGGGCCGGATTCACTGGCTTTCTATGTATCGGGCCAGTTGCTGACCGAGGACTACTATGTCGCCAACAAGCTGATGAAAGGTTTCATTGGCTCGGCCAATATCGACACGAATTCGCGGCTGTGCATGGCCTCAACCGTTGCGGGCCACAAACGCGCTTTTGGCACCGACACTGTGCCCGGCACTTATGAGGATCTGGACGAGGCCGATCTGGTCGTGCTGGTCGGATCCAATCTGGCGTGGTGCCACCCGGTTCTGTATCAACGCCTGATGGCAGCCCGGCAGGCGCGCGGGACCAAGATCATCGTTGTCGATCCGCGCCGCACGGCGTCCTGTGACAGCGCCGATCTGCACCTGCCACTGGCCGCGGGCAGTGATGTCGCACTGTTCAACCATCTGCTGTCACAAATCGACACTGCCGGTTTGGTGGATGCGGATTCCCTGACCCACACCACCGGTATTCATGAGGCGCTGGACAGTGCGCTGGCCGACGATGTGTCGGTCACCAGGCTCAACCCCGACGATATCGCGCAGTTCTGCCAGATGTGGATGGGCACCGAAAAGGTCGTGACGATCTTCAGTCAGGGCGTGAACCAATCCAGTTCGGGCAGCGACAAGGTCAACGCGATCCTGAACTGCCATCTGGCCACGGGGCGGATCGGCAAGCCCGGCTGCGGGCCTCTGTCGGTCACCGGTCAGCCCAACGCGATGGGTGGGCGCGAGGTCGGCGGTCTGGCCAATATGCTCGCCTGTCATCTGGATATCGAAAACGCCGATCACCGCGCCGCCGTGCGCGATTTCTGGTCGGCCCCGACCATGCCCGAGGCCCCGGGCCTCAAGGCCGTGGACCTGTTCCGCGCCGTGGGCGACGGGCGCGTCAAGGCACTGTGGGTGATCCACACGAACCCCGTGGTTTCAATGCCCGAGGCCGACGCGGTGCGCGATGCCATCGCGGCCTGCCCGTTCACTGTGGTCTCAGACATAACGGCCCGCACCGATACGGCGCGGCTGGCCGACGTGCTGCTGCCTGCGGCCGCGTGGGCCGAAAAAGACGGCACAGTCACCAATTCCGACCGCACGATCAGCCGACAACGTTCGGTCCTGCCCGCACCGGGACAAGCGCGCGCGGATTGGGACATTCTGGCCGAGGTCGGACGGCTGATGGGGTGGGCCTCGGCCTTTGATTATCAAACGCCCGGAGAGATTTTCCGAGAATACGCAACCCTGTCCGGAGTGGCCGCCAAGTTTGGGCGTGATTTCGATATCTCGGGCCTCCGCGATCTGGACGCGGCGGGCTATGACGCTCTTCAGCCGACGCGCTGGCCTGTCACCGCCACACGGCAGGGCGGGCGGTTCTTTGCGGATGGGCAATTCTATCACCCCGACGGCAAGGCGCGGCTTTTACCAGTTACATGGCGCGCGCCTGCAGCCAAAACAGAACCGCGCTATCCGTTCTGGCTGAACACCGGTCGGCTGCGCGACCAATGGCACACGATGACCCGCACCGGTCTGTCGGCGCGGCTGTCGGCCCACCTGCCCGAGCCGTTTCTGGACATTCACCCCGGTGATGCGCGCGCCACGGGGATAAACCCCGCCGATCTGGTGCGGGTCGCAAGCCCGCATGGAACATCCGTCCTGCGGGCCCGGATTACCAGCGATGTCACACAAGGACAGGTCTTTGCGCCTATACACTGGACCGGAGAAACCGCCCCTTCAGCCCGGATCGACGCCGTGGTCGCGGCGGCGACCGACCCTGTATCCGGGCAGCCCGAAAGCAAAGCCTCCGTGGTGAACGTCACCCGCTTTGACGCCAAATGGTACGGGTTTGCGGTGTCACATCGCGAAATGAAACCGGTTTGCGAGTATTGGGCGCAGACCCCCACAAAACTCGGCTATCGCGCTGAACTGGCCGGGATGGGCACAATAAATGACTGGCAAACCGCCGCGCGTGATCTTTTCGGATTGCCCGAGGCGCAGACAACCATAGTTGAGGACCCGGCGCGCGGCATGGCGCGACTGGCGTTTCACGAACACGGACAACTGGTCGCTGCATTGTTCATTTCGCCCGAGCCCGTGGCGGTGATGCGCGACTATCTTGCGACTCTGCCACAGGTGCCCGACCTGCTGTCAGGCCGCGCGCCGGCCGACCGGCCCGATCCCGGTCCGGTCCTGTGTTCCTGTTTCGACGTAGGCGTGAACACCATCCTAACCGCTATTGAGACCAAAGGGCTGATGAGCGTCGAAGCCATTGGTGAGGCGTTGCAGGCCGGAACCAATTGCGGCTCATGCCGCCCGGAACTGGCGACACTGTTGGCGTCGGCACATCAGAAAGAGGCCGCTCAGTAGTTCTAGAACCAAACCGCCTCTCCGGTCTCCAGCGCCTTTTGCGCGGCCAGACCCATGCGCACAGCCCACATCCCGTCCTGCAGAGTCACCTCGGGGGCGGGTTTATCACCACGCAGGACGGCTAGGAATCCTTGATGCTGATAGAAAGTAGACCCGTTATGGTCACCCGCGGCCAATAGCGTTGGATCAACGGGGATGTACTCGGCGACCGGTCCCTTAGGCGCACGTGGGCTAACGATCAGTTGCGGCACCGGCGCATCACCAAGATGCTCGGGCCAGAAACGGCCCGGTCCGGGCACCAGCGCCTCGATCTTCGCGTCCGACCCGACGGCCGAGATCTCCTCCTGATACCGCGCACCTTCCGCGAACATACACAGCTCCAGCATTGCTCGCGCACCCGAGGCGAAATCGACCATGACATAACCGTGGTCCAGAATGTCGGGGGTTTCGCCGTTATACGCCTCGTCCAAATGATTGACAGCCTGCCCCCCGCTGGCTGTCACGCGCACAGGGTCCGATTGCAGGATCAGGCGCATGAGGTCGAAGAAGTGACAGCATTTCTCGACAAAGGTACCGCCCGTATTGCGGTTGAAGCGGTTCCAGTTGCCGACCTTTTCCAGGAAGGGAAAGCGGTGCTCCTTGATGGTCAGCATTTTGACACCGCCGGTCACCTGCGCCCCCTCAATCAAGGCTGCGATGGGCGGCATATAGCGATACTCCATCGCCACCCAGATCGGATGAGGGTAGTCACGCTGGATGGCGTCAAGCCGCGCCGCATCTGCCGGGTCGGTGAACAGAGGTTTCTCGACCAGCAAAGGCAAAGGTCGCACCCGCGCGATCTGCTCGATCTGGTCCACGTGCAGATGGTTGGGGCTGGCAATCACGATGCAGTCCAGATCATCCACGGCCAGCAGATCTTCGACCGAACCCACCATCTGCGCATCCGGTACAATCGTCTGCGCTGCCTTGGCCATCGCGGCATCGGGTTCGAAAATCGCCGAGACGCGCGTACCTTCCAGCAACGCGATATTATGCAGGTGTTCCTGCCCCATCATACCGCAACCGATCAGCCCGTAATGGATGGTCCGGGTCATGCGTTTTTCCTTTTATTTCAGACGTTGGACATAGGTGGCCCGATCCGGGTCGAACCACGTTTTTGAAAACTCGACCGGTTCTGGCCCCTCGGACCAGCTGAACCGCTCAATATAACCGGCCGTTTCGCCAGCGGGTTTGGTGAAGGTCTCAGGCGTCCAATGGGGCAGCGCACGGACCGAAACCCGATCCTCGGCCCGCGTGATCCAGAACCCAAGCTGCTGCTGGTAATAGCGATAAAGCGAATCCGACAGCAGCGCCTGATCGACCTTTCCGGCGGAATCATCCAGCCAGATTTCCTCGACTGCGATGATTGTGTCATTCAAATAGCGCATCCGGCGCACTCGCGACGCCTTGGGCGATGTACCGAATTCCGGCAGATCGGAGGGCTTTTCCAGATGATCCACCGACAGGATATCTGCGCGCGGCAGGCCCCCGCCTTCGGGTAGTTCCAGCCGGAACATCGCATAAACGCTGTTCTGCGTCCCGGTCTCGCGGATGTAATTGCCCGAGCCTTGGATACGCTCCAACATCCCTTTTTTCTCAAGCTCCGCCAGCGATTTTCGCAGCGTCCCGACCGAGACATTGAGGTTCGCAGCCATGTCTCGTTCGGGTGGCAAACGTTCACCGTCGATCAGCCGACCCGCGGCAATGTCGCGGATCAGAAGCTCGGCGATCTGCACATAGATCGGCAGCGCGTTGGGGTTGCGGCTGTTGGCAGTCATTTTCGAGGTGCTTCACCGAGTCGTGGAAAAAATTGATACACTATTGATCTACATCAAAGTGATTGCTACGCAAGAGGAAAGTCAAAAGATGCACGGAGAACGAATCAAATGACCATCGTCCCCATCACATCCCCCGATCTGGATGCGGCCGAGGTTTCGTGGTTCGCCGCGCTGTGCTCAGACGATTATCAGTTTCTGGGTGTCCCGGATGGTGACCTGCGATCGAGTTGGGAGCATTGTTCCGGCATCGTCCGCGAGGCCGAGGCGCAAGGGTTCCGCAACATCCTGTGCCCGTCTTCCTATCAGGTCGGTCAGGACACGCTGAGTTTCGTGGCTGGCTGCGCGCCGATCACCGACAAGATCAATTTGCTGGCCGCCGTGCGCTGTGGCGAGATGCAGCCGATCATGCTGGCGCGTACAATTGCAACGCTGGATCACATGCTGCAAGGGCGGCTGACGGTGAACATCATCTCGTCTGATTTTCCCGGCGAGAAAGACGATAGCACGTTCCGCTATCAGCGGTCCCGCGAGGTGGTCGAGATCCTCAAGCAAGCTTGGACTCAGGATGAGATCAACCATGCGGGTGAGGTCTATAACTTCTCTGGCCTGACCACTGACCCGGCCAAGCCCTATCAGACTGGGGGTCCGCTACTGTATTTCGGAGGCTACTCCCCTTCTGCGCTCGATCTTTGCGGCGAGCATTGCGATGTCTACCTGATGTGGCCCGAAACCAAGGATCAACTGGCCGAGCGGATGAAGGCCGTTCACGCGGTGGCTGAAAACTACAACCGCACGCTGGATTACGGTCTGCGCGTTCACATGATCGTCCGCGATACCGAGGCCGAAGCGCAGGAATATGCGGACTACATCGTTTCGAAGCTGGATGACGAATATGGCCGTGCGATCCGGGAGCGGGCGCTGGATTCGACCTCACTGGGCGTGGCGCATCAGGCCAAGAACCGCGATCTGGCGGATGAGTATGGCTATGTCGAACCGGGCCTGTGGACCGGCGTTGGGCGCGCGCGATCCGGCTGCGGCGCGGCTTTGGTCGGGTCGACCGATCAGGTGATGTCCAAGATCGAAGAATACCAGAAGATGGGCATCCGCGCTTTCATCTTCTCAGGCTATCCGCACATGGATGAGGCCAAGCATTTCGGGGCCCGCGTCCTGCCCAATCTGAAAACCTGCTCGCTGCCCGAAGAATACGGGCGCGTGCCTGCAAAGACCCCGGCCACCCCGCTGGGCAATGGAGTTCGTCGCTGATGCAACGTGTGAAACTATCCGACACGCTGGAACTGAGCCGCATTGTATATGGTATGTGGCGCATCGGGGATGACGATGACACCTCGGCCGCGCATGTCGAGGCCAAGATACAAGCCTGTCTGGATCAGGGGATCACCAGTTTCGATCAGGCGGATATCTACGGCGACTACACGGCCGAAGGCATTCTGGGTGCCGCCCTGCGCGCCAATCCGACCCTGCGGTCAAAGATGGAGATCGTCACCAAATGCGATATCGTCGCGCCCTGCGGACGGTATTCGGACGCGAAGGTCAAGTACTACGACACTTCGCGCGCGCATATCCTGAAATCGGTCGATACTTCTCTGACCGAGATGGCCATCGACCATATTGACCTGTTGCTGATCCACCGTCCTGATCCGTTCATGGACCACCATAAAACCGGCGCCGCACTGGATGAGGTGGTCGCCAGCGGCAAGGTGCGCGCTGTCGGCGTGTCGAACTTCCGTCCCTGGGACTGGAACCTGCTGCAATCGGCGATGAAGACGCCGCTGGTCACCAACCAGATCGAGCTGTCTCTGGGTCAGATCGACCCTTTCACCAATGGCGATCTTGCCTTTCATCAGCAGCACGGCCAGCACGTTATGGCGTGGTCTCCGCTGGGGGGTGGGTTGCTGATGGCCGGAAACCCTCCGGTCGGCATAGTTGCAGATGAGATAGCTGCCGAATTCGGCGTGGATCGCGCGGCAGTCGCCATCGCTTTCCTATTGGCGCACCCAGCAGGAATTCTTCCGGTTCTGGGCACGAACAATCTGGACCGGATCAAAAGCATCTCGGACGCATTGAAAGTAAATCTGGATCGCGAAAGCTGGTTCCGCCTGTACGAGGCGGCGCTGGGGCATGAGGTACCATGATGAACGCAATCTCAAAGGACATCACTCACACATTCGTCCCGCATAAAGATGACACCCGCACCTTGCGGGACGCTTTTGGCAAGTTTGCGACCGGCGTGACCATCGTCACCTGTGACAGCGACGATGGCCCGGTCTGCATCACCGCCAACAGCTTTTCATCGCTGTCGCTGGACCCCCCGTTGGTGATGTGGGCAGGCGACCGCAATTCGCGCCGGTTCCCCTATTTCCACAAGGCGCGCCATTTCAGCGTGCACGTGCTATCGTCGGAACAGGCCGATCTGTGTTTTGGCTGCTCGAAAGACGCGTTCGCCCTGCGGGATATCGACCACGACCGCTGCGGGAACGGAACACCTCTGCTGCCGGATTGTCTGGCGCGGTTTGAGTGCGAACAGCACGCCTATCACGATGCAGGCGATCACGTGATCGTGGTGGGCAAAGTCCTGAAAGTCAGCATGGCGGACGGAGACGCGCTGACCTTTTACGCCGGGAAACTCGGCCAATTCGCGCAGCACTAGGCGTGATTTGACGACCGCGGGACAAA
The DNA here is from genome assembly GCF_057221005.1 of Ruegeria sp. HKCCD7628. Taxonomy (NCBI): domain Bacteria; kingdom Pseudomonadati; phylum Pseudomonadota; class Alphaproteobacteria; order Rhodobacterales; family Roseobacteraceae; genus Ruegeria; species Ruegeria sp. HKCCD7628. The sequence goes on from NZ_JBWVBA010000001.1 coordinate 1,250,896, forward strand.
CCTGCGGCTGAACAAGGGAGGATCCGCATGGGCGGACTGGCAACGGCGCTTGCGCCGATTGCATTCGTGAACGAAACCGTGCTGCGTTTGGGCCGCGCGGTTGGTGTCGTTGCGATTGCATTGATGGTGATCGCAATCCTGATTCAGGTGTTCTTCCGATACGTTTTAGGCAACGCCCTACCCTGGCCAGATGAGGCCGCGCGCTTCTGCATGTTGTGGATGACCGGGCTGATGGCCCCCACCGCGTTCCGGCGCGGCGGGTTTGTGGCTATTGATATGCTGCCCATGATGCTGCCGCGCGTGCTGGGGCAGGTGTTGATGCTGTTTCTGCTTTTCGTCTCGCTGGCAGTGTTGGCCGTCGCCGTGAATATCGGCTGGTCCGAGGTCACGGGTTTTGGCGGCCGCTTCGCCACGGCGGCGCTCTATATTCCGACCTCGCTGGGGTTTGACGAGTGGTACCGCGTCCCGCGCAGCTGGATGATGGCATCGTTGCTGGTGGGGGTCATCCTTCTGCTAGTCGTCAATATCGAGCTTATCCTGCGGTCGATCGTCAAGATGATGGGCGGCGGGGACTTGCTGCCCGAAATCGCAGATGCACCGGTGGGGGCTGAATAGATGCTGATCTGGTTTCTGCCCACCTTCCTGATTTTCCTGATGATCGGCCTGCCGGTCTTTTTCGCGCTTTTGGCCGCGCCCGGCATTCTGCTGTGGCTGAACGGTCAGACCGCCGACATCACTCTGTTGTACCGGAACGTCTACAACGGTATGGACAGCTTCCCGTTGATGGCCATTCCCTTCTTCATGCTGGCCGGAGAGTTGATGAACCGTGGCGGCATCACCATTCGTCTGGTCGAGTTCTCGCAGGCCCTGATGGGGCACCTGCGCGGCGGTCTGGCCCACGTGAATGTCCTGAGTTCGATCCTGTTTGCCGGACTATCGGGCTCGGCGGTCGCAGATACCTCGGCACTGGGGTCTATGCTGATCCCGGCGATGGAGAAACAGGGCTATACCCGCCGCTTTGCCGCTGCGATTACGGCGGCCAGCTCGGTGATCGGGCCAATCATTCCGCCCTCGGGCATCATGATCATCTATGCCTATGTGATGGGTGAAAGCGTGGCCGCCCTGTTCCTTGCGGGTATTGTGCCGGGTGTAATGGTGGGCGTTGGCCTGATGCTGATGATTAAGGTGATGGCCGACAAATACGACTTCCCCGTCGCCAGCCGCAAATACACATGGGGCGAGCGTCGTCAGGCCAGCCTCAAAGCGTTCTTCCCGCTGCTGACCCCTGTCATCATTCTGGGCGGGATTCTCGGCGGCATCTTTACTCCGACCGAGGCTGCTGCGGTTGCTGTGGGGTACGCCTTCATCATCGGCTTCTTCGTCCTGCGCACACTGACCCTGAAAGAAGTGCCCGAGATCCTCAGCAACGCGGGCCTGACCTCGGCCGTGGTTTTGCTGCTGGTGGGCGCGGCGATGGCATTCAAGACCGTTGTCAGCCTTAGCCATGCGCCTGAACAATTGGCGGCACTGATCCTTGGCCTGTCAGAAAACCCGCTGATCCTGCTGTTCCTGATCAACCTGTTGCTGTTTGTCGTGGGCATGTTTCTGGACGCAGGCCCGGCAATCATCATTCTTGGTCCCATCCTTGGCCCGATCTTTACCAGCCTCGGCGTGGACCCGATCCACTTTGCTATTATCATGAGCGTTAACCTGACCGTCGGTCTGGCCACTCCGCCCATGGGGCTGGTGCTGTTCGTGGCCGCCGCCGTATCGCGCGAAAAGGTCGAAACCATTGCCAAGGCGATCCTGCCGTTTCTGGCTGTCGAAATCATAGTGATCTTCCTGATCACCTATGTCCCCGCACTATCCATGACGATCCCGAGGATAACGGGATTTGCAAACTGAACTGAGTATCACAGGGAGGAAACGAATGCTCAGAGACTTCATCAAAACCGCTGCGGTGGCCACCTCGCTGGTGGCTGCATCCGCACTTGCCGCCACCGCCGCAGATTATACCCTGCGCGCGACAGCCAACTCGAACGAAAACGACGAAGACTATGATGGTCTGATCGTCTTCAAGAACTACGTCGAGGCTGCCTCGAACGGCGCCATCGAGGTGGAACTGTTCATCGGGACGCAGCTGTGCTCGAACGGGGCCGAGTGCCTGCAAGGCGTGGCTGATGGCACGATCGACATTTATATTTCGACCTCGGGCGGCGCGTCGGGCATCTTCCCCTACGTGCAGGTTCTGGACCTGCCCTATCTGATGGCCGATGACCGCGTGGCCGAGCATGTCTTGTCCGGCGATTTCACCCGCAAGGTCCGCGACATGGCGCTTGAGGATTCTGGCGGCGCGATCCGTCTGATGACCATTGGCAACACCGGCGGCTGGCGCAACTTTGCCAACACCCAGCGTCGCATCGCCGAACCTGCGGATATGGAAGGTCTGAAAATCCGCACCGTGGTCGCTGACCTGCCGCAAGAGCTGGTCAAGGCACTGGGTGCATCGCCCACCCCGATCCCGTGGCCTGAACTGTTCACCAGCTTCCAGACCGGTGTGGTTGAAGGGTCCAAGAACGGGATCACCGACATCATGGGGATGAAATTCCCCGATGCCGGTCTGCAATACGTCACGCTGGACGGCCACGCCTACATGGGTGCGTTGTGGTGGATGAATAACGCCAAGTTCCAGGAGATGCCCGAGGACATGCGCCGCGTGGTGGTCGATGGCTTCTATGCTCTGCAGCAGGCCACCTTTGCCTCGCCCAAGCGCAAGTCGATCCAGGCTTATGAAGATTTCGTCGCCGGTGGCGGGGATCTCTATGTGCCGACACCTGACCAGAAAGCAGCGTTCAAAGAAGCCGCAACGCCGGTCTATGACTGGTTCCAGTCCAACGTGGCCCGCGGGGACGAGGTGTTCAACGCCCTGACCGAAGCGGTTGCAGCAGCCGAGGCCGATATCAACGCCTCTCGCGATGCGGATCTGAACTAAGCGAAAGGGGCCGGGCGCTGCGTCCGGCCCTTACCGAAACGGGTACATCCACCCTTTGTAATCATTCACCAGCACATGCGCCCTTTCAATCTGCTCCAGCGACATTTTCTTGACCACTTCCTCAAGGCTGATCGCCGCATCGGGATCACCGCCAATGGCACTGAGCGTGTACCACATATACGCCCGCACCAGATCGGGCGCGGGCATGCCCAGACCCAGCTCGTAATACCAGCCGACACCCGACTGCGCCCCCGGATGCCCCTTCATCGAAGCACGCAGATACCAGTCAAACGCCCGCTCGTAATCCTGCTCGACCCCCAGCCCAAGGCCGTACATGACGCCGATGAGTTCTTCGGCCTCGGCATTGCCAGAGCGCGCGGCTGGCAGCAGTTCCTCACGCGCGGCCTCAAATTCACCCGCTTCCATCATGTCGCGCGCTTGTTCCAATTCGGCCAGCGCCGGGGTCGCAAAAAGGCAAAGGGCAAGTACAAGCTGGCGCACGGGGTTTTCTTCCTTTTCGTCGGAGCGGCTGCGGCTCAGGACTTGCCACGCCCGCTGACAGATGATGACTTTATCCTATTTGATATGGAACAGGCTGCCATCGGTCATCAACTGTTTTACGACCCCATTCTGTCGGGCAATCAGAACATTTCCTGTGCCCACTGCCATCATCCTGATTTCGGCACCTCGGACGGGTTATCGCTGGGTATTGGTGAAGGCGGGCAAGGCTTGGGGCCAGATCGGACACCGGGCGTAGGAACCGATAAGATTCGCAAACGCATCCCCCGTAATTCACCGGGGCTGTGGAACCTTGGCGCGAAAGAGATTCACACCGTATTCCACGATGGCCGCCTGAGTATCTCGGATGTCTACGGCAACGGGTTTAACTCTCCGGCGCAGGAATGGTTGCCTGAGGGGCTGAACTCGCTGCTCGCCGCACAGGCGCTGTTCCCGCTGACCTCACAATTCGAAATGGCCGGCAATGTCGGCGAAAATCAGGTGACCGGAGCGGTTGCCGACCGAATTGATCTGGGCTGGCCGATCCTTGCCAAGCGCGTGCGCACCGATCCGCGTTATGGCCCGGCCATGGTCGCTGCTTTTGATGAGGTCAACACGACCGAGGACATCACAATCACCCAGATCGCCAACGCCTTAGCCGCGTTCATGGCGGTTGAATGGCGCAGCACCGACAGCGCGTTCGATCAATACCTCGCGGGTGACTCCTCGGCGCTGACGGCGGAACAGAAGGGCGGGATGGATCTTTTCTATGGCAAAGCGCAGTGTTCCATCTGCCATTCCGGGCCGCTGATGTCAGATCAGGAATTTCACGCCTTGGCCTTGCCCCCTTTTGGGCCGGGCCGCACGCGGCAATGGGACCCCTATGTGCGCGACGTTGGCCGCATGGGGGAAAGCGACCGGCTGGAGGACGCCTATCGCTTTCGCACGCCGATGTTGCGCAACGTGGCCTTGACTGCGCCCTATGGTCATAACGGAGCTTTCCCCGACCTCGAGGGTATGATCCTCCATCACCTGAACCCCGAAAACAGCCTGTCGAAATGGAATCGTGATATGGCTGACCTGCCGAACGTTCCTTGGTTGCACAAAGCCGATTTCGTCGTCTGGGACGACCGGTTGGAAATGGCGCGTGTGCGCGGCAAGGTAGACATCACGCCATTGGAATTGTCCGAAGCTGACATCGCGAGTCTCCTGGCATTCCTCGACGCACTGACGGGATCCAGCGTGGACTCCCCGCCATTCGGGGTGCCAAAAGGCTTCGTTCCCTAAGAAAAACCCCCGCCAAGGCGGGGGTTTTCTGTTTATTCCGCCGCTTCCGCGTATGCGTCCATTGGCGGACATGTGCAAACGAGGTTGCGGTCGCCATAAGCGTTGTCGACGCGGTTGACGGGGGACCAGTATTTGTCGACGCCCATCGAGCCAGGAGGGAAACAGGCCTGTTCGCGGCTGTAAGGCCGGTCCCAGTCACCAACCAGATCGCGCACCGTGTGGGGGGCGTTCTTCAACGGGTTGTTCTCCGCATCGATCTTACCGTCGATGATATCCTGCGCCTCGGATCGGATCGAGAGCATGGCGTCGCAGAAGCGGTCCAACTCATCCTTGGGCTCAGATTCCGTGGGCTCGACCATCAGGGTGCCTGCCACCGGCCAGCTCATCGTCGGGGCGTGGAAACCTGAATCGACCAGACGTTTGGCAACGTCATCGACGGTCACATGCGCCTCGGCGTCCAGCGGACGGGTGTCGAGGATGCATTCATGCGCGACCCGACCGGTCTCGGAGGTGTAGAGGATCGGATAGGCTTCCTGCAGACGCGCTGCGATATAGTTGGCGTTCAGGATCGCCACTTTGGTCGCCTGCGTCAAACCCGCACCACCCATCAGCAGCACATAGGCCCATGAGACCGGCAGGATCGAGGGCGAGCCAAAGGGCGCCGCCGAGACCGGCCCCACGGCGGTGCCGTATTCCGGGTGACCAGGCAGGTGTTCTTCCAGGTGTGCCTTGACGCCGATCGGGCCCATGCCAGGGCCACCACCGCCATGCGGGATGCAGAAGGTCTTGTGCAGGTTCAGGTGGCTGACATCGCCGCCGATATCACCGGGGCGCGACAGGCCGACCATGGCGTTCATGTTGGCGCCGTCGATATAGACCTGACCGCCGTGGTCATGGGTGATCTGGCAGACCTCCTGCACGGTGGTCTCGAACACGCCATGGGTCGATGGGTAGGTGATCATGCAGCCGGCCAGATGATCCGAATGCTTCTCGGCCTTGGCGCGGAAGTCCGCAAGGTCGATATTGCCGTTCTCATCCGATTGCACCGGCACCACCTGCCAGCCCACCATCTGCGCCGAGGCCGGGTTGGTCCCGTGTGCCGAGGTCGGGATCAGACAGACATTGCGGTGCCCTTCGCCGCGAGCGAAATGATAGTTGCGGATGGTCAGTAGACCTGCGTACTCGCCCTGCGCGCCCGAGTTGGGCTGCTGGCTGATCGCGTCATAGCCGGTGATCTGGCACAGCTTGTCGTTCAGATCGGCAATCATCTCGTGATAGCCCTGCACCTGATCTTCGGGGCAGAAAGGGTGCAGATTGCCGAACTCGGGCCAGGTGACCGGGATCATCTCGACCGTGGCGTTCAGCTTCATGGTGCAGGACCCCAGCGGGATCATCGCCCGGTCCAGCGCCAGGTCGCGGTCGGCCAGACGGCGCATATAGCGGGTCATCTCGGCCTCGGCCCGGTTCTTGTGGAAGATCTCGTGGGTCAGATACGGCGTCTCGCGCAGGGCGTAATCCGGCAGGCGGTAGGCGACGTTCGAGCTGTCATCCTTCCGGTCGATGCCGAAGGCGCCCCAAACCGCCTCAATCGTCTCGGCGCGGGTCTGTTCATCCAGGCTGATGCCCACTTTCGTCTCGCCGACCTTGCGCAGGTTGATGCCACGGGCAACGGCGGCCTCCATGACGGTCGTCTGCAAGTGGCCGACCTCAACAGTGATGGTATCAAAGAACACTTCGGGTTCGACCGAGAAGCCCGCCTCTTCCAGACCGGCGGCCATACGCGAGGTTTTGCGGTGAACAGATTGCGCAATCGCCTTGATGCCGTCGGGACCGTGATAGACAGCGTACATCGAGGCCATCACCGCCAGCAGCGCCTGTGCGGTACAGACGTTCGAGTTGGCTTTCTCGCGCCGAATGTGCTGCTCGCGGGTCTGCAGCGCCAGGCGATAAGCCTTGTTGCCACGGCTGTCGATGCTGACACCAATGATCCGGCCCGGCATCGCGCGTTTCAGCTTGTCGGTGGTCGCCATATAGGCCGCGTGGGGCCCGCCATAGCCCATCGGCACGCCGAACCGTTGGGTCGAGCCGATGGCGATATCCGCGCCCATCTCGCCCGGTGACTTCAGCAGCGCCAGCGACAGGATGTCAGCGGCGACAATGACAATGGCTTTGTGTTCATGCAGCGCCGCAATCTCGGCGGTGAAGTCGCGCACATGGCCGTGGGTGCCGGGGTATTGGAAGATCGCGCCAAAAACCGCGCCCGCGTCTAGTTGATCCGGGTCGGCCACCTGCACATCGATGCCCAGCGGCTCGGCGCGCGTTTTGATCACCGCGATGGTCTGCGGGTGGCAGTTGCGGTCGACAAAGAAGGCGGCGTTGTTGGCCTTGGACCGACCACCGCGCTTGGCCATCGCCATGGCCTCAGCCGCGGCGGTGGCTTCGTCCAGCAAGGACGCATTGGCCACGTCCAGCCCGGTCAGATCGCTGACCATGGTTTGGAAGTTCAACAACGCTTCAAGCCGGCCTTGGCTGATCTCGGGCTGATAGGGCGTATAGGCGGTGTACCAGGCCGGGTTTTCCAGAATGTTGCGTAGGATCGGAGCAGGCGTGGTGGTGCCGTAATATCCCTGCCCGATCAACGAGGTCAGAACCTTGTTCTTGCTCGCCACCTCTTTCATATGGAACAGAGCATCGCGTTCCGTCATCGCCGGACCCCAGTCCAGCGGCTCTTTCTGGCGGATCGCGGGCGGGACGGTGGCGTCGATCAGCGCGTCCAGCGTCTTGAAGCCGATCACCTTGAGCATGTCGCGCATCTCGGTCGGGCTGGGCCCGATATGGCGGCGATTGGCAAAGTCATAGGCTTCGTAGTCGGTCAGTTTGAAAGCCATTGCAGCGCTCCTATGAATAAGTCAGACACGGCGGAGGCTGCGGGAGCCTCCGGCGGAGGTATTTTAGCCAGATGAAGGGCGGATCCGTGTAAAGATCCGCCGTTGAATTAACCGATGAAGTCCTTGTAGCCGGCCTCATCCATCAGATCTTCGAGCTGCGACGCGTCCGTGATCTTGATTTTGTAGATCCATGCATTGCCTTCTGGGTCTTCGTTCAGCGCGCCCGGATTGTCGGCCAGCGCCTCGTTCACTTCGATGATTTCACCATCAACCGGAGCATAAAGCTCGGACGCCGCCTTGACGGATTCGATCACGCCGATCTCGCCGTCCTTGGTGAATTCTTCGCCGACTTCCTGCTGTTCCACGAAGACCACATCGCCCAGCTGTTCCGCCGCGTGTTTGGTGATGCCCAAAGTGGCGGTGTCACCATCGACGTCAATCCACTCATGCTCTTCGGAATAATAGGTTGCCATTGGGTTTTTCTCCTGACTTCAACGCTTGTAATTCTGGGTAACGAAGGGCAGCGCCACGATCTGCGCCGGTTGCGGCTTGCCCCGAATGATCAAGTTGACCACCTCGCCCGGTTCGCCATGGCCTGCGGACACATAGCCCATTGCCACAGGGCCACCGACCGTGGGGCCGAACCCGCCAGAGGTTATCTGACCGATGGTGTTGCCTTCCGTGCACTGGATCTCAACACCCTGACGGGCGGGCGCGCGGCCTTCGGGTTTTATGCCGACCAGCTTGCGTGCGGGGCCTTCAGTTAGTTCTTTCTGGATGCGGTCGGCACCGGGAAAGCCGCCCTCTTCCTTGCGGCGCTTTTGGATCGCCCAGCCAAGGCTCGCCTCGATCGGCGAGGTCGTTTGGTCAATGTCATTGCCATAAAGGCACAGCCCAGCCTCCAGCCGCAGGCTGTCGCGCGCGCCAAGGCCCGCCGGTTCACAATCCTCATGCGCCAGAAAGGCGCGGGTGATATCGATGGCCTTGTCCTCGGGGATCGAGATCTCGTACCCGTCCTCACCGGTGTAACCCAGGCGCGAGATACGGCATTCAACGCCGTTGATATCCGCCACAGTGGTTTCCATGAATTTCAGATCCCGCGCCACAGGGCAGAGCGCGCCCACCACATCCTCGGCCTTTGGTCCCTGCACCGCAACCAGCGCACGGTCGAAAATCTCGATCACTTCGACGCCGTCCAGATGTTCGCGCATATGCGGAATGTCCTGATGACGCAGCGCCGCATTCACCACCACGAAGTAGTGATCCCCTGCATTCGACACGATCAGGTCATCCATGATCCCGCCTTCCGGGTTGGTAAAGAACCCGTACCGCGCCTTGCCGTCCTTCAGCGTAGCATAAGCCTGCGGGCAGAGCGTTTCCAGCTTCTCGCCCACATTCTCGCCGCGCAGGATCACCTGACCCATATGGCTAACATCGAACACCGCCGCCTTTTCGCGACATTGCTTGTGTTCCCCCATGATCCCCAGTGGATACTGAACCGGCATCTCCCAGCCCGCAAAATCAACCATCTTGCCGCCCAACTCAACGTGCAGATCATACAAAGGCGTGCGCTTAATCTCGGTCATGGGTGGTCGCTTTCCTAAGCCGTTGTCACAGACTGTCGCAAACGCCCCGTCCTGCAAAAAGGCGGTGTTCCGCCAGCTTCCCACTCCTTTGCTGTAAGTCAACAGAGTTAGACACGTGTTCCACGCCAGAGTGGGCCGCAGTACCTTCGGGAATGGTGTATACACCCGCATGCCACAGCTTGGTTTCCTATAGGAAACTTTTTTTCGTAGCGCAATAGAAAACCCCCCTGTCCCGCGTAAAAAACTGACCATGGGGAAAGCTTCGAACGGCCAAGATTTTGCAAACAGAATTCCAAACGCCTCTGGTCCTGGCCCACAACCTGCCCTAAGACTTTGCGGCAAGAGGGGCGACCATGTCACATATTACACTGGTGCGTCACGGGCAGGCCAACACCGCCGCGCGAGACGAGCAAAGCTATGACAAACTCAGCGATCTGGGTCATCAGCAAGCACGCTGGCTGGGCGGGCATCTGCAGGACACCCGCGCGCACTATCCCCGTGTCTACAGCGGCACGCTGACCCGGCATGTGGAAACAGCGGCGAGCATGGGCTTGCCGGAGCCGATCCGCGATCCGCGTCTGAACGAGGTCGAGTATTTCACCCTCGCGCAGCTTTTCGAACAACAGCACAACGTTATGGTTCCCACCGACCGTGAGGGGTTCGTCGAACACCTGCCCCGGACATTCACGGCATGGGCCAATGGCCAGATCGCGGATGCGCCCGAAACCTTTGCCGCGTTCGAGGCGCGCGTCGCAGACGCCTTGCACGATATCGGAACCGAAGGCGGGCCGGCGATTGTGGTGACCTCAGGCGCGCTGATTTCGATGGCAGTGCGCCAGGCGATGGGGCTGGACATTCCGGCGATGGCGCGGGTGGCGCTTGCCATCATGAACACGTCGATGCATCGTCTGCATCCGATTGGCAGCCAGTTGAGTCCGGTATTGTTCAACGCGGTGCCCCATCTGGAAGCGCCCGACCGGCACTACGCCCAAACTCACCTGTAAGGAGGCCCCAATGCAGCTTTATTACGCCTCCCGCACGATCTCGGTCGCCGTGGCCATCGCTTTGGAAGAGGCCGGGCTGGAGTATGAGGCGATCAAGCTGGACTTTGCCGGGGGTGAGCAGACCAAACCCGCCTATAAGCAGATCAACCCCAAGGGCCGCGTGCCCGCGCTGGTGGTGGATGGCGGCATTCTGACCGAAACAGGCGCGTTGCTGGATTATATCGCCACGATTGCGCCGCAGGCAGGGTTGGTGCCCTCGGACCCGATCATGGCCGCTCGGATGCGCGAGGTGATGTATTACCTTGCCTCGACCATGCATGTGAACCACGCCCACAAGATGCGCGGGGCGCGGTGGGCCGACAAGAAATCCAGCTGGAAAGACATGAAGGACAAGGTGGCGCAGACGATGACTGCGTCCTGTGACTATATCTGCTCAAACGGGCTGCGGGGTCCATTTGTGCTGGGGGATGAGGTCTCACTGGCGGACGCCTATCTGTATGTGGTTTGCAGCTGGCTGGAGGGCGACGGCGTTGACGTCGCAGCCTTTCCCAAGATTATCGCGTTTCGCGAAGCGATGGAGGCACGGGCCTCGGTTCAGGCCGTACGCGCCGCCGGAATGCTCTGAACATAAGGAACTGACATGACACATCTCTGGGTCCGGGCAGAACAGCGCCCGAACGAGGAACGGGTAGGGTTGACCCCCGAAGGTGCCGCCGCCCTGATCACCGCAGGCATCCGCGTGACGATCGAGGAAAGTTCCGTGCGCGCCATTCCGCTGCAGGGGTACAAAGACGCAGGGTGTGAGATCGCAGCCGAGAATGCGTGGCCCGAGGCCCCGCTGGATGCGATCATCTTTGGCCTCAAGGAACTGCCCGAGGACGGCACGCCCTTGCCGCATCGTCATATCATGTTCGGCCATGCCTATAAGGGGCAGCATTCCGGGCGCGCGTTATTGGAGCGGTTCAAGGCCGGCGGCGGCACGCTCTACGATCTGGAATATCTGGTTGCCGAAGACGGCCGCCGGGTCGCCGCCTTTGGTTATTGGGCCGGATACGCAGGCGCGGCGGTAACGCTGAAAACATGGGCTGCGCAGCAGCGCGGGCAGGAATGCCCTCCGGTCGGAGTGTACCAAAACAAAGATGCGCTGAACGCCGAACTGCTGGCCGAGCTGGATGCCACCGGCACCCGCCCCCGCGCAATCGTCATCGGCGCTTTGGGCCGCGTTGGCACAGGCGCGGCCGATATGTGCGAGGCGATGGGCGTCTCAGTGACCAAATGGGACATGGCCGAGACCGCCAGCGGCGGGCCTTTCCCCGAGATCCTTGACCATGATCTGTTCCTGAACTGCATCTTCGCGCGCCCCGGCACGCCGGTCTTTGTCCCGCGCGATACGCTGAACGCACCGCGCAACCTGACTGCCATCGGAGACGTGGCCTGCGACCCCGACAGCGATTACAACCCCGTGCCGGTCTATAATCGCGCCACCACATGGGACGCGCCCGCCCTGCGCGTGGCCAGTGATCCGGTGATGGACGTGATGGCCATCGACAACCTGCCGTCGATGCTGCCCGTCGAAAGCTCGGAAGACTACGCCGCGCAGCTGCTGCCCTCCCTGCTGAGCCTGACCGATCTGAACAGCGGCGTCTGGGGCCGGGCCGAAGCAACTTACAAAACCCATATTGAAGGGATCTGAGAGATGACGATTCACTGGTGTGGCACCGGCCTGTCGGCCATCCCCGGCCTGCGCCGCCTGATCAAGGGCGGTCACAAGGTCACCGTCTGGAACCGGACCATCGACAAGGCCAAGGCTGAGGTCGGAGACCTGACCGACGACATCCGCGCCTTTGACATCGACGCCTTGGGCGCGGTGCTGGTCAAGGGCGACGTGATAGTTTCTATGCTGCCGGGTGACTGGCACGTTCCGCTGGCGGAACTGGCGATCTCCAAAGAGGCGAATTTCGTTTCGTCGTCCTACATCGCCCCCGAAATGCGCGCGCTGGATGACAAAGCCCGCGAGGCCGGTGTGGCTCTGGTCAATGAGGTTGGGCTGGACCCGGGCATTGACCACCTGATGGCGCACGCCTTGGTGGCCGATTATCGCGCGTCCGACGCGTTCGATGCGCAAAACCACCTGAGCTTTATCTCCTATTGCGGTGGCATCCCGAAAAACCCCAACCCGTTCCGCTACAAGTTCAGCTGGTCGCCGCTGGGCGTTTTGAAAGCCCTGCGGTCGCCCTCAAAATCCATCCGGGACTACGCCCCGCTGGATGTGGCCCGCCCGTGGGACGCGATCACCAGCTATGTCGCGCCGCTGCCCACACCCGAAAGCTTTGAGGTTTACCCAAACCGCGACTCGATCCCCTTCATGGCCGAATACCAGTTCGAGGATCACTGGCCGGTCAAAGAATTCGTCCGCGGCACCCTGCGCCTGAACGGCTGGGCCGATGCGTGGTCGGATGTGTTCACCGAGATCGAGACCCTGTCCGGCCCCGAAGGCGACGCGCGTCTGAAAGAGATGTCGGACCAGTTCTGGGATGAGAACGCCTATGATGAAGGCGAGCCCGACCGCGTTGTTCTGTGCGTGGGCCTGAAAGCCGAGAAAGAAGGCGTCGAGACCTGGCACAAAACCTATGTCATGGATGCATGGGGTGACGCGCGAGGCACGGCGATGGCGCGTCTGGTCTCGATCCCGGTATCCTTGGCAGTTGAGGCAGTTCTGAACCGCGCGATCCCCGCCGGAGTGCATGCCGCCCCCAGCGATCCGAAACTGGTGCAAGCCTGGATGGCCGAAATCGACAAGCTGGCCCAACATCTGCAAGTGGTCGATCACCAGGCCTGACCACACCACAAACCTTCATGCGAATAAAAGCCGTTCTGAAACCCTCAGAGCGGCTTTTTTGGTTCTCTCGCGTCCTACATCATTGCCGGCAAGGGATGGGGCAGGCATCTCAGATATACCTTGCGATCATCTCGTCAATATCCGTGCGATTGATCCCCATCTCAGAAAGCTGACGATCACTCAGGCAGTTCAGTTCTTGCGCGGCTCGAACGATATCGGCACGGATAGCATGGATTTTCATTGCCCGGTCAAACAGCACCAAAGCGCTCGTGCTTGGGGTTGCGCCCGAGCAAGTATGTGTATCAAGCATCATATCCCTCCACCTTCAAATCCAGTTTCAACAATGCGACGCTTATTGCACGCGGTGGTCATACGGCATCTGGTGATAGACGCTTTGATACGCGCGCTGCTTGATCTCGCTCCGGGGGATGCCGATGTCCTCCAGCTGTTGATCGCTCAGCTTCTCCAAAACGCGGACTGTATTGCCATAGATTTTACGGCGAAATTGTTCGACGCGCGCTTCTGCATAGTTCGAAAACAAGCTAAAAAACAAACCCTTCCGAGGGCTGGCTGTCTGTGCGTAGTCCATCTTCTCCTCCTTTATCATTAAGGTGATGTTGCGGGGTACACAGTCGATAAAGGTTGGCCCGATTAACGAATGTCGGGCGGAGAGTTAAACTTTGTTAATGTCAGTAGCTCTGCTATTGAGGCGCAAAATCCTATGCAAACCCAGCGCGACGCGGACGTGACCGCAAATCAGCAATTCCACTGGGGAAGTTCGCGACGCGTCCGTCACCTCTTCGCAATCTAAACCCAAGGCACCGAAACCATGGTGATGGCTAAGTGAGCGCAGCAGTCCCCGCGAGCCTTAAAAAAGTGTCGCGCAAACCAAGAGATTGATCCGACCCGGACTTGCGCTCAAGCAAGAAACCCAGCCTTCTTTCGAAAGCTGGGCTTTGCAGTCTTGTGCCGGCAGGCACGCCGCATCTGACTTATTCGGCCGCAACGGATGGGCTGGCGTCGTCAGTTTCTCCGAACCCTTTAGGCACCGGAAGATCAGGCAGACCAGCAGCGCGTTTCTGCAGCGCCCGGCCGATCACAACCCGGCTGATCTCGGTCGTTCCGTCCACAATACGCAGCATCTGCGCCAGACGTGACAAGCGATCAAGCCCGTAGGGTTGCAGCAGGCCCATTCCACCAAGAACCTGTGTACAGGTATTGGCCGCCTTGACCGCCGCATCCGGCACGAACCGTTTGGCATGGGCTGCCATCAACGGGCCTTCGGGCGTTCCCAGCGCCTCTGCCGCTTTGCGGTACAGAAGCTTCGAGACTTCAAGCTCGGTCGCGACCTCACCCAGCATCCATTGAATTCCATCCAGCTGAAGGTTTGTGCCACCAAACATCTTGCGGTTTTTCGAATAGGATAGCGCGGTATCCAACGCCGCTTGCATCAGCCCGCAACACCCCGAAGCAATCGAAACCCGGGCTATATCGATCGCCATCAATGATCCCTGAAGTCCCTGACCAACCGGCAAAATGATGTTGTCTTCGCTGACAACAACCTTGTCGAGATACATTTCACCAATCGGGAGGAAACCGTAAGAGGGTGTGTCGTACAATGGCCCGAAGCTGACACCCGGTGCGTCAGCGGGAATCGCGATCATCGCCATGTCCGTGTGGCCTGGCGCGTCGCTTGTCTTGACGACAGTGAAATATACATCCGCCTCAGTCGCCAGGCTGACCCATGCCTTGGCGCCGCTGATCGTCCACGTACCGTCCCCGTTGATGGTCGCTCGGGTGTACATCTTCATGGGGTCAGACCCGGATTGAGGCTCGGTCAACGCGAAGTTCGCCAATTTGCGCCCCGAGGTCAGATCACGTGCCCATTTTTCCTTGAATGCATCGGTCCCGTAACCACATCCGGCGAAAGTGCAGATGTTATGCATGGACAATGCAAAAGCATAGGCGCCATCGCCAAGCCCCAGTTGTTCGTAGACCTGAATGCCTTTTGACATAGGAAGACCCTGACCGCCCCACTCCTCAGGAGCGTACAGGCCCGTCAACCCGACAGCACCCGCCTTGTCCGAGGCGTCACGAGGCCAGGCCCGCGCCGCGTTCCACGAATCCACGTTGGGTGCAATGACATCCTCGGCATGCTGGCGCGCGGCCTCAAGAATTGTGGCGAGTTTTTCTGACATGAGAAGTCCTTTCACAAGCAATATTGCCCGAAATCGTCAATCCACCGACCACCCCAGAAGCAAGAGAATTCGGCACACTGAACGTTTCATATATTTTTAAGGGTTCTATCCGCGCGTCAGGATGCTCGCCATCTCATGAGACGACAGACAATTGTCCAAAAGTGACAAAATTATCGAGATCCAATCGGCGAGCGCCTGTAGGCACTCGGAGCAGCCCCTGTCCATCTTTGGAACGCTTTGTGAAAGCTGGCCGACGACGAAAACCCAAGATCCTGAGCGATCGCCTCAACGCTTTTGCGCCCTGCCTGAAGGTGCCCAATAGCAATGTCCCGGCGCAGTGCGTCTTTGATCGCCTGAAAGGATGTGCCGTCTGATTCCAATCGGCGCATCAAGGTACGCGGTGTCATATTCATTGCTTTCGCAGCCGCCGACAGGTTCGCGTGATCCCACCCCGTTTTGGTTAGGAAACTGCGCACCCGCAGAGACTGGGTGTGTTCACTTGATCGCGTGAATATCCAATCTCTTGGCGCATTTTCCAGAAACAGGTCTAGGTCGCTCGTCTGGCGGGCATGAATCGGACCCAATACACTTGCGTCAAAAGAAATGAAGGAGGCCGGCTGGGCGAAATATACCGGCGCAGGAAAGATAACCGAATAATCCTCGTCAAAGACCGGACGGTCGAACGAAAACCCCACGGCTTTGACAGGCACTTCACCTCGGGCCAGCCAGGACATGAGGCCGTGGGCCAGCTTTAGGATCAACATATGACCAAACCGCTGGGCCTCGACCTCGTGCACAGGCATAAGCGCCAGTTCGACGGCTTGATCGGCCTCGGTCAATTTGAACTGATAGTCGTCCAGTAACAGGTTCCAGAAGGTTGAGAACCGATAGAGCGCCGATGACAATGACGTCGCTTCGCGAACAGACGTCAGCAAGTGCTGCAAAGCTCTGGGTCTAATCGGCCGCGACCAAAGACCCATCATCTCGTCTCCGGTTTCAACAGCCGCCAGCTGATACAGGTCGACAATCTGATCCAGCGTTACCCGGTCCTGACGTGTATCGCCCGCCGACGGCAGTTCGGACCGTTCCAATAACGACCCAAAATGTGAAACCGTGCAAAGTGGCTCCAACGCCGACAGCCAGTCGGCGATAAAGTCACTTGAAACCGTCGAAAACAGATTGGGTGATGTTTCGTTCATTCACGCTCTCTGCCACAGACGATCCAAGACCGCAAAATTCCAAGTGAGCGGCTTTCAGGGGTCAGCCATTCAAAAGCCCCGCGACCTCATCCGCAAGCGCGCGCACCTCTTCCGCAGCGGAACTGGCGCGCTTCGCCTCAAGCACACCCAGCCCTTGACCTAAAGCTTCCGCATATATCACCCTATTGGCCAATGAGGATTGAAACTGCGCCGCGCCAATCTCGCTAAGGGATTTCGCAACATCTTCACCGACGCGAGTGCCGGCCCGGGTTCGGTTCAAAACGATTTGCGTCGGCTTCCCGATACGGTCAGCCAGATCCAGAATATCATGAGTTGCCCAAACATCTGCCTGACTGGCCGAGACCGGCACCAACACAAGGTCAGACTCGCGCAGGACCCACCGCACGTCACTGTCGGCTTTGGGCGGCGTATCGACAAGCACGATATCAGCATCCCCGCCGACGCCACGAATTGCCCGTGAAATTCCATATGCGGTCGCCGTCGAAAACCGAAGGTCTGCGTTCTCGCCAAACGTTTCTTCGCGCACGTCCAGCCATTTTCCAAGACTTCCCTGCGGATCGGTATCCACAAGCGCGACGCTTTTCCCTTCTTGCAGGAAGGCGATTGCCAAGTTCGAGACAAGCGTCGTCTTCCCCGCCCCGCCCTTTTGCTGCGCCACACAGATAATACGACCACCCATAGATCAAGCCTCCAACAGCCATTCTGCACCGCAGAATAGCGTGTCAGACAGGGAAAGGCGATAGGAGCGTTTGGGGATCATGTCCGGCCAACAAGGCACCGTCAAAAATCAATGGCAACAACGAGTTTGTTACGGCGTTCGCCTCAGTCTGAGTTCGCTCCTGTTTGCATTCACAGTGCTTCCAGTTGTGATGGCACAAATAGAAACACCGCCCGAAGGCGGCGCTAGAGCTTTGCTATCTGTCTGGGATTATTGGTTGCGGGAGCAGGATTTGGCCTTCATCGAACAACCGTCCCTCGAAGAAAAGGAAAGTAGACTACGTCTCGAAACACAAACTGAGGCTCCGAGGCAACTCAAGTGTCGAAAGCCTCCAAGCGACCGACCAGCAACTGCTCTGCACAATAAAGTAATCCAGCATTCTAATAAATTCGAAACCGCAGGCCAGCTGCAGTCCAAGGGTTCTTTGGCTCAGCGGTCAATTCTCTCGATCTGATTTGGCTCACGGGCCAATCAAAAAGGAAGCCACACCGCTAACACTGGCTCAACGAATTACATGAACCGAGCACCTGGCGTGATGCACGACTCTGTTCGCAGTGGAACCTAAAAATATGTCCTCAAAACCAGGCTTGTGCGAAGCCAAGACGATGCAATCCGACTCGTTCTCATTTGCGAAGTCGACAATAGCCCTGCCCGCGTGCCCAGAGATAAGCCGAGCCTTCGCGCCCGGAATTTCAGAAGCAGTCTGATGCAGGTTTTCCAGGATTTCATGCCGCGTATTGGCAAGTACCTCGCTGGGAATCTGAGACCCTACATACGCCGGAATTGGTTCTTGGACGTGTATCACGGTGAATACAGTTTCCGCATCAGCCAATTGGCGCGCGGCTTCAAACGACGCTTGTGTATCGTGTTCTTGGTCCAGAGCAACCGGGATCAGGATGTTCTTGTACATTTGACCTCCTATCTACTGCTCCGATGATTTCAGTTTGGTTATTCGGCAGCACAAACCTTAAACAGGCTCGGACTTTGAAGATTTCCCCGCGCTCTTTGTAGCGGCTGCAACATCACCAACTGTTTTCTCAACAGCTGCAACTTCGGTTTCAGTGACATAAGATACACAACGGGACACGGTTTCGAACCATTCCTGCGCGTCAGCAACCAACCGCTCAGCCGAATGGCGCTGCCATTCCGTCATACTCTGAAGCGCTTTCGTTGGATCGGACGGGTTCGCAGAAGACACTTTGCGTGCAGCTTGTAGAGCCGTCCGAACCGCCTCGTGACGCCGTTCGAACCAATGCTGCGCAAAGGCCTCTGTTTCTTCGAGCAATTTTTCCTGCGCGTCCCAAAATTGTTCGATCTGGGCGCCGAAGGCCGGATTGCCAGACATGGGCGGCTGCATTTGCTTGAAAACATCCACAAGTGAGGTCGGGCTATTTGTGCTAGATTTCTTTGTCGGCATCGAAAATTCCTCCTCGTTTCCTGAATGAGCTATTGTGCCACCTGCTGCGCGCTTTCGCCTTAATACAGATCAATATCCCTATTTTTAGGATCTTCAGCTTAGGCAGCGACGGGACATTCGCATTCTCTCCGACACCGGTTCCTAGCAGGCAGTATTGGAGTTAGAGTAGTCTGGACAAGAACTTAACGCTTGGTTTTCTATGCACATTGCCGGCTTTTTGATTACCCTTGGCATCCTCTTCCTTGCCGGATTGGCGGCTGACCAACTTGGCCGGGCCACGCATCTTCCTCGTGTTACAACCTTACTTTTCCTCGGTCTGATCGCAGGGAACGCCGGAATTGGTTTGATCCCACTAGAAGTTGCAATGTGGTTCGACGAGATTTCCATTGTGGCTTTGACGATGGTCGCGTTTCTTCTTGGAGGTTCTTTGACCCGCGAGAACCTGGTTCGGCATGGTCGAGCCATCCTTACGATTTCTATTTCAATCGTGGTTGCAACCCTTGCTATTGTGTCTGCTGGACTGACCGCCATTGGCGTGCCCTTCGGGTTGGCGTTGGTGCTGGCGGCAATTGCTACGGCTACAGCTCCGGCCGCCATGACAGACGTGATCAATCAATCTGGAGTGTCCAACAGCTTCACCGAGACATTAAAGGGCGTCGTCGCAATTGATGACGCTTGGGGTCTGATCGTTTTCAGCATCGCCTTAGTTCTGGCCGGTCATTCGGATGGTTGGGCCACAGTCACGACCACAGCGATGTGGGATTTCGGAGGGGCTATTTTGTTGGGTGCCGCACTAGGCGTGCCATCCGCTTACCTGACCGGCCGCTTGAAACCGGGAGAGCCGATGCAGGCAGAAGCAGTGGGTATAGTCTTTCTGACAGCGGGCCTCGCGCTTTGGCTGGAAGTTTCATTCTTGGTAGCAGGCATGGTTGCGGGCGCAGCTATCGGGAATCTTGCCCGCCATCATGACCGTGCTTTTCATGAGATCGAGCACATTCAGTGGCCATTCATGATCCTGTTCTTCCTGTTGGCGGGTGCCACGTTGGATATCGAAGCCTTCGGCTTGATGGGCTGGGCTGGTGCACTTTTCCTGATCTTGCGCGCCGTGGCCCGTCTTGTCGGAGGGTATTGCGGAGCGAGACTGGGCGGCCTGCCTCGCCATCAGACCCGCTGGTACGGCCCCGCTTTGTTGCCACAGGCTGGTGTTGCGGTCGGAATGGCTCTTGTCGCCGGAGAGCAATTTCCGAATTGGGCCGCGTCCATCATGGCCTTTACTATTGCCAGCACTGTGGCCTTCGAAGTGTTGGGGCCGCCACTGACTCTCATGTCAATCAGACGCACGGCTGATACAGATTAGCAGATTGACCCGTGGCTATTCAGCCTGAATCGATTCCAAAAAGGCGAGCAAATTCGCCAACGGCAAGCCTACCATCATTCGTTGCCCACCAGGCAAAGCCACCGCGATTTGTTGGTCTGTCTCAAACACCGCACCAAAGATTGGCATTTCGCCCCCATGGGCGAGCAATTGCGAACGGCCGTCAATCTGTTCAGCTATACGATCTATCGGAAACACACCGTCGTTTTCGCCTGCCAATTTGGTGAGGTCAGGTGTTCGAATAGCAAGCATTTCCGCCATTGGCCCGTCTCCGGTTGCTTCGAAACCGTGACATTGCCAGCAATACGTCCGGTACAAATCTCGTCCCTCATCGACGCTGACCTCCTGCGCTAGTACGGGCCCCGTGACGAACAGTGCCAGTAAAATCCCGCGAACAATCTGCATACGCTCCTCCAATTAGCTGCACCGGATGCAAATCTTATTAATGCGCATCCTTAAGAAACTTCTTTGACCTCGCTCATGTTGCACCCTTCAGCACGAAGATTGGCGTTTAGGTCGAATAGCGCTTGAGCAAGTGCCGAATCTAATCCAGGTCAGCCTCCAACTACGCCACGCCGTCAGTGACCTCACCACCCTTGCGCCCAGACGGCACTCCTTCCAATGCGTTCATGTGCCAGCGAATTCGCCAGAGGTGATAAGACACACGATGCAACCATCTGAGGGCATCCAAGCGAGCCCAGACCACTTCATCCGGCAGACTGTCAGTCGCAGCGTCGGAGATGAGCAAGTCTCTGCGAAGTTTCCTCTGTCGCCGCATAAAACGGCGAAGACGGTTCAGCGTGCTTTCACACTGCACTGGATTGTCGATCTCTAAATAGCCGTCAGTCGCTGTAATCAACACCGAAGCAAGCCGTTTCAAACGCCGGTCTTTTGGTAACTCGCTTATCCGATCATCTTGGCTACACCGGTAAAGCAGCCGGTCAAGATGGTCGAGGACATGGTACATACCCTTGATGCTGGATATCTCTGCGTCGGACCTGCTGGGCAGTTCAATCTTGTCTAGGTACGAGCGCGCTTCCGATACAGCAGTCTCAATGCTGTCCCGCCCATAGTCGGGTCCGCTTGGCTGAGATGCCCCGATACATGACCGAAGGTGCGCCACTTCGGTCCTTACAATTTGTTCGACTGCGGCTTTTGCTGCATCCACCGCTATTTCCGGCATCCCGAGGACGAGAGGATCCAGAGGTCTCGTTAAGTCAGCCCCTTCGTCGGGTACGAGCGCCTCGACAAATCTGGCGAAAGGTTTCGCGAACGGCAAGATCAGCGCCACGCCTATCGCGTTGAAGAAACTATGGAACGCGACAAGCGCAGTGAGAGAGTTTCCAGCCCCCGTCGCGCTTACAAAGACCGCAGTAAACGGCCCCAGCAGAAAAAATGCCATTGCCCCTGTCATCACGTTGTAGATCACATGAGCAAAACCGGTGCGGCGCGCCATCGTGCCCCCGCCCAAGGTGGCCAGAACAGCGGTGAAAGTTGTCCCCACGTCCATTCCAATGACCAGAGCCGCTGCTTGGGGGAAGTTCACGGCACCGGCGCTCAACGCAGCCAATGCCGTTGCAACACCAGCACTCGAAGACTGCGTCACCATGGTGATAACGACACCGATCAATACAAGCTTCAGCCTGCCCAGCAGCGTATCAGGTGGAAAATCGGCAGGGGTAACTACGCCGCGAAAGGCGTCAAGCCCGGATTTGAGTTGCTCGATCCCAATGAAAATCAAGCTGAATCCGGCCAACGCCAGCCCAAAGCCGGCAACCGCTTTCCTTCCCGAAAGCGCCAGCAAAGCCCCAACAAAAACAACGGGCAACATCACTTGCCCCAAATCCAGCTTGAACCCCAAAAGCGCGACAAGCCAACCTGTCATCGTCGTTCCGATATTGGCCCCAAAGATGATCCCAAGCGCTTGGGGAAACGTGAGCAGACCAGACGCGACAAATCCAACGGCCGCAACGGTGGTCGCACTGGAAGACTGGATTGCAGCTGTCGTGACCGCGCCCGTTACCGCCCCGGTAAAAGGTGTCGATGTGAATCGGCCCAAAATATCTCGCAGTTGCGCCCCTGCCAAAGCCTTCAAACCGTCCGTCATCAACAGCATGCCGATAAGGAATAGGCCGATGCCACCCAGGGCTGGTAACAGGTTCCAGAGCATCACGAATTGCCTTCCACCCTAAATCTCACACCACCTAACATGTTTGCTTTGCCTTTAAGTCCGACGACAAACGATAGTTGGTTTGCGTTCAGCCTCGCAGACCAGAAGCCGCGAGTTGATTGACATAGATCAAAGCACCAATACGATTTACATAGTGAAATTCGAATGTTTCAACATTCTCTACGTTCACCCTCCTGTCCCCAAGTAAACACAAAGGTGAACGGAATTTTGAAGGAGTGGAGGTTCCACCCACGGGGGCTCGGCAGGAGTGATGGCGAGCCCCCCAGTTAGTTGATTGGCGCCCAATGCGCCCAGACGTTGAGACATAAGGCATTCGGTGTGGCTTGGACCATAGGACTAAGCCGCTGCGCCAATCGAGACAAAAAGAGAAGGACGCTACTGACGACGTTCGGAATGGGCAGTTGGCGGAAATCACTTATGAACTCTGTTGATCCAAATGAACAGAAACTCAGACGAGCCCTTACTACCCCATTGCTCACGCTTTATGGCCTTGGGGTAACGGTCGGCGCGGGCATTTACGTTTTGGTCGGTGCAACAGCAGACATTGCCGGACCTTTTGCGGCGTTGTCGTTTGTTGTAGCCGCCCTCGTCGTATCACTCACCGCGCTTTCCTATGCAGAACTCGCAACTCGATTTCCTGTGAGCGCAGGTGAAGCGGCCTATGTTGAAGCGGGATTTCAGAAAAGATGGATGGCGGTTTTCGTTGGGCTTGCGGTGGCAGCCTCGGGCGTTATCTCCGCCTCAGCCGTTGCAATTGGCGCAGCATCATACCTTCATGCTTTGACCGGTTTTGCGATCCCTGTTTTGACCATCAGCGTCGTTTTGATCATGGGTCTAATCGCGCTTTGGGGGATCACTGAGTCGGTCTTTGTTGCGGCTGTCATCACGATCATCGAGATCGCAGGTCTTCTCTTTGTGATTGGCTGGGGCATGTCGATCCAGGATCCGCAGGGATACGAGATCAGTTCGATGCTTCCGCCGCTGGAACTCGACGCTTGGAGAGGCATTTTCGCGGCATCACTTCTCGCCTTCTTTGCATTTGTTGGCTTCGAGGACATGGCCAATGTCGCGGAAGAGGTGAAAGACCCAGTGCACACCATCCCAAAAGCGATTTTGCTAACGCTCGTTCTGGCAACCGTGTTGTATCTGGGAACTTCAATGACGGTCCTACTTGTTGTTCCGATTGATGTTCTTTCGACGTCCGCAGCACCCCTCGCGCTTGTGTTTTCAAACGCCCCTGAGATGATTAAACAGGGCTTTTCCGCGGTCGCGATTGTAGCGACGGTCAATGGAGTACTGATCCAGATGATTATGGCCTCGCGGGTGATCTATGGACTAGCTGACCGTGACCATCTGCCGAAGGTTCTGGCGATTGTCCCGAAAGCAACGCAGACACCAGTAGTTGCTACTTTGCTGGTCGTGGTGATCATCGTTCTGCTGACCCAAACTATACCGATTGGTACTTTGGCAGAGCGCACATCCCAGATCGTTCTGGGCGTCTTTGTGCTCGTCAACATTTCGCTGATCCTGTTGAAGATGCAGCCGGATGAGGCCACCAAGCACTTCCGCGTTCCTTTTGTGGTACCGATCCTTGGGGTGATCACCAGTGCATTGCTTTTCGGATCTGGATTTCTCTAACTAAATACAACGACCCAAAGGCTTCCAAGAGCTACCACAGCATATGACGACTGACCAAACTTCCATAGGATCAAAACTCTCAGGCTGGTGGCATAGAACATTTGTGGATCTGATTCAGCAGCTGCGATGGTCCTATTTGCCGCCATTGATGGTCTATTTCGCGGCCGGCGTGTCCGGCCTGACCTCGGTCGTCGGCGCTTTTTTCCTAAAAGACTATCTCGATTTATCCGCCTCTTTCGTTGCAGGACTCGCGTTTTGGGCTGGTATCCCGTGGATACTCAAAATGCCGCTTGGTCATGTCGTGGACCTGTTTTGGCGCTGGAAGTCCCTGCTGATCCTGTTTGGCGCATCCCTGATCACGTTGTCTTTGCTCACAATGTACGGTCTCGTGACCGCGCCTGCCGTGATGTCCAATTTCATGCCACTGGAAGACTGGTATGTCCTAGCCCTGCTGCTGGCGCCTTCAGGCTATGCCATTCAAGACGTTGTTGCGGACGCCATGACGGTCGAAGCGGTCCCCAGGGTTAACCAGCACGGCCTTCCGTTTACGCCTGAAGAAACCCGTGCACAGCACACGACAATGCAAACCTTGGGCAGAGTTTCGATCATTTCCGGGTTTGCGGCGGTTGCGGCTGTGAACATCTGGATTTTCTCTGGAACTGAAGATCTGCAAAAATCGGAACGTCTTGCGCTTTATGGCCAAGTGTACCTGATAGCTCTGGCCATCCCGGTGTTGTCCGTCAGTGGAGTGGTTCTTCACAGCTTTTTCCAGCGTCAACTTATCAAGCGCGGCCACTCGTCTCACACACCGGATGAAGTCACCGAAGTCAAATGGTCCATATTACTGGGCGGCCTGGCATTCGTTGTGCTTAGCATCGTGTTGGGAACCGCCGATTTCGAGTTTGCGCAAGAAACAGTCTTTGCGGTTTCTCTAACGGTGATCCTGTACCTCATGTCGCGTCTGCTGAAAGAGCTGGAACCGGCCCAAGCCATGGCCTTGATCGGGACAGCGACAATCATTTTTGTATTCCGTGCCGTTCCTCTGCCGGGGCCAGGCCTGACTTGGTTTGAAATCGATGAACTTGGGTTCGATGAACAGTTCCTGGCAATCCTGGCACTATTAACTTCGCTGCTGGCGTTGTTGGGGTTAATCGTTCTCCGGCCATTTATGGCCAATCGCTCTATTGCGCATGTGGTGGTATTGTTAACGATCGCCGCGGGCGTTCTCGCCATGCCCAACCTCGCCTTATATTACGGCGTGCATGAATGGACGGCAGCGCGTACCGGCGGAGTTGTCGATGCAAGGTTCATTGCCATTCTTGATACAGCTGTTGAATCGCCGCTTGGGCAGATTGCCATGGTCCCGATGTTGGCTTGGATTGCACGCAATGCCCCTGTTCAGTTGAAAGCGACCTTCTTTGCGGTGATGGCATCGTTTACCAACATGGCATTGTCGGCCAGCAGCCTCAGCACCAAATACCTCAACCAAACATTCGTTGTGACTCGCGCTGTCACAAATCCAGAAACCGGTGCGGTCACGTCGACCGCAGACTACAGTCAACTTGGATACCTGCTGATCTGCGTGGCCATGATCTCAGTGATCGTTCCACTCGCTACTGTATTCTTCGTACAAAACTCACGCTTCCGAACGAGCGAATGATTACTGGCTTTCCACCTCTCCCAGCAGAACTCTGAGATGTGAGACCGGGACGCCGATGTTTGAACCACCGAACTCGGGCAGGATCGCAGCATTGATGGCAACGACCTGACCACGCCGATTCAATACTGGTCCTCCGCTCCCACCGGTCGTGGTCTCAGCGTCATAAACGATGGCGCTCTCACTTGTCCGCGCAACGATCCCCCGGCTTGCTAGCGGATGAATCTTGCTTTGTGTGGAAAGCCGGGACGCTATCGACCAAAAGTTCAACGTTCCGTCAGCCTCCAATCCCTTTAAAAAGCCCGGACCAGCCTGCGCGATCAATGCTTTCAAACCCGTTGGGTATCCCAACAGATAAAGCTCTTCACCTACGCGCGACTTGGTATCCGCCAAAGGAATTCCAAGGTCCTGAACGCGGCTTGGCTCAACTTCCAAAATCGCCAAGTCTGCCGCTTCGCTGAACCGAAGCAGCCGCGCCTCTATTGGTTCCGTCTGATCAGGCAAATAGGCCAGCAGCTTCAACATCTCTGGCTCAAGACCAGCGTCGCTCAGCGCTTTTTCTCGGTTCCCCGAGGTCCAGGGCAAAGCGACATGGCGGTTGGTCGCCATCAACGGGACCCCAGCGATCAAAAACCCCGTTCCGGTGAATTGAAACTCTGCGGGTTCGCCGGTCCCGTCCGGTTCGATCCAAGGCTGACCAAACGGGGTTTTCAGGTTTTCTCCGTTCGGTCCCAAAACGTGCCGTAGTATCTTCCCGCTTTCCACGTGGCGCAATCCATAAGCTCCCTGAAGGAAAGCGACAGATCGAGTGGAGGCAGCTATCACTCGCGTGGGTGCCCCCGCGCGTTGCTCCAAGGTTCCAAGACGCCGCTCGGTCGACAGAACCTGGTTCTCAAAAGCGTCACGCAACGAAACCAAGTCATCAGGCGTAAGTGCATCTTCTCGCGTCTGGGCAAGCATAACCGCGACCGCTTCGATCTTGCGGGACTCCTGTTCGATACTATCCGCCAAGCGCCGGTCGTTTTGGTAAAGCAGGTACCCAAACCCCGCGATCACAAGAAGCGTTGCAAGAACCGTGATCCTGAACAGTATCGTGGTTTGAGAGGCAAGCCGCCGCCCACTATCGCGCAAGGCACCAGACATCTTTTTGGCGAAGGGTCGACGGCTCGTTCGGGTGTAAGCATATGCGTCGCTGAGGATATCTTCGACTGTGTGGTGTGCGGGAAATGAGTGATCGCACAACCTGTATCGAGACATGGGGCCCTTTTCGCCGAACTCGATCATGTCACCATGCCTAAGAGACGCCGCAGAGGCTTTTTGCCCGTTTACCCATACATTGCGCCCAACCGATGCGGCTATTGTGTAACCGTCGTCAGCCCACTGTAGTGTGGCAATATCGTTGTCATGGGGAGGCAGGTCATCTTTAGGTCGAATGCTTAACACCCTGCCATCACCAACAGAGACAGTCAGGGCATTGTCGACAAGCCAGTTCACGTTTCCGCGCGATGGACCTGTAAGGCTCTCCAAAAAGGCCCGCACCTCACCTTCACCACCATTCACTGAGGGTGTCATGTCGCTCACTTCTGGTTTGCGCATTGTGGCCCCCTATCCAAACGCGTGAGGGCATTCTATCACGCCGCAACACCAAACCCATGGTTTGACGCGAATGTACAAAAAAGCAGATTTAAACAAGCACCTGCGATGCCTACCCGGATTCAACCAAAAACAACTATCAGACCGCAGTTCGAAGAAGGCCGATCCATGATCGGCCCTCTGCTTTGGCATTTGCAAGCACCGTATCGCGCCAACAGTCTGTCTATTTCGACGATACCTTGATCTTACGGCTTGGATCCTGAGGTTCAGTCTTCGGCATTTGAATACGCAAAACGCCCTTGTCGAATGTTGCTGAAACCTTGTCGACTTCCACAGTATCTGGCAGCGACATGGCTCTGGAAAAGCTGCCATAGCTTCTTTCGCTGACACGCAGATCGCCCGTTTCGTCATGCGCAATCTTCTTCTGACCGCGCAGGATTAGCCTGCGATCCTTGATTTCAATTTCTACATCATCCTCTTCGAGCCCCGGCAATTCAGCCGTAAGGACTATCGCAGAATCCGTCTCTTGGACATCGATTGCCGGAGAAATCGCGCCTGTCATATCAAGAGACGGAAAACCCGTGCGTTGCGCAGCCGTTTCCATAGGTAGGAAAGGTGATCCTCCCCCAAAAAACCGCGACATCAGGGTTTCCATTTCACGTCGAAAATTGTCGGAGAGCGGATGCGTTCCAGTGAAAAGTTGCGGGGACTTTTTGTCTTCTAGCATTTTTTGAGCCTCCTCCTTTGGTCGGATTTCGCGCGCGCAACATTATGACAGGAAACGCGGTCAATGACCTTGATCTTGCGCAAGCATGCAGCCTCAGCTTCAGCCAGATCGCACGTACCGACCGGACGAACAGAAATGGGAACCGTCGGCAAACACTCTTGCCCTGTCATGCTGCAATTCAGACCAATCTCAGCAGTCTTGATCGGAGTCCCATGTCAGCTTAGCGTTTATTCTGAATGAGCCCGGGTTGCCTACCTTTAGAAATTTGGAGCAAAGCCGTATGAAATGGCCTTATCTGGCGCTGATCTACGTTTTGCTGATCTTGGCCCCCTTGGGTTTTTCTTGGTCTCTGGGATGGCAACCACGATCATTTCATCAAGAGCTCGCGTCCGGGCTTGGAATGCTTGCTTTTTCAATAATACTAGTTGAGTTCTTGCTGTCTGGGCGGTTCAGATTCATCTCTTCCGGTCTGGGTATGGATGTGACTATGCGGGTGCATCAGATGATGGCGCGTACAGCGCTTGGCTTTGCGCTAATACACCCGCTGCTGTACCAGGGTACGCCATCTGGCGGACGCCGCCCGTGGGATGAAACAAACCAACTTACGATTTCGACCGACTTTTCTACGCTAGTATCGGGCATCGGCGCATATTTTTTACTGTTCATTCTGGTTGCCTCGGCAATTGCCCGTAAATCCCTTGATTACAAGTACGAGACATGGCGCCTATTGCACGGGCTGGGAGCCTTGGTGATTGCCTGCCTGCTGTTGCACCACACAGTCTATGCCGGGCGCTACGGCGGACATCCGCTAATGACGTTTCTCTGGCTTGCCCTGACCACTATTGCAGTAGGGACTTTACTGTATGTCTATCTCGTTTGCCCTTTGCGTCAGAGGAAAAGGCCGTGGCGCGTTGCTTCTCTATGTCGACTAACACCAAAGCAATGGGAGTTGCGGCTCAAGCCCGATGGTCACACCGGACTAACTTTCGAAGCAGGGCAGTTTGCTTGGCTAAATGTCGGCCACAGTGCTTTCTCGCTGCACGAGAACCCATTCTCGATTAGTTCGGCACCAGCCGAAGGCCCCGAAGTGTCCTTTGTGATAAAGGAACTTGGGGATTTCACATGCGGTCTCGGACAGATCGCTCCGCAAACCCCGGTCTATCTGGATGCCCCACACGGAAATTTGTCGATCAGCCACCGTCCTGAGAAAGGCATTGTTCTGATCGCAGGAGGTGTGGGTATCGCGCCGATGTTGAGCATTACGCGTCAAGTAAGGTTGAGCGGAACACAACGCGATCTCAAGCTTATCTATGGCAACCGGGTGGAGGAGCAGATTGTTTATCCTCGGGAGTTGTCCAAAGAAGAAACAGTATTTGTTCTATCCGAACCGCCCAAGGATTGGCGCGGCGAAACTGGTTTGATCGACGGTCCCCTGTTGGACCGCAATTTGTCATCTGAACAATTTGAGAGCTGGCTTTTTGTTCTCTGCGGCCCCCCGGCCATGATGGACGCCGTCGAAGATCATCTGATCGCTCGGGGCACCGCGTCACACCGGATTTTGTCTGAAAGGTTTGACTATGACTAGACTGCTCAGAAATCTGCCCGCAAGCCAACAAGTGAAGGTCACGGTGTGGTGCATCAGTTTTGTAATCCTCGTCGCTGTTTTGGCCTTTTCCTTAAGGTAGCAAAACAAACCATCGGGCCATAGCCAGCTTCAAAAATTGTCAGCCCAGAAAAGCCGACTTGCTTCGAGATGTAGGTCGTTGCGATCTTCCTTAAAAACATGCTTTGCGTGGACAGCAAAAGCGAACCACAACTCTCGCGATACGCTCCCAAGTAACGCCTTTGATGGAGATCAAGGGCAAACCAAGCCACTTATTCATAATCAGCAATCTATTCAGACCGATTTATGGGAGGATCGGAATGATCGTACTCATCGCCTTCGCTACAGTCGAAGGCCAGACAGCAAAGATTGCGCGCTTCATCAGCAGTGTCGCGAAGAATGCCGGATTCAACGCAAAGCTTATCAATACCGATGAAATGTCCAGCCACATATCACTTGACGATGTGGTCAAGGTTGTTCTTCTGGCCCCTGTCCACGAGCGTAGGCATCCCGAGTCATTCGAGGCTTTTGTCGCTTCAAATAGAAATGCCCTAATGGAACGAAAGTCTCTCGTGCTTTCCGTCGGTCTAAAAGCTGCTTTCGCGTCAGGTCGAGAAGAAGCGCAAGACTATCTCAACGAAATGCTAATGCGAACAGGTTTTGAACCAGATGCAACAGCGTTGGTCGCAGGCGCAGTGAGGCCCGAAAGCTACGGATATTTTGAGAGGGAGATCCTAAAGCACGTTGTCTTGCTGGGTCGAAAAATCGATCCACGAGATGGTGCACGGGAGTTTACTGATTGGGACGAATTAACGTCTACTGTGGTAGATTTTCTTGGTGGAAACGGCCGGGCCAATCAGCATTAATCTCAAACGATATCCTAACAACAGCTGGCTACTCTCGTATTTACCAGAAAATCACAGTCGCCGGTTCGCTTCATTAGTGTCCTAATAGCACTGGCAACCCTGTCTGCTCCAACATTGCTTGCGTCGTTCCCCCAAAGACTGACTCGCGCAGATGGGAATGCCCATACGCGCCCATAACAACGAGATCGGCTCCCAATTCTGTTGCGCTATCCTGAATGCAGCGTTCGATCGAGGCCTCACCACACGGAAACTGCGACACGGTCACTTTGCAACCGTGATGACGGAGCCATCCAGCAACGTCAGTTCCGGGTTCTTCGCCTTCTACGTCATCAGACGACCGCAAATCGAAACACCCAACCACAACTTCCTTGGCCGCCAGAAAAAAAGGTAAAGCTAAATGCGCAGCCCTAGACGCAGGCAGGCTATCATTCCATGCTAAGAAAATGCAGTCGCGTTGGGCAAACGGATCTCCATTTATCATCATGGCGACTGGCGAATGGAACAATACTCCGTACGCGACCTTATGAAACAAATCGGGATCTTTTCGCAACTCAGCGTCAAGAAAGGCGATATCACAGCATTTGGCTCGGCCTGCCACAAGATGCTGTAAGTCAGTTCCAGATCCAATAAAGGCGTTTACATTTGCCGATACACCCTGCGCGGCCAGAAGCGCTTCAACTTCGGTGGCGCGGGACTTCAAGGCGGCATTTTTTTCGTCTAGAACATCCAACCAGTTTGAAGGGAGACCCGCCTCAACGAACCTGTTTGATCCATAGTTTAGATAAGGCAGGTTGGGTAAAGCCGCAATCAATACACAAATCAAGTGGCCGTTTTGGATGCGGGCAGTTTTAGCGCATTCCAAAATCGACGCGTCGTCAGCATCAACTCCTACATAATATGCCACTGTTCTGTGTCGCATTCCCGACCTCCGTCCGGAATTTCACTTCGCCCCAGCGCCGTGCGCACTGATTAAACCAACAAATAGATTTTGTTGTCAGTCGCTCTATTTATTTCGGCAGCATGAAGAACTCTTCCAGCAAAATCTTGCCGTCTGCCACCGAATACAAAGCGATCTCGCGCAGCGAAATGCGCTCACCCGTAGATTTCTGAATCACTTCAGCCCTGAAACGCACTCCAAAGCGGTTGGGTGGGTGGACGTAGGGACCATCCACGTCGAGTTCCTGGATTTCGTGCGATGCCAACCAATCCTCTCTTTTTCCCTTGATGGCTTCTCGCCCCTTTGAAACGCGGAATTGTCGAGCCGGAGGCACGACTGCCTCTATCGACTGTGCGTTTTCGGCATACATTTCATCGACACTTCCAATGCCCCTGCGCTCACGCATGGCCTGGACGAAGGATCTACCGATTTCAACTAACTCTTCCATGAATCCCCCCTGAGTTATCATTGATTGTACCACTTCTTGCCCGCTCAAATCTTGACAAGGATCAATGAGCATAGCGGGAGACGCAATGAGGTCGAATCGTGCTCAACTCTGCTCAGCAAGAATTAACAAACTTAATACCGCGCCACATTCGCATCAATCTGCAAGAAAGGCGGACAGGGTCAGCGCGCTAGTGTCGCCTTTTCTATGGCGTGTAGACCGAACTGGAAGGGGCACTTTCAGCGATGATTGGGTTGGCCCAGAACGAACAAAGCCGCCCTGAGGCGGCTTGTTCGAGACTCTGTTGGCTAGAGATTGGTTGCGGGAGCAGGATTTGAACCTGCGACCTTCAGGTTATGAGCC